>NZ_ANMR01000001.1 GCF_000338275.1 Staphylococcus xylosus NJ
CCATGCCGAACACAGAAGTTAAGCTCTTTAGCGCCGATGGTAGTCGGACTTACGTTCCGCAAGAGTAGGACGTTGCCAGGCAGCATTTAGGATGCGATGAGCCGAGACCGAGAGGTCTCTTTTTTTATGCGCTAAGAACTTAACTTCAACTGAGAGTGATTGTCGGTTTTCGACGGAGTACATGAGCAAAAGCTCATGTATAAGTCCCACTAATATAGAGAAATATAATATGATAAGAGATTTACGAGTCTACCTTAATAAATTTAGAAATTAGAATTTAAAAGTGGAACTTTGCAGGCAATTGAGGACCCCACAGGGTCTTTTTTTTTATGCGCAAAAATCTTAATTTCAACTGAAAGTAATCGGTGATTTCAGAGGGGGACATGAGCAAAAGTCCATGTATAACCACTATTAACTCAATAGAATGAGAGGTGATGCTTTAAAGGAAGAAATAACGAGATTTATATGAGTTTATGAGGAGTTCTTTAAATATGTTAAAATATAATGAAAATTGAAGTTTGAAAAGTGGGTGTTGTATGTCACTACCATTAAAGAAAAAATTTAATAAGTTATTAGAAAGAAAACCAATTTCTATGCATGTCCCGGGACATAAAAATGCGACAATAGGTTATATTAATCAACTAAAGTTTGAAATGGATATGACTGAAATAACAGGTTTAGATGATTTACATCATCCTGAAGGTGTTATAGCACAAAGCATGGTTAATGTGAAAAAGCATCCTGATTATGATGCTTTTTATTTAGTCAATGGGACAACATCAGGTATTTTATCAGTAATACAAGGTTTTTCAAATATTCAAGGCCGATATGTTGTTGCAAGAAATGCTCATAAGTCTGTTTTTCATGCTTTAGATTTAGTTCATGAACCATGTCGATTATTGGGTATGGATATGAGTATAAAAACAAAACAATATTTAGGCCCTCAGAAAAACGCACTGTTCCAACAATTGAATGATACGAAGCTATTAGTTCTTACATATCCTAACTATTATGGGGAATGTTTTGATGTTGAAGAGATACTAAAGTATACAAAGGTTCATCAAATACCTACGTTAATAGACGAAGCGCATGGTGCACACTTTGATTTACCAGGTTTCCCAAAGTCTTCGTTGAATTTAGGAGCAGATTATGTTGTGCAGTCATATCATAAAACACTGCCGTCACTAACAATGAGTTCAATAATATTTATTCATAAAAATGCGCCACAGCGTGAAAAAGTCTTGAAGTACTTAACTTATTTTCAATCTTCAAGTCCTTCGTATCTTCTTATGAATAGTTTAGAGTTAGCGCATGATTTTTATGAAAATTATAATACTAACTTGTTTTTTGAAAAAAGAAAGAAATGTATTCACGCTATTGAGTCTATAGGCATGCATATAGTTGAAGTAAATGATCCATTGAAGTTGAATATACAATGCATGGGCTATTCAGGTATTGAATTACAACAGTTCTTTGAAGACAAAGATATTTATGTAGAACTAGCAGATGAATATCAAGTGCTATTCGTCTTACCTCTGTGGCATGAAGGCGATAAATATCCATTTGAAGACTTAATCGACAGAATAAAACAAATAAAAATAGAAAAAAGGTTTAATAACATAGATTATGATATTCCTGATTATGACATGTGTGGTTTTTATCGGCCTGATGAAATAGCTAAAGTTAAAAGTATAGATATAAATGAAGCTGAAAACCAAATTTTAGCAGTGAATATTGTACCTTATCCACCAGGTATACCAGTAATGCTAAAAGGAGAAATAATAACAGAAAATATGATAAAATTAATGAATTATTGGTGTGAACACCATATAAGAGTAGAAGGAATTAAAAAACATAAAATTGAAATTAAGGATGAATAAAATGTCAGCTTTTATAACTTTTGAAGGTCCTGAAGGTTCAGGGAAAACTACTGTCATACAGCAAGTAGCAAAAAAATTAGAAAATGAATATGAAGTTGTTCTCACCAGAGAGCCAGGTGGTGTGAAAACTGGAGAGCAAATTCGTGAAGTATTGCTTGAAGGAGATGATATGGATGATCGAACAGAAGCATTATTATTTGCTGCTTCTAGACGTGAACATCTCGTAGGTAAGGTGATTCCATCATTAAATAGTGGTAAATTAGTATTATGTGATAGATATATTGATAGTTCTTTAGCATATCAAGGCTATGCTCGGGGAATAGGAATAGAAGAAGTGAAATCTATTAATGAATTTGCTATTAATGGTTTGTATCCAGATATTACGATATATCTTGATGTCAGCGTAGAAGTTGGAAGGGAAAGAATCTTAAAAAATCAACGAAATCAAAATCGTTTAGATCAAGAAGATGTAAAATTTCATGAAAAAGTAGTTGAAGGTTATAAAGAAATTATTCATAATGAGTCTGAACGCTTTATGGTAATAGATGCAAATCAGAGTGTAGAAAAAGTAGTTAACGCAACGTATGAATCTATCATCAAATACTTAGAAAAATTATGATATAATACTGGGAAGAGGTGTTTAATATGAAAATGATTATAGCAATCGTACAAGATCAGGATAGTCAAGAACTTTCAGATAAACTTGTTAAACATAACTTTAGAGCAACGAAACTTGCAACAACAGGTGGTTTTTTAAGAGCAGGTAATACAACGTTTTTATCTGGTGTTGAAGATGACCGAGTTGATGAAATGCTAAAAGTTATTAATGACACTTGTGGTAATAGAGAGCAACTTGTATCACCTATAACACCAATGGGTGGCAGTGCAGATTCTTATATTCCATATCCGGTTGAAGTAGAGGTTGGAGGAGCAACGGTATTTGTAATGCCAGTTGATGCTTTCCATCAATTTTAGAATCATGGTTGCTATATATAGTGGCCTTTCAAATTACATTTCCACTTAAGATTAAATTGTCATGAGCTTAAGTAATGTGCTTTGTAAGGTTACTATGTATAAGCAGCCTTTTTATATAAAGGAGTAACTTTATGATGGATGAGTTAGAAAGACTGACAAAAGCATATCAATCAAGTAAACTGTCGCACGCTTATTTATTTGAGGGCGATGATGGACAATCCATGCAGCAAGTCGCAATTGATTTCACGAAATTAATACTATGTGGGCAAGACAATCAATGTCAGTTAAAAGTAGAAACATTTAATCATCCAGATTTTATGTATATATCTTCCGAAGAAACTACGATTAAAAAAGACCAAGTAGAACAATTAGTACATCATATGAATCAACTACCTATCGAAGGTGACTATAAAGTTTATATTATTGAATCTTTTGAGAAGTTAACCGTTCAAGGTGAAAATAGTATTTTAAAATTTTTAGAAGAGCCACCTGATAATACGATAGCCATCTTATTAACAACAAAACCAGAACAAATTTTAGATACTATTCATTCTAGATGTCAGCATGTATATTTTAAGCCAATAGATAAGTCTATCTTTATAGAAAGATTAATCGAACGCGAAATTTCGCGTCCTGTAGCAGAATTGCTCAGTACATATACAACCCAAATTGAAACTGCAGTAGCGATAAACGAAGAGGCAGACTTGATGGCATTGCGTAAAAGTATTATAAAATGGTGCCAATTGTTGTTAACAAATCGTTCAATGGCATTGATAGCGATTGTCGATTTATTAAAACATGCTAAAAATCGTCGTTTACAGTTAGTTACATTAGCCGCAGTTAATGGTTTCTTTGAAGATGTTATGCATGCTAAAGTAGGAATGGATGATGATATTATATATCGTGATTTGCATGAAGAAGTAAAAGTATTTTCTGAAAAATTAACATATAATCAAATTATTTTGATGTATGATCAAATAACAGAAGCACATAAAAAATTAAACCAAAATGTTAATCCGACATTAGTATTTGAACAGATTGTGATAAAAGGGGTGAGTTAAACATGCAAAATGTAGTAGGAATTGATTTTCAAAAATCGGGGAAAATGGAATACTATTCGCCAAAAGATTTCGATTTAAATGTAGATGATTGGGTGGTAGTTGAGTCTAAAAGAGGATTAGAGATGGGGCGTGTAAAATATGCTCCGTTAGATGTTGCAGATGAAGATGTAACGCTACCTTTAAAAGAAATCGTCCGTCATGCAACAGATGAGGATTTAAGTCGATATGAGCAAAATGAAAAAGATGCTGAAGAGGCAATGGCATTATGCAAAAATACGATTCAACAACAGAGTTTAGAAATGAGATTAGTAAATTGTGAATTTACATTAGATAAATCAAAAGTAATTTTTAACTTTACATCGGATGAACGCGTTGATTTTAGAAAATTAGTAAAAGTTCTAGCTCAAAAACTAAAAACACGTATTGAGTTAAGACAAATAGGTGTTAGAGATGAAGCAAAATTACTTGGTGGTATTGGACCGTGTGGACGTTCTTTATGCTGTGCTACGTTTTTAGGTGACTTTGAACCAGTATCTATAAAAATGGCAAAAGATCAAAATTTATCACTTAATCCTACTAAAATTTCAGGGGCTTGCGGTCGTTTAATGTGTTGTCTTAAATATGAAAATGACTATTATGAAGAGGCGCGTGCCCAATTACCTGATGTAGGAGAAGCTATTAAAACGCCAGAAGGTAATGGTAAAGTAATTGGCCTAAACATCTTAGATATTTCTATGCAAGTAAAAGTGGAAGGGCTTGAACAGCCACTTGAATATAAAATGGAAGAATTAGAAACATTAAATTAGGAGGCCAAAATAACATTGAATCGTAGCGACATATTTGAAAAATTAGCAAATTTAGAATCAAATATTAATCAAATCAATACTGATATGGTTAATTTGAAAAACCTTACGGTTGAATTAATTGAAGAAAATGTCGCCTTACAAATCGAGAATGAGAATCTAAAAACATTGATAGATAAAGAAGAACAATCTAAAAATGTAGTACAAGGTAAGAAAACCCCTGTTAAACAACCACTTCGCAGTAAAGATAATTTGGCTATGCTTTATAAAGAGGGGTTCCATATTTGTAATGGTGAATTATTTGGGAAACATAGAAAAGGCGATGATTGCTTATTCTGTCTCGAAGTATTAACTGAATAAAAGTTGATACAGAACAAAATCAATAGTAATCATATGTAATTGAGGATGAGCAGTAACGATAGGCTTGATTATTAAGCATCGTTACCTTATCCTCTTTTTTGGAGGTTAGAAAGATGCTTTTAGAAGATGAAAGATTAGATTATTTAACAAAAGAAAACTTAAGAATTATACAAAATGATGAAGTGTTTTCTTTTTCTACAGATGCACTATTACTCGCGCATTTTACAAAAGTTAAAAAGCAAGATACGATTATGGATTTGTGTTCAGGGAATGGAGTTATCCCTCTATTACTTTCAGATAAAGGGCAACAACATATAGATGGTATAGAGATTCAGCAACAACTAGTTGATATGGCACAAAGAAGTGTGGCATATAATCAATTAGAAGATAGAATCCACATGTATCATATGGATTTAAAGGACACATATCACCAATTTATGCCTTCACAATATAGCCTTGTTACTTGTAATCCACCTTACTTTAAAGTCAATCAACAACATCAACATCAAAAAGATGCGCATAAAATAGCTAGGCATGAGATAATGTGTACATTAGAAGATTGTTGTTTAGCAGCGAGACATTTATTAAAGCAAGGTGGACGTATGGTAATGGTTCATAGAGCTGAACGTCTTATGGATGTCTTAAGTTACATGAGAGCATATCAAATTGAGCCTAAAAAACTTTATTTTGTGTATAGTAAACAAGACAAAGTGGCACAAACAATAGTCGTGGAAGGTAGAAAAAGTGGTAACCAAGGTTTAGACATACAGCCACCATTTTATATTTATAATAATGATGGCAGTTACACCGAGGAAATGAGAGAAATATATTATGGATAAACATTATATTTATATAGTTAAATGTAAAGATGGTAGTTTATATACGGGTTATGCAAAAGATGTTACACAGCGAGTAGCTAAACATAATAATGGACAAGGCGCTAAATATACGAAAATAAGACGTCCGGTACAACTCGTTTATCAAGAAATGTTCGCTACAAAGTCTGAAGCATTGAAACGTGAGTATGAAATTAAAACATATACACGTCAACAAAAATTAGAATTAATAAGTGAGGATTAGGTTATGTCGATATTATATTTAGTAGGAACGCCTATTGGTAATTTGGCGGATATTACATATCGCGCTGTTGATACTTTAAAAACCGTAGATTTGATTGCATGTGAAGATACGCGAGTGACCAAAAAATTATGTGCACATTATGAAATACAAGCACCACTCAAATCTTACCATGATCATAATAAAGAACAGCAAACAGATTATCTTATTGAACAATTGCAACAAGGTATTGAGATAGCATTAGTATCAGATGCAGGTTTGCCATTAATCAGTGACCCTGGATATGAACTTGTTGTTGCAGCTAGAGAAAACGGTATAAGAGTAGAAACTATACCCGGGCCAAACGCAGGTTTAACTGCACTAATGGCAAGTGGATTACCTTCCTTTACTTACACGTTTTTAGGCTTTTTACCACGAAAAGACAAACAAAAACAATCATATTTGGAACAACGTATGTATGAAAATAGCACATTAATTATTTACGAGTCGCCACATCGTGTAAAAGATACAATTAAAACGATTCAAAAGGTTGATAGAGAACGTAAAGTGTCTGTAGGGAGAGAGTTGACAAAAAAATTCGAACAAATTGTTACTGACTATGTAGGAAATGTGCTAGATCGTCTTAATAACGGAAATATTCCAACTAAAGGTGAGTTTGTAGTAATTATTGAAAGCGCAGAACCAATCGAAGATACAGCTTGGTTTGAAGACATGTCACTCAAAGCACATGTTGATTATCATATAAATCAAGGTATGAAACCGAAAGCGGCGATTAAACAGGTAGCAGAATTACGCCAAATGAAGACAAGGGAAGTTTATGACATCTATCATGAAGTTTAAGTATGTTGTGGAGGCTCAAATCATAGATAGTTTGATTTACTAATTAATAGATCTAAGTAAAAGGACAAACCACAAATTCGAATTTAATCAAGAAAAAAGAGTTGAAAAACTCCCATAACATGCGTGATTTATGGTAATGTAGATAAGATAGAGATTATTAATCATATTTAAATTATAGCAAAATTAAAACTTAAAAACGCTGGATATGACTAGTATGCTATCCAAAGAATTTTTATGATGATTAACATATAAATCGGAATAGAAATACACATCTGCTTCATTGAAAACAAAAATGAATTTAGATATATTTATAGTGTAAGAATCGAGGAGGAACATTGATGGCGAAAGAAACTTTTTATATCACTACACCAATATATTATCCAAGTGGGAATTTACATATCGGTCATGCTTATACAACAACAGCTGGTGATGTAATCGCACGTTATAAAAGAATGCAAGGCTATGATGTTCGTTATTTAACAGGTACGGATGAACATGGGCAAAAAATACAAGAAAAAGCACATAAAGCTGGAAAATCAGAATTAGAATATTTAGATGAAATGATTGCTGGTATTAAAGATTTATGGAAAAAATTAGAAATTTCAAATGATGATTTTATTCGTACTACGGAAGCACGTCATAAAGAGGTTGTCCAACAAATTTTTGAACGTTTATTAGCTCAAAATGATATTTATCTTGGTGAATATGAGGGTTGGTATTCAGTACCAGACGAAACATATTACACAGAAACACAATTAGTTGATCCAGTTTTCGAAAATGGAGAAATCGTTGGAGGTAAAAGTCCAGATTCTGGTCATGAAGTGGAATTGGTTAAAGAAGAAAGTTACTTCTTTAATTTATCTAAATATACAGACCGTTTATTAGAATTTTACGACGAAAATCCTGAATTTATTCAGCCACCTTCACGTAAAAATGAAATGATTAATAATTTTATTAAACCTGGCCTTGAAGATTTAGCAGTGTCACGTACGTCATTTGATTGGGGGATTCATGTTAAATCGAATCCAAAACACGTTGTTTACGTTTGGATTGATGCACTTGTAAACTATATTTCTTCATTAGGTTATCTATCTGATGATGATAGTTTATTTAAAAAATATTGGCCGGCAGATATTCATATAATGGCTAAGGAAATCGTGCGTTTCCATTCTATTATATGGCCAATTTTATTAATGGCATTAGATATACCGTTACCTAAAAAAGTGTTCGCACATGGTTGGATACTTATGAAAGATGGTAAAATGAGTAAATCTAAAGGGAATGTTGTAGACCCTAATGTACTCATTGATCGTTATGGCTTAGATGCTACACGTTATTACTTAATGCGTGAATTACCATTTGGCTCTGATGGTGTATTTACTCCTGAAGGATTTGTGGAACGTACAAATTATGATTTAGCAAATGATCTAGGGAACTTAGTGAATCGTACGATTTCAATGATTAATAAATATTTTGACGGTGAATTACCTGCATATCAAAGTTCTAAACATGAATTAGATAAAGATATGGAGCAAATGGCACTAGATACTGTGAAGACATTCCATGAAAATATGGATGATTTACAATTTTCAGTAGCACTTTCAACAATATGGAAATTCATTAGTCGTACGAATAAATATATTGATGAAACATCACCATGGGTATTAGCTAAAGATGAAGAACAAAAAGAAATGCTTGGCAATGTCATGGCTCACTTAGTAGAGAATATTCGTATTATTGCAGTGTTACTAAGACCATTCCTTACACATGCACCAAAACAAATCTTTACACAGTTGAATATAAATACACCAGAGCTGTTTGAACTTGAAAGTATTGAAACATATGGTGCTCTAACTGAACCGATTATGGTGAGTGATAAACCACAACCTATCTTCCCACGTCTAGATAGCGCGGTTGAAATTGACTATATAAAAGAATCAATGCAACCTGAAAAGAAAGAAGAAGAAGAGGTAGAAGAAGAAATCCCAGCAAAAGCTCAAATTGATATTAAAGATTTTGACAAAGTAGAAATTAAAGCTGCAACAATTATTGATGCTGAACAAGTGAAGAAATCTGATAAGTTATTGAAAATTCAAGTAGATTTAGATAACGAACAGCGTCAGATTGTTTCAGGAATCGCACAATACTATCAACCTGAAGATATTATAGGTAAGAAGGTTGCTGTTGTGACTAACTTAAAACCTGCTAAATTAATGGGTAGAAAATCAGAAGGTATGATTTTATCAGCTGAAAAAGATGGTGTGTTAACACTTGTTAGCTTACCAAACGCGATTCCAAATGGATCAGTAATTAAATAACCACAAATTAAGGAGCGGTTAAAAGATGCTAATCGATACACATGTTCATTTAAATGCAGATCAATACGACGAAGATTTAGAAGCGGTTATTGAACGTGCTAAAGAAAATGGTGTAGATCGCATGTTTGTAGTTGGTTTTGATACACCTACAGTTGAGCGTACAATGGAACTCATTGACCAATATGAATTTATTTACGGTATCATTGGATGGCACCCTGTTGATGCGATTGATTGTACAGAAGAACGATTAGAATGGATTGAATCACTTGCGGCGCATCCTAAAGTGATTGGTATCGGTGAAACAGGTTTGGATTATCACTGGGATAAATCACCTAAAGATATTCAGCAAGCGTTATTTAGAAAGCAAATAGCCTTGGCAAAACGTGTTAATCTGCCAATTATCATTCATAATAGAGAAGCAACTCAAGATTGTATAGATATTTTGAAAGAAGAGCATGCAGAAGATATTGGCGGTATTATGCATAGCTTTAGTGCTTCTCCTGAAATTGCGGATGATGTCATTAATAAATTGAACTTTTATGTTTCTTTAGGTGGTCCTGTAACATTTAAAAATGCGAAACAACCTAAAGAAGTTGCAAAGCATGTACCGTTTGATAGATTGTTAGTTGAAACAGATGCGCCATTTCTATCGCCACACCCTTATAGAGGTAAGCGTAATGAGCCAGCACGTGTAACACTAGTTGCTGAAGAAATTGCTGAATTACGTGGTGTGAGTTATGAAGAAGTGTGTAAACAAACAACTGAAAATGCAGAACGATTGTTTAATTTAAAAGCATAAAATATTACAAAAGGTATCGGTCTGAGATAAGGCTTAGTTGATAAAATATAGGCTAAGTAGTCATCATAATTTACGCCGATACCTTTTTTATTTTTATCTAAACCGAAGTGAGTAATGAAAGGTGTAACAATAAATGAAGATAAATGAATTTATTGTAGTTGAAGGTAGAGACGATACAGAACGAGTAAAAAGAGCGGTTGAATGTGATACGATTGAGACAAATGGTAGTGCTATCAATCAGGCAACTTTAGAGGTTATTGCACGGGCATTTGAAACTAGAGGGGTCATTGTACTTACTGATCCAGATTTCCCAGGTGATAAAATAAGGAATACAATTCAAAAATACATTCCGGGTGTTAAACATGCCTATATTGACCGCGATAAGGCTAAAAACAAACGCGGAAAAATAGGTGTAGAACATGCTAATATTGATGATATTAAAGAAGCATTGATGAATGTAAGTACGCCTTTTGAAGAAGGGCACGAATCAATAAGTAAAGACGTGTTGATTGATTTAGGCTTGCTCGTTGGTAAAGATGCACGTAAAAAAAGGGAACTGTTAGGCCGTAAATTGCATATTGGTCATTCTAATGGTAAACAGTTGTTGAATAAACTAAATGCATTTGGTTATACAGAAACAGATGTTAGAAATGCATTAAGTGATAATGAGGGAAGTGAAAGTTAAATGGAATATAAAGATATTGCAACACCAACGCGAACCAAAGCATTACTTAATCAGTATGGATTTAATTTCAAAAAGAGTTTGGGACAGAATTTTTTAATTGATGTGAATATTATTCATAATATCATTGAGGCCAGTGATATTGATGCGCATACAGGCATAATAGAAATAGGACCTGGTATGGGTTCATTAACGGAACAATTGGCTAAAAATGCTAAAAAAGTGGTTGCCTTTGAAATTGATCAACGTCTAATGCCTGTACTTGAAGATACAATGGGACCATATGATAATGTGACTATAATAAATGAGGATATACTTAAAGCAGATATTGCGCATTATGTTGCTGAACATTTTTCTGAATGTAAGAAAATAATGGTAGTAGCTAACTTACCATATTACATTACAACACCTATTTTATTAAATTTAATGCAACAATCATTACCAATTGATGGTTATGTAGTTATGATGCAAAAAGAAGTAGGAGAACGTCTTAATGCACAAGTCGGCACAAAAGCGTATGGTTCATTATCAATTGTGGCACAATATTATACAGAAACGAGTAAAGTGCTAACTGTACCTAAAGCTGTATTCTTACCACCACCGAATGTAGATTCTATTGTAGTTAAATTAATGAAGCGCGACACACCGATTGTTACTGTAGATGATGAAGATAAATTTTTCAAAATGACAAAAGGAGCGTTTGGTCAAAGACGTAAGACAATTAATAATAATTATCAAAGTTTATTTGTAAATGGCAAAGCTAATAAACAAATGATACTCGATTGGTTAGAAGCCAGTGATATAGATCCGAGAAGGCGAGGAGAAACGCTTTCAATAAAAGAATTTGCACATTTATACAATGAATTGAAAAATTTCCCAGAATTAGAATTTTAAATTATTGACAAGTGCGCTTTACCTTGCTAAAATTGAGATTTTATTTGACAAAAACCCTCAAAATGTGTTATTATACAACTTGTAGCGAGGTGGAGCAATATGCCAAAATCTATTGGAGACATCAAAAATTCACTTGATTGTCAATTAGGGAACAGAATTGTACTTAAAGCGAATGGTGGACGTAAAAAAACAATTGAACGTAGTGGTGTTTTAAAAGAGACATACCCTTCTGTTTTTATTGTTGAACTAGATCAAGAGATTTATAATTTTGAACGTGTATCCTATACATACACTGATGTTTTAACTGAAAACGTACAAGTTTCTTTTGAAGGTGATAATCATCAAGAAGCAATTGCACACTAAAATAAAATAAATTTAAATTAAATTGGGCACATGATGATGCCTTACATTTCAATTTAAATGTTAATATGAGAACGAATTTAAATGATAGGTATGTTGGTGTAATGACGCTAACATACCTTTTTTGTTATATTAATATTATTGCATTTAAGAGTAGGTAATAGTTTTATCTATAATAAACAATATTGTAAAATAGTAAGTTAAGAAATATATTTTTAATTTTAGTCAACGCTATTTAATGATTTTTACTAATAAAGTAGCAATAGAAAGTGTTAAGTTTTAAAAAAACTAACAACGCAATGTTAACAATATGTTAAAATCATTTTATTACCATATCGAATTGGAAGAGGGTGGGAATATGATATATGAAACGGCACCAGCGAAGATAAATTTAACGTTGGACACACTCTTTAAACGAGATGATGGTTTTCATGAAGTTGAAATGATAATGACGACAATTGATTTGAATGATAGATTGTCATTTGAACTACGTAAAGACAAAAAGATAATTGTTGACGTAGAACAATCCTATGTTCCCTCCGATAACAAAAATTTAGCGTATAAGGCTGCAGAATTAATGAAAAAGACCTATAATTTGAAGCAAGGTATAACTATTACTATAGATAAAAATATTCCTGTCTCAGCTGGTTTGGCAGGTGGGTCTACTGATGCTGCAGCAACAATGAGAGGGATGAATCGATTATATAATTTAAATCGACCGCTTAAAGAACTATGTGAGTTGGGAATACAGATTGGAACAGATATTCCATTTTGTATTTTAGGAAAAACTGCATTATGTAAAGGAAAAGGTGAAATCATTAAATTTTTAGATAAGCCACCTTCTGCATGGGTGGTAGTAGCTAAACCTGATTTAGGTATATCTTCACCTGATATATTTAAAAAACTGGATTTAAAACAACCTTATAATGTACATACTAAAGCATGTGAAGCGGCCTTAATTGCAGAGGATTATGACCTATTATGTAAGAGTCTGTCGAACCGATTGGAACCTGTCTCGGGTAAGATGCATACAGAAATTTTGAAAATAAAGGCTAATATGTTAGAGAACGGAGCAGACGGCGCTGTTATGAGTGGTAGTGGTCCTACTGTTTATGGATTAACACGAAAAGAACGACAAGCAAAGCACGTATACAATGCTGTTAACGGTTGTTGTAA
Source organism: Staphylococcus xylosus NJ (assembly GCF_000338275.1). Taxonomy (GTDB): domain Bacteria; phylum Bacillota; class Bacilli; order Staphylococcales; family Staphylococcaceae; genus Staphylococcus; species Staphylococcus xylosus_B. The sequence continues at coordinate 13,226 of NZ_ANMR01000001.1, forward strand.
TGAAGTACACATTGTAAGATTATTAGGCTAATTGAGAAGGGATGAATCGAATGCGCTATAAAAGAAGTGAACGAATTGTTTATATGACTCAATATTTAATGAACAATCCGAATAAGTTGATACCGTTAACGTATTTTGTACAAAAATTTAAGCAAGCAAAGTCTTCCATTAGTGAAGATGTTCAAATTATTAAAACAACTTTTCAAAAAGAAAAACTTGGGACAGTGATTACTACTGCAGGTGCTAGCGGTGGCGTTACTTATAAACCTGAGATGAGTAAAGCAGAAGCGACAGAAGTGATTGATGAAGTGATAGAACATTTACAAGAAAAAGAACGCTTACTGCCAGGTGGTTACTTATTTTTATCTGATTTAATGGGTAATCCTACATTATTGAATCGGGTTGGTAAATTAATCGCAACACTATATATGGATGAAGAGTTAGATGCTATTGTAACAATTGCTACTAAGGGGATTTCACTTGCAAATTCAGTTGCAAATGTACTGAATTTACCTGTAGTAGTTATACGTAAAGATAATAAAGTGACTGAAGGTTCTACAGTTTCTATAAATTACGTATCTGGTTCTTCTAGAAAAATCGAGACAATGGTTCTATCAAAGAGGACATTACCTGAGAATTCCAATGTACTTGTCGTAGATGATTTCATGCGTGCCGGTGGTTCAATAAATGGTGTGATGAATTTGATGAATGAGTTTAAAGCACATGTTAAAGGGGTATCGGTACTAGTAGAATCAAAAGAAGTTAAGCAAAGATTAATTGAAGATTATACTTCCTTAGTTAGATTATCTGATGTAGATGAATACAATCAGGAATTTAAGGTGGAACAAGGCAACAGTTTAACTAAATTTTCTTAAAGGAGCGATTTCGACATCATGAAAGTTATTAATACGGAAAAGGCGCCCGAAGCATTAGGGCCATACTCGCATGCAACGGAAATAAATGGACTTGTATTCACTTCAGGACAAATTCCATTGAATTTAAATGGAGAAATTGTCAGTGAAGATGTAAAAGAGCAAACAACACAAGTTCTAGAAAATTTAAAAGTCGTGTTAGACCAAGCTGGATCAGATTTAGGTTCAGTGATTAAAGCTACTATTTTCATTGCTGATATGAATGAATTTCAAAATATAAATGAAGTTTATGGCAAATACTTTAATGAACATCAACCAGCGAGAAGTTGTGTTGAAGTGGCAAGATTGCCAAAAGATGTTAAAGTTGAAATCGAATTAATAGCGAAAGTGAAGTAAGGGTTTATAATTTTTAATGAAATTGTTAAGCTTCTAAACAAAGAGATACTAGGGGGGCTCACTACATGAAAGTGACAGATGTAAGACTTAGAAAAATACAAACAGATGGAAGAATGAAAGCGCTCGTTTCAATTACTTTAGATGAATCATTTGTAGTACATGATTTACGAGTGATTGAAGGCAACACAGGTCTATTCGTCGCAATGCCAAGTAAACGTACACCAGACGGTGAATTCCGAGATATCGCGCATCCTATAAATTCTGAAATGAGACAAGAAATACAAGATGCCGTGATGAAAGTGTATGAAGAAACTGATGAGGTCATCCCTGACAGAAATGCACAGTCATCAGATCATTCTGAAGAAGAAGCTTAAAATTAAAAAAGTAAAACTAAGTATAAAAAAGATTGGATTTCCGCATAAACGGAAATCCAATCTTTTTTATTTTGCAAAGGCAATTTGAAATAAAAAATAAAATTAATTGTGAAAGTGTAAAGGTGACAAAAAATATATTATTTATAATTATAAGTAAAATACAATTTTTACTGTAGTAAAAATCAGAACATTAGAATTAGAAAAGGGGTGTATGCGTATAATAACAACTAAGTAAGAATACAGCATTCTTATTATACGTTCGTATATACCCTGTGATTTGAGAATATAAAAACGGTTACTCAATTGAACAAAGATGACAAATCTATGCTTATATATTTCTAATATTTTTAATAAAAATATTTCCATTATATAACATTGATGTTTTGAGCCTTGAAAGTGTGACTAGCGTTAAATTATAATAAGTAAGAAGTGTATATTTTAATGGAGGGTTAACATACATGCAAAGACATGCAATAGTACTTGCGGCTGGAAAAGGTACGCGTATGAAATCGAAGAAATACAAAGTACTACATGATGTAGCAGGCAAATCAATGATTGAACACGTCGTTGATAACGTTAAGCAATCTGGCGTAGAACAACTTGTTACAATTGTTGGGCATGGCGCACAAAATGTCAAAGAGACATTGGGCGATGCATCACTTTACAGTTTTCAAGAAGAACAATTAGGCACTGCACATGCTGTTAAGATGGCAAGTGAACATTTGAAAGATAAACAAGGTACAACGTTAGTAGTATGTGGAGACACACCGTTAATCACTGCGGCAACATTGAAATCAATGATAGAACATCATGAGAACACAAAAGCACAGGCCACTGTTTTATCAGCAACAGCAGATAATCCATTCGGTTATGGACGTATCCTGCGCGACTCAGTACAAAGACTAACTAAAATTGTTGAGCAAAAAGATGCATCTGAGACAGAGCGACAAATTAATGAAATTAGTTCAGGTATTTTTGCATTTGATAACCAAGTTTTATTTGAAAAGTTGGAGTTAGTGAGAAATGAAAATGCGCAAAGAGAATATTATTTGCCTGATGTACTTTCATTAATTTTAGAAGATAAAGGTAACGTTGAAATCTATCATACAGATGATTTTGAAGAAATTATGGGCGTTAATGATAGAGTGATGTTGAGTGAAGCTGAAAAAGCTTTTAAGAAACGCACTAATGAACATCACATGAGAAACGGCGTGACGATTGTTGACCCAGCAACTACATATATAGGTGCTGATGTTATCATAGGAGAAGATACAGTCATTGAGCCAGGGGTGAAAATTGCTGGCAACACTGTAATTGGAGAAGATACAATCGTTGGACAATATACTGAAATAACTAACAGTAAAATAGGATCAAATGTCACAATTAAACAATCTGTTATTAATGAAGCGATTGTTGGCAATCATGCTAAAATTGGACCGTTTGCACAGCTACGTCCTGGTGCGGACTTAGGCGAAAAAGTTAAAGTAGGTAACTTTGTTGAAGTTAAAAAATCTGTTGTTAAAACAGGCGCTAAATTACCTCACTTAAGTTATATAGGTGATGCTGAAATTGGTGAAAGAACAAATGTTGGCTGCGGTTCAATTACTGTGAACTATGATGGCATCAATAAATTTAAAACGATTATTGGTAATGATTCATTTATTGGTTGTAATACAAATCTCGTTGCACCAATAACATTAGGAGACCGTTCCTTTATAGCGGCAGGTTCCACAATCACGGATAATGTCCCACAAGACAGTTTGGCATTAGCTAGGGCTAGACAAACAACCAAAGAGGGTTATTTGAAAAAATAAAGGCATATATTTAGACAAGCGTGCTTAAACTGTTAAAATCAATGTAATTGTATGAAAGTTAACCAGAGTATGTGATTATGTTGCTGAACGCTTTAAGTTTTGTTTTGTCTACAAATGAAAACGAATTGAAAGAATTAATTGGAGGACTATAAATGTTAAACAATGAGTATAAGAATTCTGCTTTGAAAATATTTTCTTTAAAGGGTAATGAACCATTAGCCCAAGAAGTTGCAGACCAAGTTGGAATTGAGCTAGGTAAATGTTCGGTAAAACGTTTCAGCGATGGAGAAATTCAAATCAATATAGAAGAAAGTATTCGTGGTTGTGATGTATTTATTATTCAACCAACATCAAATCCAGTGAATTTACATTTAATGGAATTGTTAATCATGGTTGATGCTTGTAGACGTGCATCAGCAGCGAATATTAATATAGTTGTTCCATATTATGGCTATGCACGCCAAGATAGAAAAGCACGTAGCCGTGAACCAATTACAGCAAAACTTGTAGCGAACTTAATTGAAACAGCAGGCGCAGATCGTATGATTGCACTTGATTTACATGCGCCACAAATCCAAGGATTCTTCGATATGCCAATTGACCACTTAATGGGTGTTCCAATCTTAGCTGAATATTTTAATAATCAGACAGATATTGATCTTGAAGAATGTGTTGTTGTTTCACCTGACCACGGTGGGGTAACAAGAGCACGTAAACTTGCAGATATATTGAAAACACCAATTGCCATTATAGATAAGCGTCGTCCAAAACCTAATGTTGCTGAAGTGATGAATATCGTAGGTGAAATCGATGGTCGTACAGCTATTATAATAGACGATATTATTGATACAGCTGGTACGATTACTTTAGCTGCACAAGCCTTAAAAGATAAAGGTGCTAAAGATGTTTATGCATGTTGTACACACCCTGTTTTATCGGGCCCTGCAAAAGAACGCATTGAAAATTCAGCAATAAAAGAGCTTGTAGTTACGAATTCAATTCAATTAGATGAAAGCCGAAAACCATCTAATACGAAAGAATTATCTGTAGCAGGTTTACTAGCACAAGCAATTATCCGTGTATATGAACGCGAATCTGTTAGTGTACTATTTGACTAATTGGTAAAATAGATATATAATTGTTCCGTTCGTGATTTCACGACTTAATAAACACTTGCAAGCAACATGATGTTGATGGGTAAGTGAAGGGGTTCTTATTATGAAATATAAGAACAAAATATGAAAGGTGGAAATAATATGGCTTCATTAAAGTCAATTATTCGTCAAGGTAAACAAACTCGTTCAGACCTTAAAAAATTAAGAAATACTGGTAAAGTACCTGCAATCGTATACGGTTATGGTACTAAAAATACTTCAGTTAAAGTAGATGAAGTAGAATTTATCAAAGTTATCCGTGAAGTTGGACGTAACGGTGTTATCGAATTAGGCGTAGGTTCTAAAACTATTAAAGTAATGGTTTCTGACTACCAATTCGACCCACTTAAAAACCAAATCACTCACATTGATTTCTTAGCTATCAATATGACTGAAGAACGTACTGTTGAAGTACCAGTTCAATTAGTTGGTGAAGCTGTTGGATCTAAAGAAGGTGGCGTTGTTGAACAACCATTATTCAACCTTGAAGTTACTGCTACTCCAGACAATATTCCTGAAGTAATCGAAGTAGATATCACTGAATTAGAAATTAATGATACACTTTCAGTAGAAGATATCAAAATTTCAGGTGAATTCACTATCGAAAACGAAGTAACTGATTCAGTTGTAACAGTAGTTGCTCCAACAGAAGAACCTACTGAAGAAGAAATCGAAGCAATGGAAGGCGATTCAGAAACTGAAGAACCAGCTGTTGTTGGCGAAGAAAAAGACGATGAAGATGAAAGTGAAGGAAAATAATAAGCTGATAAAGCTTGTAATTACTTTACCATCATTACGCTGATTAAGTTAGCGTTATCATATCTTATAAAAAGCACCGTGCTTAATACGTTAAGCAGGTGCTTTTTTATGTTATTATAGTGAATGATACGACAAAAAATGATAAGAATAATAAATAATAGAACTCGAATATAAATTAGATAAAGAAAGACAACTATTGGAGGTAACATAATGAAGTGTATTGTAGGTTTAGGCAATATCGGTAAACGCTTCGAACAAACAAAACATAATATTGGATTTGAAGTAATTGACTATATGTTAGAGCAAAATAAATTTACTTTAGATAAACAGAAGTTTAAAGGTGCTTATACAATAGAACGATTTGCAGGCGAAAAAGTAATGTTTATTGAACCAATGACGATGATGAATTTATCTGGTGAGGCAGTAGGCCCATTAATGAAATACTATGACATAGGTATTGATGATTTAGTCGTTTTATATGATGATTTAGACTTGCCACAAGGTGAAATCCGTTTAAGACAAAAAGGAAGTGCTGGCGGACATAATGGTATGAAATCTATTATCCAAGTGTTAGGCACAGATCAATTTAAACGTATTAGAATTGGTGTAGACAGACCTTCAAATGGGATGTCTATCGTAGATTATGTATTGCAAAAATTCTCGAAACAAGAAATGGAAACAATGAATAAAGTAATAGAACATTCTGCACGTGCAATTGAAGCCTACATAGAAAGTGATCGGTTTGATCGCGTGATGAATGAATATAATGGTGAAATCAATTGAAATCAATAATTACAGAATATATAAATGAAGATAAACGTTATCAGGAATTAAATGAAGTATTTGGAAAAGAGCAAGTATTGGTTACTGGCTTATCGGGTGCCGCTAAAGCAACGATTATCGCCGAAAAATATTTAAATAGTTCTAAACAATTATTAATTGTAACAAACAATCTTTATCAAGCAGATAAATTAGAAAGTGATTTAATACAGTTTGTTGAAGAGCAGGATATTTACAAGTACCCAATGCAAGATATTATGACAGAAGAATTTTCAACACAAAGCCCTCAATTTATGAGTGAGCGCGTGCGCACATTAACGGCGCTTGCTCAAGAAAAGAGAGGTTTATTTATCGTTCCGCTTAACGGGCTGAAGAAATGGTTGACTCCAGTAGAAATGTGGAAATCACATCAATTAACATTAAGTGTAGGGGACGATATAGATATTGATGACTTTTTAAATAAGTTAGTTAATATGGGATATCGTAGAGAAAGTGTTGTTTCTCATATAGGTGAGTTTTCCTTAAGAGGCGGTATTATTGATATATATCCACTAATTGGCAGTCCAGTTCGAATTGAACTTTTTGATACAGAAGTAGATTCAATCCGTGACTTTGATGTAGAAACGCAAAGATCAGAGGGAAATGTTGAAGAAATAAACATCACTACTGCGAGCGATTATATAATTACAGAAGATGTGCTTAAGCATACAAAGCAAAAACTCAAAGAAGCGTATGAATATACAAGACCAAAAATTGATAAATCGGTCCGTAATGAATTAAAAGAAACATATGAAAGCTTTCAGTTGTTCGAATCATCTATGTTTGATCATCAAGTACTACGCCGTCTTGTCGCTTTTATGTATCAACAGCCTACTACAATTATCGATTACTTTAAAGATGACGCAATTGTAGCAGTAGATGAATATAACAGAATTAAAGAAACTGAAACGTCACTTATTTCAGAAGCGGATGAGTTTATGCAAAATTTGATTGAAAGTGGTAAAGGTTTTATTGATCAAAGTTTCTTACAATATGATGCTTTTGAAAACCAACTTAAATCATATCCAGTGACATATTTCACATTATTCACAGCGACAATGTCTATTGAACTAAACGAAATTATTAAATTTTCATGTAAACCTGTGCAACAGTTTTATGGACAATATGATATTATGCGTTCAGAATTCCAAAGGTTTATTCAAAATGATTATACGGTTGTTGTACTTGCTGAAACAGAAGTCAAAAAAGAACGTATACAATCTATGCTCAATGAAATGCATATACCAACATTTATTGATACGCCTACGCATCGTAATGAAGGTGGGAGCGCAATCATTACTGAAGGTAGTTTATCAGAAGGCTTTGAATTACCATACATGCAATTAGTGGTTGTGACAGAGAGAGAATTATTTAAATCAAAACAAAAGAAAAAACCAAAACAACAAAAAACATTAACAAACGCCGAAAAAATTAAATCATATCAAGATTTAAAAGTAAGTGATTATATTGTACATGTCCATCACGGTGTAGGTAGATACTTAGGTGTTGAAACACTGGAAGTTGGTGGTGTGCATAAAGATTACATTAAACTTCAATATAAAGGAACAGACCAATTATTTGTACCTGTTGATCAAATGGACCAAGTGCAAAAATACGTGGCGTCAGAAGATAAAACGCCTAAGTTAAACAAACTTGGTGGTACAGAGTGGAAAAAAACAAAAGCGAAAGTTCAACAAAGTGTTGAAGATATGGCAGATGAATTAATAGAGTTATATAAAGCGCGTGAAATGTCTGTTGGTTATCAATTTGGCCCAGATACAGCTGAACAAAATGATTTTGAAATTGACTTTCCTTATGAACTTACTCCCGACCAAAGCAAGTCGATTGAAGAGATTAAAAAGGATATGGAAATTGAACGTCCTATGGATAGATTGCTGTGTGGAGATGTTGGTTACGGTAAGACTGAAGTGGCTGTAAGAGCAGCATTTAAAGCAGTAATGGAAGGTAAACAAGTTGCTTTTTTAGTACCGACAACTATATTAGCACAACAGCACTATGAAACATTAATCGAACGCATGCAAGACTTCCCAATAGAAGTGCAGCTAATCAGTAGATTTAGAACAACAAAAGAAATCAAGGAAACTAAAGAAGGTTTGAAATCAGGTTTTGTTGATATCATTGTAGGAACACATAAATTACTGGGGAAAGATATTCATTATAAAGATTTAGGGTTGCTCATTGTCGATGAAGAACAACGATTTGGTGTACGACATAAAGAACGAATCAAATCTTTAAAAAATAATGTAGATGTGCTAACGCTAACAGCTACACCAATCCCGCGTACTTTACACATGAGTATGCTAGGCGTACGTGATTTGTCTGTCATTGAAACGCCACCAGAGAACCGCTTCCCAGTACAAACATATGTATTAGAGCAGAACACTAACTTTATTAAGGAAGCTCTAGAAAGAGAATTATCAAGAGATGGACAGGTGTTTTATTTATATAATAAAGTGCAGTCTATATATGAAAAAAGAGAGCAATTACAAATGCTTATGCCAGATGCCAATATAGGTGTTGCGCATGGACAAATGAATGAAAGAGATTTAGAAGAAACAATGCTGAGTTTCATCAATCATGAATATGACATTATTGTAACTACGACTATTATAGAAACAGGCGTAGATGTTCCAAATGCGAATACATTAATTATAGAAGATGCAGATCGCTTTGGATTAAGTCAACTTTATCAACTAAGAGGACGTGTAGGACGTTCAAGCCGTATTGGTTATGCATATTTCTTGCATCCTACGAATAAAGTACTGTCGGAAACTGCTGAAGATCGTTTACAAGCAATTAAAGAATTTACTGAATTAGGTTCAGGTTTCAAAATTGCGATGCGTGATTTAAACATTCGAGGCGCAGGTAATTTATTAGGTAAACAACAACATGGCTTTATAGATTCAGTAGGATTTGATTTATATTCTCAAATGTTAGAAGAAGCAGTAAATGAAAAACGTGGCGTAACAGATGAAAAACAAGACGCTCCAGAAGTTGAGATTGAACTTAATATTGATGCATACTTACCAGCAGAATACATTCAAAATGAGCAAGCTAAAATAGAAATTTATAAGAAATTACGTAAAATTGAGACGGAAGCACAATTAATGGACGTTAAAGACGAGTTAATTGACCGCTTTAATGATTATCCTGTTGAAGTTGAAAGACTTCTAGAAATGATGGAAATTAAAATACATGCGTTGCATGCTGGCGTAACTTTGATCAAGGATATTGGTAAAAAGGTAGAAATTTATTTATCTGAAAAGGGTACGACAGACATCAATGGCGAAACATTATTTAAACAAACTCAACCATTAGGGCGCACAATGAAAGTAGGCGTTCAAGATGGTAAAATGAAAGTGACATTAAATAAAACAAGTACTTGGTTTGATAATTTGAAATTCCTAGCAAAATGTTTAGAAGAAAGTATGGTTATTTCTGATGAAAGCTAAGATAGACAAGTCGACTGCTTTTAATGGAGTGGTCGTGCTTACTTTGGCTCTTATAGTTGTCAAAGTATTAAGTGCAATTTACCGTGTACCTTATCAAAATATTTTGGGTGATGAAGGGTTATATGCGTATCAACAAGTTTATCCGATTGTAGCGTTAGGTGTTATTTTAACGATGAATGCGATACCTAGTGCAGTTACCCAGATATTTGGTTCAGAAGGAAATCTTAAGCAGTACATTCATGTGATGATGCGTATACAACTCATAAGCACAGTCTTTTTCTTGATTTTACTACTTTGTGCAAAGTGGGTTGCATTGTTAATGGGAGATGTTAATCTGACGCCTATGCTTAGAGCATCAAGTTTTAGCTTCTTGTTTATCGGTGTTTTGGGTGTGTTTAGAGGTTATTATCAAGCACAGAGAAATATGAATGTGCCAGCTATTTCCCAGGTAATCGAGCAAATTGTACGTGTTGGTATTATCATTATGGCGATTATTTTATTTATGACACAGCAATGGTCACTTTATGCCGCGGGAACATTAGCAATTATTGGTTCGGCATTTGGGTTTTTAGCATCGAGTCTCTTTCTTGTAATATGCAAACCATTTAAGCATTCACAAAATAAGACGTATGAATTAGCGCAAAAGCCATTTGCAGAGTGGCGCAAACTTGTCTTAGCTATACTTGTCTTTGCGGTGAGTCAACTTATTGTTATTGTTTGGCAAGTAGTGGATAGTTTTACAGTACTTCACATGTTGCAAAGTACAGGTTTGAATTTTCAACGAGCGACTTCTCAAAAAGGTGTCTATGACCGTGGTGCATCATTTATTCAAATGGGATTAATCGTTACAACGACGTTTTGCTTTGTACTAATCCCTTTATTAACGGATGCAATAAAAGTTAAGAATAAGGTGCTTATTAATAGATATGCCAATGCCTCTGTTAAAATAACAATCTTGTTTAGCGTTTCGGCAGGTATTGGTTTAATTAATTTAATGCCTATTATGAATGGTGTATTTTTTAAAAATGATAGCCAAACGATAACGCTAGCTGTATATATGTTAACCGTTATTTGTGTGTCACTCATAATGATGGATATTGCTCTATTACAAGTGAAAAATAAAGTGCGTCCTGTATTATTGGCATTTAGCGTGGGGGTCGTAAGTAAAACGATACTAAATATAGTATTGATACCGCAATTATTGATATTGGGCGGTAGTATAAGTACTGTAGTATCACTCATTTTATTTACAATTGTATTACACAAGCACGTATTAAAATATTATCTTTTTCAAAGTATGCGTAAATATGTGATGAAGTTAATTGTTACCATGTTTATCCTTTCAGTAGCAGTTCAAATTACAATGTGGTTGATACCTGAACATGGACGGATAAGTGGCTTAATAGAATTACTAATCGCAGCAGGTATTGGCGTCATAGTTATTGTTGTTGCTATTGTGCGCATCAACTTGTTAAGTTATAGAGAATTAAAGCATTTACCATTTGGAGATAAGTTATACCATATGAAGAGAGGGAAAAGATAATGACAGGGAAGATAACAATCGTTGGATTAGGTAACTACGGAATCGATGATTTGCCATTAGGTATATACAAATTTTTGAAAAATAAACCCATAATGTATACAAGAACTTTAGAGCACCCAGTAATTAAAGCCTTAACTGATGAAGGTATGAAATTCCATAGTTTTGACCATGTTTATGAAGAAAATCAAGCATTTGATGACGTCTATCAAACTATTGTGACGCAATTAATTGAAGCAGCACAACAAGATGATATCGTTTATACAGTACCTGGACATCCTCGTGTAGCTGAAACGACAACTGTAAAATTAGAGGCATATGCACAGCGATATGACGATATACAAGTTGAAATATTAGGCGGTAAAAGCTTTATAGATGACGTGTTTGAAGCAGTAAAAGTAGACCCTAATGATGGTTTTACTTTGCTTGATGCTACATCGCTTACAAGGCAACAATTAAATATACGTACACACACACTAATAACGCAAGTGTATAGTCCGATGACAGCTGGAGATTTAAAAGTGACATTGATGGAGCGATATGATGATGAACAACTCGTTTATATTGTAGATGGCGCTAGAAGTAGTGGAGCCAATGTTATTGAAACACCTTTGTATGAATTAGATCATCACGCTATGATATTCAGTAATGTAACAAGTGTATTTATTAAAAAAGTTGATGACGAAGCGACGTATTATAGTGATTTTTATTATGCGACGAGCATTATTGATCAACTGGTTGATAATGAAAATGGTTGCCCGTGGGATAAAGTACAAACACACAACACATTAAAAAGGTATTTATTAGAGGAATCATTTGAGCTCTTTGAAGCCATAGATAACGAAGATGATTGGCATGTTATAGAAGAACTGGGTGATATACTATTACAAGTACTCTTGCATACAAGTATTGGTAAAAAAGAAGGCTTTTTTGATATAAATGAAGTAGTACAAAACTTAACGAGTAAGATGATACACAGGCATCCACATATATTTGGTGAAGTACAAGCAGAGTCAGAAGAAGATTTAAAACATATATGGGCAAATGCCAAAGCTGAAGAAGGTAAAGTACAACGTGTGAAATTCGAAAAAGTGTTTGCAGAGCATTTTATGAAGTTGTATGATATAACCAAAAATATGTCGTTAGACGAAGCTGCTTTAAAACAATTTTTAGAGCGAGGAGGAGATAAATCATGAGACTTGATAAATATCTTAAAGTATCAAGATTGGTAAAACGCCGTACATTAGCAAAAGAGATAAGCGATCAAGGAAGAATTACAGTGAATGGTACAGTTGCTAAAGCTGGCACAGACGTTAAAGTTACAGACGAACTTGTAATTCGTTTTGGTCAAAAAATTATAACTATAAATGTGACAGGTTTAAGCGAACATGCAACGAAAGAAAACGCTAAAGGCATGTATGAAATTGTAAAAGAAGAAAAAATTGGTGAATCATAATAACAGAGGAGGTGACAAGCATTGGGTAAAAAAGTAGAAAACATAGGTAATACATTTACTTCTTCAGAAAACAAGAAGAAACAGAAACAAAAAATGAGAAGACGCGTAGTTCGTAGACGTATTACTTTATTTGGTGGTATTCTACTCGCTATTATCATTGTTTTATGTATAATGCTTGTCACTCAAAAGCAAAGTAATCAAGAAGATGCTGTAGAACGCCAACAAAAAGAACAAAAATATCAAAAACAACAAGATGAAGAACTCGCATTAAAAGAACAACTTAATAATCTTAATGATAAAAGTTATATAGAGAAAGTAGCGAGAGACGACTATTATTTAAGTAATGATGGAGAAGTGATTTTCAAGTTGCCAGGGGACAAGTCTGAATCCAAATCGAAATCCTCGAAAGAGGATAAATAATGAAAAAAATTTTTTTGCATCATAATACCATTGTTAATTTATGCAAACAGGCATATAATAAGGTTAAAATCGAAACAAATCGGGAGGATTTATTTACAATATGTCAATCGAAGTAGGAAACAAGCTTAAAGGTAAAGTCACTGGGATTAAAAAGTTTGGCGCTTTTGTCGAACTTCCAGAAGGAAAGAGTGGCTTAGTTCACATAAGTGAAGTTGCAGATAATTACGTGGAAAATGTAGAAGACCACTTATCTGTTGGAGATGAAGTTGAAGTTAAAGTGCTTTCAATTGCTGATGATGGAAAAATTAGTCTATCTATTAAAAAAGCAAAAGATCGTCCGCGTAGACCACAAAGTAAACCTAATCACAAACAACCTCAACCAAAAGGTGAAGACTTTGAAAAGAAATTAACAAATTTCTTGAAAGATAGTGAAGATAAATTAACTTCCATCAAACGTCAAACAGAATCTAGACGTGGCGGAAAAGGCGCAAGACGCTAAAAATATATAATGAGACTGTTCCGCAAATACCTAACTTGATTCATTGAGGACAAAGTGAAATCATTTATTCCAATATTAAGTTTGATCGTAACAATCTAAGACTGTTTTCTTACTTGAGGAAACAGTCTCTTTTTTGTTAAAAATTAGAGCACTATCATTTTATGCTAGGGTGTCTAATGAATGTCTACAAGTAAGGAGGTGGTTTGCATGGAAGTGAATACTGAAGGTTGGTCCTCGGATAACCACATCGTATTGGCTGTATCAACCGGCATAGATAGTATGGTGTTGTTGCACCAACTTATTACAAACTTGCAAGATACATACGCCCAATTGACCTGTTTGCATGTGAATCATAATATTAGACCAATTGCCAATGAAGAAGAATTATTTCTCAAGCAATATTGTATTGACCATAACATTGCATTACATGTTAAACAATTGGATTTATCTGACATTGTTAAAAAAGGTAACAGTATCGAAAATGAGGCTAGACTTGAACGTTATCGTTGGTTTGATTTAATGATGAAGAATTTAAATGCAGATGTACTACTCACAGCACATCATCAAGATGACCAGTTGGAAACCATTTTTTACAGGTTAATGACAGGCCGTTCTACTAGAAGTAGTCTGGGGATGTCTTATTTAACAACTCGAGGTTGCTACGATTTATGTAAACCGCTTTTGACAGCAACTAAAGTAGAAATTAGAAATTATCAACACGCCTACGATGTTCCTTTTTATGAAGATGCAACTAATGCAGAAAATCATTATGTAAGAAATGACATTCGAAACCGCATCTTACCTGAAATAGAGCAAAATAAACACTTAGAGACCAAGCAGTTATTGAAACTAAAAGAATGGCATGACGAACAACGATTAGTTATTGAGAGCGAGGCTACCGCTTTTATAGAAAGTGCTGTTGAAGTTAATAATGCTCAATATCGTTTTTGTAGACAACAATTTTTACAACTGCGACATAGCGTGAAAATGACCGTATTAGATAAATTACTTGCTAATCTACCAATGCACGATTCTTTAACAGAAAAAACATATAATCAATGGTTTCAAATCATGGAGGAAAATATAGCGCAATCTACATTATATACAACAGATAAATGGATAATTTACATCGCTTATGATAAATTTATAATAATGGCAAATGATGACGTGAAACTTTCTCCGGCTAAGATGAATCAATCAGGGACTTACAACTATAGTCACTATAGTATTGACATTAATAACGATCTTCCTGCATTTGAATTTCCACTAGTAGTTCGTACAAGAAACGATGGTGATAAATTTGAATTAAATGGAATGAAAGGGCATAAAAAGGTTAGCAGATTGCTGATTGATAATAAAATTGAGCAACAAGAACGTGACCAAATGCCAATCATAGTTAATGCTGATAATGAAATTATTGCTGTTGGAACATTATTTTTAAAAAGTAAATACAAAGACTTAATTTGTATACGAAATATGGGAGAGGAATGAAAAAATGAGAGATGATTTAAAAGAAGTATTGTTATCAGAGGAAGATATTCATCAAATATGTAAAGATTTAGGTGAACAAATTACAGCAGCATACAAAGGGAAACCGCTTGTTTGTATCGGCATACTAAAAGGGTCAGTAATGTTTATGGCAGACTTAATTAAATATATTGATACACATTTAGCGATAGATTTTATGGATGTTTCAAGTTACCACGGAGGGACAGAATCTACAGGAGAGGTTCAAATTTTAAAAGATTTAAGTTCTTCAATTGAAAATAAAGACATCTTGATTATAGAAGATATCTTAGAAACTGGAACAACTTTAAAATCGATTACTGAATTACTAGAATCTCGACGTGTGAATTCGCTTGAAATCGTAACATTGCTTGATAAACCTAACCGTCGTAAAGCAAATATCGAAGCTAAATATGTTGGTAAGAAAATTCCTGATGAATTTGTGGTTGGCTATGGTTTGGACTACGCTGAAAACTATAGAAATCTACCTTATATCGGTACGCTTAAACCAGAAATTTATTCGAAATAAGCAATACAATTTATCCAAATAGAAAATTATTATATAATATGAGTCTAAGTCGTTTTATGTAGGTAAATACAGTAGACCTTAATTAGATAAACTCTTGTAAGTATTGTATACATAAATTTATGGTGGCTTGTTAACATGTAATACATTTTAAATATAATTAAAAGTAAAGAAATAAAAATTAAAATAAAGCGTCTGAAATTGTAAACGTAGTACAAAAGTTGAAATACTAGCCTTGAACTTATGCATTATGTTACAATTTTTGTTAGTTTTATTATTGAAGTAGGAGGAAACGACGCATGCAGAAAGCCTTTCGTAACGTGCTAGTTATCGCAATCATTGGCGTTATTATTTTTGGTCTGTTTTCATTTTTAAATGGAAATGGGAATATGCCAAAACAACTTACATATAACCAATTTGTGAAACAGCTAGAAAAGGGTGATTTGAAATCACTTGAAATACAGCCTGAACAAAATGTATATATGGTAAGTGGTAAAACAAAAAATGATGAAGACTATTCTTCAACAATTTTATATAACAACGATAAAGAGCTTGAAAAAATAACAAATGCAGCACAAAAACAAGATGGATTAAAATTTACAGTTAAAGAAGAAGAAAAACAAAGTGTATTTGTAAGCATATTAACAACATTAATTCCTGTATTAATTATTGCGTTATTATTTATTTTCTTCCTAAGCCAAGCGCAAGGTGGCGGAGGCGGAGGCGGTCGTATGATGAACTTTGGTAAATCTAAAGCTAAAATGTACGACAGTCAGAAAAAACGTGTACGCTTCTCAGATGTAGCTGGTGCAGATGAGGAAAAACAAGAATTAATTGAAATTGTCGATTTCTTAAAAGACAATAAACAATTTAAACAAATGGGCTCAAGAATACCTAAAGGGGTTCTATTAGTAGGTCCTCCTGGTACAGGTAAAACATTACTTGCACGTGCGGTTGCTGGCGAAGCTGGTACACCATTCTTCTCAATCAGTGGTTCTGACTTTGTTGAGATGTTTGTTGGTGTCGGTGCAAGCCGTGTACGTGATTTATTTGAAAATGCTAAGAAAAATGCGCCTTGTATTATTTTCATTGACGAAATTGATGCAGTTGGACGTCAACGTGGTGCTGGTGTCGGCGGTGGCCACGATGAACGTGAACAAACATTGAATCAATTATTAGTTGAAATGGATGGATTTGGTGAAAACGAAGGCATCATTATGATAGCTGCTACTAACCGTCCTGACATTTTAGATCCAGCATTATTACGTCCGGGTCGTTTTGATAGACAAATTCAAGTAGGTCGTCCAGATGTTAAGGGACGTGAAGCGATACTACATGTTCATGCTAAGAACAAACCACTTGATGAAACAGTTGACTTAAAAGCTGTTTCCCAAAGAACACCTGGTTTCTCTGGTGCCGATTTAGAAAATCTTCTTAACGAAGCATCATTAGTAGCAGTTCGTGAAGGTAAGAAGAAAATCGATATGCGTGATATAGAAGAAGCAACTGACCGCGTTATTGCAGGCCCTGCTAAGAAATCTCGTGTTATTTCTGATAAAGAACGTAACATTGTAGCACATCACGAAGCGGGTCATACGATTATAGGTATGGTACTTGATGAAGCTGAAGTAGTTCACAAAGTTACTATTGTCCCTCGTGGACAAGCCGGTGGTTACGCAATGATGTTACCAAAACAAGATCGTTTCTTAATGACGGAACCTGAATTACTAGATAAAATTTGTGGCTTACTCGGTGGACGTGTTTCAGAAGATATTAACTTTAATGAAGTATCTACTGGTGCATCTAATGACTTTGAACGTGCAACGCAAATTGCACGTCAAATGGTTACTGAGTATGGTATGAGTAAAAAACTTGGTACGGTTCAATTCTCAAGTAGTAGTAATGGACAAGTGTTCTTAGGTAAAGACATGCAAGGTGATCCAGAATATTCAGGACAAATTGCTTACGAAATTGATAAAGAAGTACAACGTATTATTAAAGAACAATATGAGCGTTGTAAAGATATCTTGTTAGAGCACAAAACTCAGTTGAATTTAATCGCTGAATCATTATTAACAGAAGAGACGTTAGTTGCTGAACAGATACGTTCATTATTCTATGACGGTGTATTGCCTGAAGTCGATTACGATGGTGCAAAAGTTGTCGAAAACGAAGATAAAGATTTTGAAAAAGGTAAATACGGAAAATCATATGATGAAGTTCGTAAAGAGCAATCAGAAAAAGATAACGATGATGAACAAGAGCAAGAAGATAAAGACACAGAAGAGACAGGTCATGAACAATCACCAAATATTGATAAACCAAGCAATCCAAGTGATCCTAATGACCCAAGCAATCGAAACTAAGAAATAAAACCAAGACTTCTTTCTGCTATCAACATGAATAGTAGAAAGAAGTCTTTTGTTTATAGTTTAAATATCCATCTAAGCAATCGTTATTTAATGACAAGTATGTAGTCAAACAAATAGTTAGTAATTTTCACCAAGAAATATTAAAATAAGTTGCGTTAATAGAAGAGAAATTGACAAAATAAGCCGATATATGACAAAAATTAATTAAAAGTAAAGGAGCAATCTTAAAAATGACTAATGATTATATAGTTAAAGCTTTAGCGTTTGGAGGGCAGATCCGTGCGTACAGTGCTTTGACAACTGAAAGCGTTCAGGAAGCACAGACAAGACATTATACTTGGCCAACTGCATCAGCTGCGCTTGGTCGTACAATGACAGCAACATTAATGATGGGTGCTATGTTGAAAGGTGAACAAAAATTAACAGTAACAGTAGATGGTCAAGGGCCAATAGGTAAAATTATTGCTGATGCTGATGCGAAAGGAAATGTAAGAGGTTATGTCACTAACCCTCAAACACATTTCCCATTAAACGAAAGTGGCAAATTAGATGTTAGCAGAGCAGTTGGAACAAATGGGTCATTAACTGTAGTTAAAGACGTAGGACTAAAAGATTATTTCTCGGGTTCAAGTCCGATAGTTTCAGGTGAGTTAGGTGACGATTTCACATACTATTTTGCTAAAAGTGAACAAGTTCCTTCATCGGTAGGTCTTGGTGTACTCGTTAACCCTGATAATTCAATTAAAGCATCAGGTGGATTTTTAATCCAAGTAATGCCAGGAGCAGAAGATGAAACGATTAATCAATTAGAAAATGCCATTAATAATATGACTCCGGTATCTAAATTAATTGATCAAGGTTTATCACCAGAAGAACTTTTATTTGAAATTCTTGGCGAAGACAACGTACAAATACTAGAAAATCTTCCGGCACAATTTGAATGTAATTGTGGGCACGATAAATTCTTAAATGCGATTAAAGGTTTAGGAGAGGCAGAAATTCAAAATATGATCGATGTAGATCATGGTGCAGAAGCAGAATGTCATTTTTGTAGAAGTAAATACACGTATTCAGAAGAAGAATTACAGGAATTATTAGAAAATATTAAGTAAAAAGGGTAATATTGATATTGTAATGTCTTGGAATTTAAATAAATAATGTTTTATTGTTGTATTTACAGAAAAATCTGATAAAATAAAAGTATATCCGAGAGAAAAAGTAGGGTTTGGAAACTTTTTAACGAAAAGGAGCAATACTTATGTCAAATAAACCAGTAGACAATATCGTACAAGTGATTGGAAACACACCTGTAGTTAAATTAAACAACGTTGTAGAGGAAGGTGCTGCAGACGTTTATGTAAAACTTGAATATCAAAATCCAGGCGGTTCTGTAAAAGACCGTATCGCGTTAGCTATGATTGAAGAAGCTGAAAAAGAAGGCAAAATTAAGCCTGGCGATACAATCGTTGAACCAACAAGTGGAAATACTGGTATCGGTTTAGCATTTGTTTGTGCAGCTAAAGGCTATAAAGCTGTATTTACAATGCCTGAAACGATGAGCCAAGAACGTCGTAACTTATTAAAAGCATACGGCGCAGAGTTAGTATTAACACCTGGTTCAGAAGCTATGAAAGGTGCAATCAAGAAAGCTAAAGAATTGAAAGAAGAGTTTGGTTACTTTGAACCACAACAATTCGAAAATCCAGCTAACCCTCGTGTACACGAATTAACAACTGGACCAGAATTAGTTGAACAATTTGAAGGTAAAACAATTGATTCATTCTTAGCTGGTGTCGGCACTGGTGGAACATTAAGTGGCGCAGGCAAAGTGTTAAAAGAGCAGTACCCAAATATTAATCTTGTAGCAATTGAACCAGAAGACTCTCCGGTATTAAGTGGTGGAGAGCCTGGTCCTCATAAACTACAAGGTTTAGGTGCAGGATTTATTCCAGATACTTTAGATGAAAATATCTACGATGAAATTATTCAAGTAGGTAACGAAACAGCTATGGAAATGGCACGTAAAGTTGCTAAAGAAGAAGGTATCTTATGTGGTATTTCTTCAGGTGCAGCGATTCATGCAGCCATTGAAAAGGCTAAAAACCTAGGTGCAGGTAAAACAGTTGTCACTGTATTACCAAGTAATGGTGAACGTTACTTATCAACACCATTATTCGCATTTGACGATTAATCATTGAACTATATTGATAACCGGTCACATAATTATGTGTGCCGGTTTTTTAATGTGGTGATTGAATTAAACACTTCACTTTAGATATAAGTTTATTTTGATTTATTAAAATTTGCAGGTCATTCAAGTACTTGTTACTGAAAAAAATAAAAAATAACGTTATTATAGAAATATGATAATAATTTGATAGGAAAATCATTTTAGATGTGAAAGGAAGCAAAATGATTATGACGCATACAAAAATTATGGGAATATTAAATGTTACACCGGACTCATTTTCTGATGGTGGGAAATATAATTCAGTTGAAAAGGCTGTTGAACACGCAGAGAAAATGATAGAAGAGGGCGTTGATATCATAGATATTGGTGGCGTATCTACGAGACCGGGTTATGAAGAAGTGAGCGTTGAAGAAGAACTTGATCGTGTCGTACCTGTGGTAGAAGCTTTGACTCGTTCAGGTATTCAATTATCAGTTGATACATATAGAAGTGAAGTAGCAGAAGCGGCTATGAAATTAGGTGTTACGATGATTAATGACCAATGGGCTGGCCACCATGATCCGCGTATATTTGAAATTGTCGCGAAATATGAAGGTGAAATTGTGTTAATGCACAACGGAGATGGACATAGAGAAGAATCAGTTGTCGATGAGATGTTGTTGTATCTTTTAAAACAAGCAAACAAAGCTGAAATGGCGGGGATACTACAACATAAAGTGTGGATTGATCCAGGTATTGGTTTTGCCAAAACAAGAGACGAGGAAAAGGAAGTTATGTCTCGATTAGATGAACTTGTAGCAACTGGGTACCCAGTGCTGTTAGCGACAAGCAGAAAAAGGTTTATTAAGGAAATGATTGGTGTAGACACAACTCCAACTGAACGAGATGAAGCAACTGCTGGTACAACAGCATATGGTATTACTAAAGGTATTAAAGGCGTAAGAGTGCATAACGTTGCATTAAACGCTCGGATAGCACAAAGTATGGATTACTTAAAGGAGAATGATAATGCGCGACACAATATTTCTTAATGGTATGAGATTTTATAGTTATCATGGCGCGTTACCAGCCGAAAATGAGATTGGACAAATATTTATTGTTGATGTCACTATGAAAGTTGATCTTAGCATAGCGGGTGAAACTGACAAAGTTACAGACACTGTGCATTATGGAGAAGTTTTTGAAGAAGTGAAAGCGATTATGGAAGATGAACCAGTAAATTTATTAGAGCATCTGGCTGAACGTATTGCAAAACGTATAAATTCACACTATAATCGTGTAGTGGAAACGAAAGTTAGAATCACTAAAGAAAATCCACCTATACCTGGACATTATAATGGAGTAGGTGTTGAAATAGTGAGGGAGAATCACTAATGACATATGCGTATTTAGGATTAGGTAGTAATGTTGGAGAAAGAGAAACGCAACTTGATGAAGCAATACGCATTTTAAATAACAAAAATGGTATTGAAGTCATGAAAGTTTCGCCAATATATGAAACAGAGCCGGTAGGTTATGTTGATCAGCCACAATTTTTAAATCAATGTATTGAAATTCAAACATTATTGAAGCCAAAAGATTTGTTAAAGGTATGTATGGAAACAGAACAACAATTGCATCGTGTGAGAGATGTACGCTGGGGCCCAAGAACTTTAGATGTAGATATTTTATTGTTTGGAGATAAAATTATTGAAAAAGAAGATTTGATTGTTCCGCATCCAAGAATGTTAGAACGTTCATTTGTTCTGATTCCATTAAATGATATAGCATCTGATTTTATTGAACCGCATTCTAATCAAAAAATTGGTGATATTGTGATGACAGACGATTCAGTGAAAAAGTATAAAGATTGAAAAGCATAAAGGAGAGAAAGTTATGTCAGAAGAAATGAACGACCAAATGCAGGTTCGCCGTCAAAAATTACAAGAATTATACGATTTAGGAATTGATCCATTTGGGCAAAAATTCGACCGTAGTTCAATGGCTAGCCCATTACACGAAGATTGGGATCAATTTTCTAAAGAAGAATTACAAGAAAAAGAAGAAGAAAGCCATGTAAGTATAGCAGGGCGTTTAATGACCAAACGTGGTAAAGGTAAAGCAGGATTTGCTCATGTTCAAGATTTAAGTGGCCAAATACAAATTTATGTAAGAAAAGACCAAGTAGGCGATGAACAATTTGAGATTTGGAATTCTTCAGATTTAGGTGACATCGTTGGCGTTGAAGGTGTTATGTTTAAAACGAATACAGGTGAACTATCAGTTAAAGCAAAATCGTTCACGCTTTTAACAAAAGCATTACGTCCGTTACCAGATAAATTCCATGGTTTACAAGATATCGAACAACGTTATCGTCAACGTTACCTTGACTTAATTACAAACCAAGATAGTACTAAGACATTTATCAACCGTAGTAAAATATTACAAGAGATGCGTAACTATTTAAATTCTCAAGGATTCTTAGAGGTAGAAACACCAATGATGCATCAAATAGCTGGTGGTGCTGCAGCTCGTCCATTTGTTACACATCATAATGCATTAGATGCTACATTGTATATGAGAATTGCAATTGAATTACATTTGAAACGTCTTATCGTCGGTGGCTTAGAAAAAGTATATGAAATTGGTCGTGTGTTTAGAAATGAAGGTGTGTCTACAAGACATAACCCAGAATTTACAATGATTGAATTATATGAAGCTTATGCTGACTATCACGACATTATGGATATTACTGAAAATATGATTAGACATATTTCAGAAAAAGTATTAGGTACTGCTAAAGTAACATATGGTGAAGAAACAATTGATTTAGAGTCTAACTGGAAACGAATCCATATGGCTGACGCTGTTAAAGAAGCGACAGGTGTAGATTTCTTTAACATCCAAAGTGATGATGAAGCTAAAACAGCCGCTAAAGAACATGGCGTAGAAATCACAAATAATATGAAGTACGGTCATATCTTAAATGAATTCTTTGAACAAAAAGTTGAAGAAACATTAATTCAACCTACATTTGTTTATGGGCACCCAATAGAGATTTCTCCTTTAGCTAAGAAAAATCCAGAGGACCCTAGGTTTACAGACCGCTTTGAATTATTCATTGTAGGTAGAGAACATGGTAATGCATTTACAGAATTAAACGACCCTATTGACCAAAGAGCAAGATTTGAAGCTCAATTAGTAGAAAAAGAACAAGGGAACGATGAAGCTCACGAAATGGATGAAGACTTTATTGAAGCACTAGAATACGGTATGCCTCCAACAGGTGGTTTAGGTATAGGTATTGATAGACTAGTGATGTTACTTACTGATTCAGCATCAATCCGTGACGTATTATTATTCCCGTATATGAGACAGAAGTAATATAACTAATTATGTATTTGAATATTCTAGCTTAAAATAAAACGACTATCATGTTTCGTCATAATGACAAGACATGATAGTCGTTTTTTTATTGTTGAAAGAAGCGGTTAATATAGGAGGGGATGAATAAAAGTCCATTTCAAGTACAATTTTAATAAATAAATTAAGTAATAAGAAACGATTACGCATAATTATGCTATAAAGATATAAAAATATACTATAAAAGGTATGGTAAATGCTGTTTTCATGTGGTAAGATTATTCAAGTCGAGTTAAGCAAGTGAGCAAAACAGGACATGCGAAAATACTAGAATAAATATTTTAAGAAAAAAATTGAAAAGCTATTGACTCAAATGAGAAAACGTAGTATTATATAAAAGTCGTCAAAAACGATGATTACATAAGCGAATAACTTAAGTAAATGTTGTTTAAAGATTTTTTGAAGATAGTGTAAAATTGACTATTGCAATTGATTGATAAACAATGTATCATTAATGGAGTAAGTTATTTTGTCTGGTGACAATGGCAAAGAGGTCACACCTGTTCCCATGCCGAACACAGAAGTTAAGCTCTTTAGCGCCGATGGTAGTC
>NZ_ANMR01000002.1 GCF_000338275.1 Staphylococcus xylosus NJ
GGAGGGGTAGCGAAGTGGCTAAACGCGGCGGACTGTAAATCCGCTCCTTCGGGTTCGGCAGTTCGAATCTGCCCCCCTCCACCATTTATGGGCTATAGCCAAGCGGTAAGGCAATGGACTTTGACTCCATCACGCGCTGGTTCGAATCCAGCTAGCCCAGCCATTAGAGCCATTAGCTCAGTTGGTAGAGCATCTGACTTTTAATCAGAGGGTCAGTGGTTCGAGCCCACTATGGCTCACTAGTAAGCACTTCTCACAAGAGAAGTGCTTTTTTTGTATAAAATTATATTTCACTTTTAAAATAAATAATTGTGTTATTTACTCAATTTCACTTATATAAAGTAATAATATAAGCATGAAGTACAAATCCGTATTGTAGTTAGAACTTTGAATAAAGTTTGTTTTTTTATTTATACATTTTATTGTTTAGTAAAATAATAAAAATCGATACTAAAAGGATTTGTTTTGAATGATAAATCATTATATTGATTTTATATGTAAAAAGGCAGAAATGAAGAGAAAAGCTGTTTTAACAACGCTTGAAATGTTAATGTCTTTAGCTTATTCTAGAAACATATAACAACAAAGGGGTTTTAAAAATGAATAAAACAGTAGAAATTATTGGAGTACCAGCAACATTTGGGCAAAGGAAATTAGGGGTAAACCTTGGTCCAGATGCGATTCGATATGCTGGAATTGAGGACCGTATTAAAGCAATTGGTCTATCTGTTAAAGATTCTGGTAATATTGCAGTACCTAAATTAGATTTAGAAAAGTTTAATTCAGAGCAAGAGGGCTTACGTAATATAGAGGAAATCATAGAAACATCAAATATGTTAAGTGATGCTGTATCAACTAGCATTGAACATAATCATTTTCCATTAGTGCTAGGGGGAGACCATTCAATTGCAATTGGTTCTATATCAGGTGTTAGTAAGCACTATGAGAATTTAGGTGTTATTTGGTATGATGCACATGGTGACTTAAATGTACCTGAAGAATCACCTTCAGGAAATATTCATGGCATGCCGTTACGGGTGCTTGCAGGTGATGGTGATGAGCGTTTGGTTAATATTTCGGATTATTCACCGAAAGTTAAACCTGAAAATATTGTGCTTATTGGTATGAGAGATTTAGATGAGGGTGAAAGACGCTACATAAAAGAACATAATATTAAAACATTTACGATGGCTGAAGTTGACCGATTTGGTATTAAAAAAGTGATTGAAGAAACAATAGCTTATTTAAAACCTAAAACAGATGGCATTCATCTATCACTTGATGTTGATGCCTTAGATCCTGTTGAAACACCAGGAACAGGCACTAGAGTGCTTGGAGGTTTAACGTATAGAGAAAGTCATTTTGCATTAGAGTTGTTACATAATTCTAATCTCATTACTTCTATGGATTTAGTGGAGGTTAATCCACTAATCGATCATAATAATGACACGGCAGAGCAAGCAGTAGGTTTAGTAGGTAGTTTCTTCGGGGAAACATTACTATAATTCAGTTGAAATTATGTCTATAACATAGAGAAATAAGCTAAGTACTTAGCTACAATGTAATATTGGAATAGCTGACTGATATCAGAAAGTATTTTTCATGTTTTGTGTCAGTCAGTTTTGTTGGGGCGGGATAATGAAATCTTATGTTTAAAATAAGATTTCAGTTTCGCTCCTTTTGATTTTGCTAAAAATTTAAATACTAAATATGACAGTTAGTGTTATGATTGGTATAATATATAACATGGGAACAGATAACCGGAGGAGATGTTATGGAATTATCCAACTTTTTTGATAACTGGAGTACAGTTAAAATAATTGCAAGTGTACTCGACTTACTCATAGTATGGTATGTACTTTATCTTCTCATTACAGTTTTTAAAGGTACCAAAGCCATTCAACTATTAAAAGGTATTGTTGTAATAGTAATTGGTCAACAATTGAGTAAAATGCTGAACTTAACAGCTACATCCCGTCTTTTTGATTTAGTTATTCAATGGGGGGTATTAGCTCTAATCGTGATATTCCAACCAGAAATTCGCCGTGCCTTGGAACAACTTGGCAGAGGTAGCTTATTTAAACGTTATTCAACGAATTTAAATAGTGATGAAGGCAAGTTAATATCTTCAGTATCAAAGGCAGTACAATATATGGCCAAACGCCGTATAGGTGCATTGATTGTATTTGAAAATGAAACAGGGTTACAAGATTATATTGAAACAGGCATCGCAATGAATTCAGAAATATCACAAGAACTATTAACAAACGTTTTTATACCAAACACACCATTACATGATGGTGCAATGATAATTCAAGAGAATAAGATTGCTAGTGCTGCGAGTTATTTGCCGTTATCTGATAGCGCTAAAATTGCTAAAAGTTTAGGGACAAGACATAGAGCTGCAGTAGGTATATCAGAAGTATCAGATGCTTTTACTGTTATCGTTTCAGAAGAAACTGGATCTATTTCTGTTACTTTTGACGGTAAATTAAGAAAAGATATTTCAAACGAAGCATTTGAAGAATTATTAGCTGAACATTGGTTTGGTACACACTTTCATGAGAAAGGTGTGAAGTAATATGTTAGAAAGTAAATGGGGATTGAGATTAATCGCCCTTGTGTTAGCCCTTGTGTTTTTCCTATCAGTTAACAATATGTTTGGAAATATATTTAATGCTGATAACTTAGGCCAAAAGTCTTCCGAAACGATTCAGGAAGTTCCGGTGCAAGTTAAGTATAATAATAAATCATTATATGCTAGTGAAGTGCCTGATAAAGTTGATGTGGAAATTTCAGGTCCTCAATCACAGGTTTTAAAAGCTGAGAATGGTGAAAATATTAAAGCAGTTTTAGATTTAAGTGGTGAAAAAGCAGGAAAACATACGACGCAATTCCAGGTCAATGGATTGAATAAAGACATTGATTATAATGTTAAACCGAAAGAGGCCACTGTAAATCTTGAAGAACGTGTGAGCAAAACATTAAAAGTAGAACCGGATGTAAGTAATAATGACTTAGATTCAGACTATAAAATTAGTGAGCAAAGCGTTTCACCAGAGACAGTTAAAGTGACTGGTGGACAAGATCAAATTGATAAAATAGCATATTTAAAAGCAACATATAAAAACAAGAGTAAAATTGCTAAAAATACTACAGATGTAGCAAAAATTACTGCATTTGATAGAAATCTTAATAAAATTGACGTTTCAATACAACCGAATGAGGTAAACTTGAGCGTTAAGGTAGAAGATTATAGTAAAAAAGTTAAAGTAAAAACAAAAGCAGTAGGATCCTTATCAAATAATCGTGAATTAGACAATATAAGTTTAGAAGATGAAGAAGTAGAAATTTATGGTAATAAGGATGACTTAGAAGATATTGATGAAATTACTGCAAATGTAAATTTGGATAATATCTCAGATACTACTGAAAAAAATGTGAAGTTTAAAGTACCTAAAGATGTGACAAAAGTTAATCCAAATGGTACTACAGCTAAAATTACAGTTAAATAGATTTGTATAAATAAAGGAGATATAAATAATGGCAAAATATTTTGGTACAGATGGCGTAAGGGGAGTAGCAAATAAAGAATTAACACCTGAACTTGCGTTTAAACTAGGGCGCTATGGCGGCTATGTTTTAGCACATAATAAAGATGAGAAGCACCCTAAAGTACTAGTTGGTAGAGATACTCGTGTTTCAGGAGAGATGTTAGAATCTGCTTTAATTGCAGGACTAATTTCCATCGGCGCAGAAGTTATGCGTTTAGGCGTTATTTCAACGCCAGGTGTAGCCTATTTAACACGAGAAATGGAAGCCGAATTAGGTGTCATGATATCTGCTTCTCATAACCCAGTTCCAGACAATGGTATTAAATTCTTTGGTTCTGATGGCTTCAAATTATCAGATGATCAAGAACAGGAAATAGAAGAATTATTAGACCAAGAAAATCCTGATTTACCTCGACCTGTTGGCGAAGATATTGTACATTATTCTGATTATTTTGAAGGTGCACAAAAATACATTAGCTATTTAAAATCAACTGTTGATGTGAACTTAGATGGAATGAAGATTGCATTAGATGGGGCAAATGGTTCTACATCTTCTTTAGCACCGTTTTTATTCGGTGATTTAGAAGCTGATACAGTGACAGTTGGCTGTAAACCAAATGGTTATAATATTAATAAAGATGTTGGTTCTACGCATCCTGAAACATTAGCTAAAGAAGTTATCGAATCAGAATGTGACTTTGGTTTAGCTTTTGATGGTGATGGTGACAGACTAATTGCAGTAGATGAAAAAGGTAATATTGTCGATGGTGACCAAATTATGTTTATTATTGGTCAAGCGATGAGCAAAAATCATGAGTTAAATAATAATATGATTGTTTCTACTGTAATGAGTAACTTAGGGTTCTATAAAGCTTTAGAAAATGAAGGTATCCAATCTAACAAAACTAAAGTTGGAGATCGCTACGTTGTAGAAGAAATGAGAAGAGGTAACTACAATTTAGGTGGAGAACAGTCAGGTCATATTGTATTAATGGATTATAATACGACTGGAGACGGTTTGTTAACAGGTGTTCAACTAGCTAGTATTATAAAAATGACTGGTAAAAGTTTAAGTCAACTTGCAAGTCAAATGAAAAAATATCCACAATCATTAGTTAATGTTCGTGTAACAGATAAATATCGTGTGGAAGAGAATATTGATGTGCAAGAAATAATGACTAAAGTAGAAGTAGAAATGAATGGTGAAGGTCGTATTTTAGTAAGACCTTCTGGAACAGAACCATTAGTGCGAGTAATGGTTGAAGCATCAACTGATGAAGATGCGCAGCGATTTGCCAATACAATTGCTGATGTAGTTCAAGATAAAATGGGATTAGATAAATAGTTATTAATTAAATATAATCAAGACCTAAATATTTAATTCAAGTCGCCCAGCACATCATATAAAAACGATGTGCTGGGTTATTATTATTGTTTTAAAACATAAATTAATAAACATTTAACCATGTAAAAAAGCAATAGCTCAGACTGTCGACAGATTCTTTGACTTTTTTGCAGTTTTTTTATTCACGTTTCCCGGAGACACTGCCTAAGTCTGAAGTATTCGGCTAGTGATCTTCCCACAATAGTCGATCCAAATATTACACTGAAAAGAGTATAGTATATATAAATTAAACAGTGGTGGTGTTTACTATGTTGAATAACTCGATGGATAAAAGTAGAACTTTGCTCTAAAAGACCCATACTATTTTGAAAAATAAATATACAAATATAAATAAACAAACCCTAGGTGAAGTAGGGACAGAACCCCTAAAGTGGAAACTTAATAAAAACTCTATGTTCTTGGCTGCTAATTCCTGTATTTTATAGGGGCTAAGTAGTCTAGTTTTTGTTGAATTCGATTACTATTATAGTTTTTAATGTAATTTTCGATAATATCTATCACAATGTGATTAGAGCTATTAAGCTCATTGTTGAGGTAGAAGGTTTCACACTTTAGGCGAGGAATGACAACTTTCTATCGGGGCATTATCAGCAGGTGTTCTCTTTCCGGACATGCTTCTGATAATGCCTTTTTCTTCGCATAATTGATAGTAAGAATACGACGTGTAAACAATACGACGTGTAAACACTACCTTGGTCACTATGTAGTATGCAACCCTCAGGTATATCAATTAGATTTAATGTATCATTAACTAAACTTTGGTCCTGTTATCTAACTTTAATTATTCTACTTCTGATAATTATTCCACTCCTTTGTCATAAGCATATTGCTTGGCTCTTTGTTGATAAAACCTATAAGTTTCGCCATTTTTATATCATCACCACCAAGTTTTTACCTGTGTGCTGTTTTTAATATTTAATGCTTCTATAATTTCTTTTACAGTATATCCAGCTTCTTTCATTTCAATAGTTTTATATTTTGTTTCTATTGAATAAGACATTATTTTCATAGAAAAAACACCTCCGTATGATTCATTTTAAATGAATTCAACGAAAGTGTTTTTATTTTATTCCCGTTATTTGGGGGCAGTTCAAGTACCACCTAAGGTTTGTTCATGTTCTGAACCGTTGCTATTTTAATAGCGACGCCTTATTACATTTATAATACATTGTATGCTTGAACGATTTCTTGAGTTAATTGTTCATCTGTTTTAGCAAATTCTTTTAAGAATGCTTCAAGACCATGTTCTTGAATATAATCATTTTTTTCTACTGTTTCTTGATCATTTGTATCATCATATTTTAATAATAAAGCAGCAGTTTTAACTAATGCATCATGTTTTAAATTATTTTGATATAAATAATTTAACGGTTTAATGATTCTATCTTGTGGCCCGATTTTACGCATTGTACCTCGTCCTACACGTGTAACTTCATCAGATAAGTTTGGATTTTTAAAACGCTCAATAATTTTTTGGACATATTGAGCTTGTTCGTTTTCGTTAAAATCAAACTGTTTGGTAATGTATTGACTGGTTTCTTTAAGAACACGTTCTAAATCATGTTTAATGTCTGTATCGTTAACTGCATCTAGAATAGTTGGTTGTCCAAAATATCTACCTGCATAAGCAAGGTAAGCATGACCAGTATTCACTGTAAGTAACTTACGCTCAATGTAAGGAGTTAAATTATCTACATATTTAATATGATTAAGTTCTGGACCAAACCAAGCGTCTTTCTCTATTACCCATTCATAGAAAGGTTCAACGACCACATCTAAAAGGTTATCATTAGTTT
This sequence comes from Staphylococcus xylosus NJ, assembly GCF_000338275.1. Taxonomy (GTDB): domain Bacteria; phylum Bacillota; class Bacilli; order Staphylococcales; family Staphylococcaceae; genus Staphylococcus; species Staphylococcus xylosus_B. The sequence continues at coordinate 6,756 of NZ_ANMR01000002.1, forward strand.
GTAATGGAACAATACGATCAACTGCAGAATTAGCAAAATGAATGTGTTCAGGTAGTGGACCTGTAATATCTAAAATTGCTTTTTCTAAAGTATTGGTTGCCATAATTGCATTCTCACATGCAACAATATTAACAGGTGTTTCTTTTTCTGTTAAATAGGGAGCAAACGATTTTGCAATTATAGGCAAGATGTTGACACCAACCGCAGTTGTAATTAAGTCAGCTTCTAAAACTGCTTGTTTTAAACTTTCTGACGGGGCACCAGAGTTGATTGCATCTACATTATGCACACGTGTTGTTGTTTTAGCTTCATCAGCTAAAATGACATCGTATTCATGATTTTGATCCAAAGCAGTGATGATTTCAGCATTAACATCTGCAAAAGTTACTTTTATATCATTATCAGCAAGAATGTAACCGATAAAACCTCTACCTATATTTCCAGCACCAAAATGTAAGGCTTTCATTATGCGTCAGCCTCCTCAAAGACTTGTTTAATTTCTTCTGCTGATGAAGCTTGAATAATGCGTTCTACGTTTTCTTCTTCGCTAAACGTAATAGCTATTTTAGAAAGTAAGTCTAAATGTTCACCATCTTTACCTGCAATACCTACGACAACTTTAACAACTTCGCCATCCCAGTCAACGCCCTCAGGTATTTGAATTAAAGTTAAACCTGATTTTAAAACACTAGCTTTAGCTTCATCTGTACCGTGAGGGATAGCTAAGCCATTGCCCATAAATGTTGTTACTACTTGCTCGCGATCTTTCATTGCTTGTATATACGCTTCTGTTACAGCACCACTTGATACTAAAGCTTGTCCTGCTTTTTCAATTGCTTCGTTTTGATCTTTAACTGTTTGGTTGATAAAAATGTTTTCATTGCTAAATAACTCGCTCATTTTGCTTCACTCCATATTTAATAATTTTTGTAATTGCATAAGATAACTTTGCTTAAGTAACGCTTGAAGTTGTTCTGGTTGCTCCATAAATCCATCAATATTATCTAGATGCTCGACCAATTTTCCTGAGATATCACTTACAAGTTGTGCCATTGTATCATCAGGGGGGACGAACATGCTTAACAAATATCTCACGGAAAGATTGTCATTTTGATTACTATTAAGCAAAATAGGCTCATTTAAAATGGTTATTAATATAAAAGGTTTCTTAATAATTTCACTTTTTAAATGAGGGATTGCGATTGGATAAGGGTCTAAGACAAACCCTTGTCGATCCATGTGTTGCTTAATCAGTTCAGCGAATGACTGACCTTCTGTGATGATTTGATGGTCCAATAATGTGTTGGTTAAATAAGTTGTCCAGTTCGAAACTGAAGTATAATCGACATTTACAGAATCAATTATTTCTAGTCCTTTTCTGATGTATGTTAATTTTTCTTCAGGATTTAGAATATTACCATTATTCGTTTCATAGGTTTGAATATTTGGTTGTTTGTGCTGTGTGTTTAAAAAGGCTGATACGTGATTTACATCTGCGTCAGGCAGTAAAGGGTTCACCGTAATATATGGTAAGGCGATATCTAAATCTACAGTGGAAATAATCGCATCAAATTGTGTAGCATCAATATCATTTAAATCACCAACTGAGGCTTGAGTAGTATTTTGTATATCACTAAATGTTTGCTGTAACCGTGTTGCTAGTAATCTACTGGTTCCAATACCACTACTACATACTACAAGTACATTGTAAAAGGCGCTGTTTTGATTTTGTAAAGCACCACCAAAATGAAGCACAATAAATGCAATTTCACTATCTGGAAAATTAAAATTTGGCCAAGTTTGTAGTAAAGCACGATGAACACTTTCAAATAGCCGTGGGTACTTATGTTGAATCATTTCCGTTAATGGATTATAAGTTTCAATATTAGCGTTCAAACGGTTAATCGCTGGTATAATATGCAATTTTAATCCTTCGCTAAGCGTTTTAAAATCTTTGAACGATTGTTGAGAAAAGTGTGAAACAGAATGAATAAATTTCTCAATCTTTGATTCGTCTTTACTATCTTTAAATACTTCGGCAGATTCTTTACGTTTCGCACCTCTAAGGTGAATAGTGATAAAAGTCACTTCAGCTTGGTTAAACTGGACACCATAAATATGTTCAAGGTGTAAGGCAAGTGCTTTTGCTACTTCGTGTTCAAATGAATCTTTAACACTGTTATAAATTTCGTCATTTAAAGCTACGTATTGATTATTAAGCATTCGTTCAATACTTAAGACAATGTGTACAGTTAAGGTTAAATAACTTGATTCTGTTAAAGAGTAGGGAAGTTGTCCCAAGTGATCCATTAAAATACGTTCAATTTGAAATATTTTGTCCATATCAACCATTGCCAATTGTGACTGGTTAATAGATTGATATACGAAATGATTTTCAATAACTGAATAGACACTGGTGCTGTTTAGATTATTGACCATCAACTGGCTTAATAGTTCACGTTTTTTTGATTCTGCACCATGTAATTGAATACCTTCACCACGTTTTTTTTGTAGTGTTAATTGGTATTGATCAAGTTCTGTATCTAATTCATCTAAAAGTTTTGTCATTGTTTGGTTAGAGACACCGATTTCTTGTGCTAAAACGTATTGTTTAATAGGAGTAGTTGTTTGAATCAATGCATATAAAATGATTACTTTTTGTTCTTCTTGTGATAAATCTATTGTATTTTCGTTTAATAATGCATGTTTTAGTGAATTTAACGCCATCTCCGTCGTTTTCAGTTGTATACCTTTTTTGGTAACTCTTTCAAGCTCGATATCAAATGTCGATAAAAACGATTCAATAGATTTTAATTCCCTATGAATAGTACGAGAGGATACAGCTAGATGTTGAGCAATGTCATAAATAGTGACATATTGACCGTGATATTTAATTAACATTTCGATAATTTCCTTTTCACGTGTACTCAAAAACATAGCCATACCCTCCAGTATTGTTCTATATAGTGATTGTTTAATTATTTAAGATTTTCAAGTAATTCATCATATCTAGGTGAATTTAAGAAATTATCAACTGATATATGAATTGCATTTGGTACTTGTTTAATCGCTCTATCAGTAAGTTTCTTTTGTGTAATAACGAGTTGTGCATCGCTTGGTAATTGATTGATTGCAGTATTTGTTACATCTACGTCTTGTATATCAGCTTTTTTAAATTTATTACGTAGCATGCTTGCTCCCATAGCGCTTGATCCCATACCAGCATCACAAGCGAATATTACATGGTTTACTTTACTATAATCATGAGCATCTACATTTTCAGTATCGTAATTGTCTAGTAAATCTTCTTCAGATTGCGTGTCTGTACTATCTGTATCAGCAGTGGTTGCAGTAGCAACACTAGCTGTTGAAGTTGTATTACTATCTTCATTCCCTTTTAACTTAGAAGATACACTTGATTTTTTCCCTTTTGAAGCTTCCATTTTTTCAGTAGCAGCCTCTAGGTCTTCTTCGGGCTCTTTTGTGAATTTTAAAATAATCGCAGCAACGATAAATGAAACAATTGCTGCAAGAAGTACACCGATTACCATGTGTAAAAATTCGCCCTTAGGCGCGTTTAACATATAAACGATAAATGACCCTGGCGAAGCGGGACTCTTGAATCCAAAATCAAGTAGAGAATATGTTGCTACACCTGTCATACCACCTAAAATTACAGCTATGAATAATAAAGGACGCATTAACACGTATGGGAAGTAAATTTCGTGAATTCCACCTAAGAAGTGGATAATACCAGCACCATATGATGTTGCTTTAGCTGTCCCAGTACCGAAAATCATATAAGCGACTAAGATTCCCAGACCTGGGCCAGGGTTAGATTCTATCGTGTATAGTATTGATTGTCCTGCAGAAGATGCTTGGTCTGCACCAAGTGGTGTAAACACACCGTGGTTAATTGCATTATTTAAGAATACAATTTTAGCAGGTTCTACAATAATACTTACTAGTGGTAATAAATGTGCATGCACTAAAGCTTCTACAGCTAAAGATAAAACATGCATAATAAATTCCATTATTGGAGCTAATATTTTAAATCCAACAATTGTCATAATAAAACCTAAAATACCAGCTGAGAAGTTATTGAATAACATCTCAAACCCTTGTGGCGTTCTTGGTTGTATAAATTCATCGGTTTTCTTCATTAGCCAACCAACGAGCGGCCCCATAATCATAGCGCCAAGTAACATTGGCGTGTCAGGTAAAGCAACGATTACACCCATAGTTGCTACAGCTGCGATAATACCCCCACGCATTTCATGTATTAAACGTCCACCACTATAAGCAATTAGTAATGGTATTAAATATGAAATCATAGGCCCAGCTAATTGGCTTAAATCTTTATTTGGCCACCAACCGCCATCTATAAATATAGCTGCGATGAAGCCCCATGCGATAAAAGCACCGATGTTCGGCATAATCATACTACTTAAAAATGATCCGAACGCCTGTACCTTACGACCAATCCCATTATTTTCTTTAGTCTCTGTTTGTGACATATTATTGCACCTCTTTTTCTCTTTTTATTTATAACTTAATTGTAGGTGGCAGTAATGAATTAAACAATATAAAGTAATTTCAAATTTGTCACACAGTCTTTGACAATTATGACAATGTAGAAATTACTATTACTGCCTTCTTTAGAACTAAGAAATAGCATAAACAATGATTAAATAAGTTATGAATATAGGAGATTATGTTATAGATCATATAGTTAATGCAAGTACTTAGGTTATGTTCATTTATGCTAAGGAAGAATTATTGATATCAAAGAAAGCACGATACTTTTAACTAATGCTCAACTTTATTTGTGTGTTTGTAAATATATTGTTAATAAATTGTTTGCATTACAGATGAATAACATTGTACAATTAATGTTATTGAGAGGAAGGAGGAAAGATAGAGTTTTAGTCAATTATAGCGCCTGTACAAGCGATGAGGTTACGTATTAATAATTTAAGTTTTAAAACAGAAAGCTTAATAGGTATGTTGATCGAAGTTTGTAGACGAGGAGGATAGTTATCGAACCATCGGCGGATGCTATCCCGGATGTGGCTCATTCGTGAACTTATTAAGGAAAACATTAGGGCAACCTAGTGCACAAAGTTAATAAGATAGCCAAAATTAAATAACTATTATTATAAGGTGATTGAGATAACCATTATTATCACAAGACCTAGTACTATTGATTTAAATAGGGATTAGTCTGTCTATAAGGGTTTTAAATATATTGAACAAGTTCGTATGCGCTAGACGTTCAATTGTCTCATTGCCATTACATTGGAGGAAATTTATATGTGTGGAATTGTCGGCTATATCGGTCAAGATAATGCGAAAGAATTATTATTAAAAGGATTAGAAAAATTAGAATACAGAGGTTATGACTCAGCAGGTGTTGCAATCGTTAATAATGAGGGCACATCAGTATTCAAATCAAAAGGTCGTATTGCAGAATTAAGAAAAGTTGCAGATGGCGAAGATACTGACGGTAATGTGGGAATTGGTCATACACGTTGGGCAACACATGGTGTACCAAATCATGAAAACTCACACCCACATCAGTCTGCAACTGAACGCTTTACATTAGTTCATAATGGAGTAATTGAAAACTATGAAGAACTAAAAAATGAATACTTAAGTGACATTACTTTCATTTCAGAAACAGATACAGAAGTTATAGTACAATTAGTTGAATATTTTTCAAATACTGGGCTAACTAGTGAAGAAGCATTTACAAAAGTTGTATCTTTATTAGACGGTTCATATGCTTTAGGACTGATTGATAATGAAGATAGAGATACAATTTATGTTGCTAAAAATAAATCACCGTTATTAATTGGTGTTGGTGATGGTTTCAATGTAATTGCGTCAGATGCAATTGCAATGTTACAAGCTACTAATCGTTATAAAGAAATTCATGACCATGAAATTGTTATAGTTAAACGCGATGAAGTAATCATTAAAGACCAAGATGGCAACGTTCAAGAAAGAGAAGCTTATACAGCACAAATTGATGCAGCTGATGCGGAAAAAGGCGTATACGACCACTATATGTTAAAAGAAATTCATGAACAACCAGCAGTTATGCGTCGTATCATTCAAGAGTACCAAGACGAAGAAGGTAACTTGAAGATGGATTCAGAAGTGATTAAAGATGTAGCTGAAGCTGATCGTATTTATATAATCGCAGCAGGTACAAGTTATCATGCTGGGCTTGTTGGTAAAGAGTTCATTGAAAAATGGGCCGGTGTACCTACAGAAGTACATGTTTCTTCAGAGTTTGTATATAATACACCGTTACTTTCTGAAAAACCATTATTCATCTATATTTCTCAATCAGGGGAAACAGCAGACAGTCGTGCAGTATTAGTTGAAACAAATCGTTTAGGACACAAGTCTTTAACTATCACTAACGTGCCAGGTTCTACGTTATCACGTGAATCTAATCATACGTTACTGTTACATGCTGGTCCTGAAATCGCAGTAGCGTCTACAAAAGCTTATACAGCACAAATTGCAGTATTATCTATTCTGTCACAAATCGTTGCGAGAGAACACGGCAGAGATGTAGAAGTAAGTTTATTACGTGAATTAGCAAAAGTTACAACTGCTATCGAATCAATTGTTGATGATGCAGATATTATGGAACAAATTGCTACTGATTTCTTAAGAACTACACGTAATGCATTCTTTATTGGTCGCACAGGGGACTATAATGTAAGTTTAGAAGGTGCATTAAAACTTAAAGAAATTTCATATATCCAAGCTGAAGGTTTTGCTGGTGGAGAACTGAAACACGGAACAATTGCATTAATTGAAGAAGGCACTCCTATTATTGCGTTAGCTACGCAAGAAAAAGTAAACTTATCTATCCGTGGTAACGTAAAAGAGGTAGTTGCACGTGGCGCAAATCCATGTATTATTTCAATGGATGGCTTGAATAAAGATGGTGATTCATATGTGATTCCTCATGTACATGAATTATTGACACCACTTGTTTCAGTAGTAGCATTACAGTTAATTTCATATTACGCTGCATTGCACAGAGACTTAGATGTAGATAAACCACGTAACTTAGCAAAATCAGTTACAGTTGAATAAATCAATCTAAATTAAATGTGGCAAACTTTATACTTTGTCATTAATATAAGGACTTATCATTAGCATTTTATCGCTAGTGGTAAGTCTTTTTTTATTTATAAGTTTCATCAAATGTCATAATATTAGTACATCAATTTAATTGTTAAATATCATTTGTCAAAATGATAGAATTGAAATGAAAGAAAATAATATAAATTATTTAACAGGTGAGCATTGTGAAACTACGGCAACTGGAACGCTACTAAAGTTTATAAATATAGAGTTGTCAGAACCTATGTTATTTGGTATTGGAGAGGGGCTTGGCTAGATTTATTGGGATATGAAAAATATGGAATTCCCTTTTCTTGGTGGGCGTATTAAACCAGATTACTTAACAAAAAACATCGTGAAAAATTTAAATTTGGAAATCCATTTAGAAGAAACTACATCAATTAAAAAGGCATGGCAAAATGTCAAAAAGGTAATTGACGCTGGCCAGCCAGTTGGTTTGAAATTAGATAGTTATTATTTAGATTATTTTTCTAGCAAAGTGCATTTCGCAGGTCATTATGTAGCAATGTATGATTATGATGATTTATACGCTATTTAATTGATACGAAACAGCAGGGAAGTAATGTTAGAACAACACTAAATAGTATAGAACAAGCTAGGAATGCTAAAGGGCCAATGTCATCTAAGAACCTTTCATATACAATTAAGCAAGTGACATCAATGCCGGATATGAGAACAGTCGTTTTAACAGCTATACAAAATAATGCGAATGATTATTTAAATCCGCCAATAAAGAATATAGGATATAAGTGGATAAAGAAGACAAGTGAAAAAAGTAAAAACCTGGTTTGAAAGAAGTACTAATATTGAAGCTGATTTATTGCTTGTAGCTAATTTAATGGAAAATCGGGGGACTGGTGGTGCATTGTTTAGGAAAATGTACAAATCATTTTTGAAAGAAGCACAGTTATTGATTGAAGATGATGCTTTGACACAAGCCTACCATATGTTTAAAGATATAGTTATAAACTGGGAAAATGTTATTGAACTGATAAAAAAGGTAGGGCTAACACAAAGCAAGACATTTTTAAATGAAGCTTCGACGATACTAGATAAACTAGCAGAACAAGAATATGAAGCAATGAACTTATTATTAAAAATTAATATGAGTAGCATTCATTTGAAAATGATTAGAATCAAAATATTTTTAAATATGTTAAGACTTTATTATTCTAATTAAGACGGTATATGATTGTATCAAGTTAAAGGAGGGATGTATTGATGTCAAAGCCTAAAATTTATGCAATGTCGTTTGCTTCGATATATCCACATTTAATAAAAAAAGTTGAGAAAAAAGGTCGAACAAAAGAAGAAGCGGATGAAGTCATTCAATGGATGACAGGCTACTCGCAATCACAAATAAATCAATTAATCAAAGACGGTACAGATTATGAAACTTTCATTAGCCAGGCACCAAAATTAAATCCAAATAGAACTAAGATAACAGGTGTAATTTGTGGTATTCGTATTGAAGAAATGGAAAATTCAATAATGAAAGAAATAAGGTATTTAGATAAAATGATCGATGAATTAGCAAAAGGAAAATCTTTAAATAAAATATTTAGAAACGACGTTTAGTATTCTAATATATATAATTACGTATCGGAGGGGGATATCATATGCTTATTGATATAAAAAACATTGCACGTAGAAAACAGGGGAAAGAAATAATAAAAAATATAAGTTGGCGTATCAACGAAGGCGAGAAGTGGATGCTTTATGGACTCAATGGTGCAGGGAAAACGACATTGCTTAATATCTTAAATGCTTATGAACCAAATACATCTGGGGAATTAACGCTTTTTGGTATGCAACCCGGTAAAATTGGATATTCAGCAGACGAAGTGCGCAATAAGATTGGCTTTGTGTCTAGTAGTTTAATGGAACGTTTTCAAGATGGAGAAACTGTACGTGATGTAGTAATTAGTGGAATCTTTAAATCGATTGGTATTTTTAAAGAAGTAGAAGCCCACCATGTTGAAATGGCACGTCATTATTTAGCACAGATGGGTATGGGTGAATTTGAATCACAGTATTATGGTTATTTATCCACAGGTGAACGTCAAAAAGTACTTATTGCGCGAGCGTTGATGGGGAACCCTAAGTTACTTATTCTAGATGAACCTGCTTCAGGTTTAGATTTTATTGCTCGTGAAGATTTGTTAGATGCGCTTGAACAATTATATCAACGGCAACCTGAATTATCAGTTATATATGTTACACACTTTGTTGAAGAAATTACAAAAGATATACAAAAAGGATTTTTATTAAAAGATGGTACGTGTTATAAACAAGGTGAAATAAAAAGTGTATTAGATAGCGATACATTAAGTGATTTTTTTAATCGTAGGGTGAATGTGTTACATCAAAATGAACGTTATTCATTATTTTTGAAGCGTTAGTACATTGCTTAAAACTTTAGATAGTGACATAATTTAAAATGATAATATGTGATGGAGGGCTTTTATAAATGAAGAATGTTAAAGCGATATTTTTAGATATGGATGGTACAATTTTACATAAAGACAACCAAGTTGATCTGGAAACGACCGATGTAATACATCAATTAAGGGAAAACGGATATAAAGTCTTTTTGGCTACTGGACGTGCTCATAATGAAATTCATTACTTAGTTCCGTCATCATTTGAAGTAGATGGCATTATTAGTTCAAACGGTACGTTAGGAATGATTAACGGTGAAGAATTATTTACTCATAGCTTATCGTTTACTACTGTCAATGACATTGTGAAACGTGCTCAACAACAAGAGATTTATTATGAAGTTTTTCCATTTGAAGGTAACCGTATTGTACTTAAAGAAGATCAATCATGGGCAACTGCACTATTTAATGCAGAAACACCACCAGGTAATGTAGGTGTCTCAGAATGGACTTCTAGAAAAGCGTCACTTAAAGACAAAGTAGATTGGGCAACGGTAATTCCTGATACGACGTTTTCAAAAATATATTTATTTTCACCAAATTATGACAAAATAACAAACTTCCGTAATCAGTTGATTGAAGAACAACAAGATTTAAAAATTAGTGTATCCAATTCATCTCGTTATAATGCAGAGACGATGGCTTATCAAATTGATAAAGGTACAGGTATTAAAGAAATGATAGAACATTTCGGCATCAAACAAGAAGAAACACTAGTTATTGGTGATAGTGATAATGATCGAGCGATGTTTGCTTTTGGTCATTATACGGTAGCTATGAAAAATGCTAGACCAGAAATTAAAGAGCTAACAATGGATGTTACAACATATACAAATGAAGAAAATGGTGCAGCACACTACTTAAAAAAACATTTTTTAAAGTAAAAGTTTTTAATATATTTTGCTTAATTGTTTATATAAATAAATTTTTAAAGACAAAAAAGAAGAGCCTGGGACATAAATAGATGTCTCAGGCTCGTTTTCAATTTGGCAGTAGGTGACTGAATTGAAAATGCGATTATATCAAGCTTTTTCAATCCTAGTCACCCTTGCTAGGATGGGATTACGAAATCTATATTAGAAAATTTGATTTCTGTCCCACTCCCTTCCTTTAATTTTGTATGAAAAGTTATTTATCAGATTGATTTAAATTGTTTTTTAAATTTTTTGTTTCATCGTTTGCTTTATCTTGAAGTTGATCTGATTTTTGATCTATATTTGATTTTGCTTTTTCAGTAGTATTAGTTACACTACTATTCACTTTTGAGTCTTGATTATCTGTAATATTTGCGTTCTTTTTCTTACCTTTTTTTGATTTATTATGATTAGTTGGCTCACCATTACGGTTGTAATATTGAATGATAGCTAGCATATTTGTATAATAAACAGCTAATCTTACAATGATAACAATAATATGGACAATATAAATTAAAATTGTAGCCATATTTTGAGAAATACCACCAGTTAAGATGGAAATCAATTGGCTGACTGGGCTAGCTAAGATAATAACAATTAAGTTTAATAGTAATAAACCAATGTAGAATTTAAACCATGTTCTTTGGCCATTTTTAATGCCTTTAAATCCGCGTTTTACGGAATTCCATGCGCCATTTTTAGGGTCTTTAATAAATGCTACAGTATAGTTAATTATAATTATAGCTAAAAGCCAATAAATAAATGATTTAATGAAAAGTGTTAAAGTTCCGGCAATTATTTGGAACGTTAGTGAATATCCAAGAGCGTGATCTGAATTGCTGAGTGGACCTTGTATTGCTTGATACAATTGAATGATTCCTAATTGAAGCAATTGAGCGATCAATTCTCCTAACACTAATCCGATAATGATAAACAATACCGTAATTAATGAAAGTTTTAGTGCTTTTAGATATCTACCTTTTGCGAACACTGAAAATAAATCTTTAAAATTAACCTTGTCTTTATTTAATGCTTTGTCTATAGTGTAGATAGTTCCAGCAATTAATGGATAGCCTACAAATAAAAATACTAGTATAGGTACAAGTATTGCAAGGACGATTCCAAATATTGGACCAACCACAGATTGTTGCATAGCCATTGACATCATTAACTTATAAATAGCTGGTTGTAATGGCATAAACGTTAAAATAGTTAAAGCGAATAGTATTATAAAACTTACGATTGTAAACAGTAATACTTTAGCATTTTGGGGTTTTGCATTTTGTAATGCTAATTTATGGAAATTAAACAAATTTTAAGCACTCCTTTTTCGTCATAAGCATACGATATCAAAAATTTGAAGATTTTAAAATAAATAGGTAACAAAATCGATATAAAATGTTAAAATGTCCTAATGAGAAAAAGTTGAAAGGAGATATCATCATGAAATTTGCAATTATAACTGATGTTCATGGTAATTTTGATGCATTAGAAACTGTTTTGGATGATATTGATAGAAGAGAAGATATCAATAAAATATTTAACCTAGGTGATAATATTGGTGTTGGACATGAAACGAATAAAGTACTTGATGAAATCTTTGATAGAGATGATATGGAAATCATTGCAGGTAATCATGATGAAGCGGTAATGTCAATTGTAAACGGTACACCTTATCCTGAAGACTTAAAAGATAAATTCTATGAACATCATCAATGGATAGAAAGTCATTTAGATGAAGATTACTATGACAGATTAAATGAGTTACCTCGTGTTATTGAGAAAACATTTTGCCATAAGAAAGTATTATTTATTCATTACGAAATTCCTAATAATCAATTAACTACACCAATTGATGGGCAACCATTCAGCCCAATTGTTGAACCAAACGAAGAGAACATGAAAGAACTTTTTGAAGATAAAGATGCCAATTTAATTGTCTTTGGACATAATCATACGGTGCACTTATTTGATGATAAATCAACAGTTTATTTTAATCCTGGTTCTGTCGGTTTAAATAACGGTGCGTATGCAGTTTATGGAATTGTAACTGTAGATGAAAATGAATTTTCATTTGAACGTGTGAAAGTACCATACGATAATGAAGAATTTATTAGAGGGTTCGATGAGAAGCAAGTTCCTGCCAAAAAACTTATTTTTGATAAATTTTTATAATTACGATTATAAAAAAGCTGATAGTTATAACCTAAGTATGTATTCCTTAAAGTCTTAACTTTGAAAGGAAAGGTAACTTATGGAAACTATCAGCTTTTTATTGTTATACGATTAATAATTAATGGCTATGTGCATGGTGATGAGACTTTGATGTATCATGTGCTGAACAAAGAGTGTCATTGTCATGTTTGTGGTTTATAGTTTCTAATTGGATAGTCATATGCTGAATGTTCAAATGTTGAAGTTTATGTTCTAGTTTATCTAGTAAATTTTCACACTGTTCGACAGACATATCGCTAGGAACAACAGCATGACAACTTAATGCATTCATTTCATTAGAAATGGTCCATATATGACAGTCATGCACATTTTCAATTTCGTTTTCTTCAGTAATTGTAGAAATCACTTCATTCATATTAACATCAGATGGCGTGCCCTCCATTAATATATTTAAGGAAGATTTCGTTATACCTAAGCTACTTTTTATTATAAGAATAGAGACGATAATACTTGCGATAGGATCTGCAATTGTTAGATTTAAAGTCCATATGAGTATAGCAGCGATGATTGCACCTACGGAACCTAACAAATCACCCATAACATGAAGGAAGGCACCACGCATATTAATATTATTGGAAGTGTCACCGCCTTTAAACATAAATAAAGCGACAATGATATTAACGATAAGTCCAATTACACTTATTATGAACATCTCTGTTGACTTAACGTCTTCCGGATTAAAGAAACGACTAATTGCTTCTACTATGATAACAATGCCGATAATAAAGAGTGTTACACCATTAAATAATGCAGCTAAAATCTCGAATCTCTTGTAGCCAAAAGTCTTACTTTTGGTAGCATTTTTTTCAGCATATATAAAAGCGACCAAGGCCACGCCTAAAGATATTGTATCGCTAAACATGTGCAAACCATCAGATAATAGTGCCAAGCTATTTGATACAAATCCTCCAATAATTTCTATAATCATAAAGGTTCCAATAATTAGAAAACTGATAAGTAATATTTTTTTATTATTTGTGTGTACATGACCATGTGCATGATTGTGACCGTGATGTTCAGACATATTTCGCGTCCACCTTTCAATTATTGTTTATGACTAGCATGATGAATTGCTTGTTTAAGTAATGTTGTAACATGTGTGTCATCGATTGTATAAATCATAGATTGTCCATCTCGATTTCCTTTTACCAAATGAGCTTGTTTAAGTATGCGTAATTGATGAGAGACGTTAGATTGGCTTAAATCTAATACATGTGCAATATGACCAACGCTACTTTCTCCTTGAATTAATAAATGCATTATACGTAGGCGATTGCCATCACTAAGCGCCTTGAAGATATCAGTTACTTGCTCAATCGTTTGTTCGTTAAATGATTCTTCCAAAATGAAGCCCTCATTTCTAATTATTGATTTTAATACATGAATATATGTTCATATATTAATGTATTTTTCAGTAATTGTCAAAGCCAAACAGATTTCGTTTCAAATTAAAATAAAAGTGGTAAAGTCTAATTAATAATTTTTTAAGGAGGCTATAAAATATGAGTACATTAGTTATTGGAGCAAATGGTGGCGTAGGGCAATATTTAGTTAAACAATTAAAAGAGCGTGGAGAGTCATTCACAGCAGGTGTTAGAAAAGAATCTCAAGTTGAAGCATTAGCCTCAGAAGGTGTTGAAGCAATTTTAATCGATGTTGAAGCAGATGATATTGATACTTTAACAGAAAAAATTAACGGCTTTGATAAAGTTGTATTTTCAGTTGGTTCTGGTGGTAGTACTGGTGCCGACAAGACAATTAGTGTTGATTTAGATGGTGCAATTAAATCGATTAAAGCGAGTGAGGCAAATAATGTTAAACAATATATAATGGTCTCAACTTACGATTCAAGAAGACAAGCATTTGATGCAAGTGGTGATTTGAAGCCTTACACGATTGCAAAACACTACGCAGATGAATATTTAAAACAAGCAGATATTGGATATACTATTGTACACCCTGGTGGTTTAACAAATGATTCTGCCACAGATAAAATAGAAGTTGGAGCATTCTTCGAAGGTAGAGGAACGATTCCTCGTGAAGATGTAGCTTCTGTTATTAGAGAAGTAATAACTAGTGATAATCTTTTAAATACAGAATTCCAAATTATTAGTGGGGATGTCTCAATATCTGAAGCATTAACAGATTTTAGTAAATAATTAAGACTCAAATAATGAGTAACTGGAAGATCTCCCAAGTATTATTAAAACAAAAAGAAGCGACTGATGAATGATTGCTAAAGATACTGAGTGCAATCTTATAGCTTTTTATAGCGTGGGTTAATGAAATCTTATGATAAAAGATTAGATTTCATTAGCAAACGCTTTTTTTATAGCCATTTTATAGTATATTTTAGCAAAAATTTGATACAATGATAGATATCGTTTGGAGGTAATTATGAAAATTTCAAACACGAAAATCTATGAGCAAGTCGCAGATATTATTTTAGAGCAAATTAAAGCAGGCGATTACCAAGTGGGCGACAAACTGCCTTCTATCCAAAAGCTTGGAAAGCAGTATGGCGTGAGTGTAGCTTCGGTAAGAGAGGCATTGAATGCTTTAAGAACAATTGGAATTATTGAAATGAAACAAGGTTATGGCACATTTATTAAACAGATAGAGCCTACCTTTTTTGAACTTGGTGATAAATTCACGTCGCTAAGTCAAATCAAAGAATTATTAGAGTTACGTGAAATTGTTGAAAGTGCTACTGTAGAAAAAGCAGCTTTATATCGAACTGATGAAGATTTGGTGGATCTAAAGAAAGCACTAGTTGAAATGGGACAAGCTGTAACAGATGGTACTTCTGGTGAAGAAGCAGATTTAGAGTTTCATCTCTCAATTGCGAAAGCTGCCCAAAATACACTATTAGTTGAGTTATTAAATAATATTTCAGAACTAATGCGAAATTCTATGGAAGAAACAAGGAAGATTTTTATTTATAGTAAACAAAAAACTATGAATAAATTATTAGAGGAACATGATGTGATATATCAAGCAATTTTACAGCAAAATGATGTCGAAGCTGTAGGTGCGATGCGCGCACACCTGCTAGAGGTTAAGGAAACCATATTGGCTAATTTCAAAGCATAATAGTATATATGGTGCATGATAAATAACTTTCAAATGGTTAAGATAGGATTCATTTAATATTGTAAGTAAAAGAGGTAGAATATCCAAATAAATTTGGATAAAATAAAAGCCCAAACTTTTCCGAAGTTTGGACTTTATCGCAAATTAACTGCGTTGAAAAAGTAATCAACAATTTCAACTAAATCATAATTAATACATTACCTTATATGTAAAAAACAGATAGAGTACATTGCTGTAACTCTACAGTTAATTATAAAATCAATTACTGCTAATTAGCAAGTATTAATTGATTAAAAATTAGAAAGATAAAATAACTGTTCAATAAAATGTCATAAAATGTTATTGAACAAAATATAATGGGGGTATCGATTTTTACAAAGCATTGATATAATTAAAAGTGGCTCTTAAGTACTAGGGTTGTGATTTAAGCGTTTATTCTAGTAGGATGAATATGATACAATCACAATGGTTCTGAAAATTTTGAAATGATACGTGTATGATCATCATGAAAAAGTATATGAGATAAATACAATAATTAAATTACAACTTAAGAATTTGGAGGTGTGAGTATGCCGTTATTTTTAAAGCCAGTATTTCATGAGAAAATTTGGGGTGGTAATCGTTTAAAAGATTATGGATATGATTTACCCAGCGATTATGTAGGAGAAGTATGGGGGATATCAGCACATCCAAATGGTAAGTGTGAAATATTGAATGGTCTATATCAAGGACAAACTTTGGATCAAGTTTGGAGTGAGCATCGCGAGTTATTCGGTGACTTTCCAAGTCAAGAGTTTCCCTTGATGACTAAAATTGTAGATGCAAGAGAATCATTATCGGTTCATGTTCATCCTGATGACGCTTATGCATATGAAAATGAAAAAGGACAATATGGCAAATCAGAATGTTGGTACATCATTGATGCTGAAGAAGACTCAGAAATCATCTATGGATTAAATACAGATTCAAAAGACATCGCAATAGATAAACTTGACGAAGAAGATTACGAAGCATTGTTAAATAAGGTGAAAGTTAAGCCGGGTGAGTTTTATTTTATACCTGCTGGAACAATTCATTCTATAGGAGAAGGTATACTTGTTTATGAAACAATGCAATCTTCAGATGTTACATACCGGGTGTATGATTATGAACGCACTCACGATACTGGTGATAAACGTGTGTTAAATAAAGATAAAGCTAAAGACGTCATTGAACTTTCTAATGATAATATTAATATACCGACAGATACAGAAATTATCGAAAATCATAAAAGAACGCAACTTGTGTCTAGTGACTTTTTTACCATTGTAAAATGGAAAATTTCTGGAACTTTAAATTATATGAAACCGAGAGAGTTCGTATTAGTTTCTGTACTTAAAGGCGAAGGACAAGTCATTATAGATGGAGAAGTATATACCTTAAATCAAGGACAGAATTTTATCCTAACTTCAGATGATTTAGATACTATATTTGAAGGTGATTATGAATTAATTGTAAGTTATCTATAGTTAAAATAGTGGGAGAGTATGAGTGTGTACAAATTTTTATATGTTTCTTTAATTTGTGGCCTATTAGCTGGTGCTGGAACGTTTCTAAAATTACCTGTATTTCCCTCAATGGCTTTTCCAATTATAATCGGTGCGCTTGGCATTATTTCAGCATTAATTACGCTTCCAGATAAAGAGATAAGCGGTATGTTGAAATTTGGTGGTGTATTAATTAATTTGATGCCTATTATGGGGGCGCTAACTTTAGCGTAATGATTTGTGAATTTGAGGCTGAGACATAATTATGTCTCAGCCTCAAATATGATGTCGTAAATATTTAGATAACATAGAATAGTTACATAGTAAATTTTAAAATAACTGATTAGATTGGTTATGCAAATAACGAAATTAGTGATTTTACACCCAGACTGAAAGGCGATCTGACATCTTTATATAAACTGTTAAAATTTACTAAATCCATTTAAACTTTCAAAGTTTACCGATGAACAAATATGTTAAAATAGAATTTAAATTGGGGGTGACAAGGTTGGATAAAGTAAGAGGGATTATTATGACATTGGTTATAGCGATGGTAGCTACAATTATGGGGAGTAAGTTTCCAATAATTGGAAGTGCTATTTTTGCTATAATAATCGGTATAATAATCAATAATGTAATCTTAATTCCCAAAAAATATGAAGCAGGTATCAAATTCAGCAGTAAGAAAATACTGCATTATAGTATTGTAGTGTTAGGATTTACACTGAGCTTTCAATCAATTGGTATCATTGGATGGAAGTCATTGCCAATTATTATTGTTACATTATGTGCGGCGTTTTTAGCAGTATTCTTAATGATGAAGATATTTAAAATAAATGAGCATCTTAGTATATTGATTGGTGTTGGTACAGCGATATGTGGTGGTTCTGCCATCGCAGCAACTAGCCCAGTTATCAAGGCGAAAGAAAGTGAAGTTGCTTTTGCAATTTCAACTATTTTTTTATTTAATTTATTAGCTGTTTTTATCTTTCCTCCTTTAGGTCACATTATGCATATGAGTCAAAGTACATTTGGCTATTTTGGAGGAACTGCAATTAATGATACTTCAAGTGTAATTGCTGCCACATCAAATTATGGTAAAACATCATTAGAAACTGGCGCAGTTGTAAAATTAACACGTACATTAATGATTATTCCAGTCGTATTATTTTTTACATATAGAACGGTACGGAAAGAAAGAGAAGCACAGACTGATACATCAATTGCTAAAATCTTCCCGTGGTTTATTGTATGGTTTGTTGTAGCTTCCTTAATTAGTACTATTTTCAATTTTTCGCCTATGGTCATAAGCTTTTTCCAACAAGTAGCACTATTTTTAATTACAATGGCTATGGCAGGTATTGGTTTGAATGTTAACTTTAATCAATTTAAACAGGCTGGCTTTAAACCGGTATTACTTGGTTTAGTTACATGGATTGTAGTGATTGTTACAAGTTTGATAACAATGAAATTAGTTAACTTACTATAATGTTTGTTCTAAATGATTTTTTTGAATATAATAGGAAAAATAGAATTTTATATGAGATAAGGAGTATCTAAATGGCAGAGGAAACAAGTTATTTTTGGTTAAACTGCGGTTATAATCGCTGGAATCATAATGAACCAATGGTAGGGCAAACGACATTATTTGAATCAGGTGCACAATTTAATCCTTCACAAGGTTTCCGATCCTTTAAACAAGCTAAAGTAGGAGATCGAGTTGTCTTCTATCAAGTACAAATGGATACTGGCTTATTAGGTTTTGGGGAAATTACAAGTGTTCAAACTGGTGCACAAAATAAAATTCGTGTCCATTTTCAGTTACAAGAACAACTGAAACCTTTAACAGCTGATTATTTAAAGAGAAGTGACCAATTAGAATTTAGAATGAGTAACATGAAAGAAACACTTTTTAATCAAATTACAAAAGAAGAATTTGAATTAATTGTTAGTTTAGGTAAAGGGGAAACTAAAATACCTAGATACTTTTTTGTATCGGAAGCACAAGATTTTGAACCTAATTCATATAATATAATTTACACACATACTTACAATGGTATTAAACGCAATGGCTACCATTTTTATACGCAACTTGAGATTGGAGATAAAATCGTTTTTTATAATAAAAAACGAGATCAATCTGTTATTGGTGTAGGGGAAGTCAGTAAACATATACATGAGAAGGCACCGATAGCTGGTAGGACTAATAGTACCGCTATTGAAGTTTACTTTGAAAAAGAAATTGAACCTGTATCACTTAGTACATTGAACAAGCATCCTAAACTAAAAAATATTTACTTTTTACAAGAAAATGCTAAACAGGCTATTGCTAGCTTGTCTCAAGTACAATTTGAAGCAATTCTTGATATGAGTGCAAATGATGGTCTGAAATCACAATTTGAGTCCGTTCCTACTGAAAATGTCATTGATAAAGCACAAGAAGAATTAAAACCATTCATTTTGCTAGTTGTAGATAAGGGTGAAGGTCTAAAAGCAGCAGAAGACTTATTACAGAAGACAAACGCGAATCCCGTCATAACAACAGGACACCCTGACTTTAATGAAGATATGCTCTATGGTAAATATTTACCAAATGAGACAGGCGCGCTATATTATAGAGAAGGATTTATTACTAACCTTATGCCTCGAAAAGATAAAAGTTATTTAGTGATAGATAACTTTAATCGAATTGATCCAGATGTATTTCAAGCTTACATTAATGTATTAGAAGGGTATGAAGTGACGCTACCACGCTATAATAAAGATGGTACAATGGTAAAATGGTCTAGAAAGAAAGATTCATATTACCACTTTAATCCTAACTGGCATATCGTGGGTGTAACTTATGATAACTTAAATGATATTAAACAAAAATATACTGAACAATTTTTGAAATACACTAGAATTGTGAAGGTGAACCAAGACTAGTATCACAAATCACAAATAAGATACCGTCAATATTTTAACCGTCTATGTGCATAAAAGCATGTTAATCACTGTCCTTAGACTTGTTTTTAAAAATGTTTTAATTATAGTAACTTTGATTCAATATCATATTTAAGTTTTAGATATTCACATATTTTTTTATCGCGGAAATTAGCTTACAATCATCTTAGTTTATAGATGAGGTAAGCTTTTTTTATTGTGATTATCCATTTTATATTGAATAATATATTATTTGTAACCAGCAGCAGTATGATTTATTTTATGTAATTTAGGTTATAATAATGTTAGGAGAATTTTAATTTATGAATAATTAACTATAAAGTTATATAATATAAGGAGTGTTAAATATGCCAATAGTTTATTACGATAGCAATTGTGTTTATTGTTATAATTATGCAATATGGCTGATACAAAAAGGTTTGTCTAGACGCTATCAATTCGCATCATTACAAGGCGAAACAGCACAGAACCTATTATCAAACTATCCTGAAACTCAACAATATGATAGCGTTATATTACAAGAAGGGGATCATTTAGAATATAAATCAGATGCAATTACAACGCTGATAACGTCATTGACTAATTATAAATGGATAGGGATACTATTACATTTAACACCTAAATTTATCAGGGATTTAGGTTATCAATTATTTGCTGACAATAGAAATCATATGTGGAAAACACATTGGCATCAACCAAATGATTACGAAAAATCTTTTTTTATTGATTAATGAATTTCAACTGAAACTACGGAGGATACAGACATGGGAAAAATTATAGTGATAGGTAGCGCATCAATTGATTTGGTAGTACAAACAGAAATCTTACCTGAAGCTGGAGAAACAGTAATGGGGGAATCATTCTTTACTAATCCAGGAGGTAAAGGTGCAAATCAGGCAGTCGCAGCAGCTCGGTTAAGTAATGAGGTTTATATGATAGGTGCTGTCGGTGACGATGATAATGGCAAACAAATTCTATCAAATTTAGAACAGAATAATGTTAATACAACTTATATGGATGTTATCGAAAATGAGAAATCTGGGACTGCCCACATTACTTTATTTGATGATGATAACCGTATCATTGTAGTACCAGCGTCAAACAACTATGTAACAGCAGAAAGAGTTCTACCAAAACTTGAAAATTTTAGTGCAGGAGACATTATTGTAATGCAACACGAAATACCTGAATCAACAATAAAAGATGTTGTTGATTATGCTGTTGACCATGATATGAAGGTTATATTAAATCCAGCACCATATCGAAAATTGGATAACACAATAATTGAAAAAGTAACATGGCTAACACCGAATGAGTCTGAAAGTGAGCTGTTATTTGATAATCAAGTTGATGATGCATTAAAAGCATACCCACATAAATTGATTGTTACTAAAGGTGCTTCTGGTGCAATGTATTATAGCGATTCTCAACAATTGGTTGAGGGGTACAAAAAGCAAGTAGTTGATACTACAGGTGCAGGTGATACATTTAATGGTGCATTAGCAGTTGCACTAATTGAGAACAAGCCATTAGAACAGGCAGTTGCTTTTGCTAATTTAGCAGGCAGTTATTCAGTGACTGGATTAGGAGCTCAGGGTGCAATGCCATACAGAAAAGACCTGGAATAAACGCTACCTTATTGTTATAATGTAAGTGGTTATCTAATCTGTATACAGATTAAAATGATTCTAATTTATTCAGCTATAACTCTTTACAGATTATAATTATTATTATATAATATTTATTGTAATAAAAGATTTGTGTCGTCTTTTGTGACGATAATAAATTTTAAAAGGAGAGATTTTTATGGCAAAAAGTAATGAAGAAGTAGTAAAAGTATTAAATCAACAAGTAGCAAACTGGACAGTAGCATTCACCAAATTACACAATTTTCATTGGTATGTAAAAGGGCCTAATTTCTTCTCACTACACACTAAATTTGAAGAATTATACGATGAAGCTAGCCAATACATTGATGATTTAGCTGAAAGAATTTTGGCAGCAGGTGGTAATCCAGTAGCAACTTTAAAAGAAAGTTTAGAACTTTCAATTATCGAAGAAGCTGGAAAAGGTTATAAAGCTGAAGAAATGGTTGAAGAGCTTGCAAAAGACTTCGATAATATATCAAACCAGTTAGAACAAGCAATTGAAGTTGCTTCAAATGCTGAAGACGACGTAACTGAAGATATGTTCATTGGTATGCAAACAAATATTGATAAACATAACTGGATGTTAAAATCATATTTAGGTAGATAATCTATTCAGGCTAAAATATAAATAAATACAAAAAGAAGCTTTTCAGACATTTGGTGTACTGAGAAGCTTCTTTTTGTTTATCTCAAAAAATAAAAGGTAAACTGTAAATGGTCTATTACAGTTTACCTTAAGAGTAAGGTTTAATATTGAGTTATTCTGCGATTTCTAATGCAATTTCCATCATTTGAGTAAATGAGTTTTGACGTTCTTCAGCTGTTGTAGCTTCATCGCGTAAGATATGATCACTTACAGTAAAAATACCTAAGGCTTTTTTATTTGCATAAGTGGCATTTAAATATAATGCTGCAGATTCCATTTCAATACCTAAGACACCCATACGTTGCCATCTTTCATTGAATGTTTCGTCAGCATTATAGAATGTGTCAGATGATAAGATATTACCAACATGAGTTGTTGCACCAATATCGTCTGCTTTTTGTTTTGCTTTTAATATTAAGTCAAAATCTGCCAATGGTGCAAAATGGCCTGGGATATTATATTGCTCAACATAACTGGAATTTGTTGAAGCGCCTTGGGCAATAATAACGTCATAAAGGTTCACATTTTCTTGTAATGCACCGCAAGAACCGATGCGAATAATTGTTTCAACATTAAAGAAATTATAAAGTTCATAAGAATAAATACCAATACTTGGTACGCCCATTCCAGAGCCCATTACTGATACTTCCTTACCATTGTATGTACCTGTATAGCCGAACATATTACGTACTTCGTTAAATTGTTCAACATTTTCTAAATAATTATCAGCAATATATTTTGCGCGAAGCGGATCGCCTGGCATTAATACAGTTTTAGCGATTTTAGTCCCATTAGGTTGAATATGAGGTGTTGCTTTTGTCATAGTCATCTTCTCCTTTAAATTCTTTATCAAATTAAAGATAACATTTGTTTATTATTTTTGCTAATTTTTGTAATATAGAGATAAAGAAAAGTTATTTATTAAGGATATGTTATTAATTTTGCTTTATAATTATGAGTGGTATGAAAACATATAGATAATTAGGAGGATTTAATATGAATTACGCAAAATATATAGATCACACATTACTTAAACCAGAGTCTACGAGAGCTCAAATTGATAAAATTATTGAGGAAGCTAAGTCATTTAGCTTTAAATCAGTTTGTATCAATCCTACACACGTTAAATATGCTGCAGAACAACTTAAAGATTCTGGTGTATTAGTATGTACGGTTATCGGATTTCCTTTAGGTGCATCTACAACAGAAACAAAAATGTTTGAAGTTGAAGATGCGATTAAAAATGGCGCGTCTGAAGTAGATATGGTCATTAATATTGGTGCGCTAAAAGACGGTCGTTTTGATGAAGTTCAAAAGGATATTGAAGGTGTAGTAGGCGCTGCTAATGGAAAAACAGTTAAAGTTATTATTGAGACATGCCTATTAACAGACGAAGAGAAAGTTAAAGCATCAGAATTAAGTAAAGCAGCAGGTGCTGATTTTGTTAAAACTTCAACAGGTTTTGCAGGTGGAGGTGCTACTCCAGAAGATGTAAAATTAATGAAAGATACTGTAGGAGAAGACTTAGAAGTTAAGGCTTCTGGTGGCGTGAGAAACCTAAATGATTTTAACCAAATGCTTGAAGCAGGCGCTACACGTATTGGTGCAAGCGCTGGTGTTCAAATCATTCAAGGTTTAGAAAGTAATTCTGACTATTAATTGCTCATTAATCGTGGGAATATCAATGTTTTTACGTCTTTATTTGAAAAGGGAGGCCAACTCATATGAGAATGGTAGATATTATTGAAAAAAAACGTGATGGACAAGTATTGACTAAACAAGAGATTGAGTACTTTATTGAGGAATATACCAATGGTAATATTCCGGATTATCAAGCATCAAGTTTAGCTATGGCGATATATTTTCAAGACATGAATGATGATGAACGTGCAGCACTAACAATGGCTATGGTGAATTCTGGTGATGTCATAGACTTATCTAATATTGATGGGATTAAGGTAGATAAGCATTCAACTGGTGGCGTGGGTGATACAACTACACTAGTATTAGCACCTTTAGTAGCATCAGTAGGTGTACCTGTAGCCAAAATGAGTGGCCGTGGTCTAGGACATACTGGTGGAACGATTGATAAATTAGAATCTGTAGCAGGTTTCCATGTGGAAATCAGTGAAGATAAATTTGTTAAATTAGTCAACGAAGCGAAAGTCGCAGTGATAGGTCAAACAGGCAACCTTACACCAGCAGATAAAAAATTATATGGCCTTCGTGACGTTACGGGGACTGTAAATTCGATTCCATTAATTGCTTCATCAATCATGAGTAAAAAAATTGCTGCAGGTGCAGACGCCATTGTTTTAGATGTGAAAACAGGTAATGGTGCGTTTATGAAGACAATCGAAGAAGCTGAAGCGTTGGCGCATGCAATGGTTAGTATTGGTAACAATGTAGGTAGAAATACGATGGCTATTATTTCTGATATGAGCCAACCGTTAGGCAATGCCATAGGAAATGCTCTGGAAGTCAAAGAAGCAATTGAAACTTTACAAGGTAAAGGTCCAAAAGACCTTACAGAATTAGTGATGACACTAGGCTCACAAATGGTCGTTGTAGGTGGTAAAGCTAAGGACTTAGACGAAGCACGACAATTGTTAGAAAATGCAATTCAAAATGGTTCAGCATTAGAAACTTTTAGAACATTTTTAGAAAATCAAGATGGTGATGGTTCAGTTGTAGATGATGTAAAAAAATTACCACAAGCTAAATATCAAATTCAATTACCATCACCAAAGACGGGGGTTGTAACTGAAATCGTTGCAAATGAGATAGGTGTTGCTTCGATGATGTTAGGTGCAGGTAGACAAACAAAAGAAGATGATATTGATTTAAGTGTTGGTCTCGTATTGCATAAAAAAGTAGGAGACAAGGTGAATGAAGGAGAAGCACTATTAACCATTCATAGTAATAAAGAGCAAATTGATGACGTCAAAGACAAACTCAATGAAAATATTACGATAAGTCAAACTGGTACCGAACCGACATTGATTCATAAAATTATTACTGAATAGGAGTGAACGTCATGACTACACCATTCAAACGTGTACATTTAATTGTCATGGACTCAGTTGGTATTGGAGAAGGACCTGATGCCAAAGCCTTTAATGATGAAGGCAGCCATACATTAAAACACACATTAGCAGGATTTAATCAAAACTTGCCTAACTTACAAAAGCTGGGATTAGGTAACATTGACCCTTTGCCAATTATTGAACAAGAGTCACAACCACAAGCGTTTTATACTAAAATGAGTGAAGCGTCAGTGGGTAAAGATACAATGACTGGTCATTGGGAAATTATGGGCCTAAATATAATGCAGCCCTTCAAAGTATATCCAGAAGGCTTTCCTGAAGAACTCGTTAGTGAAATAGAATCATTAACTGGTCGTAAAGTTGTGGCAAATCGTCCTGCCTCAGGAACTCAGATTATTGATGAGTGGGGAGAGCATCAAATGAAAACGGGTGATTTGATAGTATATACATCAGCGGATCCTGTGCTTCAAATTGCTGCGCATGAAGATATAATACCTTTAGAAGAGTTATACGATATATGTGAGAAGGTTAGAGAGTTAACTAAAGATCCAAAATATTTGATAGGTAGAATTATTGCCAGACCATATATAGGTGAGCCTGGTTCGTTTAAAAGAACTTCCAATAGACACGATTATGCCTTGAAACCGTTCGGAAGAACAGTAATGAATGAATTAAAAGATAACGGTTATGATGTGATAGCCCTAGGTAAAATCAACGACATCTTTGATGGAGAAGGCGTGACAGAATCAATTCGTACTAAAGATAATATGGATGGTATGGATAAATTAGTTGAAACAGTACAACGAGACTTTAATGGTATGAGTTTCTTAAATCTTGTTGATTTCGATGCCTTATATGGCCATCGTCGTGATAAAGGTGGTTACGCACAAGCTCTTAAAGAGTTTGATGAGCGTCTGCCAGAACTTATTAATCATTTGCAAGAAGACGACTTAGTGATTATTACAGCCGACCATGGAAATGATCCGACTGCAGACGGCACAGATCATACAAGAGAGTTTGTACCAGTATTGATGTTTAGTCCGAAAATTAAAGACTACCATGAATTAACAGTCGATAACACATTCAGTTCTTTAGGAGCGACGATTGCTGATAACTTTGGTGTGAAATTACCAGAGTTTGGCAGAAGTTACTTAAAAGAAATGGGTGTTGAAAAGTGAATAAAATAACGAGAGTAATTTTTGGTATTGTTTTTAGTATCGCTGGTATTTTGCATTTTAAAGACGAACAAAAATTTAGAGCGATCATACCAACATACCTTCCGTTTAGAAAAGCGGCAGTATTAATCACTGGTGTGTTTGAAGTGGTTTTTGGTTTGTTATTGCTAGCTCGCAAACCTTCGACATGCTTGAAAAAGGCTATCATTGCGTTTTTATTGGCTGTGTTTCCAGCTAATATATACATGGCGCGTAACAATATTCCATTAGGCGGTAAAGAACTGCCTAAGTGGGCGTTGTATGGTAGACTTCCGCTACAGTTTGTCATGATTAAAATGATAAGTAAACTATAAGTTATTAGTTTGAATAAATAGAAACGCTTCAAAGTGTACATTAAAGAATGTCTGCTTCGAAGCGTTTTTTTGCGTAGCGATAAGATTGTTATATTTACTATTAATAAATTTATGATTTATAAAAAAGAAGGGGTTAGGCATGAAAGTGCATGCTTAACCTCTTCTTTTTTGTTGATAATAAGTAATTGCTCATGTTCTATCTTTTGTAGAGACTCCAGTTTAAAGTTACTTACTTTCACCATAAATATCATGCCATTCATCTTTTTTATCTAAAAATGTTTGCGCGATTTCCTTTGCGCCTTCTAATGAATGACTTGCTGCCCAACCACATTGTACTTCATTACAAGCCGGTACCTCTGTAGCATTTAATACGTCTTGAATTGTTTTTTCGATGATTTGTAGTACATCTTTATAATCATCATGGTTGATGAATGAAACGTAAAAGCCAGTCTGACATCCCATTGGACTGATATCAACGACTTTATCTGAATGATTACGGATATTTTCAGCCATAAGATGTTCTAGTGAATGTAATCCTGGCATATCCATGTGCTCTTTATTTGGTTGTTTGAAACGAATATCATATTTATGAATAACATCTCCGTTTGCGCCTTCCATTTTTCCTGCGAGTCTTACAAATGGCGCAGATACAATTGTGTGGTCTAAATTGAAGCTTTCAACATTCATTTTTGGCATGGTGTTATCCTCCTAATATTTTACATAAACTAATTGTAACAAGACCAAACAGTATTTACAATTTCTGTATTTGGGTAAACTCATAGAATAGCTAACAATTATTATAAATTTCAGAAAATTAATGACAGAATCCAACAAACCCGATAGAATAAGTAATAATTAAAACAGGTTTTGTACATTATGAATTATAAATTGTGTTATTAAATAAATTACTTATTGCGTTTCATTTTAGTGTTCATCGCTATAAAGGCAATATTAGGAGGGCGTATTTATACTATGGAAAACAAACAAATTATTTTAGATTACATAGAAAATGATAAATATAAATTTTTGGAAATGAGCCATCAAATACATCAAAGACCTGAATTAGGAAATGAAGAAATTTTTGCATCTAGATCACTAATTGAAATGTTAGACAGCAATGATTTTGAAGTCGAAACGGATATCGCTGGTCATGCTACTGGTTTCATAGCTAGATATGAATCAGATTTACCGGGTCCTACAATAGGATTCTTAGCAGAATATGATGCATTACCAGGTTTAGGTCATGCTTGTGGTCACAATATTATTGGAACGGCAAGTACTTTTGCGGGTATCGCGTTGAAACAACTCATAAATAAAATTGGAGGAAAAGTTATTGTACTTGGATGCCCAGCTGAAGAAGGTGGAGAAAACGGGAGCGCTAAAGCAACTTATGTTAAAGAAGGTGTTATTGACGAATTAGATATTGCGTTAATGGTGCATCCCGGTAATGAAACTTATAGAACGATTAATACATTGGCTGTAGATGTTTTAGATATTAAATTTTATGGTAAAAGTACACATGCTTCTGAAAATGCTGATGAAGCTAGAAATGCATTAGACGCAATGATTTCTTATTTTAATGGTGTAGCACAATTAAGACAACATATTAAAAATGGACAACGTGTACATGGTGTCATATTAGACGGTGGTAAGGCGGCTAATATTATTCCGGACTATACGCATGCACGTTTTTATACAAGAGCAACTTCGCGTCAAGAATTAGATATATTAACAGAACGAGTAGGACAAATTGCAAAAGGTGCAGCCATTCAAACTGAATGCGATTATGAATTTGGACCAATACAAAATGGTGTAAATGAATTTATAAAATCTTCTAAACTAGATGATTTGTTTGCAAAATATGCAACTGAAATGGGAGAAGCTGTTATAGATGATGATTTTGGGTATGGTTCAACAGATACGGGGAACGTAAGTCATATTGTACCTACAATACATCCTCATATTAAAATAGGATCTCGTAATTTAGTTGGCCACACGCATAGATTTCGTGAAGCTGCAGCAAGTACACAAGGTGATAATGCCTTAATTAGAGGCACAAAGATTCTTGCCTTAATGGGTTTAGAATTAATCACTAATAAATCGTTGTTTGATGAAATTATCGAGCAACACCGATATATAAAGGAGCATAAAAAATGACTAATCAAAGCTCTCTGCATCCTCAATTAACACTTAGTGATCTATATGATTCTAGTATTGTCTATACTTCACGGCCATCATATGTTTCGAACCCTTGGTTAGAACCTGAAGAACATCAGTCCAATTTTCTAACTGGTAGAGAGCTCATCATTGCTAACCAAATGCCTGTAATAGTACACGAGGCATGTGTTACAAATAAATTGAAAATTTTGTTTGAAGCTGTAGGTAAAGCCATGCCTACAAACATTATTCAATTTAATAATCGAAGAAGTTATGAACAAGTGATCCAAGATTTAGCATTGAATGACAATAAAAAAATATATTTTCAATATATTCATGGTGAAGATATTGTAAACAAAGCGTATTATGCATTAAATAAAGATGTTTTTATGGCTTTAAATAATAAAGCACGTATCCCAGAGTGGACTAATTACAAATATTTACCTAAAAGAGAAGTTGTAGCCATTGATGATTTTCGCCACGCAGTTTCTTTTTGGGAATTTCCATTTGTATTAAAACCAGGCGACGACTTACCTACAGCAGGTGGATATGGCGTTATGATTTGTAATGATGAAAAAGATTTAGACCAAGCTAAAATCCGAATTGAGCAAGCCAAAAGCGAAACAGACACAATTATTATAGAACAAAAAGTAGAAATAGTTACGAATTATTGCGTGCAATATGCATATTCTAAATATACAGGTATTCAATATATTGGTACATCTGATCAAATTACAGATGATTATGGTTCTTACAAAGGCAACCAAAATACACATGATGTTCCACAATCAGTGATTCAAGCTGGCAGAGAGATAATGGAAATAGGTGTTGCGAAAGGGTATTTTGGTATTGCTGGATTCGATTTGTTGTTAGATAAGAATGGTGAAGTATTTGCCATAGATTTAAATTTTAGACAAAACGGTTCAACGAGTATGTTATTGTTAGAACCTATGTTGCAAGGCAAATATCATAAATTCTTTAGTTATATAGCGCCAGATAATTGCGATAATGAACATTTTTTCAAAGTAATTGAGAAATATGTAAATAAAGGCGTATTGTTCCCATTATCTTATTACGATGGTGACTGGTATAAGAATGAAGTTGTTCAATCAAGGTTTGGTTGTATTTGGCATGGAGAAAGCCAAGCCTTAGTGGAATCTATGGAGCGACAGTTTTTAGAAGAACTGAAAAATAACCTATAGGCGCATTGATTGATGAATACATTTAATTTTATCAGTGATTGTAACCAGCTAATGTAACTATAATAGTAAGCTTAAGACGCCATTGTAGTAGTTGTTGTTTGTTGTCACATTTCTATCATGAATGTCTATTGTATAGCGTCTCGTTTATTATCGGCGATTGACTAGAGCCATGCAGTCCTTTATATTCTTAATATAGGTAAATTATTATGAATGGATTGAAGGTGTTTTGATGTCTTATAAAGAAAGTTCATTTTTTAAAGAAATATTAATTAATGAAGTGTTTTATGTAGCAACGGAAGCAAAGGAATTAATCAGACAAGAAGTAGATGAAAATAAAGTCGTATGTACTTGGACTGATAAAGAGACTGCCGAAGCTTACTTGAAAAAGCAAAAAATTGATTACGATAAAATTAAAAAGATAGATATCGATCGTTTTGTAACTTATGAAATCGATAATGTCTTTAGCGATAACGAACAAGTATTGATGAACCCTACTTCTGAGAAAGATGGTGAGCTTATACCAATCGCAGAAGCTACGGATGAATTAATGTCTGATTTAGATAATATTCGTTTAAAAGAATTTGTTAAGGATGTTGCAAAAGAAGACGCAGTGTTTGGTTTGACAAATAAAAACGTTAAGCAATTCCTTATGATTAGTGATGAATCACATCAAAGACCTAATATCATGCCTGTATGGAGTATCAAAAAAAGAGCTGAGAAGGTAAGAGATGAAGATTTTGAAGAGTGTGACATTATAGAAGTAGAAGGTGAAGTATTCGCTGAATGGTTAGATAACTTACGAGATGACGATAACGCGGTTGCAATCGATTTGAAACCAGGCGTTTTAGGTAGTGTAGTACCTGCACAAAAAGTATTGGATCAGCTTCCTTTTTAAAATAAAAGGGCTCTAAGACATGAAAATATGTCTCGGGGCCCTTTTAACTTTATAGACAGTAAAGAACTTAAATAAAATTAAGCTTATAAATGAATAGCACCTAGAGCACCTGAAAAGGCGCCGTGTTCGATATAATACGGTTTGAAGCCTCTTAATACTGTATAGTCTTTAACGACCTCTTTTAATAATTCATTATTATGAAATGACGAACCGATATATGCAACGTTTTCTGTGTTATGCTCTCTAGCTACAGTAATAGACATTGTAGTAATAACTTCACCGACGACACCTATAACAGAGGCTAGTTTATCTGCTTCTGTAAAGTTAGTATCTAAATTATGTAAGACATTACCAAAGTTTGCTGCTGTTAAATCACCAGAGATTGGTGGCTCACTATCTTTGTAAATGTGTTTTACTTTCAAGTCAATGATATCTCTATTACCATTTTGAGCAGTATCAGTTAAAGTTTTATAGTCTTTGATTCCAGTCAATAAGTAACCTAGGCCTTGTATCATACCGCCACCTGTACCAACGCCGCCAACTCGCTGTTGACTGTTTCCGTTAGAAAAATGTATAGAAGTGCCTGTACCTACATTTGTGAAAATGTAGTCATCTAAAAAGTGTCCTTGTTCTTCAAGTAGTATTTCCAGCCCTTTAGCAGCAGCATCAAACTCAATAAATATACGTGTATCAAAATTTAATTTTTCATTTATGAGTGCAGCTTGACCGCCTGTCAAGCTAATACTTTCACAGTCTTGTTGGTTCAACCATTTTATGACATCATCGATTTCCGTTGTTAATCTTGTGTTATATTCACGTTTACCGGCATAATCTTGAACAATTTTAATAAGCGTCCCACCAGCATCGATGCCAATTTTCATCTAAAATTCCTCCTAAAAAATTTCCATTTTAACTAATAGTATAATAAAATTTAAGAAAATCAACTATGAATTTGCTAGAGGACCAATTTCTTCACTTGAAGTAAGCATTAGTTTATATAAAGTAGACATGCAAAAGATATATGCAAATATTTTATTTTTTCAATAGGTATTTTGATAGTTAAAATACTAATTATTAATAGAGCAATGAATAGCTTTTTAAATTAATTCCAGATTTATAGATTATTTTATGCGTAATAGTGGTATTAATAATTACTACTACGTTTTAAATAGGGGATATTAAAATGGTGATTAAGCAAAAATTTGAAAATATTATAGTACAAGAGTTTGAAGAGAAGTATAGACAGGCTCTTTATGAGTTTAATTTAAATGAGCGTCAACAAATCTATTCTTCTTTACCGAAAGATGTGTTAGATGATGCAATAAATGATGAGGATAGGATTGCCAATATTGCACTAAATAAAGCGGGAGATGTTGTTGGTTTTTTTGTGCTACATCAATATTATCAACATGAAGGATATGATACACCTAGCCAAGTTATTTATGTTAGGTCTTTATCCGTAAATGAAGATTACCAAGGCTATGGCTACGGCACAAAGATGATGATGTATTTGCCTCAATATGTTCAAGATTTATTTCCGAATTTTAACCACTTATATCTTGTGGTTGATGCAGAGAACAAAGGTGCATGGAATGTATATGAACGTGCAGGTTTTATGCATGCTGCAACGAAAGAAGAAGGGCCAATTGGTAAAGAGCGATTATATTATTTAGATTTAGATTCTAAGCATGTCTCATCTTTAAAGTTAAAGCCAAATACAGATGAACAACCCTTTAACATATACATCATAGACTTAATAAAAGATGGGCAAAAAGTTGGCTTTATAGCTATAGAGAGACATGATGGACGAATGAATATTTCTAAGATTGAAGTAAATAAAGATAAGAGACATCATGGTATTGCAGAAAGCGCCTTGAGACAATTAGCAACATATGTTAGAAAGCATTTTAATGATGTAGAACTTTTGACAATTACTCTCTATGGAGAGAATAATGAATTAAAGTCACTATGTATAAATAGTAATTTTGTTGAAATTGAGGCGGCTGATGACTTTATTGTCTTTGAAAAATATATAAATTACTAAATGCGATTGCGAAATCAAGCATTGTCATTTATAATTTACATTTGTTATTATTACTTATGATAAACTTAGTACTGATTTGGATAAATGCCTTTGAAAGGAAGAATAAATAATGAGAATTCAAGATTATACAAAAGAAATGGTTGATGAGAAATCATTTATCGATATGGCTTACACATTATTAAACGAAAAAAATGATACGATGAATTTATACGATATCATTGATGAATTTAAAGCGTTAGGTCACTATGAAGATGAAGAAATTGAAGATAGAATTGTTCAATTCTATACGGATTTAAACACAGACGGACGTTTCTTAAACGTTGGAGAAAATATTTGGGGCTTACGTGATTGGTATTCAGTTGCTGATATCGAAGAAAAAATTGCTCCTACAATTCAAAAATTCGATATCCTAGATGACGATGCTGAAGAAGACAAAAACTTAAAATTACTTGGTGAAGATGAAACTGAAGATGATGATGATATTCCAGCAGTAACCGACGACCAAGAAACATTAAATGACCCAGAAGATCCTGAAGAAGACGATGTAGATGAAGATCTTAATGAATCAGATATCGTTATCGATGAGGACGACGAAGATTTTGATGATGAAGAAGACGAAGAAGACGAAGAATTTGAAGAAGATGAAGAGGATTTTAAAGAATAATTCTTCGAGATTTAATTGACTTTTTTCAAGAACATGATAAAATTTTATTCGGGCTCCTTTAAATAGGACGACGTGTATAAATAATATACGCTCCCCCTTACAACCATGTGAGAGGGAGCGATTTTTTTATTTAAATTACTATATAAGCTTTATAATATTTTTAATTTAGGTGATTGTTTGTAAAGGCAATTCGTATGTATAAATAATTTGCTATGTAAAAGCTATCTCACAAATTAATTAACCATTGAATTGGAAATGTGTTTGTCAATCATAGGTATTGAAGGAAATTACTGTTTTAATAATAGGAGGCAGAACATGACAAAATTTATTTTTGTAACTGGTGGAGTTGTTTCTTCATTGGGTAAAGGTATCACAGCAGCATCTTTAGGTAGATTATTAAAAGATAGAGGATTGAAAGTAACTATCCAAAAATTTGATCCTTATTTAAACGTAGATCCAGGTACGATGAGCCCGTATCAACATGGTGAGGTATTTGTAACGGATGATGGTGCAGAAACAGACCTAGACCTAGGACATTACGAAAGATTTATTGATATAAATTTAAATAAATATTCAAATGTAACTGCAGGTAAAGTCTATTCTCATGTATTGAAAAAAGAGCGTCGTGGTGATTATTTAGGTGGTACCGTACAAGTTATTCCACATATTACGAATGAAATAAAAGAACGTTTACTTTTAGCAGGGGAAAGTACAAATGCAGATGTTGTTATCACTGAAATCGGTGGTACAACTGGTGATATTGAATCATTACCGTTTATCGAAGCAATTAGACAAATTCGTAGTGATTTAGGCCGTGAAAATGTGATGTATGTACATTGTACGTTACTTCCTTATATTAAAGCTGCTGGTGAAATGAAAACAAAACCAACACAACATAGTGTGAAAGAATTACGTGGACTTGGTATACAACCAGACTTAATTGTAGTTAGAACAGAATACGAACTGACACAAGATTTAAAAGATAAAATTGCCTTATTCTGCGATATTGATAAAGCAAGTGTTATCGAATGCCGTGATGCTGAATCACTATATGAAATTCCATTACAATTAAGTAACCAAGATATGGATGACATTGTGATAAAACGTTTAGAATTAAACGCGAAGTATGAAACTCAACTAGATGAATGGCAATATTTATTAGATACTGTAAATAGTTTGGATGGTAAAATAACAATAGGTTTGGTAGGAAAGTACGTAAGTTTACAAGATGCTTATCTTTCAGTTGTTGAATCATTGAAACATGCTGGATACCCATTGAAAAAAGATATTGAAGTAAGATGGATTGATTCTAGCGAAGTAACAGATGAAAACGTCTCAGAAGTTCTAGCTGATGTAGATGGCATTTTAGTACCAGGTGGATTTGGTTTCCGTGCAAGTGAAGGGAAAATATCTGCGATTAAATATGCACGTGAAAATAATGTACCTTACTTTGGTATTTGTTTAGGTATGCAACTTGCCACTGTTGAGTTTGCCAGAAATGTAATTGGTCTTGATGGTGCACATTCTGCTGAGTTAGATCCTAGTACACCACACCCAATTATTGACTTATTACCTGAACAAAAAGATATCGAAGACTTAGGTGGAACTTTACGTTTAGGATTATACCCGTGTCATATTCAAGAAGGTACTTTAGCTCATGATATTTACAACGAAACGAATATTGAAGAAAGACATCGTCATCGTTATGAATTTAATAACGATTATAGAGAACAGCTTGAAGCGAACGGCATGGTATTCTCTGGTACAAGCCCAGATGGTCGTTTAATTGAAATGGTAGAGATTCCTGAAAATGACTTCTTTATTGCTTGTCAATTCCATCCAGAATTTTTATCAAGACCTAACCGTCCTCAACAAATTTTCAAAGCATTTATTGAAGCATCTTTAAAACATCAACAAAGTAAATAATATATAGATTTAACGCGATATCAGAAACTTAGTGTTTAGCTAATTTCTAAATATCGCGTTTTTTATAATTGTATTAAAATATAAAATTCAAATCGCTATATTTATATAAAAAATGGTATAAATTATAAGATTTTCATTTTCTGAATAAAAAATGTGAAATAAAAACGCTTACAATTATATAGAAGAATGCAAAAATGATATTACTTTGATATAATTAGATTGTAAAAATATGTGCTTAAAGCACCAAGGAGGAACTTTCATGCCTTTAGTTTCAATGAAAGAAATGTTAATAGACGCAAAAGAAAATGGTTACGCGGTTGGTCAATACAACTTAAATAACTTAGAATTTACACAAGCGATTTTAGAAGCTTCTCAAGAAGAGAACGCTCCAGTAATCCTAGGTGTATCTGAAGGTGCTGCTCGTTACATGGGTGGTTTCTACACAGTTGTTAAAATGGTTGAAGGATTAATGCACGACAAAGAAATTACTATTCCTGTAGCAATACACTTAGACCACGGTTCAAGCTTTGAAAAATGTAAAGAAGCAATTGATGCTGGTTTTACTTCAGTAATGATTGATGCTTCTCATGGTTCATTTGAAGATAATGTTGAAATTACTTCAAAAGTTGTTGAATATGCACATGAGCACGGCGTTTCAGTTGAAGCAGAATTAGGAACTGTTGGCGGACAAGAGGATGATGTTGTTGCTGAAGGCGTTATCTATGCAGACCCTAAAGAGTGTCAAGAACTTGTTGAAAAAACAGGTATCGATACATTAGCTCCAGCCTTAGGTTCAGTACACGGACCTTATAAAGGTGAACCTAAATTAGGATTCAAAGAAATGGAAGAAATTGGTGCTTCTACTGGTTTACCATTAGTACTACATGGTGGTACAGGTATCCCAACTAAAGACATCCAAAAAGCAATTCCTTTTGGTACAGCTAAAATCAATGTAAACACTGAAAACCAAATTGCTTCTGCTAAAGCTGTTCGTGAAGCGTTAGATAACGATAAAGAAGTTTATGATCCTCGTAAATACTTAGGACCGGCTCGTGAAGCGATTAAAGCTACAGTGATTGGTAAAATTAAAGAGTTTGGTACATCTAATAAAGCTAAATAATTTAACTGTTATATAGCAAAAGTTGACTAGGTTATAATTACAATTTGAGCTAATGCTAAGTGGTTCAACCATAAGAACTGCAATTGTCTAATTACTAAATAAACTTTTAGATATCTAGTCGTTTTCTGGGGCGAGAATAAGAAATCAAAATTGAATTTTTGATTTCTGTTTCGCCCCTTTTTTTATGTTATAATTTGTTAGGCTTTGAAAGCTAATAAATAGAATTACAGTGGTTTACATAATTTTTATAAACAAATCTTAAAAAATGATTTAAATTGTAAAATATTGGGAATTAAAAATTATAGTAAAAAATTATATGCATTATGCAGCACTTAATTAAATTTGAAATAGATTTTATGAAACTGTTGTGCTTTGCAAACTGTAATCATTTAATTTATAATGCAAATGATATATTAGAATAGAATATCGATTGAAAGGCAAAGGAGAACAAGCGAATGGCTCAAGAAGTGATTAAAATTAGAGGTGGGCAAACACTTAAAGGTGAAGTGAATAACCACGGTGCTAAAAATAGTGCAGTAGCAATTATACCAGCAGCAATATTGGCTGAAGACAAAGTAACAATTGAAGGCCTTCCAGAAATCTCTGATGTAGAAACTTTAGTAAGTTTACTTGGAGATCTAAACATTGAGACAGAATTAGAAGGTATGACATTACATGTTAACCCTGAAAATATTGAAAATGCACCATTACCAAATAATAAAGTAGAATCATTACGTGCTTCTTATTATATGATGGGAGCAATGTTAGGTAGATTTAAAAAATGTGTCATTGGTTTACCTGGTGGATGTCCTTTAGGACCAAGACCGATTGATCAACATATTAAAGGATTTAAAGCATTAGGTGCAAAAGTAGATGAATCAAGTAGTACTTCTATGAAGATTGAAGCAGACAGATTGGTCGGCGCAAATATATTTTTAGACATCGTAAGTGTAGGTGCTACGATTAATATCATGTTGGCAGCAGTACGTGCTGAAGGTCATACAGTTATTGAAAATGCTGCAAAAGAACCAGAAGTGGTTGATGTAGCTAATTTCTTAATGAGCCTTGGAGCTGATATTAAAGGTGCAGGTACAAGTACAATCAAAATTAATGGGGTAGAACAATTGCATGGTTCACATCATCAAGTGATTCCCGACAGAATTGAAGCGGGTACATATATGTGTATTGCAGCAGCTTGCGGTGAGAACATCAGAATCAATAATATTATCCCAACACATGTAGAACCACTTACAGTTAAACTGAAAGAATTAGGTGTAGATATCCAAGTTGAGGATGATAGCGTACTTATTAGACGTAGCACACCGTATTCAAGCGTTGATATTAAAACATTAGTATATCCAGGATTTGCCACTGACTTACAACAACCAATAACACCTCTATTATTTATGGCTGATGGCGTATCGTTTGTTACTGAAACGATATATCCAGCACGTTTTAAGCATATAGATGAATTGAAAAATATGGGGGCAAATATTTCTGCAGACAATGGTACAGCAACTATAAAACCATCGGAATTAACTGGAGCTGATGTTTACGCAAGTGATTTACGTGCAGGTGCTTGCCTTATTGTAGCTGGATTGTTAGCAGAAGGAGTTACAACTATTTATAATGTAAAACATATTTATCGTGGTTATACAAACATCGTAAAAACTCTACAATCACTTGGTGCAGATATTTGGACTGAAGTAATTTAAAAAATATGGTATACTAAATATACTAAGTAAAAAGTTGTGTATTTAGTGAATATGTATTTTAGAATAAAATCGATAATGAGGTGATAGCCATGGAGGTTTGCCCTTATCTAGAAGAAACCTTTAAAATCGTAGGTAGAAGCTGGAATGGTCTTATTATTAATTATTTATCTAGATGTACGGAAAAATCTGCTCACTTTTCAGATATGAAGCGTGATTTGAAGACGATAACACCACGTGCACTTAGTATAAAATTAACTGACCTTACGGAATGGGGTCTAGTAGAGAAAAATGTAGTATCTACAAGCCCGATGAATATTTTGTATCAGCTTACAGATAAAGGTGATGCTTTAGCGGCAGCGCTAGTACCAATGGAAGAATGGGCACAAGAGTATATTAAACTTGAAAACAAGTAACTAAATACCTTGGACAATCGAGTCTGAAACGTCAATATGATGTTTTAGGCTCGTTTTTTATATACTAGTAGTTGTGAGCAGTTATGTTTAAAAATACAAAATCTCGGTTAGAATATAATTATCAACATAACTTAAGGAGTGAATATATAATGAGAAATTTCACTAAACAATATATCAACGGTGAATGGATTGAAAGTGCAAGTGGCGAAACGATAGAAGTTATCAATCCTGCAACAGAAGAAGTAGCGGGTACAATCGCGAAAGGTAACAAAGAAGATGTTGATAAAGCAGTGGATGCAGCAGAAAATGTATATTTTGAATTTAGACACAGTTCAGTTCAAGAAAGAAAAGAACTATTAGATAAAATTGTTCAAGAGTATAAAAATAGAAAAGAAGATCTTATAGAAGCTATTACTGATGAACTAGGTGCGCCTTTAGACGTTTCAGAAAACGTCCATTATCAAATGGGGTTAGATCATTTTGAGGCAGCACGTGATGCATTAGATAATTTCGAATTTGAGGAGCGCCGTGGTGATGACTTAGTTGTTAAAGAAGCCATTGGTGTGGCTGGTTTAATCACACCTTGGAACTTCCCTACAAACCAAACATCTCTTAAATTATCAGCGGCATTCGCAGCAGGAAGTCCAGTAGTTTTAAAACCATCAGAAGAAACTCCGTTTGCAGCAATTATTTTAGCTGAAATTTTTGATAAAGTAGGCGTGCCAAAAGGTGTATTTAACTTAGTTAATGGTGATGGTAAAGGCGTAGGCAACCCTTTAAGTGAACATCCTAAAGTTAGAATGATGTCATTTACTGGTTCTG
This sequence comes from Staphylococcus xylosus NJ, assembly GCF_000338275.1. Lineage (GTDB taxonomy): Bacteria > Bacillota > Bacilli > Staphylococcales > Staphylococcaceae > Staphylococcus > Staphylococcus xylosus_B. The sequence continues at coordinate 46,909 of NZ_ANMR01000002.1, forward strand.
GCCCAACAGGCTCAAGTATTATGAAAAAAGCTGCGGAGGATTTCAAAAAAGTGTCACTTGAACTAGGTGGTAAATCACCATATATTATCCTAGATGATGTAGATATAGACGAAGCAGCAAGTGCAGCAACTGGTAAAGTTGTTACAAATACTGGTCAAGTATGTACAGCGGGTACTAGAACCCTCGTACCTGAAAGCATTAAAGAAGATTTCTTAACAGCTGTAAAAGAGAAATTTAGCCAAGTTAAAGTAGGAGACCCACGTGCAGAAGGCACTGAAGTTGGACCTATCATTAGTAAAAAACAATTTGACCAAGTTCAATCATATATTGATAAAGGTATAGAAGAAGGCGCAGAATTATTTTATGGTGGGCCAGGTAAACCAGAAGGTCTAGAAAAAGGATACTTTGCACGCCCAACAATCTTTAACAATGTAGATAATGATATGGTAATTGCTCGAGAAGAAATATTTGGTCCTGTTATGTCAATTATCACTTATAATGATGTAGATGAAGCTATTAAAATCGCAAATGATACAGAATATGGTTTAGCAGCATATGTATATGGCGAGGATCAAGAAACGTTGCATAAAGTAGCCCGTTCATTAGAAGCAGGTACAGTTGAAATTAATGAAGCAGGACGCAAACCAGATTTACCATTCGGTGGCTACAAACAATCAGGTATTGGCCGTGAATGGGGAGACTATGGTATTGAAGAATTCCTAGAAGTTAAATCAATTGCAGGTTACTATAAATAATTTATTTTTAATAGGTTAATTATTTGAAGATGAGGCATATAATTTATGCTTCATCTTTTTTCTGATTTTAGAAAATTGAAATACGTTTTGTAATTAAAAAGGAAATTTGCTATAGTTATAAAAGTAAGTAGCGTAGTTACTACGTTATTTAAAAACTTATTTATGAAATGGGTGCAAGATAATGCCTGAAAAAGTACGGACATCACCTCAGTATGAATCGTTCCACGAATTATACAAAAATTACACTACAAAAGATCTCACTCAAAAAGCCAAATCTCTAAAATTAACAAATTATAGTAAATTGAATAAAAAAGAACTTGTTCTAGCCATTATGGAAGCACAAATGGAAAAAGACGGAAATTATTATATGGAGGGTATCTTAGATGATATTCAACAAGATGGTTATGGTTTCCTAAGAACAGTTAATTATTCTAAAGGTGAAAAAGATATCTATATTTCTGCTAGTCAAATTCGTCGTTTTGAAATTAAACGTGGAGACAAAGTGACTGGCAAAGTGAGAAAGCCTAAAGATAATGAAAAATACTATGGTTTATTACAAGTTGATTTCGTAAATGGTGAGAATGCAGAAGAAGTTAAAAAACGTCCGCATTTCCAAGCTTTGACACCATTATATCCTGAAGAGCGCATTTTATTAGAGACAACAAAACAAAACTTCTCAACGCGTATTATGGATTTAGTAACACCAATCGGTTTAGGACAACGTGGTTTAATTGTTGCCCCGCCAAAGGCTGGTAAAACATCATTGCTTAAGGAAATTGCAAATGCAATTGCGATAAATAAACCAGATGCAGAGTTATTTGTGTTGCTTGTTGGAGAAAGACCTGAAGAGGTTACAGATTTAGAAAGATCAGTTGAATCTGCAGAAGTAGTGCACTCTACATTTGACGAACCACCACAACATCATGTGAAAGTTGCGGAATTATTATTAGAACGTGCAAAACGTCTAGTAGAAATTGGTAAAGACGTCATCATTTTAATGGATTCAATTACTAGGTTAGCTCGTGCTTATAATCTTGTGATTCCTCCTAGTGGTCGTACATTATCTGGTGGTTTAGATCCTGCATCCTTACACAAGCCTAAAGCTTTCTTCGGGGCTGCTAGAAATATTGAAGCGGGTGGTAGTATGACAATTTTAGCTACTGCTCTAGTAGATACTGGGTCTCGGATGGATGATATGATTTATGAGGAATTTAAAGGGACAGGAAATATGGAATTACATCTAGATCGTAAGTTAGCTGAACGTCGTGTATTCCCAGCAATCGATATCGGTCGTAGTTCCACTCGTAAAGAAGAATTGCTAATAGACGCAAAAGAGCTTGAGTCATTGTGGCAATTACGTAATATGTTCACAGATTCTACAGATTTTACAGAAAGATTTGTGCGCAAATTGAAACGTACAGATAACAATAAAGAATTCTTTGAACAGTTACAAAAAGCTGCTAAAGAAAGTACTAAGACAGGTAAACCAATTATTTAATCTGAAATAATTCTGTATATACTTAAGCAATATTTGATTTGGGGTTGCGTTTTATATTTAAAGCCATTATAATTATCAAGTATTGGGTAAAAACTCACAAAAAACTCTGTGCCAGATGGTTCAGGGCAAAGGAGCTGAAAAGTAATGAGACAAAATATTCATCCTGAATATCATAAGGTTATCTTTTTAGATACTACTACGGATTTTAAATTCTTAAGTGGTTCAACTAAATCTTCATCAGAAACTATGACATGGGAAGATGGTAATGAATACCCAGTTATTCGTTTAGACATTTCATCTGATTCACACCCATTCTATACAGGACGTCAAAAATTCGCTGCTGCGGATGGTCGTGTGGAACGTTTCAACAAAAAATTCGGATTCAAATCAAGCAACGAATAATTGTTGTTTTAAAGCATTCTCATATTATGAGGATGCTTTTTTACTTTTACATAAATTTAAATTAAAAATGACATAATGGCATGGCGATATTCAAGAAACTCAGACATAAATAAACGCAATTACTTGAAGATATATCATATTTTAACTTAAAAAATATGATATAATAAACCGATTATGTTTTGAAAAAGGTGGAACGCATAATGTATGAAACTTATCATTCCGGGTGGATTGAATGTATTACTGGAAGTATGTTTAGTGGTAAATCTGAAGAGTTAATACGTCGGTTAAGACGTGGCCTTTACGCTAAACAAAAAGTAGTTGTGTTTAAACCAGCTATAGATGACCGTTATCATAAAGACAAAATTGTTTCTCATAATGGTAACGCGATAGAAGCAATTAATATATCAACAGCAGCAGAAATTTTTAAACACGATTTATCAGATGTAGATGTAATCGGTATAGATGAAGTACAATTTTTTGAAAATGGTATCGTCCATATCGCTGAGCAATTAGCTGAAAAAGGACATAGAGTTATAACAGCTGGTTTAGATATGGATTTTAGAGGGAAACCTTTTGAGCCTATACCAGAGCTATTAGCAGTGAGTGAAGATGTAACGAAATTACAAGCTGTTTGTGCAGTTTGTGGTGCATCTTCAAGTCGTACTCAAAGGTTAATAGATGGTAACCCAGCAAAAATAGATGATCCAGTTATATTAGTTGGTGCAAATGAAAGTTATGAACCGAGATGTAGGGCACATCATATCGTCGCACCGAGTAATGATGAGAAGGAGGAAATGTAGTGTTTGATCAATTAGATATTGTAGAAGAAAGATATGAACAATTAAATGAATTATTAAGTGATCCAGATGTTGTGAGCAATCCAGATAATTTACGTAATTATTCAAAAGAACAAGCAGACTTACAAAAAACGGTAGAAGTTTACCGTGACTATAAACAAACAAAAGAAGATTTAGCAGAAGTTGAAGAAATGTTACGTGATACAAAGGATAGTGAAGAAATTGAGATGCTAAAAGAAGAGCATCAAACGCTTCAAAATAAAGTCCCTAAATTAGAAGAAGAACTTAAATTCTTACTTATTCCTAAAGATCCTAACGATGAGAAAGATGTTATTGTAGAAATTCGTGCTGCCGCAGGTGGAGATGAAGCTGCTATCTTTGCAGGGGATTTATTTAGAATGTATTCTAAATACGCTGAAGCACTCAATTACAAGACTGATATTGTAGAAATTACAGAGAGTGATCATGGCGGATATAAAGAAATCAGTTTCTCAGTTTCTGGAAGTGGTGCGTTTAGTAAATTGAAGTATGAGAATGGGGCGCACCGTGTACAACGTGTTCCAGAAACAGAATCTGGTGGCCGTATTCATACATCAACAGCTACTGTGGCTGTTTTGCCAGAAGTAGAAGATGTGGAAATTGAAGTACGTAATGAAGACTTGAAAATTGATACTTATCGTTCTAGTGGTGCAGGTGGTCAGCACGTAAATACGACAGATTCAGCAGTACGTATTACGCATATTCCAACGGGCATTATTGCGACTTCATCAGAAAAATCTCAAATCCAAAACCGTGAAAAGGCTTTAAAAGTATTAAAAGCACGTTTATTTGATATGAAATTACAAGAAGAACAACAAAAATATGCAGCCCAACGTAAATCTGCAGTCGGTACAGGAGACCGTTCAGAACGTATTAGAACATACAATTATCCTCAAAGTCGTGTAACCGACCACAGAATTGGTTTAACATTACAAAAGTTAGATCAAATTATGGAAGGTAAATTGGATGAAATTATAGATGCTTTAACATTAGCTGAACAAACTGATAAATTGAAAGAACTTAACAATGGTGAATTATAAAACTATTTTAAGCAATGCTAAAGAAAAGTGCGTCGACAGAAATATTGAGACGGCTCGAGCTGAATGGTTGATGCTTGATTTGTTTGGTTGGTCCAAGGCACATTATCTAATGCACATGAATGATGAAATATCAGTGTCACATTTAAAAATATTTGATGAAGCAGAGCGTAGAATGCTAAATGGGGAACCGATACAGTACATTACGGGTAAACAAACTTTTTATGGCGAGATTTTTAATGTGAATAAAAATTGTTTGATCCCTAGGCCTGAAACAGAAGAAGTTATGTTACATTTCTATCATCAACTTGAAAAAGGCGATACTGTAGTAGATGTAGGTACAGGAAGTGGTAATATTCCAATTGTACTAAAAAAATTAGATAGCACGCTCAATGTGTATGCAACTGATTTATATCAAAATGCATTAACAGTAGCTGAAGCAAATGCTGAACATCATCAAGTTGAAGTTAAGTTCTTACATGGAGACGGTTTAACACCACTTATAGAACAAGGCGTAAAAGTAAACGGATTAATCTCTAACCCACCGTACATTGATAATGATGAAGCGGAAATGATGGAAGATACAGTGCTGAAATATGAACCACACTCTGCGCTATTTGCAGCAGACAATGGTTACAAAGTTTATGATACAATTTTAGATAGCTTACCAGAAGTCTTACTACCGAATGCCAAAGTAGTATTTGAAATAGGGTTTGCACAAGGTCCTAAATTAAAAGAAAAGATTATCGCAAAATATCCAACATTAGATGTTCAAATTATAAAAGACATTAATAATAACGATCGTATAATTGCTTTCGTATGGTAAAAAAGTTATGCACTGAACATGGACAATCATGAGAGTGCATAACTTTTTATTTTGATTTAAAATGAATAATAAGATGAAAGGATGTGCCTTAATGAAAACGCGTATATGGGATTTACGTCAATATGAATATAATTTGACTGCTTATGATGGGATTGAAGATATAAAATCAATTTTTGAAAAGGGTGGATTAATCGCAATTCCAACTGAAACAGTTTATGGATTAGGTGGAGACGCACGTAATAATCAAGCGATTGAAAAAATTTATGAAGCTAAAGGTAGACCTTCTGATAACCCTTTAATTGTTCATATACATGAACTTAATCAATTAAAGTCATTTACTGCTGACTTAGAACCAGAAGTTGAGCTATTAATGAATACGTTTTGGCCCGGACCTATATCCTTTATTTTACCGTTAAGAAAAGGGTACTTATGTAATCGTGTAAGTGGTGGGCTAAATTCTATTGCTGTGCGAATGCCTAGTCATCCTATAGGCAGAGAGTTACTTCAATTAATTGATATTCCTATTGCTGCGCCTAGTGCAAATTTAAGTGGTAGACCTTCGCCAACGACCTTTGATCATGTATATCATGATTTAGATGGTCGTATAGATGGGATTGTTAATGGTGACCAAAGTGAAGAGGGCCTAGAAAGTACAGTGTTAGACTGTACACAATATCCTTTTAGAATAGCAAGACCTGGATCAATTACAAAATCAATGATTGAAAAAGTATTACCTAACAGTATTGCCGCAGATGTATCGTTGAATACTGACAAGCCGATTGCTCCAGGTATGAAATATAAACATTATTCACCAGACACACCTATAAAAATATTAGAAAATTTTCATAAGAAACCTTCATCAGCTAAGAATTGGAGTAAGGTTGCCTTTATTGTCCCACAAAGTCATCGAGAAATAGTTCCAAATCAAGCAAAATTTATACCATTATGTAAAGATGGTAATGATATTAAAGGCGCCAACCATAACCTTTATCATATATTACATCGATTAGATCAAGATCGTGAAATAGAGCGTGCTTATATCTTTGGCTTTACCTTGAACGATGATACTACTGCAATTATGAATAGAATGATGAAAGCAGCTAACCAAACTGTTATAAAAGGAGACGAATTATGAAAATCGTTTTTGTATGTACAGGGAATACATGTAGAAGTCCTTTAGCAGAAAGTATAGCGAAAGCAAAATTACCTAACCATACTATAGTATCAAGAGGTATTTATGCTATGGATGGTCAACCTATCTCTAAATATTCATTAAATATAATAGAAGAAAAAGGATTGCCAGTACCAAAACATGCGATGTCGTTTACACATAAAGATTTAAATGCAGATTTGATTTTGACCATGAGCCGTTCGCATAAGTTAGCTATTCAACAAATGGGTCATGATGCAGCACATGTTTTTACCTTGAACGAATATGTTGGAGTGCATGGAGAAGTCTCAGACCCATTTGGCGGTAATAAAGCTGACTACATTAAAATATTTAATGAATTAAATATACTGATAGATAGTTTAAAAAATAAAATATAAAAAAATTAAATTTGTGAAATGAGTATGAGAGCGTTCGTAAATACGTTATAATGATAACGTGTAGCAAATTTGCTGTCAGTCAATTTTGTATGTTGTTAAAGCACCTTGGTATTTACATACTTTTATTCAACTTAATTAAAAGGGGTGGAAGAATGGAAGACTTAAAGTTACTGTTAAACGAGTTAAAAGCACAATCATTTTTTAAAGCTGGTGAGTTGTGCCTCATTGGTTGTTCTACATCTGAAGTAATTGGTGAACGTATCGGTAGCGTTGGATCAATGGAAATTGCTCAAGAAATATTTGGGGCATTAAAAGAAATTGAAAACGAAACAGGCGTTTCGTTTGTATTTCAAGGTTGTGAACATATTAATCGTGCAGTGACCATTGAGAAATCAAACTTTAACCCCCTTACAATGGAAGAAGTTACAGTTGTACCAGATGTTCACGCTGGTGGAAGCTTAGCAACTTATGCGTATCAACATATGGTTGATCCAATGGTTGTTGAGCATATTTCTGTACCTAAAGGTATTGATATCGGACAGACTTTAATTGGAATGCATATCAAACATGTGGCTATTCCAGAGCGTACGAGTGTCAAGCAAATTGGTGAAGCAATTGTTACAATCGCTTCTTCAAGACCAAAAAAAATTGGTGGCGAAAGAGCAAAATACAACTAATACAGAAACGAGGGAATTACCAAATGTCATTTATTCAAGAGCAAGATAAGGAAATATATGAAGTGATTCAAAATGAATTTAACCGTCAAAACAACAATATCGAGCTGATTGCTTCAGAAAACTTCGTATCAGAAGCGGTTATGGAAGCGCAAGGTTCAGTATTAACTAACAAATATGCTGAAGGCTACCCAAACAGAAGATACTATGGTGGTTGTGAATTTGTGGATGTTTCAGAAGCTTTAGCGATTGATCGTGCCAAAAAATTATTTGGTGCAGAACATGTTAACGTACAACCACACTCAGGTTCTCAAGCAAATATGGCTGTTTATCTCGTAGCATTAGAACACGGTGATACTGTATTAGGTATGAATTTAAGTCATGGTGGGCACTTAACACATGGCGCGCCTGTTAACTTTAGTGGCCAATTTTATAACTTTGTTGAATACGGCGTAGACGAAGAAAATGAACAAATTGACTATGATGAAGTATTAAAAGTAGCCAAAGAACATCAACCTAAATTAATCGTTGCAGGTGCTTCTGCGTATTCAAGAACAATTGATTTTAAACGCTTTAAAGAAATTGCAGACGAAGTAGGCGCAAAATTAATGGTAGATATGGCTCATATTGCAGGTTTAGTAGCAGTTGGTTTACATCCAAATCCTGTAGAACATGCTGATTTTGTAACTACTACAACTCATAAAACATTACGCGGACCTCGTGGTGGAATGATTTTATGTAAAGAAGAATATAAAAAGCAAATCGATAAAACAATCTTCCCAGGTATCCAAGGTGGTCCATTAGAACACGTTATCGCTGCTAAAGCTGTGGCATTTGGGGAAGCATTGCAAGACGACTTTAAGGTATATCAACAACAAGTAATTAACAATGCTAAAACTTTAGCAAATACATTGACTGACGAAGGATTTAGAGTTGTCTCAGGTGGTACTGATAATCATCTTGTTTCTGTAGATGTCAAAGGTTCAGTAGGCATAACTGGTAAAGTTGCTGAAGAAACATTAGATGCTATAGGTATTACATGTAATAAAAATACAATTCCATTTGATCAAGAAAAGCCATTCGTGACAAGCGGAGTTCGTTTAGGTACACCAGCAGCAACAACACGTGGATTTGATGAAGCTGCTTTTGAAGAAGTTGCAAAAATCATTAGCTTAGTTTTAAAAGATCCAGAAAATGAAAAAGTGTTAGAAGAAGGAAAAGAAAGAGTTAAAGCTTTAACTACTAAACATCCTTTATATAACTAAAATTGGAGGAAATAAATTATGGGCAAAGTACATGTTTTTGACCACCCACTTATTCAACACAAATTAAGTTACATTCGAGACGTACATACTGGGACTAAAGAATTTAGAGAATTAGTAGATGAAGTTGGTATGTTAATGGCATACGAAGTAACAAGAGATTTAGAATTACAAGATGTAGAAATAGAGACACCTGTTACTAAAATGATAGCTAAACGCTTAACAGGTAAAAAATTAGCTTTCGTACCAATTTTAAGAGCTGGTTTAGGTATGACACAAGGCATATTGAACTTAGTACCAGCAGCTAGAATTGGACATGTGGGACTATATAGAGATCCTGAAACACTTGAAGCTGTAGAATACTTTGTAAAATTACCGCAAGACATCGAAGAGAGAGAAATTGTAGTTGTTGATCCTATGTTGGCAACTGGAGCATCAGCTATAGAAGCAATTAACTCACTTAAAAAACGTGGAGCTAAAAATATCCGTTTTATGTGCTTAATTGCAGCGCCTGAAGGTGTAGAAAAACTACAAGAAGCTCACGAAGACGTAGACATTTTCATCGCAGCATTAGACGAGAAATTAGATGAACATGCTTATATTACACCAGGCTTAGGTGATGCAGGAGACCGTTTATTCGGTACAAAATAGTTTCGCCTAGGAGTGGAATAAAATGAAAAAAATAATGACTGTATTTGGGACACGTCCTGAAGCAGTAAAAATGGCCCCTCTTGTACAAGCATTGAAAAAAGATGATGAACTAGAGCCGATTGTTGTAGTTTCGGCTCAACATAGGGAAATGCTTGATTCAGTGTTGGAAAGTTTTCATATCACGCCAGATTATGATTTGAATATTATGAAACAAGGGCAATCTTTATCAGAAATTACATCGCGTATTTTACAACGGTTAGAGCATGTCATTCAAGAAGTGAAACCAGATATGATACTGGTTCATGGCGATACTATGACGACTTTTGCTGGGAGTTTAGCTGCTTTATACAATCAAGTACCTATTGGGCATGTTGAAGCTGGCTTACGTACATGGGATAAATATGCGCCATTTCCTGAAGAAATGAATCGACAAATGGTAGGAGTAATGGCAGATTTGAATTTTGCTCCTACTAATAATGCTGCAAATAATCTTATTGCAGAAAACAAACCGTTGGATTCTATAGTAGTAACTGGTAATACAGCAATTGATGCGATGAAGACAACGATTCACGAAAATTATCAATCTGATATTATTTCGAAACATAAAGATAAACGTATCATCCTATTGACTGCGCATAGACGTGAGAATATTGGTGAACCAATGTCACATATTTTTAAAGCGGTAAGAGATATTGTGGATACTTATGAAGATGTTGTTGTTGTTTATCCTATGCATAAGAATCCTCAAGTACGAGAAATTGCTGATATTTATTTATCTGGACATAATCGTATAGAATTAGTCGAACCGTTGGAAGTGGTTGATTTCCATAATTTCGCCCACCAATCGTATTTGATATTGACTGATTCTGGAGGAGTACAAGAAGAAGCGCCATCATTAGGCAAACCTGTGTTAGTTTTAAGAGATACAACTGAAAGGCCAGAAGGTGTAGAAGCTGGCACACTTAAAATAGTAGGTACAAATGAACAAACAGTATTTGAGGCTACAAAACAATTACTTGAAAATCAACAAGTGTATGAAACAATGAGTAGTGCCCGCAACCCTTATGGTGATGGTAATGCATCATTACGAATATGTGAGAATATTAAATATTATTTTCATATAATTTCTGAAAAGCCAGAATCATTCAAATAATAAAAGGTGTTAATGTGTCATTTTTGTGACAATCATGTAAAAAATAAAACTACATTTTGAATAGAATTGACACGTTAACTACCCTATATTATTATTAAAATTGTATGATTGAAATGGTTTTCATAATTGAACGAAAAAGACGAAGTGAGGCACAGTCATGAAACGTTTCAACATCTTTTTTAATAGGTACGTTAAATACTATTTTTATGGTATAATTGTGTTATTAATTGTGTTTATTTTCACATACTCACCATTTGTTTTGGGACTTATAATAGGTACGCTCGGATCACTTATTAACACCTTTACTTTCGAATATTATTTAGAGAAAGCAAAAGAGAAAGACAATATACATATATCAACGGGCAACGTTTGGAGATATTTAATAGTGATACTTTCGTGTTGTATTTGGTATTTTTATAAGGAGCAAATTAGTATTATTGGTGTAGTCATTGGTTTAATGATTTCGTATGTTTTGATTGTTTTCAAACCATTTATACACAAGAAATAAATTTAATATATGAAAGAGGTGAGAAAGCATGAAGCATAAAGACCCTCTTGTCAGTTGGGATGTATTCGGTATAGACATCGTGTTTAACCTATCATCAATTTTGATGTTGATTATTACATCGGTTATTGTTTTTGTCATAGCTATTATTTGTACACGCAACCTCAAGAAACGTCCGACTGGTAAGCAAAATTTTATCGAGTGGGTTTTTGACTTTGTACGAGGAATTATTGAAAGTAACATGGCTTGGTCCAAAGGCGGTCAATTCCATTTCTTAGCTGTTACATTAATATTTTTTATATTTGTAAGTAATATGCTAGGGCTACCATTTCAATTAATTTCAGGTCATACACTGTGGTGGAAATCACCGACAGCAGATGCCACCGTAACTTTAACACTATCAACATTAGTCATCCTATTGACACATTATTATGGTGTTAAGATGACAGGTACTAAAGGCTATTTCCAAAACTATACAAAACCTATCTTCTTATTACCGATAAACATTTTTGAAGAATTCACTTCAACGTTAACTCTTGGTTTACGTTTGTACGGTAATATATTTGCAGGTGAGTTATTACTTGGATTATTGTCAGGTTTAGTATTTAGTTTCCCTGCGTGGGGATGGATAATTGGATTACCTGGACTCGTAGTTTGGCAAGGTTTTTCAATATTCATAGGTACAATTCAAGCATACATTTTTGTAATGCTTTCAATGGTTTATATGTCCCATAAAGTTCAGGACAGTCATTAAATAAAATTAAAAGAAAAAATTAGGAGGATTTTATAAATGAATACAATCGCAGCAGCAATCGCAATCGGCTTATCAGCATTAGGTGCAGGTATCGGTAACGGTCTTATCGTTTCAAGAACAGTAGAAGGTGTAGCACGTCAACCAGAAGCACGCGGACAATTAATGGGTATTATGTTCATTGGTATTGGTTTAGTTGAAGCATTACCTATCATTGGTGTAGTTATCGCTTTCATGTCACTATAATTCAAACAGCTATTCAGGCGAAGTCACTGTGACTTTCGCCGTTCGTTTTTATAAATATGTCTTATGATGATAATGAATGAAAGGAGTGTCTATGTAAGTGACTGCTACGACAAATATGTTCGTACTTGGTGCAGCTGGAGCAAGCGGTGTGCAATGGGGAACTATTATAGTTACCTGTATAACTTTCGGTATCTTATTACTATTATTGAAAAAATTTGCATGGGGTCCATTAAAAGAAGTAATGGATAAACGTGAACGTGATATTAATAAAGATATTGATGATGCTGAACAAGCTAAGCTAAATGCACAAAAGTTAGAAGAACAAAATAAACAAACACTAAAAGAAACGCAAGATGAGGTTCAAAGGATTTTAGAAGACTCTAAAATTCAAGCACGTAAACAACATGAAGAAATTATACATGAAGCGAATATCAGAGCAAATGGTATGATTGAAACAGCACAAAATGAAATTAATAGTGAGAAAGAACGTGCAATTGCAGATATCAATAATCAAGTTTCTGAGCTTTCAGTATTAATCGCATCGAAAGTACTTCAAAAAGAAATTTCAGAAAAAGACCAAAAAGCATTAGTTGAAAAGTACATTAAAGAGGCAGGCGATAAGTAATGGCTAAAATAGCAAAAAAATATGCCAAGGCATTATTTGATACTGCTAAAGATGCAGAGATCCTTGACGCAATGTATGAAGAATTTTCAACTATTGATAAAGCAGTTCATTCTGAAATAAAGAAGTTACATGAATTGGATAGAGATCCACAAAAAGATGTTGACCAACGTTACCGTTTTGTGAATATTGTTTTTGGCCATGCCAACCAGTATATGCAAAATATGTTGATGATATTAGCTAGTAATCGTCATCTTGGATATATTCATGAAATATACACAGAATTTGAAACTTTATACAATGAACTTCACAATCAAGATTATGCTGTTATCGAATCAGTATATGAACTCTCTGAAGAAGAAGTATCACGTATAGAAGAAATTATAAAAGCTCGTACAAAACTTTCTAAAACAATGATTACTAATAAAATTAATCCAGAACTTATCGGTGGTATCAGAGTAAAAGTAGGTACTAAAGTTATGGACGCAAGTTTGAAAAATGATCTTGCACAATTAGAAAAACAATTTACTAGAGTGAAATAAAAATAAAAGGAGTGACATAGATGGCCATTAAAGCTGAAGAAATCAGTGCATTACTTCGCTCACAAATAGAAAATTATGAGTCGGAAATGGCAGTTACTGATGTAGGTACAGTTCTACAAATTGGTGATGGCATCGCTTTAATCCATGGATTAAATGATGTTATGGCTGGTGAGCTAATAGAATTCAAAAGTGGCGTTCTAGGCTTAGCACAAAACTTAGAAGAATCAAATGTAGGTGTCGTTATTTTAGGGCCATACGCTGATATCAAAGAAGGGGACGAAGTAAAACGTACTGGACGTATTATGGAAGTACCTGTAGGTGATGAATTAATCGGCCGTGTGGTTAATCCATTAGGACAAGCTATTGATGGGCAAGGACCAATCAATACTACTAAAACACGCCCTGTAGAGAAGAAAGCAACTGGTGTAATGGATCGTAAATCCGTTGATGAACCACTACAAACAGGTATTAAAGCCATTGATGCGCTTGTACCAATTGGTCGTGGGCAACGTGAATTGATTATCGGTGACCGTCAAACTGGTAAAACAACAGTAGCAATCGATACAATTTTAAACCAAGCTGATCAAGATACAATCTGTATTTATGTCGCAATTGGACAAAAAGATTCAACAGTTCGTGCCAATGTTGAAAAATTACGTCAAGAAGGCGCATTAGATTATACAATCATCGTATCTGCATCAGCAGCAGATCCGGCTCCAATGCTTTACATAGCGCCATATGCTGGTGTTGCTATGGCTGAGGAATTCATGTTTGCTGGTAAAGATGTATTAATCGTTTATGATGACTTAACGAAACAAGCTGCTGCTTATCGTGAATTATCATTATTATTACGTAGACCGCCAGGCCGTGAAGCTTATCCAGGTGATGTATTCTACTTACACAGTAGATTACTTGAGAGAGCTGCGAAATTAAATGATGATTTAGGTGGAGGCTCAATTACTGCTTTACCAATTATCGAAACACAAGCTGGTGATATTGCAGCATACGTTCCAACAAACGTAATCTCAATTACTGACGGGCAAATCTTCTTACAATCAGATTTATTCTTCTCTGGTGTTAGACCTGCAATTAACGCAGGACAATCCGTATCACGTGTTGGTGGTTCAGCTCAAATTAAAGCGATGAAAAAAGTTGCCGGTACATTACGTTTAGATTTAGCGTCTTATCGTGAATTAGAGTCATTCGCTCAGTTTGGTTCTGATTTAGATGAATTCACTGCTCAAAAATTAGAGCGTGGTAAACGTACGGTTGAAATCTTGAAACAAGATAAAAATAAACCACTACCTGTAGAAAACCAAGTTTTAATTATTTATGCTTTAACTAAAGGTTATTTAGACGATATCCCTGTTGAAGATATTACACGTTTCGAAGACGAGTTAAATCAATGGGCTAAATCTAATGTGACTGAATTATTAAATGAAATCAGAACTTCAGGTGCGCTTCCTAAAGATGACGCGTTTGAATCTGCAATTAATGAATTTAAAAAAAGTTTCAGTAAGTCAGAAGCGTAATAGTTAAAGTTAAAGTTAAAGTTAAATAAAAGGTGGTGAGATAATGGGGTCTCTTAAAGAGATTGATACACGTATAAAATCAACCAAAAAAATGAAACAGATTACGAAAGCAATGAACATGGTATCAAGTTCAAAATTGCGTCGTGCTGAAAGTAATACAAAACAATTCAGACCTTATATGGAAAAAATGCAAGATGCTATTACTGCAGTAGCTGGTGCTGATAAAAATTCACATCATCCAATGTTACAGCAACGTGAAGTGAAGAAAAGCGGCTACTTAGTGATTACTAGTGATAAAGGCCTTGCAGGTGCATATAACGCAAATGTACTCAAACACCTAGTGAAAGATATAGAGAGTAAACATGCTAGTAAGGATGAATACTCAATCTTAGTCTTAGGACAAACAGGTGTGGATTTTCTTAAAAATAAGGGATATGAAATTCATGAATCGCTGATAGATGTACCAGATCAACCTTCGTTTAAAGAAGTACAAGCGATTGCTAAAAAAGCGATTGATTTGTATAGCGAAGAAGTTGTTGATGAGGTTAAAATTTATTTTAGTCATTTCGTTAGTGTATTAGAAAATACGCCTTCAACTAAAACCGTGCTTCCATTGTCTCCTGAAGATTCTAGTTTAGGACATGGTCAAATGTCTTCATATGAGTTTGAACCAGACAAAGAAGCTATATTAAGCGTTATTTTACCTCAATATGTAGAAAGTTTAATATATGGAACAATTTTAGATGCAAAAGCAAGTGAACATGCTACACGTATGACTGCAATGAAAAATGCGTCAGATAATGCGTCAGATATTATTGATGACTTATCAATACAATATAACAGAGCAAGACAAGCAGCGATAACTCAACAAATTACTGAAATCGTTGGTGGTTCAGTAGCGCTTGAATAATTATTAAAGGAGGAAAAAAACATGGGATTAGGCCGTGTAACACAAGTTATGGGTCCAGTAATTGATGTTCGTTTTGAGCACAATGAAGTTCCAGAGATTAACAACGCCTTAGTACTTGATGTAGAAAGAGACGAAGGTACTGTTTCTCTTACATTAGAAGTCGCATTACAATTAGGCGACGATGTAGTTCGTACGATTGCAATGGATTCAACTGATGGTGTTAAACGTGGTACAGAAGTTCGAGATAGTGGTAGCAGTATTAGCGTACCAGTTGGTGATGCTACACTTGGGCGTGTGTTTAACGTTTTAGGTGATACAATTGATTTAGATGATAAACTTGAAAGCTCCGTTAAACGTGATCCGATTCATAGAGAATCACCTGCTTTTGACCAATTATCAACAAAAGTTGAAATTTTAGAGACAGGTATCAAAGTAATTGATTTACTTGCACCTTATATTAAAGGTGGTAAAATCGGTTTATTTGGTGGAGCTGGAGTAGGTAAAACAGTATTAATTCAAGAATTAATTAACAATATTGCTCAAGAACATGGTGGTATTTCAGTATTTGCTGGTGTAGGTGAACGTACACGTGAAGGTAATGACTTATACTATGAAATGAGCGATAGTGGTGTTATTAAGAAAACTGCCATGGTGTTTGGTCAAATGAACGAGCCCCCTGGTGCGCGTATGCGTGTTGCATTATCTGGTTTAACAATGGCAGAACATTTCCGTGATGAACAAGGCCAAGATGTTTTACTATTTATTGATAACATTTTCAGATTTACACAAGCTGGTTCAGAAGTATCAGCGTTGTTAGGCCGTATGCCTTCAGCAGTTGGTTATCAACCAACACTTGCTACTGAAATGGGACAATTACAAGAACGTATCACATCAACTACTAAAGGTTCGGTTACTTCTATTCAAGCAGTATTCGTACCAGCCGATGACTATACTGACCCAGCGCCAGCTGCAGTATTTGCTCACTTAGATGCCACAACAAACTTAGAACGTAAATTAACTGAGATGGGTATTTATCCAGCAGTTGATCCATTAGCATCTACATCAAGAGCACTTGATCCAACAATCGTTGGGCAAGATCATTATGAAATAGCGCGTGATGTACAATCTACATTACAAAAATATAGAGAATTACAAGATATCATTGCTATTTTAGGTATGGATGAATTATCTGAAGAAGATAAACAAACAGTTGAACGTGCACGTCGTATTCAGTTCTTCTTATCACAAAACTTCCACGTAGCTGAACAATTTACTGGTCAAAAAGGATCATATGTACCTGTTCAAAAAACTGTAGAAGGCTTCAAAGCAATTTTAGATGGTGAATATGACCATATCCCAGAAGATGCATTCCGTCTTGTAGGTAGTATGGAAGAAGTAGTTGCCAAAGCTAAAGATATGGGTGTTGAAGTTTAAAAATTAGGAGGTATGGATAATGAACACATTAAGCCTAAATATTGTCACTCCTAATGGTTCTGTTTACGACCGAGAAGATGTTAATCTTGCAGTGTTACAAACTACTGCAGGTGAGATTGGTGTCATGTATGGACATATTCCAACTGTTGCAGCACTTGAAATTGGCTATGTCAAAATAAATTTTGACGGTGGTTCAGAATATATTGCAGTGAGTGAAGGTTTTGTTGAGGTAAGACAAGATAAATTATCAATTATTGTACAAACTGCAGAACCTGCGAAAGAAATAGATGTTGCTAGAGCAGAATTAGCAAAATCTAGAGCAGAATCTCATTTGAATAATGAAGAAGATAGTAGCGATATTAATAGAGCTAAACGTGCTTTAGATCGTGCGAATAACCGTATTCGTGTTGCTAATTTACAATAAATTATGCGTTAAAGTTTCTTAAGTAGAAATGTCTTAAAACTGTTGATAAAGTCACTGGCTTTATCGACAGTTTTTTTATGTTGTTAGTGAAACGCTGTATTTTACTATACAAATAGTCATCACTATTTACTTTACAATCATTGATTGACAATATTATTTTTACATAATAGTTACAATGAGCTATGCGATTTATGAGTTATCTTTCTTCGGAAAGAATATGAATAATGCATTTGAAACGGGGAAAAGGTACCATATAAGCAGTGAGAATACCTTAAATAGTGCAGTTCTAAAAGTATCATTTCGTCCATTTTTCATGTAAAATAAATGGACAGTGTAAAGCGAGGAGCATGACTTATGGAATATTTAGGACAATTTTCGATTGTACATCTCATCTTACATGTTATTTGTATTTGTATTGCTTATTGGGCACTAAACGCAGTAAGGTTAGAGCAGTTTTTTAAAAAAGGCTTCCCTATGCAAGTTCAAATTTGCATGATTTTCTTAGCGATTTTATTAGGTACTGCTGTAAGTAATTTTATTGTGGATTTACTACAATTTTCAACACAAATAAAATATTTGGCACAATAATTCAAATGCTTGTATATTTTTTTGAATTATAGATATAATTAATAAGAAGTACTTAATGGTTAAAAATTTAAAACGAAATATATAAGTAGTTAAGTGGAGGATTTAAGATGGATATGATAGAAATCAACGGTGGAAATAGATTAACTGGTGAAGTCAAAGTTTCAGGTGCAAAAAATGCTGTATTACCAGTATTAACTGCTTCACTATTAGCATCAAAAGGTGTTAGCAAACTTATGAATGTGCCAGCATTAAGTGATGTAGAAACAATTAATAATGTTATTTCAACGTTAAACGCAGACGTTTCTTATAATAAAGAAGAAGAATCTGTTACAGTCGATGCAACAAAGCAACTAAATGAAGAAGCACCATACGAATATGTGAGTAAAATGAGAGCAAGTATTCTTGTTATGGGTCCTTTATTGGCACGTTTAGGTCATGCAAAAGTTGCCTTACCAGGTGGGTGTGCGATTGGTTCTAGACCTATTGAACAACATATTAAAGGTTTCCAAGAATTAGGCGCAGATATTCATATGGATGGCGGTTTTATTTATGCTAGTACTGAAAATGGTTTAAAAGGAACAACAATCCATTTAGATTTTCCAAGTGTAGGTGCTACACAAAATATAATCATGGCAGCATCTTTAGCAGATGGTAAAACAGTATTAGAAAATGTTGCTCGTGAACCTGAAATCGTTGATCTAGCTAATTACATAAATGAAATGGGAGGAAATGTTACTGGAGCAGGAACAGACACAATTATTATACACGGCGTAGATGAGTTACATGGTGTTGAACATGCGATTATTCCTGATAGAATTGAAGCCGGTACATTGTTAATTGCTGGTGCAATTACTCGTGGTGACGTTTTAGTTAATGGTGCGATTAAAGAGCATATGACTAGCTTAGTATATAAATTAGAGGAAATGGGTGTCAATTTAGATTATCAAGATGACGCGATTCGAGTGACAGTTGAAGATGAACTAAAACCAGTAGATATCAAAACATTACCTCATCCTGGTTTTCCTACTGATATGCAATCTCAAATGATGGCTTTATTACTAACAGCCGAAGGCCATAAAGTGGTTACTGAAACAGTATTTGAAAATAGATTTATGCATGTAGGCGAATTTAAGCGCATGAATGCTAAAATCACAGTTGAAGGTAGAAGCGCTAAAATAGAAGGTAAAAGTCAGCTACAAGGAGCACAAGTCAAAGCAACAGATTTACGTGCCGCAGCTGCATTGATTTTAGCTGGTTTAGTAGCAGATGGCAAAACCCAAGTTACTGAATTAAAACATTTAGATAGAGGTTATGTTGATTTGCATGGTAAGTTAAACGCATTAGGTGCAGATATTAGACGTATAGACAATTAAAATCTTGCTACAATAATTTATGAATTGCAACGAAAGAAGATTTGGAGGAAGAAAACGATGGAAACAATTTTTGATTACAATGAAATAAAAGAAATTATACCACATAGACAACCTTTTTTATTAATCGATCGTGTGGTTGAATATGAAGCAGGTGAACGCTGCGTCGCAATTAAACAAGTTTCTGGTAATGAACCCTTTTTCCAAGGCCATTTCCCTGATTACGCTGTTATGCCTGGTGTATTGATAACAGAAGCACTGGCACAAACAGGTGCAGTAGCTATCTTAAATAGTGAAGAAAATAAAGGAAAGCTAGCACTATTTGCAGGTATAGATAAATGTAGATTTAAGAAACAAGTAACTCCTGGCGATACCTTAAAACTAGAAGTTGAAATTACTAAAATGCGTGGACCAATTGGTAAAGGTAATGCCAAGGCTACAGTAGATGGTCAATTGGCTTGTAGTTGTGAATTAACGTTTGCCATTCAAGCTAAATAAATAAAAGCCTCAAGGTTTAGGTGTATCATACACCAACCTTGAGGCTTTTCTATTTTTCTATTTTTTCATCTTTTAGACGTGGTTTCGATTGCATCATTCGATTAAATGATTTTTTTAGTTCTTCGCCAGTTAATCCTTCATCAATTAATTGTTCTAATAAGCTTTCTGCATAAACTTGTCTAAGTGTATAAATATGACATTCAAAAACGACAGAGATAGAATGTTCAAGTTTACTGATATTTTTTATAGTTGCATCAAAAAGTGCCGGATCATTTGCAGGGCGTGTAATAACCACACGTATATCTAATAACGTTTCATCTTCCATATACGTTTTCATAGTTTCATAATGAAAGTCTGAAATAACAATTTCTAATAACCAGCCAGTACCACTATTTTCTTTATTGATTATAACTCCATCTTCTAATTCGTATTCAGTGACACCACCACTTTCTGATACGATTTGAAATCGAACAGCTTTAAATGATTTCATCGTCCTCACATCCATTTAATAAATTTAAATTCTACAATTATTTCATTTATACAATCATTATAACGTAATTTTAAATAGTAGAGGTGAATTTTGTAGAATTTAGTGTGAATTCACTTTTAAATTCTAGTATTAATGCATTTTGACCTGTGATTTGAAAATGATTAGTATAAAGTTATAAAGGAGGTGACATATGATTAACAACATTGTCATAGTAGGGAGATTAACCAAAGACCCTAAAATTTATGAGAAGGAGGGGAATAAATTAGCTACAATGTGTGTAGCGATAACAAGAAATTATAGAGATAAGGACCAAAATACCATTTGTGATTATCTATATTGTAAGGCAGTTGGTAAAATAGCTAATAATATCGAACTATATTTAAATAAAGGATCACTTGTGGGAATTACTGGTCAAATGCAATCAAGAAAATATGAAAAAGAAGGGCAGATGCATTTTGTATCAGAACTTTTTATCGAAACGATTAAATTTATGTCTCCGAGAAATAAAGATGAAATTAGTGAATTTCATGAAATATTCCCTATAGAGCAAGTTTGTAATTCAACTAAAGAAAAAAGTCTACAAGATAATGAAATATACGAAATTGTATAATACTCCCAATTTAAACCTACCTCAAAATTAACCCACCCAAATCTATATACATTAAATCCTACTATCAATTATACTTCTTCAGGCTATTCCTCTTAATATAAGTAAAAAAGAGGGGTAGCTTTTTAAATATAAAGAGTTTTGAAAAATAGGAAAGAAATATAGGCATTAATCATCCAGAATAATCAGATAAATTACAATTACGTTACATACTATATAACGATGAAATATTCTGGAAAACTTTCACAGTAGTATTTAAGTAGAAAAAAATTAATTTCAAAATATATTTATATGTAATTTAATCGTAAAAAAACTACAGGTTTTTTCATTTCTCTGTAACCTACTATAGTTTTATGAATGTTATAGTTGTACTTGCAAATTAATCATAAATAACTTATTTACCTTATAGGAGGACTTTTTTACAATGAAAAAAACAGTAATCGCATCAACTTTAGCAGTAGGACTTGGAGTAACAGGATTTGCAGCAGGAAATTCAGCTGACGCTGCTGAACAAGGTGTAGACAAAGCTCAATTAGCGCAACAAGCACTAACTAATCCAGAATCATTAAACGAAGCACCAGTTCAAGAAGGTGCATATGACATTAATTTCACATATAATAATACAAATTTTAATTTTTCTTCAGACGGTGAAAACTTTAGCTGGAGCTACGGAGAAGGTTCAAGCGAAGAATCAAACACGTCAGTAGAACAAACTACAGATAATAATGCACAAGAAGAGCAAGCTCAACCAGCTCAAACTGCTACAGAGCAACCAACACAAGAAGCAGCACCTCAAGAAGAAACAACACAACAACCACAACAAGAAGCAACTTCACAATCTTCTTCTAGTTCAAATGAAGCTTCAGAAGGTTCATCAGGTGTGAATGCACACTTACAACAAATTGCACAACGTGAATCAGGTGGCGATATTCATGCTACAAACCCATCATCAGGTGCTTCAGGTAAGTTCCAATTCTTACAAAGCACATGGGATTCAGTAGCACCAGCTCAATATCAAGGTCAACCAGCTGCTAATGCACCAGAAGCAGTACAAGACGCTGCAGCGCAAAAACTATATGATGAAGTTGGCGCTTCACAATGGGTAACTGCATAATTTAACAGTACCCAAATAAAGTATCTTATTAAAGCCCTCGACATAACTATATGTCGAGGGCTTTTTAGCGTATAGACAACACGCTAGTAGAGTGTATAAAGTTAAAGATTAATATGATTTATAAAATAGTCATATTTCTAGGGAAGGAATTAATCTAATGAAATCATTTTAACTTAATATAATTTTACACCTTCGTTTTATATAAACTGTTTTATTGCAATAGGTGGTATACTTTGATATGTTTTAGATAAATATAATATATAAAAATCTACTAGGGGAGCCTTTTGGCTGAGATGATTTACATCAGACCCTTACAACCTGATTTGGTTAATACCAACGTAGGAAAGTAGTTTAATTATAGTTAAATTGCTATACCTTTCTATTAATTAACTACGTTCCTAGTTGGAATGTAGTTTTTATTTATAGGAGGAAATCATTTGTTATTTTCAGAAACGTTAAAGAAAGAATCACAAAATATTATAGATGATATTTATAATGATCCATTTATTCAAGAAATGTTGAACGGTAATTTACCTATTGAGGCAACAAAATTTTATTTACGTGCCGACGCATCGTATCTAAAGGAATTTGCTAATATATATGCATTGCTTATTCCAAAAATGAATAAATTAGAAGACGTGAAATTTTTAGTGGAACAAATTCAGTTTATTGTTGATGGTGAAGTGGCAGCACATGAAATATTAGCTGAATATGTTGGAGAAAATTATGATGATATTGTAAGTGAAAAAGTATGGCCACCAAGTGGTGACCATTACATTAAGCATATGTATTTTAATGCGTATGCAAAGGAAAATGCAGCATATACGATTGCTGCTATGGCACCTTGTCCTTATGTTTATCAAGCTATTGCTCAACGTGCATTAGAAGATAATCAATTAAATAGAGATTCGATATTAGCAAAATGGTTCGATTTTTATAGCACTGAAATGGATGAATTGGTTGATGTATTTGATAAATTATTGAATAAATTAACTGAAGCATGTACTGTGGATGAAAAGCATGAAATAAAAATGTGTTTTTTACAAAGTACAATTCATGAACGTAATTTCTTTAATATGTCATATATTGAAGAAGATTGGTTATATGGAGGGGAATAGAATGAAAAAACCAAAAATTGCTTTAACCATTGCAGGTACTGACCCAACTGGTGGCGCCGGTGTAATGGCAGATTTAAAATCTTTTCATGCTTGTGGCGTGTACGGGATGGCCACTATAACGAGTATTGTAGCTCAAAATACGAAAGGCGTACAACATATACACAATTTAGAAACACAATGGTTATCTGAACAACTTAGCAGTGTTTTTGATGATGAGTTACCACATGCAATTAAAACAGGGATGATTGCATCAAAAGATATGATGAAAGTTATTCAAGAGTATTTAGTAACGTATCCTGATATACCATATGTTATAGATCCAGTTATGCTAGCAAAAAGTGGAGATTCATTGATGGACGATGATGCTAAAAAGGATTTGCAAAATATTTTATTACCTTTAGCTACAGTCGCAACGCCAAATTTACCTGAAGCAGAAGAAATCACTGGATTGACGATAGAGGATGAAGCGTCTATTTATAAAGCCGGTAAAATTTTTATAAATGAAATTGGTAGTAAAGGCGTTGTGATCAAAGGTGGGCATGCAGAAGATTTAGATAGAGCTAAAGACTACTTATTCACCAAGGATAATGTTTATACCTTTGAAGAGCCACGTTATGAAACGAAACATACACATGGTACAGGATGTACATTTTCAGCGGTAATCACAGCGGAACTAGCCAAAGGTAAATCAATTTATGAAGCAGTAAAAAAAGCCAAAGCCTTTATTTCGTTAAGTATAAAATACACACCTGAAATTGGTCAGGGTAGAGGGCCGGTAAACCATTTTGCATATATGAAGAAAGTAGGTTTAGATGATGAGTAGCTTGAATCTATTAAGAGAAAATAATCCGTTAGTTATTTGTTACACGAATGATGTTGTGAAGAATTTTACAGCCAATGGCTTATTAAGTTTAGGTGCAAGTCCAGCTATGAGCGAAGCACCGGAAGAAGCGGTTGATATGCTTACTTATGCAAATGCACTACTAATAAATATTGGTACATTGACGAAATCAAGAGAAGTAGATATTTTAAAGATTGCTAAAACGGCAAATCAAATAGGGACGCCCGTTGTTTTTGACCCTGTAGCGGTAGGAGCGTCTCAATATAGAAAAGATTTTTGCGCGACATTCTTGAAAGAAATTGATGTTGCCGTAATCAAAGGTAATGCATCAGAAGTATTAGCATTGATAGATGCTGACACAACAATGAAAGGGACAGATAGTGACCAAGATTTGGATGCGATTACTATTGCTAAAAATGCATATAATCAATTTGATACAGCGATAGCTATTACAGGAGAAACAGATATTGTGGTTTATGACAATAAAATTTATAAATTATCTAATGGGTCACCATTACTTGCAAAAGTAACAGGTGCAGGATGTCTATTGGGTGCAGTTATAGCTAGTTTTTTAAATAAAGATAAAAAAGTGACTACGGAAATGTTGATAGAAGCTATTTCAATTTATAATATAGCTTCAGAACATGCTGAACAAAATTCAAAAAATGACGGACCTGGGTCATTTATGATTGAATTACTAAATGCACTTTATCATATTAAATACGATGACTATTTAAAATTGAGTAATAGACAAGAGGTGTAGTGATGTTCGATAAAACTAGTTTGAAAGTTTATTTTATATGCGGCACACAAGACATACCTGAATCAAAATCGATAAAAGAAGTTGTAAAAGTAGCCTTAGAGTCAGGTATTACTATGTTTCAATACAGAGAAAAGGGTGATGGCTCTTTAACTGGGAATGATAAAGTTGAAATGGCACGACAATTATTAGAACTATGTCACTTTTATAATGTACCTTTTATTGTAAATGATGATGTAACATTAGCTGAAAATATAAACGCTGATGGAATTCATGTAGGGCAAAATGATATGAAAGTTACGGAGTTTGCACAAAAATTTAAAAATAAAATTATTGGTTTAAGCATTAGTGATGTTAATGAATACCAGCAATCTGATTTAACTTATGTTGATTATATCGGTGTTGGCCCCATGTATGCTACTAATTCTAAAAAGGACGCAAACTTACCAGTAGGTCCTGAAATGATACCTAAGTTAAGAAGTTATATTGAGGGTTTTCCAATCGTTGCAATAGGTGGAATTACCGTTGATAATACCAAAGAAATAATTCGAGCTGGAGCAGATGGAGTATCAATCATTTCCGCAATTAGTAAAAGTGATAATATAAGTAAGACAGTGAGACAATTTTTACAAAATGTTGATTAAAGTATAAAAATTTCTTTTTTTGTTTTCTACTTCCCTCCTAATATGATAAAATAAATTCTATGTGAATATATCATTAGAGGTGGAAAAATGAAGAAGAAAGCGCTACTCCCTTTATTATTAGGTGTAATGGTCTTTTTGGCAGGCTGTGACTATTCAAAACCTGGAAATAGAGATGGATTTTTCTATAATACGTTCGTAGAGCCAATGGATAAAGTTATACATTGGTTAGGAACTAGTTTTAATAACGACTATGGTTTAGCAATCATAGTACTTGTATTGGCAATTCGTGTAGTATTATTGCCATTCATGTTATCAAACTATAAAAACAGTCACATGATGCGTGAGAAAATGAAGGTTGCAAAACCAGATATTGACGCTATTCAAGAAAAAGTTAAACGTTCACGTACGCAAGAAGAGAAGATGGCAGCAAACCAAGAAATGATGGAAGTTTATAAAAAATATGATATGAACCCTATGAAGAGCATGCTAGGTTGTTTACCAATCTTAATCCAAATGCCGATTATTATGGGATTATTCTTCGTATTAAAATACCCTTCGAGCGGTGGTTTCACTGAACACCCTAACTTCTTATGGTTTAATTTAGCAAAACCAGATATTTGGATTACAATTATTGCAGGTATTTTATACTTCTTACAAGCATACGTTTCAAGTAAGAGTATGCCAAATGAACAACGTCAAATGGGTTATATGATGATGGTCATTTCACCTATAATGATTGTGTGGATTTCATTGAGTTCTGCATCTGCGTTAGGTTTATATTGGTCAGTCAGTGCGGCATTCTTGATCGTACAAACACAAGTAGCGAATATGTATTATTCAAAACTTGCTAAAAAAGAAGTGGCACCAATGATTGAAGCAATGGAGAAAAATAAAGCAGAATCAACTGCTAAAGGTAAAAATACACAAGTAGTATCTAAGAAGAACAAAAGGAAATAAAATAAGCACCAAAAATTAAAATTATAGATATAAAAAGAATCCCGAACTGATAATTAACTCAGCTCGGGATTCTTTTCAATTATTTAAAGTTGATGATACAACTAGTAATACCATTCATTAAAAAATTGTTCAACAAATTGTTGCATGTATTTATGACGTTGTTGTGCGATTTGTTTTGCAGTTGCTGTGTGCATTAAATCTTTAAGTTTAAATAATTTTTCATAAAAATGTTTAATGGCAGAGGGCGACCATTCGCTATAAAAAGATGCATGGACTTCGTTAATATTCTTAGTATCATGTTCTAACCACATAGGTTCTTTAAAATGACCAGAAAATTGAAAAGTCCTAGCAATACCAATAGCACCAATTGCGTCTAACCTGTCAGCATCCCGTACAATTTGGCCTTCAATAGATAATGTTACATGGTTATTTTGGCCATTTTTATAACTGATATGTTCAATAATGTATAAGATATGTTGTAGCTGTTCGGGAGCTAATTGTAAGTTTGTTAGAAAATCTTCCAAGTTTTGTAATGATTTGTGAGTATTTGTAAGTTTTGTATCAATGGTGTCATGTAACAAGCTTGCTAGTTGGATTGTTAACAAATCACCTACTTGTTCCTGTTCTGAGATGTATGTCGCCATTTTAACTACACGATTAACGTGAGCAATGTCATGCCCTGTCGCATCATGTTTATGAAACTGAGTCATATACTCAGTTGCTTGATTAAGTATGTCTGTATGATTCAAAATAAAATCACCTCTAAAGTTGTATATTGATGAATAAATGTTGCTTTTAAAATAAAGGTCTAAGTAGTTTAGCTTATAAACGTTATCTTAGACCTCAAAGCATACTATAATATTGGAGATAATAATCTAGAAATGCCTTCTTTAAATTTAATCCATAAACTCCGCTGTTCGTAAATTTCTTTAGTTAATCTATAAGATACTTCTAAATCCTTTTCAAAAGCAAATCTTAATTCTTTAGCTATATGCGTATCATAAATAAAGGCATTTATTTCAAAGTTCAACGTAAAGCTCCGATGGTCCATATTAGTAGTACCTACACTTGCAACTTCATCATCAATCACTAATGTTTTTGAATGTAAGAATCCATTATTATAATGGAATATATTTACACCTGCATCTAATAAAGAAGCAACGTTATTGTATGTCGCCCAATATACAAATGGGTGATCAGGTTTATTTGGAATCATAATACTTACATCAACACCACCAAGTGCTGCAATTTTTATTGCGTCTAAAAATGATTGATCTGGAATAAAGTAAGGAGATTGAATATGGATAGATTGTTTTGCTGAAGCAATCATCTTTAAGTAACCATATTTAATTTGTTCCCAGGTTTCATCTGGGCCACTAGATGCTATTTGTACACCTATGGTACCTCCTGAATCTACATCTGGAAAATAGCGGTCAGCATATTTGAGATTATCACGTGTAGCTTGCGAGTTCCAATCTAGCATGAAACGTAACTGTAAGGCGTTGACAGCATCACCAACAATACGTAAGTGTGTGTCTCTCCAATAACCAAATTTTTTCTTCTTGCCTAAATATTCTTCACCCACGTTAAAACCGCCCACATAGCCAATGTGGCCATCAATAATAACAATCTTTCTATGGTTTCGATTATTCATTCTAAGGTTGATAAGTGGTAATTTAGAAGGGAAGAACGCTTCTACTTGGCCACCATTTTTTCTGAAAGATTTAAAATCTTTCAGTGAAAGACCTCTAGAACCCATATCATCATAAAGCATTTTAACTTCAACACCTTGTTCAAGCTTTTGCTCGAGTGCGTTCAGGATAAGTTCTCCAAGCGAATCATTTCTAAAAATATAGTATTGAATATGGATATAGTCAGTTGCTTCATCTATATCTTTAAGAAGAGAATCAAATTTTTCTTTGCCATCAGTAAAAATTTTGATTTCATTGTCTGTTGTTAAGAACGCAGCATTATTATATAACAACATTTGAACCATATCTTTAAACCTCACTATTTGATGATTGCCTTTAGAAAAATCATCATTTTTTAAGGCTTCTAGTTGTTCACTTACAATCATTTCAATACCGATTTTATCATCTTCATCCAATGAGAAGATGTGATCGCGCTGGATTTGTCTTCCAATAAATAGGTAAATAATAAAACCTAAGA
This sequence comes from Staphylococcus xylosus NJ, assembly GCF_000338275.1. GTDB lineage: Bacteria > Bacillota > Bacilli > Staphylococcales > Staphylococcaceae > Staphylococcus > Staphylococcus xylosus_B. The sequence goes on from NZ_ANMR01000002.1 coordinate 75,673, forward strand.
TGGGTATTAACACAAGGACTAAGAGCCAAGCCCATACCGAACCAGCTGATCTTCGTTCCATAAATATAATTGTAAACGCAAAGATAAGGTTTAATATAAATGCAGTAATCAAAATAATGTTAATCACTACATTGGTATAATTGAGTGACATTGAAAATATTTCTATCATATTAAACCTCCAAAATACAATTAATTAATTTTTAACTAGCGAAAGTCTTAATTATTGTAACATGTTCATACTGTTTTATCACTTGACTAATACCTATAAGGGGTATACTATATTGATGATATATGTAGGAGGTGTTGAGAAAGTGACAGAAATGCAAAAAGCGCATCATTCAGACCAAATAAAATCAAATTTGAAATCGAGACTAAATAGAATCGAAGGGCAAGTACGAGCGATCAATCGCATGATAGATGAAGATGTTTATTGTGATGACGTACTTACTCAAATTAGAGCGACACGTTCTGCACTAAATAGTGTAGCAACTAAATTGTTAGACCATCATATGAAAAGTTGCATCATGGATAAAGTGGAAAAAGGTCAACAAGAGGAAGCGATGGAAGAACTGTTAGTAACTTTTCAAAAATTAATGAAGGATTAGATAGGGTGACAAAAATGCAATCAAAAGTTATTCACGTCTCAAGTATTAATTCAGAACAACAACAATATCAAATAAAACAACAATTAATGAATGTTATAGGTGTACACAATGTTGCTATAGACAGTGATAAAGGAGAAATACTTATTAATTTTGAAACACCTGCGAGTTTAAATAATTTAGAGAAAGAAATTTACGATTTAGGATATCAAATATTCTAATAAACTTATGAAGTGAATTATATTACAATTTGAGTTTAAATACCTACAGCATAGTTATAAAATGTAAAATAACGATATAAAACTAAAATTTAAATGGAATTATACAATTAAAATTACAATTTTTTTGAAGTGATTAAAAAAAATTTAATATAATGTGGTATTTTTCGTTCAAAAAGGGTAAGATATAGTAGAAGCTAGAGATATAGGGGTGATGATATGAATAAAGATAACGAAAAAATTCAAAACGTAGTTAAACTATTATCATCATTAGGGGTAAACATAAAGAAAACCAAATCACGATTAGAAGTTATGCACACTCTACCAACTACTGTGAAAACCGCTAACGAATTGAAATAGTCAAGTTACCCAATGAAGTGATTGGAGCCAATGGTTCTAGTCGCTTTTTTATTTTTCACTATATAAAACAAAAGTACCTATAATAATTGATATTTATAATATTTAATTATAAAGGCGCCCCTAGAAGTTAGATTTTTGTCCAACTTTTAGGGGCTCAATATTGTTTAGCGCTAATTGTCATCTATACGGTAAGGTAGTTGAGTAAATTGATAATTTGTAGTAGTTAACACGTGAGCATTACTTAGGGAAGTATTAAATGACCATTACTTCATACAAACAATTTTCCAATAGTAATCTACCTCGCCGTTCTGTTCGCTATAATTTTTAATTTATATAATTACATATCATTGTATGGCGACAACATTAATGAAACCTAATTCTTTGATCTAGTTAATGATTTTGTCGTTGAATATTGTTTTGGTTGATGATAAGTAAACGATAATATAACACCGATTCCGCACATTAAACTCCATAACGAACTACCACCGTAACTGATAAACGGTAATGGAATACCTGTTATTGGTAATAACTGAATAGTCATGCCAATGTTTTGTAATACATGGAATAAAACAAGAGTTGCATACCCAATAATAAATAATTTACTGAAGGGTAATTCGAATTTCGTAGCAAGCCTAACTAAATGGAATATAAAGGCTAAGAAAACTAATATTAAAATAACAGAACCAATAAATCCAAATTCTTCACCGATAACGGAAAATATAAAGTCTGTATGATTTTCTGGAATATAAACTTCGCCATGATTAAAGCCTTTACCAAATAGTTGTCCTGAACCAATGGCTTTAAGTGATTCAGTTAAATGATAACCATCACCACTACTATATGTGTAAGGGTCAAGCCAAGAATTAATACGCCCCATTTGATAAGTCTTGATACCAAAACTATTTTCAATTAGCGAAGGCTTGTAAATGATTGAAAGAATAATGCTTGATGCTAAGACGATTCCTGCAATAAATACAGGCGCTAATATCTTCCAAGAGATACCACTTACGACAATAACTCCTACTATAATTGCACAAAGTACCAACATAGTCCCTAAATCATTTTGTAATAATATAAGGCCCATTGGGATAACTGAAATTCCTGCAATTTTTAATAATAGTTTAAAATCAGTTTCTAATGATTTGTTAAAGGTAAATTGATTATGTCTAGAAACTAATTTTGCAAGTGCTAGTATGAGTACAATTTTCATAAATTCTGAAGGTTGTACACTAATTGGCCCTAATTTATACCAACTTTTAGCTCCATTAATAATAGGCGTGATAGGTGTTTCCGGAATAATAATGAGTATAAACAAGGCTGCACAAAGTAAAAAATATAACAAGTATGTATATTTTATTAATTTCTTAGGTGATACGAGCATTATTAAACATGCGATTAAACCACCCAACACGTAATATAAAATCTGTCGTATGCTAAAGTTGGCACTGTATTGGCCACCGCCCATAGCTGAATTAATAATCGTGACACTAATTATTGCTAATAATACGAGGATACCTATTAAAACCCAATCAATCCGCCGTATCCAATGGTTATTTTTTAATTGACGTGAAATTCTCATTTCTTACCCCTTTAAACTACTTAGATTTCTCTAGATTTGTATTATATATAGATTTTACCGAACTTTAGCATATTTTGCTAGAATGAGGGTGCTTTATTTAGAAAATTATAATTATTATAATACTGCAAAACTTTAAAAATACACTGGAGATATCTTCGGAAAATAAATGCTTTTAATACTACTAAACAAATGCAAAAAATTATTAAATCGTGATATGATGTAGTTTAAGAATTGTATATGGAGGCTAAAATATGGCTAAAGAAAATGTATGTATCGTATACGGAGGAAAAAGTGCAGAACACGATGTTTCAATATTAACAGCACAGAATGTTTTGAACGCTATTGATAAAGCGCAATATCAAGTAGACATTATTTACATAACAAATGATGGTGCGTGGAAAAAGAAAGAAAATATCGTAGACACTATAAATGATATAGACACTTTGCGTTTAACAGAAGTTGAAGCGGGGGAAATTTCCCAGTTGCTTAACGTAGGTAGTACTGGAAATCCTTATAGTGCAGTTTTCCCTGTATTACATGGGCCAAATGGTGAGGATGGTACAATCCAAGGTTTGTTTGAAGTATTGGATATACCGTATGTAGGGAATGGCGTTTTAGCTGCCTCAAGCTCAATGGATAAATTAGTAATGAAACAACTTTTTGCACACAGAGGCTTACCTCAATTGCCATATGTGAGTTTTTTAAGAAGCGAGTATCATAAATATGAAGGTAATATCTTAAAATTGGTACATGATAAATTAGAATATCCAGTGTTTGTTAAACCAGCTAACTTAGGATCCAGTGTAGGGATTAGTAAATGTAATAATGAAGAAGAATTAAAAGTTGGTATTGAAGAAGCATTTCAGTTTGACCGTAAGTTAGTTATTGAACAAGGTATTGATGCTAGAGAAATTGAAGTTGCTGTATTGGGTAATGATTATCCTGAAACTACTTGGCCTGGAGAAGTCGTTAAAGACGTTGCGTTCTATGATTACAAATCAAAATATAAAGATGGAAAGATTAGATTAGAAATTCCAGCTGATTTAGATGAAGAAGTTCAAATGACTTTAAGAAATATGGCTGTCGAAGCATTTAAAGCAACTGATTGTTCTGGCTTATTACGTGCCGATTTCTTTGTTACTGAAGATAATCAAATTTTTATAAATGAGACTAATGCTATGCCAGGATTTACTGCGTTTAGTATGTATCCTAGTCTATGGGAGAATATGGGTGTATCTTATGCAGATTTAATTAAAAAATTAATTGAATTAGCTAAGGAAAAACACAATGATAAAAAACAAAATAAATACAAAATTGATTGAGGCGGATAAATTATGATTGAGGTAACATTAGAACAAATTCAAGAATGGATTCCTTGTGAAATTGACAATGAATATATGGATCAAGGTATACAAGGCGTTTCTATTGATTCACGCGATATTAAAAGCCAAAATTTATTTATTCCGTTTAAAGGCGAACACGTTGATGGGCATCAATATGTAGCACAAGCATTAAGAGATGGTGCAGGTGCTTCATTTTATCAAAAAGATACGCTTTTAGATGAAAATGTTGAAGGCCCGATTATATGGGTAGAAGATACATTAACAGCGCTACAACAACTTGCAAAAGCTTATTTAGAGTTTGTGAATCCTCAAGTTATTGCAGTTACAGGATCAAATGGTAAAACTACTACTAAAGATATGATTGAAAGTGTATTAAAACCACAATTTAAAGTTAAGAAGACACAAGGCAATTATAATAATGAAATTGGTATGCCATTAACAATTTTAGAATTGGATATAGATACTGAAATATCAATTCTTGAAATGGGTATGTCAGGTTTTCATGAAATTGAATTTTTATCAAATTTAGCAGAACCTGATATTGCTGTAATTACTAATATTGGTGAGTCACATATGCAAGATTTAGGTTCTAGAGAAGGTATTGCGAAAGCTAAAGCTGAAATTACACTAGGTCTAAAACCAGGCGGTTTGTTTATCTATGATGGTGATGAACCGTTATTAAAACCTTATATAAATCAATTATCTAATATAGATTTAATTAGCATAGGTAAACATTCAACTAATTCACTTGTGAGTCAAATTGAGTCTATTAATAATGATGGTATTTCATTTACCGTTAACGAAGAAGAGCGATTTGAGCTTCCAATATTAGGTGAACATAATATGAAAAATGCTACGATTGCAATTGCAGTAGGCAAGAGGATGAATTTGAGTTATGATACAATTTTTAATAATTTACGTGAAGTTCAATTGACTGGTATGAGAATGCAGCAATATCACACTTCAGATAATTCATTAGTAATCAATGACGCTTACAATGCAAGTCCTACTAGTATGAAAGCGGCTATAGATACTTTAGCAGTGATGAATGGTAGAAAAATACTAGTATTAGGTGATGTATTGGAGTTAGGCCCTAACAGTCGAATCATGCATGAACAAGTTGGAGAATATTTAAATGGTAAAGACATAGATACATTATTTACATTTGGTGAGGAGTCACAATATATAAGTAACGTAGGTAATCAGTATGTAAATCATATGGAGCATTTTGAGAATAAGCAAAAGTTGATTGAAACTATAAAAACATATGTACAACCAGAAGACAAAGTTTTAGTAAAAGGTTCAAGAGGCATGAAATTAGAAGAAGTCGTTGAATCATTAATTTAAGCTAATTAATATTAAATAGTAGTTGTAATTATGAAAGTTAATCATATTATTAAAAGTTCATTATCATATATGAGACATATCTAAATACATAAGGCCGAGGCATAAAATGTCTCGGCCTTATCTACGCTAGTAACACATAAGATTATTGTATATCGCTATATGCAGTTGATATATAATGATGGATTTTAATTCAATTATCTATTATTTAAATTTATTATAGTGAACTATTATAATTTTCTAATGGTATAAAATATTTAAATAAATATATTTAAAGTGAAAGGTAGTTCCGCTTTCACAGTATAATAATCTGACAATTAACTGAATAAATAAATTAACAAAAAAATTTAAGAAGTTAAAACTCATGTTGTAAAATATAATTAAACGCTTACAACCTATGTTTTACAAGGTTTATAGTGTCTACAGTGACAATCAATACATAGGATATAGCTTATTTAATCAAATTTGGTTTATTGCGATTATATACTTGAGGTGGTACTATAAAGAAGTTGAAGAAACTTAAGTGAACATATATGTATAGAAATACAGATAAATAAAGGAGAATTATATTGCAAAATTTTAAAGAATTAGGGATCTCAGATAAGATGGCAGAAACCCTACAATCCATGGGGTTCGATGAGGCCACTCCTATACAAAAAGAGAGTATCCCTCTTGCCTTAGAAGGCAAAGATGTTCTTGGTCAAGCACAGACTGGTACAGGTAAAACAGGTGCATTTGGTATTCCATTAATTGAAAAAGTGGCAGACCAAGAAGGTGTTCAATCATTAATCCTTGCACCAACAAGAGAATTAGCAATGCAAGTTGCTGAATCGCTTAAATCGTTTTCTAAAGGACAAAATGTCCAAGTAGTTACAGTATTTGGCGGTATGCCAATTGATCGTCAAATCAAAGCGCTTAAAAAAGGACCACAAATCGTAGTAGGCACACCAGGCCGAGTGATTGATCACCTAAATCGTCGTACATTAAAAACAACTGATATTCATACGTTAATTTTAGATGAAGCGGATGAAATGATGAACATGGGCTTCATCGATGACATGAAATTTATCATGGATAAAATACCTGCTGAACAACGTCAAACTATGTTGTTCTCAGCAACTATGCCTAAAGCAATCCAAACATTAGTACAACAATTCATGAAATCACCTGTCATTGTTAAAACAATGAACAATGAAACTTCCGATCCACAAATCGAAGAATTTTACACTATTGTAAAAGAATTAGAAAAATTCGATACATTTACAAGCTTTTTAGATGTACACCAACCAGAATTAGCTATCGTATTCGGTCGTACAAAACGTCGTGTTGATGAGTTAACAAGTGCGTTAATTTCAAAAGGGTACAAAGCTGAAGGTTTACATGGTGATATTACACAAGCTAAACGTTTAGAAGTGTTGAAAAAATTCAAAAATGATCAACTAGACATTTTAGTTGCAACAGATGTTGCAGCAAGAGGATTAGATATTTCAGGCGTAAGCCATGTTTATAACTTCGATATCCCTCAAGATACTGAAAGTTATACACACAGAATTGGACGTACTGGTCGTGCCGGTAAAAAAGGTGTAGCGATTACATTTGTTAACCCAATTGAAATGGATTATATCCGTCAAATTGAACAAGCAAACAAACGTCAAATGACAGCTTTGAGACCACCTCATCGCAAAGAAGTGCTTAAAGCTCGTGAAAATGACATTAAAGGTAAAGTTCAAAACTGGATGTCTAGAGACAGTGAACCTAGATTACAACGTATTGCTACTGAGTTAATTGAAGAATATAATGATGTGAATTTAGTTGCTGCATTATTACAAGAGTTAGTTGAATCTAATGATGATGTTGATGTTCAATTAACATTTGAAAAACCATTATCTCGTGGCAAAGGTCGTCAAGGTAAAGGTGGACCAAAACGTGGTGGTGGAAATCACAAACGTGGCGGTGGCAAATTCGATAACAAAAATCGTCGTTCAGGTAAAGGCGGATTCAACAACAAGAAGAAAAATGATAGACCTTCTTCAGATAGAAACAACAATAAGAAATCATCAATGAAAGGTCGCACATTTGCTGACCATAAAAAATAAAAAATAATTTATCATATATGAAATTTAGGTTTAATCACTCCAATTATTTGGGGTGATTTTTTTGTATGTAAACATAAATTGTACGTTATTATTGAAATACAGTTTAATATATATACTGCATAAGGGGAATGAAGCTTGTAATAACCATATGTTATAATGAGTTGAAAACTCAATGGAGGAGTGTATATATGTCGAGCGAACAACTATTTAAGAAAAGTCCTAGTCAAGCATTAACTTACTATTATATAAGTGAAGGACTATCATTTATAGTTAATATGATTATAGCAATTGTCTTAATATTTTTATGGAGTCATTTCGATTGGTGGCATTTTATAATCTATTTAATTTGTGCATTTATTTTATTTGATATTATATATGCAGCCTTAAAACCTTGGATTACTTATCGGCATACTTATTTTCGCATTATGGAAAATTATATAGAAATTAAATTCGATTTCTTTTTTAAAACACAAAAAATTGTGAAACTTGAGCGTACTCAATTTACTGAACGAAAAAATAATCCAATCTTAAAGAAGCTAGGCTTGGCTAAAGTATCTTTAGTTACGGCAGGTCATAAAGTGAGCTTCCCGTTAATATCGGTTAAAGATTCAAAAGCTTTTGAATCTAAGACACTCAGTTATTTGAGAGGAGCTGATTTTGATGTATAAACCACAAAAACTTCATCCTATTTCATATTTAACAGGTATTATTGAAGCAATTAAGCAAAATATCTTTTTAATCATTATATTTTTGGTGTTTAATATTAGAGACTTTGATTTCACTAATATTTATGCTTATATCTTTCCAGGTATAGTAAGTTTGTTTTTTATTATTTCTTTTATAACCCAAGTGCTAAAAGTTTATAATACGCGCTATTGGATAGAGAACGATCATTTTGTTTTAGCAACAGGTATATTTACAAAAGAAAGAAAAGAGTTAAATATCCGTCGCATTCAAACGCTAGATACATCACAAGGTATCATCAATCAATTAGTTGGTGGTGTTAAATTACAAATCAAAACACCTAGTGATGGTGTTGATCTAGATACAGTTTCAAAATCACAAAGTGAAACGATACAACAAGCTTTGAGAGATAAACAAAAAGAATTAATCAATGGTAGTGAAGAAATTCAAAGTGAGAAAGAAATTTTGATAGAAGATGAATATACTACTGAAGTAACCAATCAGCCTTTACATTTATATAAGCTGAACTTTAAAGAATTGTTATTTATGGCACTGACTAGCGGTGCTATAGGTGTTGCGTTTGCTGCTATATCACCAATTATAGGCGGTTTGTCGAATGTGATTCCTTGGGGTTGGTTAACAGATGAATTTGCACAAATATCACAGGCAATTTTCGTCATAGTGCTAATGATGGTTGCAATGATTGTGGCAATTAGTTATATAGTAGGAACGCTTATCGTCATCATACGTAATTTTAATTATACTGTGACACAAAACGATAATCAGTTAAATATTAAATATGGTCTTTTTAATGTAAAAAGTATTACTGTTCCTACAGATAGGGTACAAGCAATTGTTGAAAAACAATCCTTTTTCAGAAAATTATTTGGCTATACATCAATCTACTTTGTAATTACTAGTGACATGAACGGTAATGATAAAGATGATGTGTCGTTAGATGGCAATGTTATGATTCTACCATTTATTAAACGTGATAAAGGCTATGCGATTATTAAAGAGTTAATTCCTAGTATGTCATTTGATAAGCCGGAACAAGGTATGCCTTGGCGTGGTTTCCATAGACATTTTTGGAGAGAGTCTATTGTTCTAATAATTGTTGCTGCTATCATAAATTATTTTTGGCAGCCATGGGTCTTTTTAATCACTGGAATAATAATACTTTTATTAATCATACATAGTTATCTTATTGTTAAGTATTCCGGCTTGAAAGTACGAAATGATGAACTCGTAGTACGTAATGTAACTCTATTTGGATTTAGAAACTCATATTTTAAGCATAATAAAATATTGGGGATGGAGATAAGGCGGAATCCGTTTCTTATTAAAAGTAATTTAGGTAATTTTAATTTTATTATTGCAAAAGCTGCGGGGAATGAAGCAGTAGGTCTTGATTTTAATCCGCAGCAGCACGTACAAATGCTTAGGAATTGGTATTTGAGAGGTGAAAACGATGGAGAACTATAATAATATGCATGAATCAGGAAAAACTGTCATGCGTCTATCTGCAATTATTACTGTTTTGATTTTTTTAATAGTATTAACTATATTTAGCGTGGTCAACCGTTTATGGATCGAATGGATTGATAAAGAACATATGAAATGGGTTTTGATCATTGGAGTATGTATAGCGTTTATATACTTAATTTTAAATGCTATATTCTTTCCTATCTATAGATATAAAATTTTTAAATATAGTATAGATAATCACGTAGTTACAGTTAGAAATGGTTTGTGGTTTGTATCAGTAATGAAGGTTCCATTGTTTAGAATACAAAATGTAGATACACATGAAGGGATTTTAATGAGAAAATACAAATTAGCAAATCTAACATTATCAACTGCCGGTGGTAATATAAATATTAAATTTATTAATAAAACAACTGCGACAAAGTTGAAACAACAAATTAAATACGTTAATAACGATAAAAATCAGCCAGACTAAATGATAAATATGTATTTATAAGTAAGAGAAAAAAGTTATATAAAAATGAGGAGAAGCGCTATGATACATGGTATTGGTGTTGATTTGATTGAGATTGATAGAATAAAGAAACTATATCAAAAGCAAGATAAACTTGTGGGACGTATCTTATCAGCGAATGAACAATATAAATTTAACAGTTTCCAAAATGAACAGCGTAAAATAGAATTTCTAGCTGGACGCTTTGCATGTAAAGAAGCATTTAGTAAAGCATTAGGTACAGGTATTGGTAAAAAAATCGCTTTTAATGATATAGATTGCTTCAATGATGATAATGGAAAACCTTGCGTCAATTACAGTGGCTTTAACGTGCATGTCAGTATTACGCATACAGAGCACTATGCAATGAGCCAAGTTATTTTAGAAGCTGATGAAGTTTTTTAAAATTTACAGTATGTTTGATTTGGCTATCGTCTTGTGAGTGTTATAAAATAAATTTAATGTAAAAAATGTATATCATATAAGCATATAGGAGGTATAAATTTAATGTCTGATAAGTACTATAGATCGTCATACTTGAATGTGGATTTAAATGCGATTGTTTCTAATTTTCAAGTCTTTCGAAAATTACATCCAAATAAAACAGTTATGCCAGTAGTTAAAGCAAATGGTTATGGCTTAGGAAGTGTACCAATTGCTAGACAACTTATGGAAAATGGTGCGGAATTTTTTGCAGTGGCAACACTTGATGAAGCTATTGAGTTACGAATGCATGGTATAGATGCGAAAATACTCGTATTAGGTGTAATACCTTCATATAATATTAGTAAAGCTATTCAACATCGTGTTGCAATTACAGTACCTTCAAAGGCTTGGTTAACTGATGCAATTCAAGAAATTCCAGAAACAAATGAAAAAGATATTTGGTTACATATTAAATTAGACACTGGTATGGGTAGATTAGGTATGAAGGACGTTGATGAATACAAAGAAGTTATATCGCTTATCCAAACACAAGAACATTTGATTTTTGAAGGTGTGTTCACACATTTTGCATGTGCAGATGAAGCTGGTGAATCAATGAACCAGCAACAATCTTTATTTGAAGAAATAGTTAATCAAGCTGATAAACCGAATTATATACACTCTCAAAATTCAGCAGGTGCATTAATGAAAGATACACAGTTTTGTAATGCAGTTAGAGTCGGCATCTCATTATATGGTTATTATCCTTCTCAATATGTCAAAACGAATGTTAAAGTACATTTGAAACCTAGTGCGCAGTGGATTAGTGAAATTGTTCAAACAAAAATATTACAATCGGGAGAATCAGTAAGCTATGGTAGTGTATATACAGCTGATGTACCAACAAGAATAGGTATTATTCCAGTGGGATATGCGGATGGTTTTCCGAGAATGATGAAAGGCTTTAGCGTTAATGTGAATGGTATTCAATGTGAAATCATTGGAAAAGTATGTATGGATCAGATAATTATAAAAATTCCTGAGGATATACAAGCAGGAGATAAAGTCATTATTATGGACCATCATAGTGATAATCCACAATCTGCTGAAGCGTTGGCACACCAACAAAAAACAATTAATTACGAAGTTTTATGTAGGTTAAGTAGGAGATTACCAAGGATTTATCATGAGACTAAAGGCTTAGAAATTCGAAATGAATTGCTAAAATAGTATAGTCACTGTGTGTAAAATTTGTTATTATATATCTAACAACAAATCTCGATATATTCTATTTTAGTCACCTGGAGGTCTTTATTCATGGCAAGTTTTAATCAAAGTAGAAATCATAGTATTGAACAACTATTAAAAGAAGGCTATTCTCAAATGGCTGACTTAAATCTCTCCCTTGCAGCAGAAGCCTTTCCATTTGAATGTGAAGCTTGTGATTGCAATGAAGTTTACATTAGCTCCAAGAATAATAATGAATGATGAGAAGAGGAGACGTTTATTTAGCTGATTTATCACCAGTGCAAGGGTCTGAACAAGGGGGAATTAGACCCGTCGTTATTATACAAAACGATACTGGGAATAAATATAGTCCTACAGTAATTGTAGCCGCAATTACTGGTAGGATTAATAAAGCTAAAATACCTACACATGTAGAGATAGAAAAAAGTAAATATAAACTTGATAAAGATTCTGTTATATTGTTAGAACAAATCAGGACTTTAGACAAAAATAGGCTAAAGGAAAAATTAACATATCTTTCTGAGGAAAAAATGAAAGAAGTTAACATTGCTATTGATATAAGTTTAGGATTACATAATATTAGGAATCATAAATCCTAATTTTCAAGGGGTTACTTAATAAGTAAATATAATAGTAAATGACAGGCATCGATTTGCTATAACATGTAACAACCATTTAATTGTTGAGTTAATTAAGTTTGCTGAATTTTGATTTTTATTATAGTGGTTGGATACCTTTGCATAAGATGTCTAAGTGAGAAGCTTTAGGGTGTCCTAAAGCTTTTTTAAATATTAAAGTTAAGGCTATTCTAAATAATAATTTAGCTTATAGACACATTAAAGCAATGCTTAACACTTAAATACCCCGTTAAAAACATACATAAAGAACATATATATGTTACATCCAATGTATGCGATTTATATTTGCATTTTGAGGAGGATATACCGCGTGGAAGAATTCAAAAATCAATATAAAGCGCTAATTGATAAGAGCTTATATACTAATGATTCAACCGGATTATTAAACGAGTGTAAGCGTTTTACTGATGAGGTGATAAAAAAGGATTTATTACCTGAAGATATAGTGCAAATACATAAAGAGTACATAAAGAGTCATAGTCTAGATGAATCCCAAATTTTAAAAACATTTAATGTATTAAAAGAAATTGTTAAAGGATTTGGTTATAGCTACAGGGACTATAAACAATTAGTAGATCGCTTACAATATCATGATAAAGAGATTGATTTAGCATCACGTTTACAACAGACTATGTTGAAAACAGATATACCTCAATTTGACAGTATACAAATCGGTGTGATTTCTGTTGCAGCTCAAAAAGTAAGTGGTGATTACTTTAATCTTATTGATCATAAAGACGGAACAATGAGTTTTGCGGTAGCAGATGTCATTGGGAAAGGTATCCCAGCTGCATTAGCTATGAGTATGATAAAGTTTGGTATGGACTCATATGGACATTCTCAGTTACCAAGTGATGGTCTGAAAAGACTGAATCGTGTGGTAGAAAAAAATGTTAACCAAAATATGTTTGTAACTATGTTTTATGGACTATATGAAGAACTGAACCACTTATTATATTGTAGTTCAGCTGGCCATGAACCAGGCTATGTATATCGTGCAGAAACTGAGGCCTTTGAAGAAATCACTGTACGCGGACGAGTCTTAGGTGTAAGTCAACAAACACGCTATAAGCAGCAAGAAATTCCAATCTATTTAGATGACTTAGTAATTATATTTACCGATGGGGTGACAGAAGTTAGAAATGAAGCTGGAGACTTTTTAGATAAACATCATCTATTAGATATGATTCATAAATATAAGCACATGCATCCTCAGGATATAGTGCAGCTTTTATATGAGGCGATTTTAAAGATACAGAATCCAGAAAAAAGAGATGACTTAACAATATTAATAATAAAAAGAGTGAATTAGTTTTTGATATTTTAGATTTAAAATTTAACTTTAAGGGTATAAAAGTTATTAATGAGACTATAATTAGGAGTGTAATGTTATGAACCTTAATATTGAAACTGTGACTCATGATACTCATTATGAGGTGAAAGTTGGTGGAGAACTGGATGTTTATACAGTTCCTGAGTTAGAAGAAGTCTTAGTTCCAATGAGACAAGAAGGAACACATGATATATATGTATACTTAGAAAATGTTAGTTATATGGATTCAACTGGTTTAGGTTTATTTGTAGGCACGTTAAAAGCGCTAAACCAGAACGATAAGGAATTATATATTCTAGGTGTTTCAGATCGGATAAATCGACTATTTGATATTACAGGATTAAAAGATTTGATGCATGTTAATGAAGGAACGGAGGTCGAATAACATGCAACATAAACAGGATTATATTGAAATGCGTTTGCCAGCCTCAGCAGAATATGTAAGTTTAATACGATTGACATTATCAGGCGTGTTTTCACGTGCAGGTGCTTCGTATGATGACATAGAAGATGCCAAAATTGCAGTTAGTGAAGCGGTTACTAATGCAGTGAAACATGCGTATAAAGATGACCCAAATGATGTAGGAATGATAAACCTTTGTTTTGAAATTTTTGATGACAAGATAAAAATTGTGATTTCTGATCAAGGAGAAAGTTTTGATTATGAAGAAACTAAAGCACAATTAGGACCTTATAAAGAAAATGAAAACATCGATTTCTTAAGAGAAGGAGGTTTAGGTCTGTTTTTAATTGAATCATTAATGGATGAAGTTACGGTTGATAAAAAATCAGGAGTAACAATCAGCATGATAAAGTATATTAAAAAAGAGCAGGTGCGAAATAATGGCGAGAGAGTCGAAATCAGTTAATGATGTATCACCTGAACAAATTAACCAATGGATTACAGAGCACCAAAACAATGAAAATTCTGATGCTCAAGATAAACTTGTAAAGCACTATAGAAAGTTAATCGAATCGTTGGCATATAAATATTCTAAAGGTCAATCTCATCATGAAGACCTCGTTCAGGTCGGCATGGTTGGTTTAATCGGTGCAATTAACCGGTTTGACTTATCCTTTGATAGAAAGTTCGAAGCCTTTTTAGTACCAACTGTAATTGGTGAGATAAAACGTTATTTACGTGATAAAACATGGAGTGTTCATGTACCTAGAAGAATTAAAGAAATCGGACCACGTATCAAGAAAGTAACAGATGAATTAACAAATGAACTTGAACGCTCACCCTCTATTGCAGAAATTGCTGACAGACTTGAAGTAAATGAAGAAGATGTATTAGAAGCAATGGAAATGGGTCAAAGCTATAATGCGTTAAGTGTTGATCATTCTATTGAAGCAGATAAAGATGGTTCTACAGTCACATTATTAGATATAATGGGGCAACAAGATGATAATTATGATTTAACAGAAAAAAGGATGATATTAGAAAAAATATTGCCTATTTTAACGGAAAGAGAAAGACAAATTATTCAATGCACATTTATCGAAGGTTTGAGTCAAAAAGAAACAGGAGAAAGAATTGGTCTGAGCCAAATGCATGTTTCAAGATTACAAAGAACTGCGATTAAAAAACTTCAAGAAGCTGCGAATAAATAATTATTAAAACCAAAAGGCAAGATCTCTAAATATAGAGTTCTGCCTTTTTTATTTGTAGTTATATATTTAAAATAATGTATTAATCAAATATGTTAAAATGTATAAGATAGACAAGAATAAATACATAATTGTGAGTGGAGGATTCTATGGATAGTAATTTAATACAATCTATAAGGAATAAATATAATTTTACGACTAAACAAATCAATGCAGTGTTAGCTTTATTGGAAGATAAAAACACTGTACCTTTTATTGCTCGTTATAGAAAAGAACAAACTGGTGGTTTAGACGAAGTTGAAATTAAACAAATTGATGATGAATACCAATATATGGTTAATCTACAAAAAAGAAAAGAAGAAGTTATACATAATATAGAAGAGCAAGGTTTATTAACAATAGATCTAAAAAAAGATATTTTGAAACAGACTAAACTTCAACGTGTTGAAGATTTATATAGACCATTTAAACAGAAAAAGAAAACAAGAGCTACAGAAGCAAAAAGAAAAGGATTAGAACCATTCGCACAATGGTTAAAACAATCAACGATAGATACATCGATCGAATCAAAAGCACAACAATTTATTACAGAAGAGGTTCCAAGTGTAGAAGATGCAATTAAAGGCGCACAAGATATTATTGCAGAGTTAGTGTCAGATGAACCTAAATATAGAAGCAAGATTTTAAAAGACACATTTCAACATGCTAATATTGTGACTCAAAAGAAAAAGAATGCTGAAGATGAGAAAGAAATATTCTCGATGTATTATGATTATGCTGAACCAGTTAAAAAGATTGCGAACCATCGTGTATTAGCTGTTAATCGTGGAGAAAAAGAAAAAGTACTAAGCGTAAAAATAGAAATGGATACGCAAGGCATTGAGAACTTTATTTGCAAAAATGAAATAAAAGATAAGCATGAAGGCACTTATATAATTGAAGATGCTATAAAAGATAGTTTAAAACGTTTAATCATGCCTTCTATTGAAAGAGAACTAAGAGGAGATTTAACTGAGAAGGCTGAAAATCATGCCATAGACGTGTTTAGTGAAAATTTAAGAAATTTATTGTTACAGCCTCCAATGAAAGGCAAACAAATATTGGGTGTAGACCCAGCTTTTAGAACTGGGTGTAAACTTGCAGTAATCAATCCATTTGGGACTTTTGTTGCTAAAGGTGTTATGTACCCACACCCGCCAATTAATAAAAAAGAAGATGCTGAAAAAACGTTTGTAGAATTTGTACAATCGTATGATGTTGAATTAATCGCTATAGGGAATGGGACAGCTAGCAGAGAAACGGAACAATTTGTTGCAACAATGATTCAAAAACATAAACTAGATGTACAGTTTATTATTGTAAATGAAGCAGGTGCATCTGTGTATTCTGCATCAGAAGTGGCAAGAAGTGAGTTTCCTGAATTTCAGGTTGAAGAACGAAGTGCAGTTTCAATAGGTAGAAGAGTACAAGATCCACTAAGTGAACTTGTTAAAATAGATCCCAAATCTATTGGTGTTGGACAGTATCAGCATGATGTAAATCAAAAAGCTTTGGAAGGTGCGTTAACATTTGTAGTTGAAACGGCAGTTAACCAAGTAGGAGTTGATGTTAATACTGCTTCTCGTTCATTACTACAATATGTTTCTGGGCTGACGCCAACTATTGCCCAAAATATAATAGATTATAGAGAAGAAAATGGTGCAATAACTCATAATAAAGATATCGCTAAAGTAAAACGATTAGGCGCAAAAACATTTGAGCAAAGCATTGGTTTTATGAGAATAGTGGATGGTAAAGAACCATTAGACAATACATCAATTCATCCTGAGAGTTATGATGTTACTTATCAATTGTTAAAAGAGATTGGGATGACTTCAAATGATCTGGGTTCAGAACAGCTTAAGTTAGCATTAAATCATGTGAATATTGAATTAACTGCAGAAAAGCTTAATGTTGGACAACCAACATTAGAAGATATAATAAAATCATTAATTGCACCAAATAGAGACCCTAGGGATGAATTTGAAACTCCGATATTAAAATCAGATGTGCTTTCTATTGAAGATTTATCTAAAAATATGAAACTTCATGGAACGGTGAGAAATGTCGTGGACTTTGGAGCGTTTGTAGACATAGGTGTAAAACAAGATGGTTTAGTACATGTATCCAAATTGTCTAAGAAATTTGTTAAAAACCCAATGGATATTGTAAGTGTGGGAGATATTGTAGATGTATGGATTTTAGATATAGATGAGAAAAAAGGAAAAGTATCATTGACGATGATAGATCCTAATGGATAATAATGATTTACAACATTTAACAGAAGAAATATCAACAACTTATTTTGACCGAAGATTTGAACATAAAGTGTATTTTAATAAAAGATTAAAAACCACTGGTGGACGCTATCTATTAAATTCACATAATATAGAAATAAATGAAAAGCAATTTATAAAATATGGCGAATCTGCAATTATTGATATTATTAAACATGAATTATGTCACTATCATTTACACATTCAGGGTAAAGGTTATAAACATAAAGACTCAGATTTTAAATGTTTAAGTAAACAGACAGGGGCACCAAGATTTTGTACACCATTAGAAAATTATGAAGAACGAGCGAATTATATTTATAAATGTAAGAAATGTGAAGTTGAATTTCTAAGAATAAGAAAAGTAAATACAAATAAAATGGTCTGTGGCAAATGTAGAGGTAAATTAATTCAATTAGAAAATTAGATTATTAAGGTGAGAGAATGAGTCTGGGACATAATATAGATGTCTCAGGCTCATTTTCAATTTGGCAGTAGGTGACAGAATTGAAAATACGATTGATTATATCAAGCTTTTTTCAATCCTAGTCACACTTGCTGGGGTGAGACTACGAAATCTATATTAGAAAATTTGATTTCTCTCCCACTCCCATTTTGTATGTAAAAGATACTTAAAACACTATTAACGAAAGAAATAAATGAGTATTTTAACAATATATGAGGATTATAATGAATAAGGTTGTGTTTTTACTCATTTTAATTTTTGTTTTATATTGACGTTAGGATTTATATGTTATAAGATAATAAACGTTGAAAAAATAATAACTACTTCTGTTAAGGAAATATTAACTTCATTAAATTGAATTTAAAAAGTTGTTGACAAAATGTTAAATGTATATTATAATAGTATACGTTACTTAATAGAGATGAAAGAAAAACCGTTTTGCTAAGCGGCCGTGGCGGAACGGCAGACGCGCTAGGTTGAGGGCCTAGTGGGAGTATTCCCGTGGAGGTTCAAATCCTCTCGGCCGCATCAAATACCTTAATTGAATATGCGGGTGTAGTTTAATGGCAAAACCTCAGCCTTCCAAGCTGATGTTGTGGGTTCGATTCCCATCACCCGCTCCATATAGAAATTTTAATGAACATTGAAAACTGAATTGCAATATGTCAACGTTAATTCCGAACGCAACATTAAATTGTTGGTTCAAAACAAGTGTTA
>NZ_ANMR01000003.1 GCF_000338275.1 Staphylococcus xylosus NJ
TCGGCATAATAGCGTGGTATAATATTTGTATTGTTTAGTACTACTAATACTAGATTGTATTTATTTAAGCCTTTATCAATTATGATAAGGGCTTTTTCTATCTGCTCATACCTCTGCCACGATTCTGATTATTTTTTTGTTCTTTCTCTTGATATTCTTCAGGATGTATTTGTTTATCAAACATTTGTATTGTCTTTATCATTGGTCCATTATTTCTACTCACATCATTCATTAAATTTTTATATTTATTTCTACCAAGAACTTGCTCTAACTTTTCAAAAATTTCTCTAATAACTTTAATGACATTAAGCGCATTATCAAGGTCTTTTTTTCGGTCTTTTATAAACTCATTTGCTCTTGATAAAGTTTCAGACATATCCTTGTTTTGTTCTCTAAGCTTATTATTTTCGTTTTTTAGGTCATTTAGAGCTTTATCTGACTTAATATACTCATAATCATCTTTGATTAATTGTGCTGCTTCTATTTGCTTCTGAAAGGCATTAAAATCTTCTTGGCTTATTACAACATTTCCCGTTTTCTGTATTTCTTTATTAAACAAACCACCTACTTTTTCAGTTTCATGTTCATATTTGACGTTTAAAGGCTTTTTAAGCGTTTCTAATGATTTTTGGTATTGTTCTATCAACTCATTGTTTTTTTGTTGTATATGGCTTAATTTTTGGCTCTCACGCTCATATTCTTGCTTATGGTATTCTGTTTTTTGCTTATATCGGCTTACCTGATCATGTTTAGCATTTGTAACTTGTCTTGATTGTCCTCGTTCCAAATCATACCCACGTTGATTAACATACTCGTTAAATCTATCTTGAAATTCAGTTAAAGCTTTTTTATTACCTATCACTTCTTTAGCGCTTAATCTTCCGTCCTGCGTTATCGGTACAATACCAAAATGCATATGTGGTGTTTTCTCGTCCATATGAACGGTCGCATAAAGCAAATTGTCTTTTCCGTACTCATTCTCTATAAATTCTTTAGAATGCTCAAAAAAGGCTCTTATTTCGTCTTGTGACTTATCTTTAAAAAATTCATTGTCTGATGTTATCAAACCATCAACATGTTTAATCGCGTCTGTTCTAATTTTTCGTTTGCCTGTATAATTCTGTTCAATTTTTTCATCAATCAAGTTATTAAAATTCTGTTTATTAGCATTTACCAAATCATAATTTAAATAAGTTTTACTATGGTCTATATCTTCATTTTCGTAATTATTATTTTCTCTTTGAACATGTTTTTGTATGCCTGTTGTATTTGTTCCTGTTTTGACTTTTGAAACTCTAATAATTGAATAAGACATATAAAAAATCACTCCTCATCAATAAGGTTAGATAGGTATTTAATACTTTAAGTCTAACATACTAGACTTATTTTACAATAAGTCATTAAACCGTATGCTCTGCGAGGCAAAAACATGTTTTTGCTAACGCAAAAAATGAGTGGCAAAATGCTAGCCACTCATAGTTCTAAACCAAAATATAATATAACTATTCAAACTGCTTTTCAGAACGTTTAAATACAATAATCGTCAAAAGACAACATAAAATAATAAGGATAGCCATGGCTACAAGAATATTACTATACACTCCAGAAGAATAATTTATAAATTCCAGAACTAGTTTACGATTAAGCAATTGTAGTGACAATAAACCTCCTACAATTGCTATACCTGTTCCCTCTGATAAAAAACTTGTGAAATTTAGCAAACTCATTCCAGAAGCAACTTCTTCTTCAGAAAGACTACTTGATACTATTTTTGATATAACTGTTTTAGTAAAAGATAATCCACCCATAACAAATATAAACATAAAAGTAGTCAACCACATACTAAACTCAACAAAAAATGCAATAGTTAAAAAACTTATAGAGATAGACAATGATCCTAAAATAAAAACAAATAATGATCCTTTTCTATCCACTAAAAAACCACCAAAATAACCAAAAACAATAACACTCATGGTTCCAGGAAAAATAACACTATTACCTATTGTCGCTACATTTACATGATAAATAGTTTTCATCATATAAGGCACCATTGATATAAAACCAGCTACTATAGAAAATATTAGCCCACCAGAAAACAAACCAAGCATAAACGAAATGTTTTTCCCTAGTTTAGGATTAATAAAAGGGTTAGAAACTCTTGAAATATGTTTAATAAAAATCACAAAAAAGATTGTGAAGAGTATTAAAAAAGTCCAATTATAATTTGTCGTAAATAACATAAAACATATAATACTTATAGACATTAAAACAATACCTACGATATCTAATGTATTTTTTGTTGATTTACCAGGTACCATTACTTTAATAAGAAAAGGTATAGTTACTATTGTAATCATAGGAAGTATAAGTAGGTAAGACCAATGAATATAATGTGCTATTATTCCCCCTATTGAAGGACCTAACCCTTCACCTAAAGCTACAATTGATCCTATAAAACCAAAGGCTTTGCCTTGTTTTTTTCTTGTAATATTTCTAGCTACAACCACCATAATCAGTGAAGGGAATGCAGCAGATCCTACTCCTTGTACTAACCTACCAAAAATCAAAATAAAAAAGTGATTGTGACCAATAAAAGCAATCAATGAACCAAGACAGCTCAAACTAATACCAATAATTAACAATTTTTTTATATTTATATAATCAGATAATTTTCCATATACTGCTGTTCCTATCGAAAAAGTTAACATATATGCAGTGTTTACCCAGTTTGTAATTCCTGGAGTAGTATTAAAATGATTTGCAATATCAGGTAAAGAAACATTTAAAACCATTTCATTTAATACACTAAAAAATGAAAGAATACAAAGCCAAAATAAAACGCTATAAAACAAACCTTTAAATCTTTTATATAAACTAAACAATTTTACCTCTTTACTTGAGGTGACTAAAGTTTATAGGGGTAAATTATTCTTTCACCTCATATAAATTCCCCAAATTTTTAAATAGACACTTCATAAAAAAATCCTCCTAAATTAGAATAGTTTAAATATATCATTTTTGTTCAGTAATATTAATATGTACACTATTTCCAAAATTTAAATTCATGTTGCCAAAAATCGATTTGTTTTTGCAATTGCTTTTCGTTCGCTTTTAAAGTCGATTTCATTAAGTCCGTTAAATCGACTGGCGAAATTTCTTTTATCAAATTCTTATATTTTGTTCTAGAATTTCTGTGAAGCTTTCCCCATTCTTCTTCATCACTCAATAACATAAAAACTATTGCTCTATCCGCAGTGCGTTGGATAGTTTTCCAATCTGGTTGCAAGATATGTAAATCACTAAAGCAATCATTCCAGTAATCCACCATATCTCTTTTAAGTTCGATTTCTACACGCCATAAATGTTCAGACATAACTTCAGCATCTGCATTATCTTTACGTTCTTGCTTTTTATTATAAATTCTAATAAATCTATTACTATCTCTCACGCCAAAATATTTTGTTTCTGGCTTACCATTACGACCATAAAAAATAGTTTTCTTAACTGCTTTATCAGACATTGCATAGTAGTCACTCAAATCATCTTCAAAATCAAAGGCTAAATCTAATCTTGTAAAACCGTCATCTTCCATGTAGCTTATTATATTTTGTTTTAACCAAATCATTTCATCACGTGTAAGTTTGTTTGGATTAAATTCAATACGCATATTACGTCTATCCCAAATATCTGCTTTTACCTTGTCATATTCGATATAAACTTTTTCTTGAAGTGCTTTAGCTTTAAACTTTGTTTGAAGTATATCCCAAAGTCTTATTTGGGGCTCTACACTCATAAATTTAGAAAGGGCGTGAGCGTTGTCTCGGTTGAGATTTCCAACGATCGTCATTGCATCAAAACTTAATTTTGGATCAGATATGCACACAGTATGTGCGTCCAACCGGCTATTAGAGTATCCGGTTAAGGAGTAATTTTGCACTTCCCCTGATGTAGCTTGTTTTGAATAGATTTCTTGTTCTTTTTTACTCATAAAAAATCGACTCCTTAATTTTGTTTAAGAAGTCGTTCACCCAAATATATATCTTGAAGAATAAACTTAAATCGTTTAATATCTAGATATACAAATTAATAAAACATAATTCTTATATTTTATTACGGTTTTGTCGTTCACAAACTTTGGTCAGGGCGTGAGCGACTTCTTTTTTTATTTTGTTATTAATATAACACTATCAAATGTCTTGGTCTAATTGATTAAGACTTTTTTTATGCCTTAAATATTTTATCTTCGCTTTGATACTTACTTAAATACTCGTTATTAATCAACATAGAAATAGCCTGGGACTTACTTAAGCCCATTTGTTCTGCAATTTCTTCAAGTCTTTTCAAAGTATCTTCAGTTAAAGTTATACCTACTTTTGTACGAACCATTTTTACTCCCCATTTCTAACTATTAATAAGTTTATTTTATTCCATTTATACATACATGTCTAGAGATTTCTATACAATAACTCATAAAGTCCCTAAAATGTCCCCTGAATTCAACAAGGCTCAATCCCTTGGGAGAGTAAGAATAGAAACCTGTTCTGAAGCAATTTGGCACTCGGCACTTAAAAGGGGGGTCGTAGTAGCCCCCCTTTTCTCTCCTAAATTTGTAATTCAAAACCACAAAAACCAAAATAAAAAGACCAGCTATAAACTGATCTAGTTAAATATCTTTATTGCATTATTCCAATTTCCTTATTGGTCGGAACCAACAGGGCTTTATGTGTTGTTGTGTTGGTGTTTCATTGGGATTAATCCCAAATCAACCCCACCCAACACGCTAATCAAGTTAGCTAACACATAGCCCATTCCAACCAATAAGTTTTCTCGGCATAATAGCGTGGTATAATATTTGTATTGTTTAGTACTACTAATACTAGATTGTATTTATTTAAGCCTTTATCAATTA
>NZ_ANMR01000004.1 GCF_000338275.1 Staphylococcus xylosus NJ
TCGCTAAATGTAAATAAGTAAATAAAATTAAGCCTTCTTTAAAATATTGGAACTCTTCTGCTAATGGTTCTTTAACTTTCATGACCATATCTACATTCCAAACTTCTGCTTGCTCATTAACAATTTTAGCCCCTGCTGCAGTGTAGTCCACGTCTTCAAAATATGAACCCAAACCTGCAGATTTTTCAACGATAACAGTGTGCCCTTGTTCAACAAGTGCATGTACACCACTCGGAGACAAACTCACTCTATTTTCATTATTTTTAATCTCTTTAGGGATACCTATAATCATTTCTTCCACCTCCAAATTCATAGTAACGCGTATCCAATGAAAGCGCAATCATAGTTTAGGGTAGTTTTACAACATACAAATTGTGTTAATATTCTGTAAACGGTGGTATAATATAAGTAAGAAAAATAAGGAGGTAATTACGATGCTAACTTATAAAAATATTTTAATAGCAGTTGATGGATCACATGAGGCAGAGTGGGCATTTAACAAGGCTGTAGACGTAGCAAAACGTAACGATTCAAAACTTACTGTTGTGAATGTTATTGATTCAAGAACATATTCTTCATACGAAGTATATGATGCGCAATTTACTGAGAAATCTAAAAATTTCTCTGAAGATTTATTAAAAGGTTATAAAGAAGTCGCTACAAATGCAGGTGTTACTGATGTTGAAACACGTTTAGAGTTTGGTTCACCAAAAGCAATTATTCCTAAAAAATTAGCTGCTGATGTCGATGCAGATTTAATTATGTGTGGTACGTCTGGTTTAAATGCAGTAGAAAGATTCATTGTTGGCTCTGTGTCTGAGGCTATTGTGCGTCATTCTCCTTGTGATGTATTAGTTGTACGTACAGAAGAACTTCCAGAAGACTTCCAACCACAAGTTGCCACTGATGAATTCAGATCACAATACCAAGCTCGTTAAGTCGATACGAATAATGAATGATATTATTCATTTAAAACATAATAAGGTTTTAAGCAGGATGTTTTGTTCATATTAGCTGGGCATTTTATCCTGCTTTTTATGTCTTAATTTATTAGCGTTAAATAATGAATATTTTTAAAACTCTCACTTTTACAACATTGTTATCCAAAATTCAAGTATCCTTCACAATCATAACTTATCCTTTAATTAGTAAGCATATGAAAGGAGCATAACAGTTATGCAACTAGTCACAAAAATTACCTTCATTACATTACTGGCTATTGTAATGATAAATATGATATCACTTAATGCATTCGCAACAAGTGCAAAGGACGTTACGCCACACTCTCATCAAGTTGATAAGCTAAGACTTATAGACAATAAAACAATACCACATGAACAAACATATAATAAAACTAAAGTCGGTGGTATATCAGGTATTACATATAATCCAAAATCTAATAAGTGGTATCTCCTTAGTGACGACCGTTCGGAACATAGCCCTTCCAGATTTTATGAAGCGAATTTAAATTATAATCTTCGTCAGTTTAATAACATAAATATTAAAAATGTTAATAACTTAAAACAGCCAAATGGTAATAATTATATAAGTAAAAAACAATTTAATAATAAATCAAAGGATATTGTGGCGGACCCAGAATCAATCCGTTTTGATCCTTTGACGAACAATATTTTATATACAAGTGAAGGTGATCGAAATTTAGGATTAAATCCATTTATCAGGTTTAGTAATTTAAACGGTACCTTTATTTCTGAATTGCCTATTAACGAATCATTAAAAATGGATACTCAATCAAAAAAAGGATTTCGTAATAATCTAGCCATTGAAGGCAGTACTTTTTCAGTTGATGGCACATCTATATGGACATCTATGGAAGCACCAGTAATACAAGACGGACCTGTTCCTACAGCCGATTCAGGCGCCCTATCACGCATCACACAATATGATCGCAGAGGTGACGTATTATCAGAATATGCCTACCCAATCGATTCAGTGCCACATGTAGGATACAACACTAAAACAGCAGAAAACGGCGTTTCTGAAATGTTAGCCATTAATAAACATGAATTTTTAACATTAGAAAGAGCTAGTGTTCAGTCATCAGATGGTTCATTTAATAATTATGTACGGATTTATAAAATAGATGTTAATCATGCATCTGACATAAAAGATACAAAGACTTTGCAAAATGCTAAAGTAAAACCTGTTAAAAAGAAATTAGTTGCTAATTTAAACAATGAGCAATTAGATAAAGTAGATAATATCGAAGGTATGACATTTGGAAAAAAACTAGCAAATGGTAATGATTCACTTGTAGTTGTATCAGATAATAACTTCAATAAATCACAAATATCACAATTCATTGTATTTGAAGTAATAAACAACAAGACGTAATTTCAACACTACAACATAGATTATTATTCACAAAAAGCACCACGAGCAATCTCATGCTATGCATAAGGTTCCCGCGGTGCTTTAATTTTTAATGCTCGCTTATAAGATACAATATTTGTATCTTAATCAGATCTATTTAGTCTTACATCTAATATTCTATCTTTATAAATATTATTTAACGTCACCAAATTCAACTACATCACGTGCGATCATAACTTCTTCATTTGTTGGGATAACGATTACTTTAACTGGTGAATGTGGGTAGTTAATAAATCCTTCTTCGCCGTGAATCGCTTCATTTTTCTTAGCATCCCAATAAACACCCATAAATTCTAGGCCTTCTAATACTTTCGCTCTAACTGGATCTGAGTTTTCACCAACACCAGCTGTAAATACAATCACGTCTACACCATGCATACGCGTTGCATATGAACCAATATATTTATGAATACGAGAAGCAAATACATCAAGTGCTAATTGCGCTCTTTCTTTACCTTCTTTAGCTTCATCAATAATATCTCTTAAATCACTAGAAGTACCTGAAATACCTAATAAACCAGATTCTTTATTTAAAGTGTTTAAGACTTCTTCAGCATTTTTACCAGTTTTCTCCATAATGAATGGAATTAATGCTGGGTCAATATTACCTGAACGTGTTCCCATTGTCACACCTGCTAATGGCGTGAAGCCCATAGAAGTATCTACAGATTCACCACCATCAATAGCGGCAATAGAAGCACCATTACCAATATGACATGAAATAATACGTAACTCTTCAATAGGCTTACCTAAGATTTCTGAAGCACGTTGAGATACATATTTGTGGCTCGTACCATGGAAACCATATTTACGAATTCCGAAATCTTCGTAATATTGATACGGTAAACTATATAGATAAGATTTCTCTGGCATAGTTTGATGGAATGAAGTATCAAACACAGCAACATGAGGTATCTCAGGAAGTAACTTACGGAATGCACGAATTCCCATTAAGTTAGCAGGATTGTGCAATGGTGCAAGCTCACTTAATGATTCAATTTGTTTTTCAACTTCATCATCTACGTAAGTTGATGATGGGAATATTTCTCCTCCATGAACGACACGATGGCCAGTACCATCAATATCATAAATACTTTCAATAATACCATGTTCTTTAAAACTTTCTAACATAATATTAACTGCATCTTCATGGTTTTCAATGTCTTTTGTTTCAGTTACTTTTTCCCCGTTCACTTCAATAGTGAAGATAGAATTTTTTAATCCAATACGTTCAATAAGTCCCTTAGTTACAATTTTCTCTTCCGGCATTTCAATAAGTTGAAATTTCAAAGATGAACTACCAGCGTTAATGGCCAAAATTAATTTTGACATAAGCATAATGCCTCCATTTTTTAAGTTTTTAATATCCATATCTATTTAATCATTAATACAGTTCAAATACAAGAATATTACAGCTTAATTTTCAGGGTGATTTTCTTGCATCCATGCATTTAAATCTTGTAAAAATCCTTGGAATTGTTGTGGGCTTTTGAAATCGGGAATATTTGCTAGTAAAACTTCTACAGATTTGGTTACATTCGTTTCTTTTTTCTGTAATACAAGTATAGATTTACGGGCTTTTTCATTTTTAAATAATGTCGCTGGTAAATTTAAAAAAGCTTGCATTTCTGTTTCTGTAGCAATGAAATTTTGTAACTGTTTCACATTTTCGCCTTCGAAAATATTGCTTGGTACAACTAAAAAAGCATAACCAGATGGTTTCATTGCTGTAATAGCTTGTTCGATGAGTAAGAAATGTGAATAACTATGCCCTTCTTCAAAACCAAGTGCCATTTCTTTACTTCTATCATCTACCGGATAATACCCAATCGGTAAATCACCAATAACAACGTCAGCATCTTCAAACGGTAACGGCATAATAGCATCTTGTGGATATACGTCAAATGGAATTTCTAAGAAATTAGCTAAATGTACACTTACTCTAGATAATACTGGATCCACCTCTACCAAATGATGCATTAACGTATGATCAGAAAGTACTTCATGAACAGAGGCGCTTAAATGTCCTGCTCCACTAGCAAGATCAGCGATATGCATGGCTTCACTATTTTTCAAGAAACGCTCAGATAGAAAACCTAGGATTAGACCTATAGAATCTGGTGTAATTTGATGATTTGCTTGTATATCTTCATTTTGCATCAAACTTAAATAAGCAAACTGAAATGCTTTTCTTCTATCTTGCAAAGTAGCTTGTTCTAACAAGTCTCTTTTATTCGTATAAACATGCTCCATTGCTAGTCCTAAATTCTCAATAAAACTTTGCCCATTATCTTCATTTAACGATTTAGCTTTTTCATCTAATGTCTGGAATAACTTCTCCATTACTGTTTCTTCTTGTGTCATTTAATAGTCCTTTCTAAAAAAACTGTCCATAATTTAATTGAAATCAAGTTAGCTTTAACTAACTTATTTTACCAAATAATTATGGACAGTAAATTTTATAATGTCAATGATACTGTTTTTCTGTGTAACAATATTTTAACATATGATATTTTTATTAAAACTAATCAAATTAAATGCTACGGTAAGCTTCTAAAGCAGCATCGAAATCTGGGAAATCTGTACCCTCTGAAACAATTTCAGTATATACAACTTTATTATTTTTATCTAAGACAAAAACTGAACGTGCAAGCAAACGTAATTCTTCCATCACAACGCCATAGCTTTTACCAAAAGATAAATCTTTGTGATCACTTAATGTAATAACATTATCTAATCCGTTTGAGGCACACCATCTTTTTTGTGCAAATGGTAAATCAACAGAAACAGTTAATACAACGCCGTCTTCTTTTGAAGCTTCTTCATTGAATTTACGTGTTTGTTGATCGCAAACACCAGTATCTATAGATGGTACAACACTAATAAGTTTTTTCTGACCATCGTAAGTTGATAAGTTTACTTCATTTAAATCATTATCTAATACAGCGAAATCCGGTGCAGTTTCTCCTTTTTTCACTTGTGAACCTAATAAAGTAATTGGATCTTGCTTGAATGTAATTTGCGCCATTAGAACGCCTCCTAAATTAAAAGTGTTTACTTTGTAATTATAACTGTTTGTGTTTCTGAAATAAACTATTCAACTTATAAATTGTGTTAAACTACTTCAAATAAAACAATTTATCTAATTTATTTTTTATAACGACTGTATCTGCAAAATAATCGTGAATACCTCTATGTTTGTTCGTAAATATAACTACCAAGTATGGTAAATTCATAAATACACCACTAATAATACGACCTATCCACTCTCTAAATAATACATCTTGCCAAGTCAAACGTTGTCTGTCTATACGCTCAACCCTTACATTACATATCATTTTTCCTAATGTTTGTTTAAAGTACTTCGTAAGTAGTACAAAATACAAGTAAAATACTAATGCATTTAGCAAGTGTCCAACACTAAAATAATCAATCCACAATTTTAAAGAATCAATGTTTGTAAAATGATAAATAGGTTTCAAAATAAAACTCTCTACACCAAAAATAATTAGTAAATCTATGATAAATGCGCAAAATCTTATTCCAAATCCTGCATATAATGCTTTAGATATTTGTTCGTGGTAAAGATCACTTGTTTCAACTTGCTTGTCGTCATTACTTATTTTCTCATTATCTCTATATTCATTTTGTACATTTTCCATTGTCACACCTAACCTTCGTATAGATACATAGGTTCAGTTTTAGTATCATTATTAATTATTGATTTGATATCTTTAAAACTATCTGTAAACTGAGAAACGCTCGTCTTCATATCTGAAAATGAAGAGAAAAATCCACCGCCTTCTGTATATTCAAATACTTCAGCATCTTTAGATTTAATATCTTTCTGTAAAGCTTTTATAGTCTTATCTTCATAACCTATTTCATCAATTAAACCGTTACTTTTAGCTTGTTGTGCACTGTAAATGCGACCATCAGCTAACTTTCTAACTTTACTTTCTGACATGTCTCTGCCTTCTTTAACGATATTTACAAAACGATCAAAGCTATCATCTAATACAGATTGTAATATACTTCTTTCTTCTGAAGTCATCTCTCTTGAACTACTTAAAATATCTTTATGGTCGCCAGATTTAATAACATTTTCTTTTATCCCTAAATTCTTTTGTAATTCAGAATAATCGACACTAGACATAATTACTCCGATAGAACCTGTCATTGATTGTGGTCCTGCATAAATTTTATCGGCAGGCGCTGAAATATAATAGCCTCCTGATGCTGCCATCGATTCCATATGTACATAAACTTTTTTATTCTTCTGTTTAATTTCTTTTATTTTTTCATATATTTCATCGCTTGGGTATGTGCCACCGCCAGGTGTATTGACTGTTAATAATACGCCTTTAACCGTGTCATCTTTTTTCACATTATCTAATTGTTTAAGAAAAGACTCATGATTATAGCCGCTTCCACCGAACAAACCACCGCCCGTACCTTCGGCGATTTCTCCATTTAATGTTAAATGTGCGATACGTTTGTTAGAATTGCCTTCTTTTTCTATTTCTTCTGTAAAGGGATCCATCGCTGTAGAAGACGAATCATTAAACATTGTGGTTACAAAAGCTGATATCGAACTCATAACAATACCACCAATCACTATAACAATTGCAATTATTATAGCAATAATGCGTTTTTTCGACATTTACTAATCACTCCTATATTTTAATAATCTTGTTATCTCACGCTTAATTTAAACACAATTAATTCATTAATGTATACCTTTTTACCAAACAATTGAAAACAAGGCAGAACAGAAATCGTAAACGTAAAGTTGATTTCAGTGTTCTGCCTTGTCATACGGTGAATATAAATTTTGCAACAATTAATTTTCAAGAAAAATGTGTATTACATTTGTATATTTTTCTATTTAATAACTGCCTAAACTCACATTTTATCACTGTGTTAGTTTTATTAAATTAGATTCTTTTATATTATTTGCATGATATAATCATATGTATTTTTCAAAATCAAAATTGCAGTAACAATAATGAATAAGGCTTTAACATAGCCAACACCTTTTTTAATAGCAAACATCGCCCCGATGTATGAACCACAAATCATACTTGCTGCCATAATAAAGCCATAAAAATAGTCTACTTGATCTAAAAAGATAAAAAGAATTAATGCGCCTAAGTTAGATGCAAAATTGAGTACTTTAGCATTTCCTGCTGCACCTAAAAAATCAAAACCAAACATCAATAATATAAATAGCATAAATGACCCTGTACCGCCACCAAGAAAACCGTCATAAAGACCAATCAAACCCATTAAAGATGTAAATAAAATCGCTTTAGGTATAGTTAATTTTGTGAAAGTTCGTACATTACCCCAATCTTTCTTCATAATCGTATAAATCATTACAACTGTTAATACGACAATTACGACAGGTTTTAATAACTGAGAGGGCAAGAATGTTGCAATACTTGCGCCTCCCATAGCCATAATAAATACAACTGGAAATAACTTACCTACAATTTTTAAATCTACATTACCTGACCGTAAAAATCGAAAAGCACTTGTCATTGAACCAAATGCACTCGCTAATTTATTTGTACCTAAGGCCATAGACGGTGGCATTCCAACAGCTAACAGTGCAGGAATAGAAATTAAACCGCCACCTCCAACAACAGCATCAATAAATGCTGCCAAAAACCCTAAAAGAATAATGATGACTACGATAGATATGTCCCATTCCAACATCCCATCACTCCCCTTGATTGTTTAATTAATTAATTTTTAAAGTTAAAATAGATCGTCAGCTAGCGCTTGTGTAGCTGAATCTTTCTCACTTTGGTAATCGCTTGTAATATATAATGTCTCAATTTCGTCGGCAGCCTGTTGTACAAGTGGTTCAAAATCATAACCACTTTCATATTTTTCAACTTTTTCTAATTCCGGTTCAGTAACTGGATTTTTAGGAGTGAAAATTGTACAACAATCCTCAAATGGTTGGATAGATACATCAAATGTACCTATATCTTTTGCTTTTTTAACAATATCTTCTTTATCTAAAGTCAGTAAAGGACGTAATACAGGAGTAGATGTGACATGATTTATCGCATACATACTCTTTAATGTTTGACTAGCAACTTGCCCTAAATTCTCTCCATTTACAATCGCATGCGCCTCAATATCATGTGCAACTTTGTCGGCTACCCGCATCATCATACGACGTGTCGAAGTCATAGTGTAACGTTCATGAACTTCTTTGTTCACCTGTTTTTGAAGTGCTGTAAATGGCACGATGTGTAATTTAATTGGTCCAACATGTTCTGATAAAATTCTCGTTAGTTCGATTACTTTTTCTTTTGCTTTTTCACTTGTAAACGGTGGACTATGGAAGTGTATCGCTTCTACGGTAACACCTCTACGCATAACTTCTATACCAGCAACTGGAGAATCAATACCACCAGATAGCATTAATAAAGTTTTACCTCCAGTACCAACAGGTAATCCGCCAGAACCTGCAATCACTTGATCATACATGTAAATGGCATCTAAACGCACTTCAACTTTAATCACGTGATCTGGATTGTGTACATCTACATTTAAATGATCTGTTCCACTTAATACAGCTCCCCCTAAAGTTCTTTGTAATTCATACGTGTCATATGGGAAGTTTTTATCCGAACGCTTTACATCAATTTTAAAAGTGTCATCTTGTGCATACTCTTTAGCAAATCGGATAGCTAATTCTTTTGCCGCTTCTACTGTTTTATCAATTTTTAATACAGGACTTATTGAATAAATACCAAAGACTTTTCTTAATCTGTTGCACATTTCTTCAATATCTGCACCTTCTGCTAATTCTATATACATTCTATCTCTATTTGCCTTTACCGTGTATCCTTGTAATGGCATTAGTGAACGCTTTACATTTGAACGTAATTTGTTCACAAATATTTTACGGTTAGCTCCTTTTAAGGTTAACTCCCCGTACCTAACTAATATATGATCATATATCATACTAATAAATCCCTCACTTCTTCATAAACTAATTTAAATTTATCTTTAAACCCTTGTATATCTTCTGATGTAGTATGGCTTCCCATAGAAATTCGAATACTACCTTCAATTTGTTTTACCGGTACATTCATAGCCGATAACACTTCGTTAAGACTCGCTTTTTTAGATGAACAGGCACTTGTTGTTGATAACATAATATCATTTTTAGAAAATGCATTTACTAAAACTTCTCCTTTAACACCTGGTAAACCAACATTCAGTATATGCGGTGCACCTGCTTGCGGTGAATTAATTTTCACACCCGTAAAGTTAGTTAAGAACTGGCTAAGTTCATCATGAAAGCGACGTAACTGACTATTTAATGTAGATGTTTGATTTACGGCTGCTTTCATCGCTTTTACAATTGCTATATCCATTGGCAAATTCACCGTGCCGCTTCTCACACCATATTCTTGACCGCCACCATGTACAATGGGTTCTAATTGATGAATATTACGAACAAAGAGTACACCTTGCCCTTTTAATCCATTAAATTTATGGCCACTTAAACTAAGTGTATCTACGCCGTCAAATATTAACGGTATTTTACCCAATGCTTGTACTGCATCTACATGTAGATGTGCTTTAGGATATTGATGAACAATATTAGCAATATCTTTAATAGGTTGTATTTGCCCCATTATATTATTAACATGCATACAAGTTACTAATCCCACATTGTCTGTCATTAACGTTTCTAAATGGTTCAAATCTACTTGTCCATCATCTAAAACATTCACATATTTAATAATAAAACCTTCTGCTTCAAGCGCACGAACTACTTCTAAAACTGAAGGATGTTCCAATACTGAAGTAATAATTTCATTGGCAAATGTTTTTTTCTTATATGCAATACCTTTAATTGCTATATTATTACTTTCAGTAGCGCCACTTGTATAGATAATATCAAATGATTGATTCAAATCAAATAGGTCTTTAATTTGTTGCTTTGATTGTTGTAGTAATTGCTCTGCTTGTAATCCAGCTTGGTGTGGACTGTTAGGGTTAAAATATAGTGACTGATTCACTTTAACAAAGGTGTCCAATACTTCAGGGTTGGGCTTTGTCGTCGCAGCATTATCTAAGTATATCACCGCGTTCACTCCATTCATTATATATATTATAAACTATCTAGTGTATAACTTTTCTTCACGTAATCTTTTTAAGTTTTCCCTTTAGCATTATACTCGCTTTTATCAAAAAGAAAAGACACGAAATGTGAAATCATTCCGTGTCAACTTACTATATAATATGAGTTATAACCGAACTTAACCGATAACTTTTGATTCAATTTGCTTTGTAACGCCTGGCTCTACGCTTTCTAAAGCTTGCTCAGAAATTTCAATTGAACGTTTGTAACGGTTATTTTTAAAGAGACGTTCTGCTTCGTTTAGGCTCTTATCTATATTCGAACTGTCTTTACGATAACGGTTACCGTATTCAATTAATTTTTCGGCATAAACAGCATTCACAAGTACATCAGTAGCTTCATCTTCAAATTTATTCATTTGTAGTACTACTTTAGAAACTTTATCTTTTAGCTGTTTAACATGTATTGGGCGTACGCTGAATTTTTTATTTACTTCTCTTACTTCGTAATCAATTTCATTCTTCATGATAATAAAGCGCTCTGGTACACTAGGTAGATTTGAAGCAAGTAACTTTCTGTACACTTCTTCTTTTTTACTTTGTACACGTAAGATATTTTCTTCTGCTTCTGCTTCATCTTCACGCAATTGAACTAAATGATTTTGTAATTTTTCTTGTTTTTCGTTAATAACATCAACATGTTCTTCGATATATTTCAAGTTATCTTGAACTTCGCTATATCTTACTGCTGATTTTGACATTTCTCTAAGGATATCATCGTATACAGCAATCATGTTTTGAATTTCGTTTTCAAACTGTCGTACATTTTGAACATCGCTTTCATTAATATAATAATTTTCACGAACATATTCAATTTCAGTTTGTAATGTATAATTCATTTCTTTAGCTCTAAATAAATTATCAGTAATAACTTCTTTTGTTTCTTCTACTTCATTTTTAGCTGTCACTTCATGTTCAATTAAATCATACATCTCATCTAATCGATCATTAATACTATTAAGTTTTTCATTTGCTTCATCAAGCTCTAATCTACTAATCATTGGTTCAACAAAACTAAGTTCAGTCTTCAATGTTTGTAGCGTGCTATCAATCTTGACATGGTCTAAATCATAACCCTCAACTTTTAAGTCTCTACAACCATATTTAAGGTCTTGGAATTGTCCCGGTAATTCTTTTTGCGCTTCTTTAATCAAGTCAGGAATTTCATCCATATCTTTTTTCAAATAATTCATATCATCATTTAAAGTTTTAATATGTTCATGCGCTTGATTATAGTTGCCTTCATTTTTTAACGTTTCATATGTCTCCATTTCAGGTACAAACGATTCAATTTCTTGTTCAAGTGGCGTAGCTGCTTCACCAAATTGATGTCTATTTGCTAATACATCACGTTTCATTTCACGATAATCAGTTGTGCATTCTTCGTATAAATGATCGCTTTCTTTATGTAGTTCTATAATATTTTCTACTTTTGTAGTAAGTTCATTATAGTTCGCTTCATATTGATCCATCATTTCGTGGGCTTCATCCACTTCGGTTTGAGCTTGTGAAAACTTAAATTTATCTAACAAACCTTCTGCACTATGAATTTTTTCTTCTACTGGTACTAAATATTGATTTTTACTATCTAATGATGATTGTTTTAAATTGTCATAGGTAGATTTTGTTTCACCAGTTAAATTTAACTCAGATAATTGAGATAAACTTTCATCATAAGGTAATTGTTCTACTTTAACTTTACGTTCTTCTGCCTTTTCAATAATTTGGCTTTTGTTTGAACGCATATAGAACAATACACCAACAATAATCAGTATTATGACAATAATTGCTAAAATGATATACAATACCATACGTTTTCTCCTCCTATTTTATCACTATTTATTATAACGTAATTTACCTATGCATT
This sequence comes from Staphylococcus xylosus NJ, assembly GCF_000338275.1. Taxonomy (GTDB): domain Bacteria; phylum Bacillota; class Bacilli; order Staphylococcales; family Staphylococcaceae; genus Staphylococcus; species Staphylococcus xylosus_B. Next base: position 12,437 of record NZ_ANMR01000004.1, read on the forward strand.
AAAAGAGAAAATGAATTAATTCATATGAATATTTCAATATTTGCGTTAAATTCACCTCTAGTAATTATATGTATAAAGTAATTAAAAAAAGCCCTTACAAATCATTTGTTTGATTACTATTAAAACAGTCTTTATACTAAATGAAAAGTAAAAAGTGAGGTTTTTGTATGTCAGAGGTTAAAGAAACCAATTATAACTTATTAGAAAAACAAGTTTATAGTTTAATAGAAGATGAATCAAATTTAATCGCCATACTCAGTAACGTGTCTGCTTTATTAAATGATTCTTTAGATCAAGTCAACTGGGTTGGCTTTTATTTAATAGAAAATAATGAATTGATTTTAGGCCCCTTCCAAGGTCATCCAGCGTGTGTGCACATTGCAATTGGTAGTGGTGTATGCGGTACTGCAGTAGCTCAAGATGAAACACAGTTAGTAGCAGATGTTCATGCCTTCCCAGGTCACATTGCTTGTGATGCTAACAGCAAATCAGAAATTGTAGTTCCTATTCATCAAAATGAACAAATAATTGGAGTATTAGATATTGATGCGCCAATCACAAATCGTTTTTCAGAAACTGATAAGAACGCATTAGAAAATATTGTAAAAACTATTGAAAATCAAATCGCATAAGTATAAAAGAAAACTACTTATCATTAAAATACTCATTAGTTGTTGACAGTTCTTAATATCATGGTACAATGTACTTTGTGTGAATAAACGAAATTAGCAGTTGTATATTATTTGGCACTATGTTGTTCCCAACGCGGACGTGCCGTGTAACCGTAGCTATGAGGCGAGGACACATAAAACAATATATCCAAATAAGCATGCAACACTCTTTTTTGTTTTTTCATAACAACAAAAGAGAAAAAGGAGGAGTCTACTATGGCTCGATTTAGAGGTTCAAACTGGAAAAAATCACGTCGTTTAGGTATCTCATTAAGTGGTACTGGTAAAGAATTAGAGAAGCGTCCATACGCACCAGGTCAACACGGTCCTAACCAACGTAAAAAATTATCAGAATATGCATTACAATTACGTGAGAAACAAAAGTTACGTTACTTATATGGAATGACTGAAAGACAATTCCGTAACACTTTTGAAACTGCTGGTAACCAACACGGTGTCCACGGTGAAAACTTCATGCAATTATTAGCTGCTCGTTTAGATGCAGTTGTATATTCATTAGGTTTAGCACGTACACGTCGTCAAGCTCGTCAAATCGTTAACCACGGTCACATCGAAGTTGATGGTAAACGTGTTGATATCCCATCATACACTTTAAAACCTGGTCAAGAAATCTCAGTACGCGAAAAATCTTTAAAATTAGATATCATCGCTGAATCTGTTGAAATCAACAACTTTGTACCAGATTATTTAGAATTTGATGCAGACAACTTAAAAGGTAAATATATCCGTGTTCCAGAACGTAGTGAATTACCTGCTGAAATCAACGAACAACTTATCGTTGAGTACTACTCAAGATAAGCGTGATTATGTCGAACCAAGAAATCTTATTGATTTCTTGGTTTTTTTATTGCCTTCTAAACTTTAACTTCCCTCTCCCTATACAAAAATATAACGTCTTTAAGTATGAATTTAACTTGTAAACATATTCATGCATATCAAAAATATATACATAGTTTATAATTACATCAAGATTTACAATCTTACTATATTTGAGTATGATGAGCATATATAGTTAAAGGAGTGTATATTTTGATTATTAGAGCTTTAGAAGAAACTGATCTAGAATTTGTACATCACTTAAATAATGAATATTCAATTATGTCCTATTGGTTTGAAGAACCTTATCAATCATTAAGTGAACTGCAATCATTATATAAAAAACATTTATTGGATGAATCTGAACGCCGCTTCATCATAGAAGATGACAAAGTTCGTATCGGGGTCGTTGAGCTAGTAGAAATTAACTTTGTACATAGTAATTGTGAGATTCAAATTATTGTTGACCCTCAATATAGCGGGCAAGGATATGCAAAAAATGCATTTAAAAAAGCAATTGATTATGCGTTTTTAGTGTTGAACTTGCATAAGATTTACCTTTTTGTAGATGTTCAAAACGAAAGAGCAGTCCATATCTATAAAAGCCAAAATTTTGTTATTGAAGGCACACTACAAGAACATTTCTATACTCGAGGAAAATATAGTAATTGCCATATTATGGGTTTACTTAAAAAACATTGGATTAATACACATGAAGATAGTTAATTGTAAATACTCCATACATCTATAGTTAAATTAAAATATGTGAACTTAGTTGAAATCAATTCATTTACAAAGTTCACATATTTTTTATGTTAAGTTATTTTAATTTTGTCGGATTATCAGAAATTAAGCCATCAACACCTAACATGATTAACTTGTTAGCAATGCTTGGCTCATTAACAGTATATGGCATAACTGACAGTTCAAGGCTATGTGCAGCAGTCATAAATTTATGATTTACTAAGGAATAATGTGGATTTACATAATCCGCATATACTGCAATTTTGTCAAAATTCGGCATTTTATACCAATATTTCCTTTTGCTAATTAAAACACCAAGCTTAAACTCCACTTTCATTTCATAAAGGTTACGAATACATTTTTGATCAAACGATTGTATAATTACTTTTTCCTCAGAAATGTCATGTTTTTTTAGCATATCAATTAATTGTTGCTCAATTTCTGGATAAATATGAGGTTGTTTAATTTCAATTAAAAGCTTTTGTGGGTGATTTTTAATTAATAACAACACTTGCTCTAATGTCATCAAATGTTGTCCTTTAAATTTAATATGCTTAGCCACACCATAATCAAATTGCCTCAATGCATTTAAACTATAATCTTTCACTTTGCCTTTACCGTTTGAAGTGCGATTTATTGTGTCATCATGAATTACAACTAAGTAATTATCTTTTGTTCTATGTATATCTATTTCTAGCATATCTATACTACTTTCTAATGCAGGTTCAAAAGCTGCTCGTGTGTTTTCTGGAAAATCAGTTGAAAATCCACGATGTGCAATCAACATTACTCTACTATCGTCTAAATAGTTATGCATTCTTATAATGCCCCACTTTCATTATCTCTTAGAATCGTCTAAACTAAAGTTATCATAATTATACTGGAGGTCAATCTATATGGTACAACATGAATTTGTAGTACAAACAAATTGGTCAGGTGGCCGTGAATCAGTCGGTGACCTCAAAGGTGATATTTTAAGCGAGCAAATATCAATACCATCAGGACTTGGTGGTAATGGAACAGGCACAAATCCAGATGAGTTATTAGTGTCCGCCGCTTCATCATGTTATATCATTTCACTAGCGGCGGTATTAGAACGCTCAGGATTCAATAATATTACGATAAACCAATCCTCTATTGGAACAGCAATTTTTGAAAATGCAAAATTCCGTATGGATACTATAATACATTATCCAATAATTTCAGTTGAAACAAATCAAAAAGAACTTTTAACAAAAAAATTACCTAAACTATTAAAGGTTGCAGACAATAATTGTATGATTTCTAATTCTATTAGAGGCAACGTTTCTGTAAAAATAGAACCAAAAATAAAATAATTTTAAAAAAATTTTATGTGTGACGGAATATGATTAAATTAGCAATGAATACCCTTACATTTGATAGATAAACTGTCTGTTCCGTCTGTTTTTTTAATATTTGCACTTTTATATTATCTGAAAATTTGCTAAACTTGTACAATCTTAAGCATTGGGGGAATTACTCATGAAATATTATCATCCTTTGTTACTAACACCAGGACCTACACCAGTACCAGAACAAATTTTACACGCTACACAGTCACCTATGGTCGGTCATCGATCAAGTGATTTCGAAGCAATTGCTGAAGAATCATTTCGTGCGCTTAAACCAATTTTTGGTGCACAAAATGATGTAATGATACTTACTTCCAGTGGTACAAGCTCACTAGAAGCAAGTATGCTAAATCTTGCAAATCCAGATGATGAAATTGTTATTATCGTATCTGGCGCATTTGGTAATCGTTTTAAACAAATTGCAGAAACTTATTACAATAATGTACATATTTTCGAGGTCGAATGGGGTAAAGCTGTCAATGTACCTGACTTCATAGATTTCTTGAAATCTTTAAATACTAATATTACAGCTGTTTACAGCCAATATTGTGAAACTTCAACAGCTGTATTGCATCCCGTAAGTGAATTGGGTCATGCACTTAAAGCATATGATGAATCTATTTACTTTGTTGTTGATGGCGTAAGTTGTATCGGTGCAGTAGATGTTGATTTACAACGTGATGCAATTGATGTCCTTATTTCAGGTAGTCAAAAAGCAATCATGTTACCACCTGGTTTAGCATTTGTAGCTTATAATGATCGTGCTAAAAAACGCTTTAGTGAAGTTACAACTCCGCGTTTTTATTTAGACTTGAACAAATATTTAAAATCACAATCTGAAAACTCAACACCTTTCACACCTAATGTTTCGTTGTTTAGAGGCGTAAACGCATATGCAAAATTAGTTGAAGAAGAAGGTTTTAGTAATGTAGTCTCTCGTCATTACGCAATACGTGATGGTCTTAGAGAAGCATTGAAAGCACTAGAATTAGATTTACTAGTCGAAGACGAATATGCTTCGCCTACTGTCACTGCTTTTACTCCTAAAACAAAAGATGAATTAAATTTTATCAAAAATGAATTAAAAAACCGTTTTGCTATCACAATTGCTGGCGGCCAAGGCCACTTAAAAGGTGAAATATTACGTATTGGTCATATGGGGCAAATCTCTCCATTTGATATTTTACAAGTAGTTTCAGCATTGGAAATCCTGTTAACAGAATTTAGAAATGAATCTTATGTTGGTAAAGCAATCACTAAGTATATGGAGGTCGTCAAAGCTTATGTATAAAATTTTAGTATCTGATCCAATCTCACCAGAAGGTTTAAAAAGTTTAATTGACCATAAAGATTTTGAAGTTAAAATAAATACAGATTTAACTGAAAATGAATTAATAGAAGAAATTAAAGATTACCAAGGATTGATTGTACGTAGTCAAACACAAGTCACTGAAGCTATTATTGAAGCGTCACCTAACCTCAAGGTAATTGCTCGTGCTGGTGTTGGTGTGGATAATATCGATGTGGATGCCGCTACAAAAAACGGCGTGATAGTAATCAATGCACCAGATGGTAATACAATTTCTGCCACTGAACATTCAATGGCAATGATTTTATCGATGGCACGAAATATCCCACAAGCACATCAATCATTAAAAAATGGAAAATGGGACCGTAAGACTTATAGAGGTACGGAACTTTTTAATAAAACACTTGGTGTAATCGGTGCAGGTAGAATTGGACTTGGTGTTGCAAAACGCGCACAAAGTTTCGGTATGAATATATTAGCCTTTGACCCCTATTTATCAGAAGATAAAGCTAAAGAATTAAACGTAACACGTGCAACAGTTGAAGAAATTGCAGAACAAGCAGATTTCGTTACTGTACACACACCATTAACGCCTAAAACAAAAGGTATCGTTGGTAAAGCATTTTTTGAAAAAGCAAAACCAACATTACAAATCATCAATGTAGCGCGTGGTGGTATCATAGATGAAGAAGCATTATTGGAAGCTTTAGATAATGATCAAATTCAGAGTGCTGCGATTGATGTTTTTGAAACTGAGCCAGCAACTGAATCGCCTCTTGTTGAAAATGAAAAAATTATTGTTACACCTCACTTAGGTGCTTCTACAGTTGAAGCACAAGAAAAAGTAGCAGTATCAGTTGCTAATGAAATCGTAGATATCTTTGAAAACGGTAATGTATTAAATGCAATAAATGCACCACGTATGACTTACAGTGAAATCAACGATGAGTTAAAGCCATATATCGAATTAAGCAAATTAACAGGTGAAGTTGGCATCCAATTACTTGAAAAAGCACCTCGTGAACTCCACATTAAATACGAAGGTGACATCGCGTTAGATGATACAAGTTTATTAACTAGAACATTAGTTTCAGGTGTACTAAAACGAGATTTAGCTGAACGTGTTAACTTGATTAACGCATTAGTACTTCTAAATGAACAAGGTGTTTCTTATAACATTGAAAAAAATACAAAACACCGTGGTTTTAGTAATTACATTGAATTAACACTTATCAATAAAGACAAACAAATCAAGATTGGTGCTACTGTATTAAACGGGTATGGTCCAAGAATTGTTCGTATTAATGACTATCCGGTAGACTTTAAACCTGAACAATATCAACTTGTTATTAATCATAATGATAGACCCGGTATTGTAGGACGTACTGGTCAAATCTTAGGCGAGTATGGTATCAACATTGCTTCTATGCACCTCGGTCGTACTAATCAAGGTGGTAATGCACTAATGATTTTATCAATCGACCACCCTGTAACAGAAGATGTTATCGACGGTTTATATCAAATTGAAGGTTTCAATTTAATTAGAAGCGTAGAATTAGAAATTGATAACAATATTAATTACAATATTTAATTCTTTTTCTTTTTAAATAAATGATATAACATAAGCGCGAGTATGGAATTTAATTAAAATTTCTTACTCGTGCTTTTTAATGCTAAACCCTTCTCGTTTTAATGTCGCTAAAGACATTAAAAGATGCTGCTTCGCTACGCTATTTAATATGCATTAATCTTATATTTTTAATTTAATAATCACTAAATATTGACCCTAACTTATTTGGACAAAAAAATGACACATTTTCAAATTTATAATCGTTTTCAGAAAATAACTTTGCAATGTGTCAGTAATCATTATAATAAAATATTTCTTATCTCGCCTACATGATCGACTATGTAATCTGCTTCATAAGCTTCTAGTTCTTCACGAGCGTATTGACCTTTCAATCCAGTTAAAGGACCAATAAAAGTTGCGCCAATTTTTTTAGCACTTAGCAAATCAGCTAATGAATCTCCTACTACAAAGACTTCATTTTTAACAACTCGATTTTCTTGATTTGTTGCATATTTTTTATAATCCTCTTCGAAATTGCCTTCAAGTGTTGCCAAGTAGCTAAATGGATTTGGTTTACCTAAAGGTTTCAATTCAGGATAAATATCTTCAGCGATTAGTACTTCGCTTGCAGTAACAATGTGTTTATCATCGAATATATCTTTAATACCAATTGTATCAAATGGAACTAACGTTTCCGTGCGTGGTCTCCCTGTGGCTATCGCGATATGATACCCTGCGGCTTTTAAGTCTTCTAACAATTGCTTAATCTCAGCAACTGGTCTTAATATTACCTCATTATATATGTAACCTTTTTTAAAGTCAGAACGATTCAATTTTTGTTCAACCTCATTATAAAGTTGATTACCTAAGTACCATTCTTGATAAATTTCTTGTGAAAGTATCCAAAATGGACTTTTCAACTCAAATAGTGCTGTTTGTTGTGTGTCTAATTGTTCACTCGCATACTTAATCAGATCCTGGTAAATATTGTCTTTACCTGTGCGTACATGATCTAAAAATGATAATGGTGCGTCAAAATTCAATGTTATATCAGAAATTTGATGCCCTAATTTTTGTAATGTTGCTTGTCCAAAATTTTCAGGATTTAAAATTTCCGCTAACGCATCAGCAGATAAATTTTTACAAATATCAACGAAGTGAATAGCTATTACAACAAATAGCATATCCCAGTTTGAGTTTAAACCAAGTGATTTTAGCTTAGTTAGTATCTCATCATGATAGAATACAATATCCCTGATTTCTGTGATTTGTTCATCACTCAAATTTCCAAATTGTATCGAGGGATCTAAACCAATATAATCCTTACTCATAAGCATTTCATATACGGTTAACGCCGATACATCAAAACACCTTTCTTCACTTAAAAAAACACCATCAACATCAAATAAAACTGACTTCATACTACCTACTCTCCTTTAATCAGAAAATTCTGATACTATTATATCGTACTATTTTACAAACAAAAGAGCAATGCATTTACAGTGTTTTGTTAAACAAATCAACAGATCTTTTTATAAGTTTTAGCTATAAAAAAAAACACCTAACTAAGCTGAAGTAATATTATAAATTTCAGCTAATTAGATGTTTAAAATACCTTTATTTTATTTTTCCATTTGAAGTTCAATTTCATCAGCAACTTGTTGGACTTGAGTTCCAATGATAACTTGTGTATTGTGTTTACCACTCTTCGTTACACCAACAGCACCAGCGCCTTTAATCTTAGCTTCATCAATCACATTATTATCATGTAATTCCATGCGTAACCGTGTGGCACAGTTTGTTAACGTTACAATATTTTCTTTACCACCTAATCCTTCTAAGATTTGACTAGCTGTCTTTGAATATTTACCTGTTTGCGATTTTCCTGAATTTGAAATCTCAGTTGAATCTTCAGTATCTCCTGTTGTAGCTTCATCGGATGTTGGATCAGGTAGTAAGTTATCACCACGACCAGGAGTATTAAGTTTCAACCATTTGATTGCAAATCTAAATACTACGTAATAAATAACAAAGAATACAAGACCTTGAACCATTAACATCATCGGATGGTTTGCTACTGGGTTAATCAAAGATAATAAAAAGTCAATTAATCCCGCACTAAATGAAAATCCTGCTGTCCAATGGAATAACGCGGCTATAAACAAAGATAAACCAGTTAACACAGCATGTATTAAGAATAATAGCGGAGCTACAAACATAAATGAAAATTCAATAGGTTCCGTAACTCCAACGAAAAATGCTGAAATAGCTCCACCAAACATTAACCCGTAAACTCTTTTCTTTTGTTTTGTTTCTGCTGTATGATACATCGCTAATGCGGCTGCTGGGACGCCAAACATCATTACTGGGAAGAAACCGGCCATATAACGCCCTGTAACGCCTTGAACTGCACCATCACCAGTTTGGAATTTCGCAATATCGTTTATACCAGCTAAATCGAACCAAAATACCGCGTTTAATGCATGATGTAGTCCGGTTGGGATTAAGAGACGGTTGAAAAATCCATACAGAAATGCCCCACCAGGTCCTAAATCTAATATCCATGTCCCAAAAGTAACAATTCCTGAGTACACAATTGGCCAAACAAATAACATAATAACTGCTATAAATATACTGAAAAACGCAGTTAAAATAGGCACCAAACGTTTCCCACTAAAGAATGATAACGCTGTTGGCAATTCTGTTGTACTAAATCTGTTATACGTATATGCTGCCACTAAACCAATAACCAAACCAATTAAGACATTTTGATTATTCATTTGTTCAAATGCTGCATTTACACCAGATTCTTTCACGCCTAATAATGGCGCTAGTTTTTCTGGACTGAGTACAACTGTCGTTAAGAAAAAACCGACGGCTGCTGCAAGTGCAACTGCGCCATCATTTTTCTTCGCCATACCTAATGCAACACCAATTGCAAATAAAATACCCAATTGTTCAAGAATCGTTGATCCTGCCGTAGAGAAAAAGGCAGCTACTGTAGGCAATATGCCAAGTGCAGTTAATGCATTACCTATACCAACGATAATGGCTGCTGCTGGCAATACAGCTACAGGTAGCATAAGTGATCTTCCTAAACGTTGAAAGAAACTATACATAAATATTCCCCATTTCAAAATAAATTCCCAAAAAAATCACCACATGCACAATATTGTCCACGTGGTGTTTGTAAACTCTTTACTAACTGTTATTGTACAGTTATATAATAACATATGATTTAAAGATTACGTATCAAAAATAAAAAAGTTTAATTATTCCAATATATTAATGTTTTTATTTAGTTATTTTTTACATAGTCATTTAATTCTGATTGTAATTGAATTGTTCTTTGCTCTAATTCTTTAGTTAAATACTCTAATTTTTCATTACGCTTCATGTCTTTTGGAAGATGTTTAGTTTCTATTGGTTCACCAAATCTGATAATTGCTTTTCCAGTAATCAATCCTTTTATTTCTTTTGGCCCAACATAAGCTGCAGGTAAAATCGGAGCTTGAGCCATCATCGCTATAGTTACAGCTCCTCTTTTCATTGGTGAACCTTCATCATACTTCATGCGGTGTCCTGTGGGAAAGATTCCAACAGTTTTATTTTCTTTTAACAGTTTTATTGGTTTTTTTAATGTGCTTGGTCCAGGATTATCTCTATCTACTGGAAATGCATTTAATGACGATAAAAATTTACCAAAAACTTTGTTGTTAAATAGTTCTTTTTTAGCCATATAATGTATTTGGTTAGGATAAATCGCTGTGCCTAACATGATTACTTCATTATAACTCTCGTGAGTACAAGTCACTACATACCTATGAAGTTGAGGTATATTTTCTTTTCCTTGAACTTCTAACGAATTACTTAATTTTATAATAATTAATTTCAACAAACCACTTATAAATTTATACATTTTTTGCACCTACTTCATTTTGCTTATCTTTCCTCATTGATTTTATCATTTAGTAAGATTATGGACAAGAAGATTTATATTTCAGTCTAAAGTCGTATAGTGGTATACTAGAAAAAGTTGCACAAAACTTTCATAATAGGATATACAGTAATAATTGGAGGTAGAATATGTCAGAATTTAACAATGAGCAAAATACAAACAACAATCAAAATTACCAACAAAACACAACGCAATACACCTCACATAAACGGATAAGGCAAAAACCTAAATTCCCATGGTTTAGAACAGTTATAGTTGCCTTAGTCGCTGGTATCATTGGAGCCCTTATTGTATTAGGCGTCGGTAAACTAATGGAAACTACAGTATTAAACGATAATGGCTCATCTGTAAATGAAGCATCAAACACTGGAAATGGTGGAAATACTCTTGATGGAAAAAGCGAAAAGTATAATTCCGTCAATCAAATGATTAATGATGTCTCTCCAGCAATTGTTGGTGTTATCAACATGCAAAAAGCTCAAAACTTAGATGATTTATTAAAAGGTAAATCTTCGAAAGCGCAAGAAGCCGGTGTAGGTTCTGGTGTAATATATCAGAAAAATAATGGTTCTGCATACATCGTTACTAATAATCATGTGATAGATGGTGCGAGCGAAATCAAAGTTCAACTTCATAACTCTAAACAAGTAGATGCTAAATTAATTGGTAAAGATGCATTAACTGATATGGCAGTGCTAAAAATTAATGAAACTAAAGGCACAAAAGCAATCAACTTTGCCAATTCTTCAAAAGTTAAGACTGGAGATAGTGTATTTGCCATGGGCAACCCATTAGGCTTAGAATTTGCTAATTCAGTAACTTCTGGGATTATTTCAGCAAGTGAACGTACCATTGATACTCAAACATCAGCTGGTTCAAACAAAGTTAACGTACTTCAAACAGATGCAGCCATAAATCCAGGTAACTCTGGTGGCGCCCTTGTAGATATTAACGGTAATCTAGTAGGTATAAACTCAATGAAGATTGCTAATGAACAAGTGGAAGGCATTGGTTTTGCTATACCAAGTAACGAAGTTAAAGTTACTATTAAAGAGCTAGTAGAGAAAGGTAAGATTGATCGTCCTTCTATTGGTATTGGCTTACTCAATGTCAGCGAAATTCCAGACGAATATAAAGACCAACTTAAAACATCACGTAAAGATGGCGCATACGTAGCAAAAGTTGATGGTGATAATGGTCTTAAAGAAGGCGATATTATTACAGCAATTGATGATAAAAAAGTTAAAGAAGATACAGATATTCGTTCTTATCTTTATGAAAATAAAAAACCTGGCGATTCGGTGAAATTGACTGTAGAACGTAAAGGTAAACAACAAAAAATAGATGTAACATTAAAAGAACAAAAAACAACATCACAACCTTCTGAAGACTCAAGTGAAGAAAAAAGTTCACCGTTCAATTAATTCCATCTAAGATATTTGTAAATTATTAAACATAATGTGCTTAGGACTGACAAACCTCTCTCGGTTTCACCTCCTTAGCACATTTTTTATAGTCTTTTTTAATGAAATTTGCGCCTAACTAGCTTTCCATACAATAATTACAGATTGCCCTCTTGCTTATTAAAAGCGTGAGAAAAATTACTTTGAACTAAAATTTATTATAGTTTAAGGTCTCATCAATATTAATTAGCGTTTAATCAGTCACAATTTTAACTAGATTAAAAAAGCAGCAATCTACTATGTTCAAATAGATTGCTGCATAAAAATTATTATTTATAATTAACCATAAAGTATTTTTTCTTACCTCGACGTATAATTGTAAACTCATCTTCAATCTTATCATCGTTAGTAAGTTCATAATTAACATCTTGTTGTCTAAGACCGTTGATGTAAATAGCACCATTATTTACATCTTCACGTGCTTGTCGTTTAGAAGAAGAAATTCCAGCTTCAACGATTGCTTCTACAATATTTGTAGTCTCCTGATTTAATTCTACTTGTGGCACATCTTTAAATCCTTCTTTTAATTCCGTCGCAGAAAGTGATTGTAAATCTCCTGCAAATAGAGCTTTAGATATACGTATCGCGTCGTCTAAAGCAGCTTGACCATGAATAAAACGTGTTACATTTTCAGCTAATGCTTTTTGTGCTTCACGTAAATGAGGAGCTTCATTTAAAGATGTTTCCAATGCTTCAATCTCTTCTTTTTCTAAGAAAGTAAAGTATTTTAAGAACTTGATTACATCTTCATCTGTCGTGTTAATCCAAAATTGATAAAATTCATATGGGCTCGTTTTGTCAGCATCTAACCAAACTGCGCCGCCTTCAGTTTTCCCAAACTTTTTACCATCTGACTTCACAACTAATGGAATTGTTAACCCATAAGCCTCAGTTTGACCATACATACGACGCATCAATTCAATACCGCTCGTAATATTTCCCCATTGGTCTGAACCACCAACTTGAATTTTACAATTATATGTTTTATTTAAATGACCGAAGTCAATCGCTTGTAATATTGTATAGGTAAATTCTGTAAATGAAATACCGTGTTCTAAACGTGTTTGAATAGAATCTTTAGCTAACATGTAATTCACACCTACATGTTTACCATAATCACGTAAGAAATCAATTAAAGAAATTTTGCTAAGCCAATCTTTATTATTAACTAATTTAGCACCTTTTTCAGTACCAAATTCAAAAATTTTATGCATTTGATTACTGATACCTTGTACATTGTTTTCTACTTGGTCTTCGGTCTGTAATTTACGTTCTTCTGATTTACCTGAAGGATCACCTATCATACCTGTGCCGCCACCAATTAATACAAGTGGTCTATGTCCATGTTCTTGGAAGCGACGCAATGTTAAGAATGGTAATAAATGTCCAATATGCAAACTATCTGCTGTTGGATCCGCACCACAATATAATGTGACTTGCTCTTTATTTAATATTTCTTCTATACCAGACTCATCAGTTTGTTGATAAACCAAGCCTCTCCATTTTAAATCTTCTAATAGTGCATTTGCCATTGTATCAGCCTCCTGTTTTAATTTATGATTTCGCTTCGGATAAAAGTTATGAAACAATAACGCTACCTTTGTTAAAAATTAAAAAACGCCCTTACAAATTAATGTAAGGGCGCATGCGCACGGTACCACCATACTTAAGTCAAACAACTTTATTAATGATACGTTCATTAACTAAAACGTTTGGATTACTTTAATTAATAAGGTGTATTCACAAAATGCGCAACGTTAGTTCACAACAACCACTAACTCTCTGAAGATAACACAAGAAGTTACTTTTCCTTTATCCAAAAAACGATATCGAATTGATACTAATTATAAGTAACTATAATTTAAAAGTCAATATGTTAATTTATGTTATAATATTGCATACATAAGGAGGCTGTATATGACGCATCAAACAGTTGAAAATCAACATCAACCGTCATGTTTTGATAAATTTGAAAGCATCTATAAAAAACTGAAACATATTTTCATCGGCTTGTTTGCGATACTAACATGTACCTCGGTGATAATATTAGCAATTACTGTTTTTTATTTTCAAAGTATCACAAAAGAAGCAATACATATGTCTGATGATGATTTAAAACTTAAATTACTTTACATTGTCGGTAGCCAAGATATAGATTATGACAATAAACATATTTTAACTGAGTATAACGAATCCATGAACACCTTAATTGTTGGCCCTAAAAATGTTAACAAAAATGTCATCAAAGCATTAACAGCTTCAGAAGATAGTTTGTTTTTCAGACATAATGGTATTTTACCTAAAGCTTTGGTTCGAGCAGTTGGCCAAGATATTTTTAATACTGAAAGTGCCACTGGTGGCAGTACAATAACACAGCAACTTGTTAAGAATCAATTACTAACAAACGAAAAAACATATAATCGAAAAGCGAATGAGTTAGTTCTATCAATGCGAGCTGAAAAATTATTGACCAAAGATGAAATTATATATACGTACTTAAATATTGTACCATTTGGACGTGATTATAATGGCTCAAACATATCCGGTATAGCTTCAGCTTCATATAGTTTATTTGGAAAGTCGCCATCAGACTTAAATATTGCTGAATCGGCCTATTTAGTAGGTTTATTACAAAGCCCCTATTTTTATACACCATATGAAGAAAACGGCACTCTAAAATCTGATGCAGATATACAAATTGGTCTGGATAGACAACATTATGTATTAAAACGAATGTTAGTAGAAGGGAAAATCACAGAATATGATTATAAAAGAGCTGAAAGGTTCAGTATTCGCCAACACTTATTATCAAAATAAGCTCTTTGCCTTAAATTACCATAGCTAAACTTAAGGGAGTAGGGGGTGAAACCATTCAATCAACTATGATTTCGCCCCTACTCCCTTATGCATTGTAATTTTATCAATCATAAACCAAATGAAAATATTTTATACTTAACGTTAATATTAAAATTTAGTTATCGTAAATAATTTTCTATAGTCATTATTTATACAATATCAATCATTACTAATTTTAGAATAAACCAACTGCGTGACCATCATCAGTCACATCCATATTTAAAGCAGCTGGTTTCTTAGGTAATCCAGGCATAGTCATAATTGCGCCTGTTAGTGCAACAATAAATCCTGCTCCTGTTTTAGCTTCTAATTCACGGATTGTAATTTCAAAACCTTCAGGTGCACCTAATTGTGTAGCATCATCACTAAATGAATATTGCGTTTTAGCCATACAAATTGGATAATGATCCCAACCGTTATCTTTAAATTGTTGTAATTGTTTTTGTGCTTTACTACTGAATGTCACTTTTGAACCACCATAAATTTCTTTAACAACCGTTTCGATTTTATCTTCTAAAGGTTGTTCTAAATCATATAAATGTTTAAATGTTTGCGGTTGTTCTATAACTTCTAATACCTTATTAGCTAAATCGATGCCGCCTTTGCCACCTTTTTCCCAGACTTCAGTTAAAGCTAGATGAACACCATTATCTTTTGCCCATTGTTGTACAAATTCTGTTTCTGCATCTGTATCATGTACAAATGCATTTAAAGCTACGACTGGTTCTAGTCCATATTTCCTTACATTTTTAACATGACGTTCTAAGTTAACGATACCGGATTTCAATGCTTCTACATTTTCTTCTTTTAAGTTATCTTTTGCTACACCGCCATGCATTTTAATAGCACGGATCGTTGCAACTACAACAACTGCTAAAGGTTCAAAACCTGCTTCACGTGCTTTAATATTAATGAATTTTTCTGCACCTAAATCAGATCCAAATCCTGCTTCTGTAACAACGATATCCGCTAAGTCTCTTGCAGTTTCTGTAGCTAATATAGAGTTACAACCATGAGCAATGTTAGCAAATGGTCCGCCATGTACAAGTGCCGGTGTACCTTCAATAGTTTGTACAAGATTAGGTTTAATCGCATCTTTTAATATCATAGCTAATGCGCCTTCAACTTTTAAATCTGCTACTGTCACTGGTTTACGTGAACGAGTATAACCAATTGTGATATTACTAATTTTTGCTTTCAAATCATTTATATTATTTGCTAAGCAGAGGATTGCCATGATTTCAGAAGCTACAGTAATATTGAAACCATCTTCACGAGGTACGCCTTGAGTCGGGCCGCCTAAACCAACGATCACGTTGCGTAATGCACGATCATTCATATCTAACACACGTTTCCACTCGATACGTCTTTGATCTATTTCTAACTCGTTCCCCTGATGGATATGGTTATCAATAAATGCTGATAACGCATTATTTGCAGTTGTAATAGCGTGAAAATCCCCATTAAAATGCAAATTGATATCTTCCATAGGTAGCACTTGAGCATATCCGCCACCAGTAGCGCCACCTTTAATACCAAAAGTTGGCCCTAAAGCTGGTTCACGTAGTGCAACCATCACATTTTGTTTAAGTTGATTAAATGCATCAGATAAACCAACTGTAACTGTTGATTTACCTTCACCTGCTGGCGTTGGACTCATAGCAGTTACTAAGACTACTTTCCCCTTACCATTTTTTTGTTGAACTTGATTAATATCAATCTTTGCTTTGTAATGACCATAAGGTTCTAATGCATCCGCTGGAATACCAGCTTTCTTTGCAATTTCCCCAATTGGTTTTAATGTAGATTGATTTGCAATATCTAAATCAGATAAATGTGTCAAATTCATTCGTCCCTTCTAAAATTAATTTTTAAATCAATAATCACTATATATTTATCATATATACTACTGACAAAAATAAATCCTTACATACTTTATATTAACCAACTTAAGTTGCGTTGTCGACTTTTATAGATAGCGCTTCCACTATTATAGGGTAATATTAAAATTTTAGATTACATAAACACTATTTTGTTTTCTAATTCAAAAACTACCTTTATATCTCTTATATGTTAAAGAGATATAAAGGTAGTTTAGGTTGAGTGTTATATAACTTACTGTTCAAAAATAACAAGTTCTATTTTTGGATTAGCCTTTGTTTAATCTTCCATGGTACTTAAATCACCTTCGGGTAAATCAAGCTCCCATGCTTTAAGTACACGACGCATGATTTTACCTGAACGTGTTTTTGGTAACTTATCTTTAAACTCAATTTCTCTTGGTGCTGCATGAGCAGCTAATCCTTCTTTAACAAATTTACGAATTTCTTCTTTTAATTCATCTGATTCGTCATATTCAGGACGTAATGCGACGAACGCTTTAATAATTTCTCCTCTGACAGGATCAGGTTTACCAATGACACCCGCTTCAGCTACTGCTTCATGTTCTACTAATTTGGACTCTACTTCAAATGGACCTACGCGTTCTCCAGCTGTCATAATTACATCATCTACACGTCCTTGGAACCAAAAATATCCGTCTTCGTCTTTATAAGCTGAATCACCAGATACATACCAATCACCAATGAAATAAGAATCGTATTTTTCTGGGTTTTTCCAAATGGAAACCATCATAGATGGCCATCCTTTTTTAATCGCAAGATTTCCCATTCTATTTGGTGGTAATTCATTTCCTTGGTCATCAATAATTGTTGCTTCTACACCAGGTAGTGGTTTACCCATAGATCCTAACTTAACGTCCATAGAAGGGTAATTCACTATCATATGGCCACCAGTTTCAGTCATCCACCATGTATCTAGTACACGTTTACCAAAGACATCTTTAGCCCATTTGATGACTTCAGGATTTAATGGTTCACCAACGGATAAGATGCTTTTAACTGATGATAAATCAAATTTTTCAATTATATCATCACCTGCACTCATCAACATTCTTAATGCTGTTGGCGCTGTATACCATATAGTAACTTTAAATTCTTCGATCATTCCATACCAAGCTTCAGGTGAAAATCTGCCACCAGCAATACAGTTTGTAACACCATTTAACCAAGGACTAAATATCCCATAAGATGTACCAGTTACCCAACCTGGATCGGCAGTACACCAATATACATCATCTTCTTTAAAATCTAATACATATTTACCAGATATATAATGTAATAACATAGCTCTTTGTGCATGTAATACGCCTTTTGGTTGTCCTGTAGAACCTGAAGTGTAATGTAAAATTAAACCATCATCTAAAGATAGCCATTCAGTCTCAAATTGATCACTAGCTTGCTCAAATTCAGTATTAAAATCAACGTAAGTGTCATCTACTTCATCATCTACCACTACAATGGTTTCTAAATGTGGTAATTTGTCTTTTGGTATTCTAGGTAGTAATGCATTCGTAGTGATTATAACTTTAGCTTCACTATTCTCTAATCTATCGCCAACCGCTTTTTCCATAAACGCTTCAAATAATGGACCGACAATAGCACCTATTTTTAACGTTCCAAAAAGAGCAAAATAGAGTTCCGGCGTTCTTGGCATAAATACAAAAACTCGATCTCCTTTTTCAACGTTAGCTTTATTTTTTAGCACATTTGCAGCTTTGTTAGCATTTGCTTTCATTTCGTTAAAAGTATAACTTTCTTTACGTTGATCATCTTTATAATGTAAGGCAATTTTTTCCCCTTTACCTTCATCTACATGACGATCAATACATTCATGTGCCATATTCACATTTCCTGTTTCATACCATGAAAATGACTTTTCTACCTCTTTCCAATCAAATTGATTATATTCTGTTGCATAGTCTTGAAGGTTAAAATCTCCACTTTCCCCTTTGTATACTTCTACTTTCATTTTAAATCCCCCTCTGAATGAAATCGTCTCTTCAAAAATTATTATAACTAACATTTTCAAAATTTTCAAAATAATTAGTGTAAGCGAATTCATTTACATGTTATTTTATTCAATTATCACTTATACTATAAATAATAAGATTGATTATAGAATACCCATGTGGTAGTTTGGAGTGAAAAAATGAAACATATTAAAACGTATCAATCCCAAACCTATCAGTTAGACGAAGGACAGTTTGTCATTGAAGGCCCTATTCCATGTAGAAAGCTTGAAAAAATGACATTTGATGAAGGTTTATCTGCCTTTCGTCCACCGAAAGATCAATTTGAAGCAGTTAAAGAAATCAGTGAATTAGAAGAAGGTAGAATATTTATATTACGTAAAGAACAACACATTGTTGGGTATGTGACTTTTCATTATCCTGACCCTTTAGAAAGATGGTCAAACGGTGATTTAGAATACTTAATAGAATTAGGCGCAATTGAAATCAGTTTAGCTTATAGGCACTTACATTTAGGAAGCGAATTGATTAAAGTAAGTCTCGCTGCAGATGAATATGAAGATTACATTGTATTAACGACAGAATATTATTGGCACTGGGATTTAAAAAATTCTGGCCTCGATGTATATGAATATAAAAAATTAATGCAAAAACTTATGGGGTATGGGGGCCTTGAGATTTTTGCAACAGACGATCCAGAAATTACGAGTCATCCAGCAAATTGTTTGATGGCTAGAATCGGTTCAAGAATTTCTATTGAGCAATTACAAGCATTTGATGATATTAGATTCATGAATCGATTTTTCTTTTAAAGGGGAGAAAAATATGAGTAATATGCAACAAACAACAGGTTATGTTTACGCTAATGAACTTTTACAATATCGATTTAGTAATAAACATCCATTTAACCAAATGAGATTAAAATTAACAACAGAATTACTTATGGAACTAGGACAATTAAAGCAACATCACATTATAGCACCCAGAATAGCATCAGATGATGAATTATCGCTAATACATTCCTATGATTATATACAAGCAATAAGGCATGCTTCGCATGGTATTTTAAATGAAAATGAAGCTAAAAAATATGGCTTAGATGGAGAGGATACACTTCAATTTAGAATGATGCATAAACATAGTGCACGCATCGTCGGTGGTGCGTTAAACTTAGCAGATCAAATTATGAGTGGTACCTTAACAAACGGTTGTCATTTAGGTGGTGGCTTACATCATAGTCTTCCTGGGCGTGCAAATGGCTTTTGTATTTATAACGATGTTGCCATTACAATTTCATATTTAATGAAAAAATACAGTCAACGGGTTCTGTGTATTGATACGGATGCTCATCATGGAGACGGTACTCAATGGAGTTTCTACACTAATGATCAATCACTAATCTATTCAATACATGAAACAGGAAAGTTTTTATTTCCAGGTTCAGGCCATTATACAGAGCGTGGCACCGAAAAAGGATTTGGCTATACGGTTAATATACCGTTAGAACCTTATACTGAAGATCAGTCCTTTTTAGATATTTTTAAACAAACCATTGAACCCGTCGTAGCATCATTTAAACCGGATATTATTGTAAGTGTCCATGGTGTAGATATACATTATCTTGACCCACTCACACATATGAGCTGCACATTGAATACACTTTATGAAATACCATACATTATTAAATCACTAGCTGATACATATACACAAGGTAAGGTTATTATGTTTGGTGGCGGTGGCTATAATATATGGAAAGTTGTGCCACGTGCATGGTCTCATGTATTTTTAGCATTGATAGGAGAACAACCCCCAACAGGTAATCTTCCAGAACGATGGCTTAATAAATGGCAACCTTATGCTACTTGTGCGCTACCCACCAATTGGAATGATGATAAAGAGAATTATATAGAAATACCTCGAAGAAAAGAAATAAGTGAGATTAATATGAAACAGGCTCAAAAAGTATTGAACTGGTTTAAATAAGGGGGCAATAATCAAGTTAAAACGTAAAAATTTCTGAGCATAAAATAAGCATCAATTTCTATAATTTTTAATAGAAATTGATGCATTCTTTATTTTCATGAAATTTTGTAGCAGTTTTATAACTTGCCTATTGTTCGGCGTAATTGTATATGTATAGTTACACAAGGTCGAACCATACTATATCCTAGCAAGTAAATAAGTTAATCGCAAAATTTCAAATAAAAAAAGAGCTAACCGATTATGGATTAACTCTCTTATTTTGAAGAAGGAGGTTTATGGCCCCACTTCCATTTTGGTACAAATAAATATATAAATTATTTTGTAGTACCTCTATATTCAATTCTGTGAGGTAAAATTACATTAGGCTCCTCGATATCTTCTTCATTCATATATTTTGTAAGTAATCTCATACCAACTGCACCTATGTCATACAACGGCTGAATAACACTAGAAAGTTGTGGTCTAACCATTTCAACAAGTCTTGTATTATTAAAGCTAACAATTTGTAAATCGTCCGGAACACTTACGCCAGCATCTTGAGCAGCATGCACCAATCCAATAGCTTGTTCGTCACTGATTGATAAGATTGCATCCGGTTTTGCAGTTGCTAATGATTCAAACGCACGTAATCCATCTTTATAGGTTTCATTTCCATTAAAGATTAATTGTTCGTCTAATTTTAATTTATGTTGAACTAATACATCTTTTAATCCTACTAAAACATCTTCTTGTGCTTTCTTAGAATAATCTCCACCTACAAAGGCAAATGATTTAGCACCTTTTTCGATTAAGTGTTCTGTTATTTCTTTAGCAGCAGCTTCAAAATCAATATTAACTGATGAGATGCCTTCATCTTTACCATTAGTACCTGAAACAACTACTGGTACTGAAGATTTATTAATTAAATCTTTTATTTCCTCAGAGATTGTACCTCCTAAGAATATGATACCATCCACTTGTTTACTTAACAGATTATTAAAAATTTCTTTTTCCTTACTTGGGTCATTATCAGAATTTGAAATAATAGAATGGTATTTATACATTGTTGCGATATCTTCTAAACCACGTGCTAATTGTGAATAATACACATTTGAGATATCTGGAATAATAACGCCAACTGTTGTTGTACGTTTACTTGCTAATCCTCTTGCTACTGCATTTGGACGATAGTTTAACTTCTTAATAACTTCGTTTACTTTGTCACGTGTTTCAGGCTTAACATTTTGGTTGCCATTAACTACACGAGAAACGGTTGCCATAGAAACTCTAGCTTCTCTAGCTACATCATATATTGTAACAGTCATATTTTCCTCCTTGAAAGCGATTTCTTTATTATTATAATCTGTTTTCATAACATTTTCAAAGTTTACCACATTTTTAGAAAATGTAAAATCATTTTGTTTTAATTGTTATAATGTTTTTTATTCCATAGTATTAAAAACCCCGCTTATATTACTAGCTTTAAATTTCCATTATAATCTAATTAGATAGAATTAAAGATATAAAAATACTACTCAATTTTAAATATAAACTGATATTGAATGTAATGTCTGAAAATAAATTATGCTTAAAGATAATCTCATATTATTGTAAAAATGCAAAAAAAGTGGGACAGAAATCTAATTTATTTAGAAAGATTACGTCACCATACTTTTGGAAGAAATAAAAAAAGATTGACCAGGCCTGAAGGTTGAGTAGAACCCTCACTATCTCAATATAATGATTAAGGCTGAGACAATTAAATTTGTCCCAGCCTTATATAGCAATGTTGCCTCAAACTTTGCAACTATTATTTAAGTTTTTTACTGTTGTACATATCTGCAAGTGGTTTAATTTCATTGTAGAATTTATCAAATTCATTGAAGTCCATTTGTTGTCCACTATCACTTAATGCAACAGATGGATCAGGATGTACTTCAGCCATAATGCCGTCAGCGCCAACTGCTAAGCCAGCTTTTGCTGTTGGAATCATGATATCTTTACGTCCAGTACTGTGCGTAACATCAACCATTACTGGTAAGTGTGTACCTTGTTTTAAGATTGGTACAGCAGAAATATCTAAAGTATTTCTTGTTGCTTTTTCATATGTGCGGATGCCTCGTTCACATAAGATAATATTTTCATTACCTTGTGAAGCGATATATTCAGCTGCATATATAAATTCTTCAATTGTAGCTGATAAGCCACGTTTTAATAATATAGGTTTGTTTGAACGACCTGCTTCTTTAAGCAATTCAAAGTTTTGCATGTTACGTGCACCAATTTGGAATACATCTAAGTATTCATCAGCTACTTCAAAGTCTGCTGGGTTAACTATTTCACTTACGACATTTAAGCCGTATTTATCTTTAGTATTTTTAAGTATTTTTAGACCTTCAACACCTAATCCTTGGAAATCATATGGAGATGTACGCGGTTTAAATGCCCCACCTCTAATGAATTTTTCTCCTCTAGCTTGTAAATTAGCTGCAACGGCATCAACTTGCTCTTGAGATTCTACTGAACATGGTCCAAATACAAATGATTTGTTGCCATCTCCAATAATACCTCCATTATCAAATTGAACAATAGTATCTTCTGGTTTTAATTTTCTAGATACATATAAGTGTTTTTCATTTTCAGATTTTTGCAAATCAGTAGAGGCTTTAAAAATTTCTTTAAATAATTGTTTGATTACATTGTCATTAAATGGTCCTTCGTTCTTATCTAATAATTGATTAATCATTTCTTTTTCACGTTGAGGATCATATACAAGTGTGCCCTGTTTACGTTTTTCCTCGCCTATTTTTTGTGCTATTTTACCTCTTTTAGATAATAGCCCTAAAATCTCTTCATTAATCTCAACTATCTCATCTCTGTATTCTTTTAATTTGTCTGTCATTTTTATTCACCTCTATGAAAAATTTAAAAAGCGATATTTTATTCTGCTTTAAAGCGATAAAATATATGTTAAACGTTATTCTAACAATAACTACTTAGAAGTTCAAGTAGCGATTGAAAAAAATCACTTTAAAAGTGAATAACATTAATGATAACTGAATTTTCAGTCAATATCTAGACCTTTTTTACACTATTATATGTTTTTCAATATTTCTTCATAATAGCAATTTAAATAATCTATGTATAAAATTTAACATACCACAAGAAATTAAAAGCGAAAAGCAAGCATGTTAAGAAATGAATTTATGAATATATCAATTACAAAGAATTAATTGATTAATAATCTAATCGTTGCTTCAAATAACGTAAACAAAAAGAATCCAAAACAATTATTATGTCTTGGATCCTTTTATTGATTAAATTAATCATTGAATGTTCTTTTATCAATTTTACTTTCAGCTTTTTCTGTCTTATTCACTTGTGGTCTGTTTTTAGTATACGTTTTTTTAGTTGATTTACTTTTAGTTGGTTTTGTCTTTTTTTCACTATTCTGTGCTTCATCATGGTTAAGAATACCATCATTTGATTTAGTAGATGAATTATTAGTATTTTGCTTTGCACTACTTTGTCCAACTGATTGTTCGCTTAAATTTCTTGTAGCATTTTCATGAACAATAATACCATCTTTAAATGTTACAGTCTTATGTGTTTGTTTAACACGTTGTTCAGCTGCTGTTGGCTTTGAAATTTCTGTTGTTGTTGCTTTTTTATTACTTTTGTCTGCACTATTATCAACTTTATCAGTTGATTCTACTGCATTTCCAACATTTGGAGTAATTAAAGTTGGCACAGAATGATGTTTAGCTTGCTTTGGCGACTCTGGAACTAGTAAATTAGCAGTATTCTCCGCAATGCTTTGATTATTATTAATTGCTTTTTGTTTGTTATTAGCTGCTAATGCTAAGCCTGATGCAGTAACTGTACCAGTAATCGCTGCTGTAGACTTACCTCCATCATGAGAAGATGATTCGTTAGTAGTTTCTTGCGTTACTAATTTTGGTGCGGCTTTATCTGATTGTTTTGTTTTATTATCTTCATTAGTCAGTTTCGAAGTGTTTTCTGAAACCTCTGAATCATTATTTATTGCTTCTTTTTTATTTTGTGCTGCGCTTGCTAAACCACCTGCAGCAATAGCACCTCCTGCAGTTGCTGCCGCTGTTTTACCATTGACGCCTTCATTTTGAGCTGAATCATCTGTAGAGTTTGTTTTAATGTCTGAATTATCCGATGTTTCTTCTTTTATAGCGTCTTGTTGAGCATTGATTTCATCTTCAGTTGGTTTAGCATCTGGATCAATGTGTTCAGTAGATAAATTATTGGATGCTACATCATCATTATTATTTCCATTTTTTGCTTCTTGTTGCTCTTGTGCCTCAGGTGACATATTAGCTAAGTCATTATCAGATGCTTCTTTTTGAATGGCAACTTTTTGGGCTGCTAATTCTTCATCTGTCACTTCAGTGTGATTTTTTTGAGATTCTGTAATAGTTGATTTCAACCCTGCTAATTTATTTTCAGCATCTTGTTGTTCTTGTTCACTTTGTGCAACAATATTCGATTTAAATTGTTCTTTATTATCCGGAACATTTTTATTAGAAGATCTAGATTTACTAATGGAAACTAAACCTAAAGCTGAACCAATCACAGCGCCTACGATAAATCCATACACAAATTCATTTCTGGCACCTTTTGTAAAATATTCTGGTACTTGATAACTTTCTAAGTTTCTTTCATAATTATCTCGATTATAGTATTTCATAATTGAATGCCCCCTATAACAAATGCACTTAAATAAGTTTCAAACCTCATTTAAGTGCATTTGTTTTTTAAATATATGAATTATTTGTTATCTACACGTGTAGTATAGCTATGATTTGTATCGTTTGCTACACTGCTCGCTTTATAATTTGCACTATCTCTACGATTTCTTCTGTTTTGCCATTTATCAGCAACTTCCATTGCTACATTTGACCATTGTACAACTTGAGAAATTTTGTCTTCATTTTGAGAAATATTGTGCGTAATTGAGTTTGTAACTCGATCAACTGAACCATTTAAAGTTTGTACAGAATCACCGATACCTTTAACAGCATCAACTACTGAATTTAAACGATCAGATTTATCTTGAATATCTTCAGTTAAGCGATTCGCTTTGTGAAGTAAATCTGTAGATTCACGTGTAATACCTTGAATTTGCCCTTCAACTCCATCAAGTGTTTTAGCAACGTGATCTAAATTCTTCTTAACTGAAAGTAATACTACAACGATACCAATTACTAATATTAGAAATGCAATCGCCGCAATAATTCCAGCTATAGGTAAAATCCATTCCATTAAAAACGCCTCCTATTAATCATATGTTGTTATTTAATATAAATACCCCCATCATTTTAACATAAACATATTAAAATGACGAAGTGGCACCAACTTTTTCCATATAAGCACGTTGAATTTTTTGTATATCGCCAGCACCCATAAATAGAATAACTGAGTTATTATATTGTTCTAATATGCTTACACTTTGCTCATCGATTAGTTTTGCGCCATCGATTCTTTGAATCAAATCTTGAATTGTTAAATTACCAGTATTTTCTCTTATAGAACCAAAAATCTCACATAAGAATGTTGTATCAGCTAAACTTAAGCAATCTGCAAATTCATCTAAAAACGCTTGAGTTCTGCTAAACGTATGAGGTTGGAAAACTGCGATAACATCTTTATTAGGGTATTTCTTTCTCGCTGTTTCAATTGTAGCACTAATTTCTCTAGGGTGGTGCGCATAATCATCAACTAACACTTGATTTCCAATTTTTGTCTCGTTGAACCTTCTTTTCACGCCACCAAACGTTTCTAACGCAGCTTTGATATTATCTACGTTTAGGCTCTCTAAATAGCTAATTGTAATTACAGCAAGACCATTTAGAATGTTATGATCGCCAAATTGTGGCGAAAGGAAGGTGTCATAGTATTCGTTTTTAATGTAAACATCAAATTGAGTACCTTTTTCACTAATTTTTAAGTTATCTGCATAAACATCGTCATCTTTAGAAAAACCATAATAGTAAACTGGTACGTCAGCTTCAATTTTTCGTAAATGCTCATCATCGCCCCATGCAATAATAGCCTTTTTCACGTTCTGCGCCATTTCTTGGAACGCGTTAAATACATCATCAACATCTTTAAAATAGTCCGGATGATCAAAATCTATATTTGTCATAATTGCATAATCTGGGTGATAACTTAAGAAATGTCTACGGTATTCACAAGCTTCGAATGCGAAATAATCACTTGCTGGTATACCTAAGCCAGTACCATCACCGATTAGGAATGATGTCTTTTTATCACCATTCATAACGTGTGATAATAGACCTGTAGTAGATGTCTTACCATGTGCACCTGTAACTGCTACAGACGTATATTGATTGATGATATGACCTAAGAAGTCATGATAGCGAATAACTTCAATTTTTAATTCATGTGCACGTACAATTTCCTCATGTGTGTCTGGAAAGGCATTACCTTGTACGATGACCATATCTTCTTTTATATTATCTGCATTGAAAGGTAAAATTTTGATACCATTATTTTTTAATGCTACTTCTGTAAAAACATAGTTTTGAATATCTGAACCTTGAACTTCATTTCCAAGATCACGCATGATTTGTGCTAATGAACTCATACCGGCACCTTTTATGCCAACAAAATGATAATGTGTCATAAAAACACTCCTTTATCTCTATATTAATTCTCATTTAAATCTGATTCTGTAATGTATACATCTCTTGGTTTTGAACCATTAGCTCCCGAAACATAACCTAGTTGTTCTAATTGATCAACTATTCTGGCTGCACGATTGTAACCAATCTGGAAATGTCGTTGTATTAATGAAGTTGAAATATGTCCCTCATTCAACATAAATTGACACACATCATCGAATAAATCATCCTGCGGTTGACTTTCAGTTTTCTTTAATAATTCTTTTTCTTCAAACAAATACTCTGGTTCTCTTTGTTCTTTAATAAAATCAACTACATCATCAATTTCTTCATCAGATACAAAGGTTCCTTGAACTCGTATTGGTTTATTCATTCCACTTCCGAGATAAAGCATATCACCGTATCCAAGTAAGCGTTCTGCACCACCGCTATCTAATATGGTACGGGAATCAACGCTTGACGATACCATAAATGCAACTCTTGTTGGAATATTTGCTTTGATTAAACCTGTTATTACATTGACAGATGGTCTTTGTGTTGCAACTAACATATGAATACCACATGCACGTGCTTTTTGTGCTATACGAGCAATCGATTGCTCTACTTCTTGTGGTGCCATCATCATTAAATCTGCTAACTCATCTATAACTATAACAATTTTCGGCATTCTATCCTCATATGTTGCTTTCTTATTAAAAGCGGTTATATTTCTTACATGATATTTAGCAAAGACTTTGTAACGTCTTTCCATCTCTTCAACAGCCCATTTCAAACTTTGCGTAGCTGCTTTTACATCTGTAATAACTGGTGAAACTAAATGTGGTAAATCATTATATGGAGCCAATTCAACCATTTTTGGATCGATTAAAAGTAATTTTAATTCTTCTGGATGATTTTTATATAATAAAGACATTAAGATACTATTTATACATACTGATTTACCAGAACCTGTAGCACCAGCTATTAAAGCGTGTGGTGTTTTAGAGATATCCATCAATAACGGTTCATTGTTAATTCTAAGACCCATGGCTACAGTTAACTTAGATTCTGAATTTTTAAACGCGGGCTCTTCAATAATTGAACGTAAATTTACTGTTGTTGAATTTTGGTTTGGTACTTCTATACCAACTAAACTTGTACCGGCTATTGGTGCTTCAATACGAATATCCTTAGCAGCTAACGCCATCTTAATATCATCTTGCAAAGCAGTGATTCTTGAAACTTTCACGCCTTTTTCAACAGATAATTCAAAACGTGTCACACTTGGTCCTTCTGTTACGTTCTGTACCTCCGCTGGTACATTAAAATAATAGAAAGCTTCATTTAACTCTTGTTTTTTATCCTCTATCCAAGACTCATCTACTTCATGTTGTTTAGGTGCTTCTAATAATTCTACACTCGGTAATTTAATATTTGGTCCTCGACGTATAGTTGTTTTATTTTCATTCTCATTTGATGTTTTTGAAGCACCTTGCTGTGAGGTGGATTCTGGTTTTAGTAATGGTTCTTGGACAGATTGTCCAGTGTCCTCATTTGGGTTAACTGACTGATGGTTGCTAATAACATTGCTATCTATAGACGCACCTGATTTATCAGATTGTTGGTTGTTACTTTTTGCTGTTTTAGCTTCAACATATTTATGTTCCGTTTCATTTATTGACGTTTCATCAGTTAATGTTGCATCTTCAGTATCTGACGTATTATTTAGCTCACTTTTTGCAGAGCTGTATTGAACATTATCTGATTCATTTGTCACACCTTTGTTTTTATGTTCTGAAGAAACCGTATGCTCTGTATGTGTCTGTTGCTCTGTCGTCTTAAGTTCAGTAGTATTATCGTTTGTTGCACGTTCAGTTGTATGCTCTGTCGCATATTCTATATTTGAACTAGCTCGATTTTGATTCTGTGCTTTTCTTGTATCTAGCATACGTTTTTTATCTGAAGGTGTCATGACAACATTGAAAGGTTTACTACCTTTTTTATTAGCTGATTTGGCTTGAGTTGACTGGTCACGATATGTTGCTTTACCTGTATCAACTTTTGAATCTACTGTATTATTTGTTTCTTGTTCCTCTGAAACTTTATCTTGTGAAATATCTTTATCATCATGAACTACTTTTGAAAGACTAACGTCTATATCATCTACTGCATTTTCTTCAGAATGAGATAGGTTTGAGTCTTCGCTATCACCTTCAGCTGATAAAGATGGATTAGCAGATTCAAGAGACCCGTTTACCATTTCTTCGGGTTCAGACTCTTGAGATGTTTCTACATTTTCATTTGTATCATCATCATTTGAATGTAAAGGCTCATTATTTGATGAAATTAATTCACTCGTGCCATTATCTGCTAACTCTCTGTAATTTGCATCAGCTATGTCATTATCTACAGTTTCTGCGTTTTGACTTGCTTCTGTTTCTGATTGTATTTCTGTTGTATCTTTATTAAGACTTTCATTAGATTGTGAGTTGAATACCTCATCTGAAGACTTATTGTCATGCGTATTGGTTAAATCGTAAGATACATTTTCATCCTTATCTTCTGACATATCATCATCGATTGCTTGAGGTTCTGTAATACTTTTGTCTGTCTGTATTTCAGTATCAATATTTACATATTCGTCATTGATCGTATGTATATCCCGAATATTATCTAAATTAATTTCTTCGTAATTATACGTTGAGTCAATTTCCTCTTCTTGCTGATTGTCAGATGTATTTTGCGTAACGTTAGGATTTGGAGCATCTTGAACTGATGCTTCCGAATCAATTTCAGTAGCATTTGTCGTTTGATCTTCAGCATCTAACGAGCTTTCACCTATGTAGTTTTGAGCTTGTTTTGCATACATTTCATCGATTGCTTTTTGTATACTATCTTCTTGGTTCTCTTGATATTCATGACGTTTTTGTTGTAATGCTTTTTTAAATTGTCGCTTTTGAAGCACTTTTCTTTCACGTTCACGGCGTATTTCTTCAACAATTTGTGAAGCATATATATTTTCAATTTTAATTGTATTATCAATTTTTGCACGCTTAGCAAGAGGTTCTTGTTTAGCTATCTCTGTTGCATCAAACGAGTTATTTTGTATTTTCTCTTCTTCACTTTCACTATCTTCTGTTTGTTCAATAGTTGATGAAGATGCCACAGCATTATTATCTTTAGTAAGATCATCGACATATTGATCGTTATAATATGTCGTATCATCTGAACTCGAATTATGAGAATCGTGCTGATCCGTATTATCAAATTCCAAACTAACTTTATCATCATTTGAGTCAGCTTCAGACTGCTGATTCTGTTTTATAACGCCATTAACTAGTGGACTAGGTTTTTTTGTACCAAAAATCGCAGAAGGGACTTCACTCGCTTTAAAATCACTTTGATGGTAACTAGGTGTATTAGTTTTATGTTTTGAAGCCGCATTTGCGCGTAAAACATCCGTCTGAATTCTCATTCTTTTACCTTTGTGACTTCTCTGTTCACTTTTTGGTTCAGAAACTACTTCGTCACGTGTGTTATTTTGTTTTGTACGTTGCGAATCCACATTGTTAGAAACATCATTTTCATACATATGTCTACGTCTTCTTTGTTTGTGATTAACACTTATATTATCGTCATTCTTGCGATAAGTATGGTTATCATTAACTTCAGTATTCGAGTTATCTACATTTGCATCGTTATTTACGTTATTTGTTTCATTTGCTTCTTCCAAAATACGCATTGGAAATCTAAACTTTCCTTTAGGCCTTTCATAAACATCATTGTTCTGAGGAAGTAATGAATCTTGGTCTTCTTGTTGTGTAGCTTTTTGACGTCGTTGGCTTCTTTTATTAAGATAATCTTCACTTGAGTCATTATCTTCTCCAAATAACTTGTCGAACCAGCTCATACGCACATTACCTCCTTTTATTCTTCAAAAAATGCTTGACCTACTGTGTAATCATCAGATAAGACCATAATACCTTTTTCTTGTGGTGCGTTTGGTAAGCCTAACTCTTTCATTGAACATATCATGCCACTTGATGCAACTCCTCTTAGTTCAGCATCTTTAATTACCATACCGCTAGGCATAACAGCTCCAACTTTCGCTACAACAACCTTTTGTCCTGCTTCAATATTAGCTGCACCGCAAACAATTTGTAATTTTTCAGTGGAAACATCAACACTCAATACACTTAATTTATCAGCATCTGGATGTTTTTCTTTTGTCTCAACATAACCTACTACAAATTTAGGTGAAAAATCTGTATCTAACTTATAAGTGAATCCAGCTTCTTCAATAGCAGTTTGTAATTCATTAACTAATGTTTCATTTAATTTAACGTGGCCGTTACCATCTATAGATGATTTTTGTGAGGCATTAAATATATTAAATCCTACAACTTTATTTTCGTGTTGTATTTCAACGACATCACCTTTAAATTCATAGTTAAATTCACCGTTAGCGGGCTCTATTTGTAAAAATGCTACATCTCCTACTGCTTGTTTATTATAAAAAAGATTCATTAAAATTTACTCCTTACTTCTTATCTTTATTTTCATATTGTTTTCTTGTAGCTTCTAATCTTTGTATTACATTTGGATCTCTTTTTTGTTTATTATTTTTACCTAAAATGAAAATAGGTTCAAAATGTCCTTTATCATATCCTAAGGATAGTGAAGTAATTGGCACTAAACCATTTGTGAAAAACTCCATAGTTAAATGTGCCATCACATCATAACCTGTTTTATTTCTTATATCAGCTATGATTAATACATCCTGATGTGGCACCGCTACTAACATTTCGCCTTCGCATTGTTCTTGTATGTTATTTAAAAATGAAGTGTTTAATACTCTACTAGCATCATAACCGTCATTGGTATTAACAAAATAGAATATATTACCCTTTACTTCATCAGTCGTATATTTATTTTCTAATTTTCTTACGTTAAATAACGCCATCTCTTTTAATTGTTGTTTAGTGAGATTCATTTGTTCTAGTGTTGTTTCATCAATTAGACGATAAGACTTACCTAAATCCATCGCATAGTATATATTAGTTTCTGCAGTATGTTCATCTATAACAAATGCATTTCCGCTTTTGTCCTTCTTATCAAAGCTTGGCGATCTTAATACTGGCATTACTTTAATGTCATCAGTATTAGATAATGTCGCATCATTCATTTGTGCTACAGCTTCCTCCACATAATAGACAATCTCATCAACTATTTTTTCTTTTTGAGATTTATATTTAGCTACAATCTGAGAGAGTTTAACAGTAACACCTTTATCATTATCTAATCTAGATATACGTAATGTTTCTTCGTCACGATTAAAACTAAATTTAACGTCTAGATGGTTCAATCGATCTTTTAATTTATCTCTCATTTGAAAGACATTCATGTTTAACACTCCTATTAACGTGCCTTGTTCTAGTTTACAATAAAAGTACCCTTAGGAACAGAAAAAATGTAAGTTCTAAGGGTATATATTTTTATAAATTGATCTTGGTTTCTCCACAAAATGACTCGACTTATAATGAAGATAAAAATGCATCAATTTGTTCAATTGATTTGCGCTCTTTACCAATATAGCTACCAATTTGTTGACCAGCATTAAACACAAGAAAACTTGGTATACCCATGATGCCATGCTCAACACATAAATCAATAAATTTGTCTCTATCTACTGATATAAATTTATATTCAATAAATTTCTCTTCGATTTGAGGGAGTTCTGGTTCAATAATTTTACAGTCAGGACACCAGTCTGCAGTAAATAAAAATACAGTTTTTCCATTTTTTAATTGCTCAAACTGTTGTTCACTTTCTAAATGCTTCATCGTACCACTCCTATGTTATTTATATTGTAATATTTCAATTTCTTCTTGGTTTAAGTGCGTTATACTCTCCAATAATAATTTTCTTGCAGCTTCATAATCTCTAATATCAAAAACTGCATTTGTACTATGGATGTATCGTGCACAAACGCCAATGACTGCTGTAGGAATACCTATCTTAGCTTTGTGAATTTCTCCGCCGTCTGTTCCGCCTGGCGAAACATAATATTGGTGAGCTATACCAAACTCTTTAGCAAGCGAAAGTAAATAATCTCTAAATGTTGGTTTTAGTAGCATTGTACCATCTTTAATTCTAATTAAAGTGCCTTCCCCTAATTCACCTGACAAGTTTTGCTTGCCTTTCATATCGTTTGCTGGAGAACAATCGACAACAAAGGCTACATCTGGATCAATGAGTTCGGCAGAAGCGCTTGCGCCTCGTAGTCCTACTTCCTCTTGTACGTTAGCTCCTACATACAAATCAAAATCCAATTCTACATCTTTTAGTAATTCTAATAATTCGATGCCAATTAAACAACCATAACGATTATCCCAAGCTTTACTAGCATATCGAAATTCAGATAATTGCGTGAAAGTAGTATCAGGTACAATACTATCACCAATCTCAATACCTCGTTGCGCTACTTCCTCCCTATTTTGTGAACCAATGTCTAATAACAATTCTTCAATTTTAGGAGCACCTTCATTGCCTAACCTAAAGTGTTTAGGTATATTTGCAACAACACCACTGATTTCTTCACCTTGACGTGACTTTACTTTAAGCCTTTGGCCTTGCCATATGTCATTGGCAACGCCACCTAAGTTGGTAAACTGTAACATACCGTTGCTTGTTACATTCGTCACCATAAAACCAATTTCGTCCATGTGAGCAGCAACCATTATACGTTTAGCATTAGATTTTTTCGAGCGTTTCACTCCGTAAAAGCCGCCCATTCGATTATAAATAAATTCATCTACAAAAGGCGCCATTTCAGATTCCATATATGATTTTACATCACCTTCAAAACCAGGTGCACCATGTAATTCTGTTAATATTTTCATTCTTGTTAATGTTTTATTATTGTTTATATCCAACGTGTCTCACTCCTTAAGATTTATTATATCATCTTCATTATGGTAAACTATAAATATGACTTTATTGGGGGTAGATTGTGTTATGTTGAATAAAAAAAATAGGTTCATCATCTTATTTATTACGCTGACAACTATTGTCGGATCTATTTATTTTTATACTCGCCGCAAGCATCAACAATATCAAGATCCAGAAAAAATCATTTCTGAAGTTAGAACCTATTTTATGAATGTTATAGGCTCATACATATTGCATGAACCAATTACTTATAAAAACACTAGTGATACTACGCTTGTTTACCAAGGAGGTATTACTACCCAAAATAATGGGTCACTTACTTCATATGATTTTTTTGTCGATGCAAATAGTGGAGAAATCATTAATATTATTGAATGTGAATGATAGAAGGTTAAAGTTATGAACGTAAAATGTATATAGTATGAGCATACGCTTCATCTATTAGATGTGAGCTGAGATTGCCTCATATCACCAAAACTATATACATAATTGAAGTCGAAGGATTAAAATGGATTATGCTCAAGAAATATACACATATATTTCTTAATTCATATTTTAACTCCGAAGCTTAAATTCATAACTTTAACCTTTTTTAATCTCTAGAAATAAATGTTTCAATTTCTGTCATACTCTGTTTATCAAATTTCACTGCAAAATAATTCACATCATGATAATACAAGAACCAGTAATCATTTAAAATATAATTGGGAATCAAGCGTTCTTTCTCTCTTATTGACTGCATAGGATAGTCATCATAAGCAGTTACCCACAACGGGTTTCTATGAGCAATTGTCGGGAATATGTCTCCCATGTGAATAGCTTTTTCACCTTTACTCTCTATCGTAATAATAGAATGACCAAAGCTATGTCCCCCAGTATGCATGATGTTAACACCTGGTAAAACTTCCATTTCTTCATCAAATAACAATAATTTTCTTTGGAAATCACCGTTATTCTTCGTCCAATAAGTTGATTTACTTCTCAAGTTCGGGCTTTGAAATTCATGCCACTCGTCTTGCTGAATGATATGAATAGCATTTTCAAAAATCGCATGTCCTGCATCATCAGTTAAACCTGCAGCATGGTCAAAATGCATATGTGTCATTAACACATAATCAATATCCT
Source organism: Staphylococcus xylosus NJ (assembly GCF_000338275.1). GTDB lineage: Bacteria > Bacillota > Bacilli > Staphylococcales > Staphylococcaceae > Staphylococcus > Staphylococcus xylosus_B. The sequence goes on from NZ_ANMR01000004.1 coordinate 47,783, forward strand.
TTGTTGTCATATCCAATGCTTCTAAATCATCATTCATATGACTTTCGTATTCTGCACCAAAATTTCTACGTTCTTTATCTGTTAATTTACCAAATCCAATACCAGTATCTATAATGACATTTTTATCACCAGTTTGTATTAATATTGGATGCGTAGGTAAAGGAATTTGATTCTTTTCATTCACTTCGTATTTTTTTGTCCATAAAGCTCGAGGTACAACACCAAACATAGCACCTCCATCAATATTTGTAATACCCCCGTTTAAATAATGTACACTAAAATCTCCTAATTTCATAAATTAATTCCTCCTCAGTATCCTATAAACCTTTGTTACTCATTATCTTTTATATTAATACAAACAAACTATTACGTAAAATAATGCACTATCGAGCATGTTAAGCACTTTTTTCTCATTATTTAATACAAAAATACATTACAATAGCATAAAAAAATTGATAAGGCTTTGCCCTATCAATTAGAATGATTTTATTAAATTAATGGAATTTGGCTTCCATCCGATAAATTCTAGAGCCTTTATCAGAAAACTTTCTTTCATATTCTGTCTCTATGTTAGTTTCAACATCTTCTTGATGCAAATTCAAATTAATTTTGGTGAAATACATACCAAATTGCGACATACTTTCTAAACTATATGCAAATAGTCCTCGATTATCAGTTTTGAAGTGAAGTTCTCCGTCTTTTTTTAATACTTGTTTATACAAAGCTAAATAAGTATGATAAGTCAATCGACGTTTAGTATGTCTTTTCTTTGGCCATGGATCTGAAAAATTTAAATAGATGCGTGAAATTTCTTCATCTTTAAAATATTCATTAAGTTCTATAGCATCGTTACATATGAGTTTAATATTAGTTAAACCTTGATCTAATACTTTATCTAGAACTTTAACCATTACGCTTTTTTCCCGTTCCATTGAAATAAAATTAATTTCAGGATTTTGTGCAGCAAGCGTAGTTATAAACTGTCCCATTCCTGAACCTATTTCAATATAAATCGGTTGATCATTATCAAACCAATCACTGATTTGCCCTGCATGACTACCGTCGAGATCCACTATATTCGGTTCTTTTTTTAAGTAGTCTTCCGCCCACGGCTTGTAGCGCATTCTCATTTTGATAACTCCTTATATAAATGCATTGTTATTCATAACTTCATTTAAAAATTTAAGCCACATATTCATGTCTTTATAACGTTTTTGTTCTTCATACCACTGTACCATACCGATAGATTGTACCACTGTGTACCATTTCATACGTTTTTGTAAATCCATTGAATCTTTCGTACCATAAACGTTTAACCACTGAGGCCATTTCTTTTCTGGAACGTAATTGTATAGCAGCATACCTAAATCAATCGCTGGATCAGCAATCATCGCGCCTTCCCAATCAACTAGATATAATTCATCATGATCCGACAATAGCCAGTTATTGTGATTAACATCACCATGGACTACTGTAAAGAAACGAGGATCCAAGTTTGGCATATGCTCTTCAAGATAAGTTAAAGCTTTTCTAACAACATGATGCGTTAAAACTTCTCTTGATAAAGAAGCATTAATCTTGTTTAGTAGAATATCAGGAGTGATTGGCTCCATTTCCATACGTTTTAACATATTAAGTAATGTTTTAGAACTATGAATCTTTTTCAATAAATTGGCTACCCGTTGTTCGTGCATTTCGTTGAAAGTAAGTTCTCTACCATTTTTCCAATGTTGTGCGGTTACCACTTCACCAGTTTCTATGCGTTTTGTCCACACTAATTTTGGTACAATACCTTCGGCCGATAATGCCGCAATAAATGGGTTTGAATTTCTTTTTAGGAATAACTTTTGCCCATCTTGTTCAGCCATATATGCCTCACCAGATGCACCACCCGCTGAATCAAGCGTCCATCCCAATTGATAAAACTGCTCCAACACGTTCACCTCACTTTCAATTAGAAAATGGCTCAAGAAAACAGATTTCGAGAGCCATATATAATCATTTTCTATTACAATATTTTAAACTTCAACCCAAATTTATGTCGCCTCAAGTTTTATGACTGACACAATGTCCCATGTGATTCAAGTTAAGTTATTTAATAACAGTACCTAGTTTCAAATTATAGCAACTTTTACATCATACCATAAATCAATCTCAAACAGAGTACTATTTTAATATTTCTATATCTTTTTTTCTTAAATTTATTACGGTCAATTTCAAGACTCATAAAAGATTTTATAATGTTTGAGGTTGAATTTCAACCAAAAATGAGAAACAAAAAGATACATTTTACTTTCAATTTTATATTGAAATCTCTTAAACGGCTCAGTTAGCATTATAACATAATTTCAACGTAATTTATGTGACATTTTATATCCATTTATGGAAAATATTAACTATGTGTGTCAATGTATCTATTAAATCCTTCTTGCAATGATTTCGTAATACTACCTACTTCACCATCACCTACATTTTCTCCATCCAATTTAACGACAGGCATGACTTCTATTGATGTACTAGACACAATAATTTCGTCTGCATTTTTTAAGAAATCCAATGTAAATACTTCTTCATTAAAAGGTATACCTTTATCTTCAGCAACTGATTTGATAACCATACGTGTTATACCATTTAATATATAATTATTTACTGGATGTGTGTATATCTCACCGTTTTTAATCGCATACACATTACTAGAAGAACCTTCTGTGACGATATCACCACGGTGTTGAATTGCTTCTTGAGCGTTATATTTTGTTGCGTATTCTTTAGCTAATACATTTCCTAATAAATTTAAACTTTTAATATCGCATCTTAACCAACGAATATCTTCAGTTGTAATAGCATTAATGCCTTCTTCAAGCAATTTGTATGGGCGATCATATGACTTCGTAAATGCCATGATGTTTGCCTCTACTGATGGTGTAGGGAATGCATGATCACGTGGAGCAGCACCACGAGTTACCTGGATATAGACACCGCCATTAACGATGTTGTTTGTAGATAACAATTCCTGAATCAATTCCGTCAATTCGTCTACATTGTATTTTAGTTCCAAACCAATTTCTTTAGCACTGCGTAGTAATCTTTCAAAATGTTCTTTAGCTGTAAAAACATTATTATCATAAACTCTTATATATTCATAAATGCCATCACCAAAGACATAACCTCTATCATTATACGGTACATTTGCATCTTGCTCGTCCACAAGTTTTTCATTTATTAGCACTTTTGTCATATTTATTCCTCCACACACAATTTATATAATGACTCCAAGTAAATGCTTGTCGCATTAAATAATTGTTTTTTAGTAATATACTCATTTTTTTGATGCATTAAGTCTTCAGAATCGCTGAACATAGCACCAAATGCAACACCTTTATCTAAATTACGCGCATAAGTACCGCCACCTATTGTATATGGTTCAGTTTGGTCACCAGTTTGGTTTCTATACGCTTCTACTAAACTTTGTACAAATGGATCATCTTTTTCCACATAATGTGGTGTTTGGTTCTTACCTAATTCAATTGAAAAACCTAATGGATTTATTTCACTCTTAAATCTAGTCAATGCTTCTTCAAATTCAAAGCCTTCTGGATATCTTAAATTGATACCAAATGATCCACCTTTTTGATTATCATAAGTTATTACACCTATATTAGTAGTAACGTCTCCCATTACATCTGTGTGGAATTTCATACCCATTTTTTCTCCAAAATGAGACTCGAATAAATATTTATTACTGAATTCAACAAAATTAGCTGCTGTCTTATCTAAATCTAAACTTGATAAGAAATTCATTAAATATAAACCTGCATTTACTCCAATAGATGGATCCATACCATGGACCGCTTTACCATATACCTTAAGAACTAATACACCACTATCAACAACACTTTCACCATCAATTTGATAGTCATTTAAGTATTGTTCAAAATTTTGAATGACGTCTGTCATATTTTCTTTAACCGCAACATGTGCTACTGCTTCGTCTGGAACCATATTATATCTTTCACCAGATTTAAATGAACGTAATTCGTATTCAGGTTCATCTTGATCTTCAGCTTTGTCGTTTTGAATTACATCAAACGTGCTGATGCCTTTTTCTCCATGAATAGCTGGGAATTCAGCATCTGGAGCGAAACCTAATACTGGCATTTCTTCTGTTTCGAAATAACGATCCGTACATTTCCAATCTGACTCTTCATCCGTACCAATGATGATATGTATACGCTTTTTCCAATTTACATTCATTTCATTTAAAATTTTGACTGCATAATAAGCTGCAATTGTTGGGCCTTTGTCATCCAAAGTACCGCGAGCTACAATTTTGTCATCAGTGACTAATGGATTGAATGGATTTGAGTCCCATCCATCACCAGCAGGAACAACATCTACGTGGCATAAGATACCAAAAAGATCTTCACCTTCACCCGCTTCGATTCGTCCGGCGATATGATCAACATCATGTATTCCAAATCCATCTCGTTCTGCAAGTTGGTACATGTAATCTAAGGCTTTACGTGGTCCTGGTCCAACAGGATTCTCTGAAGATGCCTTATCATCTTCTCTTACACTTTCGATAGATAAAAGTCCTTTCAAATCCTCGATAATTTGCCCTTCATACGCTTTTACTTTATCTCTCCACATTTGCAATCAACTTCCTTCTTATAACTAATATATTTAATATTTTACATGAACTAGAGAAGAAACTACAGTGAGATGTGTCTAATAATTCAAAAAATTAACTGTTATGATTTGTATTAAAACAGTTTAAACGCTATACATTACTAAATAAAATACCTGTATTAATAAAGTAAAAGGAGCGAGCTAGAAATCACAATTTGATTTCTTATTCTCGCCCCTATGGCTAACTAAATATTTAATTAACTTATGATAAATGTATTAAGTTAAGTAATAGCTAATGTGAATAATTAGTTTTAATTACACACATAGATAACACTGTTCATATCTTAACCATACATATATACATTTTAAATTTTATTTTTCATCATGTTTGTTACTGTTATTTTTTAATTCTTCTTCTGTTACAACGCGTAGGTTGTTTGACGGATCAGCAGCGCCTTCATCAGTAAATCTCGCTTCTTCAATATGCTCTTCTTCATTTTCACTAACATTTTTAAAGCGATCTTTTTGTTCATTGATAAATCCTTTAGGATCTTGCTTAACTTTTGAAGCATATCCCTTTGGATCTTGTTTTACTTCATTATATGTTTCTCCAGCTTTAGAACTTATTTGACTTGCGATGTCTTTAGCATTTTGTTTATAAGATTCTGGGTTAGATTTATATTTACTGTACTCATCTTTCAATCTATCTCTATTTTCTTTTTTAGAGAGAACAACGGCTGCGGCTGCTCCACCGATGCCTACAATTGCTTTAAATAATTTTGACATAATAACTACACCTCTTCTTTATTTTAATCCTAAACTTTTAAAATCTTGCTGATTTAATTGACGATATTCTCCTGGTGCCAGTGTTAAATCAAGATGAAGGTCGCCAATGCTAATACGTTTCAATTCTAAAACTTCATTATTTATCGCATGAAACATACGCTTAACCTGATGATAACGTCCTTCATGAATCGTAACAAATGATTTATACATTTCATCACTTTTCACTAATTCCGCTGGTTTTGCCAATCCCTCATTTAATTCAATACCCACTTTAAATGCATTTATATCATTTTTTGTAATATTTTTTTCAGAAATCACTTCATATGTTTTAGGAACATGCTTTGTTGGACTCATTAAGTCATGGTTGAATTGCCCATCGTTAGTAATTAATAATAAACCTTCTGTATCTTTATCCAAACGTCCCACCGGAAAAACATTTAAATATTTATATTCATCGACCAAATCAATGACAGTTTGTTGTTTGTCATCTTCAGTTGCTGAAATATAACCTTTAGGTTTGTTTAACATTAGATATACTTTATCAATATATTGGATATGTCTATTATTTGCTTTTACAATATCAACATCTGGATTTAACTGCCTTTTTGGTGATGTTTCTACATTATCATTCACAGTTACCTGTTTCTTTTTTAATAATTGCTTAACTTCGGTACGTGTACCTACACCCATATTTGCTAAAAACTTATCTAATCTCATTTAATAATCCCTAATTTACGTCTAAGTTTATTTGGTATTTCACCTAAAAATTGATCGGCTAATTTTGTCTTCATAGTGATACCTCCATAAACAATCATACCAATTACTACACTTATAATTAAAATAGTTAATGAACCTATTTTAGATTCTGGTGAAATCAACATTTGTAATATAAATGAAGATAATTCAACGATAATCATCATGATTAAACCATATAGGAATATTTTACCAAAGTGTAACCAAGTCTCTGAGAAATCAAATTTCGCATATTTTTTAAGTATATAAAAATTACATAAAACAGCAAACAACAGTGCAATCGCTGTACTTAAAATTGCGCCAGCTGTATGGAAAGCCATAATGAGTGGTGTGTTGAGTATAACTTTTAAAACAACTGCCGATAAAATTACAAATACAGTCAGTTTTTGCTTATCAATACCTTGTAGCATGGATGCTGTCACACTTAATAATCCAATTAAAATAGCAACTGGTGCATAATAGAATAGTAGCTGACTTCCATCAACATTATAACTATAGAACACAGTATATAACGGTAATGCTAAAGCCATAATTCCTAAACTTGCTGGTACTGTGATATACATCAATACACCTAAAGAAGTTCTAATTTGTCTATGCATCTCACTTAGCTCACCAGATTCGTATGTTTTTGTAATAAATGGAATTAAACTTACTGCAAAACCTGCTGATAGTGATGTTGGAATCATCACTATTTTATTAGTTGTCATATTTAAAATAGTAAAGAAATAGTCATGTAATTGGCTCGGTACACCTGCTAAATCTAAAGCACCATTATGTGTAAATTGGTCAACTAAATTAAATAATGGGAAATTCAAGCTAACAATAACAAATGGAATACTATACGAAATAATTTCTTTATACATTTTCCCATATGAAACGCTTATGCCTGAAACATCTGTTGCAACCATTTTTTCAATATTAGGTTTTCTTTTTCTCCAGTAGTACCACAATGTAAAGATACCAGCTACGGCACCTATTGCTGCAGCAAACGTTGCAACACCATTAGCTTGTAATACACTACCGTTAAAGACATTAAGCACTAAATAACTTCCAATTAGAATGAATAAGATACGTGCAATTTGTTCTATAACTTCTGATACTGCTGTTGGCCCCATTGATTTATAACCTTGGAACACACCACGCCATGTAGCGAGTAATGGAATAAATATTACGACCATACTGATAATTCTAATAATCCATGTAATGTCATCGACTGACCATCCACCTTTAGCTCCTGATTCGTGAGCTAATGTGATGCTTGCTATACTTGGCGCTAATAAATATAAAATGAAAAATCCTATAAATCCTGTAATGGTCATAACAATAAAACTGGATTTATATAATTTTTCACTTACTTTATATGCACCTAAAGCATTATACTTAGACACATATTTAGACGCCGCTAATGGTACACCAGCAGTTGCAATAGCAATTGCTATATTATAAGGCGTATATGCATAGTTAAAAGGTGCCAATTTTTCTTCTCCACCAATAATGGCGTAGAATGGAATTATATATATTACACCCAGAACTTTAGTAATCAATATACTAAGGGTGATTAAAAAGGTACCCCTAACTAATTCTTTACTTTCACTCATTCAGATCTTCCTATCTCAAATTAAATTTTTACACTCGTAACTTCAATAATAACGTTATAACCACTTTTTTTCAAAACTATATTACTATAAACTATAAAATAACACTATTTAGTAAAGGGAGGCAATGAAATGTATCAAACAATTATCATCGGCGGTGGTCCAAGTGGGCTTATGGCAGCTGCTGCAGCAAGTAAATTAAGCAATAGTGTTTTATTAATTGAAAAGAAAAAAGGACTAGGCCGCAAATTAAAAATTTCTGGTGGCGGTCGTTGTAATGTAACCAATCGTCTTCCTTATGATGAAATTATAAAAAACATTCCTGGTAATGGAAAGTTTTTATATAGCCCATTCTCAGTTTTTGACAATGAATCAATCATTCATTTTTTTGAATCTAGGGGTGTATCTTTAAAAGAAGAAGACCATGGACGTATGTTCCCAGTTTCTAATAAATCTCAAGATGTAGTGGATGCACTTATTCACACTTTGCAACAAAATAAGGTAGAAGTTAAAGAAGAAGCCACTGTTGCTTCAATTTCATACACCGATAATCAAACTTTCCAAGTGTCGCTTAATGATCAACAATCTTTTGAAAGCCAAAGTTTAGTCATTGCAACTGGTGGTACAAGTGTGCCGCAAACCGGTTCTACTGGAGATGGTTATAAATTTGCTGAACAATTAGGACATTCCATTACTGAATTATTTCCTACTGAAGTCCCGATTACTTCTGCTGAGTCTTTCATTAAAAACAAACGACTAAAAGGATTGAGTTTAAAAGATGTAGCACTTTCAGTATTAAAAAAGAATGGAAAAACAAGAATCACACATCAAATGGATATGTTATTCACACATTTTGGTGTTAGCGGCCCTGCTGCATTAAGATGCAGCCAATTCGTTTATAAAGAACAAAAAAACCAAAAACGACAAGAAATACAAATGCAAATTGATGCTTTTCCAGAAATAACAAAAAACGAATTAGAACTAAAAATTCGTGATTTACTTAAAAACACACCAGACAAATACATCAAAAACAGTTTACACGGTTTAATTGAAGAACGCTATTTATTATTTATTATCGAACAAGCGGATATCCCTGATGATTTAACTGCACATCACATTTCCAATGCACAAATCAATAATATTGTAGCGTTATTAAAAGGTTTTACTTTTTACGTCAATGGCACTTTATCTATCGAAAAAGCTTTCGTAACCGGCGGTGGTGTTTCACTAAAAGAAATACAACCTAAAACAATGATGTCCAAAATTGTCCCCGGCTTATTTTTATGTGGTGAAGTATTAGACATTCACGGTTATACTGGCGGATATAACATTACTAGTGCATTGGTCACTGGACATGTTGCTGGTACTAATGCAAGTGAGTTCGATTCCACAACTCAAACACTTTAACTTTAAATATTGTAGGAAAGATTAAATTTGCGGTAAAACAACCAAAGTATTAAACGTCTTCGAATTAGAGCATCTATAATTCTTTTTATAAACACTTAAACAGTCCATTTTACATATATTTATGTTCGGACTGTTTTTTATTATATACACTTCATTATATCTACAAATTCTAAACTATTATATTTCAATCGTTCAAAATTAGAAATCTCCTCCAAAAATTCACATTAAAAAAGTACTTCAAAGTAGACACTTTTCAATGTGACCCCTTTGAAGTACTTATAAATTAAATTCAGTACATGTATAACATTGGTATACATGCGATTATTCATTTTATTTTCTTGTAAAAGTTAAACACTTTTTAATTCTAAACCTTCGTCTCCCCAAGCATCCATGCCACCTTCAACGTTCACTGCATTAATGCCGTTTTGTTCAAGATATTGAACAACTTGCGCGCTTCTGCCACCAACTTTACAGATAATATAATAAGTATCATTTTCATTAAATTGGTTAAGGTTCTCTGGTATTTCATTCATTGGAATTGTTTTTGCACCAGGAATAATTCCCGTCGCTGTTTCCTCATTAGTTCTAACATCAACGATATTAACAGGATCAGCATTTAAAATTTCACTCTTTAATTCATCAATTGTAATAGATTCCATTATTAATTCCTCCTATTTATTATTTAGCTACGATATTAACAAGTTTTTTAGGAACTGCGATAACCTTCTTAATGTCCTTGCCAGCAATTTCAGATTTAACATTTTCATTGCCGAGAGCAACTTCTTCCATTGCTTCTTTGGAGATGTCTTTAGACATATTAACCTTAGCACGCACTTTTCCATTAACCTGAATTACAATTTCGATTTCATCATCAACTAATAATGATTCATCATAAGACGGCCATGGTTGATAAGTGATTGTTTCTTCATGACCCAAACGCGCCCACAATTCTTCCGAAATATGAGGTGCAATAGGTGCCAACATTTTAATAAAGCCTTCAATATATGGTTTGTAAATCTCATCAGCTTTATAACAATCGTTGATAAATACCATCAATTGGCTAATCGCAGTATTAAAGTTTAATGAATTATAATCTTCTGTAACTTTTTTCACAGTTTGATGATAGCTCTTATCTAACGCTTTACTATTAGTATTTACCACTTTACTAGTAATTAAATCATCTTCTGTAACTAGTAAACGCCAAATTCTATCTAAGAAACGTCTTGAACCATCTAAGCCATTTTCACTCCATGCAATCGCCGCATCAAGCGGACCCATGAACATCTCGTATAAACGTAAAGTGTCTGCTCCATGTGATTGAACAATATCATCTGGATTAATTACGTTACCTTTAGATTTGCTCATTTTTTCATTTCCTTCACCTAAAATCATACCTTGGTTATATAATTTTTGGAATGGCTCTTTTGTAGGTACAACACCTAAATCAAATAATACTTTATGCCAAAATCTTGCATATAATAAATGGAGAACCGCGTGCTCTACTCCACCAATATATAAATCTACTGGCAACCAATGTTTTAATTTTTCTGGATCAGCAAGCATTTTATCATTATTTGGATCTATATATCTTAGATAATACCAACAACTACCAGCCCATTGTGGCATTGTGTTTGTTTCACGACGACCTTTCATACCTGTAGCTTCATCGACAACATTTACAAATTCATCAATGTTAGCAAGAGGTGATTCTCCAGTCCCTGAAGGTTTAATTTCATCTGTCTCAGGTAATAACAATGGTAATTCATCTTCTGGAACAGTTGTCATTGAACCATCTTCCCAATGTATAACTGGTATCGGCTCGCCCCAGTATCTTTGACGACTAAATAACCAGTCTCTAAGTTTGTAATTTACTTTTCTACTACCAGCATTTTTATTTTCTAATAATTCAATTGCTTTTTCGATCGCAGCTTCATTATATAAGCCATTTAACTCCCCAGAGTTGATATGAGGACCATCACCTGTAAATGCTTCTTTAGTCATGTCCCCGCCTTCGATAACTTCAATTATAGGTAGATCAAAGGCTTTCGCAAACTCATAGTCTCGTTGATCACCACTTGGAACTGCCATTACAGCACCTGTACCATAAGTAGATAACACATAATCAGCTATCCAAATAGGAACTTCTTCTCCAGACAATGGGTTGATGGCATAAGCACCTGTAAATACACCTGATTTTCCTTTGGCTAAACCAGTACGTTCTAAGTCAGATTTTTTAGCCGCTTCTTTTTGATAAGTCTCTATAGCTTCACGCTTATCTTCAGTTGTAATTTTATTTACAAGCTCATGTTCAGGGCTTAAAACTAAGAAGGAAGCACCATAAATCGTGTCTGCACGTGTTGTAAAAACTTCTATATCTTCATTCAAGTTAGCAACTTCAAATGTAACCGATGCACCTTCAGAACGACCAATCCAATTACGTTGCATATCTTTTAATGATTCTGGCCAGTCTAAGTCATCTAAATCTTCTAATAATCTATCTGCATATTCAGTGATTTTTAATACCCATTGCTTCATAGGTCTTCTATAAACAGGGTGGCCGCCTCGTTCTGACACGCCATCCACCACTTCTTCGTTTGAAAGAACTGTACCTAAAGCTGGACACCAATTTACTGCCACTTCATCTACATATGCTAATCCTTTATTATAAAGTTGAATAAAAATCCATTGTGTCCATTTGTAATATTCAGGATCTGTTGTATTTACTTCTCTATCCCAATCATAACTAAAACCTAGTTCTTTGATTTGACGTTTGAAAGTTTGAATATTTTCTTTAGTAAATTCACGAGGATCATTACCAGTATCTAGAGCATATTGTTCTGCAGGTAAACCAAATGCATCCCATCCCATTGGGTGTAAAACGTTATAGCCTTGCATACGCTTATAACGAGAGATGATATCTGTTGCTGTATAACCTTCAGGGTGTCCTACATGTAGCCCTGCACCAGAAGGATAAGGAAACATATCTAAAGCGTAAAATTTCTTTTGTCCTAAATTATCGCTTGTTTTAAATGTTTTATATTCTTCCCAGTAATCCTGCCATTTTTTCTCAATTTCATTATGATTGTAATTCACTACTTCTCCTCCTATTTAATAAAAAGACACCTCAAACTATTATTGAATTACATAGGGACGATTTTCACCGCGGTACCACCCAACTTCACATTATCTGTGCACTCATTTTAATAAAATAGTAAGAGATGTCATCATTTATCTATAAGTCCTGGTAAGTTCGCTTGAAGTTTAACGCTAGGTTACACCAACCCTAGCTCTCTGTAGATAAATCTTAAAGCTACTACTCCATATACATTACTAATCATATTTGAAAAAGACTTTTATTTCAAGAGTAAAACTAAAGAACCACTTCTCATTTATTGAGTTAATGGTTCTTACACATGAGCCTTAGCTCAGGTGTTCTTCTTTTAAAAAAACTGGTCTTATATAATCACTTAAACTCTTTTGCAGATTATGAGTTAGTGGTTCTTACACATGAGCTTTAACTCAGGTACTCCTTATTTTTATATTAATTAAACGCATTAAGTCCGAGACATTTATTTATGACTCGGACATTGGTTACAATTAATTTTTATTTACAATATCACAAAACTATAACATTTATTTCGTTATAGTTAGAAATTAAATTTCCTTTGATAATCTTTTATCATAAATCATTAAAAATATTAGCGCTATAACAAGTAAGAAAATCATACTTAAAAACATAGCTTGCATATTAAACGTATCAACTACTACACCGCCAATTAACGGTCCAAAGGCTTTACCTACCGTAGCAGCAGAATTAACATAACCTTGGAATGATCCCTCTTTACCATTAGGCGCAAGTTGGTTGGCAATAGTCGGCACCGCTGGCCATACAAACATTTCACCCAATGTAAGTATAATCATACCTATCATGAATACTGAAAATTGTTCAGCAAAGCTTGTGACAAAGAACGACAATATAAATATAATTATTCCTACAAGCATTTGATATTTCAGATTACCTTTTAACAGCCTAATAACTGGTAAAATTAATGGTTGAGCTACCAAAATCATAATACCATTTACTGTCCATAATAGACTGTATTGACTCATAGAAACATTTATTTCTTGTGTGAATGAAGCAATGGTACTCTCCCATTGAATATATGCTATCCAACATATGCTAAACATGATACACAGCAACGATAACGCTATGAATTGTGGTCGATATGCTTTCGATAACAAACTCATCGCATCATTCGATTTTACTTTCACATCTAACTTAATGTTAAATTGAGTAACTGCAACAATTGCAAAAGCCACATACATTAATAAATTAGCAATAAATATATAATTAAAACTCAACTCTGCGACAAAACCACCTGAAGCTGCACCAATTGCTACACCAAGGTTTTGTGCCAAATAAATAGCATTAAACGTTTGTCGACCACCGTTAGGCCACACCGCACCTGCTAATGCATAAATTGCTGGTATTATCATGCCGCCACCAAACCCCAATGCTACTAACCACACCGCATACCATGGCCAACCGTGATAGAAATTTAGTAGCGTTGTACTCATCAGACATATAATAGTGCCGATCATAATTGTCCGATAGCCACCTAATCTATCAAATAAATTACCTCCTAATAAATTACCAATGACCATACCAAAAGAGTTAATCATTAACACTAATCCAGCCATAGTCAAACTTTTATCTAATTGTTCATTCATATAAATTGTATTTAACGGCCATAAAAAACTTGAGCCTGTGATATTTAATGCCATACCAATAACTAACCACCATACTGATTTAGGCATATTCATAACATTAAGCCCCCTTCTAAATTTAAATTTCTCATTTTACTCTAAACACTATATCACTAAAATATGTTAAAATCTTTAACTAGAATGAATTTAGAAAGGAAAATGTTATATGGGACAATTTTTCCCTTACGCATTCGAGAATAAGAGATATCACACATGGAATTATCACTTGAAAAATAAATTTGGTCAAAAGATATTTAAAGTTGCAATTGATGGTGGCTTCGATTGTCCAAATAGGGATGGCACTGTTGCACATGGCGGTTGCACGTTCTGTTCAGCAGCAGGCAGTGGTGATTTTGCAGGAAACCGTGTGGATCCTATCGAAGTACAATTTAGACAAATTAAAGATAGAATGCACGAAAAATGGCATGACGGACAATATATCGCATATTTCCAAGCATTCACTAATACACACGCACCTGTTGAAGTATTACGTGAAAAATATGAAACTGCACTAAAAGAGCCGGGCGTCGTCGGCCTGTCTATAGGTACACGTCCTGATTGCTTACCAGATGACGTAGTTGAGTATTTAGCAGAACTTAATGAACGTACATATCTATGGGTGGAATTAGGCTTACAAACAATCCATCAAGAAACTTCAGACCTAATTAATCGCGCACATGATATGGAAACTTATTATGAAGGTATAGCAAAATTACGTAAGCATAACATTAATATTTGTACACATATTATTAATGGTTTACCTGGTGAAGATTATAATATGATGATGGAAACAGCTAAGGAAGTAGCGCAAATGGATGTCCAAGGTATTAAGATTCACTTACTTCACTTACTTAAAGGCACACCAATGGTCAAACAATACGACAAAGGTATGCTTGAATTTATGTCGCAAGAAGAATATACTAACTTAGTTTGTGATCAATTAGAAATTATTCCAAAAGAAATGATTGTTCATCGTATTACTGGTGATGGTCCGATTGATTTAATGGTTGGCCCAATGTGGAGTGTCAATAAATGGGAAGTTTTAAATGAAATTGATAACGAACTAGCACGTAGAGCATCTTATCAAGGTAAATTTTTCGAAAGCACTGTGAAATCATGAAATTAGAACGTATTCTCCCTTTTGCCAAGACGCTTATCAAACAACACACACATGATGAGAGCATTGTTATCGATGCTACATGCGGTAATGGAAATGATACGTTATTTTTAGCACGACACGTTGCAAGAGGTCATGTGCATGCTTTTGATATACAGGAAGCTGCAATCCTAAATACACTGCAAAAAACGAAAGATTTTGATAATGTGACACTTCATCAGGCAAGTCATTCAGAGGTGAAGAAATATATACCTGCTGAATTACATGGAGCGGTAGATGCTGCAATATTTAATTTAGGTTATCTTCCTAAAGGAGATAAATCTGTTGTTACACTACCGAATAGTACTATTGCAGCTATCGAAGCTATATTTGAAATTTTATCATCAGAAGGTATCATTATCTTGGTAATATATCCAGGACATGAAGAAGGAAAAATTGAACGTGATGCTGTAATAAATTATTTGAAAAACTTTGACCAAAACAAAGCTCACATTTTACAGTATCAATTTATAAATCAGCAAAACGATCCACCATTTATTTGTGCAATCGAAAAAAGATAATAACAAGAAACATGCAAATACAAAATAATATATGTATCACAGAACTTATTTTATAAAAAATAAAGCCACAGTGCATAGGCACTGTGGCTTTACTATTCCCTATAGATTAATGATAGATTTAAGACTGTTTTGAATACTTGTTGATTTGCCATCAATTTCTTCTTTAAAGAAGTTTAAAAGACTTTCCCGTTGATCTTTTAAATCTTCATTGAAATGTATGATAACTGTACGCTCATCATTCTGTGGTCTTTCTTTAATGATCCAAGTTTTTTCAACTAAATCATTATACGTTCTTGTACGTTTATAAGACTTAATATGAACAAAATCATCCATTTCCTTTAAAGTCATTGAACCTTCTTTCCAAAGTGTAAGAAGAATCAATATTTCTTCTTTTGACATTTTGTATTGCTTTTGTACTTTGGCAAAAATATCTTCAATTTCTTTTAAAACCGATTCCAATTGCAATACGCCATCAACTTTATCAGCAAATGTCTTCCCCATATAATAATCCCCCAATCATAGAATAAAGTTTAAACATGTAAAATTAATTCATAAAAATCATCATTCATTGTGATATAAAATCTTCACTGAATAAATATTAGAATTTTTAATAAAATTAATCTTATATACAGTTTAAATTCAAACTATGAATTATGCAATTAAATGAGATATTTTATTTTGCATTTCTTTCAAAATATTGACAGAATTGTTGAATAAACTTTCTTCTTCCTCATTTAAAGGTATTTCAAATACTTTCACCGCGCCTTGTCGGTTAATTTTTGTAGGAACACCTACATAGACATCTTTTTGGTTATATTCTCCTTCTAAATAACTAGAAACTGTTAAGATGAGATTTTGATTATTTAATATAGCTTTTGTAATATGAACCAAGCCCATAGCGATACCATAGTATGTCGCCCCTTTAGCTTGAATAATATCATACGCCGCATCACGAGTATTCACAAAAATTTCTTCAATTCTGTGTTGTCTTTCGGGATCTTCTTTAAGTAATTGATATAGCGGTTGACCTGCAATATTTGCTTGTGACCAAACTGCTAATTCTGAATCTCCATGTTCGCCTATAATTTGACCGTGAACACTTCTATCTGATACACCAAATTCTTCTGCCAATTCGTATTTAAATCTTGCAGTATCTAATATCGTTCCAGAACCAATGACTTTTTCTTTTGGTAAACCTGAAACCTCTCTTGTTACATAAGTCAGAACATCTACAGGATTTGTAGCTACAAGAAAAATACCATCAAACCCTGAATCCATTACTTCAGAAACTATATTTTTAAATATTTTTGTATTTTTTTCAATTAAATCTAACCTTGTTTCTCCTGGTTTTTGAGCAGCACCAGCAGTAATTACAACTATGTCTGCATTATCACAATCTTTATAACTACCCGCTTTAATCTTTATAGGTGATCCACCATAAGGTGCAGCGTGGTTCAAATCCATAACGTCACCTTTAACTTTTTCTTCTGCTAAATCAATAATCACTAATTCATCCGCTACACCCTGAGCAACTAATGCGAATGCATAGCTAGAGCCTACAGCGCCATCTCCAATTAAAACCACTTTATTACTTTTAATATATTCCATAATAAGACTCTCCTTACGTATACGAACTTTTATTGTGATTTATTTCACAAATTAAATATAACAGGGACCGAGAAAAAACGCAATGTTTTTGTGATGTAATTCACAAATTAATTTTTTTCTTTCGCCAATCAAAATTAAAAAAGAAAACGCACGCTAAGGTACGCTTTCTTATTAAATGTGTATTCGCAAT
This sequence comes from Staphylococcus xylosus NJ, assembly GCF_000338275.1. Taxonomy (GTDB): domain Bacteria; phylum Bacillota; class Bacilli; order Staphylococcales; family Staphylococcaceae; genus Staphylococcus; species Staphylococcus xylosus_B. The sequence goes on from NZ_ANMR01000004.1 coordinate 65,195, forward strand.
TGGCCTTTATTTAGATTTCTTGATTATTATGAGACTTCATTTTCATCATGAACTATGAATCCATTGTTACTTGAACTATTATTCAAGAAAGCTAAAATATATCTCATTACTTCATCTCTTTCAGGTTCATTATGTATTTCATGATATAACCCATCCCAAGCTTTGAAATATAATTCTTCAGTAATTATTTTTTCTTTTATTAAATCCATCGCCGTGACATCAGCTACTTTATCTTCTGTACCATACATTAAAAGCAATGGTAAAGATTTCACATCTTTTAAGTGGTTTACTGTTTCCTTCATTATCTCAACAATTTGTTTATACCAATGATATGTTACTTTTTGTAGCATAAGTTGATCATTATTTGTTTCATCGATTACTTCTGAATTTCTAGTTAAATCTTCAACTGTAATACCAACTTTAAACCTAGTATCTTTAGCAAGTTTACCTATATTCGAAATAATCTTATCTTTTCTAGTTTTATTGCTTTTTTTAAACTCAAGTAAAGGTGAAAGTAACATCAAGCCTTCAATTGGTACTTCCACTTTTTCAAGCAAGTTTAAAACAATTAAACCACCCAATCCTACGCCTAAGACATAAGTTGGCAATTTATATTCATTCGCTATTCGGATCCATTCAAGTATGTGCTCATGATATACATCAAAATTATCAATTTGCCCTTTGTTTGAACGTGAAGTTTGCCCTTGTCCTGGCAAATCACCCATAATTACATGGTACCCATTACGGCGAAGCATTGTAATTACATATGCGTATCTACCTGTATGTTCAAGCATGTTGTGTGCGATTACAACAACACCTTTGGCTTCATTTTCGGTTTCCCATTTCCACATTATCCATACTTCCCCTTCTACTTTAAATTCATTAACTATATTGTATCAAAATATCATGTAGTTTTTCCATTTTAAACATAACAATACAACTCTAAAAGTGAGTTTATTTCTTACAACTAAATTTATAATTCTCTTGAATATGGAACTCATGAGTATATTTAATAATTTAAAGTGTAATATATTTTATTGTAAACGATTTCATTACTATTTGATTCATGCTACACTATTAATGAAACATAGCTATAAGCGGAATAGGAGGAATTAATATGCCAATTGTGAAGAATTTTTTTATCGGATTATCAAATAATCCGCTTTTGAATAAGAGCGCCAAGGAAATCGGGCCGATGCTCGGGGCAAATAAAGTAGTTGCGGGTAATACTATTACTGCCTTGGTGGACACAATTGAACGTTTAAATAACAAGGGGATTACTGTTACAGTAGATTGCCTTGGAGAGTTTGTTCTAACTGAAGGTGAAGCAATCCAAGCAAAAGACCAAATCATAGAAGTGATGTATGCAATTTATAATCATAACTTAGATGGTCACATGTCTATTAAACTGAGTCAGTTAGGTTCAGAATTTGATATAGATCTTGCTTATCGCAATTTACGTGAAATATTATTGAAGGCTAATCAATTTGATAATATGCATATTAATATAGATACTGAAAAGTATGATAGTCTATTCGATATCACCCAAGTTTTAGATCGCTTAAAAGGTGAATTTAAAAATGTGGGCACTGTAATTCAGGCATATTTATATAAAGCTGATGCACTTATTGATAAATATCCAGAATTAAGACTACGCATGGTGAAAGGTGCTTACAAAGAAAGCGATACTATAGCCTATCAAACAAAAGAAGAGATAGATAAAAATTATATTCGTTTGATGGAGAAAAGGCTTTTAAATTCAAAAAATGTAACTTCAATTGCTACACATGATGATGAAATCATCAGACACATGAAACAATTTATTAAAGATAATAATATTGAAAAAAGTCGATACGAATTTCAAATGTTGTATGGTTTCCGTACAGATTTAGCAGAAAAAATTGCTGGTGAAGGTAATAACTTCTGTATCTACGTGCCTTATGGCGATGATTGGTTTAGTTACTTTATGCGCAGACTAGCAGAGAGACCACAAAATTTAAACTTAATGTTTAAAGAAGTTATGAAACCCGATATTCTTAAAAAAGTTGGTATAGTTAGTGGTGCTGTTGCATCATTTGGGCTAGCAACAACATTTATATACCGTATTTTTAAGAAATAACATAAATAACGGGTATGTACAACACCAAATTTAATAAATTGATATTACATACCCGTTTTTCCACTGTTGGCTAGATTTCTAAATAACTTAATACAAGTAATTTAGTTTTCTAGTCATCATGTGCTGTTCATATATTTTATTTTCCAAACGTATAAATTTACAATTATCAGCCACAATCCTCGTTTAAATACTTGAGGGTTTTTTATATTTCTCGTAATAAATTTGCCATTTCAATGGCACTAACAGCTGCTTCTGAACCTTTATTACCTGCTTTAGTACCAGCTCGTTCGACAGCTTGTTCGATATTTTCAGTTGTCAAAATTCCAAAAATTACTGGCGTATTGGTTACATCATTTGCTTTAGAAATACCTTTCGCTACTTCATTACATACATAATCGTAATGTGAAGTCGAACCTCTAATCACACAACCTAAAGTGATAATGGCATCGTAATCACTTTTTTCTGCTAATTTTTTAGCTACTAAAGGAATCTCAAAAGCACCGGGTACATAAGCTACATCGATGTTTTCTTCTGGTACCTCATGTCTAATTAAAGTGTCTTTCGCTCCATCCAATAAACGATTTGTTATAAAATCATTAAACCTACTTACTACTATAGCAACTTTTAAATCAGAACCTATTAATTTACCTTCAAAATTCATTATATTTTCCTCCTTATATTAAGTGACCCATTTTTTCTTTTTTTGTATCCATATAATCTTGATTATATTTATTAGTTGGTACAATAAGTTCGACACGTTTAGTAATATCAATACCGTAGTTCTCTAAGCTTTCAAATTTCTTAGGATTATTACTTAATAAATTAACACTTTCAACGCCAAAATATTTTAATATTCGGGCAGCATTTTGATAATTTCTTAAGTCTTCTTCAAAGCCCAAAGCAATATTTGCTGTTACTGTATCATAACCTTGTTCAATCAGTTCATATGCTTTTAATTTATTTATTAATCCAATACCTCTACCTTCTTGAGGTAAATATAAAATAATTCCACCGTGTTCATTTATATATTTCATAGACGCTTCTAATTGTTCGCCACAATCACATCTTTGACTATGAAATATATCTCCTGTTAAACATGCTGAGTGTATGCGTACATTTTCAGTTTGTTTAATATCGCCATTTACAATAGCCACTATTTCTTCGTCACTATCTGAAGTTGTAAAACCGTACATATCGAACACACCATAATCCGTTGGCAATTTCACTTTTGCTTTTGCTTCTAATTTCGAAATAGCAGACTTACGGTATTTTTCTAAATCTTCTATCGAAATCATTACTAAGTCATGTGTTTCTTTAAATGTTTCTAATGACTCACCTTTTGCCATAGTGCCATCATCATTCATAATTTCACAAATTAATGCAGCAGGTTTAGCACCTGTTAATTTAGCTAAATCAACTGATGCTTCTGTATGTCCACGTCTTGTCAACACACCATCATCTTGTGCTATTAATGGAAATAAATGACCTGGTTTATTAAAATCATTCCCACTTACGCTATCATCTATTAAAGCTCTTGCTGTCAACATTCTCTCGTCGGCGCTTATGCCTGTAGTTGTATCGACGTGGTCAATGCTAACTGTGAATTGTGTTCCATAAATATCAGAATTATTACTAACCATTGGGTTTAAATCTAATTTTTTAGCTATATCACTACTGATAGGTGCACAAATTAATCCTCTACCATGCGTAGCCATGAAATTAACAGTGTCATTATGCATCCATTCAGTTACAGCTACTAAGTCACCTTCATTCTCTCTATTTTCGTCATCTACAACGATAATACTGTCACCATTTTTTAATGCTTTTAAAGCTTTTTCTATACTATCTAATTGCATATTACCCCTCCTAAAATCCAAATGCTCTAAGTTTTTCTGGGCTCAATTCCGATTCGTTAGTATTTATAATTCGTTCAACATATTTGAATAACATATCAGTTTCTATATGCACTGGATCGCCAACACGTTTCTGATTTAAAATTGTTGATTTTCTTGTTTCTGGTATAAGATGAATATCAAACTCAGCTTCTTTTAGTTGGAAAATAGTTAAACTCACACCATCTACAGTAATTGAACCTTGACTAACCATTTGTTTAATTAGTGCAGTTGATGGTTTAATAGTAACGATTTTAGAGTTGTCTGATGCTTGTATACGTGTGATTTTAGCAACTTCATCTACATGACCTAAAACAAAGTGACCACCAAAACGACCTTGTCCACTCATAGCTCTTTCTAAATTCACTTCAGCAGATTGAGTTAATTGGTTTAAATATGTTTTATTCTCGGTACCTTTAATAACTTGAACTGAAAAACTTTGATGATCAAATTCCACCACCGTTAAACATGCACCGTTAACACTGATTGAATCTCCGATATGCATATCTGATAAAATTGTTTGGCACTCAATCTTTAAGTTAACTACAGACTGTTGCGTTGATACTTTTTTTATGGTTCCAATTTCTTCAACAATTCCTGTAAACACCGACGATCACTTCTTTCGTAACTCTAGTTTGATATTTTGCTCAAGCATTTGTGAATTTACAATTTCAAACTGTGGTACTTCTGATAGATTAAAAATACCTTCACTTTGGAAAAATTGATAACTACCAGAACCACCTATTATTTTCGGGGCGTAATATAATATTAGTTCGTTCGTAAATTTAGATTGAAGAAATTCCGAAGTCACTGTGGGCCCTGCCTCTACTAGCACACTTCCAATCCCTCTTTGATATAAATCTTTTAATATATTTTCAATTGAACAATTAGTTAATTCTATGATTTCTACATGTTCAATATTTGTTTTTAAATTTTTATTTTGAGTATAAATCCAAATTGGTTCATTTCTTAATTGAAAAATATCTAAATTAAAATCAATTTCACCAGTTTTAGATAAGATGACTTTTATAGGATGCTTACCTTCTTCAATACGTGTAGTATATTGTGGGTTATCTGCATGTATCGTGCCTTTACCTGTCAACACTGCATCGTGTTTATGACGTAGGTGAAAGACATCATTTTTTACTGCTTTATTAGTAATCCATTTACTTTCACCTTTATCAGTCGCTTGTTTACCGTCAAGACTACATGAGACTTTAACTGTAACCTCTGGAATAGATTCATTCTTAGCTATAAAGAAATCCCTATATAGTGATTCTGCCTCTGATTGAGGACGGAATATCACTTCAACACCGGCCTGTCCTAATATGTCATCACCTTCAGAGGGTAATGTTGTGTCTTTAACTGCATAGACAACCTTTTTAATACCCGCTTCAATAATTTTATTTACACACGGTGGCGTCGAACCATAATGCGTACATGGCTCTAGCGAAATATATATAGTTCCTCCTCGCGCATTGTCTTGGGCCATATCCAAAGCTTGTACTTCAGCATGCTTACCACCTTTTTGCAAATGGGCTCCCATGCCAACAATATGGCCATCATTTACTACTACAGATCCAACTGGTGGGTTCAAACCCGTTTGGCCTTCTACCATTTTTGCTAATTGAATAGCGTAATTCAAATAATGACTCATTTTATCACCTCTAAAAAATAAAAAAACACCTGAACTTAACATTTCAGGTGTGGGATATATATTGATATAACATTTTTAGCAATAGTAAAATATACACTTATACATATTCAAATAAAAGTGTATGCTAAATAAACACTTAAAAAGTGCTATTTTCAAGTTATACTTCATTCTTTCTCCCATCCAGACTTTACTGTCGGCTCTAGAGTTTCACTAGATCAGCCACATTTGCTTCGACAAATGCAGGTCGCAGGCTTAATTTACTGCCGGTTGGGAATTTCACCCTGCCCCGAAAGAATATTTATGAAATTGTATTCGATGATTGAGTCAGGTAACTTTGAATAAGTTACAAAATAATGGTACTACACTTTTGAGAAAATGACAATTCTTATTATCTAAGTCGGTTTTGTTTTTTTATATTCTTTACAATACTACAATTTAAAGCACAAACAAATTAGTTTTAACCTGGTGACATCTAGTCAAATTATGAATAAACGTCACGATTAATCCACAACTTATTTAGTTAATTTATCATTGTGCAATTTATCCCTAAATAGTAAACTCCTTTATTTTGTAGTTAATAAATGGTCAACTACATTAACAGCTTGTTTTACAATCATCATTACGCCATTACGTGATTGGTTAATTCCATTTGTTAATTGGCCGAGCGCATACATATGTTTCAGTGTGCCATAGCGCGGACTTATAATTTGATTAGTTTCAGCAACAATTTGAATTCCACCAAGTGGATGCGCTTGTACAACCTGTCTGTTCTCGAGATTTAATACGAGTTGGTCATCGCCATCTAAATCTGCAAGTTGTGTCTTTGATCCTGTAGCATTAATTACAATATCATACTGTTCTACTGACGCATCTTTATATTTAAAGTTGAACTTATTATCATTATATTGAACATCCTCTAAATCACTCTTAATTTTAATCGTGCCATGGTTAATGTGATCAATCAATAATCGTGCTGTTTGAGGTGGCATCGGATTTGAATTCTCTTTTAATATAGGCTGATAATTAGTTAAAAACCGTTTTTGGTCCTCTCTACTTAAACTATTCCAAATCCAATTTAAATTTTCTTTCGTTAATTCAAGTATACTTTGTAATTTCCCTAATTCATCAGCATGCTCTAAATCATAAGTTAAATCTTTAATTGAATCACCTTGACTACGATGGATTAATGTTTCAACATCAATATTATGTAACGCACAATCTTTCAAGAACAACTTTATTGCCTCATCTAGGGGTACATTGCCAAAATGCTTGTGCTTTATTTCATTAAATTTTTCTGGAGTTACATATTCAAAGTCGATGTCAGGCATCACACCTCTTACACTTGGCAATCGTCCTTTTCGACTAGCAATAGTAATAGGTAGTTTAGGATGATGTGCCGTTACATAACGAATAACATCTAAACTTGCTAATCCTGTACCTATAATAGCGATTTCATCGGAATCTTGTACATCGTTTAATGTGTTATAGGTCGGATATGGTGTTTTAATATAACCACGTATCCCCTTTAAGCCATATGGATCATGGTATGACAGAGTACCAATAGTCAAAAAGACAACATCATACTTTTTACAATTTTCCATTTCTTTAGAAGTACAAACACAATATGTCACATCTGTCTGTCCTACTTTTGACTCAATAAATACTTCATTAACTTCTTCTTTGATTGTATGTATATTGTCGTAATCATGATTAAACTTCTGTAAATAATCTTTCATATAATGACCAAATATAAATCTTGGTAAATATTCTGGATTTGAAAATTTAAATGTAGATTGCATTTCATACCATTCATAAAACTCTCTATGGTTATCTAAATTCAAAGACATTTGTGCTGCCGGTAGATTTATCAATAATTCTGCACTGTCATTTTGAAAAGGGACACCCTGGCCCATATTTATAGGATTGTCATATACATCAATATTCATTTTAGAAAAAGAGTCACTTTTCACTAATTCTTTTAAAAGCGTGACACCTGCAGTGCCCATTCCAATAATGGCAATTCTCATAGTACACTTCCTTACTAAGATTATTTGTCCTTATTATACCAGTCCTTTAGTGTATATTACACATTAATGGTCTGCTAGTATTTTATCAAGCAGTGTTATAATGTTTTGCTAAGTGTGTTAATCTTAATATATTGCAATAATAGTTTTTTAATATATATAAGGAGTTCAATAATGAAATATTTAAAAAGATTTTTATTTTTCATTTTAGCAAGTACCTTTTTACTAGCTAGTTGCGATTTGCCAGGTTTAGGCGGTGGCCAATCAAAAAATACTGTTAAAATATCAGCTTTAGCTACTAGTGAATCACAAATTATGGCTTATATGTTAAAAGAACTTATTGAACATGATACACAAGGCGAAACATCTGGCACTATCATCAACAATTTAGGGTCTGCCACAATACAACACAATGCATTAATGAATGGAGACGCTGATATATCAAGCACTCGTTACACTGGTACAGATTTAGTTGGTGTACTTGAACAAGAACCTATTACAGATACAAGTAAAGCTATGGCGATTACTAAAAAATTATTTAACCAAAAGTTTAATCAAACATTTTTTAATTCTTATGGTTTCGAAAACACATTCGCATTTATGGTCACAAAAGAAACCGCAGAAAAATACAATCTACAAACTGTTTCAGATTTAAAAAAAATTAAAGACAAAGTCAATGTTGGAACAGATACAACTTGGATTAAACGTGGTGGGGATGGATACGCACCTTTCCAAAAACACTATGGGTTCGGTTTTAATTCACTTAAACCTATGCAAATCGGTCTTGTGTATGATGCGTTAAAAAATAATAAATTGGATGTGGCATTAGGCTATACAACTGATGGAAGAATAGCTGCGTATGATTTAGTTGTATTAAAAGATGACAAAAATTTCTTCCCCCCATATGATGCCAGTGCAGTTGCTCCAAATAAGTTACTCAAAGAACATCCACAAATCAAAAAAGCAATCTCGAAACTTGATGATAAAATTAGTACAGAACAAATGCAAAAATTAAATTATGAAGCTGATGGTAAAGGAAAAGAACCAGCAATTGTAGCTGAAACATTCTTAAAAAAACATAATTATTTTGATGAAAAGTAGATAAATATTAAAATGTTAATCAGTCTCAATTAATTTAAACAATCTTAAGTAGGAAGTGACACTATGAAATTTATTTTAAAAGTATTTATCTCTACGCTTATGTTATTTATTCTTATTAGTCAAAAAAATAAAGCTAAATAAATTAGAACATCCCTAATTATAGCTATTATAAAATAATGTTGAAAAGCCAAACGTCAGTAGACGCTTGGCTTTTTGTTATAGATATTGAAACTGAATATGAAAGCTAGCTTTTCTAAATGACCAACCAATACTTATCCCCATACAATTCTAAACAGTATTATGTCCAAAATTACATAGTTATCCTTTTACAAATCAATAAACTACGAAAACAAGTATAAAAAATAAAAAAACTGTCAACAAAGTTAATACTTCATTGACAGGATAAACAATATGCTTAGCACATGGTTATTTATTGCGTTTTATGCTTTTCATCATCTTTATAAACAAAGTATTTATAATACTTACCTTCTGTTTTCATATCATTATAGAAATTGGCCATTAAGCTTGCATTACTTTCAGCCCATTTAATGTCGGTAGCGTATTGATGTTCACCAGGATTTTTAGGATTCCATCTCATGCTATAAAGGGTGTTCTGGTCTTTATTTGATAAAAAGTGATCATGAATAAAGTTTGCACCACCACTTATGGCTTTTTCAGGTGTGTCCCAACCATGTTTCTTGGCATATTCTGATCCAGTTTTGATTGGATCTTCATCTAGTGCACCGACCCCAAAAAAGTTATAATATTTTTTTCCATCAATTTCTACGCCACTTGCAAGTTCACTCTTAGCTGATCCTGTTTCTAGTAACGCATGAGAAATCAAATAAACTTCATTTACATGTTTATTTTTCGCTGCTTGTATAAAGTCATCTGAATGTTTTAATAATATTGGATTATCAATTAACATACGTTTAATTCTGTTTTCATCAATTCCTTGGTATTTATCCAACTCTAAAAATTGGTATTTTTGAGTGTCACTCTCTATAAACTCACTACTATTCATTGCGGCTTTTATCTCAGTAGATGATGCATCTCTCCAACTTTTATTATCTTTACTTGAAACTTGTTGGCTTGTGTAGTTATCAATTTGCTTTTTAGATGCTTTATCTAAAGTAACTTTTAGGTTTTCAACTTTTTCTTGTTCGTTTACATCTTTAAAAAAGATTTGATCTGATATCATTGAAAAAACAACAACAACAGCTACACCTAAGATTATCAATAAACCAATAATTGATAATATAGAGCCTTTTTTATGCTTCGTCATGTTCACACCTCTTAGGTAATAATTAGAAATGGAGCCTCTTTAATCTTATGTAATACTACTATTGAGACTATCTGATAATAAAGTTTAACACTAAATACTTAATCGTACAATTTAATCTGATTGTTGTCACATATTCATAAAAAAAAGTAATGAAATCTTAATTTCATTACTCTTGACTTTTACGATATTCCATTATGATAAAACTTGCTGCTTGAGATCTATTTTTATAATAATAACGGTTCAAATCTATTGCACCTTCTATTTCACCATCTCGATACATCATTTCGTTTGTCATATTATTAATCATAACAAAGTCTGATTTATCTTTAATTATATCTAAATCATTATGTTTCGCAAAAAAATGTTCTAAATTTAAATGTGCGTAATCCATATAAACCTCCTGATAATTGTCCGAAGATAATATTCATCTCTAAATGCTATATCTTTAAGTTGAATACGCGTTAATGTTATAAAACTTAAATTTATCTACCTTATGACTTCTATTTAACACCTTATGTTACTATTTAGCAAATGAAATTTATTATTTTTCACAATAAAATAAATCTATCCGGAAATTTTTGTTGTATATACAACGATGGAGTTTAACAATGAACTTTGATGAACTATATAAAAATTTCAAGCACATTATCTATTTTCTTCTAAAAAAATATAATATTAAGTACAATAATGATGAATATGTGCAATTACTCACAATAAAAATGTGGGAACTATCAAAAGTTTACACCCCTCAAAAATCTTCTTTAAATTCATTTTTATATCGTCGTCTCAATTTCTTTATTATCGATCTTTTTCGTTCTCAACATACTTTTGAAACATATAACATTTTTGAATTAGATAACATTTCTAATATTAATTCTCCCTTTGATGATGCTCGGCCCCTGTATGATAATTTTCTTTCTCACTTATCAGAAAAAGAACAACTTTGGCTACAATTAAAATTAGCCGGTTATAAACAAAAAGAATTAGCTAAAGAATTAAATTGTTCAATTTCCACATTAAAAAATTATCAAAATAGAGTCAAAAGAAAGTATAAAAATTATTATCTTAATAAATGAGGTGAAACATTCATGTCTAATCTAACTAAAATATTATATTTCAAAACTGCAATAGGACCAGAAATACTTACAATATGCCAATTCACTACACATCAATTTATATATCCATCTCCAATTAATCAAACTATTAACTACATTTTAGAAAAGTATCAACGTTCACATAAAGTACAGCTAGAACAGTCTAAACGAATATTAAAGATTAAGAAGTTAGTACCTATTTATATCGATTATCAAACAACAATATTCCCTGTAAAACCCCAACGTTCCCCTATACAATATTATATCAATGCTTGTACTATTAACGGCTTAAAATCCAAAGGTTCATCCACAATCATTTATTTTGATAATGGTACATTTATCACTGTAGACGCCCCATATGTTTTTATATATAAAAAATGGCAAGAAAGTTTAACACTTTCTCACCTTTTAAGATAGTTTCATTACTATAAGGTTTTATTATGTTTATATTCTAGTAATTTTTTAGTGAAATATCCAGTTACTACTTTTATCATGTATAGACTGACTATAACTAATAGCAATGCTCCCACTAAAGTTAATACAACAGTGACAGTTGATAGTTCGACTTCTGGCTTAATGAAATATTGTACTGAAGTCAAACTTGTCAAAAAACCGAACAAGAACAAACCAATAAGTACGATATACGTACCTAAAATGCCTAATAATAATAATACGAATAATTGCGTACTTGAAACGACTTTTTCTTTAAAAATATATTCCTTCAAAAATTGATTTGAGAATGCAACTGGACGATTTAATTGATTGCTTTCATTTAAATCAACTGTTTTAGATAACACTTCATCTAATTTATTTTTCTCTTTTTTGTTTAAAAACCATAATTGCTTTTTCACTTTTTGCTCAAAGATATTTGCTTTCATTTGAAATGTTCTCCTTTATCACGTTCACATCACTTCAGTTACTTCTTTAAATAATAAATCAATTATCACAGTGATTCAATTAAATTTGACGGTTTTTAAAACAAATATGTATTATCACTATTTTATTTCTTTATATTTAGTCAACGACAACGATGCCAATTAACTTAGCAATTTGAATAGCTTGTTCACTCGATACTTTACACCCTATTAAATCATCTTTTCCAACAGTGATATGTCCAAAAAATGATTTACTTATATCACAACTTTTTAATGACGTTTGATAGATTGACATATGATTTAGATTAGAGTTTAAAAATTCCACATTTTTAAGCAATGTATTATGAAATTCAGCATTTTCTAGATCACTTGTATTGATTCTAAATGCATCAATTTTCGATTCTACTAAATTTATAAAATTTGCTTTTACTTCTTCAAATGTAATATGACTTAATCTCATGTTTTTGAATAATGTTCCTGTCATTCTACAATTTTTAAAAGTAACCCTATGAATCGTTCCATAATCCATCTGAGAATTAGAAAAATCACAGTTTTCAAATACAACATCTGTAAAATCAGCACGCCCTAGATCTGCATTAGCAAAACTACAATCTTTGATTGTTGATCCATATATTAACAACCTATCTAATACTTTTTCTTCCAGTGATGAATTGGATATTTCTGCCAATTCTATTAAATCATCGACTTCATCAAATACTTCTGTTAAATCCTTCTTTTCTAAATAACCATTAATATTAGGTTGCTGTATCTTCATTACTTCACTCCTCTCCAACTAATCATTGCATACATCATAACATTGAACAAAGAGTGAATTAGCCAGAAAATTTATAATATATAGTATATCAGATATACTTCAAAATTTTATATTTTTAATGTATAAAAAAAGACCAAGACATTAATAAATGTCCCGGTCTTTTTTAGTTATATTTAAAATAAATCTCAATTTACTTTTACAATTAAAGAATTGATAAGCCTGAGCTTTGGATATCTTTTGCGAACCCTTTAACTGTATCAACTGATAGCTCATTAATGTCACGACCAAGATTGTTGTTTACTTTTTTAACAACATCTGCTGGACATGTGATAATATCAGCGCCAACTTCATCAGCTTGTATAACATTAATTACTTCACGACAACTAGCCCATAATAATTTCACGCCGTCTTTACTGTGAGTAATTTCAGCAGCTTCTTTCATCATAGGGATTGGGTCAACTCCTGTATCTGCAATACGGCCAGCAAATACTGATACATAAGTTGGAACGCCTTCAGTTACAGCATCTGTAATTTCTTTAACTTGATCTAAAGTATAAACAGCAGTTACGTTTAAACGTACATTTTCTGCTGATAATTTTTTAATTAGAGAAATAGTTGATTCACCTTTTGTGTTTACAACTGGAATTTTAACAAATACATTACTACCATATTGTTTTAAAATTTCAGCTTCTTTTGCCATAGTTTCTAAATCATCTGCAAATACTTCAAATGAGATAGAAGCATCAGGAATCTCGCGAACAGCTTCTTCAGCGAAAGCTTTATAATCAGTTACCCCTGCTTTTGCCATTAAACTTGGGTTAGTAGTAAAACCATCAACCTGTTTATTTTTATAAGCTGCTTTCATTTCTTCAATATCTGCACCATCTGCAAATACTTCAACATTTAATTTTGCCATTACTTATTCCTCCTGACTTAATTAAATAATTCAACAAAGAATTATTTGATAACGGTTATTAACCATACAACTTAGTTATACCACCTATAAAGAATTAATTCTAATTTTTTGCTTAAAATCAGAATATTTTTACAGTAATATTAAACTTTTTTATACTAAGAGAACTAATCCTACATAAGCATATATTCAATATGTTAATATACTATATAAATATAAATTCCATTAGTTTTTTGTAAATTTATGGTATTATTGTTAAATGAATTGCATTAGGAGGTACAAATGGCACGTTCAAAACTTTACTTTTATTTATCTACTTTATTGGTTATTATTAGTTTTTATTTTAATACAAGAAACCCTCTATTAAATATGCATTTTAATTCAATGATAAAATTAATATTTGTTTGTAGTATTATAAATGCTATCATTTTAATAATTTCCATTATTTTTGCTGATAAATCAATCAAACATCTACATGAAGATTCAGATTGGATACGAAAAGCAAGTAAGATATTACCATACGTTATTTTAGTCGTAATTATTATTCATATTCTTGCTTCTCTATCAACATTTGGCATAATATTCTAATTAAGGGGCTAGGACAACAATTGATGTCTTGGCCTCTGTTATTGTGGTTAAAGTGAATCTTTGATTTAATAAAATTATGCTTAAGTTTAAACAATCCGGACAATTTCAATTATAAATACACTCTAAATTTCTAGTTATATTTGACATTATAAAAACAACAAATAAGATTTAATAGCAATGCCATGTTGCTAAAACTTGCACTGTTTTTAAGAAAGGAAGCATGCCAACAATGCAATATTTATATATTTTTGTAGGTGGCGCTGTCGGTGCACTACTTAGATACTTGTTTTCATTTATGAATGTTAATTCAACATTTCCTACTGGTACATTTATCGCTAATATTTTAGGCGCTTTTTTAATGGGTTTTCTAGGGACGCTAGCTATACAATATTACAAGAATAATCCACTTTTAAAAAAAGGTATTACTACAGGTATGCTGGGCGCAATGACTACCTTTTCAACATTTCAATTTGAGCTTATGCATTTATTTGAGCAACAAGAATATCTAGCTGTTGCTATTTACGCAATCAGTAGTTATGTTTTAGGAATTTTCTTATGCTATATCGGCGTTAGATTGGGGGCGCGTAGCTAATGATTAACTGTTTATTAATCATGTTAGGTGGTGGCATAGGGGCAGTCATCCGTGGTTTTATTACTAATTTTTGTAATCGCAAATTCAATAGTACATTACCTGTTGCAACACCTTTCGTTAACATAGTTGGTAGCTTTCTCATTGGTTTCCTATTAGGCACATTGCTTAAGTTAGATTGGGTTGAGCCCTTTGTAATCGTTGGTATATTAGGTGGGCTTACTACCTTTTCTACTTTATCATCTGAACTCGTCCAACTATTAATGACTAAAAAGAAAGTTATTTATTTCATTGTTTATTCTGCACTCCAATACGGCGTTTCCTTTTTAGCTTGTTTATTAGGCTACATACTTTAACGGAAAACCTAATAAAGTTCATTATAAAAAGCCACAAAACCATTAAATTGGTTTTGTGGCTTTTTATGTCATATACATTGTCCATGCTTAATAATGACAATTTCATTAGGCTTGTAATATTATATCGCAAATTTGACTAAATCAAAGTTAACGAGTCAATATCATTAAATCATTAATTTAATTATTAACACTTAAATAATAATACAGTTTTATATAACACTTTAATGACCACTGTATTTTGCAGGATCTGGTCCAATTCTACGTTCTTCATTGAGGTTATCTAATTTTTCTATTTGTGCAGCTGTTAAAGCAAAATCAAATACATTAATATTCTCTTCTATTCTAGAAGGAGTGACCGATTTTGGTATTACTACAACACCATGTTCAATGTTCCATCTAATGATTACTTGAGCCGGTGTTTTGCCCACTTCATTTGCTACCGCATTTACTGTTTCATCTTCCAAAATTTGTGCATTCATTAATGGTGACCATGACTCCATATGAATATTTTGAACTCCCAGATATCTATTTAAAGATGATTGTAATAAATATGGGTGGAATTCTACTTGATTTATTACTGGTTTAATTGAAACTTGTGCTAATAATGCTTCTAAATGTTCAATATTAAAGTTACTTACACCAATATTTTTCACTTTATCATTTTTATAAAGGTCTTCCATACCCTGCCAAGTATCAATCATCAGTGCTTCATCAGTTCCAGGCCAGTGCATTAGATATAAATCCAAATAGTCTAAACCTAATTTGTTTAAACTTGTTTCATATGCATCAGCGACATTTTGACGACCGTAATCATCAAGCCATAATTTAGAAGTAATGAATAAATCACTTCTTTTTAATCCTGTTGAAGCTAATCCTTCAGCAATACCTTGACCTACTTTATCTTCATTTTCATAAATCATTGCTGTGTCGATATGTGTATAACCATTTTCAATTGCATGTTTTACTGATGCTGCACATTCATCATTATTCTCCACACGAAATGTGCCCAATCCAACAATTGGCATTTCATTCCCATTATAAAATGTAATATTTTCCAAGTTAAAATCCCCTTTTTATTTTGTTAATTATTATACTAATCAATATTCCCAAATATATAAATAAAAATGCCTATTTGTTTAAAATTAATTTTTATTTTTGCAATTCTTTAAAGCGTATGTCATCAATCGTATATTTAATTTATGGCTAAATTAAATATGCAGGCTGTATCAGATAATATTTTTAAAGTTTTACAATCCAAAAAAACTGTCAACAAAAGTCTAAATACTTTTGTTGACAGTTTATACTACATAGCCTTACTTATTCTCAAAATTTGAAATTTGTGTCTTTAATTAAATGATTCAATTTCGTCCATAACACGTTGTAAATCTTCAACGTTATATTGAATGCGACCATGAAATACGAATTTATTGAAGAATTCATCCAATTGTTCTGGACCAACTAACACTTTGGTATTTGAACTTTGCGCATAGTTTGAAATTGTTACATCGCCCTCATTTTTAGGATTGAAATATAAAATTGTTGTTGGTGTGAATTTTAAATTCAATTCTGTTTGAATATCACCAGCTAGTTTCTCAATATCATTCAAATGAGTCGTATAATTAACAAAAGATAATGAGTTTTCATCTTCGTTTTGATCTAATACAAGAGTTTGTGGTTCTTGTCTATCAAGGTCCAACGTGTTAAACACTTGCTCCATTGTTGGTTGTTCTTTAAATTGTGCGGCACTCACACCATTGTATACGTGACCTTTTAATAATTGTGAGTCAATTATATATAAACCAGTACGCGTAAGTACTAAATGACTAATACGCTGTACATCATTAAAGTCATTCTTAGGTAAAAATATATTGGCCATAATGTGCATATCTTCTGGGCGAATTCTTTTCTCATTTACTAATCTTTCTCGAATACCAATAAGTCTCATATCAGTTACATATTCACTTTGATTTTTAGAGAATAATTTCAATGCATCAATTTCTCTATTTTTCGAACTAACTGTAGCATTATATTCTTCTTTTTGCTTTGTTACTGTTTTTTTATTTTCTATTCTTTCTTTTTCTAATTCTTCTTCATGCTCATCGCTTAGTTTTTGTTCTCTGGTTTTGTATTGTTCTTCTACCTTTTGTTGTGCTTTCTTCTTACTTTTCAAAGCAATGATAAATAAAATGAAACAAATTACTGCTACAACAATTGCCACAATTAAACCAATCTCTAATGGTCCAAATGAATTCATAACAAAAAACGCTCCTTTATGTGTTCAGTAACTTAATTATAATAGATAAACGCATAGCATTCGAGAATAAAGTTAAAAAATTTTTTGTTCTAGTTAAGCTTTAACTGTATCTTTTAATAAATTAATTTTATCTAACTTTTCCCATGGTAATAGTACGTCTGTACGACCAAAATGACCATATGCAGCAGTTTGTTTATAAATAGGGTGTTTCAAGTCTAACATTTTAATAATTCCAGCTGGTCTTAGATCAAAATGTTGTCTAACTGCCTCAACCAATTCAATTTCTTTAACTTTTCCTGTACCAAATGTATCTATAGAAATAGAAACCGGCTCAGCTACACCAATAGCATATGCAAGTTGCACTTCACATTTGTCTGCTAATTCAGCAGCAACGATATTTTTTGCTACATAGCGGGCAGCATAAGCAGCAGAACGATCAACTTTAGTTGGGTCTTTACCACTAAAGCATCCCCCACCATGACGTGCATAACCACCATACGTATCAACAATTATTTTACGTCCAGTAAGACCTGCGTCACCTTGTGGTCCACCTATAACGAAACGACCAGTAGGATTGATATAAAATTTAGTGTTCTCATCTAAAAGTGCTTCTGGCACTGTTGGATAAATGACGTGTTGTTTAATATCATCTTGAATTTGTGCTAATTCGATATCTTCAGCATGTTGTGTTGACACGACAATCGTATCAATTCGATGTGGTTGATCTTGCTCATCATACTCCACAGTTACTTGTACTTTACCATCAGGACGTAAGTAATTTAATATTTCATCTTTACGTACATCTGATAAGCGTTTAGCAAGTTGGTGTGACAAGAAGATTGGTAAAGGCATGTATGTATCCGTTTCATTCGTAGCATAACCGAACATCAAACCTTGGTCTCCCGCTCCTGTACCTTCGATTTCTTCTTCTGATGCGTCTTCACGATACTCTAAAGCTGTATCGACACCTTGAGCGATATCTGGTGACTGTTCATCAATTGCCGTTAATACTGCCATTGTCTGGCTATCATAACCGTATTTAGCACGCGTGTAACCTATCTCTTTAATTGTTTCTCTAACCACTTTTGGAATATCAACATATGTTGTTGTTGATATTTCTCCTGAAATTAACGCCATACCAGTAGTCACCGTCGTTTCACAAGCAACACGTGCGTTTGGGTCATCTTTTAATATTTCATCCAATATAGCATCAGATACTTGATCCGCTATTTTATCTGGATGCCCTTCTGTTACCGATTCTGAAGTGAATAATCTTCTATTGTAAGTCATAATTTGCTCCTTTAGTTTTAAATTACGAAAATTCTCTCTCTGTTGAGCTCATTAAAAAAGCCTTCTACACTATCAATAAATAGAGAGAAGGCCCTTATACGTCCATTCGCTCTTATCGTTCAGACGATATTTGTCTGCAAACGGTTTGGCACCTTTCTTCGTATTAAGAAGAGGTTGCTGGGCTTCATTGGGTCCATGTCCCTCCGCCACTCAGGATAAGAGAATCCGTTAAGTCCTATAGTACAGAATCAGCGATATAATGTCAATTTTACATTTATTAATATTTATTTAAAATTCCTTTTAGATTGGTATGGACTATTGATATTTATGTGTTATACTCTGTAATTGTAAAGGCTTACAATAACTAAATAGCGTTGGAGGGATTAGTATGGCTGTAGATACATACACTTATACAAACAAAATTGAAAGTATTTTAGACAAACAATCTTCATTATTTCAATTATCTACAACACAGTTGTATAACAAGATTTTAGATAATAATGAAGGCGAACTTACCGAATTAGGTGCAATTAACGCTAGAACAGGTAAATATACAGGTCGTTCACCAAAAGATAAGTTTATTGTAAATGAGGCATCTTATAGAGATGATATTGACTGGGGTAATGTTAACCAACCGATTGAGGAAGAAACATTTTTAAAATTATATGATAAGGTTCTAAACTATTTAGACAAAAAAGATAAACTATATGTATTCAATGGTTATGCCGGTAGTGATCATGACTCACAATTGAAATTAACTGTTGTAAATGAATTGGCGTGGCATAATCTATTTGCTCAAAATATGTTTATACGTCCTAATTCAAAAGAAGAAGCACAAGAAATCAAACCAAACTTCACAATTATTTCAGCACCACATTTTAAAGCCGATCCAGAAATTGACGGCACAAACTCAGAAACATTTATTATCACATCATTCAAACATAAAGTTATCCTCATTGGTGGGACTGAGTATGCTGGTGAAATGAAAAAAGGTATTTTCTCCGTAATGAACTATTTACTACCTAAAGATAACATTATGAGCATGCATTGTTCAGCTAACGTTGGAGACAAAGGTGACGTCGCTTTATTCTTCGGCCTTTCTGGTACTGGTAAAACGACACTATCAGCTGACCCAACACGTAAACTTATTGGCGATGATGAACATGGTTGGAATGAAAATGGTATTTTCAACATTGAAGGTGGTTGTTACGCTAAAGCAATTAACCTTTCTTATAAAAAAGAACCTCAAATATATGACGCTATTAAATATGGTACTATTTTAGAAAATGTTGTTGTTGACGAAGATGGTGATGTTGACTTCGATGATAATCAATACACAGAAAATACTCGTGCAGCATACCCAATCAACCACATTGAAAATATTGTAACGCCATCTAAAGCAGCTCATCCTAATACAATTATTTTCTTAACTGCAGATGCTTTTGGTGTTCTACCACCTATTTCAAAACTATCCAAAGATCAAGCAATGTATCATTTCTTGAGTGGATTCACTGCTAAATTAGCTGGTACAGAACGTGGCGTAACTGAGCCAGAACCTTCATTCTCTACATGTTTCGGTTCACCTTTCTTACCTCTAAACGCTAAAGTTTATGCTGATTTATT
The DNA here is from genome assembly GCF_000338275.1 of Staphylococcus xylosus NJ. GTDB lineage: Bacteria > Bacillota > Bacilli > Staphylococcales > Staphylococcaceae > Staphylococcus > Staphylococcus xylosus_B. Next base: position 85,630 of record NZ_ANMR01000004.1, read on the forward strand.
AGGTAACTTAATCGATCAACACGATGTAGATGTTTATCTTGTAAACACTGGTTGGACTGGTGGTAAATATGGCGTAGGACGTCGTATAAGCCTAAGTTACACAAGACAAATGGTAAATCAAGCAATCACAGGGGAATTAAGAGATGCTGAATATATTAAAGATGATATGTTCGGTTTAGATATTCCAGTTGAAGTTGAGGATGTGCCTCAAACGCTATTGAATCCTATTAATGCTTGGAGTAAGCCAGAAGCCTATAGAGAGCAAGCTCAAGATTTAATTAACCGTTTCAATCACAACTTCGAAAAATTCGGGGTAGAAGTTGATGATCTAGCAACACGTGGCGGGTTTAAATAATATTTGTTAATTTATATGATATAAAAGAGAGGATTGGGTATTAAAAACCAATCCTCTCTTTTGATTTACTCTATTATATTTTATTCTCTTCCACATCTATCATCCACTGTTTAATTTCACAAAGCGTTTGTTTTAGTGCAAATGGTCTCGGTACATGACCTTCTAACATTTGATAAAACGTACGATAAGTTGTTCCCTTTTCCTCTAATTGCTGTGCTAAATGATAGGCATGATGAATGCCTACTTGCTTATCTTTTCCACCATGAACAATAAGTATAGGCGGGCTAGACTTAGTAATTTGAGCTAATGCATCTCGCTGCTGATAGGCAACAGCTTGCTTTTTAGGATGACCAATCATGCGTTTCAACATACCTCTTAAGTCAACGCGTTCTTCATACATTAAGTATATATCAGATACTCCGCCCCAGATAATATAACTTGAGATTGGTAAATCTTGAAATGTGAGCAAACCCTGAAGTCCACCTCTGGAAAATCCAACCATATGAATGGCAGCATAAGGGTATTTTTGATGCAGTATACGTATAGCAACCGTGACATCATTTAAATCCGCTCCATAAAATTCATCTTTCCCCTCACTACCGTTATTACCTCTATAATATGGACCAAAAACTAAAGTGCTTTTATTTGCAAATTGCATCATTCTAGCTGCTCGTACTTTACCTACTTGGCCCTTACCACCTCGTAGATATATCACAATTCTTTTTACATCTTCTTTTGGCGTCATTATTAAGCCTCGAACTTTTAAGTTATCGACACAATACGTGACTTCATCAAATATATGATGTATTGATTCAATTGGCATACGCTTTCTATTTATAAAATCCAAGTGATATCACTCTCTCTAAACAGTGTAAAATCGCATCGTCCTTCAACAAATAACTTTTTTTACTCTCTGGTATCTCAGCTATATTCTTATAAAATAAAGGGCCATTTGTTTCTAAATAATCATCTTGCTCACTTATCTCTGATACATTTACCATAAATACATCTTTTGTGAAAGATAAGCCATTCGTACGTTGTACTTCATATTGTGCAATATACTCACAATGCGCTATCTTTGCTCCAGTTTCTTCAAATAACTCCCGTGCAACAGCTACTTCACTTGTTTCTCCGTCTTCTTTTTTACCGCCTGGGAATTCAACACCACGTAATTTATGGTTTGTAAATAGCAACTGATTTTTATATTTCGGAATAATAAGTACATGATTTCCGTCAGCAATATCTTCTTTATCTTTATATGATAAATATACGTTGTCATTATCTTTATCTTTAAACTTCATATACATCACTCTTCCCCTTATTATGTTAAACTAACTATGCTAAAGCTAAGTTATTTGTTGGAGGCAAAATTTATGAAAACTATATTTCTTGGACTCATCCATATTTATCAACGATTTATATCGCCCTTGACGCCCGCAACTTGCCGTTTTTATCCTACTTGTTCTGAATATACCAGAGAGGCAATTCAGGTATATGGTGCAGTAAAAGGTACTTGGTTAGGTATTAAAAGGATTTCAAAATGCCATCCGCTTCATAAAGGCGGCTTTGATCCAGTTCCCCTTAAGAAAAAAGATAACAAAAAAAATCAATAAATTCGTGTTAATCTTGTACTTTTAACCTTTGGAGGCTCAAAATAGATTGAGTCTCCTTTTAATATACCTGCACGTTCAACCACATCTTTTTCAAAATAATAACCTTCTGGTGTGATATCACTGGGATAACTAGAAAATTGGGCTAACATCGCAGTAAAATATCTACTTAATCCATACTCATACATACCACCTATGACTATTTTTACATTTTTTTCCTTAAGAATTTTAATAGTATCCATCACTTTATCGATTCCACCTAGTCTAAATGGTTTCAATACAACAACATCTATAGCGAAATCATCTATAACTTCTAAAATGTTATTTATCGTGTCTGCCTTTTCATCTATAGCAACTGGTGGTAATTCGTATGCATCAAACTGATTTAGTTTATTTAAAAATTTAAATGGTTCTTCAATATACAATAATTGATCATACCCAATTGTTGTTAGCTTTGCTATCTCCGAGTCGGTTATAGATTCATTTGCATCTACAACAATATCTGGTTTAAATGGTAATTGTTTAATTGATTTAATATCATTTAAAATTGAATCAGACCATTTCACTTTAACACGTTGGGGTTGTGTTTGGGATAATTGCAAAATATTTTCTTCTGCTAAACCGCTAATTGTTGCACCATAGGCTACGCTAAAATCTGTTAATTTGAAAAACATTTGATAACAGGCCATTACAATCATACTTCTAGTTGCCGGATATTTAGATAGATGTTTTAAACTACATAATATTTCATCGAATGTATAAAACTCTATATCTTTAATACTTTCGAACCAATCTTTCACTTGGATTTGAGCATCATCAATCGTTTCATTTGTATACCAATCAGTTTCAAACGCATTACACTCTCCATAGTAATATGAATTATTTTCCGTAACTAAAGCTACAAACAATGCTTTACGTGTTTCTAGTTTTATTTTAGGTGTAATTATTGGTGTATTAAAACGCTCGTCATAGAGGTATAGATGCATATCAACTATTTTCATATAAACTCCTCATTACTTTTATAAATGATTTCTCTGCAATTTACCTGTTGATGTATAAGGTAACGAAGTAACACGTTTAAATTGTTTTGGCACTTTATACTTTGCTAGATGATTTTGGAAGAATTCTATTAAATGTTTATTGGTTATAGCTTCTGAAGCAACATAATATAAATAAGGTACTTCTCCCCATGTAGCATCTTCAACACCAACACACATTGCATCTTCGATAGATTCGTGCTTTTTAGCGACTGTTTCTATTTGGTAAGGGTAGATATTTTCTCCACCACTTATAATTAAATCTTTTCGACGATCATATACCATGACATAACCTTCTTCATCTATTTCTGCTATATCACCAGTCTTAAAATAACCATCTACAAATGTATCTTTTTTATGCATTGGAAAAAGATAACCATTCATGACATTGTCACCTTTAATCAATAATTCTCCATGACCATTAACATTTGGCTGCGAAATCTTCACTTCAACATTATCGCTAGGTTTTCCAACCGTGTCTGGTCTTAGTTTCAACATTCCTGGTGTTGCTGTTAAGAATTGCGAACACGTCTCAGTCATACCAAAAGAATTATAAATCGGTAAACCATAGTCTAACGCTCTATTTATTAACGATGTGGTTAGTTTAGCTCCACCAAGCAATATTTTTTCGATCGAAAACGGGTGATGCCATCCTTTGTCCATTAACCATTTTAGTGTTTGTGGTACTAATGATATATGTGTGGGTGTTTCCTCTTTAATTATCTTCATCATTTTATCAGCGTCAAATTTCGCTTCAAGTCGTAATGTAAAACCCTCAATTAACGCTCGTAACACTACACTCAAACCAGAAATATGATAAATCGGCAATACCGATAACCATTTCGTAGATTGATTAAATCCAAGACTCTCTTTACAACCTAATGCACTTGCATAATGGTTGTAAAAGGTTTGTGGCACTGCCTTCTGAGGACCTGTAGTACCAGAAGTAAACATAATCGATGCGATACGATCAATTGAGAACGGCGCTTCGAATTCGTACCCTTCTTGAGTCTGCAATGTTTGAAAATCTATCACTTTAATATCTCTTAAATGAAGCTGTTCCATCGCTATGACTGTACTTACATCTATAGATTTCATTTGAGCAATCATTTCTTTTTTAGTTAATCTCGTATTGACCATAGCTACTTCTATGCCTGCTACCCATGCAGCATTAATTAATACTATAGCTTCAATTGTATTGTTAATATATAAACCTATTCTGCTTAATTCTAATTGTTCTAGACTATAAGCGAGTCTTTTAGCTCTCTCATACATCTTTCCAAAAGTAATTTTATTCACACCATCATCGATAAATATTTCTTTATTATTTTGTTCAGCTTGTGTTTTTAACCAAAAATCCAATCTGTCATTCCTCCATCTCAGTTATAATTATTATAACGTGTTTATGTTTATTTAACAGTATTCATGCACAACACGTGTGATTTTTAATATTTTTCCTATTTATTAACTATTTTTACCTTTTTAAAATATAAATGTTACTTTCATTTTGAAATTTAGTTAAATCAACTCATTCAACAGGTTATAATCAAATTTTCACCTTTAATGTTTTGTCTACACCAAAGGTTGGGTAATTATTTATTGTAAAAATAATAAAGGAGTGAAACAGATGAAGTTAAAAAGTTTATCAGCAATAATGTTTTCTAGTTTATTATTAGCTAGTTGTGGAAATGGTTCATCTGACAGTGATTCAAAATCTGAAAATAAAAAAGATACAAAATCCGATAACCAAGTTATCGCTATCAACAAAATCAAAACAAGTCCTGATGACGCTATCAAAAAGGCCCAAGAAACATACGACAACCAAAATTTAAAAGGCATCTCATATGAAAGAAGCAATGGCGAATGGGCATATAAAATTGAACAACAAGGTGATAATAAAGAATCAGAAGTTATTATCTCTGATAAAAATAAAAAAATCTTGAATAAAGAACAAGAGAACGAAGATTCAATTAATAATAACGAAGCATTTAATTATAATGAAGCCATCGATTATAAAGACGCCATTAAAAAAGGTCAAAAAGAATTTGACGGAGACATCAAAGAGTGGTCACTATCAAAAGACGATGGGAAACTCGTTTATGATTTAGACCTTAAAAAAGATAAAGAAAAACACGAAGTGACTATTGATGCTAAGAATGGCAAAGTATTAAATAACGAACAAGATAATTAAATATTTCTAAGTTAAGTATTTAATTATAGTCAGTGATTCAAAAAATCCATTTCTATTAATTCACAATTTTTATCATAATTAAGAAATTATAAATGAAAGAAAAACACTTAAATTAAACTATTACTTTTGTTAAATATAAGCATTTGTGCTATATGGGTACTGAGAGAAACCTTAACTATTTAAAACGAAATTCGTTGTTCTTTATTAGAAAAGTTGACTGGATTGAAAACTTTAATAACACTTTCTTAATTTGCTGTTGAAGCTCTTACACAAGAATCACTAACTTAATATTATATTTACAAGCGCCAAAGCTCTTGCTTAAGCACTGCTAACTTAATTAATTAATTAATTAATTATTGGTTCTTTAAAATAATTGCTTGAGCTGGTGCTTATACATAAGACTCACTTCAGTAACCCACTTTATAACAAATATTAACTTCTAAATATCTTACCAATGGTCAGTCTATATTTTACTTTATAACTCTACTATAGCAATTGTATAACACATCCTTTAATATACCTCCTCCCCTATATTATTAATCCGCTTACATCATTTACTAAATAAAAAATTACTTGCATAACCTAAAATTAAAATAAATCGTATTACTATTTAATATTTTATTTTCATATATAACTTTCGTTAATCTAACTTATTTTTTTATTATTTTTGCTTGTACTTATTTTAAAAAACGACTAACTACATATACTAATAATGCCTTCTTTGCTAACTTTGTAAAAAAGGAGGCGTTTAAAATTAAAAAAGTCAGCATAGTTATGCCAACATACAATAACGATTGTTCTCTTTCTCGTACAATCGATTCTGTTATTAATCAAACAATGGAGAAAACCAATTATGAGCTAATAATTGTAGACGATCATTCAACTAACTCGAATACATTAAATATTATTAAATCCTATACAAAAAAATACAGTAAGTTAATTAAATTCAAACGACTAAAATTCAACAGTGGTAGTGCTAGCAAACCAAGAAATAAAGGTATTGAAATGAGTAGTGGTCAGTATATTTTCTTTTTAGATTCTGACGATTTTTTACACCCGCGTGCTTTAGAAGACTTATATAATTATGGAATTAAACATAAAAGTGATTTGATTATTGGAAAATACGGCGTTAAAGGTAAAGGTAGAAGCGTACCTAAAGCTATATTTGAAAATGGAAATGTTCCGAAAGCTAATATTATTGAAAATAGTATGTTCTATGCTTTATCTGTACTCAAAATGTTTAAAAAAGCAATTATAGATAAAAATAAGTTAAGATTTAAAACATTTTCACAAACTGGTGAAGATCAACTATTCACTATAGAATTTCTAATGAACTCTAGGAATTATGCTATAAAAACAGATTACGAATACTACGTCGTAGTCAATAATTTTGATAATGGTACACATTTATCACATCATAAAAGTTCAGGGAAACAGTACTTTGCAACAATTAACGAAATTTATAACACTATTTACAAAAGCCCTATTTACAAAGATCAAAAAACACGGGACCAATTTGCTGGAAAATTTACTACGCGGTTATTTAGACACGGGCAAAAGAAAAATTTTGCAATTAGTAAAATGAAATATGAAGATAAAATTGAATGGTTGAAGTATTTTTCAAAAACACTTAATAGTGTGCCTAGAAGCGCCGATCAGTATGTTACACAAATTTTCAATATGAAATTAGAAGCCATAAGACAAAATAATTTGTTAGCTGTTATGGCAGCAGATAAATTCATTAAAGGAGAATAACTAAAGTGCATGATTACAACTATAATGATACAAAAAAGCTTGAATTAAATGCCATAGATATAAAAAATAACAAGAACAAAATTGAATGGATATATGCAAATTATGAAAATATAACCTTAAAAATCCAAAAATATGATATGCCTTGGTTAATTATGAACGGTTATAAAATTGCAAGAATTAAAAACTTAGATACGACAGCATACTTTAATGACTTAAAAGTAGTATTTGATTTTACCAAGGACAAACTAATTTATGTGACATACAGCGATTAATTAATTTAGGAATATTACTTTTACAATTTTGTTTTTAGGAGAATTTAAAATAATGAGAAATTTAATAAGGAGATCTCTTTTAATAATATCGATTCTATTGCTCATCTCTTATGTTTTAAAAGAGAAAAGTGTTGATGCATCATCACTAAACAATGATGATACATATATAACTGAACCCACAAAACCTATAAAAGATGCTACACCTGTTGATTATGAGATACCACAAGAAAACCTTAGACCTATAGAAGAAGCCACTGGAAGTGATATAGAAAGAATTTTAGGCAAAGATGACCGTATATTAGTAGAAAATTATACCTCTTATCCCTATAAAACTATAGTACTTTTAAACATGACATTTAACAATATAACTTATATTGGTACAGGTACTGTGATTGCTCCTGATACAATACTTACAGCAGCGCATAACGTTTACGATTCAAGACTTGGCGGTTGGGCTACTGAAATAACAGCTTATGCTGGAGCAAGAGCTAACAAAGCTACTATAGGTAAAGCAAAAGTAGATAAAAAATATGTATTACCAGAATGGATCAATTCTCAATCTTCTCAACATGATTTAGCAGTTATTAAGTTAAAAACCTCTCTTGGAGACCAAACAGGTACTTTAGGAATAACTAACGAAATGAAATTAAGCGAACCTATAGAAACAGCTGGATATCCTGCTGATAAAGGCGGTTGGACATTATATAAAGGAAACGGTCTATTAAAAAAATTTACTAATTTTAATGTTTATTACGATATAGATACTTATGGTGGACAAAGTGGCAGTCCAGTATGGAATAGAGACAAGAAAATTATTGGAGTACATGCTTATGGTTCTAGCCCGCTAAACTTTGCCACCAAAATAAATGATACAAATTTGAAATTAATAAAAAAATGGACAAACATTCCAGTTGGTCATGTCTACAACAAAGATGTCACTGTATCCAAAAGTAACATTTCGGTTTGGAACGATTTTCAATTTCATATTAAGAAACCCCTAACTCATATTAAACTCGGTAATGTTTATAAAGCGAAATATATATACAAACATAACAATGGACAAACTTATTTATCTCTATATGATAATAAAAATAAATGGATAGGTTATTTTAATAAAAGAGATGTTTCTGATTTAAAAGGAACGCTACTGAATAAAAAAGTCAAAATAAATAAAAACAATTATGTAATCTGGGATTCTTTTTATTTCGATAACAAAAAAGGTCTAAGCAAAAACTTCTATGGTAAAACTTTAAATGCCAAATATAGTTACGTACTTGGTAATAATGAAGAATTTTATTCTTTATATGATTCCAAAAATAAGTGGGTAGGCTACATAAATAAAAAAGCCACACAGTAATGTATCTAAATAAACATATTAGCTGTAATACTATAAATGAAGCACAATCTAGAAATAAAATTCATAATACTAACTCTAACAAGCACCTTTTAAATAATGTATATTCTGTATTGAATATGCTATTTCACCTAATATAAATAAACTAGTTAAATGTCTCAAGGCTAGTAATGCTTCTCTTATAATCTGAAAATTTCTATTCAATTTACTATTAAAATTATGTTTCAATAAACATGAATATATCAACAAAGTTTGTTCTGTTTTAAACAGGATATACATAACTATAATTAAACTCTTTGCATAAAAGCCACTAACTCATTAAATTGAATAGTGGCTTTTTTATAGCAAAATTTTTATGAAGTTGAATAACATTTTTAATATTGTCATCTATGTATGACTGATCTATTAAGATAATAACTAAAAACGCAAATCAAACCATTGACCTTAATTCTTCATGTATAAATATCATAAAAATTTAAAAACAGTCTATTTGAATTTACTTAGGGTTCCGTTCTTCAACAACTACGTCTGTTACTATAACAAAACCAGGATTGTGCACATGTTCAGACAAATCAGGAATAATAAACCCTTTTTCTGTTACAGGAAAATATTCTGTTACTACTTGTTTTTCTGTTTTGCTAAAATATGAAACTTGGATTTTAGCCTCTGAGTCCAATTCTACAACACGATATTTGTTATAATCATGTGCATCAAGTGTCCACTCAATATAGTTTATAACATCTTTCTTTGTAAGTACCTTTCCTGGTTTTAATGGAAACTCTACATAACGAGGTTCAAAACTATTTTTCCCTTGTTTATCATGGGCAGTTATTCTCACGATTAAATGTGGTCCGGCAATCTCTTGATAATCTCCTCTATCTCCCCCTACTTTAAATAAATTATGATCAATAGTAGATGCATTTACTTCAGAATTAATTACAGGCGTAAAAGCCACGCTATTTGCTATCAAAGAAACTACAATAACTTTTTTATAATTTTTCATTTTGAATCACCTCTTTATTTTTTTATATAATAACACAAAATAAGAATGCAATTATTATTTATTCGTTACAATTTTTTAACAAACAAAAATAACAGGCGAATTATGTATCAAAAAGAAAAATTTCTGCCGACAAAAATTAAAATAAACCACCTCTTAAATTAAGCTAATTGTTTTCTCCGTGATTTTTAAATTTAAATTTATTTTATATAACCTTTACAGAACTAACACTTATTTGTATGTGTCATAGATTATATGTACATTCAATCTACCAATAAAAAATCCCTATTGTATGTACATAAAAATTATGATTCACTAAGGAATAAGCATTATCCTTTTACCCAATAAATGCACACACTAACTAGTCATACATATATCGGAACCAAAAAGGGATGCACTTATATAAAAGTACATCCCTTTCATTCGAATAAATGTTTGAATTAATATTTATTTACCTTCAACTCATTTTTACATACAAAATATCTACGAACAAATTCTATAACCATCATCCACACAACATGACCAAACAATTCAGATACATGTTCGTGGAATGGTTGCTCTAAAGCATTTGGAACGACATTCATTATTGGCATTATAATTAAATGAAAGACTATCCAAACAACTAGACCAAAAATAGAACCATAGCCAATTGCTACTTTTGAAAAATATTTGACTAGCATAATATAAATGAACGCAAATGCTATTGAAAAACTAAAATGAACAATAAAACTTACCCAAGGCATTGATTGTTCTGAAAATTGATAACTCATATGTGTAAAATCTGAGCTAAAACCAAACTTTTGTAGTAATTCTTGTGGTGGATTAGTTGCATTACGCTCTGGGGTCCTAGGCGGTAGCATAACTTCCCATCCTAATTTCACTATTCCCGATAAAAGCCCACCAATGATAGTAGCATAAATAATTTGAGTAAACGATAATTTTTCTTTCATTTTAAATTCTCCTCTACGCGTCAAAATGACATAATTTTAAAAATTTTATCAAATTTAAATAGAGGAAACAATATAATTATTATTTATATTTTGTCTGTTTTTCGACATTAGTATTATTAAAAAATGTCTTCAAATCAATTAGATTTAAAAAAGCTTTCTGTAAGTTTTTTTCACAAAATAAACTCATCTAACTATTCAAACGCTTTGCTCAAAACGATATCATTAAGTAATCTTTACAGCTTGAGGTGTAATATTGGATAATGTCTTCCTCGTTGATCCTATTGAGATTCTTTATACTTTTTAAATCCATTTTTGATATAAAAATTTACAGCATTACAGTTATCTTTATTTACGTCAGTATAATGAACTTTGTTTTCTTGAATTAGATACTATAGTATTTTAGTACCATATCCTTTCTGAAAATATTTTGTATCTATAAAAAGCATTTCTAAATTTTTGTTCGTTTGTACCTGATAAACCAATTGCTTCGTAAGCATTAAACCACAAATAAGCTTCAACAAATTTAAAATATATCTTGATGACAAAACTTTTCTTGAAAGGCAAGTAAACTTTCCTTAACAAAATTACAATCTTTATCTTTAAAATGGATTGCAGCTTCATGTTTTAATGGTAATCTATCTTTCATAATTTTAACTCTATCTTTGAAAAAATCGTCTATATTACCGTAAATCATTATATCTTCATTTAAACAATCGGGTATAGTTAGTAATTCACTGCCTATGATGTATGCGCTAAATAATTGATAAAACGACTCGTCATCAATTGAATCTAAATATAGTAATTCTTTTCTTTTATCTCTTGGATGCTTAAACAACTTGTAAAAAAACTTAGATATATAATTTTTTTCTTGATAATATCTTTGTTCTGTTAAACTTTCATTTTCCAATAATTTTAAGTAACTATTTATATTTACATTTAAAGACAATAATAACACCTCATTGATATTCTTTATTATAAATACCCTATATTATAAAAATCAAAATATTTTTAAAGAATAAAACAGCCAAGAAAATAGAATAACTAATGCATTGGTATTTTAAAATTTCGTACAATACTACGGCAATATTTATGACTACTACTTTAATAGTATTTATATAAATGATTGTCTATTAACTATAAACCTTAAGGTAATAATAGTATAAATCTTTCGCCAGATATCTTATGGAAGTAAATTTCGTGTTTATATTCACGTGGTGCGTCTGAGTTTGTTATCTTCATAGTACTAACTTAAAAGAATGAAATAATTTTACTAGCTTTAACAATATCCTTTGTGAAGAAAAATTGTTTACCCTCCCCAGTATATGCTGGATTCAAAATCATGTTTGCTTTTGTAGAATAAAGCCATTCTGGATTGATTCCTGAATTTAATATATCTTGAAATTCTTGAAAAGTTTTACTCCAATCTAAATTGGGTTCCATGTAATCACCTCAAGTATATAATAGAACATTTGTTCTCTTTAATCAATTTAATACTTCTTTTGTAACATAATATAAAAAACGTCACGTTATTTCAGACAAGAAAGGAGAACATAAAAGATTTCAAAAATATTGAAGATAAGTTAGAACATACAAGGAGCAGTAGATAGAATGAAAACTTTATTAAAGAAATAGCCATAAAATATGAAATAATCGCATATCAGGAATTATTGTAAAAAGAATAATAAACTTGTACTTATTAAATCTCCAAATAAAAAGTCTATTTCAACTTTTACAAAACTATAATCAATATAAAATGTAGTTAATTAAGTAATGAGAAAAGTTGGATAGATATTTAAGACTGCCAAATTATTAAAAACCCACCTATTCTGAACTGACCCCCGTCAAGTAAACACTAAAAAACAAAATGTATTTTGGCTATCTTCATATTTGTGATATGAGGGTAGCCATTTAAAAGTACCTCTATTTCAATTTACGTCAACGAAACCTTAATTTTGACATAGTTTTATTAATTTTTACGCCAATTTGGCATGAAGTTGGCATAAATTATAAAAAGTAATACAAAACAAAAACACCGAAACCCTATTATATCAAGGGTTACGGTGTCTCAGGAAAGCTCAAATTATGTAATTAACGGAGAGTGAGGGATTCGAACCCTCGAGACGCTTGTGGCGCCTACACACTTTCCAGGCGTGCTCCTTCGGCCAACTCGGACAACTCTCCATATAAAAAAACAGAAGCGATATTTCACTTCTGTTTGTATGACCCCGACGGGACTCGAACCCGTGTTACCGCCGTGAAAGGGCGGTGTCTTAACCGCTTGACCACGGGGCCATGGCTCCACAG
>NZ_ANMR01000005.1 GCF_000338275.1 Staphylococcus xylosus NJ
CGAGATAATCATGCAGCATATGCGTTTATCAAACGTCTCATTAAACAATTTGGTAAACCTCAAAAGGTGATTACAGATCAGGCACCTTCAACGAAGGTAGCAATGGCTAAAGTAATTAAAGCGTTTAAACTGAATCCCGACTGTCATTGTACATCGAAATATCTGAATAACCTCATTGAACAAGATCACCGTCATATTAAAGTAAGAAAGACAAGATATCAAAGTATCAATACGGCAAAGAATACTTTAAAAGGTATTGAATGTATTTACGCTCTATATAAAAAGAACCGCAGGTCTCTTCAGATCTACGGATTTTCGCCATGCCATGAAATTAGTATCATGCTAACAAGTTAACACAAAGTATTATTTTAAAATTGAGATTAGACATTTATTTTTCAACTTTGCAACAGAACCAATAAAAACTTTACTTCATATTAAGAAATGTCAAATTCGGTTATAGATTATTGAATTTGACATTTTAATTATATATAAAGCTGATAATTCAAAGAACTATTAAATATTTGTTTGTCATTTTATGTAATTATCTTAATTAATCTTTTTATTGATACGAATGTCCCAATTATAGAAAAAAATAGAAAATGCAGTGAAATATAAGTATATAAAAATGAGAGAAAATATGGTTTCGTTTTAATAGTTGAAAGATCAATGAATTTAGAAATATAGATAAAAAGTAAAAATTTTTGAGTTAATATATTAATCTATTAAAGTTTGAAAGATTATAGTAATTTATTAAATTGTTTAATACAATAGTTTAATAGAAGTATAGATTATAATTTCAATTTAGGGAGGAAGAATTTCGTGGAATCAGTTTTCATTGAAGACTATAATTTGAAACTTGATATAGATTATGTAGATATGTTGAATTATTCACTAACACAAAACGACTTTTCATTAATAAAAAAAATTGCGATTTTTAATAACTCAGAGGAGGATGAAATTAGCAATGTTAAGTTGAAAGTTTATTCAAATACAGAATTTATTTATAATTATGAACAGTTAATTCCAGTTATTAATAATCAACATGCATATGTTTCAGAATCAGTTGATGTAAATTATAATTATGATTTTTTTAGAAAAATTAACGAAAGAATAAAAACATATTTTTTTATAGAGTTAATAGATGAGAATGGTAACACTTTTTTTACCAAGAATTTAAAAATTAGTATATTACCTTTCGAACATTGGTTAGGAACTAATATTTATCCTCAATTAACAGCTTCATATATCGTTCCAAATGATGTAGAAGTAAAAAGAATTGTCTCTGAGGCAGGGAAAAAACTAGAAGAATGGAAAGGAGATTCTAATTTTTATAGTTACCAAGCTAATAGCTTAGAAGACGTAAGGTTACAGGTAGCAGCTATATATGCAACATTACAAAAAGAAAATATTGCTTATAAATATCCACCAGCAAGTTTTGAGAAATTTGGTCAAAAAATAAGATACCCAAAAGAAATAATAAAATTTAAAAATGGGACGTGTTTAGATTTAAGTTTCCTTTTTGCAAGTTGTTTAGAAGCTGTGAATATTCATCCTATAGTGATTTTTATTAAAGGGCATGCTTTTATTGGTTTTTGGTTAAAAAATCAAAATTTGATAGGTTCATATTCAAATGATTACACAGATATTTCTAAAAGAATTTCAGTAGGAACTAAAGAGATAGAAGTGGTCGAGACAACAGCACTAGTTAATGGTAAAGATTATTCATTTGAGGAATCTGTTAAAATAGCTTGTCAAAATCTAGACAATCCTTATAATTTTGAATGTATCATTGATATCACCTCATGTAGACATTTAGGTATTAGTCCAGTTGTTACTACATCAAAAGATAATTATAATTTCAAAATGAATTATAAAGAAAAAGATTATATAACCAATGCTCCGTCTACAAAAATTGAGAAAATAAAAGAGATTAATTATAAGATAAATCCTAGAGAAAAGACAGATATTTGGAGTAAAAACTTATTAGATCTTACTTTAAGAAACTCTTTAATTAATTTTAGAATGAATAAAAGTGCGTTACAACTAATGGTTTATGACATTGCTACCTTAGAGGATGAATTATCAACATCAAACAAATTCACTATTATTGCTAAACCAGAGAATTTATCTACCACTAATACAAGTGGGTCATTTTTTAAAGCTAATTCAATAGAAAGCCAATATAAAAATTTAATTGATGCTGATTTCAATGAAGGTAGAATTCGAAGTTTTTTAACTAATTATATGTTAAATAAACAATTAAAGGACTTATATAGAAAAGCAAAATTAGCATTAGAAGAAAACGGAGCAAACTCATTATTTTTAGCAATAGGATTTTTAACGTGGAATGACCAAAAAAATATTGATATGAATTATATGGCTCCAATTTTACTATTACCTCTCTCTATAGAAAGAAAAACTGCAACCAGTAATATTCAATTAGAATTAAGTGAAGACGAACCACAACTAAACGTAACACTAGTAGAATATTTAAAACAAAAATTTAATATTGATTTAAGACATTTAGTGGATTTACCAAGAGATGATAAAGGTATTGATATAAAGAGACTTATAGCTACAATAAGACACGCCATCATGGATAAAAAAGGGTGGGACGTTGAAGAAATAGCTGTAGTAAGTAATTTTTCATTTAAAAAATTTGTAATGTGGAACGATTTGAAATCAAGAAAAAATGAAATTGTTTCAAATTCTAATGTAGAAGCTTTAATAACTGGAAATTATAAATCAAATAGAAATATTGAAGATATAGATGCTCAAAAGATTGAGAAAGAAGTGGAACCGAAGAACTTAAAAGTTGGTAGTTTAGTTGATTCGTCTCAATTAGAGGCAATAAAGGCAAGTGAAGAAAGTAGCTTTGTATTACATGGTCCTCCAGGGACAGGGAAATCTCAAACAATTACTAATATGATAATACATAATATTAATAGAGGAAAAAAGGTTTTATTTGTAGCTGAGAAAAAAGCCGCTCTTGAAGTTGTAAAAGATAGATTAACACAATTAGGATTCGAAGATTTTGTATTAGAATTACATTCGAATACTACGAAAAAAAGACAATTTTTAGATAAAATTGAAAAGACGCTTTCGAAAAACATGAAAAATGATTCGGCAGATATCAAAAGTAAATCAAAGAAATTATTTGAATTAAAAAATAATCTTAGTAAATATGTAGAAGCTTTACATCAAAAACATAAAAGTGGATTTAGTGTTTATGATTTAATACAAAGATATGAACAATTTGAGGAAGTAAAAAGTATAATTACCATAAAAAAAGACATAGTGACAAAACTTGCTGCTAATGATATAGGTACTATTAAAGATTTATTAATTTTAATAGACAATAGTATAGATAAGTTAAGTTTCAGCTTAGATAATCATCCCCTAAGACCTTTTAAAATAAATAAATATAGTGTTTCGAAACGTGATAATTTTGAATATTTAATTAATGACTTTGTAGAATCTAGCAATAAAATAGTTGATCAACTATCAGAATTGTTTAATGAAAGTAATTTAAATAGTACAAATATGGAGACATTAGTCTCTTATAAGAAAATAATAAACATGATAGAAAAATATACAGGTTCAATGACACTAAATAAAATGATAATAGAACCTAAAAGTATTTCGTTAAAGACAGTTTTTGAGTTTGCGTCTAGTGTTCTTACTAAATATATTGAGTTGAAAGATAAAATTAATAATAAATATTCAGCTGAAACCTTAAATATAAAAGTTAGTGATTTATTAACTGATTATAGAGAAATTAAAGATTCAAAAAGTTTGTTTAAGAATAAAAAAATAAAAAATTTAATAGATCTTTTAAATAATGAATTACGTGAATATAGAACTTTGGATGAAGAAGAATTTATTAATGATTTAAAAGAAATTCAAGAATTTCAAGAAATGCGTAAAACACTTCAAAAAAGGAATGAAAATTTCTTAGAATCATTTGGAGAAGCGTGGAAAGGTAGATTAACTGACTTAGATAATCTTAGATATCTAGTTAATTTTATAGAAAAAAATAATATAACAGAGCTTGAAAAATCTAAACAAAA
The DNA here is from genome assembly GCF_000338275.1 of Staphylococcus xylosus NJ. Taxonomy (GTDB): domain Bacteria; phylum Bacillota; class Bacilli; order Staphylococcales; family Staphylococcaceae; genus Staphylococcus; species Staphylococcus xylosus_B. Next base: position 4,071 of record NZ_ANMR01000005.1, read on the forward strand.
TCAAATAAACGAAATATTAAAATTAAAAATTAGTGACTATAATAAATTTAAAGACTTAAAAGAAAGATTAGATTCGTTTGAAAAAAACATTGATTCATTAAAAAATGATTATAATATTGATGAACTATATTTACTTACTCTATCTATAGAAGACTTAAGCAATATAGCTAATTATTGGAAAAAAGGGATAAATGATTTAAAAACATGGGCAGTATTAAATGAAAACTTTATAAAACTAGAAAAAATTTTACAAACTAATATAAAAGATAATTTTATTAAATTACAAAGTGAATTTAGCATAGAAAAACAGTTAATGAAAACTTTAGTAGAGCAATTTATTAGTTATTATTTTTCAACAAATGAAACTTTAGATTCATTTAATGGATTTGATTTGAAAGAAAAAGTCAAACTATTACAAGAAAAAGTTAAAGAATTTAATGATTTAAGTATTATAGATACAAAAAATCAGATGAGTTTGAATTTGGAAACAAAAAGAGCAAAAGAGATATATGAAAATGATTTTTTATCCTTACAAAAAGCTATACGCAGTAAGGGAAGAGGTCAGTCAATTAGAAGTATATTCAATCAGACAGCTAATGTTATTCAAGATATATTTCCTGTAATGTTAATGAGTCCTTTATCAACAGCACAATATATTGACCCTAACTTTCCGAAATTTGATTTAATTATTTTTGATGAAGCTTCTCAAATACCAACGGATATATCTGTAGGTGCTATATCCAGAGCTAAAAATTGTATTGTTGTAGGCGATCCTAAACAAATGCCTCCAACTAATTTCTTTGGTTCTAACAATATCGATGAAAATAATATTGAACTGGAAGATTTAGAAAGTTTATTAGATGACTGTTTGGCTGCTAACTTTCCTGAAAAGCATCTGAAGTGGCATTATAGATCAAATCATGAAAGTTTAATTCATTTTAGTAATAGAACTTATTACAATAGTAATCTATTAACCTACCCTTCGTCGACTAAATTAGACTCACAAGTCAGTTTTAAAAATATCAATGGTATATATAGAAGAGGTAATGGAAGAATAAATGAAGAAGAAGCAAACTATATTGTTAATTTACTTATTAATCACTTAAAAAGTGAAAGTAAGGATAGTATAGGAGTTGTTACTTTTAATAGTCAACAACAAAATTTAATTGAAAATTTATTAGAAGAAAAATTAATTAAAAATACAGATTTAGATGAAAAAAATATTAATAGTAAAGAAAGTATATTTGTTAAAAATCTTGAAAATGTTCAAGGTGATGAAAGAGATATTATAATATTTTCAACTACTTTTGGTCCTGATGAAGAAGGAAAAATGACTATGAATTTTGGACCACTTAATAATGAAGGTGGATGGAGAAGGTTAAATGTAGCTGTAACACGAGCACGAAAGGAAATGTTAGTTATTTCTTCATTCGAACCAGAAGATATAGATTTAAATCGAACGAAAGCAGAAGGGGTAAAAAGTTTAAAAGGCTTTTTAGAATATGCACGGAATTATAGAATACTCCCACCTGTTAATAGAAATATAGTAAGAGAATCAAATAGTATTATCACTACTTTGCAAAATGAATTAGAAGAAAAAGGTTACAGTAGTCAAATTAATATAGGAAATTCTGAATTTAAAATAGATATAGGAATTTTAAATCCAAAAAATAATAATCAATTTATACTTGGAATATTGATAGATGGTGAAAACTATTATAATTCAAAAACTTCAATTGATAGAAACATTATACAACCTAGTATGCTTAAAAGCTTAGGCTGGAATATTGAAAATATTTGGTCTATAGATTGGTACGAAAATAAAAAGCAAGAGATTCAAAAAATAATAAATAAATTAAAAAAATTAGAGGAGGAGATTTAATTGAAGAGAACAATTGAAAAAAGTTTGATATGGACAGGAATAGCTATACATATCATAGGACTTTTATTAGTGACCATTGGTATTATAGGAATGTATACTGCACCAAATGGCTCTAAAACAGATAATACGATAATAATAATAACATATATACTTACTATTATATTTTTGATAATAGCAATAATAGTAGTTACTAGAATAATTAATGATAATAAACTAGCAGGTATATTATTAATTGTTCTAGGCGTCTTAGTTTTAATTCCAAATTTTATTAGTGCTATTTTATGGTTGATTGCTGGTATTATGTTATTAACTAGTAAACCTAAAAATAATAAATATGGCATCAATAATAGAAATAAATATCAAGATGGAAAGAAAGAAAGTAAAGGAAAAAATGTAATAAGTAATGATCCCTTTGAAAAAAAAGATTCAAATTCTAATCCAGAGAATAAATTAAAAAAAGAAGATGTAGAAGATCCATTTAAATATTAATTTACTCTAAAAATAAAGATAAATAATATTTGTAATAAATAAAGGTTATAAAGTGTTTGAACATGTACAAAGACAATTTCTATTGAATTAATATAGAAATTGTCTTTTTTTATAAATTTTTTGATTATTTTTAGCTGGTTGAGCCGCTACTTTTCTTATATTGAATGCCATTCATACAAATCCAAATTCTCTTTTAACTCTATTTATTCCTCTTACGGACATTCGAGTTTAGCCAAACTGATGAAAACATTGAGCTTTAACCGATCGAATGCTTTATCCATATCGAAGTAGCCATCATGAACGCTTAAGATATGAACATGATACTTTTGACACAATTTCATGAGTTTTAATGCATTTTTTAGGTTACGATGAAGTCGATTCAGACGATAGCAACATAATACGTCACATTGTCCCTGTTGAATCAGTTCAGTAATTTGTTGATAATCATTCCGCTTATCAGTGCGTCCTGATTGCTTATCGCTATAAAAAGTGATTTGTTTAATACTGTGTTTTTTGGCTAGTGCTTTGATGGTCTGTTTCTGTGCTGCTAGAGATTGTTGTTTGAGTGTACTTTGACGTAAGTAACCAATGGCTTTGACCATAGTATTCATCTCCATGAAGATAATATATATTTATGAATAAATTCAAATAAAGGTCCAACGCGTCATCAACACGTTGGACCGCAATAATTAATGATCATGATGTAATTTTTCAATAGAGTAATTAGTTAGTGATACAATAAGTTCATATAAAAAAGTATGAGAATCATTAAAATTCATATAAGTATAAAAAACCGCATCATTAACCGATACGCAGAAGCGTATCACAAATGAAACTAAAAAATAAGTTGTTCATAATATAAAGGTTTTAATTATCAAAAATTTCTATAATTGAGAAAAATCTAATGTCAGGAGAAAGCATAGATAAAAGGGAAATTTTTCTTTCGGATTTAACTAATAAAAAGATTAAATAAACAATTTATCTATATAACTCCATTTTCAAACGATTTTAATAGTGCTTTCAAAATACTTATAGCTGAAATGGTTATTAATAATTTATTAGTTACTAATGAAAGAGCAAGAACAGTCTTTGGAGAATTATTGTTAGAGATAGACCAAAGAGTGAGATTCCTATCCAATTACGACCTATTATGTAAACTACAGGGTGAGTTAATTTTATTAATATTATTTCTTAAATAGGAAGGAAATACACAATGGATAATACCTTGTAATATTCAATTCTATGATGTTATAATAAAATTAACAAAGATGTTGTTCATGTATGCACCAAATCCCCTAACTAGGCCAGTAGTTAGGGGATTTTTTAGTGTGACTAGTCGCCTATTTATCGTTGCGTTTGCGTAGCCAGTTCGCAAATAAAGCAACGATGCAACCACTTGCTGCTGTGGTCATGATGTTTACAAAGATGTCGGTCATTTGCGTATGCATCTCCTCCCTACGTCAAATTGACGCCAGAGAGATAAGCGACACCACTATTATACCATCTGTAAGTATACAGACGTATCGATTTTCGGTAAGTCGAATTATATTAGTTGGACCTCGGCAAATTTATTAGTAACTCATATAAACATAAACAAGTTTCAATCATAAAATTGAAAATCAGTATAGATGAAATATGTTATTTAATTTTTAATATACAATTAATTGATTACTTAATTTTTTTGTTAATGAATTCAACTATTTTTAGTTGTTTTTTTATATTATCTTCTAAAATATCAACGGTCATTCTAACTGATATGATTATAAAAACAATAGAACCAATAAAATTAATAATGAGCAAAGTAAAAGCAGTTATTATAGTCAAAGTTTCATTATTATTACTTAAAAAATTAAGAGTTAATAATCCTATATTGATTGTTAATATTAATATAATCATGATAGAAAAACATCGTAATTTTTTTAATGAAAGCAATTTAAGTCTTTTAAAAGAATTTTTATAATATGTAAAGTTAACCTCTGTAAATGAGTTACCTTCTTTACTGTAATATGTAAATTTTTCTCCCTTATATAATTTTTTGAAAATGATATGCACGTCATTTTTCAATTCGTTTTTTAAATCTATATCATTTTCAAGTAACAACATATCGTTGTAAAAATTCTTATTCAAAGATTTTTTCACAAACACTTTTTTATTATTATCAATATAAATTGTAAAATTGTTTTCTAATCTTTTTATCACTAAAAAGGTTCCAAGAGCGAAAAATACTAGAGCAATACAATTGAATAAAAACATAGCTATTGCGAATAAATTATTATAAATTGGTAACGTTAAATAATAATAATAGCTGATTAAAACTACGGTTAGTGATATTAATATGACTAATAACATTCCAATATATGAATAGTAGTCCCATTTTTTACCATCAAAATATTTACTTAAAATTATTTTGATGAAAATACCTATAATTGTAGTAATTATAGAAGTAATAGCTGGCGTTAAATTAAATTCACCTATACTTATCATTACACAACCTCCAAACTTGATGAATTGAAATAGTACTTATTGGTTATTTTTGTTAATAATTTTCCGATAATTATTCAGATGTTTTTTTGTTATTGATTGAGTTAAAGAAATTTTACCTTTTTCAATCATCCTATCAATATAAATAAGCCAAGAATTTAAAGATAAACAACATATACAAACAATTAAATATACATACCAAGTATCAAAACTACTTTCAAATAAAACTTGAATGATAATAATTGCACCAAAAGGGACAAAAGACCAACTTAGACGACTGAATATTCGAAATTTTGTTGTAATAGATTTTTGTTTCTCAATACCCTTATTAATTTCTTCGATCTCCTTTAATTGAGACTCAATTTTATAATCACCATTTACTAGTGACTTACTTACTGATTTAAAGGAATCATCAATATTTTTATAGATATTCTCAAATTTTTTCTTCGACAAACTAATATCTGCAAAAATATAGTATGCAAACTTTTCTTTATAAAATGAGTTTATAATATACATTGCTAAAGCTATATATGCCATAACTACGTTTGAAATGACCATTATTCCCATCATAATATCATTTGTAATTTGATTATTTATAAGAAAACAGATAGCTATCACAAAAATATCAGCCATAGAAACTATGAATATCATAAAAAAACTACTAGCTATACTAATACCTAGCACTTTAATATTTATTTCACTTTTATCTTTAATCAAATTCCAAAAAGTAATACACAGAGGGGCTAACAATGAAATTATGCTTACTAGTACTCCAAGTGAAGAATCACTCAATAAACTCTCCTCCTTACTAATTCATAAATATAAACAATTAAAAATTATAACACATAATATAATTATATATGCTTTTTTTAAAGAATAACATTTTTAAAGTGAAGTTTTTTATGTTAGTTAATTTTTCAATGAAAAGAAATAGATTAGCTAGGGGGTAAGAGACTTTGGTTTTTGAAACTTGATAATATAAAAATATGGTATTTAATTCTAAATTATAATTGATTGTGTTTGATACAGTATGAAAAAAAGCACTAATGTCGAATTGGGAAGAAGTTACTAAACCATTCTCTACTATCAAAACTCTGGAAATTTTTGAAATATAAACAAAAGCCTTAATCCACTAAGTTTAATACTTAATGGATTAAGGCTAAGATTTTACTGATTATCAACTTATATAAAGCTAAAGCAACTTCACTACACAATTCACTCTACATATTCTAGTTCATTAACCACTTTGACCATGTCGTCATGAATGACTAAAGTTGTATAGTTATCATAAGGTGTAGGGACATTATTAATGATAATTAGATTTTGTCCTTTAAAGTTCGATATAAGTCCTGCTGCTGGTTGGACTAAGAGTGATGAACCTAAGACGACTAAAGTATCATCATCATTTATTTTATCCAGTGCATTATATATTGTAATTTGATTTAATAATTCCCTATGAAGTACAATATCAGGTCTAATAAGACTACTGCACACTTCACAATCGCGTAAATGCTGTTCCATAATATAATTTTGAAATATGCCTTATGGCAGTCAATACAATGGAATTGATTTAACGTGCCATTCAGTTCGTCTACGTTAAGACTCCCCGCATCAGAATGCAGGCATCGATATTTTGGGTAATGACACCTAATGAATAATTGTCTTGTTCTAGTTGAGCAATCCATTGATGAACAAGGTTCGTTTACTTATCAGCTATAAGAAACGTTTATGGTAAAAATCTACAAAGCCTACTGGATCATTTTGAAGATAATCCGTACTTATAGAGACAAAACAGAGGTGAACAAACTTTCGGAACAGTTAGTAGGTGTGAAGACATATGCTAATACATTACATGCGCAGTCAAACGAGTTTAGTAACAGGTCGTACGTGATTTCTGGCCTGCTGCAAATGGAACATTATGAGGATTTAAAACAGTATATACATGTGATTATTGAACTAGGTAGTCAAGGGAATGGTAGTATTACGTTGAAGATTAAAGGTCCTGTGTTAGCGGGATTCTTAATTGGCAAATTAAGTTTGACGAGAGAGCAGAATATTAAATTGTCTATTATCAGCCATACAATGATTCCTGAACCGAAGCATATATTACTCATGAAATGATTACGATTATAGGTGATTTAATAGATAATAGTATAGATTCTTTAAGCGCAACTGTTATTAGTGAGAAAACAATTGACGTACATTTGAAATATATAAATAACGCCTTAATCATAGATATTGTAGATTAAGGCTTAGGTCTAAATGGTGAATTAGCACATCAAATTTTTGAAAAGGGCTACTCTTCTAAAGGGGAGCATAGAGGCTATGGACTACATATTGTTGTATTTGCATATGGGAGTTATAAAGATTTAGAGCTTAAAAAAAGCTAAATATGCTGACAAAAAGTAAAATACCACGAATAAAAAAGAAAAGAATAAAAGTAATCAAGCTAGTAAAAATCAAGAAAACACAAATCAGGAACAAATATCACCCACCAATGAACAAAATACAGACAATTCAGATGATCCGAATAATATTATGAAAAATGATATAAATAGTGACGGAGTTATTACTAGAGATGAAATAACGCTTGAACTAGAGAACCAAGAAAAAAGGGGAATTCCAAGTAGCTACCAAAGGCATTGATACTAATGATGAGAATAACGAAGGAAATCAACCTAAACATACAGATGAGGAGGCAAAAAATATGACAGATGATGAATTTCTTGAGGCATATAAAGAGGTATGACTGAAAATCAAGCTGTTGTTGTGGATGAAGCTGAAGAGGTGTCTGATGATTATATTGTTTTTTAAGAGGTCAAGTAGAAGCTCGTGCAAATGGTCAAGATGGTAATTATTAAATTTAAGAATGAATAGATGAGGGGAAAATCATTAAGGATAAAATATCGACCAACATTGACCTTTAGTTTAGAATAAGCTTAATTACATAACGAAGGGTGATAAAATGATTGTTGGTAATTACCATTACAATGAGGTTTATGATGAATATACTAGTTTGAAAGTTTGGAAATACATGGAAAATGAAGATGTTGATTTAGAAACAGCATTAAATCATCTAGGGTTAGATTATATAGATGCGTTACCAGATGAAGAAGACATTCCTGAACTGGAGAAGGAAAAACAAAGAATAATTGAACGAGGATACTAATAAATGCGGTTAGAGAATTACTTCTCTAACCGCATTATGATTTGTTATTGTATTGATGATTGGTATTTATGGTTGTTCTTTGATTTTCTACATAGTTTACATAATAGGTCGTTATCAGAACTACACAAACATCTTCTGTAAAAAGCCTTTTTTACGTTCTTTTAGTAACTCAACTTTGTCTGATTGATTTTTTATAAGTTTAAATATATCTCTCAAGAAATTTTCTATTTTGTTTTGTTCTTCAAGCACAGGTAAATAAATATTTAAATCTTTAATCGAATTATAATTTATATATACCTGCGTAGCTCCTTGCATCATTCGTTTAATTTTATTTCTTACTTGCTCACTATTCATTAAATACCATAAAAATTTATTATTATTACTATTGTTTGGTATTAGTCTCTCGGTTCTTTGATTATAAATGTATTTATCATTCTCATCGATATATATCGATCTGCCAATAATATTACCTTCTTTAGTTTTATCATTTAATACCATAGCTAAGTCGCCTTCGTTAAGAAGATAATTTTCAGTAAATTTATTTTTTTTAATTCTTAAATTTTGTTCATTATATGTACTATTCATAGAATAACTACCAATACTAATAACTTTATGTGTCCCATTATTATCAAATTCTTTTTCTAATGCAGTTCCTCCTTTATTATCAAAAGTATTTCTAATACTAGTTTCTCGCCATCTTGGATATTCATTCCCATTATCGTCTTTAAAGCGAAGTTCTTGTGAAAATATTTGTTGCATATATCCCTTTTTCTGTTCTTCTAACTTTTCTAATTTTTGTTCTTCCAACTCGATTTGTCGATCGAGTTTGCTGAAGAAGTTACCAATCTTTTGTTGTTCTTTTAAACTAGTGATATTAAACCTCATGTTTCCAACTAAATTCCAGTCAGCTCTAGGCATTTTAGAACCAGATGATTTATTAGTTACTTCTTTAAATTTATTTGTTTGAATAAAGTAATATAAAAATTCGTTGGATAATGTCGAACTGTATTTAGAATCTAGAACCCAAATTTCTGAAGTGCATACACCATCAAAGTTAGGAAAATAATACTTATTTAAATATGGTCGAAGTTTACTATATAATACTTGATTTTGCTTAAATACGTTCTTTTGGCTACTAAAGTCGTTTGAGGTGTAATTTTTTATTAATCTACCTGTATTAGATTCAATACTATCCAATTCTATATCAATAAGCGTTTCAGTTTTTTTAGGAGTATATTTAGAACTTTTATTTGTTACAACATCACCAAATATATTTATACTCCATTTCTCACTAAACTCTGGGAATCTTAACTCAGGTACATTCTTAGTTTCATTAGTCATGTTTTAACACTCCTAATTCATTTAGGTAGCTATTAATTTCTTTTTCAACATCGACGATTTCACTATCTATTTGATTCAGATCTATTTGAATTTGTTCTAAATCAATAGATTCTTCTTCTTCAAATGTATCGACATATCTTGGTATATTAAGGTTATAGTCATTTTCTTCAATTTCTTCTAAACTTGCTACGTATGCATATTTATCAATATTCTCTCGTTGTTTATATGCTGATATGATTTTATCGATGTGTTCTTCTAACAAGAAGTTTTGGTTTTTCCTTTTTTCGAAGTCTTGAGATGCATCAATAAATAGTACATCACGATTGCTACGGTTCTTCTTAAGAATAATAACTGTTGTTGGAATGCTTGTACCATAGAATATATTAGCTGGTAAGCCAATAACAGCTTCAATCGCTCCTGACTCTAACAATGTTTGACGGATAACGCCTTCAGCTTTTCCTCTAAAAAGTACTCCATGAGGTAATACAATTCCCATTGTACCTGTATCTTTCAAATGGTAAAAACCATGTAAAAGAAAGGCGTAATCGGCAGTACCCTTAGGTGCTAATCGACCAAAGCGTTCAAAACGAGCATCTGATAAAAATTTGTCTGATGCTGACCATTTTGCTGAATAAGGCGGATTCATTACAACAGAATCAAATTGGTGGGGTTCTTCAGTTGGCCAGTCAGCGTCTAAAGTATCACCATTTTTGAGACGCATTCTGTCTTTATCTACACCGTGTAGAATTAAGTTCATTCGTGCTAGATTAAATGTTGTCGTATTTAATTCTTGTCCATGATAGTGTATTTGTTTAGGGTTTTTAATAAATTGACGAATATTTAACATTAAAGAACCTGACCCCATTGTTGGATCATAAATATGGAATGGTACTCGATCTTCTTGACCAATGGATGTAATTTCCGAAATGATATGTGACACTGCTTGTGGTGTATAGAATTCTCCAGCTTTCTTACCTGCACTAGCCGCAAATAGTCCAATCAAGTATTCATAAGCATCACCAATGACGTCGCCACCATGTTCAAATAAATCAATTTCATCTAAGGCACGTAAAACTTCCGTAATTGTTACATTACGTTGTTGTCTAGTAGCCCCCAATTTTGTAGAATCAAGGTCAATATCGGAAAATAAACCACTGAAAAGTTCTCCTTGCTGTTCCAACGTTGTAAAAGCTGTCTGTAAATCTGCTAACTTTAAATCGTAGCTATCTGATTTTTTACGTAAACTATAAAATAATTTATCAGGTTCAATAAAGTATCCTTTTTGTAATTGAATGATTTCTTTTAAATCTTTACTATCTTCTTCATACCATTCCGATAATATCTTATATTGCACTTCTCGATTTGGATATGTAGTCGTTTGTCCGTTTTCTTGTTCATATACTTCACGTAGTTCAGCATCTGAAAGATATTTATAGAAAATTAGTCCAAGTAAATAGTTCTTATATTCACTAGCATCCATTTTACCGCGCAAAATATCCGCAGATGCCCATAATTGTTGTTTAAGTGTTGTTGCCATTATAATTCCTCTTTCCATGTCTGAATAGTATCAAATAAATCAGTTAATAATTGTTCTATTACTTTTGTACGACGGCGATATTTTTCGCCTGTTTTATATTCAAAATCTTCTTTAGTTATCTCCATTGTATCTAACAGTTGTGGTAAATAAGGAATATCTTTTTTATCACTTTGATATTCATTTAGAGCAGATATTAAAGTCTCGTAAGACAAGCCATATTCAATAGATTTTTCTTGTGTTAATTCATGAATTTTACTTTGTATTTTTTGAATTTTAAGGTCAACAGCGTCAATATCGTCGCTTTTTTCTAGTAGTTCTTTTCTTAAGTCATAATACATAGATTGGACTTGAGGGTCTTTACGTTTAATTTCTTTATCAAATTTATCTATTGCATCTGGATTATTGTTTTGAATATCTTTCAATAATTGATTGATATAAAAACTATCTACAGTATCTTCATGACTTGCATTTAAATTTGATGAAAATTCGATGTCTTCTAATAATTGTTCTATTTCTTTGTTACCATCTTCAACAGCTTGTGATTTAATAGCTGCACGTAAATTTTCTGCTTTTCCTTTATATGTGGGTATTTCGTCTGTTATGTGTTCTAATGATTCTGCGTCTTTCTCAAAATCATCATAACTTTTGAGCGCTTTAAAGGTCTTTTCTAATTGTTGAAAGGCGCTAACTTGGTTTATCATGGCCTTTAAATCATTAGGGTTTTCTTCTAATTCAGCCTCTGCTTGTTGATAGTTGTTTACTAAGTCATCAAATTCTGAACGTACTTCTGTATATTCTTTTGGGATTAAATCTTTGAAATTTTGCTTTTCATTTGAGAATAACTCAAAGGTCTTTGCTACATTTTCTTTCATTAAAGTGGGCTTTCGGAATGTTACAATCATACCGTAATCTTTTCCAGGGTAAATACGATTCGTACGAGAAAAAGCTTGTAGAAGCTTTTGATATTTCATTTCACGATCAATATATAGTGTTTGAATAGTTGGAGAGTCAAAGCCTGTTAGTAATCGATCTACTACAATGACTAAATCAAGCCACTCTCCATTTTTTTGATATTGTCTTTCTTTACGTTCTAATCGTTTATTAATATTTTTATTATAAAGTTTTTCATCTGTATAGGGCGTAATATTAAATAATTGACTATATTCTTCCATAATTTTTGATAGCTCATCATCTGCAGTATTGATTTCTTGTTGATCAGGATTTGTAGAAAATGTAATAGCTACTCTCGGGAATCCGGGATCAATTAATTGATGGCGTTCATCATATGGGCGTCCCGTAAAGAGCGTTCCATTTTCTTTCATTTCTTGTAACATATAATAAATGCGCTTTGCTTGTTTGATTGAATGAGTTGTCAAAATAGCTGCCATAGTAGGGTAACCATTTTGGACATTGAATTTTTTGATTATACTACGACGATTGAATATTTTATGTAACATAGCACGGATGTGGTCGTCATTTTCATATACTTCCGTCTTCAATAATTTTTCCTGTTGCAATAAATCTTCAGGGACATTTTTATTATTAAGTCGTGAGACAATCTCTGCTTGTTCATCATTTGTTAGTAATGAATGATATTCTACTTGAAAACCAAGAACTGCTTTGTCATCCATTGCATTTTTAGTGGTATAAGCATGTAATAAAGGACCATATTGTTGGTCTGTTGTTCGTGCGTATGTCCCATTTTCTTGTTTTTGATTTTCTTCAAAAATAGGTGTACCTGTTAAACCAAACCAAGTTGAATGAGGTAGTATCTTTTTAATACGGCGCATTTCTTCATCACTCACCGCACGATGTGCTTCATCAACGATAAAAACAATGTGTTCACCACGCAATTTTTCAAAACGATTTATACCTTTTAAATTACTTTCTTCTTGAGCTGAGCGCATCGCTGCTGATAGTTTTTGTATTGTTGAAACTAAGATAGTATTATTACTTTTTTTCGAAAGTAAACTTTTCGTGAGTTGTCTCTGATTTTTAATACCTACAATAAGCGTATTATTAGGTGCATCTCCAATGCTTTGACCCGTATGGAACTCAGAAGCGAATTTTGTAAATTCTCCTGTTGTTTGTTCATCTAAATCGGTTCTGTCCACTATCATAACAGTACGATCTACACCTATTAAATTTTGAGCTAACAATTTAGTCGCAATGAAACTTGTTATAGTTTTACCTGAACCAGTAGCATGCCAAATAAACCCACCTTCATGCTTTGCAGCATTTTCGCGGATTTTTCGAATAGCATGTATTTGATATGGACGTAGAACCATTAGAAATTTTTGACTCTTATTGTCATCTACTAAAATAGAAAATTGACTAATGAGTTCATGCGCATTAGGAATACGCAATACTAAACGAGTGAAATCAAATAAATTTGGTACAGGAATATTATCCTCTGTACGCCAATTAAATAAGAATTTTTCTGTACGTGTATAGGCTTCAGGTGTATTTTGACTTGGACGAGCAAAATAGCGAGTATCCACTTTATTTGAAACTACGAATAATTGAGTGGCAGCATAAATTCCATTAAAAAAACCATTTGCATCATATCGTTGGATTTGGTGAAAAGCTTGCATAAACCCATCTTTAGCTGTTTCACTTTTTAATTCTACGTGAATGACCGGTATACCATTAATTAATAGTGAAACGTCTCCACGTGATTTACGCTCTGTATCAGGGATAATTTGGTTAACTACTTCATATGATGAGTTTCCTCCAGCAATGTCCTTGTTACTAAAAACTTCTAATGTCACTTTTTTACCACTATCTCGCTCTAAAGCAATCTGAGCAATACCATTTTCACCACGTAACCATTGTGAAGCTAAAAATGGGGAAGCGGTTAATCTACGAAATTCTACTTTAATATTTTTAAATTCATTATCTGTGATAGGTTTATCTTTTAATATAGATATATTTAAACGATTCAAATGTGCTCTGAAATTATGCCATAAATCAGACTCTGATTTAATATCTTCTCTATAACGCCATTGATTTTCTTTTTCACTTAATATTTGTATAAATTGATTTTCAATTTTAAGTTCCTTTGTCATTTGTACTCCTACTATATGTGTGACTTTATATGTATAAATATTGATGAATATAATTAAATAGGTCTGGCTAGTATTGCTAGATTACTTATGTATAGTTTGAATATATCATAAAAAATGAAGTACAGTCGCAATTTTTTAGATATTGTTGAATATGTAACTCTTATTTCTAATTTAATGTGTCATAGTAAATTGGCGAGAATTAAAAGTTAGCTTCTAATTAGTTTATTATAGTAGAGAGTGTATTTTAGTTATAAGTAAAAGAAGTGATGGAAGTAAATTTTATATACTTTGAAAAGAACGAACTTATGAAGTATTCAATATTAGATTATTATCTTCAATTAGTCTCATCGCAACAATAAATGATATACTAATAATGAAAAGTTGAAAAAGAACTTTTTAGAATTTTATATATTTGGGGGATTAAAATCCGGGTATTTTATATTCATAATATTATTGACTACAATTTTAAGATTTAGATTTTTGAAGGAGATGCCGCCTATGGAGAAATTTAAGAAACTGTTGGAAAACGTAATATTAGTATATGATTTGACGCAAGTATCAATGAATATGGATGTAATGCCCTGAATATATAAGTATGAATGAATAAAATGAAGAGTATTAAAAATAATACGATTTGAATTGCTCGAAAGCACTTAACGAATAAATCGTTGAGTGTTTTTTAGCAATATCATTGATAAGGGGAAGCGTATCACAAGTGATGTGTTTTTTGATAAGATTCCCTTGTTAATGACATTGGTAAAAATTATAAGTTTTGACCTAAAATTGTATATATCATGTAAATATACTTTTTGTCCCTGTTAGGTTTTAATTCAGTTTTGACTATCAGCCACTTTACATTAGTATGTGATTCATTAAATTAATGATTTAACTCATATCCTATTTATTGGAAACAAGCAATGCTATATAGGAAAACTATAGATAAACCTGGATTTTTAGAAATAACGATTACATATGCGATGATTATTATGCGAGTTATATTTATCTAAATAATTAATCATTATCATTTGCCAAATGGACATAAAATATATACGATGCTTCAAGATGTCTTTTAACTAGTTCTTGAGAATTTGTTCTAAATATCTAGAATGAAAGTCTTATTTTATTATAAATTCATAAGACACTTACGGCCTAAAAACAGACACTTAGGAAATATTTAATGATATAGCAACATAATATGATATTAATAAAGTTGTACCACAAATATTTTCTAAGGAGTGTCTTTTTATTATGAAGAAATTCGTTTCTAAGTCAATTTTAGGTAGTATGTCAGCAGCAGCTTTACTAATGGTTGCAAGTCCAGCAATTGATGCCGCAGAACAAAGTACTGAAAATCCAGCAGAAACAAACCTTCAAACTAATGAACAAAATGCACCTAAAGAAGTAACTACATATGAAGATTTTAAAAATGCAGAGGGGCCTGTAAGTATTAATCCAAATTCTTTAACCGATGAAGAACTTAAAAAACTGGATCTTAATCCTCAAGAAATCAGAAGTGAATTTGGAGAAAAAACGACATATAGTGCCGAAGCAACGCAAAAATGGTCAGGTAAAGTTACTAAAGGTCAGCTAGCAAATACAGCTGTAACAATAGGTGGAGTCACTACAATTATTAGTGGTATTCTCAGTTTAGGTTCTGGAGCAACAATTACTTCTGGTGCTTTCACTGTAATTTCTCAGATTATTAGAGGTGGAAACTTTAAAGGTGTAAAAGTTGGTGGAACTAAAACTAAGAGATTAGTTAGAGAAAATCCATATCAAAAACCTGTTAAAAAGTGGGTATACAAAATTACATGGGCAAAACCTTATTAATATAAACACAAAAGAGGGGATTATACCCCTCTTTTTAATTTAAAAAACTATTCCTAATAATATTAAAATTGAACTAATGATAAATAAAATTGAAGCAATCTTTTCACGTTCAAAAAGATATATTGACGTTGAAAGAGTAAATATGAATAAAAATACTAATCTAAAAGTTTCTCCGAATGAAAATACACCAATGAAATCTAATAAGAATCCTAGAAAAAAGATTACACTTATTATGAATAAAGCTTTCTGATAGTTTTTCCAATCCTTCATTTGAACTCTCCTTTATATATTCTTTCTTTATCATACTTACATAAATTAAACAAAAAGTAAAATCTACATTCTTTTTTAAAAAATTATATTTCAAACAACTTCTTTAAAAATAATCACCTTACCATTTACATACTCATTTTTGTAGATATAAATATATAGAAATTACTACTTAACTAATCGGAGGATATTTATATGGCTACAAACAATGTAATTCAATTACCTTCAAATAATCGTTTACCAAAATCATAATCATTAATGATATGGATAGAGTCGGAAAAGATTCATTTATTAATGAAGTAGATAAATAAACTAAGTATAGACACATTAAACATAGTTACTGTAGGTGCTAATAAGAAAAAAGTAAAAACGATGAGTGAATTACATATAACGCCAGATATGACTCAAAATGAGTGCAAGTTAAAGCGTAATGACCTTTTAATTTTACCTGGAGGAACGAACTGGAATGACCAAGTACATCAGCCAATCATAGAAAGGATTGGAAGTGAATTAGAAGAAGGCGTTGTTATACCTGCAATTTGTGGTGCAGTGGACGCTTTAGCTAGTAGAGGCTATTTAGATGCTAGGAAACACACAAGTAATAATTTGGAATATACTAAGATGATATGTCCTAATTATAAGGGTGAAAAATATTTTGAAATGAGGTCGACTGTGTCTGATGAAAATTTAATTACTGCGTCAGGTATTGCGCCAATAGAATTTGCTAAGGAAGTTTTGAAAAAGATAAACGTATTTGAATCAGATACATTGGAATACTGGTATAAGTTGAATAAAATACATAAAATTGAAGATTTTCATCAGTTAATGAAATCAATTGATTTATTCAAATAACTTAAAAAAGCCCTTCATCAATATGAAGGGCTTATATTGTAGATAACCGCATATTATAGGAGGATTTTTGATTTAGTCAAAGATATTTATGTTCTGAAATATCAATTTTCAACAAAAGCATCAGTATAATTAATAAAATAAATGATGGTAACCAAACAAAGTTCAAATTTAATATACTTAGATAAATACAGAGTGCAAGGATTGGAAGACCTAAAGCATTTCCCAGGGAATAAATGTGTTTTACAGTATGACTCGAATATGCTGTAACAATGGTTTTCCTGAATATAATTCTAGCGCCACCAAAAGTGAAACCGAACAATAACATTAATAGCAGTTTAACTACAAACACGTCTTCAGCCAAATACCACAAGACAGTGATAGAAATACTTACTATAAAAAATAAGTGCAACCAATTATGAGATAGAAATTTGCTGAGTATCATCCCAATCAAAGCCATTCCTAGGCCTAAAGCACAGTCCAATAGTGCGACTTCATGAACTTCTCCACGCTTAAAAGTTGTAAAGGTAGGTAACATGAAGTTGATAGTCCCTAATATTGGCCACATAAGCATACTTATGAAGTAATGTGTAAATTTTACAGTTTCTTTAGTATAAACTTTCCCATCTTTAGAAAGAAGCTGATTATCCTTATTTTGTTTCCTAATGGCAAAGTAAAGAAGTAGATAGATTAAGGCATACATCAAAAATATCCAACGCAGTGCAATAAATTTAATAATTACTGAAGTAAATACAGGACCTATCATTAATGCAACTTGATTTATTGTCATTGAAAGTGAACTATATTGGTTAATAAATAGTTCACTTTTCTTTTCAACTAATTGTGAAAACCAAAATTCTAAACTTGTTTCCAATAGAAAAAATACAATCCATACAGTAAAGTTTAGAATAATTAATTGTAGTGCATTTTGATAGCATACCGTTATGACGATGACTATATAAAATAGTATTAAGAAAGATAATTTTGTAAGGCCAGCACCTGAATAATTTTTAAAATATAACTTAATTAAAAATGGAGTGAATATTGCTGGAACAAATGAAAGAATTGTAGCAATGGCTAACTCACTGGTAGATTCAGGATTTGCTAGTTCCCAATTTATAATGAGGATTAAACCACCGCAGATAAATCGGTATAGCGCAGTAGTAGTTAAATAGTTAGTCATTGTGAGCATCACTGCAATCAAAAATTTTATTTGCTAATTCATTAGCTTTGTGAATATGTTTGTATGTTTTTGTAGTTGGTAACTCAGGCCAGTTAAATTGAATAAGCCCCTCACGATTACTCCAATTTTCAGGATCAGCTACGGTATCCCCAACATTTTTAAATACATTTATTTTTTTGATTTCAGTATCTTTTGATACATCTGGATAATGAATATGCATTATCTTATCTTTTTGTGCTTTCATAAATGCTATGGCAGACGTTTTTTGGGGCGTAAATGCATATGCAGGTTTTACTTCGTTATTAATATACATAGATATATGAAGTTTGTAGGGGTTAATGTCATAAGAAGATTCGACTAAATCCATAATAGCATCGCCACCAGGTCTAGCTGCAGCTTCTATGACATAGAGGTTGTTGTCTTTTATTTTTATTTCGACATGAGCGACGCCACGTGTAATACCTAAAGATTTACAAGCCTGTATTGCAAGGTCTTTAATATTTATATCTTTATACCTGAAACTGGGAACTAAATGACCCATTTCAGTAAACCACGGTCTAGGAGATAAATATTTCTCTGTAACAGTAATAACTTCATAGAAATTGTGGCCGCACAATACTTCAACTGAAACTTCGTCATCACTATCAATAAATTCTTCGATTAGAAATTCACTTTTAGATACTTGGAAGTCATCTGCATAAACCTCCATAATTTGTTTCGATTTAGCATAGACATCCATACATTCTTGTTTATTATTGGCTAAGTAAACGCCGCCACTACCTCCAAAATCAACCGGCTTTATAATTACTGGAAAATTAAATTCATTCATTAGCTGCTGTAATTGTAAAGCATTATTAAAATACATAGACTTTGGTGTAGGAATACTGACTTTTTCAAATATTGTTTTCATAATGCTTTTATTTCTACATGCATCGATAATTTGTTC
This sequence comes from Staphylococcus xylosus NJ, assembly GCF_000338275.1. Taxonomy (GTDB): domain Bacteria; phylum Bacillota; class Bacilli; order Staphylococcales; family Staphylococcaceae; genus Staphylococcus; species Staphylococcus xylosus_B. Next base: position 23,113 of record NZ_ANMR01000005.1, read on the forward strand.
TTCGAGGTAAGGCAAACCGGAGTCTTGATTTAGCCTATTGGCAACTTTTAGCGTCCAATCATTTAAAGGAACGATAGCTTTTGGTTCGTACCCTTGAGATTTATGATAAGCTATTTCATTTTTTAATTCTTCATAGCTTAAAGGATTGGCATTAATACAATAATCAAAATATGAATTATATTGATATTTCGCATTTTTAATAGCTGTCCAAATTTGAAAATCTCCGATTGCTTTACCCCCTGCATAAGACCGTTCTCTGAGAAACTGATCTGCACCTAACAACAATAGATATTCTTTCATATTAGCCCCCTCATTTTATGAAATGTTTATTATATAAAAATAATACCATATAAATTAAATTTATAAAATTCTGGTGGAATGAATTGTGGAGAATCTATATAGATATTTCTTAGAAGGAGTTAGTTTTAATTTATATAAATTAAAAGTCAAGAATATTTAATTGATTGGTGCAGTTGTAGTTTTGGAATTGTTTACTAAAGAAAATATAATTAATAGGCAAGATTAGTTAAGTGAATATAGTATTTTTATTAAAGATAGTTACCGAAATAAACGTATAGGAAAGTTATTTCTAGAAAAATTAAAAAATGACAATAACACATTGAAGTTATATGTATATGAGAAGAATGTGAGAGCAATTCGTTTTTATCTAAAAAATAACTTTGTAATTAAATCAAAAAATATTGAAGAAGAAACTCAAGATATGAATACTTTATGGGATGGACTGATGGTTGACATCTATGACAAAGAAGTGTTTAATAAGTATGCTTATTATTACATCTTAAGGAGTGGTGGAATGGAAGAGAAGACATTAGAGGTTTTTAAGAAAGGGTCAAAATTATTAAATATACTTCAAGATGAAAAACGTCAACAAATACTTGTGTTGTTATGCAGAGAAGAACAACTTACTGTGAATCAAATAACTGAACTATTGCCAATTTCACGTCCAGCAGTATCACATCATTTGAAATTAATGTATGAGGTTGGGTTATTGACAGTTAAACAAGAAGGGTTAGAAAGATATTATAGTTCTGATTTAGAAGACGCGTTACTTTGGCTCAAAGAGCTCACCACTTCTCTTGAAGAGAATATAAAAAACAAAGAAACTATATAAAAAATTTTAGCCCATATGTTTATATGTTTAAACATATGGATAGTATAATACTATTATCCTCTTATAGAGAGAAAATTTTAATGTTGAAGGAGATTGTTAATTATGGTCAATAAAGTAGTTTTGGAACAAGCTGCTCAAGAATTTAGTGAGGCTAATAAACCGCATCCTCGTATTTATGAATTGGAACCTAAAGATGGTAGAGCCTTATTGGAAGAAGTGCAATCATCCCCAGTCGAAAAATACAATGTAGATATTAAAGATACAACATTTACAACTGAAAAATTTGGAGATGTGCCAGTGCGTTTTATACGTCCAGAAGGAATTAAAGATACACTGCCTGTCATTTTCTATATACACGGTGCGGGTTGGGTATTCGGCAATGCTAAAACACACGATAAGCTAGTTAGAGAGTTAGCCGTAAGAACGAATTCGGTCGTTGTTTTTCCTGAATATACACTTTCACCCGAAGCGAAGTACCCAACAGCAATTGAACAAAATTACGATGTTCTACAACAATTAAAAGAAGTTGCAGAGGAGAAAAACCTAGATATCAATAAGCTTACAGTTGCAGGGGACTCAGTAGGCGGTAATATGGCTACGGTTATGACAATTATGACTAAACAACGTAAAGGTTTAACAATTAACCAACAGTTACTATACTATCCAGTAACAAATGCTGAGTTTGATACTGAGTCATATAATCAATTTGCAGAAAATTATTATTTAACTAAAGAAGGTATGAAATGGTTTTGGGATCAATATACAACTGACCCTAATGAAAGAGCAGAAATAACAGCTTCCCCTCTTCGAGCAACAATAGAAGATTTAAAAGGATTACCAAGTGCTATGATTTTAAATGCTGAAGCTGATGTATTACGTGATGAAGGCGAAGCGTATGCAAATAAATTAAGAGAAGCTGGTGTAGAGGTAACGCAAATGAGATTTCAAGGTATTATTCATGATTTTGTTATGGTAAATTCTATGGATCAAACGAATGCGACGCGCGCTGCTATGGATGTATCTACAAAATGGATTAATAAAAAGAATAACTAATAATAAAATCGTTAATTTATCATATTTAAGTGGATGTTATATAAAGTGAATCAATGAAAAGAATTGGTTCACTTTTTTTAGTAAAAAAGGAGATGTAGACAATGCAAACGGTATTAGGAAGTAATGGACAAATTGGACAAGAAATAGCAAAGGAAATTTATAATAACTATACTAAAGATATTCGATTAGTTGGCAGAAAGCCTAAAAAAATTCATGATACTGATGAATTAGTAGCAGCAGATTTAATGAACTACGAGGATACTTATAAAGCCGTTAAAGGAAGCGAAATTGTATATTTTGCTGTGGGTCTACCTGCTAATTCAGAAATGTGGGAAAATAAATTTCCTATAATTATGGAAAATGTAGTTAAAGCATGCCAAGAAACAAATACTAAGTTAGCATTTTTTGATAATACATACATGTACGAAAAAAACGTTGACGTTCAAGTAGAAAATAGTCCGTTTATTCCAGTAGGCAGAAAATCACAAGTTCGTGCTAATATGGCTGAAATGTTGTTGTCAGCTATGCAAGATAAATCTATTGATGCAGTTATTGGCCGAGCGCCAGAATTTTATGGGCCTGGATTGACTCAAAGTATAACGAATTCCTTAGTATTTAATCGAGTGAAAAATAATAAACGAGCGTTTGTTCCTATAAATGATTCTGTATTACGTACGCTTATTTGGACTCCGGACGCAAGCCGCGCTTTAGTACTATTAGGTAATACGCCTGAAGCATATGGTGAAACTTGGCATTTACCGACCGATGATAGTATCACTTATAAAGAAATAATGAATAAAGCAGAAAAAGTACTAGATAGAAAAATTAATTATACTATTGTACCAATGTTTCTATTTAGAATAGGGAGTTTATTTAACCAACAAGTTAAAGAGCTTACAGAGTTATTACCAAGATATAAGTATGACAACGTCTTTAAATCTAACAAATTTAAGGACAGTTTTCCTGAGTTTAAAGTTACAACATATGAAGAAGGTATTAGAAATATTTTAAAAGGAGATTAAAGTAATGAAAAAAATTATGATAGTTAATACAAGTACAGATTATTTTGAAGGCAGCAGTAAAGCGACAGGACTATGGCTTGGGGAACTTGTTCATTTCTATGATTATTTTAACTCTAAAAATTATCAAATTGATTTATTTAATATTAACGGTGGGAGAACGCCAATTGATCCAGTTAGTTTAAAACCATTAATGTTAGATAATATGACTAAAAAGTATTACAACAATCAATCTTTTATGGATATGTTAAGTAATTCTCAGTCTATAAATGAAGCAAAATCTGCTGAATACGACGTGATTTACTTTACTGGTGGGCACGGGGTAATGTTTGATTTTCCTAATAATGAAGCCATACAACATGCAATAAATGAAGTTTATAATCATGGAGGTATTGTTGCTGCAGTGTGCCATGGTATAGCCGCGTTACTGAATGTAAAAGACGAAAATGGCAGGTACTTTATTGATAATAAAGAAATAACTGGTTTTTCTAATACTGAAGAAATCTTAGCTAATCGTAAAAAAGTCGTGCCATTTATGTTAGAGAGTGAAATAAAAAAACGTGAGGCGTATTATAGTAAAGCTAAAGTACCATTTATTTCCTATGTTAAAGTTGACAATAGACTGGTTACTGGACAAAATCCACAATCACCAAAACAAGTTGCACAAGCTGTTGATAATATACTTAATAAAAATTAAGCTGAGCAAATTTTGCTCAGCTTTTTAAAAACCCCATTTTAACGGTAAATTATTAAACGCAAATCGTCCCTTTGATGAAAGGAACAAAATATAAATACATTGTCTATCTGGAGTTAGAAGTTCTATCGCTGTGGGGATTCTAGAATACAGAGGATTTACAAATATTGTGAACATGAGAGAAGGCTATCAAGAATTCCCAGCATTATTTCAATAATCATGACAATAATGGGTTATTTTTAAATTGAGTTATTATTTCTATGTAAATGTAAGATGAAATAAAATTGTCCTTACTACTTTTAATGGAGTTGAAGATGACAAAGAATTTTCAGTAACAATAAAATTCATCTAAATTTAGGTAATGAGACTTAATTAATTTATTAGTATACAAATTATAAATATTAGCAAGTAGGAGAGAACAGTATAATTTCTGTTCTCTCCTATTAATTTATTATATCTATTATTTATCATCATCAAAGCAATAGATAAAGTAACATAATATAAATGATGTGAAAAATAACTTTCAAAATACAAAAGTTTGTTTATGAAACGAGTAAGAAAATCGTTAATTATTAAGGGTGTTTTTTAGCTTCATTTTTTGATAATTATCTTTATCTAATAATAGAATAATTTACTATGGGACAAACAAAACTTACAGTAGAAGAAATTGCTAAACAAACTGGAGTAAATAGACCAACTGTGTATAGGTTACTAAAATAATATATTTTCTATAATTAAAAAATTAAGCTCTTCCAACTATAAATAATGCAATTTTCTTAGCTAATGCTTCCTTCTCTATCGTGCCATTACTATCAGCTAACTGTAATGCGGCTTCATGAACCATTTGTGAAAAAATAGGCACAAATATTTCTTTTTCATTATCTTCATAAACACCTTTCAAACTTTTTGTTAAAACATTATTCAACTCGCTTAGTATTTTTTCTTTCATTTGAGGTAATGCTAATCCTGCATAGCTACTTCTGCATTCAATATTAGGTTCTTTATAAAAATCGTGAACTGCTAAAATGAGTTGACTTACATTTTCTTGATTAAAAATCATAGTTTCCGAAACATAGTTCTCAATAGAAACTGTAGCAAAATCTTCCATAACATAGTCGATTAAGTCATATTTATCTTCAAAATGGGCATAAAATGTTGCTCTATTTACTTTAGCCCCTTTTGTTATATCTGCTATTGTTATTTTCTCAAAATCTTTTTTATCTACTAAACTAAAAAAGGCGTTAATCAATGATTGTTTTGTATGTGTCACTCTCAAATTTTTTACTTTTTCTGCCATTTGAATCCTCTCCTCAACAATTTAAAGTTCTTGTTGCTATAGCAACATTCAAGCATGGTTTGTTGATTGTTATATCACGTTATTAACTGTATATTTTACTTAAAGCAACACTTTGTTGTTTTAATATATCATAGACAAGGAGCTACTTAAAATGAAAACATTAGTCATTGTAGGCGCAGGTACTGGTTTAGGACTATCTATAGCTAAAAAATTTGGTGCTGAAGGATTTAGAGTAGCAACTATTTCTCGAAATGCTGAGAAATTAAAAGTTATTCAAGAAAACCTGAGTAATTTAAACATCGAGACAAAAACTTATATAGCAGATATCACAGACTTGGAAGAATTAAAAAAATCTATCCAAACAATTAAAATTGAGTTTGGTTCAATTGATGTCATAGAGTTTAGCCCTCACGCCAAAGAAGATAAATTCACAAATATATTAGAAACTACACCAGATAGTGTATCAGAAATGTTAAAAACTTATTTATTTCCATCAATTCAGTTAGTTAACGAAGTTTTACCAGATATGATAAATAAAGGAGAGGGGGCAATTCTATTTACAACAGGTGTATCTACAATATTCCCTTTACCTTTTGCTGGAAACGCTGGAATTATAGGCGCTGGCTTACGTAATTATGCTGAAAACCTCTACTCTCAGCTGGAAGATAAAGGCATATTTATCAGACATCTTTCAATAGGAACAGTGATAGAACCTGGAACAGTAGGAGACCCAAATTTGATTGCGGAGGCTTGGTATAATTTATATAATCAAAAAGAAAAGTTTGAAGAGACCTTTCCAAAAGGTCTTAAACAATCTGATATTTCCTAATAAGTGTACCATAATTAAATGATCAAACTTTATTTTTATATTAATTAAACGTTTTTATGTTTTACTATGTTAGGAAGTTATAGAACATTTATCAAGGAACTAACATAAACGCACTAACCCCTCACTATTGCTAGTAGTGAGGGGAATTTCGTAGGTGTGGCTAATCGTCTTTTTCATTATACTTGTATAGTCAATACGTACATGTCGCAATAATATAATCGGCGTCATGTGAGCAAGGATTTTCAACATAGATAATATCTCATCTCAGGGGCAAATTGGCCCCTGAGAGAAAAGCAACTACATTATTTTACAATTTGTGAATGTATTCGTATCGTAATTTCCTTAAGTGAATATATGTTAAATAGAATGCACAACTTCACTGTTGCATATAGTCATTTCAATTAAATCATCATTCAACACTACGTTGGTGTCCAGTGGGTTTTTGTTTAATATTACAAAGTCAGCTACGTTACCTTTTTTAATAGCTCCTTCGTAATCATCCGTATTATTCAATTTAGCAGCATCTATAGTCATTTTTTTATATGCTTCACTACGTGTTAAACGTTGGTTTTCACCTAAAACTTTCCCGTTTTTTGTGATCCTATTAACTGCAATTTGAATTGATTCTAAAGGAGAAATAGGTGTAACAGGTGCATCTGTATGAATTGTGAATGTCATATTTGCATTTTCAGCCCATCTTAATGGATCTAAATTTTGTGCTTTCTCTTCACCTAAAAATACATCACGGTGTAAATCTCCAAAATAATATACATGATTGATAAAGAAAGAACCACCAATGTTGTGTTCAGCCATTTCTTTAATATCATCCTGTGTGACTGTTTGTAGATGTTCAATACGATTTAATAAAGGTGTTTTTTTATAATCAGCTGTAGCTTTATAAGCGTTAATGACTGACTTAGCAGCAAAATCACCATTAGCATGCGTCACGATGTTAAATCCTAATTTTTGAAAATGTTTAAATATATCAATCAGTTTGTTGTTACTCATTAATGGTGCAGGCGCTTCACTGCCATCCAAGTATTTATTACGAATTGATGCAGTTTGTAATTGTATAGAGCCATCGCTAAAACATTTAACTCCACCTAAATGTCCCATACCATTACTTATATTATTTAACTTTTCTTCAATTTCGTTAGCATGAATATTTTTTAAATTGTGATTTTGCTCTAATAATTCATGACTTAACATCCAACGTGTGCGAATTCTCTGAGGAGACTCCAAAAATTTAAGTACTCCCTCATAATCTATATATCCTCTACTACCAATTAATAAATCAGATGTATTAGTTATACCACTTTTAACATAGTCATCTACAGCTAAATTCATTGTATAGATAGTATCTTCTGGTTTAGCCTCAGGTAAAGCATGTTGTAATTTTGCAGTTGCTGGAATTTCAATTAATACACCATTAACTTTGCCATTTTGGTCACGCTCATAGTAGCCACCCTCAGGATCTGGGTCATCCAAACTAACTCCCATATACTCTAAAGCTTTTGTATTAACAGTAGCCATGTGCCCTGAATAATGCATAACGCATATAGCAACATCTTCTGAAATTTTATCTAAATCAAAGCGATTAGGATGTCTTTGTTCTTCTAATGATTTTTCATTATAACCGAAGCCCATAACCCATCCTTTTTTGTATAAATTTTCTTTTTGTACTTTGAATTGCTGAATTAATTCATCTATATTAGAAATTTTATTTGCAGAACAATCTACCATTGTTTTTGTAGTACCATATGCTGTGGGATGACTATGAGTGTCAATAAAACCAGGTGTAATCCATTTTTTTTCTAAATCAAGTGCCTCATTATCTTTTATAATTGAATCTTGGGAGATAATTTGATCAATATACCCATCTTTTAAATACAATGTAGCAAGATAAGGCTTATTATCTATCATATCTAAAATATTTGCATTAACTATCTTTGAAATTTCCATTTATAAAACCTCCTATTTTACTGTTAATAATCTATTGGACACCTTATTTTTAGGGTGGTATTTTTTTACATTGCTTTTAATCAATTTCGCAATTTACTTTTTGAGTTTTCAGTAATATATGAAATAACAACTTTAGTTCTTTGTTTCGAAAAAGCTAAAATTACTTGATCTACTAATGGTTATTACTTAAATTTGTTACAATGCCAAGCATATCGCACATCAATTTATTTTATTCTATTTTAGTATTTAAGTATTTTACATGTTCAAATAATTTCTTTTGTATGCTTAGTAGTTGCTCAACTTCTTCGGTATTTAAAACAGAATAAACTTCATTTCTCAAGTTTCGGCCTTGCTTTTGAGCTTCTTCTAAAACATCTAACCCTCGATCAGTGATTGTAATTAAAATAACACGTCGATCATTTTCTTGTTGCTCTCTTATTATATAGCCTTCTTTTACAAGGTTGTTTGTTAATTTAGTAATAGCTCCTGAGGTATATCCTAAAGAAAGTGCCAGAGATGACGGTTTTTGTGAACCTTTATCTTTTAATTTAGATAAAGCCAAAATCTGAGATATATTGACATTCATATTGAATTTTTTCATGAAAAGCGTCATTGTAGCATCGTTGAGCAACTCTGCATTATGAATAAGTTCAAAAAAATTATTGTTTTCCATAATTACTCCTTCTTCTAAAATTATTATGATATTAATATACCAGTAATTATCTTTCTGGTAAAATATTTAATAGTATAATAAATGTAAACTTTTATAAATTGAAAATAAGCTAAAAGATAATAATTTTAGGGAGAGGACGAGGAGGAATTATGAGTATTTATATAGAAAGTGTTAATTCATTTAATATAAATGAAGTTAAAAATTTAAAAATAGCTAAGAAACAATTTCATTTTATAGAAACAATAACGGATTGTTTGAACGAAGCAATGAAATTTTCACAGTGGCATCCAGTAGCAATTTATAAAAGTGATATTGTCGTTGGTTTTGCGATGTATGGTTGCTTTGGAGAAAACAAAGAAACTTGGATTGATCGAATTCTTATTGATGAACAACATCAACGTAAAGGCTATGGTCGAGAAGCTATGAAACTGCTGATAAATTTAGTTTTAAATAAATATGATATAAACACAATCTATTTAAGTATTGTTAGAAATAATGATATTGCAAGAGCGTTATATGAAGATTTAGGTTTTCGTTATACATCAATAGATGATTTAAATGGTGAATTAATATTTAAGTATAATAAACATTAATTGCCACTGTAGTGTTTAGTAGCTAAGATTCATAACATAAATTAAACCAAATAAGGAGTGCATAAAAAATGAAAAGATTAAAAGATAAAGTTGTAATTATTACTGGAGCAGCACAAGGCATGGGCAAAATGCATGCTGAAAAAGCATTAAATGAAGGTGCAAAAGTTGTAATTACTGACATAAACAAAGAACTAGGGTTACAAACTTCACAAACACTTGGAGAAAACGCTATATTTATTCAACATGATGTGGCGAATGAAGAACATTGGAGCAATGTAATAAGCACAGTTATTGAGAAATGGGGGCGTATTGATGTATTGGTTAATAATGCAGGAATTACTTATAGTACACCTTTAGAAGAATTGAGTTTAGAAGCTTATATGAAGATTGTGAATATTAATCAGGTTTCTGTATTTTTAGGTATGAAGACTGTAGCAGAGACTATGAAAGCTCAAAAGGCCGGTTCAATTATTAACATATCATCTATGAACGGTTTAGTAGGGGGTGCTATTGGATATACTGATACAAAATTTGCTGTTAGAGGTATGACTAAAGCAGCATCTAGAGAATTATCTCCTTACAATATCCGTGTTAATTCCGTACATCCGGGGGTTATCCAAACCGCTATGTTAGAGCAAGAAGATGTTAAAGAGCAAGTAGAAAAATTCAAAAAAACGATTCCTATGAGACGTGTAGCACAAGTAGAAGAAGTATCAAACATGGTTATCTTTTTAGCTTCTGATGAAGCTAGTTATTCTACAGGGGCTGAATTTGTTATTGATGGCGGTCTGACAGCATTATAATAAAGTAGTTTTAAGAATTTCATATTATGAGGAACTATTATTTTATGATTTTTTGATAATATTATTTGCTTTTCTGCGCCAAAACTCTAGTTAAAAATTTTTATTGCTCTATAGTTACTTACCTTTCTTATATTCAGTACAATAAGAAAAAACAAGTTCTTATTTAACAACATTATCGAAAAGTAGAAATATACTCTATATAAAACAAGGAACATTTTTACGTACATTATTTATGTCACTTAATTATTCAATGGATATAATATAGAACCTATGGGTGAATAGGACGGTAGTTCCTAAAGTGATATATAAAATAAGGCATCATCAGTAACCATTTCTCTCTAGATTTGGTATTGATGATGCCTTGTTTTTAACATAGTTATCATTGTGAATTGATTAAATTTTTGAATATATGATTTTCTCAATTTCTATATTATTTCAATAGAAACTGACTTTTATTTATTAGCCAAAGATATTATACGCTGAACCTTGATTAGCTTTATTTCAATGCTAATGAAAAATCTTTATAACCTTCGCTAACGTTTACAATATTAGTAAAACCTCTATATTCTAGTATACCGATTGCGATAGAACTTCTAACTCCTGATTGACAATGAACGTATATTTTATCATTTTTATCAAAAGGTATACTCTCATTTAATAATTTTCCGTGATGGATATTCACCGCTTGTTCTAAATGTCCTTGGTTCCATTCTTCATCGTTACGCACATCTAGCACATGAGTTTCTTTGCCAGTCATATCCGTGCTATGAATAGAAGACGTCATGGTTGTTGTTTGTGGTAAACGGTAACCTGCTACATTTTCAAAACCAATTAACTGTAAGGTATGCACTGCTTCTTCAATCGTAGCTTTATTGCCGATTAAGTCTATATCTTTATTATAGTCTAAATACCAACCAATTTGATTAATAAAGTTGTGATTATAAGGAATATTGATAGTTCCTTGCGCATGACCGCCATGGAAAGCTTCTTTACTACGAAGATCAAATGCGATTCTTTCATTGTTTAAGCTAGGATAAACATTATATGGTTGATACATGTTCATACCAAATTGGTTAATTTGTTTCATTTGGGCAAAATGATGCGGTGGAGCTGGTTGATTTGATGTTAATGTTTCAACAAATGTTGCTTCATCAGTTACATTAAAGGCCCAGTTGTTTATTTTTTCGTAACCTAACGTAGACATAGGTATTGCCCCTAAAGCTTTACCACATGGACTACCTGCGCCATGGCCTGGCCAAATTTGAATATAATCTGGTAAATCTTTAACACTATTTACAGATTGATACATTTGTTTGGCACCGACTTCTGTTGACCCTTTCATTTGTACTGCTTTTTCTAATAAATCAGGTCTACCTATATCACCAACGAAGATAAAGTCACCACTAAATAGCCCCATCGGTATATTAGAGCCTCCGCCTTCGTCAGTAAGTAAGAAACTGATACTCTCGGGGGTATGACCTGGTGTATGCAAGACTTCTAATTTAATATTTCCTACATAAATAGTGTCTTGATGTCTAACAAAATGGGTTTGTTGTGGCATGTTTTTATAACTCAAGTCATCGTCACCTTCACCAGATACGTATATGCTTACGTCCAATTTGTCCGCAACGTCTCTGATGCCTGAAGCAAAGTCAGCATGAATATGCGTTTCAGCAGCTTGTGTAATTGTAAAACCTTCATCATCTGCAACTTGCATATATTTTGTTAAGTCCCGTATTGGATCTATGATCATCGCTTCTCCTGTACGTTGACACCCAATTAAATAAGAGGCTTGAGATAAATTATTATCATAGAATTGTTTGAAAAACATAAAAATCTCCCTTTTTAAAATAAATTTAGTTTATTAAATGAATAAATTATGACTGGCTTGTTCTGTTTCACCAATATAAGTTCCTACGCCACCATATTCGACTTCATCTCTAAGTTCTTCTTTTGTAATGCCCATAACGTCCATGCTCATCGTACATGCGATTAACTTGATGTTTTGATCAATTGCTTGGTCTATAAGTGATGGTAAGGAATCAACATTTTTCTTTTTCATAACATAACGCATCATGATATTACCTAAACCGAACATATTCATTTTTGATAATGGCATGCGTACTGGTGTCTTAGGCAACATAAAATCAAACATTTTTGCAATACCTTTCTTCTTAACATGAGTTGCTTGTGCTTTTTTCAATGCATTAAGTCCCCAAAAAGTGAAAAAGATAGTTACATCTCTGCCGGCAGATTTAGCACCGTTTGCAATAATCATTGCCGCTACTGCTTTATCTAACTCACCACTAAATAAAACGATAGTCGTACCTTTATCGGTATGATTTACTTCTAATTCTCGTGGTTTTTCTTTTTGAATAACGACGTTAATTTCATTGTTATTTTCGTTCAGCTTTACAAGTGTGTGTCCTGTTTGTTTCACCCAGCTTTTAATATCGCTAAGAAAGCCAGGGTCTGTAACGGTTACTTCGATTTGGTCACCAATTTCAATATTTTTAATTTCTTTACTAACATTAACTATTGGTCCCGGGCACTGAAGGCCATTAAAATTAAATTGTTTGCGGTTCGGTTTGATTACTTTATTACCATTTTCTACCACATCGTCATGATTGATATTTTGTTTTTCAAAAGCTGTATAACCACCGTCTAAATTCACAACGTCATAACCTTGTTTAGCTAAATATTCGCTTGCTTTAGTGCTTCTATTACCACTTTTGCAGTAGATATAATAAGTTTTATCCTTGTTCTTAGAGAATGTGTCAATATTTTCTACAGAATGTAATGTTGCACCATCAATGTGGCTTAATTTGTATTCTTCTGGTGTTCTAACATCAATCAATTGTCCTTTTTTCGCTAATTGCTCTAACTCTGCTTTACTTAATTCGTTAATATGTTGCTTTTGATATTGTTTCATAGTTTCCTCCTCTAGATACCTATAGGGGTATAATAACAGTTGAAAACAACTTAAGTCAAATACCCCTACAGGTATTTGACAATTTACTATAAATTTATTACTATAAGTATATTCAATTTAAAATCGGAGGAAACCAATATGGATTATAATAAACAAATGGTAAATCGCATCAATAGAATACAAGGCCAATTAAACGGCGTTATTAAAATGATGGAAGAAGAAAAGGATTGTAAAGATGTCATTACGCAACTCAGTGCATCAAAGAGTTCAATCCAACGTTTGATGGGCGTTATTATAAGTGAAAATTTAATAGAATGTGTAAAAGCAGCCGATGATAAGGGAGAAAGTTCTCAAGAAATGATTAATGAAGCTGTGAATTTATTAGTAAAAAGTAAATAATGGATATGCTCAATATAATAACTATGTTGTTGATTGGTATATTTGGAGGTTTTATATCTGGCTTAGTAGGCATAGGAGGAGCCATTATTATTTATCCAGCTATTTTGTTGTTACCATCATTATTAGGGGCTCCTGCCTATAGCGCATACATTGCTTCGGGTCTCACTTCTAGCCAAGTGTTTTTTAGTACACTCAGCGGTTCATTTAAAGCAAGAAAGAAAGCTGAATTCTCACCTAAACTTGTAATGAATATGGGTGGGGGTATGGTTATTGGAAGCATATTCGGAGCAATGCTAGCTAATTTATTTAACGCTACTTTTATAAACAATATATATATAATCATCGCCATAGTTGCATTATTATTAATGTTTGTTAAAGTTAAATCTGTTTCCCAAGAGGTAAGGTTCAAACCTGTTTTACTTATCTTAGTAGGATTTGGAATTGGCGTAGTATCAGGCATTGTAGGTGCAGGCGGCGCATTTATTATTATTCCCGTATTATTAGTTTTATTCAAGTTGCCAATGAATACAGTAGTGACTAACAGTATCGTCATTGCTTTCATCTCATCAATAGGGGCTTTTATTATTAAATTCATACAAGGCTATATCCCTATCGAAAGTGCAATATTTTTAATAATTGGAAGCATGCTCTTTGCGCCTATAGGACTAAAAATAGGTTCCAAGGTACCTGACATTGTGCAAAAAAGCATTGTCAGTATCTTAATCGCAATTGCAATTATACAACTTGTATTTTAATAAATTTAAAAAGGGGGCTTTAAAGTGAATCAGTGGGATGAAAAATTTGATTCAGAAGAATATATTTATGGCAAAGAAGCGAATTCATTTGTTAAAGGTATTTTTAAAAAGCCAACAGACAATAATGAAAAAATTTTATTACTTGCAGAAGGTGAAGGCCGTAACGCGGTATATCTAGCAAAACTCGGGTATGATATAACGACTTATGATATGTCACAAGTGGGGATTAATAAACAATACCAATTAGCGAAAGAAGCACATGTTGACATTAATGCAAATTATGGAGACATCACAAAACCTAACTTAGCGGCTGGGTCATCATTTGACTATAGTATTAATATCTTTGGCCATGTACCTAATGAAGGTAAACAAGAGATGTTCAATAATCTCGTTCAATCATTAGTCATAGGGGGTTATAGTTACTTTGAATTTTATTCAAAAGAACAATTAGCATATGGCACTGGCGGTCCTAAAGACGAATCCATGTTATATACAATTGATGAAATCGAAGCTTATTTAAAACACTTACCTGTTAAGATTCACGAATTAGAACAGCATGAAGTTTATCGTAATGAAGGTATTAAACACACTGGCACAGGTTCTATAATTCAAGGCTATATAGAAAAAATATAGTATTTGGGTATAAGATGATAACAGAGTACGTGAAATAACTTCGACTAAAAATAAGAGTTAATTTATATTGAGTTAGTTATAGAAATTGATGTTTTATAAAAAAAGCGTCATCTAATAAAATCATTTCAAAAATGGTTTTACTAGATGACGCTTTATCATATTGAAGTCCACCGTTAAAAATAAACAGCTATATTATGTTCTTGGCAAAAAACATTGATATCTTTTGGAGGAATTTTATCGGTAAACATTTTGTTAATATCGCTTAAGTCACAATAGGTGAGTAAAGTGGATTTCCCCATTTTACTATGGTCGGCTAAGATAAATGTTTCTGTAGCTTTACTCGTAATATACTGCTTTATTAAATTTTCTTCCATCTCAGAATTAGACAATCCGTTTTGAATATTAACACCTGTTGCTGACATAAAAGATTTATTAATAAGTCAGTGAATTTTTTCATTCATCGTGATAGTAATAATATAATGTATATTATTTTCTCTATAAAAAGACGCTTTCTCAAAAATTTGGTTAAGTGTCATTATAGTTACATATCGTTATAAATCATGATGATTGGTTAACAATATAGAATAAGTAATGAAGACGGTATTATTGGTAATTGAAAATATCAAGGCGAACCAGATTTAGGATTTTTAGAAATGAAAGCCATACAAGAACCCATTGATATTCCGCTAGTATTACATGGTGTATTAAGAATTTCAGATGAAAATTTATTATTTAGTATAATGCTCTAGGATATGTTCAAGAGATTTCTTATTACCATGTTATTATTGGACGGATTTTATCGTGGGTACTTAATTAACATTAAGATTATACTTATAAAATTGGACTATTGATTATCGATAGTCCATTTTTTAATTTAATTAAAGTGAATTTTTCTTTCTTTTATGTATGAAAGAGAAGAAACGATATAGCTTAAACTTTGCATTTTCAACTATAGAAATATTTAGATAGACAATTTGCAACTATTTAGTTATATAGCAAAAAGTTTATGAAATATGTAGATTCATAGTGGTATACACAAAAAAGTATAGACGTATATCTATATAGATGTTAATCTATTTACTGTATAGGAGGTATATTAATGTCTTATAAAGAACTATCATCAATACTAAAAGTTTTATCAGATCCAAGCAGGTTAGAAATACTAGATTTACTATCTTGTGGTGAATTATGTGCATGTGACTTATTGGAACATTTTCAATTCTCACAACCAACACTAAGTCATCATATGAAGTCATTAGTAGATAACAATATAGTTACTACAAGAAAAGATGGCAACAAACACATGTATCAACTTAATCATGCTATTTTAAACGACACCAATCAAAATTTAAATATCATTAACACATCTAATCAGCGCTGTATATGTAAAAATATGAAATCAGGTGGCTGTTGATGACGACGTTAGCAATTATAATCTTCTTGTTAACTTTAATCTTTGTGATATGGCAACCGAAAGGTTTAGATATTGGTATTACAGCTTTAATAGGAGCTGTCGTTGCTATCATTACAGGGGTTGTTAGTTTTTCTGATGTATTAGAAGTAACTGGTATTGTTTGGAATGCTACTTTAACCTTTGTAGCTGTTATTCTTATTTCATTAATATTAGATGAAATTGGTTTTTTTGAATGGTCTGCGGTACATATGGTCAAAGCTTCAAACGGTAACGGCTTAAAAATGTTTGTTTTTATCATGCTACTTGGGGCAATTGTAGCAGCATTTTTCGCAAATGATGGTGCAGCATTAATCTTAACGCCAATTGTATTAGCGATGGTAAGGAATCTAGGATTTAATAAAAAAGTGATTTTTCCTTTTATTATTGCCAGTGGTTTTATTGCTGATACTACATCACTACCTTTAATTGTAAGTAACTTAGTTAATATCGTCTCTGCAGATTATTTTGATATTGGGTTTATTGAATATTTTAGTCGAATGATTATTCCTAATATATTCTCTCTGATTGCTAGTATCCTCGTTTTATGGGTATATTTCAAAAAATCTATACCTAAAACGTTCGATACAGAAAATCTTACAGACCCTAAAAATGCAATTAAAGATCCTAAATTATTTAAAATTTCGTGGATTGTATTAGCCATACTACTCGTGGGTTACCTTGTTAGTGAGTTTATCCAAGTCCCAGTATCAATTATTGCTGGTATTATTGCTTTCATCTTTGTACTGTTAGCTCGTAAATCTAAAGCAGTTCATACAAAACAAGTGATTAAAGGTGCGCCATGGAATATTGTTTTATTCTCTATTGGTATGTATCTTGTTGTTTTTGGACTAAAAAATGTAGGAATCACAACAATTTTAGCTGATGTATTATCTAATATTTCAAGTTATGGGTTGTTCAGCAGTATCATGGGTATGGGCTTTATAGCTGCCTTCTTGTCTTCTATTATGAACAACATGCCAACTGTTTTAATAGACGCTATTGCTATCGGACAATCAAATGTAGTAGGTACTATTAAAGAAGGTATGATTTATGGGAATGTGATAGGTTCTGATTTAGGCCCTAAAATTACGCCAATTGGTTCTTTAGCAACATTATTATGGCTACATGTTTTAACACAAAAGGGTGTAAAGATTTCTTGGGGAACATACTTTAAAACCGGAATCATTGTTACTATTCCAGTACTATTTATAACACTCTTAGGTTTATACCTTACATTAATTATATTTTAAGAAAAGAGGATTTAATTATGGGTAAGAAAACAATTTATTTTATATGTACCGGCAACTCTTGTCGTAGCCAAATGGCTGAGGGTTGGGGGAAGAACATATTAGGTGAAGGTTGGAATGTCTATTCTGCTGGTATTGAAACTCATGGCGTTAACCCTAAAGCAATAGAAGCTATGAAAGAAGTAGGTATTGATATTTCCAACCATACATCTGATTTGATTGATAACGATATTTTAAAACAATCAGATTTGGTCGTAACGTTATGTAGCGATGCAGATGATAATTGTCCTATCTTACCGCCAAACGTCAAAAAAGAGCACTGGGGTTTTGACGATCCAGCGGGTAAAAATTGGTCAGAATTTCAAAGTGTAAGAGATAAAATAGGCGAGGAAATTAAAGCGTTTAAGAAAAAGACCGAGTAATCACTCGGTCTTTTTCTATTAAAATAGTTTTACCTATCTAAATGTCTATATAGCGTAGCTCTACTTATGTTTGTTTTTGCTTTTATCTCATCTAATGTATATTTCTTACTCATATACATTTCTATTGCGTCTCTTAAATTTTTATCATCACGTTTAGGTCTACCTAGACTTTTACCCTCTCTTACATAATTCTCTAATCCCATACGTGTTCTAAATTTTACAATATCACTTTGGAAATCAGTAATATCATGCAATATTTTTATAAAGCTCTCATTCTCATCTTTAATAATATTTCTACTTAAATTAATCACATATAGAGAAATTTCTTTGTCTGAAAGCATATCTAATATATCCACTAAATGTTTTGTAGAATCCGCAATAATACATAAATCTGTAATAAACAATATGTCTTTAGCAGCTAATTTTGAATTTAATAAAGAATCTAGTTCATTTCTTTTTTTATTGTTAGCATGTATTTCTTCAACAATATTATTTGTATATATTTCTATTTTCTTTGTTTGTTCATTGACACTATCATTTATTGTCACAGGTCTAACATAACCATATTTCATTTAAATGCACCACCTAACAGAAAAAGTATAACATACAGTTTCATTAAGGGGTATACATATGAAACTTTTCTGTTATACTTTACAATATAAATTGATCTGAAGGAGAGGAAATAATGGTTAAAAAACTAAAAAATGAATGGCTTAACCAGCCCGGAAAAAATATACTTGCTGGTATTGTTGTAGCATTAGCATTAATACCGGAAGCTATTGCGTTTTCTATTATCGCTGGCGTAGACCCTATGGTAGGGTTGTATGCAGCGTTTATTATTGCCACTGTGACGGCGATAGTTGGCGGTAGGCCTGCGATGATATCTGGCGCAACTGGGGCCGTAGCACTTTTAGTGACCCCTTTAGTTAAGGAACATGGTGTTGAATATCTTTTTGCTGCGACCATTTTGATGGGATTTATTCAATTATTATTAGGTATACTTAAAGTTGGCCGTTTAATGAAATTTATTCCAAGATCTGTAATGATTGGCTTTGTTAATGCATTAGGTATTATGATTTTCATGTCTCAAATAGAACATATTTTTGGTATATCTATATCGACGTATATATATGTAATTACTACTTTACTTATTGTATATGTTATTCCTAGATTCTTTAAAGCTATACCTGCCCCATTAATAGCGATAATCGTTTTAACTGCTCTTTATATGTATACAGGTTCTGATATACGAACTGTAGGAGACTTAGGCAGTATTAAACAAACTTTACCTCACTTCTTAATGCCTAACGTTCCGTATAATTTAGAAACATTGCAAATTGTTTTCCCATATTCATTATCAATGGCTATTGTAGGTTTAGTAGAAAGTTTACTTACAGCTAAAATTGTAGATGATGCGACAGATACCTATAGTAGCAAAAATAAAGAGTCACGTGGCCAAGGAATTGCCAACATTATTACTGGTTTCTTTGGTGGTATGGGTGGTTGTGCGATGATTGGACAATCAGTTATCAATGTTAAATCAGGCGCAAATAGTAGGTTGTCTACATTTACAGCAGGTATTGTACTTATATTTATGATTATTGTTCTTGGCGGAGTAGTTGTTCAAATACCTATGCCAATTCTTGCGGGAATTATGGTCATGGTTTCTATCGGGACTGTTGACTGGAATTCATTTAAGTATATTAAAAAGGCACCCAAAACAGATGCACTTGTTATGATTTTAACGGTAATTATTGTATTAATGACACATAACTTAGCTATTGGCGTAATCGTAGGGGTTGTCTTTAGTGCTCTTTTCTTTGCGACTAAAATTTCAAAAGTTGAAGTTATTCATGAAGAATTAGATAAGAAGCATCATTTCTCTTTTAAAGGTCAAATATTCTTTGTATCAATTGATTCTATGATGGAGCAAATTGACATTAATATTGAAGATAGTATCATAAAGTTGAATTTTGATCATGCTCACTTATGGGATGATTCAGCAGTAGATGCCATTGATACGATTGTTAGAAAATTTGAAGAGAAAAATAACATTGTTTATGTTGAAAAATTAAACACAGACAGTCGAAAAATCGTTTCAGAATTAAGCCAATTAAATGAAAATCATTTAAATTAAGGAGTGTTTTAATGTATAAATCAATTTTACTTGCTGCAGATGGTTCAGAAAATAGTGAACGTGCAGCTCAAGAGGTTCTGAACTTTACAGATGAATATACACTTGTCACAATACTGACGATTGTAGATGCTGAAGAATCAAAAACAGATGTTTTACATGGTAAACAGGGAACTAGTTTAACTCAAGAAAGAGAAAAAAAGCTTTCTCCCATTATCAATTTGTTCATTGAACATAATGTGAATTACGAAATTAACATTGCTCATGGTAACCCATCTGAAAAGGTAGTTGAAGTTGCGAATAGTGGAGAATATCAAGCCATCATCTTGGGAACGCGTGGTTTAAACAGTTTACAAGAAATGGTTCTAGGCAGTGTTAGTCATAAAGTAGCTAAACGTGCTCAAATACCCGTAATTATTGTTAAATAATATTAAATATCTCTGACTAAAGAATAGGCGTCAATTTCTATTGAGATTATATAGAAATTGACGTTTTCTTTATTGTCATTATATTTAGCGTCATTAAGACATAGCTAAATTCTTGTTTAACCGTATCTCTTTGCCCCATCGAATATTTTTTATTGGAGAACTATTAGTAAAATGATTAATAGGAAAAGTTTAATCCAAATAATTTATAATAGTAGAAAGTGATTTTAATTTTTATATAATATAATGTTTCTATGACCTAATAAATTTATAAACACACAACTTTGGATTTTAATTAATTTTAATGCTTTAATGACATAGTATTAAGTGGATTGTGTATTTTCAATATTCAGAAAAATGTTTTTGGCATAATCTATAAAAATTTTGGTGGCATGGGATGGTGTGCTCGAAGAGCATATTCCTAAAATACGATATGCTTCTTCTTTAAATTTTACAATTTTAATTTTTTTATTACTCTGCCTATTGTCTAAAACGAGTTTTGGTCTAATATTTATCCCGAGATTAGCTTCTACAAGTGCCATTATAGAAGCATCTTCAGATATTTCATACCTAATATTAGGTTCTAAATTATGAGATGAAAAAAATTTATTAATTTCATTATCCCAATTTTTTTTAGGTTTAATGAAATCATATGTAAATAAGTCATTAATAGAAACACTCTCTTCATTGGATAATGGATGTTTTTCCGATACTATGCATAGTAATTCATCTTTAATCAATGGTGAAAAGTTTAAAATGTTATTATCTGGAGGTGTATTAAAACAACAGTCCAATTCTCCTGATAGCACCATTTTTTCTAATGATTCATAATCTCCTTCATGAATATTTATTTTTATGTCTGGATAATCATGCTGAAGCGTACTTAAAATTTGAGGAAGCCAGCTCATAGTAATACTAGAAAAAGACCCTACATTTACAATACCAGTTTTTAGACCATTTAAGTTTTGAGCTTCTTGAATCAATGCCTCATGTATTCTTTCTAATTGAAGTGTATATTTATATATTTTTTCCCCTTCAATTGTAGGAGTTACCCCATTGCGATTTCTATTTAATAACTTCAAATTAAGTTCTTCCTCTAATATCTTTATAGAATTACTTAACCCTGGTTGAGTTAAAAATAAAGATTCAGCTGCACCACTCATTGTTTTTAATTGAATAACTTTATTTAAAATTTTATATCTTTGTAAAGTCAAATAATCCCCCCATAATATTTCTGTATATTAAATATAAATAGAATTTATTTTAATTATATATAGTATCCGAATATAATTGTAATATGTCAAGAAAAGTTAAATAAGGGGGAAGAGTATGATTAATACACAAAAAGCTTTAGATATAAAAAATTTTATAGGTGGAGAGTGGATAAAACCTAAGTCCAATGAATACATTGATGTGTATAATCCAGCTACTGGAGAGAAAACTGGAGTTGTTGCTAAGTCTAATGCGGAAGATTTTGAAAGCGCTTACAAAAGTGCCTCAGAAGCCTTTAAAATATGGAAGAAAACGCCTGTACCTAAAAGGTCAAGAATATTATTTAAATATCAACAATTATTAATTGAAAATCGTGAATTATTAACAGAAATTGTTACATTGGAAAATGGCAAAACACTTGCAGATGCAAGCGGAGAAGTACAAAGAGGTATTGAATGTGTAGAATTTGCTGCAGGCGCACCAACTTTAATGATGGGCGAACAACTACCAGATATTGCCACGGGTATTGAGTCAGGTTTATACAGATATCCGATAGGTGTTGTAGGAGGTATTGCACCATTTAATTTTCCAATGATGGTGCCTTGTTGGATGTTTCCATTAGCGATTGCGTGTGGCAATACTTTTATATTGAAACCATCTGAGAAAACGCCGTTACTTGCTAACAAATTAGCTGAGTTATTTAAACAAGCTGGACTTCCTGATGGCGTGTTAAACGTGGTACATGGTTCAGAGAATGTAGTAAATGGCATTTTAAATCATGAAGGTGTTGAAGCAGTGTCATTTGTTGGATCACAACCTGTAGCAGAATACGTATATAAAACAGCCGCAGCAAATGGTAAAAGAGTACAAGCATTAGCAGGAGCAAAAAATCATAGTATTGTCCTTGAAGATGCGGAATTAGATAACACTGTAACTAACATTATTAGCGCAGCTTTTGGTTCTGCAGGACAAAGATGTATGGCAGCTTCTGTAGTAGTAGCAGTTGGTAATATTGCAGATAGATTAATTAAACGCTTAAAAGTAGCTGCTGATGAGATTGTTATTGGAGATGGGGCCGATGAAAACACATTCCTTGGACCAGTTATAAGAAAAAATCAACAACAACAAACATTAGAAAACATTGATAAAGGTGTCGAGGAAGGTGCAACGTTAGTAAAAGATGGAAGAAATATCGATGTAGATGGAAGTGGATACTTTGTTGGCCCGACTATTTTCGATCATGTGCGTACAGATATGAGTATTTGGGAAAAAGAATTATTTGCTCCTGTGTTATCTATTGTGCGCGTTGAAACGCTTGAAGAAGCAATTGCTGTAGCTAATAAATCTGAATTTGCGAATGGTGCATGCTTGTATACTGATAGCGCTAAAGCTGTTAGAGAATTTAGAGAAGAAATGGATTCTGGCATGTTAGGAATTAATTTAGGGGTGCCTGCACCTATGGCATTTTTCCCATTTTCTGGATTTAAAAATTCTTTCTATGGCGATTTACATGCTAACGGTAAAGATGGAGTTCACTTTTATACTAGAAAAAAAATGGTAACAGCACGTTATTAACGAATGATTGGAGGGATTAATATGATTCAACAACAAAATCAAGAAAAAATAAAAGAAAAAGACGCTAATCAAGTTTGGCATGCTATGAAAGGTTCCGATAAAGATGTTAATAGATTGATTGTGGAATCTGCAGAAGGAGCTTGGGTAAAAGATATTGATGGTAATCAATACTTGGATGGTATGTCAGGTTTGTGGTGTGTCAACGTGGGATATGGCAGAACTGAAATTGCTGAAACAGCATATAATCAATTAGAAAAGTTAGCTTATTTTCCTTTAGCTCACGGTCATAAACCTGCTGTTGAATTAGCTGAAAAATTAAATAGCTATTTAAATGATGAATACGTTTTTTTCTTTTCGAACAGTGGGTCTGAAGCAAATGAAACAGCTTTTAAAATAGCCCGTCAATACCATGAACAAAACGGGGAAAGCCAACGTACTAAATTTATTTCAAGATACAGATCATATCACGGTAATACTATGGGTGCATTAGCTGCAACGGGACAAGCTGAAAGAAAATATAAATATGAGCCGTTAGCTCAAGGTTTTTTACATGTTGCTCCTCCTGATATGTATAGAAAGCCAAAAGATAATGAAACACTGGAGTCTGTTCAAGCGATAGACGAAGTAATGAAGTGGGAGCTTAGTTCCACAATTGCTGGTGTAATTATGGAACCTATTATTACTGGTGGTGGTATTTTAATGCCTCCTGAAAATTATTTAAAGAAAGTTAAGGAAACTTGTGAGAAACATGGGGCTTTGATGATTGTAGACGAAGTGATTTGCGGATTTGGTAGAACAGGAAAAATGTTTGGTTTTATGAATTATGACATAAAGCCAGATATTATAACTATGGCTAAAGGTATTACAAGTGGTTATATGCCATTATCAGTCACAGCTGTAAAAAAAGATTTATTTCAAAGTTTTTCAGGTGAAGACACATACTATCGATTAAGACATGTTAATACTTATGGTGGTAGCCCATCTGCGTGTGCAGTTGCCTTAAAAAACATAGAAATTTTAGAAAAAGAAGCCCTATTTAACCAATCAGAAATTTTAGGACAAAAACTATTAGATAGCTTAGAAGAATTGTTAACGCACCCTAATGTTGGTGATATTCGAGGTAAGGGGTTACTTTTAGGCATTGAATTAGTGAAAGATAAAATAACAAAAACGCCAATAGATTCAGAAAAAAGTAACGGTATCGTTAAAATGTGTAAGGAAAAAGGTTTACTTGTAGGTAAAAATAGTGACACAGTGTCAGGTTATGACAATGTGATTCAATTAGCTCCCCCGCTTTCTATCACAATTGACGACCTTGATTTTATTATTAATACCTTGAAAGAAAGCATTAAGTCATTATAAGTATATACAAAGGAGGTTTATTACTTGGATAATCTAACTATTTTTGAAAGCGCTTTAAAAAACACTGGAGAAGTCAAGCCTATGTATATCAATGGTCAGTGGGTTAAAGGTGACCAAAAAAGAAAAATATATAACCCGGGCAATAACCAGGTGATTGACTCTGTCAGTGAAGGAGGAATTAAAGAAGTTAATAAGGCTGTTCAATCGGCTAAAGAAGCATTTTACCATCACGGATGGCGTGAATCTTATGCCAGAACTCGTGCAGATTTGCTATTAAAGGTAGCTTCTAAACTTGAAGAACAAAAAGACACATTCGCTAAAATAGAAACTTTAAATAATGGAAAAATATATGAAGATGCTCTAGTAGATGTTGAAGATGCAATTCATCAATTCAAATATTATGCAGGTTTAGCTATGCAACCACATGGTCAAACTTATGATGTGCCAGATGAAATACAAGCGATGGTTATTCGTGAGCCAGTAGGTGTAGTAAGTATCATTGTACCCTGGAATTTTCCTTTAGTTATGGCAGTACAAAAAATATCTGCTGCGTTAGCTGCTGGTTGTACTGTTATCGTTAAACCAGCAGGACAAACACCGTTAACAATCCAAAAATTATTTGAAATAATTGATGAAGTAGGGTTTCCAAATGGTGTTGTCAATTTAATATTTGGACCTGGATCAGTTGTTGGTGACACGTTAGTTAAACATAAAGATGTAGACAAAATAACCTTTACTGGTGGTACTGATACAGGTAAAAATATTATGAAAGATGCGGCTGATACCATAAAAAAAATAGGATTAGAATTAGGTGGTAAATCTCCTAATATTGTATTTAGTGATTCAGATTTCGATACTGCTGTAGATTATGCAATGTTAGCTATCTTTGCAGGCCAGGGGCAAGTATGTTCAGCAGGGTCACGCTTAATCGTTGAGAAAAGTATATATGACGATTTTGTAAGAGAATTAGTAGACAGAACTAAAAATATAAAAATTGGACCTGGCTGGGAACCGGACACAGAAATGGGACCTTTAATCTCTTCACAACATTTAAAGCAAGTGCTTGATTATGTCAATGCAGGAGTAGAAGAAGGTGCAACGTTACTCTGTGGTGGAAATCAATTACAAGAAGGTATATATGCTGAAGGTAATTATATGGAACCAACAATATTCACAGATACTACCCCAGACATGCGGATTGTCCAAGAAGAGATATTTGGCCCCGTATTAGCAATACAAGTTTTTGAGACGGAGGAAGAAGCTTTAGCATTAGCAAATGGTACTGATTTCGGTTTAGCTGCTGCAGTATTTACAAATGATAGTGCAAAAGCCCAAAGAGTTATAAGAGCTGTGCATGCTGGCATCACATGGGTTAATTGTTATCATCCAACATTTAATGAGGCGCCTTGGAGTGGTTACAAACAAAGCGGTATCGGAGGAGATTTAGGAACATATGGTTTTGAAGAATATTTAAACAAGAAGCAAGTTAATATTTCATTGGATGTGAAGCCTTCAGGTGCTTATCACTACAAAGGTAAATCTTAATAAGCATTTTAAATTAAAGGTGGTGATGGTAATGGATAGTTTTGATGTAGTCGTTATTGGAGGAGGTATTATTGGCTCAAGCGTAGCTTATTACTTGTCTAAAGAGGGATATAGTGTCGCTTTAGTGGAAAAAGGTGACATTGCCAGTGGAACTTCTAGTAGATGCGATGCCGTAGCACTAATTTGTGATAAAAAGCCTGGTATGGATACAGAAATTGGTTATAGAAGTATTCAATTATACAAAGAACTAGCTAAAGAATTCTCATTTGATTTCCAATTTTCTACAAGAGGTAGTTTATATGTTTGTGAAACTGAACAGGAATTAGAGATTGCAAGAACCTATGTCAATCAACAAAGGGCTAACGGTTATGATATGAAGACAGTTAGTCATGAAGAGTTACCAGATATCGAGAGACATTTAGCGAATGATTTAGCAGGAGGAGTATGGACAGAAACCGACTCCACAATGAATCCATATTTAGTGTGTTATGCATTTATTGAAGAAGCAAAAAAATATGGATTAACAGTATTTACAAATGAAGAAGTTAAAGAAATCACACAAGGGCCTAATGGATCTGTAGAAGCAGTTAAAACCTCAACGAAAACAATTTATACTAATACAGTCGTTAACTGTGCAGGAGTATGGGCTAGTAAAATCGGTGCCCTAGTTAATATTAATATTCCAATTAGACCGAGGAAAGGCTTGATTTTAGTAACTGAAAAAACAAAAAATATTGTCCACCAAAAAGTACATGAATTTGGATATATGTTATCGAAATTTGAAGATATAAGTTACAAAAGAAATGTGAGTGATTTAGTAGAGCGTAATAATATCGCATTTACGATAGAACCTACAGAAGCTAATAACTATTTAGTTGGAGGACATAGAGATTTTACCGGTTATGATACAAGTACTGATCATGAGGTGATGAAGGGTATAGCAGAAAGAGCCACGAGATTTTTACCAATTTTAAAAAATGTGAATTGCATTCGTGCTTATGCAGGTATTAGACCATGGGTCGTAGATCACTTACCTATCATTTCAGAAGTAGATGAAGTCCCAGGGTATTATATAGCAAGCGGTCATGAAGGCGATGGCATTAGTATGGCTCCAA
Organism: Staphylococcus xylosus NJ; assembly: GCF_000338275.1. Lineage (GTDB taxonomy): Bacteria > Bacillota > Bacilli > Staphylococcales > Staphylococcaceae > Staphylococcus > Staphylococcus xylosus_B. Next base: position 50,377 of record NZ_ANMR01000005.1, read on the forward strand.
TAACCGGAAAAATGATGACTGAACTTATTTCTCAAAAACCAACAGAATTTAATATCGAAAGTCTTAAATTTTCAAGATATAAAGCAGTAGATAATTTAAATATATAGGAGGAATTATTATGTATAGACCAATAGGAATGATCCCAGCAATGCCAACACCTTTGAATGAGGACGAGTCAATCAATTTCTCAGGATATGAAAAATTAATTAATCATCTAATAGATGGTGGTGTTCATTGTTTATTAGCAGGAGGAAGTACTGGAGAATATTCAATGATGTCTACAGAAGAGAGGAAAGAAGTGCTAAAAGCAGCCGTAGATTATGCAGATGGGCGAGTACCTATAATGGCTGGAACAAGCGAGCATCGTTTAAATGAAACGATTGAATTAACAAAATATGCAGAAGAAATTGGTGCAGATTGTGCTCTGATTATCACGCCTTATTATATGCAAACAAGCGAAGAGGGTATTAAAAATTATTATGAACAAGTAGCAAAAGCTACCAATATTGGTATCGTTATTTATCATTACCCTGGTGCGACAAATGTAACATTGACCCCGGAATTTATTGCGGAATTAAGTGAAATAGAGGGAATAGTTGGAGTTAAAAACACTACTGATCAAGAACATACATGTAAAGCCATAGCATTAACCAAAGATAATGAAGGATTTTCAGTTCTAACGGGTTCAGAGCATTTAATTTTACCTACGTTAGCAGTTGGAGGGGATGGTGCGACAGGTATTATTCACAATTTAGTACCTGATCAAATAGTGGAGATGTATGATTTATTTAAAAATAAAAAAGATATTGATGGTGCTTTAAAGATTAACCAGAGATTATTGCCTCTTTATGACTATGTGGAAGCTGAGCCAGTGCCAGGTCCAATTAAAGCAGGATTAGATTTAATTGGATTAGAAGGAGGTAATGTTCGCGACCCTCTAGTTGAAGCATCAAATGAATTAAAAGAGAAAATGCGTGAAACTTTAAATCGTTTAGATTATAAACTCAATATATAATAGTTTATTTTTACCCTATTTAAAATGAATATAGGTAAGAGAATGGAGATAGGATTATGAAAACCACAAAAAAAATTACCGAATATGGATTTGTGACTTCTAATGATGATGCAAAGATAAATATAAAAAAAGGCCAATACGTATCAGGTTTTTCAGTAGGAATTTTATGTTTAGATGAGTGTTGGTATCCTGTAATTCCGGGGAACGTAGCTAATTTATCGACGTATGATTTTCCAGTTCTTACAAAAGTAGTTCCTAATTGTACACAAAAAAGGATACACGTTGGGGACCCCACTTTAGTTAATGATATTATAGCAAGTGCTATACAATTAGAAAGGGAAGGCGCCAAAGCAATTTGTGGCGCTTGTGGTTTCTTTGGTAATTATCAGAAAGAAATAGCAGAAGCAGTAAATATTCCTGTATTCCTTTCTAGTTTAGTACAGGTACCTTGGATTGAAACAGGACTTAAGTCTAACCAAAAAATCGGTATACTTACAGCTGATAAAAAAGGTATAACTAAAAATTTATTATTTAATTGTAATGTAGTGAATTATGACAACATAGTTATTAAAGATTTGAGAGAATTGACTGAATTTTCTGGAATCGTGGATAGTAGAGGTAATTTTGATAATGAAACTATGAAAGAAGAAATTATACAAGCAACAATAGAATTATTAGCTGAAAATACTGATTTAGGTGCTATTTTATTAGAATGTAGTGATCTACCACCTTATGCGTCCTTAATTCAACATACGGCAGGCTTACCAGTATTCGATTTTATTACAATGATTAAATGGGTCCATATGGCAACGGCTCAAAAACCTTACACAGGTTTTGTTTAACTATAATGATATAAATTTGAGGAAGTAGAATTAATTTAAGTTTAATAAGGTGGGATAATCATGAATCAACAAAGCCCAATTGTCTGTAGATGTGAGGAAGTAACGTTAGAAGAAATCAACCAAACTATCAATACTTATCAATGTTCCGCACGCGAAGTCAAGTTACGTACAAGAGCAGCTATGGGATGTTGTGGTGGTAGGACATGTCGTCATATGGTAGATCAAATTATTCAAACATATAATGAAAATCATTTCTCAGATGAGATTTCTTTAAGTTATAGGCCTCCAGTAAGGCCAGTAAACTTTGCTGACTTGGCTGAGTTAGGAGGAGATAAGTAATGACAACCAGAATCACAGATCATCCAATATTAGGGAAGTTAGAAAATCAAAAGAAAGTAAACTTTACTTTTGATAATACACGTATTGAAGCTTTTGAAGGCGATACTATAGCGTCAGCATTATTGGCTGCTGGTTATCGAAAAATTAGAGAGCATGAAGAAAGCGGTAATGCACGTGGTATATATTGCAACATCGGTCATTGCTTTGAATGTAGAGTACAATTAAATGATAAAGTTGTAAGAGCATGTATAACAAGTGTACAAGAAGGTATATCGGTCTATTCATTAAGGAAGTGATATAAATGTGGGATTTTTTAGTCATTGGTGCTGGTCCAGCAGGGTTGAAAGCAGGTATAAAAGCGGCAGAGAATGGTATAAGAACAAAAGTGATAGATGAATTTCCTAAACCTGGGGGTCGATTATTAGGCCAATTATATCAAGATAATAATGGCGAATGGTGGAATGGAATAAAAGAAGCAGAAGCTTTAGTACGTAAAGCAGAAAGTTTAAATATTAATATAGAATGTGGTCTTTCTGTATACGATTTAGAAAGTAAAGAGGACTGTTGGGTTGTACATACAGAAAACAGTGCGATCCAAACAAAACATCTTCTTTTAGCAACTGGGGCAAGTGAAAAGCATTTTCCATTGTCAGGGTGGACATTACCAGGAACAATGTCTATTGGAGCAGCCCAAGTTATGAGCAATGTTCATCGAGTGAAACCAGGAGATAATTGTATTGTAATAGGCGTGAATGTGTTGTCCCTTTCAATAGCAGAAGAATTAAATATGTGTGGTGTAAACGTTAAGGCGATTGTATTACCAGTAACACATCAAATAGATGAACAAGCTGCCAAGCCACAAGAAGTTATTTCAAGATTAATGAATTTAACACACTTGGCACCTTCAAGAATACTTAAAATATTAGGAAGCATTGGAAAGTTATTACCCGCCAATTTAATTGCTAAGATTTACCCTAAACAGGGAATAAAGATGAATGGGATACCTATAAAACTTAAAACTGCTGCTCAAGAGATTGTGGGACAAGATACAGTAGAAGGTGTGGAATTAGTAGATATCGATAAAGAAGGTGTGGTGATACCTAAAACAGAAAAGGTAGAACAAGTAGATGTAGTTTGTATATCAGGAGGATTAACTCCTTTAGCTGAACTTGCCTCTGTAGCAGGGTGTGAATTTAAGTATGTCGAAGCGTTAGGTGGATATGTCCCTGTTCATAATGAGAAAATGGAAACTTCTATTTCAAATTTGTATGTTGCTGGAAATATTACAGGAGTAGAAAGTGCCAAAGTAGCAATGGCTCAAGGTGAGGTAGCTGGTTTAAGTGTAGTTAAAAAGCAGTTTGATAACAATGAAATTATAGTTAAACAAGTCGATGATGCTATTGAGAAAGTAAAAAGAGTTAGAGATGAAGCATTAATCCAATTTCAACCCCATATTGATAAAGAGCGTACAAAATTATATCAACAAAGTGTTGAAAATTAAACATAATATAAAGGAGTATTAGATATGAAAATTTTATTAATTGGTGCCACAGGAAATATTGGAGAAGTAGTCTATGAAGAGTTAAAAGATGAAGCAGAAATTATACCAGCACATAGAAATAATTCTGAATATTCAGTTGATATTACTTCTCAAGAAAGTATTAAAGCATTATTAGAAAAAATAGGTGAAGTTGATGGGATTATATGTACCTCAGGAGCAGCAACATTTAATAAAGTAACAGATTTGACTCCAGAACAGAATATGGTAGCAGTCAATAGTAAACAATTAGGACAAATAAATTTAGTGTTACTTGGTTTAGATTATATTAAAGATAATGGATTTATTACTCTTACTACAGGAATCTTAATGGATGACCCAATTAAAACGGCTGCTTCTGCAGCAATGGCAAACGGAGGCGTAGCGGCATTTGTCAAATCCGCATCTATTGAACTGCCAAGAGGTATTCGTATTAATCATGTTAGTCCCACAATGTTAGAAAAAGCAAAAGACAAATATGGACAACTTTTCCAAGGTTACTATCCAGCATCTTCAAAACGTATCGGCTTAGCTTATAGAAAAAGCGTTTTCGGTTCTCAAACTGGACAGGCTTATAACGTATATTAATTACAAGATACGTAGATGGATTGAATATATTTGTCTTGCTTCTTTATAAACAAAGGGGGATAAACAATGAAAGAAATTATTCATTGGTTAAATAGTATAGTTTGGAGTCCAGCATTAGTTATTTTTATTTTAGGTTTAGGGTTTTTATTTACTATAAAAACCAAGTTTGTACAATTTAAATATATAAAAGAAATGATTAAATTAACTTTTTCTGGATCTAAATCTACTGCTGGAATTTCATCTTTTCAGGCTATGTCTATGTCTTTAGGGAGCAGGATTGGAATAGGAAATATAGCAGGCGTGGCAACAGCTATTACTTTAGGAGGCCCGGGCGCTATATTTTGGATGTGGATTTTAGCATTTATTTCTGCAAGTATTGCTTTTGCAGAAACGACACTCGCACAAATTTATAAAGTTAAACAAAATGGAGAGTACCGTGGGGGTGCTCCATACTATATTAATAAAGGATTAAATAAAAAAGGCTTAGCATTGTTATTCGCAGGTATTACGATGATTTCTATGACATTGCTTGTCCCAGGCATACAAGTAAATACAATTGCGCTTTCAATGGATCAAGCGTTTGGTCTCCAACCATCTATAACAGCTATAATTTTAGTTATTTTATTAGCTACAATTATCTTTGGTGGTGTAAAAAGAATAGCACGTGCTGCAGAGATGGTCGTGCCTATTATGGCAATTGGTTATATCAGTATATGTATCATCATACTGTTAGTGAATATTACCTCTATACCTAGTGTCGTAGGTATTATAATTAATAGCGCTATAAACCCTACTTCTACTTTTGGTGGCATTATTGGATCTGCAATCTCTTGGGGGGTACAAAGAGGAGCATTTTCAAATGCAGCTGGTTTCGGTAGTGAAACTTTTGAAACAGCTGCAAGCGAAGTATCACATCCAGTAAAGCAAGGTTTAGTACAAGCACTTTCTGTTTATATAACAACGATTATTATCTGTTCTGCAACAGCATTTATGATATTAATAACTGGTATGTATAATATCCAATTAGAGAATGGAACGATAGTTAAGGATAATATCGGTAATGTTGAAGCGGGAGCTAGTAACGTTCAAATGAGTATAGAAACACTTTTTCCAGGTTTTGGAAGTGCATTTGTAGCCATTGCTACATTCTTTTTTGCATTTACAAGTTTAATCACATACTCATATAAAGCAGAATCTAGCTTAGCATTTTTTAATAGTGAACGTAAGAAAGTTATTAAATGGCCACTAATAGTTTTAAAAATAGGTTTTCTTATAATTGTTTATTATCACAGTGTTAATTCAGCTGCATTAGCATGGAGCTTTGGAGATTTAGGTTTTGGTATTATGGCATGGATGAATATGTTAGCGCTTATATTTCTAGTTAAACCAGTTGTTGTAGCTTTAAAAGATTATGATGCACAACGAAAAAAAGGTATAGATCCCATTTTTAATCCTAAAAAATTGGGCATTAAAGGCGCAGACTTCTGGGAAGAAGAATATTATCATGAAATAGAAAAAGAAGTAAAATCAAAAAAATATGTAAATTCTACTATGAAGACAATAAAAATACAAAAAGTTTTAAGTTATACCAAAAATAATATTAATTAAATTTGGAGGTGGAAGAAATGATTATAGGTATCCCTAAAGAGATTAAAAATAATGAAAATAGAGTGAGTTTGTCTCCGAGTGGTGTACATGCACTTGTTGAACAAGGGCACACTGTTATCGTTGAAAAATCTGCAGGTTTGGGTTCATATTTTGAAGACGTGGACTACACTACAGCAGGGGCTAAAATTGTTAATGAGCAAGCAGAAGTTTGGAATGTAGATATGGTTATGAAAGTTAAAGAACCATTAGCAGAAGAGTTCCAATATTTTAAAGAAGGCTTAATTTTATTTACTTATTTACATTTAGCGA
>NZ_ANMR01000006.1 GCF_000338275.1 Staphylococcus xylosus NJ
TGGCTCCACAGGTAGGACTCGAACCTACGACCGATCGGTTAACAGCCGATAGCTCTACCACTGAGCTACTGTGGAATAATTAATGCCTTTAATCAAGCACAAATACTATTATATCAACTATCTTTAATTTTTCAAGAGGTATGTAAAAAAAATATGCGGAATATTTACACTAAATTAATATAATATTCCACATATGCCTTTTTTACATTTTTTATTCACTACTTTTCACTATTTCGATTCAAATAACGAATATTTTGCCAATGCTTCATATATATTTAATTGTGGTTTAGTATAATCAATAGGCGAATCAGGATCAAATGTAGCAACTCTAGCCGCCCTATCCATCATGTAATAATAATATATACCATTTAAATATTGGTGATGCATACTATGAGCAGAAATATTAGCTACAATACTTTGATTATCTACAAAAGTAACCTTACATTTCTTTTCTTTTAGCGGTCTAATATTATGTACGTAATGGATATTAATCCAGGTATTGTCTGCTTTACGATCAGAGTGTGTGGGAAAGAAATAAGTGGGAAATAATGGAGTGAATAGAATGGGTGGTTTGCTACTTATGCCGGTAATACGCATAGTATCTTCCTTTTTAAATACATAACTGCTACCATAAAATCTACAAGAACGGTCGATAATTTTAGACACACGTTCTTTAATAATTTGACTGTCGGCTTTATACCTTAACAAGTAACTACCTTCATATTGTCCAGTAGCTAAATTACATGGTTGTAAAACCATATCACCTTTTTTAATAATATAGGGTTGAATCATTGTTGTTACCTCCTTTATAACTTACGGTGATACTCAAATAATATATCATCAACATCTTAAAATCAATAAATAATATAAATATTTTTATAAATTTTCTACAATTAAATTTCAGTGTATCGCCTTTTTCGATTTTTCATTTTCAGCAACCTTGCAATTAGCACTATTTTTTCGGAAAAGTCAGAATATTCATTGATTTAAAATTTAAAACCTTGTATACTATATGTAAATAAAGATAGAGAGGTTGTGACGTTTATGAAACACAATACACATGTAAAATACAATACATTAGAATCGTTTGTATCAACAATTAACGACTTAGGTATTGAATTAATCATCGATGAATCTTTACGTAATGTACGCAAGCAACAGTTAGAACAGCTTATCGATAATGCGCTTAAAAATAAAAACGAGAATGATTTCAAACGTTATACGGAAGAATATAGAAACTTGGAGGAATTCCTCGTTGGTTAATTTAAAAGCTTGTTATTTAAATTAAGGTCTATTCCCTACTTATCAATTAAGTTAGTGAATAGACCTTTTACATTTTAAAAATAACCTTTATTTAAAATTTTATGACATGAGTCTAATTAATTCATGCCTATCGATATCTCCAAAATAATGATAAATATCATAATTTGAAAGTGCCTCTTCAATGCTATCAAACTCATGCATTGTACCTTCTAATGCATTTTCTAATTCTGTAATATCACCTTCACCAAAGAAATCACCGAAAATTTTCGCGTGTTCTATACGACCTTTCTTTACGTCTAATTTAATCTGTACAAAACCTTTTTCAAATTTTTCTTCTCTTTCAAAATTATATTTAGGATTTCTACCATAATTCCATTCCCAAGTACGGTATTTTTCATTGCTTAATTTTTCTATTTTTTCCCAATCTTCATCAGTAAGTTTATATTCTTCTACTTGAGTTTCTCCAAAAATGCTTCTTAAAATTATTTCTTTAAATTTATCTATATCTATCGGCTCATCTAAGAATTCAGAAATATTCGCAACTCTACTTCTTACAGATTTAATACCTTTAGATTTAATTTTTGCTGGGTTCACTCTTAAAGCATTCTGAACTTCATCAAGTTCACTATTCAACATTAAAGTACCATGACTAAACATGCGATCTTTTACTTTTACCATAGCATTTCCTGATATTTTAGCTTCACCAACTTGAATATCATTTCTTCCGCTTAAGTTTGCATCAACCCCAAGCGATTTCAATGCTTCAACAATTGGTTCAGTAAATTTTTGGAAATTATGGAAACTATTACCATCATCATCCGTAACAAAACTAAAGTTTAAATTCCCTTGATCATGGTAAACTGCGCCCCCTCCAGATATACGTCTTACAACATCGATACCTTGTTCATCAATATATGATTGGTTCACTTCTTCAATAGTATTTTGATTTTTCCCAATAATGATGGATGGTCTATTTATATAAAATAAAAAATAACTATCATCTTTTGGCATGTTTTTTAATACATATTCCTCCATTGCTAGATTAAGCGTTGGATCTGTAATATTATTGTTACTAATAAACTTCATTTACTACACTCCTTTTCCATATTATATACCCTTACCTTATTTATGCTATATTTTCACAAAAATTGCCAATCATTCACTTTGAGAATAAAGTAAAATTTATAAATTGTCTTATATCAAGCAATTTAATGGTTATTTGTTTATTTGTACGAGGATTTTTTGTATAATACTATCTAGTTAGCATTTCTAGGGAGGACTAAAAATGACTGTTGCAGAAGTTGGAAATATCGTAGAATTTTATGACGGCTTAAAAGGTCGAGTAGAAAAAATTAATGACAACTCAGTAATTGTTGATTTAACAATTATGGAGAACTTCGAAGAACTAGACTTGCCTGAAAAGACTGTCATTAATCATAAACGGTATACAATCGTTGAACAAGAAGGATAGTTAAAATGAATAGACTTTCTAAGGCATTAATATGGTTTATCGTCAGTTTTCTTGTATTTCACATTATCTTATATGTTATGTGGGGTGAAAAACAAGAATATTGGTATCTATATACCGGTATCATGCTAATCGCAGGTGTTAGTTATGTTTTTTACCAGAGAGATATAGAGTCTAAACGACTACTGACGTCTTTAGGTATAGGTATCATTACAGGTATCGTGTTAATCGTTATTCAGCTTATTATCGCAGCTATAGCTACCGATATTAAATATGCTGAATTAATCAAAGAGCTAACACGTACTGGCGTGTATTATAAATGGCAAATGTTAGTTACATTAGTTTTTGTAATACCTTGTCACGAATTATATATGCGTACTGTATTACAAAAAGAATTACTTAAATTAAATTTACCTAGTTGGTTAGGTATTATAATTACAGCATTTTGTTCGGCTTCTTTATTTTACTATCTAGATAATTTATGGATTGTGTTCTTTGTATTTGTTGTACAAATCGTACTTTCAGTAAGTTATTTTTATACACGTCGAATTGCCACAACGGTTATTGCACAAATTGTTGCTGTTGTAATCTTATTAATATTTAACGCATAAACCTTAAAAAAGCATTATTTGTTTTAAAAAAGCTGGGAGACTCATTATAAAATGAATCTCTCAGCTTTTTTATATTATGACCTCAAATGTTTGTTTTTGCTGAATTTGATAGTCTTGGGTTTTTAAATTACGCGAAATTAATTCTACCATTGTGATTTCACCAGTTTCATGAATCACAGCATCTTCTAAATACTGTCTATAATTTCTATAACAGTAATCCGTCATACTTACACGATACATATGATCTAGTCTAATATTTTGAAGTGTAACGCGGTTAAACGGCTCCGCTTTCATATCTATAATATAGTCTACGCCTTGCCAAAACGTACAAAGTGTTTCATCTACAATAGTTAAACTAAGCTCACCTTTGCTAAACTCAATATGACCATAACAATATTCTAAAATATCTTTAATTTGTTGACCTTTTATCGTTAAATCAATTGGTATATCAGGATGAGGATGTGCATTATATAGTTCCTCATTCGTTATTGTCCCTGACAAGCCCTCTTCGCCACTTATAGGTAAATGTATACATGAAATATCGTAATCAAATGCTAATCGTATACTATCATGTAAGAGCTGTGTAAATTTATGAGGTTTAGTGATAACATCCGCCAACCCCTCAACTTTAGCATCAATATCTTTGGTAGTTAAGACTTCCTTGCTCCAATGTTCAACCGTTTTCCTGTCATAAAAAGTCAAATCTAATAAATCCTTATCTTCATGATATTCATTCAAATCAATAATCTGAGATTGAATATCTTCTAACTCATATGATGTAGTACGTTTTTTAAAATCAATTTTAACATGAATTAATTGTTCAGCATTTTGTCCAGCTTGAACATAAACTGTTTTATCATTTTGGCCTATAAACGTTTGATGTTGATGCCCGGTAATCAATAAATCTATAACCCCTAATGTCTGCATTAATTTTTCCGCTTCATTTACATTTTGTTCATGCTCATTAGCTGACTTATTTAATTGATTTAGACCACCGTGATAAATCACTATAAGAAATTCTGGTTTCTCTGTTTCATGAATAAATCGAATCCAACGTTTAGAGGATAATAAAGTTTTTTCAATTTGAACATCTTTTTCCATCTCAAAATGTTCTCTTTCCATTAATCCATCGGAAGTTAAACCTACTATTGCAATCTTGACACCTTCAATTTCTTTAATGGTATATGGTGTAGAAAAATAAGGCTCACGTGTTCGCTTATATTCAATATTGGCTGATAACCATGGAAATCTAGATAGTGACACTGCTCTTGAAAAGAATGACAAACCAAATTTAAACTCATTGGGACTAATACCACTTGCATCATATTGCATTGCATTCATCAATTTTATCATTGGATGACGTTTATATGGTGCAACTATAGCATAATAGAATGCTGCTAAAGAGCCTGCTAAACTACCACCACTATCTAATAGAATGACATGGTCGCTTTCTTCTCTTACTGCTTTAACATAAGTACCAGCTCTATAAATATTTGAGCCGTAATCCCCGTTAAGAAAATAACTATGCATATCTGAAGTTGTGATAACGTCTATTGCAATCTTTTCACTTTTTTTCATATGCCTCTCTCCTCATTAATCACAGTTTAACATGTTTTGAAAATACCATGATACTAAAATACTATTTTTATAACTTCATATTGTTTATTTTCACCTGTGCTTTCGCCCATGTGTAAGAGTCACTATCTCAATTAATTGAGAGTGACTCTAAAAAAGCCCGAAGCATATATCTACGCCCCGGACTCTCATACTAATGGTTACTTTGTAACGCTACTTATATTATTATCATTAACCTATCTGTACACGCTCTTTTGGATAATGGTATTTATCTGGTTCACGACGCCCACCAATCATAATAATGAAACTGATTAATCCAACACGACCAATAAACATCAATACCATAAGTGCTGTTTTCGACATATCATTAACATCGCCTGTTACACCTAAAGATAAACCACACGTACCGAATGCTGACATTACTTCAAAAAATGCTTGTAAAAATGTTATTTTTCCATTCTCCACAACAAGTATAAAAATCATACTTGCAAAGGTTAATATTCCTGCCATCGTAAATACTGCAAATGAACGTTGAACATCTGTAGTATGAATTTCACGATTAAATGCTTTAATTGATAATTTTTCTGTATTATTACTAAAGTTAAATAGGAATAGTATTAAAATAGCAAATGTTGTTGTTCTGATTCCTCCACCTACCGAACTTGGAGATGAACCAATAAACATTAAAATACTCATAATAACATTTGTACCTTCACCAAAATTGCTTACATCAATGGTCTGCAATCCAGCACTTCTAGTAGTTGCAGATTGGAATAAAGCATAAAACAATGACTTATGCCAACTCATATTTTGAAATGCATGATTATATTCCAATAATAAAATCATAATCACACCGAACACAAATAAAACTAAATATGTAACGGTTGTAATTTTAGCAAATAATGAAAATCTAAAATTAGGAATCCTATTTTTAATATAAGCCTTCACTTCAATCAGAACTGGGAAACCAATTGAACCTAAAATAATCAAAAACATTACAATCGTTTGTACAAAATAATCATTTGCATATGGTATTAATGATTGACCAGTTATGTCTAAACCACCATTTGTCGTAGCAGATACCGCAACGAAGAATCCTTGCATAATGGCATATTGTAAATCTGGTGTATCTCTATAGAAATAAAAAGCCAAAAGTGCTGCACCAACTACTTCTATAATTAAAATTGTACGTACAATATCTAAAATAAGTTTAACTGTACCACTCATAGTGTCTTTGTTATTATCTAACATAATTAATTGGCGTTCGCGCATACCTATATGTTTCCCTAATACTACCCATAACATGGTTCCTATTGCCATTACGCCAATGCCACCAATATTAAGTATAATCATAATAATGATTTGACCAAATGTTGTATAAGTTTCAACTATATTAACTGGAGAAAGACCTGTAACACTTACGCCAGAAACAGCAACAAATAGTGAATCTATTGGATCTACCTTTATACCTGGTTTATGAACAAAAGGCAGATTCAGCAATAAAAACGCTACAATAATTGCTATAATATAATACATCACAATACCTTGTTGAGGGCTTGATTTTTTAAATAATTGATTGAAAATGGACAACGTTTATTCACCCCAACGCTACTTCAATTTAATGTTAATATCTTGTACTTTTCCATCTCTATATACTTTTGCAGTTAGTGTTTTTAAATCATCTTTATGACTAAAAATGATTTGTCTATATCTAAGATTATCTTCTACTTCTTTACCATCTAATTCTACTATTACATCATTTTTTTGCAACCCAGATTTTTCTCCAATAGAATCAGCTTTGATGTTCCCTATCAATACACCATTATTCACATCATCAGGTAAGTTGATAGATTGTCTTGTCGCATCATCAACATCTGCAATATTAGCCAACTCTACACCAGTATTAGGATATATTACTTCACCTTTAGCTTCAAGTTGTTTTGCAATTGATTCTGCATCATTGACTGGAATAGCAAAGGCAATACCTTCAACATTATCCATGTCAATTTTCAGTGATGCTATACCAATTAATTTACCGTTTTTATCAATTACACCGCCACCAGAATTACCTGGATTTACAGGTGCATCCATCTGGAACGCACTCATTAATACATCGAACTTATCATCTTTATCAATATCTACTGGCACGTGTCGATTTAACCCTGACACAATACCTTCTGAAACACTGCCTTTAAAATCAACGCCTAAAGGGTTACCTACCACAATTATAGGTTCGCCCAATACTAAAGTACTTGAATCTCCCATTTTAATTGCTTTCACATCGCTACCTGATTTCACTTTTGCTTTAATGACTGCAATATCAGAAAATTTATCTGTACCAATTACTTTACCTATTGAATAGTCATTATTACCATATGTAATCTTTTGTTCTTTTTTATCACCAACAACATGTGCGTTTGTCATAATAAAAATAGAGTCGCCTACTTTTTTGTAGACGACACCTGAACCTAATTCGTTTTCTTTACCTGCTTCCTGTGTCTCTTTCTCTGCAGACGATGAATCATCACTTGTATCATTTTCTACTGTTACAACTGAATGAATTGCACTATTTGCACTTTTCATTGTAGCAGTATAAGTTTTATCTTTATCACTATTGTTTAAAAATACATGATCTTTTGTATTTCCATTATTATCCACATTACTAAAGATTGCTTGAATCAATATCAACAATAATACAACTGCAATGACGATTAATATTTGCGCCCATTGTTCCATGAAAAAGTACTTAACTCTATCTGTAAATGACTGTGATTGATCATCTTTTTGTTGGGAAGCCATTTTTCTGTGATGTTGTGATTCATTACTTACACCAATATTATGTTGTGGTTTACTTTCATTTTCGTCTTCTATATAGTTATTTACTCGAGATTGTTGCGCTTCTTCAGAATAAAAATGGTCGTCATGTGTATCTTTTGGTTTATCTTTTCTTTCTGAATGACTATGCTTTGCTTCTTTATTATGTTGTCCTTTATCGTTCTGATAATCTTTAGTTGATGCATGTGGTTCATTTAAATTTGCTGCAGGCGTTTTTTCTGATTCAACTTCAGTTTTTGTTTCTTTCTGCTGGCTATCTTTAGGCGTTTCATTAATGTGATTTTGGTCACTCGCCTTACCATTGTTACGTTCCTTCATAACTTGTTGTTGCTGTTGAATCTCTTCCTGAGTCAATTTCTCAATTCGTGCTTTCCTCAAATTCTCTTTTACACGTTCTTCATTATTTTTGGCCAGTTCTTCTGCTTTTTCAGCACGTTGTTTTCTTGCTTTACGCTCAAATTGTACACGTTGTTCCCGCTCTTCATTATGAAAATACTCGCGTCTTTTACGACCGTATTTTTCTTTTGGGATTACATGTTTTTTATTATCTTTCACCATAAGTCCCCCTAAAACTGCATGTTTCTTTAATTTCCATTATGACATATCACATAAAATATTTCTGCTTTATTTTTATATTATTACTATATATAAGTGATTATAAGCACTTTAAGTATATATTTCTATCATTAACATTATTTTAGCTTTTCATCTTCATTTGTTTATTTAATACCTCATTATTATTGCATCATGAACATATTGCATTATAAAGCATTTTATAAATTCATTTTTCTAATTATTTAATTAACCCCTTTCATTTGGTATTGAGTTTTTACTAAATATTCTTGCTAAATGTGTATTGTATTGTACGCTAACAACTTTACATGTTTTTTCGTAAATTCATTTTCATGCTTAATATCCATATACGAAAGTTCGTAATCAGCTTCGCCCACCCAATATGCACCGACATTAGGAGGTATAGTAAAATCAATATGAGATAATGAATATAATGTCGAAGTTGCAGTATGTTTTACGCCATCCTCATTACCTTTCACTCCCCAACTAAATTGATTGTCCTGGTCATACGTTATACTGCTACCATACAATCTTTCTATAGCAAGCATAACAATGCTACTTTTTTCTCCTAACCATAGAGACGTGCCTATAATTAAAATATCAACATTGATAATTTAATCTAATATTTGTGGCCATTCATCACCTTTGCCCATATCATCAGCAATTCCGTATGAATTATTACAATCTCTCAATCTAAGAATTTTAGCCTCTAATATTTAACTTCCTAAAATATTAATATCTATATTTTATTAACTCAAATTTGATTTAATTTCGAACAGTTCTTATAGTATTTATTAAAAACAGTTTGATCATGAAAATTATAGGGAAATTATTATATAGAATAATTTAATTTATTGGAGGTTTTGTTATGTCTTATGGAAAAAATAGATTGTTAATCCAAACACTACATGAATGTGTTGAAGCATGTAACTACTGTTTCCAAGCCTGTTTGAAAGAAGAAAATGTAAAAATGATGGCTGAATGTATCCGATTAGACCGTGAATGTGCCGATATGTGTACTTTTCTAGAACGTGAATTAACAATAGATTCCCCATTTGCATACGATTTGGCAGAAATATGTTCCAAAATTTGTGAGGCATGTGGAAATGAGTGCCAAAAGCATGAGCACGATCATTGCCAAGAATGTGCAAAATCTTGTTTCAAGTGCGCAAAAGCTTGTAAAGATATCGCTTAACACATAACTATTAAAAGAATAATATTTTGCCAAAGTAGACTATCTAAGTATAATATATTTCTGATTATTCTATTTTCCTATTAACCTATTTTTAAATAAATATCATCAAAATTTAGAAACGCTTTATTACTGGAGGGATTAAATGGATTTTATTATCGTAATATTAATAGGTTTAATCATTGGAGTGACATTTTCATTTTGGTTAACTAACAATAAAATTACTAGCCTTATTATTAGCACGCTTTCAGCATTAATTGGCGCATTTATTGGTGTAACAATGTTAAATTCTTCAGGTAAGACATTGTCAAATTCAGCAGGATTATTCTTTATAATTCCAACGTTTGTCGGTTCTGTGTGCCTCACTTTATTAATTTTATTTATTATTAAAACAAGTAAAGATATTGTGAAAAATTAAACCAATTTAAATAATATAGTATATTGTGAGTCAAAAGAATATACTAATTAGTATATCACTTAGGCAGTGCATTAATTTTATTTTATAGCCTTTTAAATTGTTATAATTTATTAGTGTAACAAAATAAAGACAGCTTGCGCCACTAGTTGTAACTTTACAATTATTCGAAGAACAAAAATTATTATATCCAATATAAGTGAAAATTAGTTATAAATGACTGAAGCAAAACCACCCGTAAAACGGGTGGTTTTCTCTGTGGCTATCTATAAGCCTTTGTTACTGACCAGCCTTGATAAATGCTTTGAGAAGATCAGTCATATGTACTACTTTCCCAGCAATCATTAAAAGGGTCGTTTTATTTTTTCTTACTATTTTCTTCTCCAGTAAAAGTGTCTATATATTCAACAAGCGTTAATTGTTCCGCAACGATATCCGCTTGTAATTGATTACGAATATAATTTTCTATGACTTTTTTATTCCTTTCAACTGTATCAATGTAAAACCCTTTACA
This sequence comes from Staphylococcus xylosus NJ, assembly GCF_000338275.1. Classification (GTDB taxonomy): domain Bacteria; phylum Bacillota; class Bacilli; order Staphylococcales; family Staphylococcaceae; genus Staphylococcus; species Staphylococcus xylosus_B. The sequence continues at coordinate 10,447 of NZ_ANMR01000006.1, forward strand.
CCAAATTTTTCTATTACCATATCTATATTTTAAATGTGCAGGTCTATCAAAAATCAACAAACTACTCTTTCCTTTTAAATACCCTACAAATTAAGAAACGCTTAATTTTTTGGGGGATACTAACTAACAACGAATGTGACCTTTACATGCTTCAGCTTCAATAATTTCTACACCTTTTCTTACACATAGCTGTCACAATATTATTCCAATATATTTCTTTATTTTCCCCTATATAATTTGTCTTCTATATTTAGGAGCGAAGACAATGTGATACTTACAATTCCATTTTGTATGTGCTAAACTATTTGTGACTGATGACATAAGTTGCATCTTCTCGCGTTATTTATGTTGGTTGGCTGACCAAATATTATTTTAGCACGGAGAGATGCAATTTTTAATACAACGGTATAACCATACTGCACCATACGCATAACATATGTTTTTTTATCCAAAAAGTAAAAAGCACGGAATCCGCCAATTGAGGATTCCGTGCTTTTTGCTTATGGTATTAATTTTTATTCATAATAACCTGCAATTGATTTAACTTCTAAAAATTCTTCAATACCATAATCGCCCCATTCTCTTCCTATACCTGAATGTTTATAGCCGCCAAATGGTAAATTATATGCCTGTCCAACTTCGTTAATCTCTATAATACCAGCTTCAATAGAATGGGCAACTTTACGGAGTGTCTCTTTGTCTTTTCCATATATATATCCTGCTAATCCGTATTTTGTATCATTTCCAATTTCAATAGCTTTTTCTATATCTTGATAAGTTATAATACACATCACAGGACCAAATATTTCTTCTTGAGCGATAGTCATTTTATTATTAACATCACTAAAAATCGTAGGTTTAACAAAGTAGCCATTTTCAAGTTGTTCTGGCTTTCCTGTACCTCCATATATCAGAGTAGCGCCTTCTTCTATGCCTTTTTCTATATAATTTTGTACACCTTCATATTGCTTTTTATTAATGAGTGGGCCTAAATCTGTTTCTTCAGATTGTGGATCGCCAACCTTCAAGTTTGACATTTTCTCTTTTGCCGCTGCTAAGAATTGTTCTTTCATAAACTCTGGAATAATTGTACGACTTCCAGCTGTGCATTCTTGTCCTGTATTATTTATAATTTTTCTTACAGCTCCTTCTGCTGCGCTTTCTATATCAGCATCTTCTAAAATAATGTATGGTGATTTTCCACCAAGTTCAAGAGATACTTTTTTGAAATCTTCACTGGCTTTTTCCATAATTTTAGTACCAACGCCTCCAGAACCAGTAAATGACATCATACGCACTTTAGGATGCTCAGTTAAAGGATTACCAACGTTTTCTCCATCTCCATTTACTAAATTAAAAACACCTTTAGGGACGCCAACTTTTTCAAATATCTCTGCTAGAATTATCGCGGCGTATGGAGTTTCTTCAGAAGGTTTTAACACAACTGGACAACCAGCTGCAAATGCAGCAGCGAGTTTAAGTGACGTTTGATTAGTAGGGAAATTCCAAGGTGTAATTAATCCTGCAACCCCAATACCTTCTTTTATAACTAAGTTATTATCACGGCGTTCTTCGAATTCAAAATCATCTAGCGCATCTCTCGCTGCCGCAAAATGATTGAGTCCCATCTGATAATGTACTTTTTCCGACACTTTTAATGGAGCTCCTAATTCTTCTGTCATTGCTTGAATCAAGTCTTCTTTACGATTTTCGTTAACAAATCTTGGCGTTCTTGGACTGATGTATGGCGAAAACTAAGATAAACATTATGTGCAGATTCTACTGCTTTATCTACATCTTGTTTGTTACCTTTAGCTATTTCACCGATTTTTTCTTCAGTTGCTGGGTTAATGACATTGATAGTTTCTCCACTTGTACTTTCAATCCATTCGCCATCTATATACTGTTTAACTTGCATTCTCATCTTGCAACACATCCTTTTTAAAATTTAATACGCAATTTCTTGGATGTTGACCTTAAATGCTCAGTATTTTTTCTAATGTTTACATTCTCGCATGCCTTATTACTGAGCATTCCTTTTTGTTAATAAGTTAAACATAAAATTGTGATTTTAAAGGCTATTTGTAGGATCTAATTTACACGTTATATTTCTATTTTGCATATCAACATCAATTTAAAAGTTTAATAAACTTTTTTAGAAGTGTCTTTAATATAAATAATAATAACGTAATGACATTATGGAATTTATAAGGATTTCTGGTAACTTTCTACTCCTACAACTCGTTAGAAAATTTAAAACGGAATAGATAAGAGTAAAATTAAAAGGCTTATTCCCTTAAAAGTATAGGAACAAGCCTCAATATTTATGAACTAAATTCGAAAATTAAAAATTTATATATTTTATTTTTCTTGTTTTTTATTTTTACGAACAGAACCTAACCAACCAATGACGACTAACAAAATCATAACAGACCAGAAGATTGACTGCCAAACAACGCTGTGTGGGAAATGTTCGTCTAAAACTCCAATATCTGGATGAGCAAGTACCATAACAACTAATTTGATACCAACCCAACCAACAATCGCAAAAGCTGCGCCTTCTAAACCTGGATATTTATTTAATAGGTTTACAAACCAAGTTGCAGCAAAACGCATAATAATAACACCAAGCATACCACCAAGGAACATAACAATAAATTGACCTAAATCCATGCCACCAAAATGGATACCTACTGTTGGTAAGGTTACCGCTATAGCAAGCGCCGCAAGCATTGAGTCAATTGCAAAAGCGATATCGGCAAATTCTACTTTTAATACTGTACCCCAAAATGATTTAGCACTTGCATGTATTTCTTCTCCAGAATCATCAAAATGATGATCATCACTGCCATCGTTCTTATCATGGTCTTTTTCCTTAAAGAAGGATATTAAATTTCGTATAGACATATATAGCAAGTATAAAGCGCCTAGTGCTTGTATCCACCAGAAATGTGCAATAACACTAATTAAGAATAAAGATAAGAAACGGAATACAAAAGCACCAAGCAAACCATAAAACAGCGCTTTCTTACGTTGTTCGGGTGGTAAATGTTTAACCATTACTGCCATTACAACTGCATTATCTGCAGCTAATAAACCTTCTAAAAATACGAGTACTACTAACACCCATAGGTAAGGTAAAATCAAACTCGGATCCATATAGGACATCTCCTTTAGTTTTTTACATAAAAATAGAGACCTAAGCTAAGTCAATGCATACGAAATCCATTCATCGTATTTTAATAAACATAAAGTAAATTAATTACAATTCACAGATAATATACACTGTTAGCAAAGGTCTCACTCGACAGTTTTATTCTGCCCATCTTACCGGAAGTATCATACTTCGTAATGACGATAAAAATGACTAAGTTAAAAAGAATATATCAATATACATTCAACTATATCTAAGCGATACTTGCACACTTCATATATCAATTTAACTTTAGTTAAGTTACTCCCCTCTGACTACATAGTCATAGGTATTCTATTAATATGGTTATTATACACAAAAACAAAATTTATAACAATCCATATAATTTAATTTCTGGAAATTTCTCTTCAAACCATCTTGTAGCAAACTCATTTTCAAATAAAAATACATAATTATCATATACATCTTTTACTAGAATAGAACGTGTAGAACTCATCTTATCTTTGATGTCTTCTTCGTTTTCTATCCAGCGCGCAATTTTTTGACCAACTGGCTCCATAACAACATCTACATTATATTCATTTTTTAAACGATGTTCGAATACTTCAAACTGTAACTGTCCTACAGCACCGATGATAATTTGATTCGTGTGTAATGCTTTGTAATATTGGATTGCGCCTTCTTGAACTAATTGTTCAATACCTTTATGGAAATGTTTTTGCTTCATCACATTTTTGGCTGATACTTTCATAAATAATTCAGGTGTAAATTGCGGTAAATCTTGGAAACTAAATTTTTGATTACCACCAACTAGCGTATCACCAATTTGATAATTCCCTGTATCATATAGCCCGATAATATCACCAGCCACCGCGTGATTTACAGTTTCCTTATCGTCTGCCATAAATGACGTTGAACGAGTGATTTTTTGTTTTTTGTTTGTTCGTTGCAAGTTAACATCCATGCCACGTTCAAATGCGCCACTAACAACACGCATAAAAGCTATCCTATCTCTATGTTTCGGATCCATATTAGCTTGGATTTTAAATATAAAACCTGAAAAATCTAAATCAAACGGACTTACTTCTATGTCTTCTTTTGTCTGACGTGCATTTGGCATAGGTGCGTGGTCTACATATGCATTCAAGAAATTTTGTACACCGAAGTTTGCTAACGCCGATCCAAAGAATACAGGCGTTAACTCACCATTTAATAATGCTTCATTATCAAAGTTTTCACCCGCTTCTTCAACTAACATAAGCTCATCAATTGCTTGTGCAAACGCGCTATCATTTTTCATTTCGTGATCTTCTTTAAGTTCATAGTCATCATCCAAATGTAAGATATTTTCTTCATCTCTAAATGGTTCAATTGTATGCGATTCTCTATCAATAATTCCGAAAAAGTTTTGCCCCATTCCAATTGGCCAATTCATTGGATATGTTTCTATATCTAATGTAGATTCAATTTCATCTAATAATTCAAATGGTTCTTTCCCTACTCTATCCAATTTATTGATAAACGTAAAAATAGGAATACCTCTCATTTTACAAACCTTAAACAGTTTTAATGTTTGTGGTTCAATTCCTTTTGCACAGTCTATAACCATAACTGCGCTATCTACTGCCATTAAAGTTCTGTATGTGTCTTCAGAAAAATCTTCGTGACCCGGGGTATCTAAAATATTTATTTTGTAATGATCATAATCAAATTGCATTACTGAACTAGTCACAGAAATACCACGTTCCTGTTCAACTTTCATCCAGTCACTTGTAGCAAACTTCCCGCTTTTTTTACCTTTAACTGTACCTGCTTCTCTAATTGCACCACCAAATAATAATAATTTTTCTGTTAGTGTTGTTTTACCAGCATCTGGGTGAGAAATAATCGCAAAGGTTTTTCTTGATTCTACTTCTTCCTTTATATTCATTTATAATCTCCTTTAATTCTCAAATATCCATTTAACGATGTCATCAGCAACATGTGATGCTGTTGACTCATCAAGTAATGTAAATAAGTGTATCACAAGTTCCTCTTTCATATCATCTTCATTTAAAGTTGATTCCACTTCTAATGACCAATTTATTTCAGGAATTGCTATAAGAAATAATTGCTTTATTACATTTTCATATATATACACATTAGCCTGAATGTCATTGAAGTTGATTTTTTTAACCTTCATGAGGACCTCCACCAAATTTTTTATAAGCCGCTTCTAATCCGATAAGGTCATCACGATGTGGCACTTTGATGTGGCCAGGCATAATTTGATATGGTTCTCGACCTTTTGAAGCTAATACCACAGTATCCCCTGGCTCAGCAATATCTATAGCATGTCTTATGCCATCAGCACGATCGTAAAATTCAATATAGTTATCATGCGTTGCACCTTTAGCTAATTCTTGTGTTAATTTCTTAGGATCATCATCTGCAGGATTATCAGGTGTAAAGATAACGTAATCTGCTCGGCATGCTACACGTCCCATTTCAGGTGTTTTAGTTAAATCACGTTCACCTGCCATACCACATAAGAAAATTAATTTTTGTTTGGCGAATGGCTTAACCGCATCAATTAATTTATCCATTCCATCTGCTGTATGTGCATAGTCTATAATTAGATCAATTGGTAATGAAGGATCTAATACTTCTAACCTGCCTTCTACAGGTTCTAAATTTTCAACAGCTTTTATAATTTCACCTAACTCAATGCCTTTACTCCACACAGCAATCATAGCAGCCATAATGTTAGAAACATTAAACAGACCAACATAAGGTGATTGGACCTGAAATTTTCCTTGAGGCGTATTAAAAATAAATTTAACACCTTGTAATGATTCTTCAATTTGTTCGGCTGTAAACTGGGCGTCATTTTTAACACCATAAGTGAATACCTCATATGGTGTTACTGAGCTAAGGTATTCTGAAAAAGCATCATCATTATTCAACACAACGTATTTATCTTGTGATAAATCTTCACCTAATTGGCTAAATAATAATGATTTAGCATGTCCATAGGATTCCATTGTTCCGTGAAAATCTAAATGATCTTGTGTTAAATTTGAAAAAATAGCTACATCAAAATCCACACCACGAAGGCGGCCTAAAGATAGACCATGACTAGATACTTCTAAAGTCATAGATTCAGCACCTGCTTCAACTGCTTCATTTATTTTCTTTGTTAATAATACCGTTTCAGGGGTTGTATTTGCCCCTTTTGATTTAACTTCATTTATTTGAAAGCCATTTGTTCCTAAGTAAGCACTACCTTTATTTAATTTTCTATAAATATGATGTATCATCGTAGCGATTGAAGTTTTACCATTTGTTCCTGTTACACCATATGTTATGAGTTGCTTACTAGGATAATCGAATAACATATTAACTAACAAACTTGCTACACGTAAAGTATCTGGGACAACGACTTGCGTTACATCTCCTACAACTTGTTGTTTGTGATTAACGATGATAACCTCACACCCCTGATTCACCACATCTTGGCAAAATCTATGACTGTCTACTGTATAACCTTTCGATGCTACAAATATACTACCTCGCTGTGCAGTACGAGAGTCTGTTGTTATATCTGTTATATTTCTATCTAACGTGCCGAAAACTTGTTTCACTCTAATTTTTTCAAACAACACATTTGCTTCCAACTTATATCGCTCCTTTATTTCCAATACTTCTATTATACACATTTCCCACTGTTTTTATAGAATCTAATGATTTGATATTTATAATTTCTTCCTATTGTATTAAGTTGATTAATCATTTAATTACGTTCAAGTACTATTTTACCTACATATTATAATCTTTATGGTTAAGAATATTAACAATACGTTGCGAAAATATTAATTCTTTCTATATATTTTGTTATTTGTAGAATATAAGCTTATTGTCTTGTCAAAAGTGGTATTATATAGATATATAACAACTTTATTTTAATAAATTTTAATTTCCTAATTTAGTATGAATCATTTCACAAGCGTTTGTAAAATGATATAATTAAAATTAATTGTGTATTTTTCTTTCACAACCTCAAGTAAATACGTTAAAATTATCTTGAGCTAAATATAAACTATTGGAGGGTGGCTTTTAATGGTTACTCAAAATAAAAAAATACTGATAATTACTGGATCTTTTGGTAACGGTCATTTACAAGTTACGCAAAGCGTAGTAAACCAATTTAACGAAATGAATCTAGACAATTTAACAGTTATTGAACATGATTTATTTTTAGAAGCTCACCCAATTCTGACTTCTATTTGTAAAAAATGGTACATTAATAGTTTTAAATATTTTAGAAATATGTATAAAGCTTTTTACTATAGTCAACCAGACCAATTAGATAAATGTTTCTATAAATACTATGGACTTAATAAATTAATGAATTTACTTTTAAAAGAAAAGCCAGATCTTATTTTACTAACTTTTCCAACACCGGTTATGTCTGTATTAACTGAACAATTTGATATGAACATACCTATTGCAACAGTAATGACAGACTATCGCATGCAAAAAAACTGGATTACGCCACATTCACATAAATATTATCTTGCTACAGAGGAATTAAAAGATGAATTTGCAAGTATTGGCATTCCTCGAAATAAGTTGAAAGTAACAGGAATCCCTATTTCAGATAAATTCGAAGCGGATATCAATCAAGAAGATTGGTTACGTCAAAATAATTTAGATCCTAACAAACCTACTATATTAATGTCTGCAGGTGCATTTGGGGTTTCAAAAGGGTTCGGCCAAATGATTCAAGAAATTTTAAACAGAAGCCCACATGCACAAGTAGTTATGATATGTGGTAAAAATAAAGACTTAAAACGTTCATTATCTAGTCAATTCAAAGCTAACAATAACGTAATAATTTTAGGTTACACTACACACATGAACGAATGGATGGCTTCAAGTCACTTGATGATTACAAAACCAGGTGGTATCACGATATCAGAAGCATTAACACGTCAAATACCAATGATTTTCTTAGATCCCGCACCTGGCCAAGAACTTGAGAATGCAGTTTATTTTGAAGAAAAAGGGTTTGGTAGCATAGCACTTACGCCTGAGGCAGCAATAGAGCAAGTTGCTTCATTAACAAATGAGCCAGCTAAATTAGCTGCAATGTCACAAGCAATGGATTCTTCCAGAATCCCATATTCAACATACAAATTATGCAAAGACTTATTAGACTTACTTAATCATTCATCTCGATATGAGGAAGTTTACGGAAAGGTTCCTTTATATGCAAAGCTCTTCGTTAAATAATTATGGTACAAATAAAAATTTTATAATCATGCTAATCATCTTATTCTTAATGGAATTCGCTCGAGGAATGTATATTTTAAGTTATTTATCATTACTTCCAACAGCAACCTCAATCGCGGTAGGTATAACATCTATCGCTATTTCTATACATTTTATTTCAGATGCAGCAACAAACTTTGTTATTGGTTTCTTACTTAAACGCTTAGGTGCAAAATTAGTACTAACGTTAGGGTTTTTACTTGCTTTTGTTAGTTTATTTTTGGTTATTTGGTTCCCTACTGCACCAATAGTATTAATCATCAGTGCGGTCTTGCTAGGTATTGCTGTAAGCCCTATATGGGTCATCATGTTAGCAAGTGTTGATGAAAAAAATCGTGGTAAACAAATGGGTTACGTGTACTTCTCATGGTTACTAGGATTGCTAGTAGGTATGGTAGGCATGAATATTATATTTAAATTTCATCCGACACAATTTGCATTTTTAATGTCACTAGTTGTATTAATTGCTTGGATATTATATTATTTCGTAAAAATTAGACTCACAAATTATAATACTCGACCTGTTAAACAGCAATTAGGTCAAATAGTAAATGTCACAAAGCGACATTTAATTCTTTTTCCAGGCATTTTACTACAAGGTGCTTCAATTACTGCTCTTGTTCCAATACTACCTACATATGCGACAAAAGTTGTTGGTGTTTCAACAGTTGAATATACAATGGCAATCGTATTTGGCGGTATTGGCTGTGCGTTTTCAATGTTGTTCTTATCTAAGGTAATTGATAATCATGGCACATTATTTATGTACAGTGTAATATTTAGTGGTTTTGTACTATATACACTCATGATATTTGCTTTATCGCTAATTACAGAAATCACATTGGTTTGGATACTAGCAGTATTTATAGGTCTCATGTATGGTATCTTACTACCGGCTTGGAACACATTTATGGCGAGTCATATACATTCGGATGAACAAGAAGAAACTTGGGGCGTATTCAATAGTGTGCAAGGCTTTGGATCTATGGTCGGCCCCCTTGTTGGTGGTTTAATCACTGAGTTTTCAAATTCAGTAAATAACACATTTTACTTTTCAGCGTTTGTGTTCTTATTCCTTGCTGTCTTTTACGGCATCTATTTTATCAAACGTAAAAAGCACGTTTAAAGCGTTTATAAACTTTAATATTTATAGAAAAGTTATATCAGCCATACTTAAGTTATTATTTAAAAATAACATTAGTAAACCTCAAATATGCATGTAGACACAACTTATAATAACTCAAAAATTTACAAAATAAGACACACAATATATCTAGTTAAAAAAGCGTCAATTTCTATTGAAAATATAGATAAATTGACGTTTTTTTATTTTCCTGAAAATTTTACCATGCCATGCTTAAGATGGTAGGCATTTCCCAAATCATACTATTTTAAATATAAAAGAGAGCTAATCTAAAATGATTAGCTCTCTCTTATTTCGGAGGTGCGCATTTATTCTCACAACTCTATATCTTCTTATGTCTAATCATGATGCATTCAGACAATAATCAAAATGGAACACGTTTATGATGGAACACGTTTATGCTAAATTAAAGTTTTCTAAAACTTTCCATTTATCTTCTTTTTCATCATAATAAACTAAAGAAAGTTGCTCAATAGTTTCTTTGTAGTCAATCCCCGCTAGCTTCAATTGTCCATAAATATCTTCAAATTCTTGACTCGTCAATCCTTGGGCAATAGTAAAATGTGGTACAAACGAATGATCTGCAACCCCATAAAAATCGCCTTTGTTAAATTGATTAAATAAGTTTTCTAAAGTTTCTGTTTTTTCAACTTTAAAATAAATAACATTTGTTATCGGCGCAAAATTAGATGCTTTTGTTGCATGAACATCAACCGTTGGAATGCCTTCGATTCTTGATTTAATTGTCTCTTTTACAGACTCTAAATCACCATCGTTTATTTTAAATTGCCCCTTTATCGTAATATGCGGCATAATAGATGCATAATGAGCATCATAACGCTTACGATATGCATTCACTTCATCTTGAAATGCTTTTGACGGAATTAATGCCAATCCTAAAATCATTTAAATTCCTCCTTTGTTTAACATAATTACATTATAGCAAATTTCTGAAAAATTCGTTACTCTAAAGTCAATTTATTTCAGAATATTAAAATGAAATATTATCAGATAAAAAATATTTTAACATTTCATCAAGTAAATATTGCCATGATTTCCATCTATGGCCTCCTTCAAATTCTAAATAATGATACGTAAAATCATTTGCTTTAATAATTGAATTTAATTCACGATTCGGTGTTAAAAAATCTGCAGTTTTACCTGTGGTAGGTAACTTAAAATCCTCTTCTTCTAATCCTACCGCATGCCAAATAGATAGCTGCTCTTTAAATTGGCAACGTTCAATTAATGTCTGGATAGCCTCATCATGTTGCGGACTTAATAAGCCCACCTGACTAAATACACGCGGATATGATAACGCAGTAATTAAAGCAACACTACCAGCTAAACTATCCCCTAATAGCACACGTGCATTTCCTACTTTAAACGTTGGGAATGTCTTATCTATAAATGGTAATATTTCATTAGCCATAGCTTTCACAGTCAATGGTGTACGAGCGCCTTGTGGATGAAATTCTGCTCTTCTTTTATCAACATCTTCATAGTGAAAACCTACAAAAATTGCTCGCTCAATTTCATTGGTCTCTCTTAACTTTTCATAAGTACGATGGATTTTGCCAAAAGCAAAAAAGTCTGCCCCATCAAAGCAAAAAACAACTTTATATTTAAATAATTCTGTAAAATCCTTAGGTAAATAGATAGATAATGTCACATCTCTATCTAAAATCTCGCTAGGAAAATTAATCTTATTGATATTTCCTGGTTGAAAGTCATACATAAACAATGCGCCCCCTAGTAGTCTTATAGACATTGTACCAAGAGACGCATGATTTTAAAATATTTCAACTTAATTTTTACAAATTGAATGTACGTTAATCATCAATTTTTTCTTCTTTTAGTCGCTGTGGATAATCTTTCAGCCAGAAAATAGCATTAGGTACTTTACTAGGATCTGGTCTGTAAATTGCTCGTTTACCTGATCCAAGTTTTTTCTTTTGCTTTTCATAATCTTTCAGAGCATTGATTGCTGGCTTATGTAGTATCCAAATAGCAATAATATTTAACCATGCCATCATACCTACACCCAAATCACCCATCATCCATGCCAAATCTGCAGTTTTAACTGCGCCATATACTGTCGCTAAAATTAAAACGATTCTTATAATATTAATATATACAAAAGTGGTTTTCTTCGAACTTCTTCTAGTTAAGTAAGTAATATTGGTTTCAGCAATATAATAGTATGCCAGTATTGTTGTAAAGGCAAAGAAGAATAATGCAATTGCAATAAAGTATGAGCCAAATCCTGAGAAAGTCGGATCAAAGTGATAACCGCTACCATGGAATGCTTTATCAATACCAGCTTGTGCATACATTGCTGTACCTGAATAATCTTTATCACCATTGGACATTTCTACAAATATACCATTGTCTTTAATCATACTCGCTTTACCGTCTGACATGGAACCACCATCAGTAACATTATACGTACCCGAAAGTAAAATAATTAAAGCGGTTGCTGTACAAACAAATAATGTATCTATATAAACTGAAAATGATTGCACTAACCCTTGTTTAGCTGGATGAGATACTTCTGCTGCCGACGCAGCATGTGGGCCTGTACCTTGTCCTGCTTCATTTGAATATAGTCCTCTTTTAACACCAATTTCAATCATAGCACCTACAATACCACCAAAAGCTGCTTCAAAACCAAATGCTGATTTAAATATTAAAGCAAATAGAGCAGGGACTTGTTCGATATTTAGAAATATAATTATAACTGCCATTAATATGTACGCAATTGCCATAAATGGAACTACTGCAGTTGCTGCATTTGCAATCCACTTTATTCCTCCAAATATGATTAATCCAATTAAGACCGTCAAGAATATTGCTACTATCCATGGTTCTAAACTGAATGCATTTTTCATTGAGCTTGAAATCGCATTAGACTGCACACCTGGTAATAATAACCCCACTGATATAACAGTAACGATCGCAAATATTAAACCATATATCTTTCCTAATTTCCCCTTAATACCATATTCAATATAAAATGCTGGACCGCCTCGGTATTGCCCTTTCTCTTCACGCTTATAAATTTGTCCGAGTGTAGATTCAATAAATGCACTACCTGCGCCTAAAAATGCCGATGCCCACATCCAAAATATAGCACCGGGACCCCCAATAAATATAGCCGTCGAAACACCTACAATATTACCAGTACCTACTCTACCTGCTAAAGATAAAGCAATTGCTTGGAAACTAGATATACCTGTCGGTGATTTTTCCCCTTGAAACATTAGGCGTATCATTTCTTTAAAATGCCTAATTTGGAAAAAGCGCATCATAAATGAAAATAATATTCCTGTAAGCAATAAACCATAAACCAAAGGTTTGCTCCAAACGATATCATACAACCACGTAAGTAACCCCTCTAACATAACGTATCCCCCTTGTTGTACCATCATGTGAAATGATATATTTTTCATTATTATACACATATATAATATTCCGCGCAACGTATTCATTAAGTTATATTTTTCACAATTTATATATTATATTACAAAATTTATATTAAATATTTCAGATCACTTTATTCTTATAGATAAATAGTTTTACACTATTAATCACAAATTATCCTATTTTATAGATATAACTTTCTACTTTTTTATAATTGCACCACAGAAATTATTGAATTCAATTTTCATCTTTTGTTCTTTGTTTATTTGAGATATACTAAATAGTACTTAAAAAAGAATTTAGGAGGAACTGTCCTATGCTAAATAAGGTTTGGTTTAGAACAGGCATTGCCTTATTAATCCTGTTTTTATTAATCAAATTAGTCATGGAAGTCCATAGTGTGTTTGTACCTTTTGTAATTATTATTCAATCTGTATTATTACCATTGTTATTAAGTGGCTTCTTGTTCTATATTTGCTTACCTTTTCAAAAAATACTAGAAAAAAATAAAGTCCCACGTTGGGCTAGTATTACAATTATCTTTATCGCTTTATTTATCATTATCGGTGTCATTATTAGGTTTATCGCACCACCTATTGCAGAACAAATTGAAAATTTAATCAATCAAATCCCAGCATTACAACATGAAATTCAATATATTATCAATTTTGCTTTAGATCAAATGGAGAGATTACCTGCTGATGTAACAGATAGAATAAATAAAATGGTTCAATCTATGAGTGATAGTACTGCAGATATATTATCTAATTCATTTAGTTATTTAACTTCATTTATCTCAACACTATTTTTACTTATTATGGTGCCATTTTTCTTAATCTATATGTTAAAAGACCATGAACGTTTTATACCTTTTATTGCTAAACTATTTAAAGGTGATAGAAAAGTTTTTATTGTTGATTTATTAAAAGATTTAAATCATACAGTACAGTCTTATATTCAAGGTCAAGTAACAGTTAGTATTATTTTAGGTATTATCTTATATATCGGTTATTCAATTATTGGTTTGAATTACACATTATTATTAGTTATGTTTGCCTGTGTAGCTAATATGATTCCATTCCTTGGTCCATGGATGGCATTTGCTCCAGCAGCCATTATCGGAATTATCCAAAGTCCAACTACATTTATATGGGTATGTATTATCACATTAGTTGCTCAGCAATTAGAAGGTAACGTTATTACACCAAATGTTATGGGTAAATCTTTAAATATTCACCCACTAACAATAATTGTTGTCATCTTAGCTGCTGGTAATCTCGGTGGCTTTGGCCTAATACTTGTAGCTGTCCCACTTTACGCAGTAATAAAAACAATTGTACGTAATGTTTTCCAATATCGACAACAAATTATCGAAAAAGCTAATAGTGATGTTAAAAGATAGCTAAAAAAATAGCTTAGATACTATATCAGTGTTTAAATTTAGACACATTTATTAAAGCGCCTAGTCGATTTGTCTAGGTGCTTTAATTTTATATATTGAGGTCGTAATAAATAGCATGTCCCGATTTCAATTTATCAATACAAAAAACCTCTAATACCAAGTATCAGAGGTTTCAGACCGCCGACAAAGTCCCCGACTTTGTTGGCAGTTTTTTTGCACGTTTTCTGCGAATACTGACTTAACCTATAGTGTTCGACTAGCGCTCTTTCCGCAGAAGTTTTCGCAAATCACTAGTCAATATTATAATATATAAATTAGACAATGTGATATTTATTTTGAGGTTTTACAATATTATTTAACGATATGATAACCGCTATCTACATGAATATTTTCTCCGGTAACACCGCTTGAAAAATCACTTAATAAATAAGCTGCAGTTTTACCAACTTCTTCTTGATCGACATTACGTTTTAACGGTGCACGTTCTGTGATTTCATTCAAAATTGAATTAAATCCGCCTACACCTTTTGCACTCAATGTACGGATAGGTCCAGCTGAAATCGCGTTAACACGGATATTTTCTTGTCCTAAATCTAATGCTAAATAACGAACATTTGCCTCTAAACTTGCTTTCGCAACACCCATCACATTATAATTTTGAACTGCGAATTCGCCACCTAAGTAAGTTGTAGCTACAATACTTCCACCTTCAGGCATAAGTTTTTTAGCTTCACGTGATACAAGTGTTAATGAATAAGAACTAATATCTTGTGCTAATAAGAAACCATCTCGTGATGTATCAATAAAGCGACCACGTAAATCTTCCATATTTGCAAATGCAATTGAATGGTAAACACCATCTATATTGCCAACTTCTTCTCCAATTTTAGCAAAACCATTTACTACATCTTCATCACTTTGAACATCAATTTGATACATATGATGCGTTTCTTGATTTAATTGTTCAACTAATTTTTCTAATTCTTTTTTACTACGGTCTTTACGGTATGTAAATACTAATTTTGCACCAAGTTGGTCCAATACTTTAGCTACGCCAAAACCAATACTACGTTTGTTTGCAATACCCATAATGACGAAAGTTTTATTTTCTAAATTTAACATGAAAATAGCTCCTTTATTTAAATTTTCATTTTTTAACTGGTTCGAATTCAGATGACACAGATATATGCTTTTTTACTCGATACCAATATCAACATCCTTTATTTTAACATTGGTTATAATGAATAAACAATTTATTTTAATATCAATTGAACTTTTTATGCGTTTACATATCTAAAGTGAAATAATTATCCTATAAGGAGTATTATAAAAAGATTCGAACGTACGTTTATATTGAATTTTACAAGGAGTATCAAAAAATACTACTTTTTATCTTGTTTTAATATAGCGAAGGCTAAGGCATTACTTTATAATATGCCTCAGCCTTCGTTTTTAAATATATGATTAGTTAGATGATATGAGGTTAGAGTATCATTTACTGTCATAAGCAATTTAATAATAAAACTCTAATTCACGTTTCAATTCGTCAACGTATTCTTTAGAACCTGTAACAATAACGCGGTCTCTGTAACGGAGCTGAGTATCGCCATGTGGGACAATAGATTCATTATTTCTAATAATACGAACAAAGATAATATCCCCACCGAATGGGAAATTACGTAGTTGAATCTGGTCATATTGATGATTTAACATCGCAATTTCATACAATGACGTTTCGACATTACTTAACAAGTTAAGCATATTAGGTGTTTCTATTAAGCCTTTTAATAAAATCTTATTACTCATATAACTACTAAACACTTCAATACCTTCTCTTTGAAGAGTTTCGTCATTAGAACTAGATTCTAACCTACAAATAACTCGTTTTACACCATGAGCTTTTGCCATTAATGCTACTTTACGATTAATATCGTCATCGTTTGTCGAACATACAACAATATTACGCTCAAATAAACCAAGACGCTCAAGTAACCCTTCTTCATAATCTGCAATTTCAATCATTGAAATCGCATCAGATAATTTACGTTTGTCACTTAAATCATTTCGATAATAAAGAGAAACTTGATAAAGTTGTGAAGATAAATTTTGAGCAATTGGGATGGTTAGTTGGTTCTTTCCTATCAAACTTACTTCAATTTGTCTTGTCGCTTCGTCTGGTATCGGGAACATTTTCTTAAAGATAATTGGTACAAATACACAAGTAATAACGGCACTTAATATCAAAATACCAGATATCTCTGATGAAATTGTACCAAGTTGTTCTGCAATTTTAGCAGAAGCAATTACTAATGATAATGTAGATGTTAGTAAAAATGCAGAAGAAATTGTAGTTTTCATATCAAACCATCTACGTATATAAAATACTGGTATCAGTTTAGATATTAGAAAAGCTAATATTAAAAAAGGGATAATCAGCAATAATGCTGGTTCCTTAATCAACTCTGGTATATTTAAATCTACACCAACCATGATAAAGAAGATTGGAATAAAGAATCCATATCCAAACGAATCTAACTTTTCAACCATATCCTCATCTGGATTAAGAAGAGAAACTACAACTCCTGCTAAAAATGCGCCTAAAATATTTTCTGCACCAACACCTTCAGCTAAAGCCACTAACAATAAGATAAGTGCGAACACAGCACGTATGCCGATTTGAGTAGTACCATCCATTAATTTTTGTAAGAATTGTGCTTTCTTGAAGAAACCACCTAAAAAGTAAAAAACAATTGTAAATACCACTAAACTACCGATTAACCACAATGATGTATTACCTGAAGCATGAAACGTACCATATGCTGTTAATAAGATCATTGTTACTAAGTCTGCTAGTACAGCGACTAACAAGATAAATTGTCCAATTGTCGTACGCATGATATTCATTTCTTTTAATGTTGGTACAACGACACCTAATGAAATCGTAGATATAATAATAACCATTAGTAAAACATCATCAATTAGGCCGAACCATTTGAACATGTATGCAAAGACAATAGATATAATCATAATAAACATAAATACAACTATGGCAAGCTGTAAATGACCTGGTTCTTGCTTTTTAACTTTTTCTTCTTTTTTAGTTGAACTTTTATCTCTTTTAAAAGCTTTAAAATCAATTTCTAAGCCACTTAAAAACATTAAGAATATAAAACCTAAAGTTGATAATATATTAAGTATTGAATCACGTTCGACTAAATTCAAAAAAGAATGGCCTATAATAATACCCATTAATATTTCAGCTACAACTATAGGTAAAAATGTAATCCTTAGTCTATTGACTATAATTGGTGTAAGAAATGCCGCTAAAACTACGACAACAAGTGATACAAATTCCATATAACCCCCTTATGTTAGGTAAGACATAAATGATGTTGCTAATCCAAAATAAATCAACATACTGACAATATCATTAATTGTAGTGATAAAAGGACCACTTGCAACTGCAGGGTCAATTTTTAATTTGTTCATCACTAACGGAATCATTGAACCTACTAATGTACCCACTGTCATCGCGATTGTTAAACTACTGCCTACAATGGTTGCTAAGATTGGTTGGCCATATAAGACCATAATAATGATAAATAACAAGATTGCACAGACCAACCCACTTAAAAATCCACTACCAGTTTCTCTTAATGCGACTTTAAATTTACTTTGTTCATCAATTTCACCTGTTGAAATATTACGAACAGAAACGGCAAGCGATTGTGTACCCGAGTTTCCAGACATCCCACTAATAATTGGAATAAATGCAGCTAATAATGCAACTTTTGATAATGTATCTTCAAATGATCCTAAAATTGTCGCGGTAATCATTCCTAAGAATGTAAGTATAATCAACCATGGCAATCTTTTTCTTGCAGTTTTAATTACAGAATCATTTGTAGCATCAACGTCTGATACACCGGCTAAACGAGAGTAGTCTTCACTTGCTTCTTCGTCCATAACGTCTAGAATATCATCAATCGTAATAATACCAAGTAAATGGTCTTGGTAGTCGACAACTGGCATTGCAATAAAATCATAGTCTCTCATTTTTTGAGCAACATCTTCTTGGTCATCGGCTGCATTTGCACTAATGACACGTTCACTCATGATATCTTCGATGTAAGCATCATTTTCAGCTACAATCAAATCTCTAAGTGAGAGCACGCCGGCTAGTTGTTTATCATCATTCACTGTAAAAATAACATAAATTGTTTCTGCATTAGGGGCTTGTTCTTTGACATGAATAAGCGCTTCTTTAACAGGCATTGTTGCTTTCAATGAAATATATTCAGTAGTCATGATACCACCGGCAGTATCTTCATCGTAATGTAATAATGCTTTAATTTCTTTAGCATCTTCACGCTTCATTAGTGTGAGGAGACTAACTGTTTTTTGTTTTGACAACTGATTCATAATATCTACGGCATTATCGTAAGACATGTCTTCTAAAATCTTACTAGCATAATTAGCATCCATCGTATCAAATAACGCTTCGTATTCGTCTTCATCGATTTCTAATTGTTCAAAGAAATCGGCAACTTCTTCTGGCGATAGTACTTCAAAGATACGTTGTCGTATACCTTCATCACTATCTTCAAAGTATTCACTTTGTTCATATGTATGCATAGATAAGAATTCATCTCTAAATTCATCAATATGGTTATTAATCAACAAATCATCTAGCAATACTTTATCATATACTTGCTCATCCTCTAATGTAATTGATTCTTTTTCATTAGCCATTAGCCCCACCTCCATAGTTCTTTTAAATTATATCATATTAAATATAGTTTCAATCGTGTCATATCTATCGTTTATTATAATTTTTTGTTTTTTAATTGGGTGAATAAATGATATTTGGATACAACGTAATAATTGATGATGATAAGTTTCATCTTTACCGCCATATAAGTCATCACCTACTAAAGGATAACCAATATGTTGAAAATGCACACGTATTTGATGTGTTCTTCCTGTCAGCAAACTCACTTCACATAAAGTATGATTATTAGTATGTTCGAGTGCTTTATATTTAGTC
Source organism: Staphylococcus xylosus NJ (assembly GCF_000338275.1). Taxonomy (GTDB): domain Bacteria; phylum Bacillota; class Bacilli; order Staphylococcales; family Staphylococcaceae; genus Staphylococcus; species Staphylococcus xylosus_B. The sequence goes on from NZ_ANMR01000006.1 coordinate 29,930, forward strand.
TGTGAAGGCTTTCCTAAACTACTGACTTGACGCTGGATAATACTATCTGGATGTCTTGCGATAGGAGCATCAATTAAATCTTCACCGTCTAATCGCCCCTGACAAATACATAAATATTTTTTATCGATTTTAATTTGGCTCATTAAATGATGAATAAATCCATGCTTTGCCAACACAACAATGCCTGAAGTATTACGGTCTAAACGCGTAACAATGTGTGGGGTCAACGATAACTTTCTATCATTAAAATAACCCAACACTTGCTCTACTAAACTAAAATGTAAATGATCTCTAGAAGGTGCACAATTTTGTTGGGCAGATTTCGACACAATAATTAAATATGAATCTTCATATAAGATATTTAACCCGTCGTTATATGGTTTTAAGTTAGAGCTTGGGGTTTCATCACTTAAAAATACTTCCAAATTATCATTTATAGCTAATTGCTTTCTGACTGTAACTGGTTGTCCATTAACTAATAAAGCGCCATTATGCTTAATGGCGCTTATCGTCCGTTTTGAAAATTCTTGTTGTTGTAAAAATGTGCGAACCATTTCTGGCTGCTGTATTGTATAAGTAAATTTCATTACTCATCATCTCCACTTGAAATGAACGAGTCATGTACTCTTTTCCAAAACGGAAACGGTCTAAATCTAGCGAATCTAATCTTCTCATTAGCTACGCGATATTGTATCGCATTAACATTTTTGTGTTTTATACTAACGTGGTCAATCGTCGTTAAAATCGTATCATGATTAACAGGTGTTATTAAACACGTATGGTGTTTGGGCAATACTAAAGGAGAACCTACAGTTCTAAATACCCGGTTGTTTATTGATGCAATTTCAGCAATTTGCATCGCTTCTAATGATGGATGTATCAATGCGCCACCTAATGCCTTATTGTATGCTGTAGAACCTGATGGTGTAGATATACATAAACCATCACCTCTGAAGCGTTCAAATTGATTACCTCTAATATTCACATCAACAACTAAAGTAGAACCATTTTCAGTTTTCATAGTAGCTTCATTTAATGCTAAATGACGTGTCTCGTATCCGTTATCATTATAACGCACAATAATTTCTAACAAAGGATATTCAATGACTTGGAATTCAGAGTTATTAATCTCAATTATAAGTTTTTCAACTTCATGTGGCACCCAATCAGCATAAAAGCCTAAATGCCCTGTATGAACCCCTACAAACGCACAGCGAGATAGCATATGACTATACTGATGAAAAGCTTGTAACAGAGTTCCATCTCCCCCAACAGAAATAACGATTTCTGGATTATCTGGGTCTTCAACCATCTGGAAATCTTTCATATGGTTAATCATTTTATGCTTTAAAGCATTCGATTTTGAATCACCTTTAGATAAAATCGTATAACGCATCGTAACATCCCCTAGTCATTATTATGCTTTTTCGCACGCTTTTTAGAATAATATTTCTGAGCTTCTTGAATTTCTTCTTTAATTTCCGACATCTCTTCATCCAGCAAAAATGCCGCTTCTGCTGCTCTTTCCAATCGATGTTGAATCTCCGGTGGATAATCTCCATCATATTTATATCTCAAAGTATGTTCTATCGTTGCCCAAAAGTTCATTGCTAGCGTTCTAATTTGAATCTCTGCCAATATTTTCTTTTCCCCATTTAATGTTTCAATAGGATATTCAATAATGACATGGAATGAACGATAACCACTTTGTTTGGTATTACTAATGTAATCCCGTTCTTCTACAACTTTAAAATCTTGACGCTGTCTTAATAAATTAACCACAATATCAATATCATCAACAAATTGACACATTAAACGCAAACCGGCAATGTCATACATTTCTTCATGTAAACGATCAAAAGAAATTTGACGTTTATTAGCCTTATCAATAATGCTTGTCATAGGTTTGACTCGTCCTGTTACAAATTCTATAGGAGATGCATTATCTTCTACTTCATATTGTTTTCTAAGCCCTTTTAATTTAATTTTCAATTCGTCTACTGCTTGTTTATATGGAGATAAAAACTGATCCCATTGATTCATTGTGCCTCACTCCGCTTCAATCTAATTCGAAAATATCCTCTACAACGGAAACAAACTCCTTACCATAATTTGAATTACCTTGAATGTTATCCAATATGTAATTAAACTCATTTTCGAATTGTTTTAATTCTAAATCGTCATTAACGATAATTTTTTTGCCTTTGTTTTCATGTAACATTGACCACGTTTCTTGTACAAATATCAAGTACGAATAGTTTTGTCCGTCGTCTAAAATGTATGCAAAGCTGTAATTATCACTATCAACAAGCATTTGTCCTGCTTCTTGTAAACCTTCTGTGGATTGTTCTGTATAGCAATTAATGCTATCTTCTGTAATTTTAATTTCATTCACATAAATACGCATGCTTGTTCCTCCTTATTCTTCATTATTTTAACATAATTTCATACTACATAACACGTTACAAGATAATGTTATACCAACATCAATCCATCAATTTCAACTATTTATGTAATCATAAATGCAGTTCAATTTAAATTAAATAAAAAGTGTTTTAAAATAAATGAATATACGCACCAGAAGGAGAGATTATAGTGGCAACAAATAACGAGATTGAATTCAAACAATTGTTAACAGAAAGTCAATACAATGTTATTCATAAAACCTATTTCAACGAAATTGAACCGTATAAACAAACAAATTTCTATATTGATACGCCAGACTTTGATTTAAAAGACCATAAATCAGCTTTGAGAATTCGTGTGAAAGATGAGTACTTAGAGATGACATTAAAAATACCAGCTGAAGTAGGTCTTACTGAATACAATTTTGAAACACATGTCGTTCCTGAATTAAACAAGCCTATTCCAGAACAATCGTTACCTTCTGAAATTGCAGATCAACTTACAAAGATGGATATCGATTTAACTGAATTAATTATTCTTGGTTCACTTAAAACTGAACGCTTAGAGAAAGAAATAAATGGAAACTTACTTGTACTTGATAAAAGTACTTACCTAGATTTTGAAGATTTTGAATTAGAATACGAAGTAGAAGATTATGATGAAGGTTTAATTCAATTTAAATCAATCCTTGAAAAATTTGATATGAAACATGAAATTCCAGCTAATAAAGTACAAAGATTTTTTAATCGTAAATCAAATTTATATCATAATTAATCACATGCAATTGTAAGAAGTCGAATTACTTCCAAATGTAAAAATTCATGTTATATTAGTATTATATTAACAGGATACGGTGATATTATGACGCAAACACCATATGAAATCATTGGCCAAAAAGCCTTGTATGAGATGATTGATTACTTTTATTATTTAGTAGAACAAGATAGTAGAATTAATCACTTGTTTCCTGGAGATTTTGCAGAAACAAGCAGAAAACAAAAACAATTTTTAACACAATTCTTAGGTGGACCAAATCTTTACACACAAGAACATGGTCATCCAATGTTGAAAAGACGTCATTTAGATTTTATTATAACAAATCATGAACGTGATGCTTGGTTAGAAAATATGTATAAAGCTATACAGCATGCTGATTTTCCCGAAGGTGTCGGTGATTATTTATACGAGAGATTACGTTTAACAGCGAATCACATGGTTAATTCCGAAAATTAATTGTAGGTGGAATAGACATGACTGAAGAATTAAGATTAATACAACCCAATAGTCGTGAAGATGTAAATCTTTCACCTGTTAGTAAGATAGAAATTTATTCCTTTTTTGATCCATTCAGTAAGGAATGTTTTAAATTATCTGCAATCCTTTCTAAATTACGCATTGAGTATAAACAATATATAAGTATTAGACATATATTGAACCCTTCATTACGCGTTTTGACAAAATGCCAAGCGCAAAGTACATCTGATTTAGATAATATCGCACTCGCATATAAAGCCGCTGAACTTCAGGGACGTATACGTGCAGAGCGTTTTATACATCTTGTACAAAATGAAATTATACCCAAGCGAGATATTATTACAGAATCGATGGTTAATAATTGTATCAGTAACGCAGGGCTAGACTACGAAGTTTTTAAAGAAGATTTGCAAAGTAACTGTTTAAAAGATAGTTTACAAGTTGATTTGCATATCGCACGAGAAATGGAAATTGAAGAAGCTCCTTCCCTCGTATTCTTTAGCGAGGACGTACACGAAGAAGGATTAAAAGTAGAAGGATTATATCCTTACCATATTTATACTTATATTATTAACGAACTCATTGGTTCAACAATTGAAAAAGAATTACCACCAAGTCTTGAAGAATATATTCAACAACAACAATTAGTTACTAAAGAAGAGTTACTGACAATATATGAGTGGCCAGAAAAACTAATGAATAAAGAGCTAAAAAAATTAGCAATTCAACAAAAAATTGAAAAACTTAAGTCGCCAGACGGCAAATTTTGGAAAGCTAAAAATTAATACTCTATGATTTAACTTTATAACCAAATAGCTTTTATTAAATAGATAATGACATAAAATGTACTACTTAAATTAAAAACGATAATTTTTACTACAATTCAGTAAAAATTATCGTTTTTTTGTTTTCACTATCTTTTCCACTTAACGTTGATTGAATAGTTATTCAATTATACTTATTTTTAGAAGAATCATTAAAAAAGAGTACAAAAAAACGCCGTGTCTGATTACACGGCGCTAAACAAAGGGGATGGGAGAAATTTTTCACTTCAAACAAAGGGGTATGTTTGTTATGTGATTAATTTCATGTTTATAATATAACACGGTAAAATACACCTTTCAACCTTTTAAATTAAATAAACTTAGTTTGTCACAAACTTGTCATATTGTAAACGAATACATTCATACTAAGCTTTCATTAACTTTTCAAACGCATCTAATTTTTGTTCGAATACTTGGCAAGCTTGCTCAATTGGTTCAGGTGTTGTCATGTCTACCCCAGCATTTTTCAAGATTTCTATTGGATAATTTGAACTACCTTTTTTCAAGAATTCATTAATGTATCTATCTACTGCTGGTTGCCCTTCAGTTAATATCTGATGACTTAAACTTTGTGCAGCGCTATAGCCTGTTGCATATTGATACACATAGTAGTTCATATAAAAGTGAGGAATTCTTGACCACTCTTTGCTGATATCTTCATCTGTTTCAACTGAGTCACCAAAATAAACGCGGTTTAATTCAGCATATTCTTCGTTCATACGATTTGCTGTTAATGGCTCACCTGCTTCTTCTATCTGATGAATTTTGTGTTCAAATTCAGCAAACATCGTTTGTCTAAATAATGTGGCACGGAAACGCTCAAGCTCTTGGTTTAATAACAACAATCTACGTTCATCATCTAAATGTTTATCCATATAATCACTTAGTAATGCTTCATTACAAGTAGATGCTACTTCCGCCACAAATATTGTATAATCGCTTGAATTAGATGGTTGATTTTTACGACTGAAATAACTATGAGCTGAGTGACCAAATTCATGTACTAACGTGTATAAATCTGACACAGTATTAGACCAATTTAATAAGATAAATGGATTTGTTAGATGTGCACCTGAAGAATAACCGCCTGAACGTTTACCTTTATTTTCATATACGTCTACCCAACGATTATTTAATCCTTCATTTACTACTTCCATATACTCTTCACCCATAGGTTGTAAAGCTTTAAGCATCCAATCTTTTGCTTCCTCATATGGCATTTCAAACTTCACATCTTTAACTAAAGGTGTATATAAGTCGTACATTTTCATATCTTCAAGACCTAACAATTCTTTACGTAATTCTGTATAACGGTGCAATAATGGTAAATATTTATGGACTGTTTTTACTAAATTGTCATAGACTGCTTCTGGGATATGATTATTACTTAAAGCTGCTGCTCTTGCAGATTCATAGTTATGTGTACGTGCATTAAACACATTCTTTTTAACTTCTCCTGCTAATGTAGCACTTAAAGTATTATTATAAGCACCATAAGCTTTATATAAATTTTCAAATGCAGATTTTCTTAATATACGGTCATCTGATTCTAAACACTTTATGAATGTGCCTTGTGTAAGTGAATGGCGGTTACCATCCTTATCGATGGCATCTTCAAACTCTAAATCAGCATTGCTGAACATACCATATACATTATCAGCTGTTGATAAAGCATCTTGTGCCTCTGTAAGTAACTTTTCTTTATCCGCACTCAACACGTGTGGACGTTTTTCATTAATTAATTTCAAATCAAATTCATATTGTTTTAAATTGTCATTTTCATCAATAAATGATTGAATCTTGTCTTCATCAATTTGTAATATTTCAGGTACTAAAAAACTCCATCCTGAACTAAACTTAATTATTAATTGATGAGCACGCGCTTCATAACCCGTGTATTTATCATTAGCTGTATCTTGATCTTGCTTTAAATGTGCGTATACATAAACTTTTTCTAATTTAGAGCCTAATTCATCTTCTAAAGCTAATGCTTGATATAAAGTCTCAGCACTATCAGCTAAATGACCTTTAAATTTTTGTTCTTTTCCTAAATTTTGTTCTGCTTCTTTAAAAGCTTCTTCAAAAGCTTCATCCGATTCGAATATGGTAGTTAAATCCCATGTATATTCAGGATATTTACGTTCTTGTTCTTCTCTTGTTAATTGTTGTGTCATAATTTTAGTAAACCTCCTATTAAATTCAATACCATAATTTTCTCATGTAAGACTCAATTTTGCACGTTTTTATACCTAATATTTCGATATGATTTTTGAAACTTATAGATAATTGCTTGAACTATTACTCGGCTATTAACATCATAATTATAAAAATGATTATACTTAATAGTATTTAAGAATAAGCCTTCATTAATATTGTTTGTATCTAACATATTTAGCAATTGCAATTGCCAATAAATAGGATGTGATTGTATAAATATTTGTTCTGGATACACCATACCTAAATTTTCACAAACCCATGATTCCGCTAGTTGTAAATTGTAAATAACACTCAAACTAGGCTCACGAACAGTTCTTTGACGTCTGCAATACATGATATATTGTTTAATTGAAGACTTCGTTAATTTAAAATGACATGGTAACATTGGAGAGTCATTTTTATTAAAATAATATGTAAATTGTTTATATGAAAGTTGTTCCCTAATAGCTATGTAACGATTTCCACCAATAAATTGAACTATTTTATATCTATATAATAAAAACGTGTCGCTATGCCACGAAAAAAGTTGTCTTCTTTTCAAATTAATATAAGTACGTTCCGACTTATTTAAAATTAAAATTTTTGTTCTTTTATTATATTTCAACTTACCGATAATCCAAATAACATCAAAACCAATACTAGCTAAAGCATTGCTTCGCTTTTTTATATTATCTATAGTTATATTTGAAAACTGTATTTCAATCGCAATTTTATTATTAATGATTAAATCAGGATATTGATAGCACTGATATATATAAGGTTCAATTACCACATAATAATCTAATTTATTTAATTGCTGTGCCAATTCATATTTAAACATATAATGTTCATAAGTCTCGCCTTTGTTACAAAAGTTTGAACTTTTGTAAATATGAGCAAAATGCGCTGTTTTCATTAGCCCTTTTTTTAAAATAACTTTATTTTGACAATGCGGGCACTTATAATCACAGTTATTATTAGCGTTATGCGCAGTTATTAGTACCCCGTTGCCATCTTTCGCGTAAAACATGTTTGAATCACCTCATTTAATATACACGGTAATCTCACATAAATTACTTTAGTAAATTATAATTTCAACTTACCTGATATAAAAAAGCCGACAAAGTATAAACTTTGTCGGCACAGGGTCTTTCTTAAAAACATAACTCTTACTATACATTACAAATCAATTCTAGTAATGGTTATATCATTCATTTATTCACATTAATTACTCTGCAGTGTTTGGAAAATAACGACGCACTTGTGACGCAACATTATGGCTCATGATTATTTTTGCATAGTCATTTAAATATACTTCAGATTTATCAGTAGGATATGCGAACTCAAGTAATTGACTATAACTATCATTAATTGTTTCTTGATCTACATTTTCGTCAAAATGCACAGCATAATAATAAATATTGTTAAGACTATATAATAAATCTTCAAATGCATCTGTCACTTGATCGTTGTGATGTGCATAATCGATTACTTCTTCTAAATCACTAAATTTAACAATAACAGTACGTGTATTTTGCTGTTTATGGTCATTTCGTTCTTGGCTATGGTTATTTTCTTTCTGTTGTTGACGTTGCTCAAATAAATCTTCTAAACTATCATCTTGATCAAACGTCTGTGATAATAAATCGTTCACTTGATAATCAAGCTGTTCATTATCTTCATCTGACATATTTATCAAATCTTCATTTTTAGATTTAGATATCGTTACCTCAACACCTTTTTCAAAAGCGTGTACTTGAATCCATAATGGGCCTTCAACAACAAAATCTTCTTCTTCATTGATTTCTTCCATCATATTCCAAAAGAATTCTTCTCCACGTTTGCGATTAGTCCACAAATCTTCACGTTTAAAACCTCTTGCTTCAATATCACTATATGTTATAAATAATTTAACGGTAGTATCGTCAACGCGCTCTATTCTCATATCATCTCACTCCTTACAGTCGATGAATAGTAATCATATTGTATTAGAACATAGCAATAATTACAATTGATTTGTTTGATTAAATTTCACTAAATTCCAATTAGTATCTTATATTAACATATACCCTAATATTAGCCAAAAAAACAGCACTAACTATTCAAGCGTGCTGCACCAAAATTAACTTAACTCTATATTAAATCGATTTTTCCGCTTAGACAACCTTTGCATTTGACCTAAGCCTATTAGTATTTGTTATGTTAAATATAACAAAACCATAAAGCAATTTTTTAATTCATTACTTTATGGTTTACGATTTATTTATTTCACTTATAATTTGTCTTAGTCAACCATACGTTGCGCTTCTTGCAATTGGAACGTACGAACTTTTCTAGGTAAGAAACGTCTGATTTCATCTTCATTATAACCAACTTGTAGACGTTTTTCGTCTAAAATAATTGGACGACGTAATAAACCAGGGTTATCTTGAATAATTGAATATAAATCTTGAAGTGGTAGCGCATCAATATCTACATTTAATTTTTGGTAAGTTTTAGAACGTGTAGATATAATTTCATCAGTACCGTCTTCAGTCATTTTTAAAATTTGTTTGATTTCGTCAATTGTTAAGTGTTCTGAAAAAATGTTACGCTCCGTATACGGAATGTCATGTTCTTGTAACCATGCTTTCGCTTTACGGCAAGATGTGCAACTTGGTGAAGTAAATAATGTTACCATACATCTCACTCTCCTATTTTTCATGAATGTAAATTCATTTGATTTCAATATTTATATGATTAGGAAACTTTATAGTTTTCTTCGCCTTCCTTAACCTTACAATGAAAGTATACCCTTTCAACATTAAAATTAAATGAGAATTCTCTAATTTTTTTCAAAAAATTTAAAATAAAAGTATTTCTCAATAAATTCAACTAGAAATATTGATGTACATGTAGTTTAACATAACTTACAAATGATTGAAATACTGTTATAATAAACGTATTGTGTATTAAATTAAATTTCAGAAAGTAGGCATCATAAAATGGAAACATTATTTTCAGGTATCCAGCCTAGTGGGATTCCAACAATTGGTAACTACATTGGCGCATTGAAACAATTTGGTGAAGTACAAGATGATTACGATTGTTTCTTTTGTATCGTGGACCAACACGCAATCACGGTACCCCAAGATCGATTAAAACTACGTAAACAAATTAGACAACTTGCTGCAATCTATTTAGCTTCTGGTATAGATCCAGAAAAATCAACACTGTTTATTCAATCTGAGGTTCCTGCGCATGTTCAAGCAAGTTGGATGCTCACTACAATTTCTTCAATTGGCGAATTAGAACGTATGACGCAATTTAAAGATAAAGCAGTAAAACAAACTGAAGGTGTACCAGCAGGGTTATTAACTTATCCACCATTGATGGCTGCTGATATCGTTATTTATAATACTAATATCGTACCAGTTGGTGATGACCAAAAACAACATATGGAGTTAACACGTAATCTAGTAGATAGATTTAACTCCCGTTATAATGATGTATTAATCAAACCAGAAATCCGTATGCCAAAAGTTGGAGGCCGCGTGATGAGTCTTCAAGACCCAACTAAAAAAATGAGTAAAAGTGATGATAATCAGAAAAACTTTATCTCATTACTTGATCAGCCAAATGCTGCCGCTAAAAAAATCAAAAGTGCTGTAACAGACTCTGACGGTATCATTAAATTTGATCGTGAAAATAAACCAGGAATTTCTAATTTATTATCTATTTATTCAAGTTTAACTAATGAATCTATTGATTCACTTCAAGAAAAATATAAAGACTCAAACTATGGTGTGTTTAAAGCAGATTTAGCAGAAATAGTAAAATCATTCTTAACTAATTTCCAAGAAAAATATGACTATTATTTCAATTCTGATGAGCTTGATACAATATTAGATAATGGTAGAGATAAAGCACAAAAAGTGTCATTTAAAACATTGAAAAAAATGGAAAAAGCTATGGGCTTAGGTCGTAAAAGATAACTTACTGACCTTACAATTTCCAGAACATAAAAAAGGAGAATCCAGTAATTCGGATTCTCCTTTTTTATGCTTATTTTTCTTTCTTTTTACCAGTTTTAGGGTCGATACTCTTATCAATTTTCACATGTTTTAGTGTCGTATCTCCACCAATTTGATGATACACCAAACCTTTAACTTGAGGATTAGTTAAATGCGCTTCCCCTTTTTGGTAAATCGGTGCAACTGGCGCTTCTGCTAATAATAATTCCTCTGCTTCCTTCATTGCTGCATTTCGTTCTTCAGGTTTCTTCAATAATTTGCCATTGGCATCCTTAACTAATTTATCGAATTCTTTATTGCCCCATCCTGTATTATTAGATGGATTCCCTGTAGTCATAATATTCAAGAAAGTTAATGGATCTGGGTAATCTGGTCCCCAACCAGATAATGATGCTTCAAATGTCTCAGAATGTTCTTGATTCACCCTTTGTTTAAACGGTAATTGTTTAATATTCATTGTAACTCCTGGTAAATTTCTTTCAATTTGAGATTTAATAAACTCTGCTGAAATTTTCGAACCTGGAGTATCTTCCGTATTCATTGTAAATGTTAACTCTTTGATACCTAACTCTTTTTTGGCTTTCTCTAAATGTTGTTTTGCTGCTTTAGGATTATATGTTAACGGTGAATTGATTGATTCAGTAAAATCCTTACCATCTGGTGATTTAGCTGTTAGTTTAGATGTAAAGCCATCTGTAGCTTCTGAACCGTTGTTCAAAACTGAATTTACATAACCTTCTTTATTAATAGCTTGAGAAATTGCTAACCTTAAGTCTTTGTTTTTAAATTCTGGTACATTGTCTTGATTTAACTTAATATAAAATGTACTTGCTAATAAACGTTTCTTTAATCCTGGATCATCTGCATATTTATCAACTTGGTCAGCGGTTATCGTTGTATCGTCTACAGAACCTGTATCATATAGTGACGCACCTGCTTGCTGATCTTTCAACACTTTATAATTTACACGATCTAAATTCACTGCTTTTTTATCCCAATAATCATCATTTTTCACAAGTTGTATTTTATCTTCAACTTTCCAATCTTTTACTTTAAACGGTCCATTGAACACTGTTTTATCAGCTGTAGTACCATATTGTTGTCCAGCTTTCTTCACAGCTTTTTCATTTTGTGGCATAAACGTTGCAAAGGCTAGCATCTCATTCATATATGGTATTGGTTTTGTTAATTCCACTTTTAATGTGTGGTCATCAACTGCTTTAACTCCTAGCTCATCTACGTCTTTTTTGCCCATATTTATTTCTTCAGCATTCTTTAAATCATACATAATATAAGCATATTCAGATGCCGTGTCTGGGTTAACGACACGTTTCCATGCAAATTCAAAATCATGTGCTGTAACGGGGTCACCATTAGACCATTTTGCATCTTTACGCAAATCAATCGTCAAAGTTTTACCACCATTACTTTCTTTTGGCATAGCTTTTGCAACACCTGGTTTCGCTTTATCATTTTTATCTAAGGTATATAAACCTTCATATACCTGATTATATATATCAAATGAAACTGTATCAGTAGCTAAGGCCGTATCTAATGAAGAAATATCTTGTGGTATCACTTTTCTAAATACATCCCCTTTATCAGAATAAATTCCTTCAGCATTGCCACAACCTGCTAATACAACCGATAGTACTACTAAAATAATTAAAAACTTAGATTTTTTCATTATATTCCCCCTTCCCCTATTAAACAGAAGCCTCTTGTGTTTGAGATTTTAATTCTTTAGCTTCTTCTTCTGTAGTAAATACATAATGATTTACTCTAATTTCTTGTAATGATCGTTGATTATTTTTAGTGTCATCCTCTTTAAAATGAGTTCTTTTTCTAACTCTTTCACTTTCAGGGTCAGGTTGTGGTACAGCAGAAAGTAATGACTTCGTATAGGGATGCATTGGGTGATTGTAAATTTCATCTGCACTACCTATTTCAACAATTTTACCAAAATGCATAACTGCAATTCTGTCTGAAATGTATTTAACCATTGATAAGTCATGGGCAATAAATAAAAATGTTATGCCACGTTCTCTCTGCAATTTTAATAATAGATTTACTACTTGTGCTTGTATAGAAACGTCTAACGCCGAAATAGGTTCATCAGCAATAATAAACTCAGGCTCAACTGCTAATGCTCTTGCAATCCCAATACGTTGACGTTGACCACCTGAAAATTCATGAGGATAACGATTGGCATGTTCTTTACTTAAACCAACAGTTTCTAGCAAATCATAGACACGTTTTTTTCGGTCTTTTACCCCTGTTGAAAGTTTGTGTATATCAATACCTTCAGCTACAATATCCATTACCTTAAGTCTTGGGTTTAATGAAGCATAAGGATCTTGGAAAATCATCTGAATTTTTTTATTGAATTTCAAAGAATCTTTACGATTTTTAATTTTTTGAATATCCACGCCTTCATATAAAATCTCGCCATCCGTTATTTCATTTAATTTAACAATCGCTTTGCCTGTGGTTGATTTTCCACATCCTGATTCACCAACAAGGCCAAAAGTTTCGCCTTTATAAACATCAAAAGAAATGTTTTCAATAGCTCTAACTTCATTACGTTTACCTTCGTTAAAATATTGTTTTAAATTTTTCACTTGCAATAATAACTCATTACTATTCTCCATTGAAAGACACCCTTTCTACCTGTTGTGGTTTATCAAAGTTATTTGGCATTTTACGCAAACGTTTTTTGACCATTTCTGGTGGTTCTACGCGAGGCGCACGATCGTCCAGTAACCATGATTTCACAAAATGTGTTGTCGATACCTGATACCATGGTGGTGGTGTCTTGAAATCAATATCTAAAGCAAATTGACTACGTTCCGCAAATGCATCCCCTTTTGGTGGGTGCAACAAATCAGGTGGTGTACCAGGAATCGCTAGCAACTCTGTATCAGCCCCAGTTGTTAAGTCTGGCATAGAAGAAAGTAATCCCCATGTATAAGGATGTTTAGGATCGTAGAATATTTCATCTACATCACCAGTTTCTACCATTTGCCCTCCATACATTACAGCAACTCTATCCGCTATGTTTGCTACAACACCTAGATCATGTGTAATAAATATAATAGAGGTACTGATTTTATGTTGAAGCTCCTTCATAAGTTCTAATATTTGTGCTTGCATTGTTACATCGAGTGCAGTTGTAGGCTCATCTGCGATAAGTACTTTTGGTTCACATGCGAGAGCCGTCGCTATAACGATTCTTTGTCTTTGTCCACCAGAAAATTGATGGGGATAAGCGTTAAATCGTTTTTCAGCATTTGGTAAACCAACTAGATTCAGAATTTCAAGTGCTCTTTTTTTAGCATTTGCTTTATTATAATTTTTATGTTTAATTAATGGTTCCATAACCTGTTTTCCAATTTTCATAGTTGGGTTTAATGATGTCATCGGGTCTTGGAAAATCATAGAAATGTCTTTACCGCGCAATTTAATTAATTCTTGCTCTGATTTTCTCGCTAAATCTTCACCTAAGAAATTAATTTGTCCTTTTTTAATTCTTCCGGCGTCACCTTGAAATAATTTCGTAATAGCTTTTGTTGTTACTGATTTACCGGAACCAGATTCACCAACAATTGCTAATGTCTCTCCTTTATCGATAACAAAGTCAACGCCTCTTACCGCTTGCACTTCCCCTGCATCGATATCAAAGGAAACATGCAAATCACTAACTTCTAATATTCTTTCTGACATATCTGTTGCCTCCTTTTATTATCTACGCATTTTCGGATCAAATGCATCACGTAATCCATCACTAAATAGATAGAAGAATAAGATTAGTAAACTTAATACTAACGCTGGTATAAATAATTCATGTGGGTGGATGAGCAACATAGCTCTACCTTCATTTACCAAAGAACCCAAAGATGTTCTTGGCGCAGGTACCCCAATACCAATAAAGCTTAAGAATGCTTCAAAGAATATTGCGTTAGGCACTGTAAACATTGAAGTCACTACAATAACACCTAACGTGTTAGGTAAAATATGTTTGAAAATCAGTTTGAATTTTGATGCACCCAATGTTTTTGAAGCCAAAACAAATTCTTGGTTTTTCAACTTTAAAAATTCTCCACGAACGACACGACTCATACCAATCCAACCTGTGATAGCCATCGCTAAAATAATCGTCCATATAGATGGTTCAAAGATTAGTACAAATAAAATCACAACAATAAGTGTTGGAATAGAAGCAACAATTTCTATTATACGTTGCATAACATTATCTAATCGACCTCCAAAAAATCCTGATATTGCTCCGTATATGACTCCTATAAATATATCTAGTAAGGCAGCGACAACACCAATAAATAATGATACTTGTGCACCTTGCCATGTTCTTGACCATAAATCTCTACCTAATTGGTCTGTACCGAACCAGAAGTTTTCTTTAACCCCAGCTTCTTTATAAGCATCAACGCCTTGCGCTCCCTCACCATCAAATGGTAAGAATGAAATTTGGTCTAATACTGGTATCTTCGCCGGTAGATTACGACGCTCAACATCTTGTTCAGCATAGTCATGTGAACTTAATAACGGCCCTATCAGCGCTAATAGCACAATAATAATTAAACCAACCATCCCTACTACTGCAAGTTTATTTCGTTTCAATTGTGTCCATGCATCCTGCCAAAAGTTTTTACTCTCTCTTTGCATTTCAGGTTCTTTTTCAATATCATTGTTACTTCTAATAAAATCAGATGCTGGAATAGCTTCAGAGGTAGTAGTCATCACTGCATTTGAATGATCATCATTTAATTTTTCATCTCTTTTATCAGCCATTATTTTTTACCTCCTTGTACACGAATACGTGGATCAATAACACCATATAATATGTCTACAAGGAAAATGGAAACAATAAATAGTGTACTGAATAAAATTGTCGTTGCCATGATAACTGGGAAGTCATTTGTTGTTATAGATCTAACGAATTGATCCCCTAAACCAGGCACACCAAAGATATTTTCGATTGTTAGTGTACCTGTTAGGATACTTGCTAACATCGGCACAATAATTGTTATAACTGGAATTAAAGCATTCCTTAATGCATGGCCAAATAATACTCTCATTGTTGAGTTACCTTTGGCACGTGCTAACAAGATATAATCTGAACTTAATACTTCAATCATTTCCGCTCTTATGTATCTAGCCACGGTTGCTAGTACTGCTGCAGATAAAGCTAGTGAAGGTAGCACTGCTGTTGATAACCCTTCCCAACCCGCAACAGGAAACCACTGTAATCTTACTGAAAAGACATACTGCAATAATACTGCTAATACAAATGACGGTACTGAAACCGCAATAACTGAAATTACCGTTGCAGAATAATCCACCCAGGTGTTTTGCCGTACTGCTGCTATGACCCCCAAAATCAAACCTAGTATTACACCGATAACCATTGCTGTCATCCCCATCTCAAATGACGGTAACAATCTCGGTTTTATTAAGTCCCAAACAGGTTGATTGTCATATTGGAATGAGTTACCAAAGTCCCCCGTAACTACATTCTTTAGATAACTGGCATACTGTACAGGTACCGGATCATTCAGACCATATTTTTCATTTAAAATTTGTTTCTGCTCTTCATTTAATTTTTCATCATTAAATGGCGAACCAGGCATTAACTTCATTAAGAAAAAAGTGATCGTTATGATTATGAATAATGATAAAATCATATACCCTAATCGCTTCATAATATACTTAAGCATATTTTATCCCCCTTTAATTTCAGAATAAACATTCCCTTCTAAATATTCAGAAATATTTAATAACATTATACTTTTAGTTCATATTTTAATCAACATTGTTTTACTTTACATTATTAAAGTAATCATTTTTTAAATAAATTTATAAATCTTATAAGTATTGTTGTAAAAGAAATTCCATTAATTATTATTCATTTTTAAGTAATTTTAAGTTACAATAAATTTATTAATTAAAGGAGACAAAATAATGCGAAATTTAACTTCTATATTTGGTTGGGCGTTTTTAACACCCCTACTTTCTTTGCTGTTTTGGTTTTTCTTTTCACATACCTTAATATATTTTATTAATATTTTCTTCTATATTTCGATTTCATTAACCATATTCTTTTTTATTATCATTATCGTTCAAGAAGGTATTTTTGATCCTACAAGTTATGGTTTTAGAAGACTAAAATATCAGCTTTCAAGTAAAAAACACAAAGATACCATAGAAAATGATGAATTTTTTAAACCTAAACAAGTTAAAAAAGATGACTATTTTGTCTCTCCATGGGTAAAAATTGCATTTAGTTTTAATTTATTTTATTTAATACTCGCAATCGTTATATCATTTTTAATTTAAAGTCCAACCTAATTGGTTAATTTAATTAAAATAATGATTCGTTATATATATTTTGTAATGCTATCAAACATTCAAACGAAAAATTAGTCCGAGACTTATATAGTTGTCTCGGACTAATTTGTTATATGGGCAGAAAACGATTATACCTTTGCTGCCAGTTATATTTTCTAAAAAAGATTAATTCTACTAAATCATTTTAGCAAAAAAATGATTTGTTGCTCTCTTTTTATTATTTCGTTTCAACATTCGGGTTACAAAACAAAGCGTAATATAATAATACAAATCCTATTAAAACAACGGTTGCAACATATACCGACATCATCCATGGTAAAACAAAAGCCCCTATAATTAACCCAGAACGTGCTAATAAATTACCACCATAAAACGATACCATACCAAATGTATTATATGTACTTCGTTTATCATCTGGTATCATTAAAAATCTTTGTGCGTTTTGTATAGGCGAATATATCAACTCCCCTAATGTAGCAATAATGGAGAATAAACATAAAATCCAAAATGAGCTCGCAGACGTCAACACACTATAACCAACGGTATATAATATAATCCCTAAAATAAACGCAATTCTTTTCGATGTTGATTCCACAACTCTATTTACTGTAAAAGTTAAGGTAGCTACAACAAGTGTATTGATTATCATAATAACAGTAAACATTCTCACTCCATCTATGTAAAACCCAAAAAAGCTTAATGGTTCAAAATCAGACTTCAACCTAACCACAATATAAGAATTTAAACTTAACTCTGCCATAATTACTAACATAAACCCTAAATTTAACATCATAAAGTATTTATCTTTAATAACAGTATGGTAACTATTAATAAAATGTTTAAATTTTGATGTTAATTCTTCTTTTTTGTTATAAGCTTGCTCTACATCATAGTATTTCTCAAAAAGGTACCAACTTATAAGCATTGCTAAGAAAAATATCATAAATAATAATCGCTTATGACCTAAATAGAGTAAAGCACCTAGCACCATTCCAATTGCTGTGCTAATATTAAACATCCAATAATTTAGTTGATACACGTATTCGCGAACTTCTTCATAAATTGCATCCATAATCGCTGCCTCAAAAATAGGTTCACTCGCAGCAAACATAATTTCAAAAATAAAAACTGTCACACAAAAAACAACTAATCCTATACCATCCATAGTAACGGTTATACTTAAAATAATAAGACAAATTGCATAAAGAAAATGAATGTAATTTACCACTTTCTTCCTATTATAATTGTCCCCTATATACCCTCCTATGAAGGACACAATGAAACTTACAATAAGATTTGTAATTAAGAAAACACCTGCAAATACTGCATTCACTTTACTAGTTAAATATAATGCCAAGAAAGGTAAAATCGCTTGGCTCGCAATAATTAATATAAAATCTGCTATAAGTCGTGTTTTTAATGTTGTGGATAGAGTTAAAAACCTTTTCATCTTATGCCCTCCCCAATGTTTACTTTATCAATGAGCCTGGGACATAAATAGATGTCTCAGGCTCATTTTCAATTTGGCAGTAGGTGACTGAATTGAAAATACGCTTATATCAAGCTTTTTTCAATGCTAGTCACTATTGCCGGGGTGGGACTACGAAATCTATGTTAGAAAATTTGATTTCTGTCCCACTCCCAGATGATTAAATAAATTATACTTCTAAATGCTTATTTAGCCAATAAGGATATGTTTTAACTATTTAAATACTTCATATGATTTTATTTGCTTAAATAAAACTAATTTATACTATCAAGAGCATTTATAAATATTAGTCTGCCTATTTTAAATAAAGCCTCAAATAGAGATTAAAATATTTTGATAAATTTTTAAAGTATATCTTTCAAAATTTACCTGAACGCAAAATAAACCAAACACTAAAAATATAGCGTTTGGTTTATTTTAATATTTATAATATAACAGTATGAAAATACTATACAATTTTAGTCACTAAATTTCTTCAACACAATCACTGCATTATGTCCACCGAAGCCTAAACTGTTACTCATTGCATAAGTAATATCTAAATCTTCTGCTTGGTTAGGAACGATATCTAAATCACATTCTGGATCTGGTGTGTTTGCATTAATTGTAGGTGCAATACGGCTATCTCTAATTGAAAGCGCAGAAAATATTGCCTCAATACCACCTGTTGCACCAAGTAAATGACCTGTCATTGATTTAGTTGAACTTACTTTTAATGTAGAAGCAGCTTCACCAAATGTATTTTTTATAGCTTGGATTTCAGTTAAGTCGCCCACTGGCGTACTTGTACCATGTGCATTAAGATATTGAATATCTTTAGCTTCAATACCAGCATCATCCATCGCTGCTTGCATAGCACGAGAGCCACCTTCACCTTGTGGTGCTGGAGCTGTAATATGATATGCGTCTCCAGTCGAACCATACCCTACAACTTCTGCATAAATTTGAGCACCGCGTGCTTGTGCTGATTCTAAAGACTCTAATACTACAATACCAGCACCTTCGCCCATGATGAATCCATCACGACCTTCTTGGAAAGGACGACATGCAGTTTCTTTATCATCATTTGTAGATAATGCGCGACTAGCACTAAACCCTGCAATTGCCATATGTGTGATTGGCGCTTCAGCTCCGCCTGTAACCATTGCATCTGCGTCACCACGTTGAATAATCTTGAACGCTTCCCCAATTGAGTTTGTACCAGTTGCACAAGCTGTTACTGTAGAACCATTTGGACCTTTGGCACCAATATCAATAGACACTTGGCCTGTTGCCATATCAGGTATAAGCATTGGTACAAAAAATGGGCTCACTTTTCTTGGACCACGGTTAATTAATTGATTATGAGAAATTTCAAATGTTTCCATACCGCCAATTCCTGAACCAATCCATACTCCAATTCTATTGGCAGTTTTTTCGTTAATTTCAAGTTTAGCATCTTGAACCGCTTCTCTAGCAGCTACTAACGCATATTGAGTAAAACGATCCATTCTACGTGCTTCTTTTTTCGGGATATGGTCTTCTATATTAAAATCTTTTAGTTCTCCAGCTAAATGAACACTGTAATCTGTTGTATCTAATCTTGTAATATTATCAATACCACTTACACCTTTCAACGCGTTATCCCACGATGATTTAGCATCGTTGCCTAAAGGTGATAATGCGCCAATTCCTGTTATTACAACACGCTGTTCTTTGCTCATAATTTATCCTCCTATTTTCCCCATCTTAGTGTGACAGCGCCCCATGTTAAGCCGCCACCAAAACCAACTAATACAAGGACATCGTCATCTTTAATTTTGCCTTTTTCTAATTCTTGGCCGATACTTAATGGAATAGATGCTGCTGACGTGTTTCCAAATCTGTCTACAGAAACACTCATTTTTTCTTTTGGTATACCTAAACGTTCTCTAGCAGATTCCATAATTCTAATGTTTGCTTGGTGTGGTACAAACATATCTACGTCATCAGGGGTTAAATTTGCTTTAGCCACTGCGTTTGTTGACGCTTCGCCCATTATTCTTACAGCAAATTTAAATACTTCACGACCGTTCATAAATATTTTGCCATTTTCTGGGTTTAAAAATAAATGCTTTGCTCCTGAACCATCTGAACCTAGTTCATAGCTTAAAATACCGCGTCCTTCTGATACCTCACTAATAACTACTGCACCAGCACCGTCTCCAAATAAAATAGCTGTTGAACGATCTGTAAAGTCAGTAATTTTAGACAATTTATCTACACCGACAACTAATATGTTTTTATAATCACCAGATTGCACAAATTGTTTTGCATTAATCATTGCATACATAAA
Organism: Staphylococcus xylosus NJ; assembly: GCF_000338275.1. GTDB lineage: Bacteria > Bacillota > Bacilli > Staphylococcales > Staphylococcaceae > Staphylococcus > Staphylococcus xylosus_B. The sequence goes on from NZ_ANMR01000006.1 coordinate 50,792, forward strand.
ACCACTACATGCTGCAAGTTGATCCATGGAAGCAACTTTTCCCACACCTAATTTTTCTTGTAAAATATTAGCGACTGTTGGGAAAGGAAAATCACCTGTCGATGTCGCTACAATAATCATGTCGATTTCTGAAGCTTCAATCTCTGCGTCTTCGATTGCTTTTAAGCTCGCTTGATAAGCCATGTCAGAAGCTTCTTCATTTTCATCTGCCCATCTACGCTCTTTAATACCAGTCATTTGTGAAATCCACTCATCTGAAGTTTCTAAAAATGATTCAAAATAGGTATTTTCAACAACTTTTTCAGGTGCGTACGCACCAAAACCTTTAATACCCACATCCATGGTTGTACACCTTCTTAATCTTAATTTTAATTTTTATTTGAATTAAACTTTTAATACCAGGTATTAATTTAACATAATACACATTTCAAATACAAGAACAACACATCGAAATTTTAAATATTACTTCTCTCTATACAAACTACACTTAATTATTTATAATGAAGTTATATATATTATATTGGAGGCATTACATAATGAAATACCTCGCAGTTTTATTTTGGTCTATTATCTTATTACAAATGATTAATTTCGTACTTAATAGTTTGAATGGTGGCGGTGCACTTAACTATATAACACCGGTCTTTGGAGCAATTGCTTTTACAATTATTATCGTTTTATTTGATATGGTGATTAAACCTAGTAAACATGACGCCAAAGAGTACCACTAAATACGGTGTAGGACAATAATCTTGTGATTCAATTGTCTTATCTACGTCAAAGATGACTATAACATTAAACAAGTCCAAGGCATATAAATGTCTTGGACTTGTTTTTTATAATAAAAGGGAACGCCTCAGAAAACAAATGCTTACTTTGCTTTCTATTACGCGTCCCCAACTAAATTATTTTAATTAGCGAAATTGCTTTATAATTAATAGTATTTATTAAACTGTTTCGGGTTTATTTTCAGAAAATGTTAAACCATCATCAGTCAATGCAATATCGATAGTTGTACCTTCAGGTAAGTTTTCTCTAATCATTTTACGTGCTAATGGTGTTTCAATTTGTCTTTGGATGAAACGTTTCAATGGTCTTGCACCGAACTGTGGTTCATAAGCTTCTTCGCCTAACCAAGCTTTTGCTTCATCTGATACATTGATTGAAATACGTTGCCCCATTAATCTAATATTTAACTCTGTTAATAATTTATCAACAATTAAACTCATATCATTAATAGATAAAGGTTTAAATAAAACAATGTCATCCATACGGTTAATAATTTCAGGTTTAAAATATTGGTTTAAACTATTCATCACAGCTTTTTCTGTTGTTTCAGTTATCACACCTGAATCTTTAACATTTTCTAATAAAATTTGCGAACCTATGTTACTAGTCATAATGATAATTGTATTTTTAAAATCTACTTCGCGTCCTTTAGAGTCCGTCAAGCGACCTTCTTCAAGTATTTGTAACAATACGTTAAATACATCACTGTGAGCTTTTTCAATTTCATCTAATAGAATTACAGAATATGGATTACGGCGAACTGATTCAGTTAATTGCCCACCTTCGTCATGGCCTACATAACCTGGAGGTGCACCAATTAAACGTGAGACAGAATGTTTCTCCATGTACTCGCTCATATCAATGCGAATCATATGTTTCTCTGAATCAAATAACGTTGATGCTAATGATTTAGCTAATTCTGTTTTACCTACACCTGTAGGACCTAAGAATAAGAAACTACCAATAGGTCTGTTAGGATCTTTGATTCCTGCACGTGCTCTTACAACAGCATCAGAAACTAAATCTACTGCTTTATCTTGTCCAACAACACGTTCATGTAGTATATCTGAAAGGTTCAACAGTTTCTCTCTTTCAGTTTCTACAAGTTTCGAAACCGGAATACCTGTCCATGAACTAACAATATCTCCAATTTCTTCATCAGAAACAATTTCACGAATAATACGTTCATTATCTCCATTTTGTTCATTTTGGAATGCATCTTCTAACTCGCGTAATTCTTTTTCTAATTCTGGAATTGTACCATGTTGTAGCTCAGCTGCTCTTTCTAAGTTGTAATTATTTTCAGCATCTTCTAATGCTTTTCTATTTTCATCTAATTCTGTACGTTTTTCTTGTAACTTAGCAATTTTTTCTTTTTCTTCTTCAACACGAGATTGAATTGCATTTTGTTTTTCTTTTTCATTGGACAATTCTTGTTGTAACTCTTGCAAACGTTGTTTGCTTGCATTATCTGATTCATTTTTCAATGCACTTTCTTCGATTTCTAACTGCATTACACGACGATTAACTTGGTCTAATTCTGTTGGATTAGAACCCATTTCTGTTCTAATTGTCGCACACGCTTGGTCAACTAAGTCGATTGCTTTATCTGGAAGAAAGCGATCAGTGATATAACGGTCTGAAAGTTCTGCAGCGGCTACTAATGCTTTATCTTGAATACGTACACCATGATAAACTTCATAACGTTCCTTCAAACCACGTAAAATTGAAATTGTGTCTTCTACATCTGGTTCCGATACATTTACTTTTTGGAAACGACGTTCTAAAGCTGAATCTTTTTCAATATATTCTCTATATTCATTTAGTGTTGTAGCCCCAATACAGTGCAATTCACCTCTAGCAAGCATTGGTTTCAACATATTTCCTGCATCCATTGCACCTTCTGTTTTACCAGCTCCAACAAGCATATGAATTTCATCTATAAACAGTATAATTCTACCGTCTGAATCTTTCACTTCTTTCAATACTGCTTTTAGCCGCTCTTCAAATTCACCACGATATTTTGCACCTGCAACAAGTGCACTTAAGTCTAATTCAAATATTGTCTTATCTAATAACGACTCAGGTACGTCTTTTCTAACAATCCTCTGCGCTAAACCTTCAACAATAGCTGTTTTACCGACACCTGGTTCACCGATAAGTACAGGGTTGTTTTTTGTTTTTCTACTTAAAATTCTAACGGTATTTCTTATTTCTTCGTCACGACCAATCACTGGATCCATATTACCTTGACGTACTTCTTCAACTAAGTCTCTACCATATTTTTCTAAAGCTTCATAATTTGCCTCTGGATTTTGTGTTGTCACATGGTTTCCCCCTCTTATTTTTTTAATAATTTCTACAATAATTTCTTTTTTATTATCTACATATTGTTTTGTCGTCTCATCAATGTCCATTGCAGCTAATATGATATGTTCCATTGAAATGTATTCATCTTCATATGATTTCATATATGATTCTGCACTATTGAATAATTCATTTGTTTTTGGACTAATATATTGTCCGTATTGAATATTATCGCCCTGTACGGTTGGATAATTTTTCAATTTATTAGTATATGCATTGTTTAAATGTTCAGTATCAATATTAGCTCTTTCTAGCACACTTTTAAATAAACTTTCGTTTTCCTCAAGTGCTGCTATTAACACAGCTTCGATTTCTATATTTTGGTTTTCATTTACTTTTGCTAATTCAACTGCTTTTTGTAAAGCCCCTTGAATTGCATAGGTCATTTGATTAATATCCAAAATGATTCACCTCACCATTTAGTATTTGATCAAGCGTCTTTAAGTTTGACTTTGACTTTCTTTGACCTTAAATATATTATAATACTTCTTATTAAATTAATCAATAATAAAGGTTGCTTTTTTATATTCTTTTCATGAGACTTGAAAGCTTACTACACCCTATATTTTGCCTGTTTAACATAAAATAAAACATGCACTTTCCATTTGATTAACTAGTAAATACAAATAAAGTTCTTAGGATTATGTTACGATTATTGTAAATGGTCATTATAAGAAAGTGTGTTTACATGGAACAAGAAATTAAAAAGCCAATACCGCCTTTCAATAAGCAGACAGCGTTGGAAAAAGTTAAGATAGCTCAAGATGCATGGAATACAAGAAATCCAGAAAAAGTTTGTCTCGCTTATACGGAAGACTCAAAATGGAGAAATCGTACTGAATTTTTTGAAGGACGCGAAGCAATCAAGTCTTTTTTATATAGAAAATGGAACAAAGAACTTGATTATAAATTAATGAAAGAATTGTGGTGTTACACAGATAATTTGATTTCTGTTCGTTTTGAATACGAATGGCGAGACGCAGAATCAAATCAATGGATGCGCACCCATGGCAATGAACATTGGGAATTTAATAAAAATGGCCTCATGACTAGAAGAGATATGAGCGCAAATGATTACCCAATTAGCAAAGAAGATAGAAAATATTTGGATTAAATATAGATTAATGAATCTTACTATGAGTAATTCTATTTTTATATTTATAGAGAAAATAAAGACCCTTTATACTGTTAACCAAAGGAGATTATAACATGGATCAAAATTCAATATATAAAACTGCATTAGTGACAGGTGCGACGAGTGGTATAGGTAAAGCCATCACACAGAACTTACTACAAATGAATATGAACGTTGTAGCTGTAGCTAGAAATCAAGATAAATTAAATAGTTTAGCTGCCGAATTAAATAACGACTCTACATTACTCACAATACAAGCAGATGTTTCTAATAAAAAAGAAGTAGAATTTGTAGTTAAACAAGCCGAAACGCGTTTTGAAACAGTTGATGTGCTTGTTAACAATGCCGGGAAAATGGGTTCTAGTAGGGTCTTAGATGGTTCGGTATCAGATTGGGAAGATATGATTGATATAAATATTAAAGGTTTGCTTTACGGTGTAAATTCGGTAGTTGGAAATATGGTCAATAATCAAAAAGGTCATATTGTCAATATTTGTTCCGAGTCAGGATTTGAAGTTATTGAACGTTTATCTGTTTATTGTGCTACAAAATTCTCTGTACGAGCTATTTCTATTGGTTTAGAAAAAGAACTAGCTAATACAGGTGTACGTGTAACAAATATATCACCAGGTATGGTGGAAACGGAACTCAGTTCGAAAAGCCCCTTTGAAGAAAACAGAAAAAAATTAAAACCTATAGATATTGCTAACGCTGTATCCTATGCTATTTCTCAACCAAAGCATGTTAATGTTAACGAAGTCACTGTGCGCCCCTCTTAAAAATGTTAAATTATAAAAAAACGTATGCTAAGAAAATAAGTGCTTTCTTAGCATACGTTTTTAGATTCTAAACTTTGATTTATAATATCATTAACGCCTACATGCGATCTATTTCCCTCAATTTTAGATTATAATAGAAACAAAAACTTCAAACATTATTATGTTTTTTATCTATTTAGATTTTTGGTAATATGTTTTAATATTTCATCTGCTAGTGCTTTTACACCTTTTGCTTCTAAATGAATACCATCTGGTGCAAAATATTCTGAATGACCTTCAGAACGTTTATGCCAATCGATTAAAGTAACATTATCATATTTTTTGGCAGCATCCGCCATCAACTCATTAACATGACTTTCATAACTTCTAGGTACTCGAGTATTTACTAAATACACTTGAGCTTCACCGAATTTTTTAATTAATTCATTTAATTGCTCTTCAGAAAAATCTCCATTTGTTCCCAATTCTAAGATAACTTGATTTGATTTGTGATTATAATTTTGATATTTTTGATCTACTAAAGGTATGGCTTCATATAAATTCCTACCAACTTGGCCATCAATATTAGCATGAGGAACTTGTATCTTAAAGGTTTCTCCAATATCCACCATTACAGAATCTCCAATTAATAATGGTTTCAAATCTGCATATACTTCATTATCTTTATCTTTTTTAAACTCAGAGTCCCCTGAAAAATTAACATCATCAACCGGAATTGGTCTAACTAAATATTTATCTATTTCATCTGTATTATATGAAGTCGCTTTATGGTTTATATCATTTTCACCTAGTTTGTCAAAACTTCCTGTAAAGACAAACATAGTAGGAATTAAAAATAAAATTAAGACGATTGTTCTAATCACTGTCTGTTTATTTACACGTGAGATACTAAATACTTTTATCCCTTGTTTTCTAAACGGTGTCTCTATATAACGATAAGATATTTCTGCCAATACAATAGTTAAAATAATATCAACAACATAAACATAAATGGGTAATTGGCCATCTACATAATATGAATGTACAAAGCTAATTACAGGAAAATGCCATAAATATAAACTATAGGATCGCTTTCCTATGTATACAAATAATGGATTACCTAGTATTTTGGCAAAATAACCAGAAGGATGTACTGCACTAATAATTACAAGTAATGTCAATCCTGAAATTAAATAAAAACCACCATTATATATCCAATTACTATTATCATTCACTTTTAAGAAAAGGATTAATAAAAGTACAATTCCAATCACACCTATACTATCGATGATAGTTCTCAATGAATGATTTGGATTTTTCTTTAATTTAAACGGTGGCCAAATAAATGCAAATATTACTCCTAATAACATTGTCTGTAACCGTGTATCAGTACCAAAATAGACACGTGAATGCCCTGTTTGTGATTGGGCGATAATAACCATTGTCAATAAAGAAATTAGCGAAACTATCCAAAATATCAAAGTCACATTTCGGTATTTCTTTATTGTAAGCAGTAAAAAAATAAAGACAGTGGGAAAAATAATGTAGAATTGCTCTTCAATTGCAAGTGACCATAAATGTTTTAAGGGCATAAAAGCAAACTGTTCGAAATAATTAACATCTGTGGCAATGTACCACCAATTAGATACATAAAAAATAGCTGCAAAGCCATCTTGTTTAATATTTACAATTTCACCAGGTTTAAATATTAAAGTTGCTACCGTTACAACCATCACAACTACCAACATAGCTGGAATTAATCTTTTAATTCGCCTTAACCAAAATTGTTTTAAATTAATAATACCTGTGGATTCATATTCAAAAAGTAATAAGCTAGTTATCAAATAACCGGAAATCACAAAGAATGTATCTACGCCTAAAAAGCCACCAGTCAACCATTGTTTATTTAAGTGATAGATTATAATGCTTATAACCGCGATTGCTCGTAATCCATCTAAACCTGGCATATAGCGAGTACTATACTTTAACTGCTTATGCTTATTTAAATTATTGTTCATTTCCATTCATTCTTTCATCCCCAAAATAAAATATTTCACCATTATTTCTTATCAATCACTCAACCATTGTAATACTTCTGTAACATAACTGCAATTATTTTAATGAATTGCACTACAGAGAAAATATGTTTTTAAATATATTGATTTCTAAGAATTTTAGCTAAAAAATAGCCCAATGTACAATTAAGTACATTAGACTATTTTATAGTTGCTATTTTAATTTGTTTAACCAATACCCAAAGCAATTTTAGCATAACGAGACATCATTTCTTTGCCCCATGGCGGACTCCAAACAATATTTACTTCTGTATCTGAAATCTCTGGAATTTCTGCTAACACCATTTTAACTTGGTTTACAATTTGAGGTCCCATTGGGCACCCCATAGATGTTAATGTCATTTCTACAGTACATAAACCTTCGTCATCCACATCTACATTATATATTAAACCTAAGTTTACGATATCGATACCTAACTCAGGGTCAATAACCATTTCTAAAGCATTCAATATGCTATCTTTTAATCCTTCATCCATACATTTCACCTCTTCGTAATTAATCATACTAACAATATATCAAATATCTTACAAAACGCCAATAAAATGCTATGATATTCATACGTCAATTATTAAACATTAAGGAGAAATCAATGGAACCTTATTTAATTTGTCTAGATTTAGACGGAACACTTTTAAATGATGAAAAAGAAATTACACCTTATACAAAAGAAGTATTAACTAAATTACAAAAACAAGGGCACAAATTAATGATTGCCACTGGTAGACCATATAGAGCTAGCCAAATTTATTATCATGAATTGAATATGGATACACCAGTTGTAAACTTTAATGGTGCATTCGTACATCATCCTAAAGATGATCAATTCGAAATCAAACATGATGTATTAGATTTAGATTTATCAAAAAATATTATAAAGAGTTTAAATGATTATGGTGTATCTAATATTATTGCCGAAGTCAAAGACTACGTGTTTATTAATAACTATGATCAAAGGTTATTTGATGGGTTTTCAATGGGTAATCCAAAAGTAGAGACTGGAGATTTACTCACTTCATTAACTGAATCCCCTACATCAATTTTAGTTGAGGCGGAAGAGTTCATGATCCCTAGAGTCAAACAAATGTTAACACGCTTTTATGCAGAAAACATTGAACACCGTAGATGGGGTTCACCATTTCCAGTCATTGAAATTGTTAAACAAGGGATTAGCAAGGCACGCGGGATAGATTACGTAAAATCTCATTTAGAAATCGATAGAAATCATATTATTGCATTCGGCGATGAAGATAATGATTTAGAAATGATTAAATATGCTAAATACGGTATTGCCATGGACAACGGCTTGGATGAACTTAAACATGTTGCAAACCAAGTTACATATTCTAATAATGAAGATGGCATTGGACGATATTTAAATGATTACTTCCAATTAAATATGCCTTATGAAGAAACTATAAAATCTCAAATTTAATTTTGCGATTTTAATTTGAGGAGGCCATTCAATATGAATAAAATTGTAGTCGTTGGTGCAGTTGCTGGAGGCGCAACTGTAGCTAGTCAAATAAGAAGATTGGATCAGGAAAGCGAGATTGTTGTTTTCGAAAAAGATCGTGATATGAGTTTTGCCAACTGTGCCTTACCTTACTATTTAGGCAATGTCGTTGATTCACGCGACAAAATACTTGAAGCAACGCCAGAAGCTTTTTATGATTCTAAAAATATAATTGTAAAAACGTACCATGAAGTGACGACTATAAATGATGATTCACAAACAATTACAGTCTATGATCACATGAAAGATACTTCATTTGAAGAACACTATGATACTTTAATATTAAGTCCTGGATGTAGTGCAAATTCGTTGAACTTAAATAGTCCTATAGCATTTACTTTAAGAAATATGGAGGATACAGATGCAATTGAGACTTTTATTGAACAACAAAATGTAAAAAAAGCACTTGTTGTAGGTACGGGTTATATAGGCTTAGAAATTTTAGACAACCTTTATGAACGTGGTATCACGCCTACTCTAATCCATCGCTCAACTCACATTAATAAATTGATGGATCAAGATATGAACCAAGCTATTATTGATGAAATGGATAAACGTCATATCGCTTATCGTTTTAATGAAGAAATAACAAAAGTAGATGGTAACGACGTATATTTCTCCTCTGGTAAAGTAGAAACTTTTGATTTAATTGTCGAAGGTGTAGGCGTAAAACCAAATTCAGAATTTATCCAATCATCGAATATCACTTTAGATAATAAAGGTTATATCCCTGTTAATGACCAATTTCAGACTAATATACCAAATATATATGCGCTTGGTGATATCATAACATCACATTATAGACATGTTGATTTAAATGCACACGTGCCACTTGCATGGGGGGCACATCGTGGTGCAAGTATCATTGCCGAACAATTAGCAGGTAACCCTAAAGTGAAATTCAAAGGCTTTTTAGGTTCAAATATCGTAAAATTCTTCGATTATACCTTTGCTAGTGTAGGCTTATCGCCACAAGAATTAAAACATTTTGATTATGGCATAGTCGAAGTTAACCAAGGTGAACATGCGGGATATTACCCTGGAAATAAAAAATTACACTTACGCGTTTATTTTGATAAAGTTAACAGGCGTATTATTCGTGCTGCAGCAGTTGGAGAAAAAGGTGTAGACAAACGTATCGATGTCTTATCGATGGCAATGATGCAAAAATTAACAATTGATGAACTGACAGAATTTGAAGTTGCTTATGCACCACCATATAGCAGACCTAAAGATATTATTAATATGATAGGTTATAAAGCTCGAAATAAATAAAAAATCAACTTTATTTTACTAACAAAGAAAACAAAAACCGATAATTTCTAATCACATACTGAGTAGAAATTATCGGTTTTTTTATTAGTAATTTATCGTTTAGATTTGCTATAAAACAGAATAATTCTAGAAAGTTGCTTTCTTTTTTCTAGAAATTTTCATATTTTACTTAACTACACTTTTAACAATTATACTTATGAATAATCTTCTTATTTATATCGAAAAAAATTGATGATAATATAGTTAAACTTTATTATCTTGATTCTATAATCATTTCATCTAAATAATTTGTTGTTAACGCTGTTTGTTTATTTAACAATTTTATATCTTTATATAAAGCATTGATTTCTGAATTGGAACCTTGAATTTGATTCATTATTTTGATATTAATAATTAATTTTAATAGTGGATAAGCAAGACATTTAAAATTCTTAAAAAGCGTTGACTGTAATTTTGGGACAATATTATAGTTACTATGTTCAATTAATAAATGTAATTCATTATATGACTTAATAATATTACTAAGAAGTTGTTTTTGATTTTCTTTATATTTATTTTTCAATGATATCCCTGCATTTAGAGGTATTATCATTGCGGCATGTGACATTAACCAATCTTCGAATCTTGTTTCATAAGTTAATTTTATAGATGAATTTTTAAAAATTGCATCAAGTTTATTATGAAATGGTATTATCCCGTTAAGATGGCTTACTTTTAATTCCCCTGCATTAAATCGAATAACAGTTGTTGCACTTTCCCCCCTATTTCCTCCAGTCATTAGAAAACCAAAAGATATATTTTTATGTGTAATTGATTGGCGAAGTACTGTTTGACGAAGCTTATGAGGGTCGGTGTTATTACCTATAAAAATAATATTGGTGCTTATATTTTGAGCTATTGAAGGTACAGTTGAGTAAAAATCTGAATACTTCATTGTTACAAAGATAATATCATAGTTATCATTCTTACCTAACTTACTTACATAGTTAAAGTAATCTGTAGTTCTTTTATTTTGTAAATAATGGTTCAACACAACTCCTCTGTTATTTAAGTATTTATAATTTTGACCTCTAGCTAATAATGTTATGTTATTTTCTGGTTGATTTAATACATGTGCTAAATATTGTCCTTGTACCCCAGCGCCATAAATAAGAATATTCATATGTGTCCTCCTTTTTAATGAACATTTGTTCATTAGCTTGAACTTATCATTATAAAAAGTTAAACTCAATAAACAAAATAAGTATATTGATGTTTATTGTACAGATTTCAAAAATCGTTGATAAATGAGGAATATCTATGGATAAAAGAAAAGAAAAATCACGTCAACTTATTATCGAAAATTTTATAAAGCTAATGCAAAAAAAGGACATTGCTAAAATATCTATGAAAGATATTGCCGAAGCTTCTAATATCAATAGAGGTACGATTTATTTAAACTTTTTAGATAAATACGACATACTTAATCAATCATTAGATTTTATATTAGCTGAAACAATTGAAAAATGCGAGAGTACGATGAACCTTCAACAAGATGGTAAAGCAAATATGCGTGAAATACTCATAACTATAGATAAACAATATTTTGTCTTGAAACAATTAATACAAAAATCTGATTTAAATATATTAAGACAAACACTTTCCGAAAAATTTATGCAAAACATAAAACGAAAAGATAATGAAATAACATTACAATTTTTAGGTTCGGCAATAGTAGGTGTTATTATATGGTGGATAGAGCACTCTAGACCCTGTGCTATTGATGAATTAAGTAATGAACTATGGGATCTGTTAGAGCCACATATTGATACATTTCTATAGATTAAATGGAAAATTTTCAGTGTAATTTTAATACTCTTTGTTAACGTTTGTTATCTCACACTATAATACATTTTAGTTTAAATAAATCGATCTACTGAAAAAACATAAAAGAGGCTACGACTTCTTTGTCGTAGCCTCCTTTTATATAACTTACAAACCAAACATTTGTGTAATTGGTCCCATCGGTAAAATAATACCAATAATGATAGTCAAGATAATAACTACAATAGTAGTCCATAATAAACTATGACTTGGTTGACCTTTTTTACGTTTAGTAATTGTCACTTCCATCAATGCAACGACTGCTACACCGCAAATCATTTTCAATGTCAGTAACATATGTCCACCTGCGTTACCAGATGAGAATGATTGAATCCAAACCCAAAAGCCTGAAATTAACACAAGTAACATGAATAATCTTAAAACCATATGAATTGGTTTAAAATAAGGTGAAGCTCCTTGTTTTTCAGAAAAGTTAAAGTAAGCTGCAAAGAATAAAATAATTAATAATACCCAACTTGCTATATGCATATGTAACATATAATATAACCCCCACACATTTTTCACTTCAAAAGTATATAAAACAGAAGTATATTGTAGTCTTTTAATTATAAAATCAAAAGATTACTTACCTAATCATACTTAAAATCGCTTCATTTTTCAAAGAGAATTCTATGTTACTCTACTAAAGGTTAAGTAAAAAAAGCGGGATACAAATCAAAATTTTAAATTTGATATTTATACCCGCGCTCTATATTATCTTAATAATTTTTATTTATCAGCAATAAAATTAGTTAATGTACCAATATTATCGATAGTAACTTTAATCTCATCACCTGGTTGTAAAAATTTAGGTGGATTCATACCTGCACCAACGCCTGCCGGTGTACCAGTTGCAATAATATCACCTGGATGTAGTGCCACAAATTTAGAAATTTCTTCTATCAATTCATCTATTTTAAGAATCATTTGACCTGTGTTACCATCTTGACGGATTTCATTATTTACTTTCGTAACAATGTTCACATCTTCTGGTGTAGGTAATTCATCTTTTGTCACAATATAAGGACCTATTGGACAACCACCAGTTAAACTTTTAGATAAGAATGCTTGGTCTTGTTCATTTTGGGCTTTACGGTCTGTAATATCATTAATAATAGTATAACCATATACGTAATCTAGCGCTAAACCTTTAGGGATTTTTTCACCTGATTTACCGATTACAATACCAAGTTCACCTTCGTAATCTAACTGTTCAGTAATATCTTTATGGTTAGGTATTATGCTATTATCACCAGTTAATGACGAAGCAGCTTTCGTAAACACATATAATCGCTGTACTTCGTGATTTAACTCACTAGCATGATCCTGATAATTACGTCCAAAGGCAATCACATTATTTGTTGGCGTGACTGGCGGTAAAAACTCTATTTCGCTAAATTGTACTTTATAGTCGTCACCATTGCCACTATCTTCTGCTGCAACAACAGCTTTACGAACTTGTTCTTGAAAATCAACAATTTGGTTTTGTTGAAGTCCGTTTAATAATGTTTTCGGGTGGAATTCGCCTTCAGCAAAATCTGCAAAAACTTTTTTTAAGTCCCATGCAGCCTCTTCACGTTTAACTTTCACACCATAAGATGTCTGTCCTTCATGTCTGAATGATAGGAATTTCATTCAATATCAGCTCCTCATCTATATCTTATTACATATTATAACTATATTTACCCAGAAATAACAAATAAATAACTAGCGCTTACAAAAATTCTCCTTAACTCAATGACAATGAATTTTTTATATTGTATGTCTAATTTGATTACAACTTCAACTTATTTATTTATCCTTATAAACATTAAAAACAGTTTTAAAGTTAACAAATGAGAGTAGAACAGCAGTCTACTCTTTTAATAATTTTTACAATCCATTCACATTATCTAAATTCATTTAAGGTATGTGATCTTTCGCCATAGCCATTCAAAAGGTCCCATTTTAAAATGTTTTAAATAATAGTAACAGCCTACTAATTGTAAGCAATAAATAAGTAATGCAATGATGTAAGATTGGTATAGTGGCAATTGGTTATATAATCCTCCGCCTATACCTAAAAATATTAATGATAAAACAATACTCTGAGTTAAATATACAGATAAACTTAATTTACCCGGATATGTAAATACTTTGAGCAAGTGTGCTATACGTGTACTTTGATACATAGCAATAAATATTAATATATAGCCGGTAGCAACAATTGGACCACCAACGATATTGATATTCTGGTACGCACTATTTGAGAAATCAAGTGCAAAAGGCATCTTCACTATATAACCTATTATAAGGCATAATATCCCCCATTTAATTGCACTTTGTTTTCGTAGTTGTATTTTCTTAACTAGCTTTAATTTTTGTGCAGCTATACCTAAAAGAATATATGGTAAAAATTCAAAATAGGCAGACCCTGTCACAACATCTAACACATTATATAAATTTTCTAGTGCATTTATTTTCAGAAAATCTGTATAAAGTCCTTGTTGTTTAATTTCTATCAATTTAGATAAAGATACACCACTAAAATTATGCTGGGTATATGGATCATTTATTAAAGAAAATACTGCAAAAGGTATAACTAGCAATAAAATTTTTAGGATAAATAAGATGATTGCTGCTTTTATTAAACGCTTTGCTTTGGACTTAATAAACAACACCGCTATTAAACCCGTAAATGCATAGCCAAATAAGATATCTCCTGAAAATACAAAAAATCCATGTAACACGCCCATAAGCATAAGAAAAATTAATCTTCTAAATATTATTGGGTAGTAGTTAATGCCTTTCATATGACAATTGTCATACATGATGCTCAAGCCAAAACCAAATAAAAATGTAAAAATAGGATAAAATGAACCAATAATTAACAAGGTAATTCCGTGTAATAAAATAGCGTCGGTTCCATGAACAACATCAGACAATAAACTTTCCTCATACGGAAAACTAAAAACTAATATATTCATTAAAATAATACCTAGCAAACTTAATCCACGTAATGCATCTATTTCATATAACCTTTGCTGAGATGACACAACAAGCACCCCTTATACTCTAATTTTATTCATCAATAGAAAGTTGACCAAATTTAAAGAAATATAAATAGCCTTTAACATTTGTTTTCAATATAGTTTCTAAAGTGTTTCGATAGTATTCCATTTGTACCTTATAACGTTCTCTTAATTGGGCACCTATTGCTTCATCTGACATATTGCGACGTCTATTAAAGGCATCTGTCTTATAATCGACAAAGTAATATTGGCCATCCTTCTCAAATATAAGATCAATCATCCCTTGTATAATAGAAGCATCTTCTTCCATATTTTCAATACGGTCTACTTTAGCTTGATTGACAACAAATGGTAACTCTCGATATATCCGGTCACTCATAGCAATCGTTGAATATAATTCACTTTCAATAAACTGATAAATATCTTCAAATCGGATATCCTTTTTAGCGTCTTCATCAATAATATGCTTGTCTATTAACTGATTGATAAGTACATCCACCTCATTGTGAGATAGCCCTTCCTTTTTAAATGGTAAATGTTGCATTACCGTATGCATAAGAGTACCAATTTCATTTGCTTTTCGTTTCGTAGTATGGCTTAAAAATCCTGGTCTTTCATATGAAGCTGAGCCAATTCGATATTGTCTAACTCTATCGTAGTTGGTGTCAGCTTGTTCTGTCTCAAGTTGTCGTTTCAGTTCTGATACGGATTGTTTTGATGGCTTTTCAATAGCTACTTCATGTGGGTATTGAAAACTTAATTGTTCATGAATCTGCGCCTTAAGTTCATCGTTACCAGTCTGAGCCGACTGTATATCTACTAGCGTACGTTGTTCACCTTCAGCTATAACGATTTCTGACGCAATATCTTCATAAAAGTCTGTTTTTAACTGTACAAAAGGCATCATCGAGTCATCAATGTCATTGATTGTTGCTTCAAAACGTAATTCTTTTGGCAGTGATGTAGATTGATATTTAGCTAATATTGGATAAATCATGTCAATTGGTCTTTGTGCGGTTAAACGATAACTCACGGGTAAGTGCGTCTGCGACACTGAAACCTGTTCAAATTGAGTTAGTTCTTTTTCGTCTTTTACACGACCTACTAAAAACAATTGTTCTTTAGCGCGTGTCAATGCAACGTAAATTAACCTCATTTCTTCTGAAACCATTTCTTTTTCGGCTATTGCCTTATACGTAACTGATGATAGTGATGGATAAGACAAGCGACTATCAATATCATAATATGTCATACCCAAACCATAGCTTTGATTTAAGATTACTGGTTTGTGCAAATCATCTCTTCTAAATCGTCTTGATAACCCTGAATAAATCACGAATGGGAATTCTAACCCTTTACTACTATGAATTGTCATCATTCGCACAACATCATCATTTGGTCCTACAATATTTTCTTCACCAAAGTCCTTACCTCGCTCTATCAATTCATCTATAAAACGAATAAATTGATATAATCCACGGAAACTAGAATTTTCAAATTCTACTGCTTTATTAAAGAGTCCATATAAATTTGCACGTCTACCTTTACCACCAATGATGCCACTAAAATATTGAATAACATAATGGTCATTATAAAACTTATCAATTAGTTGATAGACAGGGTGGCTTTGGCTGTAATGTTGATACATTTCAATATCTTTCAAGAAAGATTCGAGTTTAGTAACTAATTTTTTATTAGCAACATCATTTGCTATATAATGCTGTATCGATTGATAAAAATAATCATCATTTGGACTAAATACCCTGATATTTGATAACTCATCCTCAGTAAACTGATAAATTACAGAACGCATGAGTCCAACTAAATAAATATCTTGTAACGGATTATCTACCGTTCGTAAGAAAGATAATATGAGTTGAACTTCAGTCTGTTCAAAATATCCTTCTTTACTATTGACATGAAATGGAATGTTATGATCTTTAAAAGCTTGTTGTATCTTACGTGCCTGTCCATAAGAACGTTCTAAAATGACAATATCTTTATAACTTGGTTTACGATACTGCTCATTTTTCATATCATAAATCTCATGTTCTGACATAATTTTTTCCACTTGTTGGACGATGTATTCCGCTTCTTGTTCCGAACCATTTAAGTCCGAAGAAGCATCTTCCACTAACATGTTCAACTGGACATTATGAGACTCATTATCGAAAGGAGCACCATAATAAAGTTGGGCAGCATCATCATAGACTATTTCTCCAACAGCTTCATCCATCATATGCTTAAATAAATAGTTCGTTGTAGTCAAAACTTCTTTTCTAGAACGGAAATTTTGTGATAAATCAATACGCATACCATTCTCTGAACCATCTAACGTAAAACGATTATACTTCCCTATAAATAAACTGGGATCCGCTTGTCTAAATTTATATATAGATTGTTTGACGTCACCTACCATAAATAAATTTCCGTCTGCCTCACTCCCCCGTTTAATACATGCAATAATTTGCTCTTGTACACGATTAGTATCTTGGTATTCATCGACAAGTATTTCTTCAAACTGTTTACAATACATATCAGCAATATCTGATGGTGTGCCATCTTCGTTCATCAATACGCGTAATGCAAAATGTTCATAATCTGAAAAATCAAGTAAGTTTCTACTGCGTTTCTTCTGATTAAATAAATCAATTACATCCGCTGTTATTTGTGCTAAATACGCTACTCTAGGCGCTAAGCGCTGCATATCCATTTTTAAATCTTCAGCATTACGTGAAAAATAATCTTCTTGCACCTTAGTTACCAACGCTTTATATTGATCGTAATGTTTTTTACCATCATCGTATGCATCTAACATCATTTCATTGGCTTCTTTTATTTTTTTATTTTTAGCTGGAAAACGTGTTTCAAACTGGTGTTCTGCAATAACTTGTGTATTTAATATACCGCCTTCCATTGCTTGAGCAATAAAACGTCGTTCTTTTTCTAAGACTTCGAGTTGTTTATCTACTTCTTCAAGCATCATGAACAAATCATAACTTTTATTCAATGCTTCCAATGCAGAATTCATAAAAATCATAGCTAAATCATTTAATAGTTTTAATAACTCTGCTTGTTTTGTAATATCATCGTATGGTGCTGATAGTTGATTCAACCAAGCCGATGGATTTGGATTTGCCACACTAAAATAAAACATTTCTTTAATGGTGTTTCTTAGCTGATTGTCGTTCCTATCTGAAGATAGTTGTTCCGTTAAATCAATGAAATTAGGATCAAGTTGGTCGTAATGTTTTTCTAACACTTCATCTATTGTCTGTTCAAGTAGTAATATATTTTCAGCTTCACTACTTGTTCTAAAGTTAGGATCAATATCTAATACATCATAGTGGTGTTGAATTAATTTCAAACAAAAACTATGTAACGTAGATATCTGTGCTTGATGTATCTTCACACGCTGATTCTTTAAATGTGTGTTATTTGGATCTTCATTTGAAGCTTCTTGAATCCTTTGGTCTACACGGTGTTTCATTTCTCTCGCACTTGCATTCGTAAATGTAACAACAAGCAGTTTATCCACATCAATTTCATCTTTAATAATACGTTGTATAATGCGCTCTACAAGTACGGCAGTTTTTCCAGAACCTGCGGCAGCCGCAACAAGTATATCCTGTCCTTTTGCATAAATACTCTTCCATTGGTTATCTGTCCATCTCGTATTCCCAGGTTTCACTGGTATTTGACTCATTCTCCATCGTCCTCACTTTCTAAAACTACATTTTGTACCGCTTCTAATGGATCAATAGATTCGTCAACTGTACGATAACGTTTACTATCTATCATACCGTCTACATGACAGACTGATTTATAGCTACAAAAATCACACGGTAATGTCTGATTGTATTTCATTGGTGCTACTTCTGTATGTCCATCCATGATATTTGATGCCGTTTCAATAAAGTTTTGCTTATTATGATGAATTAATTTGTAAATGGTCTCCTCGTCGGCAACTTTACTATTACTTTTAATACCGCCATCTTTTTTTAATCCTAAAGGTACAATATCAGAATTATAACTTGGCTCTAGTCTAGTATCAAAAGCGTCTAATACAGATTCGTCACTATTTAGTAAGCCACTTAACTTGAAGGATTGAATGAATTCAGAATCTCTTTTTTCTTCCGACAGTTGATTCCATGCAAGTTTAATGCGCGGTTCATGTACATGGAAGTATAATAGTCCACCAGGCTTAGTTAACTCTGTTAACCCTAGACGTGACTTATTTTGAAGTACGATATCCATATATGTCATCATTTGCATTTGCATACCGTAATAAACTTTTGTTAAATCCAACGTACCACTATATTTAGATGACTTATAATCAATAATATTTATAAAACTCTCTTCCCCGTTTTTATACGTATCTATCCTATCGATTTGTCCACGTATATTTATAGGTATACCTTGTTTTGTATGTAACGATTCAGCTAATAACTCACTATTATCTCTTGGTTTTCTTCTAAAACCAGCTTCAAACCGTTGTGGTGTAAATTTAGTATAGCTACCTTGATATTTTAATGCTGTTAAAGTCGTTTCTACAATTGCACCAATACGCTGTGATAAATATCGGTAATAGGCTGTTGAATTTAATAAATTAAATTGTACTTCAGGTAATATTTCACTTAGAGCTTCAACTGTTAGCTTATGAATTTTTTGGGAGTTTAGATTTTTAAAATCACCATTTACTTTTTCTGAGATAAATTTCAATACTTGATGGAAGATATCTCCTAGATCAAAATTTTCCAACTTATATTTTGTACGTTCATTTAAACGTAAACCATGTGATGCAAAGTGTTTAAATGGACAAGCTTGATAGCCTTCAAATCTAGAAACACTTGCATTGATTGTCGAACCGTACAATTCTTTAGATAATGATTCACTTAATTGAACCGTTTCATTATCATAAGTTAAGGCGGTTAATAAGTAATCTAAACCATCATTTAAACTTTCATCGTCTCGCATCACTTGATATGTGTCTAACCAAGTTTCTGCAACAATTTCATCATCTAACCAAGCTTTTAACGATTCAAATAAAGCAATTTTAGTTTGGTGTGGATGTTCCATTAAAGTAAGTGGTTGCGCTTGATGTTGATGGTGTATATTTTGAACTTCTAAATTAGTAAATAATTGTTGTATTTGGCTTAAAAATGGACTTGGTTCTTTTTGATCACCACTAGAACCCATAAGTGAATATGAAAATGTAACTTGTTTACAACTACGCGTCATTGCAATATAACATACAAATGCTTCATCCATTTGCAGTATATCTGCCGTAGGACTTAATTCTATGGAGGATTGTTCTTGGAAATATTTCTTCTCGTCATCCGTAATTAAACTTGAAGATGACACAGTTTGCGGTATAACGCCATCATTTGCCCCTACTATATATACATGTTGTTTATTATCTACTTTTGCTAAATCCATAGTACCAATACTCACCTGATCAAGCGTTTGAGGAATCATTACAAATTCTAACTGTTCTAAGCCAATATCAAACAATTCTAGAAAACGCGATTTAGACATTGTTTGCTCACCAAATACTGTAACTAAGTCATCCAACGTTTGAATAAAGCCATGCCATATCTGGTCAATTTCCTCAGCCTCTCTATGTTGGCCGTTAAAATCTAACGTATCACGTTCAGTCATTAACTGGCTTGGTAAGTCGAATGCTTCCATCGATTCGTAGAAAGCAGTGGCAAATTCAATAGCTGTAGTTGCATGATTCATACTTTCTTCAAATAACATCACTTTATTGATAACATCTGTTTTCATTTGAATAACACGCTCAAAGGTCTCACGTTCTTCATTTGTTAATTGTTGACGTTTTAGCCCCATTTTTCTAAATTGCTCAATATCAAAATATTTTTCATCCAACCAGCGTTTGCCATAAATACCACGTTCTAGAACAAAATTCTCTAATATGTCTATCAAGTAATTACTATCTTTAAATTTCTTAGATAGAATATCTGTTTTAAAAAGTCGCATAAGCGGATCAAAATTCCAATTGGTTTGTATTACTTCAATAAGTGATCTTATCATTTCCATTATTGGATGATGTGTCATTGACGGCTTCACATCGATGTTATATGGTATGTCAAATTGTGGCAAAATTGATTCCATGAGATAGGCATAAGCTTCATCTCTATATAAAATGGCTATATCTTGATATCTATAACCTTTCTCACGTATTTCTCTTAAAATACGACGAGCAACTTCATTTATTTCTTCTCTCATCCCACTAGCTTCTAAAATTGCTATATCACCATTTGCAACTGTCGGCTCAAATTGTAACGCATTAAAATTGCGTTCTAAATTGGCTAGGTCAGCATTATCAAAGCGATATACTTTATCAAAACGCTTCGTACGTAATTGTACATTGAGGTCACTTGCAATTTCTTCTATGTGTGTCAGTGATTCCGAAGGCTTTCTAAATAAACTAAACATATCTTTATCGCCATCAGTTGTTAATACAATCGTAACTTTTTTAGCGTATTTAACTAAACTACGGATAATTTGGTACTCTAATGTCGAAAAGTTATGAAAGCCATCAATATAAATTTCCGCTCTCTTTATCCATTCAGATTGATCCATCATCGTAATGAATCTTTGTAAACTATCTTCAGTAGATACATAAGTCCCGTCAATTCTATCTTCTAAATGTTTATAAACCAGCGCAATATCTTGTAATTTATGCTTTGTTCTTGTTTGTAAGTCATTTTCTGAAATATAATCATTTAATTGTTGTGGAGTTACTGCATATTTTTTAAAATCTTGTATTTGTTCATAAAGTTTTTCACTAAATCCATAGTATTTAACTTGAGAACGATATAGTTTCAATTCTGATTGATGTTGTTGTATGATGTCATAAATCATCATTTCAGTGCCTGCTTTAGATAATTGTTGTTCTATCAAACCACCGACTTCTTGAAACACACGATAACTTAATCGTTCAAAGTGTAGAACTTCGGTTCTCATACTACCATTTAATAATTCATCACTAACGAATGATTGTTCAAGCTGAAAAGTGTTTTGTGTAGGCGCAATTAAGACAATAGGATCCCCTAATGGATCTTCTCGCATTTTTGTTTTTATTTCTTCAATTATTGCTTTCGATTTCCCTGTGCCTGCTCTACCAATATAAGCATTTAATTCCATGATTTACGCCAACTCCTTTGACTCATATTTTAACATATATATGATTGTGTATAACTTTTCTTACACCTTTAATGTCTAATAAATTAGAACATGTCTTTACTATAAATTTGATTATTTGTTAGTAGTTTATAACAAAAAGAGGATCGAGACACAAATAGTTATCTCGATCCTTTTTCTACACTCTTTACAATAGCAACTACATTGTGCATATTATTGTTAGTCAATAAACACTGTTCTAATTTTAGAACTTTTACTTGATTAACAAGTTAGGGCAATGAAATTTTATTTGATTAATAAATTTTCATTGCCCTATTCTCAATATTTTATTATTCATATTTTGTATCTGGATTAAATCCAAATTTCATTTCACTTAACGGCCAAAAACTAAATGACACTTTACCAACAACTTGGTCTTCATCAATTAAACCAAACGAACGACTATCTTTACTTACTTCACGGTTGTCTCCAAGTACAAGCAATTTACCTTCTGGGATTTTATTTTTATCTTTTACTTTATCTGCACCTTCAGATTGTTCGTTCATCTCTTTCGTTGTAAAACTTCCAGTTATATAATTATAATCTTTATGTTTTTCATTATAATCTAAGTATGGTTCGTCTACTTTTTTACCATTAACAAATAACTGATCTTCTTTATATTCAATGTTATCACCTGCTGTACCGATAACACGTTTGACATAATCATTATCCTTAGTTGCATGGAAGACAATCACATTGCCTTTTTCAACATTTCCAAATCTTTGACCAATCAAATTGACAATAACACGTTCTCCATCTTTTAATGTAGGATCCATAGAGTCGCCTTTAACTGTATATGATTTCCCCACGAAGTTAACAATTAGCAATACTAAGGCCACTGCAACAACGATGGACACAATCCATTCTACGATTTCTTTTCTCAATTCCTTCACCTCGTTTATTTAATTAAAAGTCACTGTAAATTTTTCAAACGGATAATATCTTAAACTTGTGTTGCCAATGATATCTTTCTGATGCACGAAACCTAATGTTCTAGAATCGTTTTTATTATCACGATTATCATTAAGTACAAAGTAAGCATTAGGCGGAATAATATCACTTTCAGAATCTTTGATGTTTCTAAGTGACAAGTTATTGATGCTATTGTTTGTATAAGATTCATTTACTTCTCTATCATCTCTGTACAATGAGCCGTTTTTGAATGAAATAGATTGTCCAGGTTTTCCGATGATTCTACTAAACTGGATTTCTTTTCCATTACGATACATAATAATATCATTATTATCTAAAAAATTAAATGTCGTTTTTATTTTATTAACAATAACACGATCACCTTGTTTTAGATTTGGAGCCATTTTATCATCTTTTATGACTGACCCTGTAAGCACAAATGCCTGAATCAATAGTACAATAATAAGCGCAAATATTATGGAAATCAAATGTTTTAGTAATTTTCGCAAGTTCTCACTCCTCTGACGAATGCATAAAATGTTTCTCTAGTTTTCTACCAACAAGCCATACTACAGCAATTACTACCATTATTGTTATCAACCTTATCGGATTAGTAAAAAGTGTTGTAATATCATTACCTAACCAACCTACAAGACCAATCATTATAAACTTAGATGCTATTAATACAATTAGATAGGCATGCGCTTTAATATGGGATAAGCTTGCCACGATATTAACTAGAGCACTTGGTGTAAATGGAAAGCACATTAAGATAAAAATAGGTAAGACGCCCTTTCTATCAATAAAATGTATTAAACGTTGAACTGATGTCCGTCGCTGAATTTTTTGCATATATTTTGTATGAGTTAATCTTCTAAAAAATAAAAATACAATATAACTTCCAGCTACAGTGCCTAACCAAGCCAATAAAGTACCAATAAACCAACCAAAAGCATTAACGTTTACAATTACAAACACAATGATTGGTAAAATAGGAATAAAAGCCTCAATAAATGGTAATAGAAATCCTGCGATGTACCCTAAACTCCCAAATATATCAAACCAATACTGTACTTGTTCCTCTGTCATCAAACCCATCCTCGTCATCACTATTCTTTATAATTATAAGTGTAAAGTTGCTTTTTTAAAACTATAAAGCGTTCCATCTAATATAAATCAGTCTTAAGAACGACATGCTTTCGAAACCGAAATTGAATGACTATCTACGCTTTCAATTAACACTAATTTTAAAGAAATTGAGCAAAATCATAACTACTGTATTGTTGCCTTCGATTTAATAAACTTGCGAAATACTTATATGTATATGTTTTAGAAAAAAGAGTATGAAACGTATCTAAATTCTTTAAAAGCTTGCGCCTTCCCACTCCTGACAATGATGATTAAAATCGAAATAGATAAAGAGTTTACCTGAGTTGAAGCTCATATATAAGTTCTCCTTTCTCAACATAATGATTAAGGCTGAGACAATTATTTGTCCCAGCCTCCTAAAAATATAAATTTAACATCAATTATATGCTATATAACATTAAGTTGAAGAATTATAAGCGTTTTTCTAATTCTTCTTTTTTATCTTCAAAACCTGGTTTACCTAATAAAGCAAACATATTTTGTTTGTATGCTTCAACTCCAGGTTGGTTAAATGGATTAACACCTAATTGATAACCACTCATAGCACATGCTAATTCAAAGAAGTAAACGATATAGCCAAATGTCTCTTCATCTAAACGAGGAATATTGACGACAATATTAGGTACGCCACCGTCAGTGTGAGCTAACAATGTGCCCTCAAATGCTTTCGTGTTTACTTCGTCTATAGATTTACCAGCTAAATAATTTAAACCATCTAAATTCTCACTATCTTCTTCGATAGTAATATCATGTTTAGGATTATTAACTTTCACAACTGTTTCAAATAAGAAACGACGACCTTCTTGAACATATTGTCCAAGTGAATGTAAATCTGTTGTATAATTAGCGCTAGAAGGATAAATACCTTTATAGTCCTTCCCTTCTGATTCGCCAAATAATTGTTTCCACCATTCATTAAAATATTGCATTGATGGTTCATAGTTAATCAACATTTCAGTGTCATAACCTTTTGCATATAAAACGTTACGAATTGTTGCATATTGATACGCAATATTTTCTTCTAAATCTTCTGAAGACAATTCTTCACGTGCTTTAGCTGCACCTTCCATCATTGTTTTTATATCAATGCCTGCAACAGCGATTGGTAATAAACCAACTGCAGTTAATACTGAATAACGTCCGCCTATATCATCTGGTACGACAAATGTTTCGTAACCTTCGTTAGTTGCAAGTTGCTTTAACGCACCTTTTTCTTTATCTGTAGTAGCAAAAATACGATTTTTCGCTTCTTCTTTACCATATTTATTTTCTAATAATTGTTTAAACAATCTAAATGAAACTGCTGGTTCAGTAGTAGTACCTGATTTAGAAATAACATTCACTGAGAAATCCTTACCATCTAAATAATCGATTAACTCTTGTGTATATGAAGAAGATAAATGATTACCTACAAAGACGATTTCTGGGAATTCATTACTATTTCTAAATGATGATGTTAGCATTTCGATAGCAGCGCGTGCACCTAAGTACGAGCCACCAATACCAATTACTACAAACACCTCTGAATGTTCTTTGACACGTTTTGAAGCTTCTAAAATACGCGAGAATTCTTCTTTGTCATAGTCTACAGGAAGATCAATCCACCCAAGGAAGTCACTACCAGCACCAGTTCCTTCATGAATTGTTTTGTGAATTGACTTAACTATATCTTTTTGTTGTTGTAATTCATGTTCGCCGAAAAATTCTAAAGTTTTACCATAATCTAATTGAATATGAGTCATTTTGAATTGCCTCCAGTGTTTTTAATTTCAACATTATTTTACTAAGTTTATTTTGAGTATTCAAACAACTAGCCTATATTATATTGATAATTTAACTATTAAAACGTTAAATCACTCAATACCCTGAATTAATTATTCATTATTTTATACAAAAACAAACATCCTTTGAGTGTTAAAAATGCTTTTAAAACAGCTATTTAAAGTATATACCAAATTAACCATTTCTTATTTTTGTATATTTATGTATAAAAGTGGTTTTATTTTCATTTATTTTCTGCTATACTAATCAATATCAAATTCTTATTAATAAATTATAAAAATTCAATTGAGGTGGAACTTATGAAAGAGAAAATAGTATTAGCATATTCTGGTGGTTTAGATACAAGTGTGGCAGTAAAATGGTTATTAGATAAAGGTTATGACATTGTGGCTTGTTGTTTAGATGTCGGCGAAGGTAAAGATTTAGACTTAGTACATCAAAAAGCGTTAGATATGGGTGCAATCGAATGTCATATCATTGATGCTACAGAAGAATTTAGTGAAGATTTCGTATCATATGCAATTAAAGGTAACTTAATGTATGAAGGTACATATCCTTTAGTTTCTGCATTATCAAGACCATTAATTTCAAAAAAATTAGTTGAAATTGCTAGCAAAACAAATGCAGTTGGTATTGCACACGGTTGTACCGGTAAGGGTAATGACCAAGTACGTTTCGAAGTAGCAATTAAAGCTTTAGACCCAGAATTAAAAGTTTTTGCGCCAGTAAGAGAATGGGCATGGAGCCGTGAAGAAGAGATTGACTATGCAATCAAACATAATATCCCAGTTCCAATCCAACATGATTCTCCTTACTCTATCGACCAAAATTTATGGGGAAGAAGTAATGAATGTGGCATACTTGAAGACCCTTATGCTGCACCTCCAAAGGATGCATTTGACTTAACAAACGAACTAGAAGATGCACCAGATGAAGCTGATGAAATTGTACTTTCATTTGAAAAAGGTATACCAACTGCTTTAGATGGCACATCTTATAAACTTAGCGAACTCATCTTAGAGCTCAATAAACTTGCCGGTAAGCATGGTATTGGCAGAATCGACCATGTTGAAAACAGACTTGTTGGCATTAAGTCTAGAGAAGTTTATGAAACACCAGCAGCAGAAGTAATTGTCAATGCTCATAAAGCGCTTGAAACAATTACGCTTACTAAAGATGTTGCACACTTTAAACCAGTGATTGAAAAGCAATTTTCAGAACAAATTTATAACGGTTTATGGTTCTCACCTTTAACAGATAGTCTCAAAGTATTTGTCGATAGTACTCAAGACTATGTAACTGGCGATGTACGTCTTAAATTATATAAAGGCAACGCTATTGTAAATGGAAGAAAGTCACCACATACACTTTATAATGAAAAATTAGCTACTTATACAAAAGAAGATGCATTTAATCAAGAATCAGCAGTTGGATTTATTGATATCTTTGGATTACCAACTAAAGTAAACTCAATGTTACATGGTGGATATAAAGATGAGCAGTAAAGCTTGGGGTGGTAGATTTAGTGAGCAACCAGAAGCATGGGTTGATGAATTTAATGCTTCTATACACTTTGACAAAACATTAATTAAATATGATGTTCAAGGTAGTATTGCTCATGCAACCATGTTGGCCAAACAAGATATTATTTCTGATTCAGACTGCGAGCAAATTATTGAAGGTTTAAATGCAATTTTAGCTGATTATGAACAAGGCAACTTAGCACTTGATGTCTCATTGGAAGATATCCATTTAAATATCGAACATGAATTAATAAAACGTATTGGTGATGCTGGTGGTAGATTGCATACAGGGCGTAGCAGAAACGACCAAGTTGCAACTGATATGCATTTATATACAAAAACAGAAGTATCTCAATTAATCGATTTAATTATTTCGTTTCAACAAACAATTGTAAAAATTGCTGAGTCTCATGTAGATACGATTATGCCTGGTTATACCCATCTCCAAAGAGCTCAACCTATTTCATTTGCGCATCATATCTTGACGTACTATTGGATGCTAGAAAGAGACAAATCACGCTTTCAAGATAGTATGAAACGTATTGATATCTCTCCACTTGGTGCTGCTGCGTTAAGTGGTACTACTTATCCAATAGATCGTCACGAAACGCAGTCATTATTAGACTTTTCTGCTGTTTATGAGAATAGTATGGATGCCGTTAGTGATAGAGATTATATTGTTGAAACGCTGCATAATATTTCATTAACAATGGTTCACCTGTCACGTTTTGCAGAAGAAATTATTTTTTGGTCCTCTGCGGAAGCAAACTTTATTACATTATCAGATGCATTTTCAACTGGCTCTTCAATTATGCCACAGAAAAAAAATCCTGATATGGCTGAATTAATCAGAGGTAAAGTTGGACGTACAACAGGTAATTTAATGAGTATGTTAATGACGCTTAAAGGGTTGCCTTTAGCATATAATAAAGACATGCAAGAAGATAAAGAAGGTCTATTTGATGCAGTTCATACACTAAAAGGTTCTTTACGTATCTTTGAAGGAATGATAGATACGCTGACTGTAAATGTGAATCATTTACAAGAAACTGTATACAATGACTTTTCCAATGCAACAGAACTTGCTGACTACTTAGTCAACAAAGGGGTTCCTTTTAGAAATGCTCATGAAATTGTTGGTAAAATCGTACTTTGGGCTATTCAGCATAACGTATACTTATTAGATGTACCTTTAGAACAGTATCAAAGCGCACACGAAAGTATTGAACCTGATATCTACAATTATTTAAAACCTGAAAATTGTATTAGCCGTAGAATAAGTCACGGTTCTACTGGACAAGAAGCTGTAAAAAAACAATTAGAAATTATAAAACAAAACTTAAATTAAAATTTTTGCACGGATACCCTATTTAATAGGTGTGTCTGTGTTTTTTTGTATGACAACTCAAGCACAATATTTCTATTTGGTTAAAGCATTGTAATAGAATTCATTGATTGTATGTAATGTTAAAATTAATTTTTTATAGTTTAAATTAGAATATTGTAAATACTATTTTCAATTTAAGTTTTTTTATGTAATGTAAAAAGAAAGTTCATATTAAGGAGTGACAGCTTGTGAAACATTCAAATAAATTTTTGATTTCAAGTATAGCAATATTAGCTTTATCTGGTATAGGAAGTTCAACAATTACTGAAGCATCTAGTAACGCCCTCGGTGTAAACAATCAAAACGAAGATACTTCAGTTCAAACAGTTAATGAGAATAATAAATCAGATCGACAAAATTGGATACATAATTTAAATGGCGAGAAATTCACAACGATTGCACATAGAGGTGCTAGTGGCTATGCTCCAGAACATACATTTTACTCATACGACAAAAGCCATAACGCTATAGGCGCGTCATATATTGAAATTGATCTACAAATGACTAAAGACGGTCACCTAATAGCCATGCATGATGAAACAGTTGATAGAACTACCAACGGCACCGGCCGGGTTGATCAGTATACACTTAAAGAATTAAAACAACTTGATGCTGGAAGTAAATTTAATGAACAAAATCCACAATATGCTAATTCAAATTATAAAGGTGCAAAAGTACCAACATTAGACGAAATATTAGAGCGCTATGGTACTGATGCCAATTATTATATAGAAACAAAATCCCCTGATGTATATCCTGGTATGGAAGAAAAATTATTAGATACACTTAATAAACATCAATTATTAAATGAACAGTCTTTCAAAAAAGGTCATGTTATGGTTCAATCATTTTCACAAGAAAGCTTACTTAAAATGAAAGATTTAAATTCAAGTGTGCCACTCATAAGATTATTAGACAAAGGCGAACTACCAAATATGTCACAACAAGATCTGAATTATATTAAACAATATGCCATCGGTATCGGTCCTGAATATACAGATTTAACTAAACAAAATGTCGCCAATCTTAAAAATACTGGATTTCTAGTTCATCCTTTCACTGTAAACGAAGTAGCCGACATGGAAAGACTTAATGACTATGGAATCGATGGGTTATTTACGAATTACCCTGATTTATATAAACAAGTCATAAACGAACAATAACTGATAACTTACATTTAACAATTTATTTATAATATCCAAAAAAGCCCGAGACATCAATAAATGTCTCGGGCTTTAAACTTACTATTACTATTCAAATATTTATTTATGCCCATCCACGATAACGTGCTGCTTCTGCAGTACGCTTGATACCTACAATATAAGCTGCTAAACGCATATCAATCTTTCTGTTTTGAGCTAGTTCGTAGATTGTATCAAATGCTGTTGTAAGTTTTTCACGTAATTTCGTGTTTACTTCTTCTTCAGTCCAATAATAACCTTGGTTATTTTGTACCCATTCGAAATATGACACAGTTACACCACCAGCACTAGCTAATACATCTGGAACTAGCAACTTACCACGTTCAGTTAAGATACGAGTACCTGCTGGTGTCGTTGGTCCATTTGCCGCTTCAACGACAATGCCAGCTTTAATGTCATGTGCATTTTCTTCAGTAATTTGATTTGCAATTGCTGCTGGCACAAGAATGTCACAGTCAATTTCAAACAATTCTTTATTAGAAATTGTTTCATCAAACAGATTAGTCACAGTTCCAAAGCTATCTCTTCTATCTAAAAGATAATCAATATCTAATCCTTCTGGATCATGTAAAGCGCCGTAAGCATCAGAGATACCAACAATTGTTGCTCCCATATCATACAAGAATTTCGCTAAGAAACTACCCGCGTTACCAAATCCTTGTATAACAATACGAGAACCTTTAAGTTCTAAACCTTTTCTTTGCGCTGCTTGTTCAATAGCAATAACAACACCTAACGCAGTCGCGCGATCACGTCCTTGTGAACCACCTAACACGATTGGTTTACCAGTGATAAATCCTGGTGAATTGAATTTGTCTAATGAACTATATTCATCCATCATCCATGCCATAATTTGAGAGTTTGTAAATACGTCTGGTGCTGGAATATCTTTCGTTGGTCCAACGAATTGAGAAATTGAACGCACATATCCACGAGATAAACGTTCGACTTCGTGAATACTCATTTGACGTGGATCACAAATAATACCACCTTTACCACCACCATATGGTAAATCAACAATGCCACATTTCAATGTCATCCACATTGATAATGCTTTAACTTCTTCTTCGTCCACATCTGGATGGAAACGTACGCCACCTTTTGTAGGTCCAACAGCATCATTGTGCTGCGCACGATAACCAGTAAAAGTTTGTACAGTACCATCGTCCATGCGCACAGGAATTCTAACTTGAAGGAATCTTAAAGGTTCCTTTACTAAATCATACATCCCATCATCAAATCCCAGTTTGTGCAATGCTTCTTTAATAATTTGTTGCGTCGAAGTAACTAAATTATTATTCTCAGTCATGATTCATTTCGCCTCTTTTTCGTTACTAATGATTTCGCTTTCATGATAATTGTAACATAAGATTTTCCTTTTTAAAGGGTTTTCAAAACATATGTTACAGAACTGTGAATTTACTCAAAAACACTTCTAATTTTGTCTAATGCAAAGTCTAATTCTTCTTTAGAAATAATGAGTGGCGGTGCAAATCTAATGACCGTATCATGCGTTTCTTTACATAATAAACCTTTTTCTTTTAATGATTCACAATAAGGTCTCGCTTCCTCATTTAATTCAACCCCAATAAACAAGCCACGTCCGCGTACTTCTTTAATTGATGGATGATTTATTTTTTCTAATTCTTCTTTGAAATAGTTACCTAATTCTAATGAGCGCCCTGGTAAATCTTCGTCAATTATTACATCTAAAGCTGCATTTGAAACCGCACAAGCTAGTGGATTACCACCAAAAGTAGAACCGTGAGACCCTGGTGAGAACACACCAAGTACTTCTTCGTCAGCTAATACTACAGATATTGGTAATACGCCCCCACCTAATGCTTTACCTAAAATGTATACATCTGGTTTAACGTCATCCCAGTCCGTAGCAAATAATTTACCTGAACGTCCTAAACCAGCTTGAATTTCATCAGCAATAAACAACACGTTATGTTCATCACATAGAGCTCTTATTTCTTTTAAATAACCCTCAGGTGGAACATTAATACCTGCTTCACCTTGTATTGGTTCAATTAAAATTGCTGCTGTATTTTCAGTAATAGCATTTTTAACAGCTTCAATATCACCAAAATCTACTTTGCGGAAACCATCTAATAATGGACCATAACCACGTTGATATTCTGGTTCTGATGATAAAGATACTGGTGCCATTGTACGACCGTGGAAGTTACCATTGAAAGCAATAATCTCTGCTTTATCTGGGTCTATTTTTTTAACATCGTAAGCCCAACGGCGAGCTGCTTTTAAAGCTGTTTCAACTGCTTCAGCACCCGTATTCATTGGTAAAGCTTTAGCTTTGCCTGAAAGCTTACAAATTTTTTCATACCATTCACCTAGATTTTCACTATGAAATGCACGTGAAACTAAAGTAACTTTATCCGCTTGATCTTTCAATGATTGAATAATCTTTGGATGTCTATGACCTTGGTTTACAGCTGAATATGCTGACAACATATCCATGTATTTGTTACCTTCTGGGTCTTTAACCCAAACGCCTTCAGCTTCCGATATAACAATTGGAAGTGGCACGTAGTTTTGTGCTCCATAATGATTTGTTACTTCAATGATTTCTTCTGATCTCGACATGATATCTCCCCTTTGTAAAAATTTAAGAGTAAAAAGACTCTTAAGTAATACTCACTCATAGCATAACGTATTTATCGATTAACTGAAACTATTTTCTAAAACTGCTTGGACTTTATGTAACAAACACACTTATATCAGTTAAATTAGCGTAAATAATATAATTATAAAACGCTAAAATACAATTGTAAGCCCTTACATATATAATGACACATTTACTAATGCTAATACAAGCCCATTTTATTAATTTTAAAATTTAATTATTTTTTATTATTATTTCACAAAATTGCATATTTAATCATACGTTCATCGTTTTCCTTAAAATTTTTCTTTTATAATTACAATCGGAATTTACGAATATTTCATAAATTTATATATTATTCGAGGCCGAAACATCAACTATATGTTTCGGCCTCGAATACTTTGATAAATATTTTACTTATTATCTGTTCTAGGTAATGGATAAAAACCTTTATTGAATTGTTCCCAAAGTTTAGGTGGTAAATGATGTCTGTCTTTTCTATTTGGATCGAAGTGTGAGATAATTTCATCTTCTTTACCATCTTTAATTTTACTTATAAAGTTATGGTCTAATAATATTTCTCTGCCTAATGCAACAAGTTCAACATTAGTAGACTCAATCGCTTCAAGAGCTTGTTCCGCAGTAAAAATAGAACCAATACCTACTAAAGGCATGCGACCAGCTATCCACTCTAATAATAATTTAATTCGTTCTTGTCCTTTGTAATTACCTTCGCGCGTTTCTGAATGTATATC
Source organism: Staphylococcus xylosus NJ (assembly GCF_000338275.1). Taxonomy (GTDB): domain Bacteria; phylum Bacillota; class Bacilli; order Staphylococcales; family Staphylococcaceae; genus Staphylococcus; species Staphylococcus xylosus_B. The sequence goes on from NZ_ANMR01000006.1 coordinate 84,124, forward strand.
CATTAATGAAACATGTAAATAGTCTAAAGGCTTATCAATTAAGTGTTTTACTAAAGATTCAGTGATTTCCATACTTATGCCAGGCGATTCTGCTTCTTCAGGTGAAAATCTATAACCTACAATAAAGTCTTCATTACCATATTGTTGAACTGTTTCAGTTACTTCATCAACAACGTTTAATGCAAATTTCAAACGGTCCTTGCCCCACTCATCTTCACGGCGGTTATAATAAGGTGATACAAATTGATGAATTAAGTAATGATTGGCACCGTGGATTTCAACACCATCGAATCCAGCTTCTATAACTCTGCGAGTCGCTTCGCCAAAAGCTTTAATAGTTTGCTTAATTTCATCTTCTGTAATTTCACGTGCGTGATGTTCTTCTTGTTCACCAAAGCTTTTTAGTGAAATCGGCGTTGGCGCAGCTACATCTCCATTTGGAGTTAAATTCGGTAATGATTGTGCGCCACCATGATGAATTTGAACGACAGCTTTTGCCCCGTTTTTCTTCATAGCTTGAGCTAGACGTTTTAGTCCATCAATATTTGAATCGTGTGCTACAGATGGTTGTCCAGGAAATGCTTTCCCTAAATCTGTAACATTACTAGCAGCTGAAATAGCTAAGCCTACATCTTTCGAACGTTGTTCCATATAAACAACTTCCTCATTTGAAATAGATCCGTCATCATTTGATGAAACATGAGTAAGTGGTGCTAAAACAAATCTATTATCTAAAACAACTTTATTAGGTAATGTTAATTTTTCAAAAAGTGGTTGAAACTTTTTATTCATTTTACTTTTCCTCCTATGCGTTAAAACATTCGAACATCTTTAAAACACTTAAAGTTTTTAGTGCTTTTATAATTCTAACTATAATAATCTGATATATAAATAAATATGCTCACGCATATATTTCTGCAATTTCCAAAATTATATTCTAAATAGCTGTTTTTTAAATACCTTTAGTATATTAGTACTATAAAAAATTCTTCCTCTGAAAAGCGCTACTCACTATTTTTATTTACATATTATGAAAGTATTATTTCTGCCACTTATTATTTTTTATAAAGTTTTTTATTGAAAAAGATAAAGAAGACAACCCTATAGATACTAAAATAATAATTAATACATTTAGCAAAATACTTATAAAATTATAAGTCGGTAAATATATGTATAAGAAAAAAAGAGGAATTAGGAAAATCAAATCTAACCAACCTAAACCATTCATTGCGTCTTTTAAATTATTCATTCTCTCACCTTCTTTTATCTACAAATAAAATATGTCTTATCTTTAACTCAATGTTTTTCTACAACTGTTTTAAGTATATCTACAATTTTAATTCCAAGTATAACTAGCGACCGTGCTTTCATTGTCAACAATTCCTATGCACGTCTAAATACTAAAACAATATAAGACTATTTAAAAACAACATTGTTAATACCTTATGAACTAAAAAGTTACGATTTTATATTGACCAATCGAACTATTTAACCCACCCCTTGTTTAATCATAGTCTTTAATGATGTGTGCTTTAACTTTCCAAATTAACACAAACTAGCCATTTGTCATTTAAACTCTTTACTAATTATTCTTAATTCCTCACTTATGAAAAAACTATTCAACTTCTTAATCTAAAAATACTTAGCCTTATAGAAGTTGTCCAACAAAGTGTAAACGATCAAAACATAAACATTAAAAATCCCCCTATAAAAAAACTTAAGGCTAAGACATAAATTTATGTCTTAGCCTTAAGAAAAGATGATTTTATTCATCTTTGATCGCATTTTTGGACTGTTTAATCCAAACCGGTAAGCGTTCTTTAATTGTTTGAAACCCATATCTTTCGGTTTCTTTAATTTCATCTAATACTGATTGCTTTTCTTTCTTACGCTCATAATTTTTAAAATAGTCATTATCCTTTAATGAAAGGTTTAATTTCCCCTCATCATCAATTGAAATTACTTTCGCTCTTACAATTTGTCCTTCTGATAAAAACTTTTTTAAATTATGGACGTAATCATCCATAATCTCAGAAATATGGATTAATCCTTCAGCATTGTCAGGGGTTTCTACAAAAGCGCCATACGGTTGAATACCAGTCACACGAACTTTAATATGTTGACCTACTTTATAGTGATTATTCAACGTGATAACCCCTTAATTCGTTTTACTTAACACTATTATAATAGCATACATTATAGGAAGGCACTAACATAAACATAGAAAAAGTTCACATTTTACAATTTTATATTGATAAAACTATTCCTAAATATGATGTTTAAACATTGAGATATTGTCTTTGAAAGCCATATTTCACAATAATTTCGCACAAATGATTAATCCCTATTTAGCTAAAACTGACTTTATCTACCTTAATTCAAGTTGTAAGCTGAATATTTTAGTTCTTAGAAAAATCCTATTACTTTCCTATTCGAAAATATATTGCTGTTGAAATATCCACTATTCATTGTTGGCAATTCTATACCATATCCTTTTTAAATACCCATAAAAAAAAGAAGAGTAGAAATCAACACCACATTGATTTCTAAGCTCTTCTCCTAAAGTTTAGACTAAATAATCAATCAGCTTATACATACTGAAAAAAGATAGTTATCTACAACTTCATATGTTTCATTTATTATTCAATAATATCGATTGAATCAATTGTAATATCATATAATGGTTTGTCTTGTGGACCTACTTTTGTATTAGCAATGTCTTCTAATGTAGTTTTACCTTCAATTAATTGACCAAATACAGTATGTTTTTGATCTAACCAAGGTGTGCCACCAGTTTCACCATAAGCTTTTACAATTGGCTCTGGCCAACCTCCGTCTGCTAATTGACTAAGCATTGATTCTGGTACTTCATTCATTTGAACAATGAAGAATTGAGAACCGTTTGTATTTGGACCTGCATTTGCCATTGAAAGTGCACCGTAGATATTAAACGCTTCTCTTGAAAATTCATCTTCAAAAGGTCCACCGAAAATACTTTCGCCACCCATACCTGTAGCAGTTGGATCTCCACCTTGTACCATAAAGTCATTAATTACACGGTGGAAAGTAACGCCATTATAATAACCATTTTTAGCATGCGTAACAAAGTTTTCTACTGTTTTCGGTGCAACATCTGGTAATAATTTAAAGGTCATATCTCCCTTATTTGTATGCATTACCATTTTAATTTCATTGTCATTTATTTCTGTGTTCAATTGAGGATAGTTCGTCATTTTTATTCTCCATTTCATGTTAAGATGATATATGTATTCTAACACAAATGAAGGGATGTATTGAATTATGTTATACCGTTTTTCACATAAAACTGGCAGTTATGGCGTAACAATTAAGGAAGAAAAAGAAAATAGAGTTCTTGTTCAAGTTGAACAAGTAATTAATCACCCTAAACAAGGAGATTTACACAATCCTACTGAAACTGAAAATGTTTTTTTTCATGAACGTAAAGCACTTAGTCATTATGAAAAACGCTATACGACAAAATCACATCTTAGAGAATTCAATGCAGAAACTATGTCTTACATAGAATCATTACAACAAGCTATATCTAAATTAGAAGGTCAATTAAAAAGGCAAGATACATTGCATGCAACTAAGTCTCTCGACAATTTACAGCGCTTAAAGCATGATTATTCCATTCAATATAAACAAAATTTTGAATAAAAATACCGTGTTTCTTCTTATTTAATAAAACATCTAACACAAGCGCTTCAAGGCTTCCTGACGTTTTTCAGAATAGTCGACTTCATGTATAATGGTTTTATAATACATTTTTAAAGGAGGATAAAATAATGAGTTTGTTACATATATCGGTACTTTTACCGTTAATATTCGCACTCATTATTCCAATTGTATATCGTTTTTATAAACGCATACATTTAGGATGGTTTGTGTTACCTATCCCCGTCGTCTTATTTATATATTTCCTATCATATATTTCGCTAACCATGTCAGGAAATAACATAATGCAAAAAGCCAATTGGATGCCGCACTTCGGTATGAATTTCAATTTATATGTTGACGGTTTAGGCTTATTATTCAGTTTGTTAATAACAGGCATAGGTAGTTTAATTGTACTTTATTCCATAAGTTATTTAAGTCGACAAGAGCAACTGGGGAATTTTTATTGTTACCTATTGCTCTTTATGGGTGCTATGTTAGGTGTCGTATTATCAGATAATTTAATTATCTTATATTTATTTTGGGAATTAACTTCATTTTCTAGTTTCCTGCTCATCTCTTTTTGGCGTGATAAGCAAGCATCTATATATGGTGCTCAAAAATCTATGCTCGTTACGGTATTCGGAGGATTGTCACTTTTAGGTGGTATTATACTACTTTCAATCGCCGGCGGGACAACAAGTATTCAAGAATTGATTCACAATGTTTCTGAAATTCAAACTAGCCCATTTTTTATTCTTTCATTGATTTTAGTTTTAATTGGGGCTATTACCAAATCGGCACAATTTCCATTTTACATATGGTTACCAGATGCCATGGAAGCACCAACACCAGTAAGTGCTTACCTACACTCAGCAACAATGGTTAAAGCTGGCCTTTATTTAGTTGCACGAGTGACTCCAATTTTTGCTGTTTCCCAAGGTTGGATTTGGTCAGTAACTTTGATTGGTCTAATCACATTATTATGGGCATCTTTTAATGCTACAAAACAACAAGATTTAAAAGGTATTTTAGCGTTTTCTACAGTTTCACAATTAGGTATGATCATGTCTATGTTAGGTATCGGAGCAGTTAGCTATCATTTTGAAGGCTCTGAAAGTCAACTTTATGTTGCTGCATTTACTGCTGCTGTTTTCCATTTAATTAACCATGCCACTTTTAAAGGCGCTTTATTTATGGTAACTGGTGCAATTGATCACTCAACAGGCACACGTGATGTAAATAAATTAGGTGGACTATTAACTATCATGCCGATTTCATTTACGATTACAATCATCACTTCATTAAGTATGGCTGGTATACCGCCATTTAATGGTTTTTTATCTAAAGAGTCATTTTTAGAAAGTATGATTGAAATTACAAATGCTAATATATTTAGTTTAAATACGCTTGGCATATTAATTCCTATTATCGCAATTATTGGTAGTATTTTTACATTTGTTTATTCTGTCAGATTTATTGGTCAAATCTTTTTAGGTAGTCATAAAGTTGACGAATTACCTAAAAAAGCTCATGAAGTATCTATACTCATGCTAATTTCACCAGCGATTTTAGCTGTATTAGTTGTTGTGTTTGGTTTCTTCCCATCAATATTAACTGGCACAATAATTGATCCTGCCGTAAATGCAATTAGCCAATCAACCGGTAAACCTACAGAATTTCATATGTTCCATGGCTTTACACCAGCATTCTTCTCAACATTAGTTATTTATGTTATAGGTATTTTGCTCATATTTACTTTTGGTTATTGGATTCGTTTATTGCATTTACAACCAACCAAGCTCACATTAAATTATTGGTATGACAAATTTGGCCAAGTTACGCCGGATTATTCAGGTAAATTTACCGACTCTTATGTCACTGGATTTACTCGTAATAACTTAATTATTATCTTTGCTTCATTAATAGTAATTACGTTAGTAACACTTTTAGTTACACCATTTAATATTGACTTTAAAGATGTAAGTGCAGTACGTCCATTCGAATTAATCATTGTAGTATTAATTATTACTGCTGCTTCTATGATTATATTTGCTAAATCTAGATTGTTTAGCATTATCATGGCAAGCGCTGTAGGCTATTCTGTTGCCATATTCTTCATTTTCTTTGGTGCACCAGATTTAGCTCTTACACAATTTGTAGTTGAATCTATCTCAACTGCACTGTTCTTATTATGTTTCTATCACTTACCTAATTTAAATAGACATAAAGAAACACGTACTTTTAAATTAGTAAATATTGTTATTGCGGTTTGCGCAGGTATCGTTGTAACGGTACTTGGTTTAATTGCTTATGGTAATAGACATTTCGGCTCTATCGCTGAATTTTACAAATCAAATGTTTATGACTTAGCCCATGGTACAAACATGGTTAACGTTATCCTTGTTGACTTCCGTGGTACCGATACTTTATTTGAATCTGCAGTACTTGGTATTGCTGGTTTAGGTGTGTATACAATGATTAAATTACGTACAAATAATAATAAAAATGATGAAGGAGGTAAAAACGTTGAACAGACAGAAAAATAATTTAATCTTTCAATATTCAGCAGTTGTTATCTTCTTTCTCATCGTGATGTTTGGCTTATATTTATTTTTAGCTGGACATTATACACCAGGTGGTGGTTTCGTAGGAGGGTTATTACTTTCTAGTGCACTCGTGATTATTACAGTAGCTTTTGATATAAAAACGATGCGTAAAATTTTTCCTTGGGACTTTAAAAAATTAATCGGTATTGGCTTTTTCTTTTGTCTAGCCACGCCAATGGCCAGTTGGTTTTATCATAAAAACTTTTTCACGCATACACCATTTGAAATCCCATTAGTAATTTTAAAACCAATGGAGATGCATACTGCTACATTTTTTGATTTAGGCGTATTATGCGCTGTTGTAGGTACAATAATGACTATAATATTAGCGATTGGAGAGAATGAGTAATGGAAATAGTTATGATTTTTGTTTGTGGTATTCTCACTGCAATGAGCGTCTATCTCATTCTTTCTAAAAGTTTGATACGTATCATTATTGGGACTACTTTACAAACTCACACAGCCAATTTATTTTTAATTACTATGGGTGGCCTTAAAAAAGGTGAAGTGCCAATTTATGAAAAAGGAATCACTTCATATGTAGATCCAATTCCACAGGCATTAATACTTACAGCTATAGTAATTTCGTTTTCTGTAACAGCATTTTTCTTAGTGTTAGCTTTTAGAAGTTATAAAGAATTAGGCACAGACAACGTAGAAAGTATGAAAGGAGTGCTAGACAATGATAGAGAGTAATCTCATTATTTCATTACTCGTCATACCAATGATTACTATTATCGCACTCATATTCATTGGGAAGCGCCCTAAGATAAAGCGCTACGTTGCCTTATCAGGTACAGCTATTACATTAATTTTTGCAATTATTAATTTCCAGAATGTACTTAGAGATGGCCCTATTACATTAGAATTAGGTTCATGGGAAGCGCCATATAGTATTGTCTTTGTCCTTGATATATTTAGTGCCTTACTTGTCATCACCAGTTTGATTATAACGATGTTAATCATCCTTTATTCTTATCAATCTGTAGGTATAGAGCGCGAAACATACTACTATTATTTCGCAGTAATGTTTATGGTTACAGGTATAATTGGATCATTTATTACTGGAGATATATTCAACTTATTTGTATTCTTTGAAGTATTCCTTTTAGCCTCATATATTTTGTTAGTTATAGGTGGAACAAAAATACAATTAAGTGAAACCATTAAATATGTACTTATCAACGTAACTTCATCAGCTTTTTTTGTTATAGCTGTAGCTATGCTCTACTCTGTAGTCGGTACTTTGAATTTAGCTGATATTAGCGAAAAGATAAGCCAACTACCTGCTGAAGATAGCGGTATAATAACAATCATATTTATCATGTTTATCTTTGTTTTTGCAACTAAAGCTGGTGCATTTCCAATGTATATTTGGTTGCCAGGTGCGTATTATGCCCCACCGATTGCAATTATTGCATTCTTTGGTGCTTTATTAACAAAAGTGGGCGTATATGCCATTGCAAGAACAGCTAGTTTATTCTTTAATGATTCATCGAACTTCTCATTTTATACAATATTATTCCTAGCATTACTCACTATTATTTTCGGGTGTGTCGGTGCTGTCAGCTATTTTGATACTAAAAAAATCATACTTTATAACATCGTAATTGCTGTAGGCGTTATCCTAGTTGGTATTGCTATGATGAATCAAGCTGGAATGATGGGTGCGATATACTATACACTACATGACATGTTAGTAAAAGCAGCATTATTTTTCCTAATTGGAGTTATGTATAAAATTACGAAAACACATGATTTACGTAAATATGGCGGTCTGATTAAAGATTATCCAGTTTTAGGATGGACATTCTTTATCGCTGCATTAAGTTTAGCAGGCATACCACCACTAAGTGGCTTTTATGGTAAATTTTATATTGTACAAGCTACCTTTGAAAAAGGATTTTACCTAAGTGGTATTGTTGTTTTACTTTCAAGTTTAGTAGTTCTTTATTCTGTAATTCGTATTTTCTTATTAGGCTTTTTCGGAAAATCTGAAGGTTATCAAGTAAACTCTAAGTTGCAATATAAAGGAATACTTACAATAGCAATCATTTCAGTCATTATTACAGTTGTTTTCGGACTTTCTGCAGATTGGTTGCAACCAATTATTAAAGATGCTGCTGAGACATTCTACAATCCTAGTATCTATAGAGACGCAGTATTGGGAGGTAAATAATATGGCAGTTCAAATATTAGTAAATTTGATGCTTTCTGTATTTTGGTTATTCGTCACAGGCAGCTATACATTTAATAACTTTATTTTAGGTTACTTATTCGCACTTTTATTAGTTTACTTAATGCGTGGTGTATTACCAGGTAGATTCTATATCATCACCGTCTATAAAATTGTGCAACTATTCTTGGTATTTTTAATTGAATTAGTAAAAGCAAACATAGATGTTATACGTATTGTAATTAAGCCAAGGATTGATAATGAGCCAGCCTTCTTTACGTACCATACAGATTTAAAAAATGACTGGCAAATTGCATTATTATCCAATTTAATTACTCTAACACCAGGCACAATTGTGCTAGGCGTTAGTGATGATCGTACAAAAATATATATACACAGTATCGATTTCACTACAAAAGAAGAAGAAACAGAAAGTATCAAATCATCCCTTGAAAAAGTGGTCAGAGAGGTAGGCGAAAATTAATGAACTATAATATTATTTTAATCATTGCGTTAGTTATTGTAGCTTTATCAATGTTAGGCATGCTTGTTCGTGTAATTATCGGCCCTTCTCTCGCTGACAGGGTCGTCGCACTTGATGCAATGGGTATTCAACTCATGGCTATTGTTGCGCTATTTAGTATTTTCTTAGGTACAAAGTATATGATTGTTGCCATTTTATTGATAGGTATTTTAGCCTTTCTTGGCACAGCGGTATTTGCAAAATATATGGATAAAGGTAAGGTGATTGAAAATGATAACGACAATCGTCATTAGTATTGCACTTATCTTAGTCATTTTAGGCTCCCTTATCAGTGCCCTAGCAGCTATTGGCCTATTACGTTTAGACGATGTATACGCCAGAGCACACGCAGCCGGTAAAGCTGCAACACTAGGTTCAATGCTACTAATTAGTGGTGTTTTCTTATTTTTTATCGGTCGAGAAGGTTATGTAAATATGCAATTATTTATAGGTATTTTGTTTATTTTAATTACCGGACCCTTAGCAAGTCATTTGATTATCAAATCAGCTTATAATTTACAAACACCTGCTTCAAAGCGAACGAAGCATGATGAAATTAAAGAAGATTTGAAAGATACAAAATTATAAAAATAGTTTACTTGGATTTGGTTTAGTACATTTCCCCTTCTCCAAGTGCTGTCTATACAAAAAGGGAGAGACATGTGTCTCTCCCTTTTTGTATTTACTAAACTTTTATATTCATATGTTTATTACTCTCATAATTTATTTACAAAATCAGTTGTTATAAAGTATATTACATGATATATTAAATCGTAATTATTACGATTTGAATAAACGGGAGTGATTTTATGACAACATGGACAATTATTGGTGGAGGATTACATGCAGTAACTATCGCTATTAAATTAAGATCTTTAGGTTTAAAGGCATCACAATTATTAATTATTGATCCAAACCCTAATTTATGTGCTCAATTCGATAATTTTTCACAACGTATCGACATGCCTTATTTACGTTCACCATGTGTACACCATGTACACCCTGACCCTTTTCATCTAAATCAATATGCAAAAAAAATGCATTATACTAATGCTGCATATGGACAATACAAACGACCTAATCGAAATATGTTTATGGACCATACACATGATTTAATTCATTCATATCATTTAAATTCCTGTCATATTCAAGGATATGTCAGTGATATTAAGCTGAATAAACAACAATGGCATATGCAATTGAACAATCAAAGCTGGATTAGCTCAGACCATGTAATAGTTGCATTTGGTTGTAATCATGAAATATATGTTCCTAAACTATTTCAAAATCAACCTGGAATTTCTCATATTTTTGAAAATGAACAAAATAATTATGCAGGTACATCTCATGTCGTTGGTAGCGGTATTTCTGCAGCTCACCTCACGTTAAGACTTTTAAAGGAAAACAGTAATAATCAGATTCATTTATGGATGAATAAAGCTATAAATGTCCATGACTTTGACGCGGATCCTGGATGGCTAGGACCTAAAAATATGAAAAAATTTAGTGCTATGCAATCTTCTATTGATCGTTTAAACACAATTAAAAATGAGAGACATAAAGGCTCTATGCCAAAAGAACTAGAATTAAGACTTAAAAAGTATATTAAAGAGGGTCGTCTTAAAGTACATATCAACGAAATAACAGATATAATTAATCACCATATTTGCACTGACACTTATTGTATACATTACGACCATATATTATTAGCTACAGGCTTTAAAGAAACGATTATGCAACAACCTTTAATCCAGCAATTAATAACAGAATATCAAGCTCCTGTATGTAGCTGTGGGCTACCTTCAATTACATCAACTTTAGAATGGCTCCCTAACCTTTATGTAAGTGGTGGATTGGCTGATTTAGAACTTGGGCCATTTGCGCGTAATATTATGGGAGGACGTGAAGCCTCATTAAGAATCGGAGAAGCTTTTGAACATAAACAGTACAACAAATCACAGAAGCATTATTATAATCATAAGCCCTTAAATACCAAGCAAAGCATAAAACAATAAAATATAAACACAATAACGAAATTTTTATTTTTTTATTCTAGATAAAACATTTCATTATAATTAAAGATGACTATAATTAAAAATATCACTACTAAATAAAACAAAAATAAAGGCCAGAATCATCTCAATAGATGTTTCTGGCCTTTATTTTTATTAATTAACGTTTTAATGGTTTTATAGCAATAGTACCTCGCATTACACAAATTAATCTATCTTTATTATCTTTAATATCAATAGACCATACCTGTGTGGTTTTTCCTTCATGAATAATCGTAGCAGTTGCAAATATAGTCCCTTCAGTAGTTGAACCTATATGATTGCCATTCATTTCTAAACCAAGCGGTACATATTGTTCAGTATCAATTAAATAAGCAGCACCCATAGAACATGCTGTTTCACCTAGTGCTAGACTAGCGCCTCCATGTAAATAGCCAAATGGCTGTTTTACATTGTCTGTCACAGGCATAGACATTACCATTAAACCACGTTCTTGTTTCACAACTTTAATATCTAACGCATCTAACATATTAGCCATTGTGTCACCTCATTTTCTTTATATACCTTTTATAGTACCATAGCAGCAATTGTTCCAAAAATAATTAATGGAATATTGTAAAATAGAAAGTTAGGTATACAAGTATCCCGAATGTGATCATGTTGCCCATCAACATCCAAACCTGCAGTAGGGCCAAGCGTAGAATCACTTGCTGGTGAACCTGAATCCCCTAATGCACTGGCTGTACCTATTAAAGCAATTAATGCCATAGTGCTTAAACCTAACGATTCTCCTAAAGGTACAAATAACGTAGCAATGATTGGAATAGTAGCAAATGATGAACCAATGCCTAAGGTAACTACTAAGCCAATTATATACATCACTATAATACTCAATAACTTGTTATTACCAACAACACCACTTAAACTCTCAACAAGCTTGTTAATATCTCCGGTTTCATTCATTACTCCTGCAAAACCATTAGCAGATAATATAACTACACCGATAAATGACATGATTTTTATACCATCAACAAACTGCTTGTCTAATTCCGTCCATTTATATGCTCTTGAAACAAAGAATACAAGCACACCCGCTAACGCACCAAAGATCATAGAGTCTGTTAATAATTGCACTAAGAATGTTGCTATAATTGAAATAACAGTAACTATAAGTACGTAGGGTTTAATTTCTATTTGGCTATTATCTTTAATCTCTTCATGTTGAATGTATTTTCTTGGCTTTCTATAATAAAAGATACCTGCAACCAGCCCAAAAATATAACCTAAAGATGGAATAATCATGGCTTTCCAAATCATGTCCATTTCAATTGGGTGATTTGCTTTAGTGAAGCCATTCTGAATAATTTGGTGGAATATTTGACCAAAACCAAAAGGTAATAAGACATAAGGCCAACATAAACCAAATCCTATAATAATTGCTATTTGTCTTCTATCTATATTCAGTTCATTAAACAAACTAATTAACGGTGGTATTACAATAGGAATAAACGCAATATGGACAGGTATTAAGTTCTGACTCATAATGCTCATCACTAATAAAGCTAATATGATGATTACTTTCACTTTAATACGTGACATCTTGCTATTTTCAGCATGGATACCATTTATAATCTTATTCACTAAATAGTCGGTAATTCCACTATAAGAAATAAGCGCTGCAAAGCCACCAAGCAATGCATAACTTAGTGCTACTTCTGCACCATCTACAATATTCTTACCAAAAACAGACACGATATCTGAAACACTCATACCTGCAATTAATCCACCTACTAAGGCACTGATAAACAAACTGATTACTACATTTAATCTACATAAACATAAAATAATCATCAGTACCACTGCTATTACTACAGCATTTATCACAAAGCACAACTCCTTTACCACGTTATCGAACTAAAGCATCATGAAAACTATAATATCAATAACATGAGCACTTGTCAAACACAACAAACAATTTATTCATTGATTTCATATTCTTCTTTTAATAGTTAATTGTATGATGTTTATTTTTGTATCTTTAAAAGCCTAATTACGCACGATTAATAGCATTATTATTTTATCTCTTTTAGTGATTTAAATAACTAAAAAAGTGGAAGTATGAAATCAATATTTTAAAATTAACTTCATACTTCCACTCAAAAACAACTATATTTCTATTAATTTTTAAAGTATTAGTTATGATATATTATTAATAAATACAACAAATTAAAGAGAACACGTTATGTTAGCGTATCTCTAAACTTTCATAATTATTTTAAATTGCGTAACCATTCAACTATTGTAGGAATTAAGTACCCTGTCGGCCCTTTTGGACCTTTATACGTATTTTTATTGATAGTTGCAGGTCCAGCTATGTCAAAATGCATATGAGGTGTATCTCCTGCAAAATGATTGATAAACGTTGCTGCAAATAAAGCTTTGCCTTGGCCATTTGTATGATTAACTAAGTCTGCAACATCACTATTTTTGATTAAATTACGTTCAGTAGTTGTCATAGGTAATTCAAATACAAATTCATCATTAGTCTGTGCATAATTAAGTATTGTTTGTAAATGATTTGTTGCATTATGACTAAACACGGCAGCCTTATCATCTCCTAAAGCTACAATGGCTGCACCTGTTAATGTTGCAAAATCTAAAATCACTTGTGGCTGGAATTGATTCGCATAGAATACTGCATCACCTAATACCAAGCGACCTTCTGCATCTGTATTCAACACTTCAACTGATTCACCACTTAAAGCTGTATATACATCATCCGGTTTCATTGCAGTTTCATTTATCATATTTTCTGCTGCAGCAATAACACCGACAATATTTATTTTCAATTTAAGCTTGCGAGCAACTTCTATCATCCCTATGACGTTAGCAGATCCACACATATCGAATTTCATCGTTTGCATGCCTACTTTTCCTTTTATAGAATAACCACCTGAATCATAAGTAATACCTTTACCTACTAATGCAATAGATGCTTCATCTGTTTTCCCACCATTATATGTTAATGTAATGACTCTCGGTCCATGTTTAGAACCTTTACCTACTGCATGAATTAAGCCAAACCCCTCATTTTGTAAAGTCTCATGATCTTTAATATCAACATCTACTTCTGTCTCTTTAAAATGATCGCAAATAGAGTTTGCATAATATTCAGGAGTTAAAATGTTTGGTGGTATATTACTATAGTCACGCGCTAAGTTTATTGAATTACCAATAATTTGACCTTCTTCAATAGATTTCAGTATGTCATCATCGTCTGTATGTATATCTAATGTTAGTTCATAAGGCGTAGGTTTATCTGTTTTATAGTTATCAAATTGATAGATCGCACGAACACCTTGTTGCCCTAATATCTCTGCAACTGCATTTCTAGTTAAAGCTTGCGCTTCAAAAGTTTCTAATTTAAAAGAGGCTTGTGTAATACGGTTTTTTTTTAAGTATTGAAATAAATTTCCAAATATTTTCAAATAGTCATTATAAGCCAAGGTTTTAATATTCCCCATGCCAACAGTTATCAGTTTGATATATTCATCATGTATTGTAAACATCGTGCTGGAAACTGTACCAATAGTAGTATTAACTATTTGATTTTGTTTTAATAATTTTAGTTTATCATTAATATTATCACCATTAATAATGATTTCCCCTAACTGATTTAAATGTTCAGGCAAACCGATAATCAGTGTGTTTGTTGCTATGTCGTTAGTATTTTTAAGGTTAACTAGCATATACCATCTCTCCTTTATTAGTTTGAACTTCTTTTAATGCATTTTAAAGTAATACTATTAAAAAGTATAATAAAAAGAGACCGGACATAAATCATGTCTCGGCCTCAGATATGTTTTAGATAATGATGACTGTAGTATGGATAGTTTTCCCTTTTATCCACTTTTCATCAAGGTCTTGGCGAGACAATAAAATCATTTTAGAAAGTGTTTTTTTATCCCGCTTCTTTAAAAATTTTCATCACAGTTAGATATGTGAATTACATGTTTAAATTATATATTAAAATTTACCTTTTTTGAATGCTAAACCGATACCGCCAAGTTTAAATACTGCACGAGTATCAATAACTTTCTTCATGAATGCTGCTTTTTTACCTTGGATATCTTTACCATAAACAACGCCAACACCATCATGTGCACCTAATGAACATACAGTACCACGATCAACATAATCAAATTCTTGAGTTGGTTGACCTTCTAATACATTTTTAATGTTTTTAGCAGTATGTTCACCTTGTTGCATAGCGATTTGTGCTGTAGTTGGTAATGGACGTTCTTCTCCAGCAGGGATAAATGCAGAACAGTCACCAATAACAAAGATATCGTCATAACCTTCGATTGTTAAATCTTGTTTAGTTACAATACGTCCACGTTTTACGCCTTCGAATGATTCTTCCATTAATTTACTACCACGAACGCCAGCAGCCCATACAACTGTATTAGCTTCTAATTGTTCTTCTTTGTCATTAACTTTTACAACGAAACCTTTTTCGTTAGCTGCAACAATCGGTGTACCAATTTTGAATTCTACACCTTTACCTTCTAAGTAACTTACTGCATAGTTAACTAGTTCATCAGAGAACATCGGTAACATTTTAGGAGCAGCTTCAACACAAGTAATTTTCACTTTGCTTTGCTCAACACCATATTTATTACATAATTCTGGAATTCTATCAGTTAATTCACCTAAGAATTCAACACCAGTAAATCCAGCACCACCAACAATGATTGCTAGATCTTTATCATCTTTTTGTTTTGAAGATGCATAGTTAGCAAATTTATCTTCGATGTGACGAGATAATTGACGAGCAGTTAATATGTTTTCAATTTGGAAAGCATGATCTTTCATACCTTTGATACCAAACGTTTCACTTTCAAAGCCTAAACCTACAACTAAGATATCAAAGTCAAAGATTCCAGCATCTGTTTCGACTTTTTTCGCGTTGCGATCAATTTTAGTAACTTCTGCCTTAACAAAGTTAACTTTGTTTTTGTCTACAACACTTTCAACTGGATATAGTAAATCTTCATAGCTAAGAGTACCTGCTGAAGCCTCGTGTAACCACGTTGCTTCGTAGTGGTAATCATTTTTATTAATTAATGTAATTTCAGCTTCATCTGCTGAAATTTGCTTTTGTAATTTTGTAATAGTTTGTAAACCGGCATAGCCAGCGCCTAGAACTAATACTTTTTTACGATCTTGAGCCATTTCATTCACCTAAGCTTTCTTAATTTTTTTGTTGCTATAGTCTTTTTCTATACCCCATTCGCAATATAGTAATTCACAAAAAAGACATTTTTCATCCAATACTAATTTTATAGTTTTTACTGCTGATTTTCAAGCACCAACGACCATATTGTTTATTATTTCACATAAACGATTAAAAGACTATAGTTTACACTTATTTTAAGTGAACTATAGTCTTTTAATCTAGATACTATAATTTAGCAATCTTCTGGTGAACCAGCAACTTTTGCAGTTCTAAACGAACTACCACAACCGCATGAAGCAATTGCATTAGGGTTGTCTATTTGGAATCCACCGCCCATTAGTGATTGTTTAAAATCAATCGTTGTTCCATCTAAAACTGGTTTATCATATTTATCAATTAATACTTTCAAACCATGAAACTCATATATTTCATCATTTTCAGCAGGTTCAGCTTCAGCAGACATACCATAAGTTAATCCGGTACAACCGCCACCGTTTACCTTAACTTTCAAATAACCATCTGCCATATCATTTTGCTGTAACATATCCTTAACTTCATATGCAGCAGCTTCAGTTATTTCAATAATAGCCATTATTTTTACCTCCCTAAAAAATCCATGTTTCTTCTATATGTGCGTAAATTTTTTGTAATAAATCATCCGGCGAATCACCTTCAACGATATCACCATTCACTAATGCATACAACCCACTAGAACAAATGCCACAATTTTGTAAACAACCATATTCTAATACGTCTACACCTGGGTCATTTTCAAGCTGATTATATACATAATCTCCACCCTTCGCTAAATTCGAAATGCAGAACTCGATTATTGGATTCATAATACACCCTCTCATAAAATATCAGTTAAGCAATTATAACAAAAACGTTATTGTTATTTCTACATACTAGCTTATAAAATATAACTTGATAAATAGTTAGAAATAATATGCACTTTGCATTACGCACACAATAAAGTTGCAGAAAATAATGTCCGTTAAAATAAAATATATATTTTTAATAATTACAATTTGTCTTCTTTATTTGTAGTAACAAATAAAAAAGCATATAATAAATATAAGTAAGCTGATTATAGAAAATTGGTATATCGATGCAGGACGAAATATGATTTAACCAAATTATATTTAATAACTTACATTGACGAGATAACAAGTTCAATTACCTACTATTAGAAGTAAGTAATTGTATGTTTATGCTCAATACAATTTTTACTAGAGGGGTATCACAAATGAAAAACTTAGTATTATTAGGTGGCGGTTATGGAAATATGCGTATCATGTCACATATCTTACCATCTGCACTGCCTGAAAATTATACGATTACATTAATAGATCGTATGCCTTATCATGGTTTAAAACCAGAATTTTATGAATTAGCAGCTGGTACAAAGTCAGATAAAGATATTCGCATGAACTTTCCTGATTCAGATAGAATTAACAATGTCTATGGTGAAATCAATGATATTAATTTAGAAGATCAAATTGTTTCTGTTGGTAACACGAAAGTAGACTATGATGAATTAGTGATTGGTTTAGGTTGTGAAGATAAATATCATAATGTCCCTGGTGCTGAAGAATACACGCATAGTATTCAAACACTTTCTAAATCACGTGAGACTTTCCATCATTTAAGCGAACTACCAAATGGTGCCAAAGTAGGTATCGTTGGCGCTGGTTTAAGTGGTATTGAATTAGCTAGTGAATTAAGAGAAAGCCGTAAAGACCTTCAAATCTTTCTTTACGATAGAGGCGAACGTATTTTATGCCGTTTCCCTGAAAAACTTAGTAAGTATATTGAAAAATGGTTCAACGAGCATGATGTAACAGTTGTTCCTAATTCTGATATTAATCGCGTGGAACCAGGTCGCATTTATAATAATGACGTACCTGAAGATGTGGATTTAATTGTCTGGACTGCTGGAATTCAACCAGTAGAGTTAGTAAGAAATTTACCTATAGACATTAGTAAAAGTGGTCGTGTGATCTTAAACCAATATCACCAAGTACCGACTTACAAAAATGTGTATGTCGTAGGTGATTGTGCAGAATTGCCACATGCACCAAGTGCTCAACTAGCAGAAGCTCAAGGTGACCAAATTGCAGATGTTATGAAATTACAATGGCAAGGTAAACCTCTACCTGAAAAGATGCCAGAAATCAAAATACAAGGTTTCCTTGGTTCCTTAGGAGACAAAAAGGGATTTGCTTATATTATGGATCGTACCGTTACAGGTCGCTTAGCTTCCATTTTAAAATCCGGTGTACTTTGGATGTATAAATATCATAACGGTTAATTAATGACTTTAGTAAATATAAACTAAATGAATTAATTTTATTGAAAGTCCATTTTATGCTTAAAAACACAGGCACCGTCATTAACAAATGACGGTGCCTGTGCTTTTTTAAATAAGATTTTAGTACCATAAACTTTATATGATTAATAGTCATAACTTAAGTATCTTTTTAATCGAATTAATTGATTTAATGATTATCTAAAAAGCGAGTTATATCCTTCAATTGTATATATCCATCAGAAACATACTCGTCATTCATAGTTACGAGTGGATAAAAGAGTTCATCATCTTGAATACGCTCAATAAATTGTTGATCATGATCTGACAGATTTTCGGTATCTTTTTCGATATCGATATACGTAAATTCAAATTGTTTATCTGGATACTTTCTCTGTAATAATGGTTGCAACCAGTCAAATGTATTACGAGACGTCGGTGCATTGACACAACTTGCACAAATAACATCTGCTCCATAAACAACAACACTTATTTTGTCCATATATCTTTTCCCCTTTTATCTTGAATTATAGATTTTTCGTTACATTTCTATTATAATAAAAAGATAAGTAGAAAATGAAATAATATACTTGAAAGGAGGCATTTCCATGCCAACTGAAAACGTAACAATGTTTGATCAAGTAGCGGAAGTTATCGAAAAATTACGTCCCTTCTTACTACGTGATGGTGGTGACTGTTCCCTTGTTGACGTAGAAGACGGAATTGTTAAATTACAATTACATGGTGCTTGTGGTACATGCCCAAGTTCAACAATTACATTAAAAGCAGGTATAGAACGTGCTTTACACGAAGAAGTACCAGGAGTAATCGAAGTAGAACAAGTATTCTAAATAATAGATGCTTTAAATATAACATCAGAAAATTTGGTTCCTTTCGAACACTTTTATAAGAAACAGGGCAATGAACTTTCAATACGATTGATTTCATTGTCTTGTTTTAATTTTCACGCGAAAATTCCTTTCAATATTTCACTTAATTGTTTAAATATTGAAAGGAATTTTTATTTTTTGTATGCTATTTTTGGTGCATATGTTCATCGATATTTTTAGTGATGTATACCCAGCCTTTCCAGCCAATATGTACTGCATCACTTACAACATATGGTTCATAGTCTTTATCTGACATATCGTATGTCTGTCCGCCATGATCCACTATAGTTTTATCAATTTTTTTATATATTTTCTGACGTCTATCTTTATCAATACCGATGTGGTCATACCACTTACCGTTAGAAGGTATAATTATATAGTCAACATCCGCACCAGCTTCTCGTAATGTATCTACGAGTAACTCTAAATCTTTAAATTCAGGCGAATTTTCCCTAAATTCATGATTTCTATTAATTTTTCGTTTATGTTTTTTGATTAAATCCCAATATTCATCTCGAATACCAAATTCATTTGTTTTTGTATGCTTCGCGCCATAGACTTTAACTTCTGTCATCATATCATTCCAAGAATCATTTTTTGAAGTAATAGGATCGATATGCGATACAGGCGATTTTCTCAATGGATACACAGATTTAATAGCTTCAATTTTTTTCAATTGTTCATCATTAAATTTTGAAAGATAATTTTTATTTTTTTGTGTTTTTCCTTGTGCCACTTTTTCTAAATATGCGCGATTCTCCACATCTTTAAATTGTAATAATCGTTTGGCATAACGTTGTTTAAGTTCAGGGCTTAATTGCTCTTGGTTAAACAATTGATTGAGCTGTGCCTTTGAAATACGCGCCTTAAAATTATCTTGTGTTAAGCCATTTTTTGTAAACCACTGTGGTGAAACAATAAATGCCATTTTCTTATCTTTCAAATTCCCATATTGCGAACCTAGTTCCACAGCATTTACTAAATCTGTCGAACCACCAGTACCAATTAAAAATGGTTTCTTACTAACTTGATTTCGATTATTTAATAAAATTGCTGGATTAAATGGATCATCTTTTTCTAATTCACTAGAACCATATATCGGGTAATAAGCATCAGATTGATACATTTTATCTTGCACTAAAGTTCCTTTTAGTACTTGATCTGTTAGAGCAACACTTTGCGTAGCTACTGTCTTGGAATTGATTAATCCAGTGAACCAACTTGCTGGCAACACTAAGAAAATTCCAAACAATACAAGACTGAAAATAATAGGTATAAACGGTTTTAATTTCATCGTAATTCTTCTAATACCGCTACAATCTTGTTAGGTGTCGCCCATTCATCTCTATCAAAATCCATAATCGATACTTCAATATCTAATCTATTTTGAATCTCTAACAAAAGACCTACCGTTTGAAAAGAATCAATAATCCCCTCTTCAAAAAGCTCTATGTCTGGATTTTCCTTAATGACATTATTTTCAGCAACTTCAGTTAATAAATCTAATACTTGTTCTCTAAATTCCATAATAAATCCTCCTTATAATTAAAACAGTTTCCCAGAAAAGATAAGAAAACCAAACGTTACAAAATGGAATGTAACAATAATACTTAACATTGATGTATATTGGTTAGACCATCTTGGTGGATGATTTTTCCGCCATTTTTCATAATAACCATAACCAATAAACAAAATTGCGTGATATAAACCATACAAAATATAATGAACTTCAATACCATGCCAAATACCCATAATTAAAAAGTTTAATGAGAAAGCAATATTAGACATTGTAAATTGATTTTTTAATAAGCGTTTTTTCGACATAAAAAATAACGATCTCATATAGATACAATCTCTAAACCAAAAAGATAAGGACATATGCCATCTATTCCAAAAATCTTTAATATTCTTTGCTTTAAACGGTTGCTTAAAGTTTTGTGGCGTCTGTATGCCATATAAATAGCTAAACGCCATCGCAAATAATGAATAACCAGCGAAATCAAAGAATAAATACAAACTATATGCATACATATATAACCATTTAGCAGTGAAATTTGAAAAATCTAACATTAATGGATTAATTGCATAAACTTGTATTAAATAAGCAATAATGTATTTATATAAAAAACCTAACATGATGAAATGTATTGCTTTATTAAGTGACGCTCGATAACTTTCGCTACTTTGTATTTTACTTTCATCTTTAACAAAACGTTTGTAGCGGTCAATTGGACCAGATGAAATTGTAGGGAAAAACGAAATAAATTGAAATACTTTAGTAGCTTTCACTTCTTTTATTGAACCATCACGAATTTCCATTAATAATTGAACACTTTTGAAAGTAACATAAGAAATACCTAAGAAACCTATAAATTCAATTACTTTATTTTCATGGAGCTTTAATTGTGCAGCACCAAACCATGAACTTTGCATTACTTTCACCACTACAAGTGGCAAGATTGATAAAACAATAACCGCGAAAAACTTTATAAATGAGTTGTTTTTTGAACGTGATTTCCAATAAAACATAATGATTGCTACTTGCCATAATAGATATAAAACAAAGTTTATAAGTTGAACACTTAAATATGCTTGGCCAAACAAATTATGTTTATCTGAGGAAAAAATGAGCACAATCATAATAGCTGTACTTATACCATTATAAATACGGCTTCTTTTTCCAGCTAAACCTAATATAATTACCGGAATTAAGACTATAAATGCTATAAGAAAGAACGTAAATGTACCATATGGGATCATGCTAATACATCCTCGGCAATCTGCTTACGATCTAATTTTCCGTTTATTGTTAAAGGAAATTGTTCTTTAAATATAATCTTTCTCGGAATCATATATTCTGGCATCGCTTGTTTAAGTTCTTGTTTGATATCGTGTATCAACGTTTGTTCATCTTTGTTATCATTTAAGTCATTTAACACTACAACGCCTTGTAATTGCGTTACTTTATCGTTTTTGTACACTGGTACAACAATTGCTTCTTTGACTATATCTAATTGTCTTAAATGAAATTCTATTTCTTCTAGTTCCATACGGTATCCATTTAATTTCACTTGAAAATCTATACGCCCTGTGATAAACCATAGGTCATCTTGAACTGTTGCTTTATCACCAGTAAAATACGCCCTGTTATTATCTATATTTTTAAACACTGCATTAGAGCGTTGCTCATCTTTCACATAACCTTCACTTACGCATTGTCCAGAAATGATTAATTCTTCATTTTCGGCTAAAGACAATTGCGTTCTCGGTCTCACTTTACCTACTGGTAATGGATTATATTGATTAATAACTGCTTCAGTAATTAAGATACTAGTAACTGCAACTGTCGCTTCTGTCGGCCCGTATGTATTATAAATATATGCAGATGGGAAACGTTGTAACAACATCTTAGCAGTTTTATGAGGTAAAATTTCACCACAAAAGAAAAATTCTTTTAAGCTTTCATAGTGTGCTTCAGATAAATTAGGTAGCATTAAGCACATTTCCATAAATGATGGTGTAGACACCCAAACGTTTATATTGGATTGCTCTAACATATCATTTAATAATTTTGGTTTGTTAATCATTGTCTTATCTACTAAATTTAATGTGCCTGCAGTAGCTATACATGGATAAATTGCCATTACAGATAAATCAAATGAAAATGGTGCTTGATTTAGCCATTGTTGATTCTCACCTATTTTATTCAAATCTACCATCCAGTTCGTAAATTCGTTAAGACTTTCATACCTAATTTGTACACCCTTAGGTTCCCCAGTAGAGCCCGATGTAAAAATAGTATACGCAATATCTTGATCTTTAATTTTAGATTCAAATTCAACTGTACGGTTATCCGTCAAAAGTGTTTCAGTATTAATGATTACTCTGCCATTACTATCTAGTGAATGTTCACTTGTATTAAAAATAATATCTGGGTTAATTTTTTCAATAATAGTATTAATACGCTCTTCAGGCATTGATATATCAAGTGGTACATAACCACATCCCGCTTTTATGCTAGCAATCATTCCTACAATCATAAATGGTGACATATGACCATATACGATTAATGGACTTTTAGTATCTTTGATTAAATCGGCGAGTTTATTTACATATTGATTTAACTCTCGATACGTTAATACATTTGTATTATGCTTTATCGCTATTTGCTCAGGGTACATTTTTTCATTTTCAATTAATGAATATATAATATCCTTCATACTATTCTCCTCGACTAAAATTCATTATAAATAAAGTTATTATGCGTATCTCCAGAACCATAAATTAAATACAGTGCTATAAATATTGCAAAATATAAAAGCGTTAATAACCATGGTTTAATTTTTTGATATTTCGTTGTATTTTCCATCTTTTTACGCATTTTCCACCTCTTCTTTTAGATTATTTTTTTATATTATTAACTATTTATTACATAAGTAAGTTTTTTGTTGTAGTACTATTTACACTACTTTAACATTTTACCAACTTATTATACATTTTTTATGATGTTGTGACAATCGAATTAACATCTTTATATATAACAAAAATGTTAGATTGTTCATTTTATATAGTTTTATAAAACCAAAACTACTGTCAATCCTTAGTTTATTTTACATAACATGATTCAAAGTTATATTTTATTATTGTGAAAATAATGTAATGATTAGTTATAAATTGATAGTAAAAACGCTTGACTAACGCTATAATTTCGCGATGCAGTTGATATCTATCGCATATAAAATATGCAATAGATTAATTATATTGCTACGGAAAATGTATAAAGTAATATTTAAAAGCAATAAGTTATTTTGAAAATAATTCATTATATCCTTACTTTTAAATTTAATATATAGATATTTAATTGAGTCAAATTTGTGACAAACTTGACTCTTATTCACTTAGTTTTTATATGATAGTCTTTTCGTCGTTATTGATAGTCTAATAATTAAAATTTCACATAAAAATACGCCTCTATTTTTAACAGAGGCGTATTTCTATATTATCGCTAAGTAATTAATGCTTTACCCTTTTTGTTTTATATTAGGATATAATAATATAAAACATTGATATATCATCTATTTACAAAATTTATTTTACATTGATTGGTGTTTTAGCTCGTTGATTGTTTAATACTAATCTTATATTATCAACACATAATTGAATCATACGATTTCTAGTTATAACAGATGCGCTTCCAATATGTGGGACGATAACCGCATTATCCATCGATAATAAAGGGTGTGCCATGTCTATAGGCTCTTCACGCAGAACATCTAGTCCACAAGCTGCAATCTGTCTGTTTTGTAACGCAAATACAAGTGCCTCTTCATCTACGACAGCACCTCGTCCTATATTTATAAAAATAGCATCATTTTTCATTTTTTCAAATGCTTGAGCATTAAATTTATTTCTAGTTTCTTCTGTAAGCGGTGCAGTACAAATAATAAAATCACTATGTTCAAGCAAAGTATCAAAAGGAACGTACAATGCACCAAGTGCTTTTTCAGTATCTTTATTTCTAGATCTATTATGATACATTATCTTAGTATCAAAACCTTTTAATCTTCTTGCAAATGCCTTGCCAATCTCACCCATACCATATATTCCTACATTGGCATTAGACAAATCTTTTCCGGCAAACAAGTATGGACCCCAACTTTGCCACTCTCCATTTTGAACATACTTTTCAGCTTCCACAATACGTCTAGCTACTGTTAACATTAATGTAAATCCAAGTTCTGCAGTTGTTTCAGTAAGTACACCAGGTGTATTAGTTACAGTAATCCCTTTACTATTTACAAGGGGTACATCTATATTATCAAAACCAACTGCCATATTAGCAATCACTTTTAATTTTGAAGCAGCTTTGATAACTTCACTATCTATTTTTTCACTTAAAGTAATCAAACAAGCAGTTGCATCTTTAATAGACTCTAGAAATTGCTCTCTTGGCATTGGTATTAAAGACTCATCCCACATTTCAACTTGTGCAATAGCCTCTAATTGATCTATAAATGGTTGTGGAATACTTCTACTTACAATGATTTTTTCCATTCAATCACTCCTAACTCTCGAGTTCTTTGATAACCTCATTTAAATCTTTAAATGTATATGTCGGAGGCACTGGCTTCTGTCCAATTTCTTCTTTGGTTGTTACACCCGTTTGTACATGAATCGTATCAATATTCACATTGATACCCGACATAATATCTGTGTCGTATAAGTCACCGACCATCGCAACCTCTGAGCGCTCTAATCCTAAAATGTCTAACGCTTTTTTCATAATAATTGGTTCTGGTTTACCGATAAATGTGGGTTGAACGCCGGTTGATACTGTGACCACGCTTGTAATCGCGCCATTTCCAGGTAAAAATCCACGTTCCTTTGGTATAGATACATCTTGGTTAGTTGAAATAAATTTCGCACCATTACGCACCCCTAGAGTAGCAGTTGCTAATTTTTCATAGGTAACGGCTTCATCTAAACCAACAACAACATAATCTACAAATTCATCTTCTTTAACTACTAATCCTTTCTCTGTTAACGCATGTTTCAGCCCGCTACCACCTAGCATATATACACTTGCTCCTGGAGATTCCTCAGCAATATATTCTGCAGTAGCTAGCGCTGATGTAACCACCTCATCAGCTTGTGCGACTAATCCCATTTTATTTAACTTTGCAGCTACTTCTTCTGGATCTTTGGTAGAATTATTAGTCACATATAAATGTGGAATTTTGTTTTGATTTAAATATGATATAAATTGAGACGCGCCATCTATATGTTCATCACCTTTATATAAAGTACCATCCAAATCAATTAGGTAAGCTTGATATTTTTTCATATTACTTATTCTCCTTTTTTGCCAAATGCAGTTACAGGTACATCTTCACTCTTTAAAAATTGTATAACTTCTTCTACATATGTTTGATAATAAGATACCGATTCATCAAAAAGTGGTACTAATTTAACGGTATCAAGTTCATCATAATAATGAACAAATTGTTTTCTAACATCTACAGTTTTATTGATTTGATTTTGTGTATCTTCTGAAATCACTTTTTCCAAAGCTAAGATATCTATTACGTCTCTATAATTTCCTGGGTCTCTTAAGATAAAACCATCAATAATCATGTTTCCAATGTCTACTGCTGATTCAATAAACATTTGTGCTATACGTTCGAACGCATAAACATTCTTTTTGTTTTGCGGATAATCTTCAATAAGTTGTTGCAAGTAATTTAATTTTGTATTTAATTGATCTTTATTCACGAAATACATCTTTTCACCCCTATCAATCTCATCATACCATACCTTTGCAGTCGAATTCATTTATGGTTATACTGTAAATTAAGACTTTTTAACTAAATTAAATATCTATAATAATTAGATTTGTAAAATAGAAGAAGTAAGGAGTGTTTCAAAGTGATTGATATGTATCTTTATGATGATGATGAATCTGCTCAGGTGCAATTTGTTGGTTTTGTTGGTGAACATAGTCGCTACGACCTAATGTTAGTCCAAACTAATCGTCATTTCGGTAAAACGATTGTATTAAATATGCAAACGAATCAATTCGGTATAATAGGTACCGACGATTTAGAAGAAGAAGGTTATATTGCCCACATCTTAGGAGTTAATGAAGACGAAGGCAATGAAATTTCAGAATACCTTAATGAAGTGATTCAATAAACGCGCGCTAGTATATAAATATTATTAAAGTAACAAACCTTAGCTAAGTAAAAATATTTATATTAACGATAGTAATTCAATTCTATGCTCTGTAAATATGTTCTCTTCTACAATATAAACCAAAAGCAACTTTATTCAAAAAACGAATAAAGTTGCTTTTTTAATTCGGACTATTCTATTTATGTATCAAATTTCTAAACACACTATACATACATTACTATTGCACATAATGCTAAAGTATATTGTAAATATTATTTAAAGCACTATGTAATCAAAATCATTATTGTTCAGTATCTTGAATACTAGGCTTTATTTTAACATCATGCAACTTATCTTCTTCAAAATCTGTTTCAACTATGTCATTTGACTCTACATAATTTTTCATTTCTGCTTCTGGAATACGTCTTAATATAAAGTACGGGCAACCAAAATTACAATATTCTAATAAATAATCTTGAATTGTTGAGAAGCGTTTGCTTAATTCGGCTTTCTTATTAGAATCTTTATAAAAACCTTTTAACCTAAGTTGATCATAACCAAAATCTCCAACAATAAAATCATACTTATCTAATATATCTGAATAGCGATTGACAAATGTTTCTTCATCAAAACATTCTCTATAATCTTCTATGATTTCAAAAAATTGTCCATTTAACTTTATCATGTCATTCACCTAATCTAAACGCATCAAATTACTATTATTCGCTAGCTAATTTATTAATAAATAGTTCTTTGACTTGTATGTAATTATATTTTACTTCTAAGAAAGACTTAGCTCACTAGTATTGCGCATCACCACAACTATAACAAATGAACTAAGTCTTCAATTAACTTATTTATTTAAATGCTTACCGATTTCTGTACCAAGTTGCTCTTCACCAATACGGTGTTTTTCTTTAGCCGCTTCATTTACTTGCTCGTCGGCATGATATGAACTTCTTACAAGTGGTCCTGCTTGGCAATGTTTAAATCCTTTATCCATTGCTACTTTTCTTAATTTACCAAATTCTAATGGTGTATAATATTTTTCAACTTTTAAATGTTTACGTGAAGGTTGCAAATATTGACCAATCGTTAAAATATCAACATCATTAGCTCGTAGGTCATCCATTGTTTCATAGATTTCCTCGTGTGTTTCACCTAATCCAACCATAAGACTTGATTTTGTTGGGATATCAGGTTGTAACTCTTTAGAACGTCTTAAGAACTCTAATGTACGATCATAAGTTGCTCTAGCACGAACTCTCGGTGTCAAACGGCGGACTGTTTCGATATTATGGTTTAAAATGTCTGGTTTTGACGCCATTAAAGTTTCTAAAGCATCATAGTCTCCACCCATATCTGAAGGCAAGATTTCTATAGATGTGAAAGGATTACGCTCACGTACTTTACGTACAGTTTCAGCGTATACATTTGATCCTGCATCTCTTAAGTCATCACGAGCCACAGCTGTAATAACAACGTGTTTTAAATTCATTAATTCTACAGATTCAGCCACGCGTTCTGGCTCATCTAAATCTAATTCATTTGGAAGTCCTGTTTTAACTGCACAGAAACGACATGCACGTGTACAAACTGCACCTAAAATCATAAACGTAGCTGTACGACGTTCTCCCCAACATTCATGTATATTTGGACACTTTGCTTCTTCGCAAACTGTATGTAAATTCTTTTCGCGCATCATTTTCTTAAGACCAGTGTAGTTTTCGTTAGTATTTAGCTTTATTTTCAACCAATCTGGTTTACGTAAAATCTCTTCATTTTTAGTAGCCATAACCGCACAATCCTCCTGATTTGAAATCTCTAATCATTATAACGAAAATTCAGGTAAATTAAAACGTATAAAGTCATATTTTAATATTCCAATAATTTTTCTTTAAAAATATCTCTTAAAAACTCTGGCATCAAGTAATCTATAGACTGATCTTTTAAAGTAGGAAAATAGCGTCCAAACGTATACATATCTATCGTTCCTAATATATACGTTTCATCATCATTTATTAATTCACCATTTATAAAGTAACGTGATTCAGACTCAATAAATCCTAAATTATATAAAATATAGCCACCAAAAATATTACCTCTAAAACCCAGGCCTTGGGCATGTTCATTAAGATATTCTTGTTTTTGACTTTTGATTATTATATTTTTCAACTCTCGCCCACTTAATCTAATACGGACTGCGTTAATAGGGTGAGGTAACATCTGATGTATATCATACTCCGTTAATCGCTCTGCCTCTATGCCGTTTACGATGAGTCCTGCGTTAATAATTGTACAGTCTGCATTCGTAAATTCAAAAATACTTTCTGCTAAGATATGAGCTGTTTGAGTAATGGTATCTGTTTTTCTAGGTAAAGAAATTGGTCGATCAATCACTGAATCATTTAACAACATTTTCCCTTCTTCATCAAAATGAGTCTCAACTTCTGGTAATTTGTCGAGTGGATGGAGTATTGCTTGTTTTTTAATTATGTTATTATTTTCAATTTCTAGTGTGACTTCCCCTAAAAAATGCCCATATTTTCCTGCTGCAGCCATCAGAACACCATTGTTAATCTCACCATTTTCAAAATAGTGGTGTGTATGACTACCTAAAATCAAATCAATTTCTGGAATTTCTTGGCATAATTTTTCGTCAAAGAATACACCAACATGGCTCATAATCACAAGTAAATCATAAGCACCTTCATTAGCTTTTATTTCATCTTTAATTGCTTCTAAAGGATTTGTCACAATCCAGTCTAAAGCACGATAAAAAGGAGTGAATGGAGCAGTAGCCGCAATAAATAGTATGCGTACTCCGTCTATAACTTTTATGAATGATGATGACATATTATGGGGTAAATGCCCATGTTCATCAAAGACATTCGCACAAGTGACATCGAATGTTGCATTGTCATATAAAGTATTTAATGCATCATGAGAAATAGTCATACCTTCATTATTGCCAATAGTAGCGATATCGCAATGCGCCATATTTAATAATTCGACGTTTTTTATCCCCATAGTTGCTTCAGTGACAGGCGCCGAAAGGTCAACATGGTCGCCAATATCTAAATATAGTGAATGATGTTTTAGTTTTGATCTCTTTTGAGTCAAATACTTTGTAATTCGTGCATATTCATGTAAGTGACTATGTATGTCATTTGTGTGATAAATTGTTAATTTCATCTATAGTTCCCCTCCTTCATTTTATAAAAATGATTTAATTATTAAATATATACCCATAATTAACATTACTGTACGCAACAATATTACAACAGTCTCTGATTTTACCGAATGATTAATTTTCACGCCAATCTTCGCACCGAAATAACTTGCAAATACTAGAACAATTGCATATAACCAAGCCACATGACCTTGTGCAATATGACCTACTGAACTCATAACACTAGAAAAGAAGATCATCATCATGCTTGTACCAACCGCCACATGTGGCGGGAACCTAAATACAATTAACATTAGCGGTGTCATTAATGCGCCACCACCTATACCTAGTAACCCTGTTAATATGCCAATAAATAATGTTGCTATAAAAGAAATTAAGGGTGGCACATGATAAAAATATTGCTTACCATAACCATCAATATAGCTCCGTTCGTACTTTGCTTTAGCAAATATTTTTAATGGCCTTATTTTCTTTCGTATTACAAGCAAACTTGCTACTAATATTAAAAACAAACCAAAATACAAGTTAAAAGATGCTAATGTTAAGTAACGGCTTATTACAGATCCAATCAACGCCCCAGGTAGCAAACCAAATAAAAATATCGAGCCATTTTTCACATCAACTTGTTTTGTTTTTAAGTATCCCAACGTTGAAGATAGTCCAGTTACTATTAATATAACTGATGAAGTACCTATAGCGACTTGAGGCGTTATACCTTCAAGTAAATCATGATCAACACCTAAATAAACCAGCGTAGGTACAATGATTATACCTCCACCAATACCAACTAATGATCCTAAAATTGCTGAAAAACCGCCAATTAAAATCAATAATATTACTGTTAACATTCAATCGCTCCTAAAATAATTTTAATTGTTGTGGCGCTAAACCTTGATAATCTATGCCCAATAAACGTTGATAGGTTTTAGCATTGGAGGCTGCATGTCCACCAGAATTATTATTAAAAACGACGTAAATATCTTTGGCTTTATGTTCTAGTACTTTTACTTTATCAATTAAAGCTTTTAATTCTTGTTCACTATAATTATATAAATATCTTACTTCTCTCCATTCATCATCCATCATATCTTTTTTAGTCCATCCATGTACATTTCTTCCATGGTACCGTACAAATGCAGTTTCATTTGTAATGCGGTTAACCATCGGTACAGAACCCTGACCAACTTGAGGTTCATCACATACTGCATGAATGATATCTTGCTGTGTTAAGAATGACAATGTTTCTTCTTTAAAAGACTCATTAAACCAAGATTGGTGTCTAAATTCTACACATACAGGAAATGCTTCCAATTGTGCGCGGATATAGCGAATATAAGTTATATTCTGAACAGTACAATCAAACCAAGGTGGAAATTGTACCAACACCATCGCAAGTTTATTCTCATCTTTTAATGGTTGAAGCATCATTTTAAATTGCTCTACTAAAGTTTGCCTTGTATCAGCAAAGTCATGATAGTCTGCATGCAAAGTTAATGCTTGATGTATTTTCACTATAAATTTAAATCTTTCAGGTGTTTCTTTTATCCATTTTCTAATATTTCTCTCAGGTTGAATTGCATAATACGTTGCGTCCAATTCTACAATTGGAAAATGGCTTGCATATGTAGTTAATTTATCCGTCTTACGCTGCAAGTCTTCATACAACGAATCATGGTCCCCCCAACCTGTTAACCCTATATTTATCATAGTATCACCAAGTTAATGATACCATATATGTTTTAATGGATTCACTTGATTAAATTTAATTTACTATAACTTAAAAAAGTAAATGTTGATACTTTATAATTTATCGAATGTATTTAAAAACATATAAAGACATGCTAATTATAGTTAGTGTTAATGTTCAATAATAAAAAAGAGAAGTAGTATTGAAATCAAAAGTTTAAAGTTGATTTCAATTTATACTACTCCTCTTGTCTAAAAAACACTATTTTTAAAGCTAAGTTATAGGTTAATAAGTAAATTACATAATTGCGTATGTCATATATTTATAGTTATTCACTGATTCAATAGTTGGTTTGCTTGTTGGACAATACGTTCCATCAGTAATGATGCCGACGAATATTGTGCTAATCTAGGGCTTTGACCACTCCATAAATGTGTCCACTGAGCATTACCTTCTCTAGCCGCTTCTTTGCGAATTGCGCTAGTCAATTGATTTTGTATAGGGTAATCTGGGATATCTTCATTGTATTCACTCATCTTATGGATAAACTCATTATCTATGCCTCTCGCAGATTTTCCAGTAAAGACATTTGTAACTACAGTATCCGTTTCTTTACTATGTTGGATTGCGTTTTTATAAAGTTGGCTTGCACCGCTTTCCTCCGATGTTAAAAATGCCGTCCCCATTTGTATACCTTCAGCACCTAAAATCATACTAGCGACCAAACCTCTACCATCCATAATACCACCTGCTGCAACGACAGGTATACTCACCTGGTCGACAATTTGAGGTATGAGTGACATCGTACCTATGAGAGGGGTAAGATTGCTGGACGTTTCTGTAAAAGCTCCCCTATGTCCACCTGCCTCACTGCCCTGAGCTATGATAGCATCCATACCTGCACTTTCATTTGCAATCGCTTCCTCCACACTTGTAGCCGTTCCTATAACTTTAATATTTCTTTCTTTTAATCTGGTAAGTATTGATTGTTCAGGAATGCCAAATGTAAACGATACTACAGGCACACCTTTTTCAATCACGATATCGATCGCATCTTCAAACTGCTGTTTCTCATTTATATTAACAATAGGCTCATCTATATTTAATGCCCTGCGATATGGTTTTAACCAAGCATTCATGTGCTCTACTTTTTCAGGAATAAATAACTTCTCACTAGGCACAAACAAATTCACTGAATATGGTAAATCAGTTAATTGTTGGACATAAGTGATTTCTTTTTCCAGTCGTTCTGCACTAAAATATCCTGCGCCAATCGTTCCTAATCCTCCACTATTACTCACTGTCGCGACTAATTCAGGTGTGGTCGATCCT
This sequence comes from Staphylococcus xylosus NJ, assembly GCF_000338275.1. Taxonomy (GTDB): domain Bacteria; phylum Bacillota; class Bacilli; order Staphylococcales; family Staphylococcaceae; genus Staphylococcus; species Staphylococcus xylosus_B. The sequence goes on from NZ_ANMR01000006.1 coordinate 117,445, forward strand.
GCCATGCCAGCTTGTATAATTGGATATTTAATATTTAATAATTTAGTAACTCTAGACGATAATTCCATTTAATCTGCCCCTTTGCCTTTTTAACAAAATAACACCATTAATCCCCTATTAGAATCATATATTATTTTTATTGTACGCTTTCATTTGTTCCTCTAGTTTTTCATTTTCTTCTTCATCCATCTCGTCTTCTATTTCCATACCTAACATTTCTTCAATAAGGTCTTCGTGAGAAACAATAGCTTCCGTACCACCGTACTCATCTAAAACAATGGCTAAATGTTTACGTGAAACTGTCATTTTTCTCAACACCCATTCAGCACGATTATGCTCATTTACAAATAAGGGTTCCGATGTATATTTTAAAATATCATTCTCAGGTTCACGGCTCCATGCTAATAAATATTTAGAATGAAAAATACCTATAACTTGATCAATATCTTTACCATATACAGGATAACGTGTATATGGATTAGAAACTACAGTCTCATAAGTTTCTTCATACGAAATATCTGAAGGAAATGCAGTAACATTTATGCGTGGGGTTGTATCAATGTCTGTAATCTTTAATTGCTCAAAATCCATAACCCCTTGAATACGATTACGCTCCATTTCATTAAACGCGCCTTCGCTACCTGCAATGGTAACCATCTGTCTAATCTCTTCCTTTGAATAACGTTGTTGCTCTTCCTGTCCTTTAGATAAAAATCGGTTAATTGCATCTGTTATACCATTTAGAATTTTAGTGATTGGTTTAAATATAAAGACAAAAAACGATATAGGTGTATACACTAAACGTGAAATTCTATCTGGATATGTAGCTGCAATTGACTTAGGAATAACTTCTGAAATAACAATGATAACTACTGTTGTTAGTGCAGTTGCGATCCCAACATTTAAACCCAAGTCTACTGCTAATATTGTAACTAACGTAGGTAAAATAATATTCGCGATATTATTCCCAATCAGTATCGCCGTGATAAATTCACTTGGTTTTGTTAATAATTTTGATAATTTTCCCGCTTTTTTATTTCCCTCTTGAGCATCTGTTTGTATTTTCATCCTGTTTGCAGCAGTTAATGCGGTTTCACTTCCCGAAAAGAAAAATGAGGCAAACAAAAGTATGATTATACCAATAACCATAAATTCATGACTCCTTTAATAAGCTTTATTAATAAATTCACTTTCATATAATTTCCCACTTTAATAACTTTATAAACGCATTGTTCTTGTAATATAACATATCGCTTCCCAGTATAAATAACTCACAACTGATAGCTAATTGATACAGGTAACTATGTTATGATAAGGAAAATAATACAGAAGATGAATTTTTCATATGGCTAAGATAGCACAGTGCCAAAGTTGTGGGATGCCTATAGATAAAAAAGCCTCTGCAAGAATAAAAGTGATGGTTCAACATCAGAAAAATACTGTCATCATTGTTATCAAAATGGTTCTTTTACTATGGATCTTGGATTTGAAGATATGTACAACTATAATCTAAAAAGATTTTAAGAATCAAACATGAATAAAATACAAAAATTCTTTTTAAACAAAATGTATACTAAAAAAATATGGCTAAGTTAGAACACTGGAAATAACACACACTAGTAGCATGTATAAACACGAAATCAATCAAATTATTTAAGCCACTTTTACACAATTCAACTTAAGTTTAAAAAATATGAGCATGCACATAGTTGGTTCAGTCTTATTTACTATTATTTTTCTAAAATTCTCATACTTATGAATGTTTTGTTTTAAACAGTCACGATGTAAATAACGTTATATTCCAAAATATAAAAAGGAGTGAACATATGAAATCATAAGGATAACTTGATTTCATATGTTCACTTCCCTTTATAGTTGAATAATAATATAGTAGTCTTAATAAACATTTCCTTATATTCATAGCTCATGCATACATCAATCACAATCTAAGGATATACAATTTTAAATAACTTAAATCATAACTTTTTCAAATTTAAAAAACTCAAATTCTTTTTCCACTCCATTCACATCAAACATTTCTTTATAAAACCCTGTAATGTGAAAATTGCATTTATTTATGTAGAAATGGATATTACGCTTTTCAAAATAAGGTGTATGTAATTCCCAAACTTTAGTTTCTGGAAAATGATTTTCAATCGCTTTCCAAACTTTAGTACCAATCCCTTGTCCATGTGCTTTATCATTAATATATAATGTATCGACATGGTTTCTTTTATTTTCTTTATCAATTTCAAAGATAGCACCACCAATATTCTCATCATTTAAATAAAAATAATAAATATGGGGATTATCTGAATAAAAAGATTCATTATAATCTTGTTCTGATGGAACTGGTGCAAAATTTTCTGGATGTTCTTTTTCAGGGAAAGTTTCTTTAAGACCTTTCAAAAATGACAATGAAGATTGTTTTTTGAAAGCTTCGAATTCATCCTTTTTAACGCGTGCTAATTGTATTTTGCCAAATCTCTGCTCTGTCACGTTTTATTACTCCCCTCAAAAAAGTAAAAACTATTAGTTCATTAATATTTTGTTATTTTCAAAATAAAAGCATTTAGATTTCAGAAATAAGTTAATCTAATGAGAACCTTTTTAAAAAATAAAGCGAAAATACTAGTATTATAATAGCAATGGCTAAACCAATCGTTGTAGACGCACTATGATGATCTACAATAATATATCTCACGATTGCTGTGATTGCGGCATAAATAAAATATTGCATTGAAAAGTGATAGTTTTTCTTAAAATATTGAACAATTAATAGTATAAACTCAATATATAAGAATGAGATTAAAAGCTTTTCAATCATATAATCATATTGAACATTGCTATTACTTATAAATATCCCATTAATCATGTTAATACATTCTTTAAATAGAAAAATCACCAGTATTATCGCTATTGTTGCAATAAACAAGTTTAAAATTAACATTAAAAACATACTAAAGCTTTCTGCAGCACTCTTTTTATTATTTACCATTAAACCCCTCCAATGATTATTTATTTCCAAAATAAAAAACACGAAATGATACGTAATTTTAACAACATTTAAAGATAAATGCTATTAATTTAGTATCACTTCGTGCTTTTAATTTTATCAAATGGTCGTTTCAATCGATTAAATTTAACCGATACTGCCTTCCATTTCAAATTTAATTAAACGGTTCATCTCTACCGCGTATTCCATTGGTAATTCTTTTGTAAATGGTTCAATGAAGCCCATTACAATCATTTCAGTCGCTTCTTCTTCAGAAATACCACGACTCATCAAGTAGAATAATTGTTCTTCAGATACTTTTGAAACTTTCGCTTCGTGTTCTAAAGAAATATTATCATTGAATACTTCATTGTATGGAATTGTATCTGAAGTAGATTCATTATCTAAGATTAATGTATCACATTCGATGTTTGAACGTGCGCCCTTAGCTTTACGTCCAAAGTGAACGATACCACGATAAACAACTTTACCGCCATCTTTAGAAATTGATTTAGAAACAATTGTTGAAGAAGTATTTGGCGCTTTATGAATCATCTTAGCACCAGCATCTTGTACTTGTCCTTTACCTGCAAATGCGATAGATAAAGTACTACCTTTGGCACCTTCACCCATCAATACACAGTTAGGATATTTCATCGTTAATTTAGAACCTAAGTTACCGTCAACCCATTCCATGTTACCATTCTCATGAACTAACGTACGTTTTGTAACTAAGTTATAAACGTTGTTTGCCCAGTTTTGAATTGTTGTGTAACGAACATGTGCGTCTTTATGAACGATGATTTCAACTACTGCTGAGTGTAGAGAGCTTGTTGAGTATACAGGAGCTGTACAACCTTCAACATAGTTAACAGATGCACCTTCATCAGCGATGATTAATGTACGTTCAAATTGTCCCATATTTTCAGAGTTAATACGGAAATATGCTTGTAATGGTGTATCTAATTTAATGTTTTTAGGTACATAAATGAATGAACCACCAGACCAAACAGCTGAGTTTAATGCTGAGAACTTGTTGTCAGCTGCAGGTACAACTGTTGAGAAATATTGTCTAAATAACTCTTCGTTTTCTCTTAATGCACTATCTGTATCTTTAAAGATAATTCCTTTATCTTCAAGTTCTTTTTCCATATTATGGTAAACAACTTCAGATTCATATTGTGCAGAAACACCAGCAAGGTATTTTTGTTCTGCTTCAGGAATACCTAATTTATCAAACGTACGTTTGATTTCTTCAGGTACTTCATCCCATGAACGTTCTGTATTTTCAGATGGTTTAACATAGTAAGTGATATCATCAAAGTCCAATTCAGATAAGTCTCCACCCCATTGTGGCATTGGCATTTTGTAGAATTGTTTTAATGATTTCAATCTATAGTTAAGCATCCATTCTGGTTCATCTTTCATGCTTGAGATTTCGCGGACAATATTTTCCGTCAAACCACGTTCTGATCTAAAAATGGAAACATCTTCGTCATGGAAACCATATTGATAATCCCCAACATCAGGTGCTTTTTTAGCCATTTAAATCACTCCTTTTATATATTAAAAAACGACTTACGTGCAAAATCATTTGTGTATTACTTTTTATATGCTGTTAAATAGGCAATGTATTAAACCTTTAACTACATTAGATATCATGTTGTAATCCCTAGTTTGAATGGAATTTTACACATTGTCAATGCATCAACTTCAGTTTAATCTTACTCTTCAGTATTGCCTTCTTTTTCAACTGTACCCTTTTCGAGTGCTTTCCATGCTAATGTGGCACATTTAATACGCGCAGGGAATTGAGCGACGCCTTGTAGGGCTTCAATATCGCCCATATCTTCGCTAATTTCATAGTCTTCACCAAGCATCATTTTAGAAAATTCTTGACTCATTTTCATAGCATCTGCTAATGAATGACCTTTTACCGCTTCAGTCATCATTGAAGCACTAGACATAGAAATTGAACAACCTTCCCCATCAAATTTAGCATCTTTTATGAAACCATCTTCAATATCAAACGTAAGATGAATGCGGTCCCCACACGTTGGATTGTTCATGTCGACGGTCATAGAACCATTATCTAAAGTGCCTTTATTTCTTGGACTTTTATAATGGTCCATAATCACTGAACGATACAATTGATTTAAATTATTAAAATTCATATGAGAAAAACTCCTTCGTCTGTTTCAACGCTTCGACGAGTTGGTCAATATCTTCTTTCGTGTTATAAATATAAAAACTTGCGCGTGCTGTAGAAGATTGATTCAACCACTTCATAAGTGGTTGTGCACAATGATGTCCGGCTCTTACGGCCACACCTTCAGTATCTACCGCAGTTGCTACATCATGCGCATGAACATCAGTCATATTGAATGTAATAACACCAGCGCGTCTTTCTTTCGCAGGTCCATAAATTTCAATACCCTCTATCTCTGACATCTTGTCGTAAGCGTACTGTGTTAATGCTGTTTCATGTTGTTGGATCTCTTCGAAACCTAAGTTTTCAATATATCTTACAGCTTCAGCTAAGCCAATTGCTTGAGCTATTAATGGTGTACCAGCTTCAAATTTAGTAGGTAAGTCAGCCCATGAAGCTTCATATTTGCCTACAAAATCAATCATATCTCCGCCGAATTCAATTGGTTCCATTTTATTAAGTAACGCGCGTTTACCATATAAAACACCAATACCTGTTGGACCAAGCATTTTATGACCACTAAAACTGTAAAAATCAACATTTAATTCTTGCATATCCAATGCCATATGAGGCGCTGCTTGTGCACCATCCACGCTAATGATTGCGCCATGTTCATGTGCAACTTCTGTTATAGCTTTTATATCATTAATTGTGCCAAGTACGTTGGATACATGTGCTATAGCTACAATTTTTGTATTATCATTAATTGTAGCTTTTACATCTTCAATAGCTAACTCTCCATCTTCAGTCATTGGGATGAATTTTAATGATGCATTTTTACGCTTAGCCAATTGTTGCCATGGCACGATATTAGCATGATGTTCCATTTCAGTGACTACAATTTCATCACCTTCTACAATGTTAGCATCACCATAACTATGAGCGACAATATTTATTGATGCTGTTGTACCTCTAGTGAAAATGACTTCTTCAAAGTATTTTGCATTAATAAAACGTCTCACTGTCTCACGAGCACTTTCATAACCATCTGTCGCTAATGATCCTAATGTGTGTACACCACGATGTACATTTGAATTATAACGTTTATAATAATCAGCCATTGCATCAATAACTTGCACGGGTGTCTGACTAGTAGCAGTTGTATCTAAATAAGCCAAGCGATTGCCATTAACTTGTTGATTGAGAATTGGAAAATCTTTTATAATTTCAGTAACATTTAAAGTATCAGTCAAATTACTCACAGGCCTTCCTTTATTAAAAATCAATATGCAGACCTTAGCAAAGGTTCAGTCACAATTGATAGATCGTTATACTATCTTTGTCGCTACGGTCAAAATTGGACTTCCCGCTTTAATTACTATTGTCTTAACTTCAATTTTAAGTCTATTTATTTACTTTTAATTCAATTACTTCACGTAATTGACGTTTAACATCTTCAATTGGTAGTTCACGAACTACTGGATCTAAGAAACCATGAATAACTAGGCGCTCTGCTTCTTGACGAGAAATACCACGACTCATTAAGTAGTATAATTGCTCTGGGTCCACGCGGCCAACTGAAGCTGCGTGTCCTGCTTCTACGTCATCTTCATCAATTAATAAAATTGGATTAGCATCTCCACGAGCATTTTCAGATAACATCAATACACGAGATTCTTGGTTAGCATTTGATTTAGCGCCACCATGTTTGATGTATCCAATACCATTAAATACTGTTGAGGCACTTTCAAGCATAACACCATGTTTTAAAATATAGCCATTTGTTTCTTTACCATATTGCACAATTTTTGATGTTAAATTAACTTTTTGGCTACCTGTACCAACAACCACAGATTTTAATTCACTTTCTGAACGGTCACCAATTAAGTTTGTTGTATTATCAATAATCTGGCTACCTTCATTCATAAGTCCAAGTGCCCAATTAATTGTAGCATCTGCTTGAGTAACACCACGGCGGATAATATGACCAGTAAAGCCTTTATCTAAATAATCTACAGAACCATAAGTAATTTTTGAGTTTGCTCCAGCATTTACTTCTGAAATGATATTCAATTGGCTACCTTCACCACTAGCATTTGATAGATAGTTTTCAACATATGTCACTTCTGCACTTTCCTCTGTGCTAATAATGACATGATTGTAGAAACTTGCTTGTTCATCGTCATGTAAGACAACATATTGAATTGGGTGTTCTACAACTACATTTTTAGGTACATATACAAATACGCCACCGTTTAATAATGCTGTGTGTAGTGCTGTTAATCTGTGTTCATCAACAGTAACAGTTTCATTCATGAAATATTGTTTTACTAAATCTGGATGATTAACTAATGCCTCAGATAAACCTTCAACAATAACGCCATCATTTTTTGCAGAATCAGAAACTTTAGTAAAAGCCAATGTATTATTATGTTGAATAATCAAATTCTCAGAATTATCTATATCGATAATATCTTTTACTGCTTCTGGTAATTCTTCTAACGTATGATATACGCTACCTGTTGTTTCGTGTTGCTTAAATGAGTCAAAATCCCATCTGTTAATTTTTGTTTTATCTGGTTTTGGCATTTCTAAAGTTTCAGTTAATTTTAACGCTTCTTTACGTAATTCTGTTAGCCAAGTAGGTTCATTATGGGCTTGTGAATATTCAACTAGTTGCGCTTCAGAAATGTTCAAAGTTTCAGTCGTCATACTTTTTTCCTCCCATTTGATGATTGTATGATTTAATTCATCGGTATAAATCAAGACCTTAAATCTTCATCTAAATTAATATGTTTAATATGAGTTGAGACTTATTCTGTAGCACCATACTCTTCTTTAACCCATTCGTAACCTTCTTCTTCAAGACGCTTAGCTAATTCTGGACCACCAGAAGTAACTACTTTACCACCATACATAACGTGAACGTGATCAGGCGTAATGTAATTTAATAGACGTTGATAGTGCGTGATAATTAATGAGCCAAATTCGTCTCCACGCATTTGGTTGATCCCTTTAGAAACAACTTTTAATGCATCAATATCTAAACCTGAGTCAATTTCATCTAAAATTGCGAATTTTGGTTCTAACATCATTAGTTGAAGAATTTCATTACGTTTCTTCTCACCGCCAGAGAAACCTTCATTTAAGTAACGTTGTGCCATATCTTGGTCGATATCTAAATAATCCATTTCTTTATCAAGTTTTTTGATAAATTGCATTAAATTAATTTCTTCACCTTCTTCACGTTTAGCATTTATTGCTGAACGCATGAAGTCTGCATTTGTTACACCAGTGATTTCTGATGGATATTGCATTGCTAAGAAAAGACCAGCTTTTGCACGTTCGTCAACTTCTAATTCTAAGATATTAACGCCGTCTAAGATTACTTCCCCTTTTGTTACTTCAAAGCTTGGGTGACCCATGATTGCTGATGATAACGTTGATTTACCAGTACCATTTGGCCCCATAACTGCGTGTATTTCACCTGTGTTAATTGTTAAATTAACACCCTTTAGAATCTCTTTATCTTCTATAGACACATGTAGGTCTTTAATTTCTAATGTTGATGGCATACATATTCCCTCCGTATTATATGATATGTTTTTCCTATCTAGTTTATAATAATTTTAATCTGCAGTCAAAAGACTGAGCACTTGTTACATCATCTAATTATAACGTAGTTATATATGAATATAAACCTTTTCTAGTGCTAAATTAAAATCGTTATTAAAACACAATGATTTTTGATAATAATACTATGGTTTTTGTAAATGATAAAAGTATCCTTAATGTTCTCAATACATTAAATGCTCTTTTTCATATTAATTCGCATTATAAATATGGTATCTACATCATTTAGTTTCTTTGTGTTTATAATATTGTATTTCACTTTTTTATGCTAATATCATTACTACATTATTAAAAAAGGAGAAAGATATGTCAAAAATTAAATGGTCTAATTTATGGAAAGGTTTTGCAATGGGTACGAGTGATTTAGTCCCCGGAGTAAGCGGTGGAACAATTGCACTGTTACTAGGCATCTATGATGATTTCATACGTTCCATTAGCGGTATTTTTTCAAAACGATTTTGGGAAAGTCTGAAATTCTTAATCCCTATTGGTCTGGGTATGGTTATCGCAATCGGAGTATTAAGTAAACTCATTAATTATTTACTTAGTACACACACAGTACCAACAATGTTCTTTTTTGTTGGACTTATCGGAGGTATTATTCCTTACCTATTGAAAACGTCTAACTTCAAACAAACGTTTAGTATACAGCATTATATATTATTGTTACTAGGCATCATTATTATAGTAATTATTACATTACTCAATAATGGAGATAAGCACGCTGGTGAAACTTTAACATTAAATTCTGGTTTAATAATCAAATATTTTATAGCAGGTGTGTGTGCTTCTAGTGCCATGTTACTACCTGGTATATCAGGTTCATTCATGTTACTCGTCTTTGGAGTTTATGGCACAGTAATGTTTGCTATTTCAGAATTTATGTCATTAAACTTTGCGGCAATACCTGTTTTATTAACTGTAGGTTTTGGTATTATTTGCGGATTTTTATTCTCAAGTAAATTAATTCAGTATTTACTATCCTATTATACTTTTCTCACATATGCCCTTATTATAGGCTTTGTAGTTGGCTCACTTTACGCAGTGTTCCCAGGTCTACCTGGCACATTTATAACTTGGATTATTTCAATCATCACACTGGTATTAGGATTTGTTATTAGTTATAAACTAGGGAAAATTACAGCAGATGACTAATGATTTTTAATTTGTATCATCTTTATCTACAAATTAAATTAATAATTATTCAATTGATTGTTCGAACACCTTATTTCACATAAAGTAATTCTTTACACTAGCTATGAACTCGTACTTTTTATATAATAGAATACCAATCAGAAATGATTGAATAAAAACATATCGGAGGAATTAATTAATTTTTGGGAACCTTTATTAGTTTAATTATATTTATTTTATTATTGGTGTTAACCGCATTCTTTGTGGCGACAGAATTCGCAATCGTTAAAGTTCGAACATCTAGGATTAACTCACTTGCGAACGTAGACAATAAAAAAGCGGTTGCCGCACAAAAAGTAGTTTCACACTTAGATGAATATTTAGCTGCTTGTCAACTTGGTATTACGATTACAGCTTTAGGTATTGGTATGGTCGGTGAATCTACCTTTGAGTTTTTATTACATCCTATTTTTAGTAGTTTAGGCCTTTCAGAAACAATGATTCATATATTCACATTAATTAGTGCGTTTGTAATTGCAACTTATTTACACGTGGTTGTCGGTGAAATGGCACCTAAAACAATTGCAATTCAAAAAGCCGAACAAATCACATTGCTAATCGCTAAGCCAATTATCATGTTTTACAAATTATTTTATCCATTTATTTACATTCTTAACGGCTCGGCAAGATTAATTTTGAAAATGTTTGGTATGCAACCTGCTAAAGAAAGTGAATTATATCATTCAGAAGAAGAATTAAAACTATTAATTAAAGAAAGCCATGAAGGTGGAGAAATTTCTGAAAATGAGTTAACACACATTAATCGTGCTTTCGCGTTTGATGAAATGAAAATTGCAGACGGGTACTTACCACTTGAAAAAGTCTCAGTTGTTGATATCAATAGTAATATTGATGAAACTAAAGCATATGTAAGTAATGCAAACTACACAAGATTTCCTGTAATTAAAGACAACACTACACAAATTGTAGGTTATATACATGCAAAAGATCTATTAAGTAATAATATAAATTCGCTTAAGGATATTACTCATAGTATTCTTAAAATCAAATTAAATTCAAAATATCATCAAGTCTTAGAGCAAATGAAATCACACCAAATTCATATAGCTCTAGTGGAAGACGAACAACAAAGTCCACTTGGTATTATCACAATGGAAAATATCTTAGAAAACATTGTCGGTGATATTAAAGACGAATACGATCAATCTTAATAACCAAATAAGTACAAATGATTCCGAGACATAATTAATGTCTCGGTTTTTTATGTATTTTACTATCGATAGTTGTTGTTAAAACTTCAAAAAGAAATACTAAAATTACTGCTAAATATCTTTGTCAGCATTAGATTTATATGGCGGAATTATTATTGCAAAAATTGATTTCTGTAACTCCGTCTCATGAGAAGTTTTATTCAATTTTTATCAAGTGAAGCATCATAAATAAAACCCGACACATAACTTATATACGTTTTCATCTATACTGAAATGAAAGTTTATATAACATAATTGTCGGGTTTAATAATGATAAAATATCAATAGCGAAAATGATATTTCATTCATATAATATATCAATAAATAGAGCTTTAATAAGATTCATACCTCTAATTATTTTAAGCTCTCCCATTACAGTTAAAATTAACAATTTGAAACTAATAACATTAAATATTCAAAGTAACAGTAGTACCTTGGCATCTAACTTAGCAAATATATTAATTAAAACTTATTTATATTTTACACCTTAGAATTGTTCAATTCAAACTTAACTGTTAGGAAACACTTTATTACTCTTTCTGTTAGTATTAAATCTAAATACTAATTAATTTCGACCTACTTTTTGAAATTCTTATCAAACCAAAGTAAATAGACGATAGCACCAACTGGTACCCCAACCAATGGCGTTGTAACCAAACTTACAACAAACATACAGGCAATAATCGTCAATACATCATTAGTACGCCATTTTTTGTTTAATAAGTAATTCCACATTTCTTTTAGACTCATTTCAATCCACTCCTTAATATTTAAAAGTAATTTATTAATAAGATGCATTTTAACAAAATCACTAATTTAACTTTTGAATTTTAGCTTTAATATATTTGTAGTTATCATTTAAAATTCAATGCACTGATTCATTCATATTTCAAATTAGGTAACTGTACTAATTATAAAACAAATACATTAAAAAAATATCTATAACCTGGAAATCGCTCAAGTGTCAAAAACGACATTTATTCAATATTGTTGGTAATCCAATGATAACATGTAATTAAGTAGATAAAACTAACATTGTTGTCACTCTTTAAATAGTTCAATTAAATAAGAATATGACTTTAATTAGATTTGGTTCAAAGACCATAAATAAAATAAAGGTCCTCCCTCAAATTTAAAGCTAAAATTCTTCTAAATCATTGATGGAAATACATTAAATTATTTTTCAGATGACGATTTAATAGCTCAATTTAAAAGTGTTATCCGCTTGAAAATCAACCATCTTTTATTTAAAAACCCTTTCGTTTAGTTTGTCTATACATAAATACTATTGCAACAATTATAGTTATCATATCTAGTATTTTAATGTAGCTTGAGCCTAATTTTATTACTTCAATTTGTAACCATGCTTCTATAATTGGTAAGAAAAAATTCACTATTAATAACAAGAGTAAAATAGCTAGTAATTGTTGTTGTGATTTAGGAATAGTATCACCTCCAAATTATTATCAAATTATTTAATGGTCTGAATTTTAATTTAGAAATTACAAGTTTACTTTTCCACTTTTTTAGACTGAATCACATCAATAATATAGTTCAAAATTCAATTTTATATTAACATAATATTTTTGGTTTTGTACCACACATAATTAGCCTCTTCCTTTGTCCTTGAAATTCGTTAACTAAAATACACTCGCCCCGTTTATTTTAAAAATAGAATTACACACTTTAGATAGACAACGCCCGCCAACATTTCTGCTGACGGGCGTTCATTTCATTTAAATTATTAGTCTTTTTATTATTATAAATTACAGAGTTACTATTAATTATACAAGATACATACTCAATTAAAGGTGACTATATTACCAATTATATCTATTCAGTATCGCCCTTTATTTCATAAATTCTGTATTTTAACCCACATAATAATAAGTGAATAAAAAGAGGATTAACAATATAAAATGTTCTTGAGTTTGAAAAAATAACTCATCTATTTTTTATTCTTTTCTTCCACTCATTTACAGTAATTGTTATCGGTAACAATACGCAACACATAGTTATTATTAAAAATAAACCAATATTCACATCTCTACTCCTTATTTGCAAAATAAACAACATGAAATATAATATTAAAATTAAAAAGTATTACAAATCTTAATTTTACAGCAACATAAGACTAATGATATATCTAGTGAATACCATGGCCTAATCTATTTACTTTAAGTTTTTAAAACCTTATTTTTACTATGCTTGTACAATAAAAAATTGTTTGAATAAGCTAAGATTTCCTAACCCCAAAAATATTAACAGTCCTATTTGAAAAGATCACACAAAAATAAACCCTCTAACCATCACAGTTAAAGGGTTTATTTTTATATTTCGCTGTTATTTAGCTGGTACTACGGCACCATCATATTTTTTATTGATTTCATCTTTAATTTCTTTAGATTGTAATACTTCCATCAATGCTTTGATTTTTTTATCATCTTTATGTCCTTCTTTAACAGCAATTAAATTGGCATAAGGATTGTCTTTCGCTTTCTCTAATACAATAGAATCATCTTTAGGACTTAATTTTTGATCGATTGCAAAATTAGAGTTGATAATTACAGCATCAGCATCTTCATTTTGATAAATTTTCGGTAAGTATTCTGCAGATTGTTTATTATTAAATTTGATATCTTTTTTGTTTTCTACGATATCATCAAATTTAGCATCTTCAATCTTCACACCGTCTTTTATTTTAATTAATCCTGCATCTTGGAAGAATTTTAAGAAACGGCCTTCTTCAGCTGGATTATTAGAAACATACACTGTGGCGCCTTTTGGTAAATCTTTTAGACTCTTATATTTTTTAGAATAAACAGCCATTGGTTCTAGATGAACATTACCTGCTGATTCTACTTTATATCCTTTATCTTTTTTCTCAGTTTTTAAGTAAGGTGTATGTTGGAAAAAGTTTGCGTCTAATTCACCTTTATCTAATAATTTATTCGGTGTTGTATAATCATTAATTGTTTTAATCTTCAAATCATAGCCTTTATCTTTCAATAACGGCTTGGCTTTTTCTAAAATTTCAGCATGAGGAGCTGGAGAAGCACCTACTGTAATTTTTTTATCTTCACTACCTCCACTATTCCCACATGCTGCTAAAACAAGCGCTAATACAAGTACAGAAGCTAAGCTAACTAATTTTTTCATATAAAAAGTCCCCCTTTTTAAGATTATCTCTTATCAATTTTATTAGTAGCCCAATCACCAATAAATTGAATGATGAACACAATAATAAGGATTAAAATTGTTGAAACAAAAATAACGTCATTTTGATTTCTAGTGAAACCTGTTAAATAAGCTAGGTTACCTAAACCACCTGCACCAATAACACCGGCTACTGCAGTAGAACCTACTAAAGCAATCGCTGTAACAGTAATACCTGAAATTAATGCTGGCATCGCTTCAGGTAATAGTACTTTTTTGACTACTGTCCAAGTAGTGGCACCCATTGACCAAGCTGCTTCAATAACACCTTTATCAATCTCTTTAAATGCAATTTCTACAAGTCTGGCATAGAAAGGCGCCGCACTAATGATTAAAGCAGGTAATGCTCCTGTTGGACCACTAATCGTGCCTAACACTAAACTTGTAAACGGAATTAACAATAAGATTAAAATAATAAATGGTATCGCTCTAAACAAGTTAACTATAAATGAAACAATAGTATAGAAAACCCTCGCTATAGGTGATTTACTTTTAGCTGATAAAAAGAGTAATACACCTAATATTAAGCCTAATACAAAGGCAAAAATTGTCGAAATAACTGTCATATAAATTGTTTCGTATGTCGCTAACCAAACTTCGTCCCAGCTGACGTTTGGCATTGTAAACATCTCGCGGAGGATGTCACTCAATGAATTACCCATGTCTTAACACCTCCACTGACACATGCTGTGCTTCTAAATCATTTTTAAACTTTTCGAATTTTTCTGAATTTACATCGCTCAATTGAATTACTAAGAAACCAAGCGAACCATCTTTTGTATGTTTAATATTAGCTTCTAATATATTCACATCGATATTATGCGTTTTCGTTATATATGACACGAGAGGTTGCGTGGTATTATTCCCTGTGAAATTCAAACGAACAACATAATCATCTTCATTAAGTGACACTAAGTCGCTAATAGATTTATCAAAATCATCATTTAAATCATCTTTAACAAAACGTTTTGTAACCGCATGTTGTGGATTCTCAAAAACTGTGGAAACTAGACCTTGTTCAATCACGCGACCGTTTTCCATAACAGCTACTTCGTCACATATGCGTCTAATGACATGCATTTCGTGTGTGATGATTACGATTGTTAAATTTCTTTCTTCTTTAATTTTCAATAATAATTCTAAAATTTCATCTGTTGTTTGAGGATCTAATGCACTTGTCGCTTCATCACAAAGCAATACAGTTGGTTCGTTTGCTAACGCTCGCGCAATACCGACACGTTGTTTTTGACCACCTGACAGTTCTGAAGGATATGCACTTTCTCTACCTTTCAGTCCAACAAGTTCTACTAATTCTTTTGCCCGTTGTTTTGCTTCACGGCGAGGCACACCCGCTATTTCCAATGGAAATGTAATATTATTTAATACAGTACGCGACCATAGTAAATTAAAATGTTGAAATATCATGCTCACTTTTTGACGCTTTTTTCTTAACTGTGATTTTGATAGCTTACCAATTGTATCTCCATCGATAATGACGTCTCCTGAAGTTGGTTGTTCGAGATTATTTAAAAGTCTAATTAAAGTACTTTTCCCCGCACCTGAAAAACCAACTACTCCAAAAATCGAGCCTGATTGAATACTTAAATCAACATGATCTACAGCCAGTACGTCCTGTTTTTTCGTTTTGTACTTTTTGACTATTTGATTTAACTCAATCATTCTGTTTCCTCCTTGTGTTGCTAATCCTTCAATTAAAAAAATGCTTTCTCTATGTTCACCGAAGTATAGAGAAAGCAAAATCGCTTCTCTCATCTTCTAAAGCTTTAAAACTTTATGTGAATTGGCACCATTTCTATTAAAGACGGTTGCCGGGCTTCGTAGGGCACATCCCTCCACCTCTCGTGATAAGAGTTTCATTATTTAATTATTTTTAATCCTACCATCGTACTAATATTTCGTCAATAACTATTTTAAATTTTCTAACAAATAAGGCACCGATTGAAATGCATAAATCCTTTTTTGCTCTTCACCTTTTGACATTACTAATAAAACTGGTACAGATTGAATTTCATACAATTGACTAAAATCAGGATGAAAGTTTAAGTCCATTTTTATTGTAGGTAATTGCAAAATATCGTTAGCAATATCTAGCATACGTTCAGAAACCTTACATGTGCCACATGTTGGTGTATAACCAAAGATAAGATACTTATCTTCATTTATATATTTATTGACGTCAACGCGTTGTTCACTTGTTACATTCATGTTAATAAACTTACCCTTTCAGCTATATAATCCAATTTTGCTTTCGCCACCTTTTCTTCATCCTTAACTATAAAACCATGTTTTTCCAATACTCTAGATAAATATGGTTTAGGACAACGAGCGACTTCACAATATTGTTTATCTACTCTTATATGTCTACTTTCACTTAAATAGCGTTTGAACCATTTTCGTATTCTTTCACCTTCATCATCCGAATCAACAAGAATATACACTTGTTTGTCATATAAAGTATCAATCATTTCATCTAATTTATCTACACTCATCGTACCATTCGTGCAAATAATTTCTATTGGCTGATCAATCACTTGTTTGACACGCTTCTTGTCTGACTTTCCTTCGACAACAATTACTTGGTTCAGTATCGTCATGACATCCACCCTCTAAATGTTGATAGTAAATCTTTTCTACTTAGTTCTTCACAATCCGTAGTGACAATAAACATAATTTACATAGTTAAAATATTTCTTATTATAACAAACATAATTTATCATTTTTTAAAGTTGAGGTGAACTTGTTAGACTTATAAAATTGCTAAATCTTCAATAATCCTCAATGATATGAAAAAAACTCCAAGATAGTTATATCATGGAGTTCAGTGTTATATTATTCGCCAATCATTTCTGAATATTGCTCTGCAGTTAATAATTCATCTAATTGACTTTCGTCACTTAGTTCAACTTTAACCATCCAAGCTTTTTCGTAAGGTGATTCATTTACGAATTCAGGGCTATCTTCTAATTCATCATTAGATTCAACTACTTTACCTGATACAGGTGCATATAGTTCTGAAACAGTTTTTACGGATTCAACACTACCAAAAGTGTCGCCTTCATTAATTTCGTCATCAACTTCTGGTAATTCAACGAATACGATATCGCCAAGTTCACCTTGAGCATATTCAGTGATACCAATTGTTACTGTATTACCTTCAACTTTTACCCATTCATGTTCTTTAGAATATTTTAATTCACTCGGTACTGCCACGAGAATCCCCTCCTAAATGATTTTACATATTAATGATGCCATATGCATACCATACAATCAACTATTTCTTAGCATATTAATATTATTATAATCTTTTCATAACAATAGATGAAGCGTTTATAAACACAACTTATAATTTCAACTTATAGAGATTGCTCTATTTAAAGAGATGCTCTATCTCCAAAAGAGGAATTAAGATAACCATGTTTCCTTATATTGATCTTCTTTGAAACCAACTGTAACTTTGTCTCCAGAAATAGCTAATGGTCTTTTGACCAACATACCATTAGTTGATAATAAATCTAACTTTTCATCATCAGTAAGGTCATTCATTTTGTCTTTAAGACCTAATTCACGATATTTAGCACCGTGCGTATTAAAGAGTTTATTTATATCGATATCAGTCGCCTCTAAAATTTCTTTAAACTCGTTTTTAGTGGGCGTATGTTGTACTATATCGATTGGTTCAAAGCTCACACCGTAGTCTTGTAAAAATTTTGCTGCTTTTTTACAAGTAGTACAATTAGGATATTGGTAAAATTTTATCATTATTCTGTACCTCCTATAACTAGTTAACATTAATATATCAAATTTATTGCCAAAACGCTCTAATTAATAAGCTGATTTTTTTTATAACTTCAAAATGTCCGTTATAATAAGCTTAATTATATTTTTAAAAAGGAGAAAATTATGAAACCTATTAATACAAATGATGCATTTAAAGAAACTATACAGAGTAATAACCCTGTCATTGTAAAATTCGAAGCTGGCTGGTGCCCTGACTGTAAAGCAATGGATATGTGGATTGACCCTATCCAAGAAAAATACAATGATTACGACTGGTTTACAGTCAATCGTGACGAGCTTGAAGATGTTGCAGCTGACAACGATGTGATGGGCATACCAAGCTTACTAGTATTTAAAAACGGAGAAAAATTAGCTCACTTACACTCAGCTAATGCGAAATCACCAGAACAAGTGGAAGCATTTTTAGCTGAAACATTTAAATAATTGATTAATAAATGAGATATTTCATCTCATTTTATGGGCTGGGAGAAATTAATTGTCCCAGCCTTAATTATTGTAATGACAGCATTTTTAAAGAGCCACTTCTTTAAAGAGCCACTTCTCAATTTATTGAGTTAGTGGCTCTTATGCATGAGCTCTAGCTCAGGTAATCTGTTTTAAGTTAGTGGCTCTTATGCATGAGCTCTAGCTCAGGTAATCTGTTTTAAATTAGTGGCTCTTATGCATGAGCTCTAGCTCAGGTAATCAGTTTTGAGTTAGTGGCTCTTATGCATGAGCTCTAGCTCAGGTAATCTGTTTTAAGTTAGTGACTCTTATGCATGAGCTCTAGCTCAGGTAATCAGTTTTGAGTTAGTGCGATATATGCATGAATATGAATTTTAACTCAGATAAAGCTCCTGTTAGCCTTAGTCATCTTTACCGAAATATAATGACGCAATTTTTTAATATTTAATTATATAATTATAAAAATTAAGAATGGGCACTCAAAGTCAAATTTCACTTTTGATTTTGAATGCCCATTCTTAAAATCACTTTAAAACTTTTCTATTACTTGATCAGTATGACGCTCTCTATGTGGCATTTCATCCTGTAAATCTGTGAGATACAAGAAACCTACAAGTTGTTCATCATCTTTCACATTAAATATCGATCTTATTTCAGGGGTAAATATATATGCCGGTGATTTCCAACATGTGCCAATACCCGCTTCATGTAATAATAGCATTAAGTTTTGTGCGAAAGCTCCAAATGCCATATTATTTTCTAAATCTTCTCGTTGTCTTGGATCTCTTTTTAGAATTAATGCAAGCATGCCACCCAGATTTGTAACAGTGTTATAATGATTTTCTTGTTTTTTATCTAAATTAGGGAATGCGACCTCTGAGAGTTGTTTACTCATAGGGCCCAAGCGATCTTTAGCAATATGAACCACTCTCCAAGGCTCTCTCATGCCATGATTAGGGGCATCTGTCGCTTGCTGTATCGCTTGATATAGAGCATTATCATCTATAGTCATGTCTCTTTTAAAAACCTTAATACTTCTACGATGTGCAATTGCATCTTGTAGTTCCATTGATTATCGCCCTTTCATTAGTGATAATTATTTTCAATTATAAATCAGGCGACCACTATTTTCAAACTACTCGTATAATTTAATTTGTTGCTTTAACTTTTCAACGTGGATTTGACCAGGTGCTTTTGGATCGTCTAAGCAACCATATGAAACTGAGCCTCCAAACAATCCCTGAGCAGTTCTTGAAATTAATCCAAGTTTAGACATCGCTATACCAACAACTTGTTGTGAAACTGTGTCTGCAGTCTCAGACATTGCATTTAATAGATTTAGAACATCTTGTTTATCATGAGGCATAACTGCTACTTTTAAATAATCTGGTTCAAGCTGGTGCATTTTATAATATAAACGTTTTAATACTTCCAATTTAGGTGTTTTCTTAAAGTTATGCTGTGATAATACAACTTCTATATTTTCACTATGAGCTGATTCTATCAAGGTTTGATATTTTTCTATAGGCACTCCTTCTTCATATTCAATATCTATCATATCAACATAATCTAATGAGATTATTTTCTCTAGCACATTTAAGTATTTATCATTTGCTAATCGGCCTTCTCCACCTTGAATCTTTGTTCGATATGTTACTAACAATTTTTTATTTAAATTTAGTTTATATATGTCTTTAGCAATTTTTGCTAAAGATGCTTCATCAAAATTTAACCACTGATCTATTCTTAGTTCTATAATATCTATGGAGTCTTGATATTGTTTTAAATCCTCAATTGTATGTTGTGCAAGTTCATGTTTGGGTGCAATTGTAACAGCTATATCAACTTTGGCCATGTTTAAACTTCCTTTTATTAGTAATATTTAAATTATTGTATAACAATTTCTAAAAATAATACAATTAAAAAACATATAAATTACTCAGTGAAATGATTTAAATAATTTTTCTTGGGTAAACATGAATTAGAAGTTTTTAAGGAGGTCATAAAATGGCAGTAAATTATGAAACGAAAGCAACAAATACAGGTGGACGTAATGGTCACGTTCAAACTGACGATAAAGCAATTGATGTAGCAATTGTACCACCGGCTCAAGCTGATGCTGAAAAAGGCACAAACCCAGAGCAATTGTTTGCAGCAGGTTATGCTTCATGTTTTAATGGCGCATTTGATTTAATCTTAAAACAAAACAAAGTGAGAGGCGCTGAGCCAGAAGTTACTTTGACAGTACGTTTAGAAGATGACCCAGAAGCTGAAAGTCCTAAATTAAGCGTCTCAATTGATGCAAAAGTAAAAAATGTATTATCTCAAGAAGAAGCTGAGAAATATTTACAAGATGCACACGAATTTTGTCCATACTCAAAAGCTACACGTGGCAACATCGATGTTGACTTAAATGTAGCAGTTATTGACTAATATATTCCCCCGAAAAGTTCTTAATTGAAACTTTTCGGGGAGTTTTTTGTCTTTTTATTCCTGGTGTACAATCTAGATGTTTTAGCACTTAATGAATATTTAATTAATTTTCCCCTTCATCTTTATTGTGAGATAAGATGTAAGTAATCAACACTGCAAAAGAAATCAGGATTAGCACTACCAGTGAAACTATAATAGTTATTAAAGCTCCCACAATTTATGCCTCCATTCACATTTATGCATCTCGATATATTATATCATAATTATCATATCTATATTATTCACTTAAATTATATATTAATATTTATTACGAAGTTTATAAAAAATAATTCTTTTTCATGATGAATTGAAAATGCTCACATATTTTTGCAAAAAATTAAAGATAGTATTGCTCAAATAAATTATTTCCTTTAATATTATAATTAAATTGGCAAACAAGCACTATTTATCCATTTAAAAAAATACTTTGCAGAGGTTAGGAGGCATTTAATGACTCAAATTCGCTATTTAACAACTGAAGATTTTTCTAATTATAAATCCTTGTTACTACAAGGTATTAATAAAGAACTCGAAGTATTAGCCTGGAAATTACAAAATGAGAAATGCTTAAATGATACAGATTTACACAAAGTACTATCCTCAGACTCAACAGATTGTATCGTTCTTGGAGCTTTTGAACAGGATATACTTATTGGCGCTGTTACACTAATTCATCATCAAACCTATAGCTTATCTCATAAAGCAACCTTAGAAAATATGTGCATTAAAAATGTAAATCAAGATTCTAAAGAAGAAATTTCAAAAATGCTTATGCGCCAGATATTTGAAATTTGTAATGAAAAAGAAATTGAAATATTGATGACTTCACTTATTTCAAATAACATTAGTGGTAAAGTCTTTTTTAGTAACTTAAATTTTGAAACACTTGTGTTGGAACAGCATGCTAGAAAATACGATAATTATTACGTAGATGAGCATTGGCTTATTTATCATTTTGATGGAAATGAAAGTGACTTATTTGTTTAATAGCTATAATTACTAAATCGTTGTCACAGGGCAACTAAATTCCCCTATTTCTTAATTATTTTTAAATGAAAGTTGATAAATTGTTTTTTATTTCAAAGTACCTAATTAATTTGAGCCTAATCTACTAATCTTAAAAATGACTTGCAATTATATTGCTAAACAAATATTATTTTTGTTAAGTGCTATTTTATTAATAAATATTCTATTCATCTTATTATTTAAGAGAGGGCTGAACATTTTGAAATATGCTACAACGTTATTATCACTGTTCTTGTCATTAATCACACTTGCTACCCCATTATTAGTAGTTAATAAAGTTTTAGAGGGTAACCTACCAATATTAGCAGGTGGACTATTTATCTTAGGCGTTATATTAATTAATATATATGCAGGAATACGTGGCGACCGTATTGCTAATTTATTTGCCTTATGTGTCTCCATCTTTTCATTCATCTTATTAAGCTATCCGTTATGGAAACCTTTTGTAATTGGTTTTTTATATTACTAAATAAATATCCCTACTTATTTATAAAAGCTTTATGTTTACTTTGTTTGTAATCATAAAGCTTTTTTATAGTTTATTAATGCAATAAATATGAGTTTACACATTTTTAATTTTACAAATTTTCTGAAAACGCTATAATATAAAAAATAAGGGGGAGAACGTTATGAATTTAGCACTATTAGGTTTTATCATGATTATTATTTTTATGATATTAATCATGACACGTAAAATGTCCGCATTAACAGCTTTAATCGTTTTACCAACGATTTTCGCTTTGCTTGGTGGCTTCTACGCTGGGATAGGTAAATTTATGCTCGAAGGAATAGAAACAGTAGCACCGACTGGAATTATGCTTACATTCGCTATTCTCTACTTCGGCGTCATGATAGATGCAGGTTTATTTGAGCCTGTAATTAACCAAATCATTAAAGTGGTCAAAGGGGATCCAGTTAAAATTGCATTTGGTACTGTAATCTTAGCTTCAATGGTAGCGTTAGATGGAGATGGCACGACTACGTTTATCATCACAGTTACAGCAATGATGCCACTTTATAAAAAAATTGGTATGAGCTTATATACACTGTCAACACTCGCGTTATTGTCCATTGGCGTTATGAATATGCTACCCTGGGGCGGACCGACAGCACGAGCTATTTCCTCATTACAAGTAACAACTGAAGAGGTATTTATTCCAATCATACCAGCAATGGTGGCAGGTATTGTTTTTGCTTTCAGTGTTGCATTCATACTAGGAAAGCGTGCTAAAAAACATATTACTTCTTATACCGATATAGATTTAAATGATATTAAACCAGAAATTTCAACTGAAGACTCATTGTTAAAAAGACCAAAAATGCTTATACCAAACGCAATACTTACAATTTCACTTATTGTCTGTTTGATAATTGGTATATTACCAATCCCAGTGATGTTCATGCTTTGGTTTGGAGTAGCGATTTTATTAAATTATCCAAATCTTAGTATTCAAAATTCTGTGGTAAAAAAACATGCAGGAGACGTCCTATCAGTTATCAGTTTAGTATTTGCCTCAGGTATTTTTACAGGCGTAATGAACGGTACTAAAATGGTTAACGAAATGGCAAATACCTTAGTTAATATCATTCCTGATGCTATGGGTAATCACTTTGCATTAATAACTGCCATATTAAGTGGACCATTTACATACTTCATGGCAAACGATCCATTTTATTACGGTGTACTACCAATTCTTGCCGAGTCTGCACAACAATTCGGCATTTCAAAAGTTGATATGGCAAGAGCATCCGTCTTAGGCCAACCATTACATGTGCTCAGTCCTTTATATGCCGCTGGTTATTTACTAGTCGGCATGCTTGATATAGAATACGGACAAAATCAAAGAATCGTTATAAAATGGGCAGTAGGATCTAGTTTATTTATGATACTTGTGGCGTGTATTTTAGGAATTATACCGTGGTAACACTATATTAAACTTTTAAAATAAATTATAATATGAGGGCTATGTTATCTATCTAAAAAAGATAGATGACATAGCCCCATTTTTGGTAAATAGTATCAATATGCAAGATTATAATTTTTGTCAGTCTATATTTATGTTAGGTTGTCCTGCATACCCCACTGCAACTTTTTAAAATATAAAATTCCATTACAAACTTAGACAGCAAATAAAATACTTTAGAATAAATAAATTTATATTATGCAAACCGTTTGATTTATGTTTTACATGGGTAAAAGTTAACGTCGGATTTACAATATTGAGGAGTGTTTTTATGAATCAAATTAATGAATGTAATTATATCAATCCTTCTAAAGTTTCACTTGATTGGGAATGCTTTGTATTGAGCAAAAGTGACATGGAATTAGATGGATTGCCAAAGGAACTCATTAATTCTTGGATGGCACAAAATATCATTGAACCTTTTTCTATTAGAAACAACGAGATTAATTTTAAAACAACAGATATAAAAGCTGCTTTAGAAAAACAAAATTGGTATTATGACAATTAAAGTATTAGTTAACTAATTCTATGTTATTTCGATATAAACTTAATGCTCGTTTTGCAGAAGCTAAAAATTCGTGATCAAAATAATTACTATAGAAATATGAATTTAATGCAATAAAACTTGTTTCATTTTTCGGAAAATTTTTGTCGCCTATAATATTATGCGCAAGTTGCCCGAGCGGTGTATCATCTTCTATAAAACCGATTACAAAATCATAAAATGTCATAAGCATTACCTCGATTATCTATATTTTAATCGTTACAGTCTTTTCCAAATGTGAGCGTTTGTTTAATCATAACAAATAATAAAGTTTTGTCTATCACGATACATTTATAAATTTAAATGTTTTCAAATTAAATACTGCTATGACAATATTTAATTTGAATTGTAAAATTTACAAAGTTTTTTTAATTTAATGTTAACTTCATAAATTAAACTAAAGGTAGGGATGTTTATATAATATAACTGTATAAATAACCTACCTTTTCAATGTGTCTAATAAAATAAACGCACTAAATATAACATTACAAAAAGTAATAAAATGTCTAATCACTATTCTCTTAATATATATTGACTGTTACTTAAACTACCAAATCTTTCTATCTGTACAAGCGAGTTGATTACAAATATTTTTCAACTAACAACTTTTTTTGTCCCTCTTTTGTCATTCACCAAAACTACTTACCATGAACATACTCTTTTCCCTTTCAAACAAAAAGAGCTATAAAGCAATCCAAAACAACAGATTACTTTATAGCTCACATGCATAAACTATTTAGTTGTACTTATACTAACACGTTACCATTTTGATCTGCCGGTTTAAATAATGTTAATATTGCGCCTATAATAGCTAGTATTTGTGGAATGCCAGTCCAACAAAAGACCAAGAATAATAAGCCCATTCCTGTTTTTCTAGCATAAAACTTATGAATTCCAAAGCTACCTAAAAAAACAGCTAAAACAATGTAAATAACTTTATTTACTTCATTCATATTTTTGTCTCCTTACTTATTTATATTGACTTCATTATACATCAAACCATTTAATAAATTAAATAATATTACATATTATCATAATATACTTTGAAATATGTTTGTTCTAACTTCAAAATATCTGAATAACTATTTGGCATAATTTCAATGCTTAATTCGATAAACTTGTCTAAAATAAAGATTATCAAGCGTACGTTATACTTATCATCTTTAAACTTTTGTTTAATTTGTTCAATTATCGTATTTTCTTCTAAGAGTACTAATGCGCGTCCATAAGTTTTATCTACTTTACCTCTTTGAAAAGCTGGCTCTAAATAATTAAGCATGTCATCTACACTACTGTAAGTTTCAAGCCCAGTTTGGATATGCAAATGCATTTTGTCAGCGATTTCTCTAATTCTCTCATCTTCTTGTTTATTTTTGGGCATTAATCCTTCACGAATCATGTTTTTTTGTTCAATAATATCATTTTCTACTTGATTATATAACTCAACAAAATCACTAACGCTTTTCGACTTTAATGTTTCTATCTTTTGTTCAATCTGTGTAAAGTTATTGTCATATTCTTCCATTATTAACCCTCTTTTCATACTTCAAATAATTAGAACTTACTATTTATTATCCATTCTTTAATAAGTGAAACTTTAAAATTCATCCTATATGAGATTGTAAATTAGTGATAAGATGATAATGCTATAAGATTAAATGTAACTACAGTTAAATTTTGCACAAAATTAGCATTTTCATAAGTGCATACACATAAAAAGGAGGTGTAGTATTTTGAATCTACATTTCATGATTGTTTTTTGGTTATCGGTAATTTTCTTAATTTGTGGTATAGGTGCGCTTATCGCATATAAAGTAAGAGGATCGCAACAAGCTAAAGAATCTTTACTTGGCGTTACAGTCATGCTAATTGTTTTTGGTGTTGTTGGTATACTATTCTCGTTAATATTTAGTTAAAAAATAAATTTAAATTTATTTTTTCGAAGTATCTATAAAACTATACTTCGAAAAATATCGTATATTATTTCTTAACATAGAATTAATCGGCGCAAAATCCTAAACACAAATCTAATGGTAATTTCAGAAAACAAGTCCATAACGCTTTAAATTAGGAACAAGACAAAATCAATTTTGATTGTTGTACTGTTCCTTTTTAATAAAATCAAACTACTTTTTCTATTATTTTAAACTTCCCTTTTAATCTTGAAGAAAGGTGTAAATGATTAATACCACTATTGCTAAAATAAAAAAATAAATAAAGCGTTGGAAAGTACGTTTCTTTTCATGGCGTATTTCATCTTTAGCGTAATTTTTATTTTCATGTAATCTAGTGTTAATAAATAAAAACGGCATTGTCGCTAAAAACGCGAAAATAAGACTTAATATTACAATAATAACTATGTTCATAGGTTCACCTCTATAAAAACATTGTTTACTTAATTCTTATTCCCTGTATTTTGTACTTTAATGGAAATTTGATTAAATATATTAGAAGTAGTGTTACAGCTCTATGATTTATAATGAAATTAATTTCGATTTAACTCGATAAAATTTTAAAAGGAGGTATCATTTTGAATTTAACTTACTTACCACAATGGTCAGTTATTAATCAAAGTCAAAAACAATTTGTTATACAAGAGGATGCCACGTCTATTTCAATAGTTAGTCCTATAAATGATTACGCTATGGGCATTTTAAGCCAGGTATCTTTTGATATCGAACAAGGGACTGTCACAAACTATAAAGTAGAAAATAATAGCAAATCTTTAATTATTGAAATCGACGAATCAAAGAAACACTTAATAATTAAAGATATTTAAAAAACTATATTCTGAACATTAATTAAGGTGAAGTATTAGAATTATATTTTCACTTATTTAAGTAATTAACGGGTATAATATTTATAGCATGAGTTATTTATTTTATCTAATATAAGATGGGTGAGTGATTTGAATGAAATTCTTTAGAAATTTATTGTTACTCGTATCTGGTGTATTAGTCGTCCGTGCACTGTTATTAAGTGTTGATAGTTCAACTAACGAAAAAGTAGAAAACAAAGTTAACGTTCAAGATAAGCAAAAATAATAAATTAATATTAATTTAACTAACAATCATTAAAATTCTATAAAATGATTGTTAGTATTATATTCTAGGATTTATTTTATATTTTAAAGAGAGGTAACTATGCAACATTTAAAAACTAAAATTGAAAATTACCAAATCTACATATATTTTACTGCTATATTACTTGCTATAATTACGGGATTAACATCAGATCATTTAACAAAATTACTTGAATCTGCCATACCTATTTTTATTGGAATTTTAATGTTTAGTATGTTTGCCCAGGTTCCTTTTTTTAAATTAAGAAAAAATATTCTAAGTGGCAAATTTATTATGGCCCTATTTTTATCAAATTTTATACTTATCCCTATCTTCGTGTATTGTTTAATTCAGTTATTCAACATTACTTCCCCTGCTATATTGATAGGTCTAATGCTCGTATTGTTAACACCCTGTATTGATTATGTAATTGTC
Source organism: Staphylococcus xylosus NJ (assembly GCF_000338275.1). GTDB lineage: Bacteria > Bacillota > Bacilli > Staphylococcales > Staphylococcaceae > Staphylococcus > Staphylococcus xylosus_B. The sequence goes on from NZ_ANMR01000006.1 coordinate 145,609, forward strand.
TTCACCTCACTAGGCAAAGGCAACGCACAATATATGTTGATTTCTACACCTATTTTGTTTATTTTACAAATCATCTTATTACCCTTGTACTTTGTTATCTTTAATAGCGAAAATGCATTTTCTTTCAGAGATTTAGCACCATTTATTCAATCGTTTATCATTTTTGTCGTTCTACCATTTATGATTGCTGCATTACTACAATATTTTAGTAAACATGCTTTGACTATTGAGAAAACGTTAAAAATTACTGGATGGCTTCCAGAAATTTTTATGTCTTTTGTACTTTTTGCAGTTATTGGATCTCAAATACATAAAATCACTCATGATTTAAGCATCTTAGTTACTGTTATCCCCATCTATATCATATTTATGATTATCGCTCCTTTCATTGGATATCTATCAGGAAAAATATTCGCATTAGAAACTGCGACTTTACGAACATTAGCCTTTAGTTCAAGTACAAGAAACGCTTTGGTTGTATTACCTTTAGCTCTTTCATTACCACATAGCTGGGTAACAATTACAACAACTGTGATTATCACACAAACGTTGGTTGAATTAGTAGGAGAAGTCTTTTATATAAAAATCATACCTAAAATAATCAAATAAACTTTTCTGTAGAATCTTTAAACCAACACACTCAACACCCCAGATATAAAAAAAGTTTTTTATTTATTAGCGATTACATATCATACAACTAAAAATTTTGTTATGATAGATATCAATCGTAAAATATTACCTTTTGGTTTAAAATCTTCGAATAAGTTAATATTTTAATACGTTTGGATATGAATTTATTATGCTTCATATTGAAATTAAACTATTAAACTAAGGAGTGGATGTTTTGAAAAAATTTATTTTAGTTTTATTAGGGGTATTAGGCACAGCATTTTTAATCAAACCATTATTAACAGTTGTAGTCGATGACGAAGACGAAAGTGTTGATGAGGATCGAACAAACGAACAATTTTAAACTCAACTATTTATAAATTATCATAAGTTAATTATAAATATATTCAAAAGCGCCGACAAACTCTTAAGATTTTGTTGGTTTTTTATTTTGCTAATTTTAAGCACAATTCAAATATTGTTAATTTGTGTAATTTTACTATAAAATAGATATATAGTTTTCTTTCCTATTGATTTTGTATTCCATTAATTCACTAAACCTTTAAGCCCTCTATACATGAGAAATTTCTAAATTTGAGGTGATTTTATGCAAATACTAAGAAAAGTGACTGACAATGACAGTCTTTTATATTATGTGAAAACTGACCTAGGCTTAATTATTAGAATTAAAGCTAATCCCTCTTTAAACAAAGCCGAAACAAAACAAATGCTGGTTGATGTAGCAAATGAAATGGATGATAAATTGAGGAGCAATATTGAATAAATAACAGACTCGATATTCGAGAATTTAATGACTGCTTATGTCTAACGCCTTCCCCATTAGCTAATTTCATTTCTATAAACTATTCACTTCTTAAGGAATTAATATCATAAGACACTTAAATTAACTGTGAAAGAATCTATAGTTAAAGATTTTTTCACAGTTTTTATAATTTTATTAAAGAATAACTTCAAAATTTCTTAGAGATTAAATAACAAGAAAAAGCGCCACCCTTAAGAATGGCGCAAATCTCGAAAATATAATCCACACTAGAGTTTGGAGGACTTCTTGTGCTTATTAATATGTACCCCGAATTCATTTAATAAAAACATAAATTACTAACTTATTATTAATTTTCTTAGATTTATTTATTAATTCTACAAATTCATTTTAACCCCTTCAATAATATAAACTTTGCTGTTTAAGAAAAAAATTAAATAAATTCAATCATACTGTTGGAAAACAAATTAATAAAAAGTTATCCTATATACAAAGCATTAAATGAAATAAGTGATAAATAAGCGTTATTCGTAGTAATAATTTACAACACATTTCTATTTAGTTAGGTAGTAAATTAAATAGAAATGTTTCAATAAAAAGGGTGATGAAATGGAAGTACTACGTAAAGTTTATAAGGACGATGAACCAGTCTATCATGTAAAGACTGACAAAGGGTCAGTTATTAGAATCAAAGGTTCTGATGAATTAACAGACCAAGAAACTGAAGAACTATTAACACTAGTATCTCAAGATATTGATAAAATGAAAAAATAAACGATTACATTTTATAGGCTACTACAAAATGTATGATACAGTAACTTATTAGGTGCATGTTTAAAGAAAGGGGCAATTAAACAATAAAGCACCTTCTTAAGTTAAAAAATACATTAACAGTAGTAATACAATGAGATAAAAATTTAATAATATGTTTCTAATAAATAATTTTGAGATTATTAACACATACGAAATGCGTGAATATGAAACCTAAACCTTGTTTTAGATTTCGAATTCACGCATTTTTCTTATTATATTATCAGGTTATTAACGATCTAAATGCATTTGAAAAGTTATATGAGGAATATTGTCTTCTAAGTAAACATCTGAGACACTTTTAAATCCAAATGACTCGTAAAATGACTTAAGGTATGCTTGGCCGGATATTCGAACTTGCGTTTGCTTATAGCTTTCTTTAATCTTATTCAGTGTTACTTTTACTATTTTTCTACCATAATGAGATTTTCTATATTTTTCTACTACTAGCACCCTACCAAAAGTAATATAAGACGGGTGTTCAATAACACGACTATATGCAATGATTTCTTCTCCGTTTTTAAGCATTACATGTAACGTATTTAAATCAAATTCATCTACTTCTTGATATGTACAATTTTGCTCAACTATGAATACATTGACTCTAGCTTGAAAAACTTTAACCAATTCTATATTTGACATTTCTTTTGTGTGCTTAACAACTAATTCCATCCTATGTTCCTCCAATAAATAAAAGTACCAGATTTACCTCACCTCTTAAAACAAGAACATATAGCATAAATCTAGCACTATCAACGAAATTAATCCATTAAATAACAAATAATATATATTTAATTTTCATCCGATCTGAAATCATTCAGTATAAAATTATTTGTACTTTTCATGATAATGGCTTTAACTAAAAGTTTATATTTTATTGTTCAACAATTTGAATTAAATTACCACAAGTATCATCAAATATGGCATATTTCACACCTTCAACCTCTTTGGGTTCTGTATGAAATTCAACCCCTTTATTTAACAATAATTCATGTTCTTTCTCCAAGTTATCTACACCAAACATGGTTATCGGTATACCCGCTTCATATAAACCATCTTGATAGTTCTTTGCAATTTGACTTTCATTAGGCTCCAAAACGATTTCAACCGGATTATTAGAATTATCTTCAGTTACCGTTAACCATCTAAAGCCGCCACCCATTTCAATGTCATGCTTTAATTTAAACCCTAATTTTCCAGTATAAAATTGTTGTGCCTCATCTTGATTATTAACAAAAATACTCATAGCAATTATTTTCATTATAAATCTCCTTATTTTTAATTTATTTTATACATATTCCCAAATCAGATACTTTTGACACATATCTACAATTAAACATACAATTTACACATTTCTATATCCAGATAAAAAATACATGTAAACATACAATTTTTTATTTAATTTACTTAAATAAAAAAACATAAATTTTGTAATAATAGCAACCATATATTACAATTAAAAGTGGTATTAGTATTATCTATTTATAGGAGTGAACGATTGTGAAAATTCTTAACGAATTACGCGAGAAATCTAATTTAAGCATATCTAAACTAGCTATTAATTTGAATAATGGCTATGGTACAGATATCAGAAATTGCCAAATATGGGACTGGGAAAATGGCTATCGCACAATTTCAGAAAAAGATGCTGAAATGCTAGCAGACTATTTTAATGTTTCAGGAGAAACATTTAATTCATAATTGCATTAGACGGAATGTAATATAAATTAAGGGACAACAAATTGTTAATAAGGCTATGGCATAGCAAATGTCATAGCCTTTCATCATGTAAGTGATATTATCAAACCACTCTAATAACATACTCTATTTAACTAAAAGTAACTACATCTTTCTATTACATTTCAACTCATACCATTACAATTTTTTCTAACTATACTATTTTTTGTAGACAATAGTAATAAAGTAGTCAACGCCTTCAATACTATTTGTTACAGATGGTGTAACACTCACTAATTCCCAGTGTTGTTTCTCATCCACATTTTGTAAGAATTCGTTAACACGTTCATCAAATTCTTCAAAACTTTCTTCATATTGCATGTGCAATGTTTTTATCTTCATTATAATCTTTCCTTTCCACAATTTTTTCCTTAACCAAGTGTAAATCTTTAGATTTTTCATAACAAACATTACGATACTTGTTGAGTTTGGTTAAACACTTTTATTGTAAGGATACTTTTTTAAATTTTAGAAATACGTATTTCATTATCTAACCAATCAACAATTTCTTTGAAAATACTTAAATTATAAGAGGATTCATTTAATATCTCATGTTGTAATCTATCATAAATATGAATAGATTTATGTTCAGATTCTATTTCTTGGTATAATTGTAGCGAATCATGATAACTTACTAATCCATCTTCTTTACCATGTAATATCAAAATATTGTTAGTAAAACGTTCCGCATTATTTTTCAAATATGTTATGCCATCTAGTAATGTGCGAATAAGCCCCATAGATATCTGTTTCGAGTTTAATTGATCAATTTCATATTTTCTAATAACTTCAGCATCAGAACATACACCATCCCCTAATTCATTTTTAATATAAGTGTCTGATGAAATGCTTGGATCAGGATTACCAAATAATTTATTGTTATACCTTGTTAACGCACCTGATGTAACTACACCATCTACAGTACCAGGGTAAATTGTTTCAAATAAAGTCACTGTATAACCGCCCATGCTATGTCCAATTAGATATACTTTCCCTTCGAAAGTGGTTTTTACATATTCTATTATAGCTGTTAAATCTTCAACAATTTCATACATATTACTGTAATAAGTTTGCGCTCCTCCCGATCTGCCATGTCCTCTTTGGTCGTATCTTATTACATTAAAATCATTTTCATTTAAATATGCCGCTAAAATATCATAACGATCTAAATGTTCGGCTAACCCATGTACTATAATAATGTTTGCATTCGCTTCTGGAGTATCATTAATTTTAGTATATAGTTTCGTATTATCTGATGAATTTAAATATTTAATATAATGCATATAGTTCACCTCTCAATTTATAAATTTTATACTCGCAATTATGTCTACCCTTATTGTATCAATTTACACTTATCTTTTTTATGTAGTTACTTTACTTTTTATTGTAGATATTATTTTATTTGCACTTTTAAAAATAGTTATACACTAATGAATTTGGTATACTCAAAATAATCAAAACTCAATGGAGAAGGTTATATTATGTATAAATCAATAGACTTTATAAGCTCAATATTTAAATCTACGAATAATATTAATTTTAAAAATTGGGAAACAGAATTTTTTAATGAGGAGTATGAGAGTTGTACTTTTCAAGTTAATAAACAAACTTTTAGAAGTAGAATCGCTAAAAAAACACCGAATAAGCAAGGGTATTTTGTAGTATTTTGGACTAAAGATAACAATAATAAAAACAGACCTTTTACTTATAATGAATCATGTGACAAATTAATTATTACAGTAATGGATGAAAGTCATAAAGGGTTATTTATATTTCCAAAAGACGTGTTAGCTAAACAGAATATTATAGCTAACGGAGTAAAAAAAGGAAAAATGGCAATAAGAATTTATCCAACTTGGGAACACAAATTAAATCAAACTGCAATTAAAACTCAAAGTTGGCAATCAAATTATTTTATTGATTTAACTGATAATATTGACAAAACTTCACTATACAAATTGTTAAAATGAAAAATTTAACTAACAATATTTAGAAAATATTAAATACTATTAAAATATAACTTCATAGATTCTCTGCGTTTCAACTTTTGGAAATCAAAAACTAATTATAATCTATGCATAATGTTAGTTTAATTTTTGTATTATTGTTGAAGTTTTAATATAGTTTATATCATAATAATTTGCCATGCTTTTTAAAAATTGTAATAGATATATTTCATCAACTTCTTCTTTTTTAAAGGCTTCCTTTAAATAGTTATGTAAGCTTTTTTCTGATGAACTACACTTTCTTTTAAAATAACCCCACATATGATCATATGCGTTAATAATTGACCCATTACTTGGTGTAGTATTTAGTGCTTCATTAATTAAAGTTTCAATTTCTTCTATCGTTGTATCGTATTTCAATTGTTCTCTAATCAATTTATATTTATTTTGGTCATGCCATAACACCTCATATTTATGCTGTTTCCATAACTGCTCAATTTGATATTGTCGACTCATTATAATGCATCCTTTTTAACTCCCCATTAAAAAATGTATTTTAATTGAAGAACATTTTTTTTGATGTAACATATATAAGTTAAAAACATGATATATATTTATTTTTCTTATCTTTATAGCTATTATTACCTTATTTTCATTTTTACAAACCAGAACAACATCTATATTATTGAATTTACAGTTAAAATTTAAAAACTAAAAATAAAGTTAATACTAGGCTCCTACAACTTTTAAATTACAGTTAATGATATGCTTGTATGGGAGCGTGATATAAATGTCAAAATATATTTTGTCTTATAATTTAAATTCTATTTCATACGGATATGAAAAATTACCTGCACAATTAAAATCTTTAGGTAATGCACTATTTATTTATAGTGGTTTGTGGTTTTTGCAAAGCGATTTAGACAAAAATACAATATGTGAAAGTATCAAAACATCTTTTAATGCAACTGATGATTTTCTAATTTTTGAAATTGAACAAAGTCCTTCAGGTACATTAAACGCACAAAAATATTCTGAAATTCAAAAACTACTAGATGCATAAAATATTGATTTATTTAGATAATGTCTAATATTTCTTAATAATACACCTTATACGCATTTACTACTCAAAAATGCGTTTATAGCACAAATTGAATTATTGTCTCTTTCTTAGGAGGAATATTTTTTATTCATAACCTCCATTTTCAGAGCGAAAAAATGAATTTTCATTAGAGTAACATATGCTGCTCACCATTGCTTTTCTCTATCTTATAAACTTCGTTATTTCTGCCATATATAATTCGTTTTAAATACAAATATACCAAGTTACATACTTTTTAATTTGTTTCAAATTTTATCATTTTGTATATTATTTATAGAATGGTCTAAAAATATTTTGAGGTAAATAACATGGCAGATGAAAGTAGGTTTGAACAAGTTAAAGGAAACATAAAAGAGACAACAGGCAATGTTATGGATAATAAAGTATTAGAAAAAGAAGGTAAGGCTTCTAGTAAAGCAAAAGAAGTAACTGAAAACGTTAAAGACAAAATCAGTGGCATTATCGAAAAATTAAATAATTAATAATAACTTATGTAAGATCACAATGCTAATTATTGTGATCTTTTTTTAGATAAATTTACAACAGTTCATTAAAACAGTCAAAACAGATCTCTTTAAAAATTAGATCTTATCATTCTAGATATAAACATAGTGCACTTTATAGTTGCAAAAGCGTTTATATGTAGTACAATTAAACAAAACATACTATTTCTATAGGAATATCAGTTTTATAGTTAAATAGTGGATTTATTTAAAAGTATATACTTAACTAAATTTTTAAAAAGTTATTTTAAGGGGACATTATGAAAATTATTAAATATGAAATTGGTAGTATAGACATTAATTACACAGTCGAGACATTTAAGGGTCATGTGTTTACACATGCTTTTCCTAAAGATACACCGTCAGATAATGTTCAACGTTATTTAAAGCTATTATCAAATACTGTGGATGAAAGAAAAATTAAATAAATACTTTTAACTTGTATAACAAAGGAGTGAATCGACCTACTTATTAAAACAATTAGTTGGCTGACACACTCCTTTATGCTTATCCATGGTACTTACTAATTTTTTAGTTATCTAACATTATAAATTATCCATAAAAAATGTTTTTATCTGTTCATCTTTTATAAAGTAATAAGACATTTTTCCTTCTTTGTATTTATCAAGTACCCCTTTTTTATATAATAATCTTAAATGATGTGATGTAGTTGCGATACTCATATTTAATAATACTGATATATCACATACACACATTTCACTTTCTTTTAGTAATCCAAGTATAATTTTAACTTTGGTCTCATCAGAAATCTTGCTGAAAATACTTAATAGCGACTTAGGTGCAGCTTCCTCAATGAAATTTTGTGCGTTTTCAATTTTTTGTTTATGCATATACTGTACTTCACAAATATAATCATTAACCATCTCTTCCACTTCCTTAATTTATAATTAAATTATAAATAGTTTGTATTGTCTCATTTTCAATTATAATGAATAATCCTAGCCCTATGTATATTACAGCCATAATCCAACGATTAAATCGTTCAATCACTTCACCTATACCTGGGATTTTTGATAAAAGTTGTGCTGAAAATACTAATAGCAAAATTAAAATAATAAATATGATTAATGTCGTTATCAGTTCTACTGTATTTAAAGTTATAAAGTATGGCACAAATAAACCAACATTGTCTGCGCCACAACTAGCTATGGTAACAAGTGCAACAATACCAACAAGCTTACTTAGGCCCTTTTCATTTAATTCTCTTTTAGCTCTCTCTTCACCTTCACAATCACCAGAAATAGCTACGCGAACCCCTAAATAAATTGGTATTAAACCTAATAATCCTAAAATCCACTTTTCAGGAACATAGTTTAATACAAATGCTAAAAATAAACTTATTATAATTAATGCTAATGAACCTAAATATTGGCCAATATAAATATCTCGGTATTCTTTTCTTGTATTAGCTCTAGCAAAAAATATTAATAAAATGACTAATAAATCTACTGCTGTAGCTGTGTACAGAATAATTGCTGTAATAATAGTTTGTAGCATAATACACCTCATTCAAAAACACTTTTGAATGTATTGTATAATATTAAACGTTATAATTAAATAGTAAGTTCACTAACTACTATATAATTTAGTTTTTATCCTCCACCAATAACTCCAAAATATTCAGTTAAAAATCAAAAAAACGGGACATCAATCTAAATTAAAAAATTAAGATTTTAATGCCCGTCAAAATAAGAATCACACCTAATCCTGTATGCTTTTAGAACTTACAGTAAAATGTCTACATATTTAAAAACTAAAATTGAAGATTATGATTCGATTTCTGTCTTATTATTAATTTTTACTTAGTCCTTTATTTATTATAATGCGGTCGAATAAATACCAATTCTGATTCATAATCATGAACGACCTTATGCGCAACCTCAGTTTTATCTTCACCACCGCCTTCCCAATTTTGGTCTAATGATTGAAATTGAAGATAATTACCATCATAATTGCCGTTAGTTACAATTGCTGTATGACCAGCACCTTCACCATAATTTTCATTAAATACTACAATATCGCCTGCAGTTGCTTTAAAATTAGGTGTATTTTCATAAACTGTCGCTTCACCTATAAAATTATTTTCTTCTGGAATATCTTTTGCATAATCACCCTTTAACCCATGACCATATAAATAATCCCACTGTTCATTTACAAGATCGAAGCATTGCCATCCATACTCTGAATCATAATCCCAACCTTGACCGTTTAAAGTTTCAACATGATTAATTGCATCTTGCTGTGTAGCATTTGTAGCAGCTGAAGCATTACTAGATTGATTTATTCCAAATATGTATAATATTGCTACTATTAAAAACGTACTGATTTTAAAAATATACTTAAACATACAAAGCCCCTTTGTTTATTATAATTATTATGTAACTTTAATTTTCACTATAACTTATTTCATTAATTCTTTATACTAAAACTATTATCACAAAATATAAACGGAGGTAACGTAATGGAATACTTTGCTACATTATACTTTTTCGCTGGTAAAATGGGTGCTGGTAAATCAACGACTGCTAAAAAAATAGCTAAAGATAAAAATGCCGTACTATTATCAGAAGATGAAATTCTTGAACAGTTTTATCCAAATCAAATAAAGACATTTGATGATTACTTAACTTATTCAAATTGTATTAAACCTTTTATTAAAAATCACGTTCAAAATTTATTAAGAGTTGGTACAAATGTGGTCATGGATTTTCCAGGCAACACTCAAAAACAACGAAAGTGGTTTAGCAATATGACTTCAGAAATCCAGGTTAGTCATAAACTCATTTATCTAAATATATCAGACGAAACATGTTTACAAAGGTTAAAACAACGAAATATTGAAAATCCTGAAAGAGTTAATTTTGACACATTAGAAACGTTTAATTATGTTAGCCAGTATTTTGAAGAACCTAATGAATCCGAAGGACTCAATATATTAGAAATAACGCAGTAATCATTCACTAAAATTTTCACATAAAATTAAAGAGCACTTCTTATGATTTTTGATAATTCATAAAAAGCACTCTTTTTTCTATAACTTAGTACAATTATTTAGTCACTCACTGCGAAATAATTGCCTTGACCATCTTGGAAATTAAACACTCTTGTACCTGACATTTCAATTATCTCATGACCTGTTAAGCCTTTTTCTTTTAATTTTTCATACAATGCATCAAGATTCTTTTCTTTGAACATTAGAGATGGAGTTGTAACACTTACTTCAGGACTGTATTTTTCCATAAACTCTTTTTCAATAATTAAAATTGATGTTTCAACATTATGATTTGGTGCCACTTCTACTGCTTTAAAACCTTCTGCCATTTCTTCTTCAGAAATTATAACAAATCCTAAAATATCGGTCCAAAATTCAACTGACTTCGCTTGATCATCAACATATAACATCACTTGATTTAACTTTTCCATTTAAAAACACCCCACTTGTTTATATATAATTACCATTATATTACCGTTTAGAAACATCATTAGTAATAATTACTTCAAATTATTGATATACAAAGGTTATAAGTTAAATAATATTAAGTAGCTAACATAAAGTTCCTATTTAATTATAAGTAATTATATTGCAAGATATAAGATTTTGTTATCACAAAACTTAATTATATATAGTACAATTAACTAATATAATTATTTTACGTAGTATACAGAAAAACCCATGTAAGTGTTACTAATAAATTTTAGTATTGGGAGTATTTAAAAAATTATTAATACAAAATTAATAAGATCCAAAAAATCCTTAAAATTTTATTTAAAGGAGCATATTTATGAAAATTATAGATTTTAGTTATAACCACGAAAATTATACTTACATTGTAAAAACTATGCCAGGTGTCGTATTTTCTCATTCAGTGCACAAAGATATGCCACCTAATAAAGTTAATTCTGAATTACTTCAAAGAGAAAGACAAGTTGAACAACAATAACTAACTTGTTACATTTAACAAAAACGGGAAATCAAACTTAGGGGAGTTAATATGAAAATATTAAATTATAGTATAGAACACGATGTTTTTAGCGAACTTGTTACTATTGTGGCAGAAACAGCAAAAGGAAAACAATTTAGTTTTACTTTTGCAGATAGTCACACGCTTAAGGAAGTCAAAGTTAAATTGGAAGAACTTGCTGATGCCATAGACAACAATAAATAATTTAAAACACTTGAAGATTAATGAAACTATCGATTATTTAACTTATGGGATACAGAATATTAATCACTGCCATAAACAAGGCAGTGGTTTCTTTAAGTAGTCCTAGTAAATACTTATATAATTTCTTAGACAGAAATATCCTATCAATACTTGTGTTTACATTTGATAAGTAAAAAATACATCACTTAACCTTTTTCTATGAAATGGACATCTATTTTTTGGATATATAACATCATTTCATGCTTCTAATCAAAATTGTTAACATACAAAAACATAAAAACCTCATCAACAATGATGAGGTTTAGACATTATAGCTTAATTTTTGCTTTCCTAGGTATATCTTTTTCTTTTACTTCACTATATCCTTTCACTTCTCCAACTTTATAATTTAATTCTAAATAATGATTGGTTTTTAATTTTTTAATAGCTGTATAAGTAATCTCTTTTTCATTACCGTCTTTATCATATGCTTTATTCCTATATTCATATTGCTTAGTACCTTTACCAGAATCTGTTACACTTCTAGGCTGATTAGTCTGTATATAGTATTTTTCACTTGTAATTAAAGGATTTAAGTTAGCAAGATTTCTAACGTTTTTACTATCTGTATGAGATTCAGCATATAATTTCCAAAAAAATAACACTAATATTATTGCTATTATAAATATAAATATTTTAAAAATAATTTTCATTATTTAAACCTCCTAAATTTTATACCAATACTAACATTTCACTATAATTAAATCGTTTGAAAATCCTTACAAAATACTACTTACGTGTGACAATTTTGAAAGAAACATCTTGTCGTATATCGAATAAAGATTGCTTTGGTCATAAATTTCGCTTTGCAATCAATTCAAATGCCTATTGTTAAAATTTTAAAATTAAAACAATAGTATTTAAAGTTTGGAGAATTGATGATTAATACATTGATTTCTTCCGAAGGCTATAAACAACAAACCACCCATATACATAATTGGGTGGTTTGTTTAATAATGAATATTTATTTTAAAAGTTTACCTTTTAAATGTATTGCTGCAACAATAATTATTCCATTTGAGATCCCTACTAATATACCGCCTAGCGTATTATCTAAATAATTGAATATAGCGTATGAAATACTAAGCATTAAAATTAGAGCTACTACTACAATAAAAAATATTCTCATAGTTCTCCTTTCATAGACGAAAATTTATTGAAGTTCTATAACTAAATTATTTTACTTTCTCGAATTAACTATAGTATATTTTTTATTTTGTAATGTCCTCATGAATATTACATTGTATTTCAATTATTTAATGTCTAAGATAACTTTGCACTTTCATTATTCGATAACATTGATTTACTTTATTAACTATTCTTAAACAATTGGGAGACTTTTTATGATAAAGCAACTTTATTTGGTTTAGATGGGACAATTTTAGATAGAGTAAGCTCATTAAATAATTTTATCGATGGCCAATATGAGAAATTTATTAATTACTTAAAACATATTGAAAGAACTATTTTCAAAAATAAATTTATAGAATTAGACAAAAATAGATACGTTTGGAAAGATAAAGTTTATGCTCAATTAATAGATTATTTTAATATTAATTACTTAACACTTTATGTTTTTTCTTAATGAGTACACAACTACCTTCTGGAAAAATTGTTCGCCTTATCCCAATTTATATAATCGAAATCACTATAGCTTGTTTTTTAAGGTATGAGGCATCAGATATAGATGGTAATTCAAATTTAACTTTACTCTTTTCACTAATATCATAAACGTTATTACCATCTAAATAAGTATATTCCCCAAATCATATGATTTTAATAAATTTTCGTTTGTAATATTGTAAACAATTCCTACTAAATAAGTATAGTTGAATAAAAACATTAAAATATTGTTTTGATACAAAATCATCACTTATGTACTATATGAATTAGTAATTAAAATAATAACAAATTATTAGTTTAATTACGCATCCGTACCTAAAGTCATTCCTCCATCTACGACTAGTTCTGTTCCCGTACAATATGAGCTTTCATCAGAAGCAAAAAAAGCAATCGCTTTTGCTATATCTATTGGCTTCCCAATTCTATGAAGAGGTATGGAATCATAAAAAGAATTTCCGCCTTTACTTTCCGAAAACATTCCTGTATCGACGCCACCAGGGTGTACCATATTAACGCGTATGCCATAATCGCCTAATTCTATAGCTGCTGCTTTAGACATAGTTGTCACGGCAGCTTTTGTTGAAGCATATAAAGAAGATTGATTAATAGGAGAGAAAGAAGATATAGAAACTGTATTGATAATAGAACCTTGTTGTTGATTTTTCATTTGATTAGCTACATTTTTCATTCCTAAAAAAATGCCTATTTGGTTAACATTTATTAACTTTTCATATTCCTCCAATGTGCTCTCTAAAAAAGACTGACGTCGGTAAACACCAGCATTATTAACTAATATATCTATTTGTCCAAATTCCTCTAAAATTGTATTCACAGCTTTTTTCCAATCTTCTTCCTTAGTTATATCTAACTTAATAGGGATAGATTTATTTGTTAAACTCTGCGAAACACTAATAGCATCTTGGAAATTACGTGACCCTACAGCTATTTTTGCCCCAAGAAAGTCTAGGTGTTCTGTAATTGATTTACCTTGTCCTCTATTAGCGCCAGTTATTAGTACTACTTTATTTTTTAAATTGGGCATATAATTCTCTCCTTAACAAATTATCTATTATTATAAATATAGTAAACTCATATTTATTTATTCACATATCAATAATTATAGAATAAACTTTGATTAATTATGAAAAAAATACAACTTATTAATGTATTGATAATATCAACAATTAATCCAAAACGTAATATTTCAATAAAATTATTCTGAACATTTAAGATAGCGCTAATTATCGATATATAATTAAAAACTTCTTAACTTTATATTAAGAAGTTTAACTTCGAAAATGTTTGTTAAGTTTACCAAACAAATTATCCAATAGTAACTTTTCAAAATCATCTTTTCTATTTACTTGTGTTTTCTACAATAAAATTTACAATATCACTCGTTATATTTATAGGAATTATCGTTAATAGTACAACTTTAAATTCTATGAATTTCGGTTGTTCTGTTAGCGTTCTCAAATATTTTATTGAGTCAGAACTCGAAAAATTTACTATTAAATCTCTTTTATCAATTTCAATTTGTGTAAGTTTGTTAACTAAGCATGCATTTTCACCTAATTAATTCAGTCACAGGTCGCTTCTATTTGCTATAAATTCAGGATATCCCTTATCAAAGATAAATAATCCGTTAGATTTAACAATTATTTGAGAAAATGTTTGTGCAGGGTTATCTCTTAATCTAGATACTTGGCAATTGATATCGACTAGAATTAAAATAGTGCTTGTAAACTCTCTAACTCTAATAACCTACAATCATATTTTAAAATTGCTATCTTAATTTATTAAAAACAAAGTTGATAAACTTTTTTCGTTACATCAATTTTGTTTTTGAGAATTTATTATAACCCCATCGTATTAATAAAGCTGCACTAATTAATAACCCAACATAACCAAATGTTTTGAAAACGAAGTTCACTAAATCAACAAACCCAATAAAACTAAGTAAAAATGAAACGATTAATGAGACACTAAGTAGTACGACGTACTGTTTACTTTTTGGTTTAGTAAATCTGTTTAAAAATGGATATAACATACCAACACAACTATTGAATATAACAGCAATCATAACAGCTGACATAAAAATACCGATAAATGGATGAATATCATTTGCCAGTAACAAAGTTGGTATATCAACACTATTTGCTTTTTGAATATTTGCTAATAAACCACTAGTCATAATTAATAATAAAATGCTAAATGATAAACCACCATAAAAAGATCCCCTACGAGCTGCTTTGTGACTAATAGAATCGCAACCAATAATAGTTAAAAATCCAAAGCTATTACCAATAATCAATCCACCATATACAATAGCATCCCACCACCATGTCGGACTTGAGGTTTGAGAAGGCTTAACATGGTTGCTCACATCTGAAAATGGAATCGTTGGATTAATAATGTTGTACCCTGCGATAATTAATACTGCAATCACAAGAAATGGAGTGACCGATCCTAAAATAGTCATAATACGGTCAAATTTAAGTTGTAAAACAATGAATAGTAATATAACAATTGCCAATGACCCACTCCAAATTGGAAAATCAAAACCTTGGTGTAAGGCTGAACCTCCACCAGCTATCATAACAACTGTTAATCCAAACAAGAAAAATATTGTGAGATAATCAATAATACGGCCAATAAATTTTCCGAAAATAGTATTTAATGCAATCTCATACGTACTTGCTTTTAAATGGTAACCAACTTTTGAAATTTGTCTTGTTGCAAAAGTGACAATAAAACCTGTAACTATTACAGCTATATAAGCATAATTACCATGGTTAACAAAGAATTGAAGCAACTCTTGCCCCGTTGTAAAACCGGCGCCTACAATAAAACTCAGATAAGCTAATGCCATCTTAATGGCTGCTTTATTATCTTTGCTCATTACCCATGTCATCCCCTTTTTACGATTATTTGTAAAATATTCTTGTAGGACATAACATAGCAATTGGGTTCAAATTGTTATGTTATGACAAGATTTATGTTCGTATTTAAATCGGCCAATTTGCCTATATTTTATCCCACAAGTTATAAATAAAATTAATATAATCGAAAATAGCAAGGACTAATCAGTACTAACCTTAGATTATAATAATACTTTAAAATCAATTAAATTAGATTCTTTATCTTTATAAATCACAAAAATTCTTATAGGATAAAATAAATCAAAATTGGTTATATTTAGTGTTTCTAACTTACTTTATCTGTAAAGTTATTTCAAAGTATAGTAAGCGCTTACAAAATAGATTGAAATTCAGTATCTTCATCAACTTCATTGAATTCTAATAGACTATTAATATTCTGTGCTGCTGTAAACCCTGTCTGAATTGCAGTCTCAGTGTAGAGCGTTCCTAAATAATCTCCAGCTAAATATAATCTTCCTTCAGGTTTAGTTAAAATAGGTTGAATCTTAGCACGACCTGGGTAGACATATGCTGAACCATATGGAAATTTATTAACATGCCCTTCTACAACGTAATTTCTAAATCCTGGGAACATGTCCTCTAAGTCATTTAAATAAATTTCTAAAATTTCTTCTTCTGATTTATCTATTAACATTTTCCCTCTGTTTGCTGGAGAAAAAGTCATAAAACTACTACCTTGTTCTCTTTTTTTCTCTGAAGCATGATTCACATTAGAATTATGAATCAAAACATCAAATGATTTTTTTGGTGTTGCAAAAGCATATACATCATCCCAAACTTGTTTTCCTTTTTCATTTGTTAAAAATGAAGCACTCACGTGAGGCCCATATTTGATTTTACTTAATGCGTTATCAAGTTGATTACTAAGATTCTTAGTTATTTTTCTAGTTATAGGCGCAGGAGTTGCTAGAACTACATAGCGAGCTGTTTCAGTAATTTCCTTACCATTTTTAATATAACGAACTGTCACAAAATCTTGGTTATGAATTACTTCTAGAACTTCTGTTTCAAGTTCAATTTGATGTTTTAATGTAGATGCTATTGTGTTGGTTAAAGTTGAAGGTCCTCCTATTATATTTTTTGAGAGCCCACCCTCTTTGCTCCAAATCATATCGAAGTAGCCAACACCTGCGCCAGCTGATATTTGTTCTGGGTCACCTGTAGAGCGACTTACTGTAGGTCGAAAGATAGCATCCGCATCAGTAGGTAATTTACCAGTAAATTCAGAAAAAGTTTTATTATTCATAAAATCTAAAATACGTTGTTGTTGGACACTAGGTTCTTCTAAGGGACGTTTTTTCGCAACTTTACTATACTTCATAACTGCCAACCTAACTTTTGCGCCAGCAGTTAACATTGCAAGTCTTGATTTCCAAGACATCGGTGCTCTGAATGGATAAAGTTCTACTCTTCCGCTCAATAATAGCTTTCCATTTAGATGCATAGCAGATAATGTTCCAGGCACAGGTGTAGATTTAACACCTACAGATTTTAATAATTCATCTGTGGCTGATCCTTCTCCAGCATAAACGTGACCGCCCCAGTTCAACCAATAGTTACCTCGTCTTTCTGACATTACACGACCGCCTACACGATTTGATGATTCTAGTAATAATATGTTGTGGTTTTTGAGGCGCCAAGCTGCTGAAAGACCAGCTAGGCCGCCTCCGATAATAATTACGTCTTTCATATTGATCACCTCTAATTTAACTATTATTTATTTCATCCAATACTACTTTCATTTTTTCTTCAAATGCTTGAGTGGCTGGTTTTAATGGTAAACGACATGTCGTTCCAGAAATGCCTAATAACTTTAATCCTGCTTTTACTGTACCAGGCACTGTTTCTTCTTCTAATAAATTATATAAAGGTAGCAATTTTTTATTTAATTCTATTGCTTCTTGAATGTTATTATCTTGCACAAGCTGGTATAAACGAGCAATTTTATCTGGAACTAAATTATCTACTAAACCTATAGCACCTTGTGCACCAATTGCTAATGAAGGTAGAAATAAATTTTCAAAACCATTTAATAATGAAAAATCAGGGTCATCTTTAACTAAATCAAGTACTTTGGAAGTGTGCACGCCATCTGCAGTATTTTTAATGCCTACCACTCCATCAATTTTACTAATTTCATGGATAAGCTCTGGCGCAAGTTCAACACCGGTAGCTTCTGGATAATGATAAATAACAATCCCAACATCCGTATTTTCTGCTATTTTTTTATAATGTCCTACAATACCTTCGTCGCTTGTAACCATATAATATGGATTTATAACTAAGGCCGAATCAACACCTACGCTTTCTGAAAATTGTGTTAATTCAATTGTGTCTGATGTACGATGACATCCTGTTCCAGCCATAACTTGTACTCTGCGATTCACTTTTAAAGTTACAAATTCTATAATTTGTTTTCGTTCTTCTGTAGTCATTAATGAATACTCGCCAGTGCTCCCCCCGACAAGTACGCCTTGAAGACCCCCAGCAATTACATGTTCAATTAAATTACCAAATGAATCATAATCAATATCTCCGTTTTCTAACATTGGTGTTGGTAACGCTGCAATCATTCCATATGGTTTATACATAATGAATCCTCCATTTAATTTTTTATTTAATCAATATTAATCATTACACTTTTGACTTCTGTATAACTTTGTAATCCATATTCACCACCCATTTCTCTACCAATACCAGACTGTTTATAGCCACCAAAAGGCATTGTCTCTAATTCAAGACCAACTGTGTTAATCCAAACCGTTCCTGCTTTAAGTTTTTTAGAAATATAGTGGCCATTTTTTAGATTCTGTGTCCACACACTTGAAGCTAACCCATATTCACTATCATTTGCTCTATCTATAACTTCATCAATTTCATCAAATACAAATACTGCCATTACAGGACCAAAAATTTCTTCTCTTGCAATTGTCATATCATCTTCGACATCTGCAAAAATAGTAGGTTCTACATAATAACCTTGTTTATTTACTTTACTACCACCGAAAATTAATCTTGCTCCTTCTTCATTGCCTTTATTAATATAATCAATAACTTTATCTTGCTGTTTCTTAGAAATAAGTGGCCCCATATCTGATGAATGTTCCATGCTCGGGCCTACTTTTACATTTTCAGCTCTTGTTTTTAATCCCTCAATAACTTCATCATATATATCACGGTGTACATAAATTCTTGTACAAGCACTGCAGTTTTGTCCTTGGTTATACATTGTTCCATCAAAAGCACCATCAATAGCTTCATCTAAATCAGCATCTTTTAACAGTATGGCAGGAGATTTCCCACCTAATTCTAATGTAATATTTTTAATTTGCTCTGCTGCTCCTTTCATTACGTTTTTTCCAACATCTGTTGATCCAGTAAACGCTACCTTATCTACATTTTCATGATTAACAAGAAATTCGCCAGCAGTATGCCCTGGACCTGGTACTATATTAACTACGCCATCTGGAAAACCAGCTTGTTTAAATAAATCAGCCGCATAAAGTAGTGATAATGGAGTTTCTGTTGCTGGTTTAATTACGATGGTACAACCTACTGCTAACGCTGCACCTAATTTCCAAGCAGCCATTAACAATGGAAAATTCCAAGGTATAATTTGACCAACAACCCCTACTGGTTCATGTAAAGTATAGCTAACTAAATCATTTGATATTTGCGTTGTTTTTCCAGATATTTTTGTCGCAAAACCAGCATAATATTCAAATTGTTGAATTGTACCATCTATATCGTCTGCTAAAGCTACTTCATAAGGTTTACCACTATCAATGGCTTCTAACTCAGCAAGTTCTTCCCTATTTTCTTTCAATAATCGAGCAAATTCATATATGATATTCGACCTTGTATGCGCTTCCATTTTTGTCCAAGCACCATTATCAAAAGCTTCCCTCGCAGCTTCAACTGCAATATCTATATCTTTTTCACCAGCTTCACTTACATTTGCAACAATATCTTCTGTTGAAGGATCGATTACTTCAAAACTATTGTTATTTACTGATTGAGTGTAATTTCCATTTATATATAATGGAATTTCTTTACTTAAAAAATCTTGTACCTTTGGTTTCAAATCTTTAATATCAAAATTCAACATTTAATTGCCTCCTTAATCTTATTGATATGAATTTTAACACCAAAAATGAATAAATGTAAACCTTTTAAATTAAAAAAGGAATTTTTTTATTCTTATATTGTTATTTGATTACTGTAATTCTTCTGTTATTATTAATTAAAATAAGAATTATAATAGGAAAGTGAGGGTTCTTAATGAAAAGAAAAACATTATCTTTAAAAGAAAAACTTGTAAATAGAAAAAGTACTTTACCTAAAAAACAACAAAAGCTATGTAATTATATACTTAAAAATTTTGAAGATTTAGGCCTTACAACTATTAAGGAACTCTCAAATAAAGCAGATGTGGGTATTTCTACAGTGATGAGAACCATTAATGCTTTGGATTATAAAAACTTTAATGATTTTAGAAAAGATATTTACAATGAAGCTCTACCTATTAATACTAAATTCTCTTTAAAAAATGCTTTTCTCCATAGTGAAAACCTGAAGACCAATACTTTGACTAACGTATGGGATAAAAGCGTAGATTTATTAAACCAATCATTGAAAACTGATTTAATTACTAACTTTGATGTAGCAGTTCAATATATTGAACAAGCTACAAGTGTAAGTATTCTAGGAACTAGACCTTACAAATCAACTGCTTTATACCTTGAACACTTATTAAATGAATTCTATTTAAATGTCCATCAACTAAGTGGTGATACAGATGCAACACTTGATAAAATAACTAAAATGGCTGCCAGAGATATTCTTATCGTATTTGCATTTGAACCCTACACATATTCAGTCATTAATGCGGTAAAAGAAACAAAGACTCAAGGGAATGACGTATTGTTAATTACAGATTATGATTCTTCTCCAATTATCGAATATGCTTCAGTAACATTGAAGTTGTCCGTTAGCAAAGATCATTTCTCAATCGTCCCAATTATCGCCCTTATAGACGCTTTAGTCTTAGAATTAGGAAAACGTACATCCGAAACTTCGTTAGATAAGCTAAGAACATTAGAAGATACATTGATTAGAAATAATGTTACATATCATAAATAATTTCAAAATAAAATTTTGCTGCATTATTTTTTAGCAATATTTTATTTACTTTCATTGGAAAAAATTAGTATTAAAATAACATCATTATTATTGATTTGGAGGTACAGAATATTGAATAGTTCTCAAGATAAAATAACTATGAGTGTTATTTTAATTGCCAGTAAAATATTACTATCTTCAGGTGCTGAAATTTCACGTGTAGAAGACACAATGAAACGAATGGCTCTCTGTATGGGCTATAATAATAGTCAAGGATACGTTATAAATAACTTCATAAATTTTTCTCTTAGTGAAAGTCACGATACACGTATTGTTCGAATCAATAAAAACGCAACAAATCTACTTAAAATTTTTCGGGTTAACTCTATTTCACGTCAACTAACCAATAATAGTATTTCAATTCATCAAGCTTATAATCTTTTGACCAATATTGAACATACGACTTTAACCATCGCTTTATGGAAAAAACTTATTGCGGCTGGATTTATTTCACTTAGCTTTTTATATTTACATGGTGGCGATTGGCATAATATTATTCCTACATTTATTGCTGGCTCTGTTGGATTTTTTATTGTTGAGTGGATGCAAAGTAGATCACCAACAATGTTTATACCCGAATTGGTTGCTTCTTTTATAGTAGGTTTTATCATTTTATTAAGCGCAAAACTATTTAATATTAATGAGACAATTGGTCCAGCAATGATTGCTTCTATTATGCCTATTGTTCCTGGAGTCTTAATTACTACTGCTATACAGGATTTATTCAGCAGACATATGTTAATGTTTACAGCTAAATTTTTAGAAGCTTTGGTAATTGCTTTTGCTATTGGGTCAGGGATTTCAATTGCTTATTTGATTTTTTAGGAGGGCGTTATTTTGACTTTTATTTACACTTTATTTTTTAGTTTTACAGCTTCTTATTTTTTTGCACTTATATATGACGCCCCAAAAAAGCTATTTTTTGCAGCTGGCTTGGCTGGTGCACTAGGTTATATAGTTAATTTCACATTAAACACATGGTTTCAAATGGATAGTATCTACACCAGTTTACTAGGAAGTTTAACCTTAGGTTTAATCAGCCATATAATGAGTAGATTACTCAAATCTCCTGTTGTTGTTTTTATGATTCCAGGTATTATTCCTTTAGTCCCAGGAAGCTTGGCTTTTAGAGCTATGCAGCAACTTGTAACACTAAATTTCACTGATGCAAGCAATACATTTATTAGAACTATACTTATTGCTGGTTCTATTGCTCTAGGTTTAATAATTTCTGATCAATTATCTAAAACTTTGAATATAAGAAAGTATTTGAAAATAAAACAAAATCAATTATAGTAAACTAAAAATATCACATTTTTATATAATCGATGATTAACAACAGTTATATTAAAAGCGTCCTGTACATAAATATCTCTAACTAAAAAATAAACATCGATTTCTATTGAAACTATATAGAAATCGATGTTTATTTTTATGAAATTTTGTAACTCATTAAAGATGGATATTTGATATCTATATTCACGTTTCAAGTATTCTCTAACTTTCTTTCTATATTTCTTTATTTCAGTTCTACTTTTACGCTTTACCCTCCTTTTTTCTGCTCATTTTGATTCATTCATTTATTTTGTTAAATTTTTGATTTCTTTGTCTGAGTGTATTCCCATTAAATCAATTTTCTCTTAAGTTAAAAGGGTGTCACTCCCTTTTTTATATAAGACATGATTTTATCTTTAAAATTTTCATTATAAAGTAACTTCGTATTTTCATAGTTTTATATACTTTTTTTCATAAAAATGTATCTGTTAACATTAGCTTCTATTTTTGTGCTAGCGAAAAACATAGATTGGTCATCAATGAGAGATTGTTAAAGACATTGATTATGAAACTGTCAAACTAATTTTAGGATGATATGAACTAGTATTTAGATGGTGTTAATATTAGTTAAATTCACTTTATAAAATTGTTTCAACAATTTCGTTTATAAATCGTGCGATGCCATTCAGAGAAATTAAAATTGAACTTTCCATTGGTAGTGTAATTTAATTCATTTTATAACCTATATATAGTGCTTCGTTTTAAATTTATGTGAGGGTAATTTTATTAATAAGAAAGGGCCTTATTTTTTCCATATTAATAAACGAATTCTATCGATTTTATATCGTGCTGACGTCTAGGGGATAGTATGAGTGAGAGACTACAGTTCGAACAATACTCAGAGAAGCGTGTATGATCAGAATCTTGAGATCATTATATAAAAAGGACTAACCCATATTAAAATGGATTAATCCTTTATTTTGAGAATGGAGACTTATGTCCAATGCTCTTATAAACAAACATTTTAGAAAACAATCATAAATAAATATTGTATGAATAATTTTCACTTGCAACGTTTTCTATATTCACTAAAAATTATGTCATTGTTAGATTAATGTTTAATTAAAGTATTTTTCAATAAATTTTTCAATAATAATATTTAAGTTTTCAGGATCTTCTAATTGTGGGAAGTGATTGACATTTTCCATTTCTAACCACTCTGAATTTGGTAAGTTTTCCACAATTTCATAAACGCCTTCTTTAGTTGAAACTACATCATCTTTCCCATGAATAACTAAGACAGGCACGTCTAATGATAACAATTTGGAGTCTGCACTATAATACAACATTGCTCGTGTTTGGTTTTTGAAAACAGTAGGCTGCCATTTAGATGCTTCTAATGCAATTTCACTTGAACAACCTAAACGTTGATAAAATTGCTGTGCTTCGCTCGGTGTTGTTTGATAAGCTGCAAACATTTCCTCATTTCCTCCAGCTTTTAGTGCTGATTCCCCTGTAAAAGAACCTCCACCTGCCATTATAATTCCTTTGACGAGTTGCGGATATTTTGTAACAAAAGCTAATGAAGCCAGACTACCAATTGAGTGAGCAACTAATAATATAGGTTCAGTAATATTATTTGCATCGAGTACAGATTTAAGATCTTCTGCATTTTTTTCCATAGTATAAAATGAAGAATCTACAGGCTTGCTTGAAAGACCATAACCTCTATTGTCATGTGTTATGCATAAATAACTTTCTTTCAATAGTTTAACTTGTTCTTGCCAAATATCATGAATACCCATATAACCTGATTGAAAAATGATTGGCGATCCTTTTCCTTGTACTTCATAATATATTTCTAAACCATCTTTCGTATTTGTCCAGGCCATAATCATTTCTCCTTTATTAAAAATTGTATGTGTCTCCGTCATTAGGTACTAAAACTTGTGATTCAATATTTTTTTCTTTTATAAATGTTTTCAATTCATTGCGTGAAAGGTTCCAATGGTTGACAGCTTCCATATGAACAATAATAATTTTTGAATTTGGCGCTGCTTTAGCGGTTTGATAAATATCAAATTTATTCATAACAAGCGATCCACCTTCATAAAATTGATTATCTCCGCCATTCACAACAATAACATCCGGTTTGCAACTATCAATTGTTGTTCTAACTTTGCTATACCAAATTGTATCTCCTGCTACGTACAAAGTTTTCTCACTATTATGTTTGAAGATAACTCCACACACAGGTCCTGTATAATTTAAAATTTCCCCCCTGCCGTGTTCACCTGATGTTTTAATTAATTGTATATCTTCAAACTGCGTGTTCTCAGTTAAGACTTCCACCTTATTAAATCCTATTTGTTTAATTTGTTGTGCATCTTCGTTATTTTGTACAAATATATGCATATCTTTAGGGATAAGTTGTTGGGCAGCTTCATCAAAGTGATCTAAATGTAAATGTGTTAAAATAACAGCATCAATATTAGAAAGTATTAAGTCTACAGATATAGGTAAATCAACTAAGGGGTTATTTTCATTTTCTCTTGGAGCGTTAGGAAACGCTGAAAATGAACCTTTTTCTCCAAGCATGGGATCTACTAAAAATCTTTTGTTCGCAAATTCAACGATTAATGTTGCATTTCTCAAATGATTAATCTTCATAATTTATCTCCTTTATAAATGTGATACGTTAATTTTAAATACTTAAAAAGGTTTAATACATATAAATTTGAAAGATATTTTTTAAATTCACTTGGAATTTGAAAAAAGGAGGACAATATAATGGATGAAATTGATTTCAAAATTTTAGAAGAATTAAAAAGCGATAGTAAAATATCTATGAAAAAATTAGGTGAAAGAGTTAATTTAACTGGTCAAGCTGCCAATAATCGCGTTTTAAAATTAGAAAGGGACAATATTATTGAGGGTTATACCATATCTATTAATCAACAAGCTATAAATTGCAAAATACATGTGTTTATTAATATTTATACACACAAAATATCACATAATTCATTTTTAGATTTTATAAATGCAGAACAACAATTTGTCGTTCATAATTATAAAATTATTGGGGATGCTTGTTATCTACTAGAATGCCGATTTCCTAGTGACAAACAATTAAATGAGTTTCTTGAGAAATTGAATCAACATGCCAATTATAATATATCTATGGTAATAAACGAAAATTGAAAAAATCTATATTAAATTAAAACAAGAGGTAATATTCTTTCATAAATGTGAAGTGTAATGACAAAATTAGCTAAAAATAGGAACAATTAATTTACAATGCAATTAAACTTATTGATAAGCAGGGTTTAGCGAAAAAGTTACTATTCATATTGGAAAGCAGTAAATCAATGCTAGAACGTGTGAATTTTTCAGATATTAAATTTATTACGCTGAGTCTTTCAAAAGGATTACTAAACAATGAATCATAAAATAATTATTTCTGGAACTTTAATGATTGCCATTACTTACAGTTAAGTATAGTTCGCTCTCGGGTTATTATTTCCTAGTATTTCTAGTGTCTCAAATTAAATAGTGTTACTTTGGACGTGATAAGTTCTACAACTTATTTTGCTTATTGTCTCGCTATAACGATTTCTAATTACCATTATAAATAACAATCCCCAAAGATGTTTGTTAATTTAGCTCCTTTAACTTCTATTTTGTACATTTTTATCATATCTTTATCTCATAAAACAGTTATATTGTTCTCAGTTTTTTTGGTATAATATAATCCATAGGCGTTTAAGTGCTCTTTAATTTAGTTGGTTAGATATTTAAATTATAGAGATTTTTGAGATTTTTTGTATCAAAAACAAGGCAGATTTTTATATCAGTCCTGTTTAGCATGGGGCTAAAATTTCATAAATAACAAAGAAAACACCAATTTCTGTATAACCTCAGGAGAAATTGATGTTTATTCTTTAGCTATAGATATTTAAGTCCTGGCTCCTCCCTGTATGAAGAAGGCAGGAGTATATTTCCACTGTATATGTAAGTTTCAAATGATATAAAAATATTATCATTAAGCCTTTTTAGCCCCTGCCTTTTTGATAAATGTTACACAATTTGTGGTAACACAATTTTTTTAACATACACAAAATACTTATTTTTTATTTATAACTTATCAATAATAATATAAACAGTAAAATTATAGATGAAATTATACTCAATGACGGCAAGCCAAAAATATTGTTGGAAATTACACTTATTACAACAAAAGTTATTACTACATTTAATTTATTAATCAAAACAGCTTGCTTCTGCTCCTATTGCATAACCAACACCAATAGCTGTACGGCCTCAAGCACCTCCAATAAGGTCACCCGCCAGTGGCTAAAATACATTTCCCTACTCCACCTTCTATGTTTTCGATTGAAGTTAATAATTCTCATTTATTTGTTTTTTCATAAATAATTTTAGCTTTGCCGTTACTACCAACATATCTTTTTGCATTATTATTCATAACAACTTTAAATTTACCTTCATTTTCTTTTAACTTGTGCATCTGGATTTATTACTTTTATATTATTATCTCATGAATACAACAGAACCTTAGTTATTATAAATGAACAAAAAAATACCCCCTCTATTATTAAAAGTTGAGGAACCTAAAATAATAGAAAGGATTGGGAAATGTGAATGAGAATAGGATTCTGGAGTCCTTTTAGTAATATTCCACTTTTACAAATATATAAACACCATTTTTATAATAAAATTATAAGTTTTATGTTTGAATACAAAACGCCAAGCACCTTGTCAGATATGTAGTAGTTGAAAAAATAATTTTATTAATCACTTTTTATAAATTTCGATTATTTCTAACTTTCATCGATTTAATAACTATGTATGTAGCATTTATTACCATATATTCACATTTTTACGGATTATTTTCGAAAATACATTGAGGTCTTCAATTATAAATATTCTTTATACAAAATACTTCTTTGTTATGTATGCTCTTATTAATTTATTTGATCAGTCATTTAAATTAATTTGGTGGTTTTTACGGTTTTTTGTATCAAAATAAAAAGCCTATGACCATTTAAGTCATAGGCTTTTCTTATATGGAGACGGCGGGAGTTCATTATACCGTTTATCTATACGTTTGAAAGTCGCTATAAGCATTGTCATATCAACGTTTACATTGCCTTACAGATTAGATGTAAAATGTTAAAATTGAAAAAACAGCATAAATTTGTGCACTCTTATTTTATAATTCATATTCAAAGTAAGACAACATATATTATTAGTTTATAATCAATTTTATCTTAAGCCTTTTTCTAATTCATATATATCGTATTTTGGTATTTCATCAAGACTATATTCTATTTTCTTAATTAATCTAAATATTTCATGCTTAATTTTTTTCAAATTTTCATTAACTTGCTCTTTACCTGATGCATCAAGATTATGAACAACCTCATTAATCCATTTCTTGTTTTTGAAAGTCTCTATATTTTTTTGTATCTCTTTAAATTTATTTTCACAAATTTTATCTGTTATTTCTACTTCACTATGTATACTATTAATTTCCTCTAAAACCTCTTTAATTTCAAGCACACATACGTAAACCTGTTCATCTTCGTTCAGTAAATTATTATTCCATTTGTTTAAATTTTGCTTGATAGCATTAAATCCTTTACTCTCCAAATTTGACAGCATCTTATGGTGATTAGTAATATATTCTTTTTTACTTTCATAATTTATTTCTTTTTCTTTTAGATTCAATGCATTATCTCCAGAAATTTTAGCACCCCAATAAGCACCACCAAATGTAGCAAAAATAGCTGTAAAAGAAATACAAACTTTAATTATTTCTAAACTTTTCTCATTAAAGATACATAAAATATAAAACAATATCATCATCCCTATTCCACCAATTGCACCTAATAAAATGTACCATATATATTTTAAGCACCATGTTTTTGTTTTCTCAACCAATATTTATCTCTCCTACCTAAATTAATATTCATTTAAATTATCCGCAGTATTTTAATAATTAGCAAGTTGATTTTAAAAAATATTATTTAATATATCATTGAATTTTGCTATTACTGACAAATCAACTTAGTTATAGGCTCTGACATTCACTCTGTATTGCATCGAGAAATGAATAAACGTATAGTTGTTCGTTTTACATTTTAAATTACTCCAATATTATCATTAACTATAAACAAATTCTTAAATTTCAAGATTAATCATAACTTTTTGTTATCACTATTAATTTTTATGTATAGTACAATTAAGTTATTAATTACTATAAGGGATATGTAATCAAATTTGAGCCACTACAAGTTTTTGAGCATCACAATTGGGAATAATCAATCTGCGTTCACACGTTATATACGTGTATGCAAATGTAGGTTGTTTAATATAAAATAATTTTATTATAAGGGAGAAATGTGTAATGAAAAAAGTTTTATTTATATTATTAGCAAGTGTCTTAGTATTGGCAGCATGTGGGAATAAAGAAGAAAGTAAATCAGAGGATAAGAAAGAAACTAAGTCGTCTAAAAAAGATGATAAAAAATCTAATGACGATAAGAAGTCTAATGATAGTATGAAAACTGATGATGAAAAATCTAAATCAGATGAACAAGTAGCAACGCAAGATGAAACTACTCAATCACAAGAGCAAGTTAATACACAGGAGCAACAACCTGTTCAATCACAAGAACAAGTACCTGTGGAACAAGAACCAATCGACGAAGAACAATGGGCTAGAGAAAACATTGAAGGTGGAACTGACGCATTTGCTACAGATGAGATGGAAGAATTCTATCAACAAGAACGTGCAAAAGAACAAGAAGCTGAAAAAGCTCAACAAGATAAAGAAGAAAAACTACAAGAAGAATATTTCGGACTTTCCGATAAAATGTACGGCGATGAGGAATATAGTGATAAAGAAATGGAAGCAATGGAAAAAAGACAAGATGAAATTTTAGATGAAGTAGAACCAATTAATTAATAATTTTCAAGGGCACACTACTGTGTCTTTTTATTTTATCTCCAGTATATCTTTTAAGTTTAAAACACTTATTCCATTATCTTCATACATGTGTAGTGTTTTTGTATGCACATCTACTTTGTGAATGTAACTACTTTTGTTTTAATATATCCATTCTCGAAGTAACGTAGTTCTATTGATGGGTCGTTATACATTTTGAAAATTAATGTGTTATTAAGCTCATTCAATTGATCGTCGTCTAATATCGGTTTTTCAATTTTATTTTGGTCTTGTATGTATTATTCTAGTTGCTCATATTGTTCGGGCATCGTCTTAAACGCTTGTCACTTAACGATTCCACGCCCTTTTTGTATACGTGGATTAAGATATTCTCTAGGTATTTCTCGGTAATCACTTGTGTATTTATATTCATCTGGTACATCTGGATTGATTGGTTTCATATAATCACCTCAAAAAAACGGAATCGTTTTACTAGCTTTTATAATATCTTTTGTGAAGAAAAATTGTTTACCTTCTCCTGTGTATGCAGGATTTAAAATCATATTCGCTTTGGCATTGTACAACCACTCTGGATTAATACCAGAATTTAATATTTCTTGAAATTCTTGAAAGTTTTTATTCCAATCTAAATTTGGAATCATATAATCACCTCATGAATATAATAGAACACTTGTTCTTATAAATCAATTTAATATCTATTTTTCTTATAATCAATTATAATCAATCGTTAGATAAATTCAGACAATCAAGGAGAATACATATGGATTACAAAAAAGAAATTGAAAAAATAGGTTGGAATACAAAAGAAGTAGCTAATCGAGTTGAAAGTTTAATCGAAGAAAATGTAATAGATATAAAAGAAGATGTAACCGAGGATCTATCAGTGGTTGTTGAAAAAGAAAATAATAATCCAATACTCAATGAGTTTTTAAATAAATAAAAAACAGCCTATCTAATCAGATAGGCTAATTTAATACAGTTTGTTAAGCGTTCCACGTCGCTTGATAATTAAATACCCCAATATACTTATTGAAAACTAATTATAAATAAAAAACTTATATAAATTGTAGTTCATATACATTTTTATTTTCATAAGTATTAAAACTATCAATATGACCTTTTAATAATACTTCTTGTTTCTTTCTACTCACATTGTGATAATATGTTAGCCTAATATTCATATCTGATTCGTAACCATTATTTTGAATAGTATCATCCAATTCATCGAATACAGTTTTATTAATAGGTAACATATAACTTTCCTTGCTAGGTAACATATAACTTTCCTTGCTAGGTAACATATTTATATATTTCTTTTGAATTACATTATCTTTACCTAAGATAACTTCGACAGTTATCTTTTTAGCAGCTCCTCCACCAAGGTTATATAGCTTTAAATAATCTTCGTTTTCTTCAGAATTTGAAGTCGTATTTCTTAAATTTAAAGTTTTATTATCCTCTTTTTCTAAAAGGATTTGATTAAAACCAAGTGCTGGGATAAAACTAATTTTCATTTGGTAAAGTTGAACTGATACCGATACAAAATAAAATAACGCCATAATAAAAGTTCCTAGTGATCCAATTGCTGAAATAATATTTATCATATTAAATCTCCTTTTTTAATTTTTAGGAGACAGTAGTAGGGATTTAATCATAACATTTAATTTGATATTTTTGTAGATTTTTTAACGTTTCGTACTACCTACGTATAAAATTATCAAATAACCACCCAGTGACATGTGTGGGTGGTTTGCATAATCGTTAAATTCTTTTCTTCTTACTCAAGTAATCTACGTAAATCTTGTTTTGTTGTTTCACTACTATTATCTTTGATTTCAAGATTTGGTTTTTTTATTTTATTATCTGAATCATATCCTGACTGAATATATCCTATATATTTATAAAGATCTGGAAATAGTTCACTTTCAATATAATGATATTCTTCCAATTTACTTTTTATTTGATACCTAATTGAATCTAAAAGTATATCATTAAAATATTTTTTTAAAGAATCTATTTCTGTCATTAATTCTTTTGTATATTTTTGCTGTTTAAATAAATCTCTCAAATCTTTACTTTCAATCTTTTCACTTTTATCTGCATCATAAAGTTTTTTACTTAGTCTTTCAAGCTCAAAATTACTTTCATCTAATAACTTTGTTGTATTTTTTAGCTCCTCAAAATTAAAATTCAACTGTAATCTTACTAAAGGTATTTTATGAATTTGAGTTGGTAAATCTCTTAATGCTATTTTATCAAAATTAAAAAAAGCACCTTTTTGAGCAATTAGTCTAGAATTGCTTTTTAACATTTTTACTCTACTAAACAAATTTTTTTCTGTATGAATCATTTGATTTATGGAATATAAATCAATAATAGCATTCTCAAAATCATTCTTACTTGTATCAGAAACCATAAATAACAACGCTATATATGGATTTTCTGTAATGTCAATCAAGCTAGTTTTCAAACCATAATGTTGTAAATGCGCCAATTGTTGCTCTCTCTTATTAATGACTTTATTTTTAGCTATAGGAGGATAATATTTTATCACATCTGGATATCTGTACATTACATCTTGATATATAAGTTCAAAGTCATTTCTCAATTTAGTATTTACATTTCCTCTTACTATTCCGGGTAACATTTCCCAATCTGTACATTGACCTCTGTAATAATTAAAATCTTCATCTAACTTCTGAAAAAACTCTTTATATAAATAAAAAAGATTCCATTCTTTATTGTTCTTTATTCTATATGAATTTATGTCATTTTCTATTTCATTTTTAATTTTTTCTACTTTTTTTAAAATTTCTTTGTTTTTGAAATTAGTATCTATTTTTAATTCTAGGTTTTCGATTCTATAACTAGCTGCATTTCCTTTTTGAGGATCGTTTATTTCAATATTAACTTTTATAATGACTTTATCGAAGTAGTCTTGTTCATTATATTTATCTATTATATCTTCATACGTAAATTTATTCATACTTCTATAAAATCCCCAAATTCAATAATCTATAGCTAACTGCCGATTTAGAAACGCATAGTTTATCTGACATGAAATTATATAATTCATCTTTTTGTGATGAGTTTAAGGGAGATTGGACATCCAAATTATTATTAGATATAAACACTTCATATAACGCCTCTACTTGCATTCTAGGCATCAATATATCTGCGGCAACTGTATTAGCTACTCTCTCATTTTCGAAATCATTAACATTAGTATATGAACTAACATCTTGAGTTCTGTGATTAGCTCCGTCATGTTTATATAAATAATGTGCTAATTCATGTGCTTTTGTAAATCTTTTTCTGTTTTCTGAATGATTTTCATTTATATACATCTCTTTTTTAGCAATATCTATTCTTCCTGAACAATCATTTTCCATTGATTCTTCAATTATTTTTATATCCAAAGATTCAATTATTTTGTCTATGTTAATTGAAAATTCGTTTGAAGTAACTGCCAATGTTTTAAGTACTTTCTTTTCATTTTCATTAAAAAGGTCAATGATTTTTTTTTCAAATAGTTGATTATAATATACTTGTAATTTATTTTCTGCTACAGTCGTCATCCAATACCCCTCCTTTTAACGTATCATTTCTAAACATACTATATTCATAAAGATTTGTACTCTTTTTGTTTTTTTACTTATATATAGTATAGCATTATTTCTCTCTTGAATAGTACTATTTAATATATTTCTTAAAATAACATCTACACCAACTTATCCAACAATCTATTCAACATTTGCTTAGCTCTTGCTTCTTTGACACCAAATATATTTCCAGCTTTTTCATAACTCACACCATTACATAGTAATAAGAATAAATTATGCTCTTTTTCAGTCGCTACGCTTTCAATAACAGTTTCTAATTCATTATAGAATATCACATCTTCAACGTTGCTATTATCTATTTCATGAGTTTCTGCTTGATCATTCACATTAAAGAAGTCATCAATACCAATATCTTCATCACATGAAATACTATTATCTTGTATCTTGTGATAATTCAATATAAACTCTTTTACAGTTGCTTTATCATAACTCATACATAGTCCACTGCCTTTGCAACATGTTTTAATATAACCTCTCTAGCATGTCTTAGCGTTAATGTACTTACACCTATCACATCAGCTATCACTTCATCTGTATACTTCTTATTATCCCACCATGATAATTTAATAATCTGTTGTACTTTAATATCACAGTCGTTGTATACTGCTGTAACCCCCTTTACAATCGATTCTAGATTCATATATTGAAGTTCATTCATATCACTAGGTTTATTCCTATAAGTATCAACCATGTTATGATAATTGCGCATGTATCTTTCTAAAATTGGATAATCTACATCTGTCATACAACCAACTCCTCACGTTCATTATTTAACGATTCTTTCACTTCCACTACAAAGTTTTGATATATAACTTCATTCTCTTTTTCACGTTGTTCATTGCGTTCTATACGCTTATTGCGATGTACCTTGTATAAATCTTCCTGTAACTTATCAATCGTCTTATATGGCTTATGACTACCACTAGATTTGAAGTATCTCATCACTTCTTTTTGTTCCTTAGTTGAATAGTTACTTATGATTTTCTTCAATAAATTTAGTTTCTTAGTGCTATTAATTTTAAAACGATTCAAATCATCTTTTTGCTCTGTAATCCAAATAACCAATTTCTCTACTGAACACGAAACTGATATCATACCTTCCACTTCATCAAAAGTAGTATGTGATGTACTCAAATGATATGCTGCATCAATACTTTCTTGTATTGCTTTAATTTTACTGTTTATTATAATCGGAGAGTATTGGCTTAAAAGCTCATATTCAGTAATTTTCATTTCTTCTTTGTACCACAAAATTGATTTACTACGTTTCAATATCATAATAGCCCTCCCTATTTTTTATTCGTCATCATCCATACCAAACAATTCGTATACAGATTCCCCACTTTTAACATCTTGCTTTGGTTCTAATATCTTCAACCTTGATTCAACTGTTAAACCTAATTTTGGTGCAATAGAATTTAGCTGTGACAATGCATCACGTTTTATTGTGTGATTTTGATTTAACTTCGTACCACGTTCAGTTTCAATAATTGCATCACTATTATTCATGCGTTTTGTAGCATTGATATAATCTGAATAAGCTTGGCAATATGTACTTATAAGCATTAGATCTAAACTAGCTATTGGTAATTCTTGTAACAGTGGGTAAATTCTATACCATTCTTTTGTGGCTGTATCATCTAACCATTCTGGAGGATTAGGTGCTAAGGGCGTGAGCTTTTGCAACATTTCTTCTGTAGCTTTCTTTTTATCCTGCATTTCTTTAGTTAATCTACTTTTTTGTTGTGACAACAATTTCCTTTGTGCCATCATATGTCATCTCCTTTATTATTTCCTGATATCTCCCGAATATTTACCTTTCATTTTCAACTTTTGGTCGCAAAAAAGGTCGGCTCGTTGTTCGCTCGTCTCAGAAGTGACGGGGGTTTTCCTTCGCCCCAAAAATATTTTCAAATTTATTTTTCAAGAAACTTTCTAAAATTATTCTTTATATTTTTCAATCCAAAAAGTATCTGCGTTTATTTTGCTGCATCCGTTGTAATATTCACTGCCTATGAACTCTTTTGTATGTGTTATTTTAAGACTTATTCTTGTATAAATATATTGATATTCACACGTTATAACTCGCCATATTAGATAGCTTTGTACGTCTTTCATACTCATTATGATTAACACTATCAAAGCTTTTGTGTATGCTCTATAACACTCTCTAAATGGCTATATAACCATTGTATATAAGCAAAGTATTGATACTTATACATAACACATTACATCTAGTTATTGGTTAACATATTATTGTTACTTATCATGATGATCTAATAATATTAATTGATATTTATTTACTTTTTGTTTTCCAAATTAAAAAATAGTTTTCGATTTCACTTTTGTTTTTTAATTTTAATTCACAAAGTTTTGTAATTGGAATCTCATTTACTTTTTCTAACTTGATGAATGAACTTCACAATTAAATTGATTCAACAATAGAAAACATTTATCTTCTCAATTAAACTTAATAGAAGAACTTAACAATTTAACTTCAATAAATATTTTATCTTAATCGATTAAACAATCTTAAACTGAAATCAAATCTAAAACTGAAATCAAATCTAAAATCACAATTTGTTTCTTCTCTTTTATTATTAATGAATAACCTTCTGTACGAACTCTCTACTTAATCAATTGGATCTAATCCTTACACTTAAAGCAGCAACCTTATAAACTGTATGCTCAATAGCCTGTCCTTTAACATAGGTAGCTTTATCACTGTGTCATTAATTATGGTAATCCTTTATATCTATACCTTTAATATATAGGTACTTCCTTATATATCAGCCATATTCAGTTTAGCCTTAATTTACTAATGCCTGTCTATTAGCACATACTTATAATAAAAGACCACCACCATAAAATAGTGATGGCCTTCATCAACGTGCACAAGAATACACTGAATTGAAGTTTGTATGAAAGTGAACTAGAAAGACTTTCATTTTAAAATAGCTATCTTTTATACCCAATAATTTTGTTAAGGAGCACTCCTAATATTAAAGATATAAGATATCTCTAATACCTATATTATAGCATAATCACTGCCATAAAGCCATTTATGGTTACTTAGTATTAATTGAAATTGCTTTTATATAATTAATTTTTTCTATCAGTTTATTCAATGATGTTACTTGGTCAGTGTATATTTGAACACTTTTAATTTTATTCTGTTGCACTAACTTTATAAACTCTGTCATTATCGGTTTATCATCTATTTCTATAGCCAGTCCGTATAATCCGTTATGGACGACTTCTGTTAAATTCCCTCGATGTATAGATGCAAGTATATTATCATCTTTGTTATTGTCTAACATCACACATAATTTCTCATTTTCTTTTAGTTCTCGAAA
The DNA here is from genome assembly GCF_000338275.1 of Staphylococcus xylosus NJ. Taxonomy (GTDB): domain Bacteria; phylum Bacillota; class Bacilli; order Staphylococcales; family Staphylococcaceae; genus Staphylococcus; species Staphylococcus xylosus_B. The sequence goes on from NZ_ANMR01000006.1 coordinate 182,311, forward strand.
TACATTACCATCCAATTCATAGGGTTTAAATGTTTGATAGTTAGGATCTACAGTTTTCGTTGTTCCCATTTCTACTGATTTCTCTGTCGTAAGCACCTGTACAGTTATTCGATTCTTCTGTTCATTATATTTCACGCTATTCCCTGATTGTTTAATTGTTGTAAGCATATAACCCCTCCCTTACCATTGCTTTTTTCCAAAGTGGTATTTTCGGAACTCATCTGTAGAAATAGTTTCTAATGCCTTTTCTACTTTCCATGCATACCCTCTTGGGGTAGTTTGCTCATTATATTTGTCACCATCACCTAAATTAATTTGATGATGTAACATTTGCCCTATATATATATTATTAACACTACCTGGATTAGTTTTTTCACTTGCCACATAGCGCTCACGTGAAATAACACGACCAGCATTATTTTTGTTTTCAATTAGTTTACGGTATATTTTCATAAGTGATTCTATTTGATTATTCATTTCTTTTTTTAATGCTTTATGATTGCCTTTTAGTTCTGATAGTTCTTTATGATAGGCATCATAGAATCGTTCAAACTCATTATCAGTCACTACAAAATCATCTGAGTTCAGTTTATCGTCTAGTTTAACAATTTCATTTTCCAATTCAGACTGTTTGCGTTTTAACTTAGTAACTTCTGCATAATCTCCATCTTTACGATAGTATTCAATTTTATTATCTAAATCACGTAGTTGTGATGTTAAATTATTGTAATCTTTATTTAACTCCTTAGATTTTAAACTTTTTGCGTATATTTCATTGTCGAAAATTTCAATTGCTTGTTCATTTAATTTTGCCATAAGTCATTACCTCTTTCGATTTGTGTTTTTTATTTTGATTTATAATTCGTTTTATTTCATTAAAGTCTTTCTCTTTCCTAGCATATTTCTTAACTAATGCGTTGATGTATGAAGTGGATACATTATTCACACTAGTGGGTAATCTAGCTAGAATTTGTAGGGCTATGCGTCTATGATTCATAGAGAACACTCCTTAACTAATTTTATGTGTATTACCTTTAATATGGTGCGTTGACATTATATAATGTATATTTCTATCAACCTCGAATATACAATTACCATTTGTATTTTCTTACAATTCATATCATCTGTAGTTAGTTTATTATTTTCATTGGCTTTCGATTTGGTTCAGCTGAATCAAAACCATTATTTATCTAGTTACTTAATACTTTTCTCCCTAACATTAAAATGCCAATTGAGTTGTTCTTTATCCTTAACCTCAAAACCTGCTTTAAGCATTGCACCTTTAAATTGTCCATTTGTAACATAGCTGCCTTCAAAAATTCCTGACAATTCATCACGGTACCTTCTTTCAAATACATGCTTTAGGCCATACGAGGAGTGTTTTATGTTAAAGGTTTTAATTTTACTAAGTGAGTAACAAAATTCTAATAACGCGTTTTGCTTAACTTGGTTTAATGTTTCAAAATGCTCAGGTTGGTTAATATCATTCATAATATATACTCCATTCTAACTTTTATTTGTCATCAGTATCATAAGGTGTGATTTCGTAAAGCACCTCACTTCGTTTATGATATTATTTGCATCACCATAATCAATAAGTCCTCTAGTTCAAAAGTTACTACTAATTACTACTTGCAATCTAAAATTACTAGTTAGCGTAATCTCTCAAAGTCAGTTATACCAACACTTATGAGCCACCAATTACTACAATTACTACAATTACTACTTTTTTTAACGGGATACATCTATAAGAAAGATCATTAATTGTATTACTATATAACCTCCTATTTTCAAAGTAGTAATAGTAGTAATTTTATATATCTAACCATCTTTAAACCCTTTGATATCAACGGTTACAAGAATTACTACTTTTAGTATAAATATAGTAATTAAGTAGTAATACTAGTAATTTATTTTTTCAAAGTTAAATCCTAATTCCTTAATTATTGTTGTTTTAATGGCGTAACCTTTTTGAGATTCACCAGCAAATGTTATATTTTTTTGTTTACCGTAATTATTCGTTTCAAGGTATCCTCTTTCATCCCACTGTTTAACAATGGAATTAAACTCAGCACCTAACATATCTTTAATTGTTGGAGCCATAACAAGAATAAAATCATTTCTATATATAGCCATTAATTCTGTATTATCGTGAAAATGATGCTTGTTATATGCAATACGACCACGATTTGCATTTAGCTTTTCAAGCAATTCCTCTAACATTTGAAGTGGCTTATCAATATTTTTATTGTTTTTCATCATGCTATAATGTGCTTGATTAGTAAGGATATATGGGTCATGTTCAAATCCTTCAATATCATTTAAAATTTCACCAACTACCTGTAACAATCCGAAACTACGTGCAATCCTAGCCATGACTTCATTACCTTCAGCTTTTCTAATAAAATATTTCACTGCGCCTTTGAAAGAATTTTTATACTTATCTTTCTCGCTTTCATACTTTTCTATAAATAACTTACCTAGTAGGCCGTGATTTTCTTCTATGGTCTCAGCTATTTCATCGAACACTTCTTGCTTCATGTCTGGGAAAGGATTGTCTTGTAATGTAATCACTCGACCTGCTACCCCTGCCTTATCTGGTGCAATATCTGGTATAGCAACTTCACCACTGGAAAGCATGATATTATGCCACGGCTCTAAGTAGTCTATCGAACGGTCAGAATTGCCTCTGCCTTTAGACTGCCCACCAGAAAACTGATAAACGATACTAGGGATCTTAAATGGCTTATCTGCTTTTCGTGTATCGTCTTTAATTAATGGAAATGAATTCAAAAATGAAGCCATACGCTCTACACTTACATTGGTTGCGTTCCATTCTGTTTTTAATTTTTCAGTTCCCCATATACTTGCACATATATTTAATGTAAATGTTTTACCACTAGAAGTTTTACCAGATATTTCACTTACAAATGGATCTAAGTTAAAGTGTTTAATCAATACTGAACCTAACGCACTATAAAACATCATCATTACCATTGGTTTATCTTTAATGTGTTGAAAAACCCCTTTGTTATAATCATCGATATTACCTTTAGTTTCAAAAGCATCAATTAAAGCTTGGTAACCTCTATCGGCATTAAATAATTTGTATTTATTATTTTCTGTATCTTCTTTATAAGGTGATATGAAATGTCCCTCTACATCTCCCAAACGTGTAGCAACATCATAATCAGAGATATTATTAAAACGTCTGTATGCACTTAAATATTTAACTATACTGCTCGCCTCATTTTGAGTTACTTCTAACCCCTTGCTTGCTAATTCGACTAAATATTTAGACTGTGTTACTTCTTGTGCTGTTACAGGTAACTTATATTGACGTTTAACATCTTCAAATTCTAATAGATAATAAAATTCTTTTGATTCAATGTTTCTGTAGCGTTGTGTAATATAAGGTGGCGTACTAGTAAGATAAATATCTTCAATTTTATCTTCTTTTTGTGTATATTCTGTTACTTTGCGATAATATAACCAATTGCCTTTAATAATATATGGTTCTGGTATAGTAGGAGCGTTTTTATTTATTGTCTGTAACTCTCTGGTTTCATCAATCATTTTAAATACATCTTCATTTGTTACAAGTTCTTCAGTTATATCTGCCAAACAAACGCCCCCTCCCTAATTATTTCTACTATCCTTTTTCAATATAGATTTAAATGTTTTATTGACTTCACCCTGTTTTATAGGTGGGTTACACATTTGAGCCCAAGCACTCACTAAACCATATACAAGATTTGTATCAACATATCTTCTCAATAAGTATCCAATCAACGAGGCTAAGGCTTTGTTACGCTCTCCTTCTCTTACACCAAATGCCATATCACGCCAATAAGATGAATTACGTTTTTGATACTGGTTAGAATAATTATTTACTAGATCTTGCTTTTCACTTTTAGATACAAGACTATAAATTTTTTCTAGCTGATCACAGGTAATAGCAGGTTTGTCATTATATTTAAAAATAAACGATGCATTTTTATCACGTTTGACTGGTAATGCCATAATTTGAGATGGTACAAAACTAGCTTCATCTACTTCATAACCAATGTATTTTGCTAGGATACATGAATATTTGCGATAATCTTCTGCACTCACAGGCTCATTTAAAGGCACCATTAAGCGTATTCTAGGTTTTTCAGTAGTATGTGAATATGTTGTATGAAATGCCCAAGAATAACCTTCCAATTGGTTGCAAACAGCATGATATAATCCTTTAAAGTCTGTTATATTGTCATAATCTAATGAGATTACATTACGATTAATTATATTTTTATCTTTCCGATATTTTGGAATGGTTTCTCCGTCCCTCACTTCATCCTCAACATCACCATATAAAACCAACCCTCTTTTATATTTGTCTGTATGAATCATTGGTATTTGTAATTTATTAATCCAATCAGACCATTTCCATTTATCAAATGTTCTAAATGAATTTGCATATAAATTGTTATATTGAATAATATTTAAATCAAAATCATGTTTTAGTTTGATTTGTACAAACTCCATATTCTTCATCTCCTACTGGGAAAACAAAGCATAAAATGTTACAATAAGCTTATATAAATAAGCATTGATTCATGCTTGTTTTGTTAATAAAATTATCTATGCGTTATCTGATCTCTCGCCAAAGTTCCCAGATGACGCTATTTTTTTGTCTAATATATCGCTTAATTGTTTGTTAGCTTTTTCTTCTAAAATATTCACTTCATTATAGTTATCAGAAACTAACTCTAGAAAATCACCTAATACTCCATATGTTTCACCTTGTGCATCATCCATCTTGCTACAAATTAAATCTATAACTTTTCTATATCCTTTTAATTCTCCACCGTAATGTGCTACATCTACCAACGCCTTACCTTTATTCACAACTTCTTTTCTAACGTTTTCCATATCCTATTCTCCTATCTCAAAATTATTTTTTAATTGCTGTGTTGCCCATTTCATTACTTCTTCCAAATGTTGCTCTCTATTTACTTGGTAAGTTGTTTCTTTACCATTTTCAGTTACTGTATGCTCATATGATTCATATTGATCATTAACACTTTTTCTTAATTGATAAGATATTAATGTTAAAATTTCTAATTGTTGTTGATTCATTATTCGACCTCCAGATTTTTAAATGTAAATCCTGATATTGCCATAATTCCGTAAAATGTGAATGCGATAAATATATCTGTTAATACTCCAATAAATAATGTGACTATTATTAGTAGCAACATGTAAAACACATAATTTTTCAATTTTATAACCTCCTATGAACCTACTGTGATTGAATTACTGAAAAGCTCATCGATGCTCATCCCATATAATTCAGATAAAATTTTAGCTTCTGGTAATGTAAAGTTTGCTTTGTTTAGTTCTTTTAAAGAATATCTTTCTTTTGAGATACCTAACTTATGAGCAACGAAAGCCTGATTATGACCATGTTCCTTACGTTGAATATAAAGATGGGGATATGCTAATCTTTTCATTTCGTTTCCTCCTCAATTTCAAAATTAAATAATTCTTCAATACTTACATTTAGATTTGCCGATATTCTTTTAGCCATTTTTGGACTTGGTGTAGCCTTGCAATTAATTATTAAACTAAGATAAGAAAGTGATATGCCAGAACTTTTAGAAAAACTTCTTAAAGTATGCCCATTTTTAGCAATCAGTCCTCTCAATTCAAGTACATTTGTTTTCATCATAGAACCACCTCCTTTGTAACTAATTATGGTTACATTTATTTGGTACACCACAAATATATACTAAAATAAGTTACATTACAAGCACAAATTATAAAATGTTATCTTTTTTTGTTACATTTATGATAAACTCTTTTTGAGGTGATTAATTATGAAGCAAGATGGAACGTTAGGTAACGCAATTAGAAATGCTAGAAAAAGTTATCCACTTACGCTTGAAGAATTAGGTGAAAAAGTAGGAGTAACTCATGCTTTTTTATCACGTGTAGAAAACAATAAAGTTACCCCAAATGATGAGCTACTAATCAAAATAGCTGATGTATTGGATTTCAATGATAGCCAAGATTTTTTAAATGAATTTAGAATATTAGCAGGAATTTATGACAGTATAGAAGAAAACACATCGTTTTTTAATGATTTGAAATCCAGTGGTAGATTAGAAATTAATACATTTAATAACGAAAAGAAAATTGTTGATAATTCATACTATAAATTAAACTATTTATTCGAATCAGAGAATAAAGTCTTTTATGATATTAAGACTTCTATATTTGGAGAAAAAGTAGCTACGGTTGAGTTGCCACATGATGTTTTACACCAAATTTATAAGTTAATTAATCGTGAAGTTATTAAAACAATTAAAGAAAATCCTATTTTATTAAAGAGCATTCAAAATCCAGAAGTCATTGAAGATTACCAAAAAGAAAGAAGTAAAAAGAGAACTGAACTTGCTGAATATATGAAATATTTAAGTGTAACCGATTCTATAGGAGAATTTATGCGTGAAATTTATGATGACGAATATTTAACCTAATCGAGGTGAATAACCATGCAACATGACTTAAAACTATCACACAACATCTATAAAGATGCTAAACGAGGTACATATTACTTCCGTATCACTTATTATGATAAGACGAATACACGCCAATTTATTACACGTAAAGGGTTTAAGCAACGTAAGGAAGCAGTTAAAAAATGTAATGAAATAATGGATGAAATCGAAGGTATAGGTAAAATCAATAAATTACCCTTTGATAAGTTGGTAGAAGAATACATTGATTGGTATTCTGCACGGCGTAAGGCATCAAGTTTAAAATCACTTAAAACACATGCGAATAATCATTTGATACCCTATTTTAAATCAATGGACGTTTTCAACATGACCACACAAGATGTGATGAAGTTTCAGAATAAGAAAATGAAAGAAGGACGTTCGGGAGAGTATTTGAAAAAGATGCATGTATTCTTAGTATCTATATTGAATCACGCTATGAAGTATCATGATCTAAAGCAAAATGTTGCATCATTAGTAGGTAACTTTGAAATTGAAACACAAAAACGTTTAAATTATTGGACGCTGGAGCAATTTAACCAATTTTATGAAGTATTAACTAATATACAACAGAAGTTATTTTTCAAGCTGTTATTCTACAGTGGTGCACGTAAAGGCGAAATTAGAGCACTAACATGGGAAGATATCAACTTTGACGATGATTATATCCATATAAACAAAACGGACTATCACGGTGAAGTGACAGCCCCTAAAACGAAAGCAGCCATACGCGATATTTACCTACCTACTCACATGATGGACGACTTAAGAAATTATTTAACTTGGTATAAAGAGAATAACATTTTTAAAGATAATTATGTATTGTTTGGTACTTTCTTTAAAGCACTAAGTGAATCTACGATTGATAGATGGTTTACCAGCACATTAAAAGTGTTAGATGATACATTAACGGATGGTGAAACGTTCCCACGTATTGTAATACATGAATTAAGACATTCTCACGCATCAATGCTTGTCAATCACGGTGCTAGTCCTATGATAATAGCGCAACGATTAGGCCATTCATCAACAGAAGAAGTTACATCACGTTATGGGCATTTGTACCCTAGTACACAGAAAGAAATAATAAAATATTTATGAGGTGAATAAATGTTAAAAGCGAAAGCCTTAATTATTGGTAAAAATCCTTACAACAAAGAAAATGAAAATTATTCAAATATTAAACTAGATGGCTATCCTACAGAGAATGTAGCTTTCTTACCTTATGTATATAAAGATTCTTATAATAAAAATAGTATAATAACTTATAGAAGAATCATTAGTTTTATAAAGGGTAAACTATTATCATGTGAGGAAATTAACCAATTACCTGATCCAAAAGATATCGCTAAAGATTTTATGGAAAAAGGCGTATTTTTTATTAACGAATCAGAGTTCAAAATAGATGAAAATAAAAGTTTAATTATTGATAATAATGAAAATAATGATAATAATGAATTGAAATATGATGAAGAAACCGAAATATATTGTTTTGGAACTGATGCTATAAAAAGATTTGAGACATACACTTATTTAAATAAAGTTCACAATTACCCTCACCCTTCTCCAAAAAACAATCATTCATTTTGGAAAAAATACGATAACGGGTATTCAAGTCAAAATTATTCGAAAGATGATAAATTTGATTCATCTTTTTTAATTAACACCCTAAAATAAGGGGTGTTTTTTATTTGCTGTGCATTATTTGTGCACTATCTGTGCACTCAAAAATAAAAAGCCTACAACCACAAGGGTTGCAGACTCTATAGTGGAGACGGCGGGATTCGAACCCGCGTCCAGAGGTTCTGATACTAGCACTTCTACGTGCGTAGTCTATCAATAGGTTTCGCATAATGGGAGGTGATAGACATCCGTCATTATGCTAGTTTGATTAATCTCTTCTAGGCAGACTTCAAACGGCAGTGCCTAGCGTATCCTACTATAGGTTGAATCGCGTTAACGGTACATAGGAGATACCGTTAGGCGATGCAGAGTGCTATTACGCAGCTACTGCGAAATTATTGTTTTCTTTGCCAGTTATTATAACTGTGTGTGTTGGTGACGGAGACAGCCCTCCGACACGCTTAACTAGCTCATGGAACCCCTGTCGAATCCAAAAACGCCCCCAGAATAATATTAAATGTACTTTCTGCTGACTTCGTAATGACTTTATAATGACTATACAGTAACTACTAAGCTTTTTCAGAAAGCACATATTATATTACCAAAGATTATCATCTTTGGCAATATATCCGCTCAATAACGGGCTTTCATCTCTCTAGCTACATCACGTTGTACTGCTTTTTCTTTTAAAGCTTGGCGTTTATCATATTTCTTCTTACCTCGAGCAACACCTAATAAGACTTTGCAGTGACCGTGTTTGAGATAGAGCTTCAATGGAACAATTGAATAACCAACTTCACGTGTACGTTCACCTAGTTTTATAATTTCACGTTTGTGCAATAATAGCTTACGTGAACGACGTGGGTCATGGTTAAATCGGTTACCTTCTTCATAAGGTGCAATATGCATATTATTTAAATACATTTCACCACGGTTAACTTGTGCATAACTATCTTTAAGATTTGCACTTCCTCGACGGATCGATTTAATTTCTGTTCCTTGTAACACAATGCCCGCTTCAATCGTATCTTCAATATTATAATCATGTCTTGCTTTACGATTTTCTGCTAGTGTTCCTGGTGATTTTTTCTTTGGCATTGAGTTTCACCTCTTTGTTGAGTTATTTTTTCTTCTTGCGCGCTTTATTTTTCACTTTTTTATCTTTGTAAAATGGTTTGTGTTTTGTATTACCTTGTTCTTGTTTCCCATTATTACGTTTGTTTTTACCTTTACGTTGTTTCTGCTTCGTACGGTTGCCTTTACTGTTTCGATCATCTTTTGATTTGTCTGATGATTTACCACGCGGATTAGCTTGAATTGTCTTACCACGAGAAAGTCTTTGGCCACGTTCATTTTTAGGTACTGGCATACCTACAATTTGGAAATCAATCATACGTTCATCAACATCAACATTGATTACTTTGATTTCTACAGGATCGCCTATACGGAATACTTTAGCTTGGCGTTCACCAATCATAGCCATTTGACGTTCATCAAAATGATAATAGTCATCTGTCATGTTGGATACATGTACCATACCTTCAATTGTATTTGGCAATTCAATAAACATACCAAAGTTAGCAACTGAACTAATTATACCTTCGAACTCTTCGCCAATATGTTGTACCATATATTCGGCTTTCTTCAGTTCATCTGTGTCACGTTCAGCTTCTATCGCTCTACGTTCTCTTTGTGACGTATGTTCAGCAATTTCAGGTAACGCTTCTTCCCATTTGTTTTTCTCTTTTCTATCCATAGACTGTTCTACAATGTACTTGCGAATTAATCTATGCACAATTAAATCAGGGTATCTACGTATCGGTGATGTGAAATGCGTGTAATACTCTGCTGATAAACCAAAATGACCCAAGTTCACATCATCATAACGTGCTTGTTGCATTGAACGTAACATCATCGTTGAAATAACCATTTGTTCTGGTTGACCCTCAACTTCTTGCTGGATCTTTTGTAAAGTTGATGGGTGAATGTCTTCTCCTGTCCCTTTAATCATTAAACCAAAATTAGTTACAAAGTCAAAGAATTGACGTAGACGCTCTGATTTAGGTTGCTCATGGACACGATAAATAAATGGTACTTCTAAACGATCAAAATGTTCAGCAATTGTTTCATTAGCAGCTAACATAAATGATTCGATTAGGCGTTCACCTTCACCACGTTTTCTTAATTGAACGTCAGTTGGGATACCTTCCTCATTGACAAGTACTTTGGCTTCATCAATATCGAAATCAATTTCACCACGGCGTTTTCTCATATTAATTAAACGTTGCGACAAGTCTTGTGCTAAATCAAGCATCGGTGTAACTTCACTATATTTATTACGAGTTTCAGTGTTTTGATCCGTTATAATTTCATTTACTTCATCATAAGTCATACGATAATTTGAATGAATTACACTATCAAAAATTTCATGTTTAACAACTTCACCACGTTCATTAAGCTCCATTTGACAACTTAAGGTCAATCTATCTACTTTAGGATTTAATGAACAGATACCGTTACTTAAACGATGCGGAATCATTGGAATTACACGATCAACTAAATAAACACTTGTTGCACGGCTATAGGCTTCTTCATTTAATGCTGAACCTTCAGTTACATAGTAACTTACATCTGCAATGCTTACTGTTAATTGTGTATTACCGTTACTTAATTTTTTAACGCTAATAGCATCATCTAAATCTTTTGCATCTGCGCCATCAATAGTAATTGTCAATTCATCACGTAAGTCATGACGACCTGCAATTTCTGATGATTCAATATGATCTGGAACAGCTTCAGCATCTGCTAAAACGTTGTCTGGAAATTCAATTTCAATACCGTGTTGATAAATTATTGATAAGATATCTACACCTGGGTCATTCTTGTGACCTAAAATTGCTGAAACGATACCTTCTGGATTATCTGTACCATCAGCATATTTTGTAATTTGTACGAGCACTTTGTGACCATCCACGGCTCCAAGGTTTTGACCTTTTGGAATAAAGATATCTTGCATAATTCGTTTATCATCAGGTAATACAAAACCGAAATGACGTGCTTCACTGTAAGTACCAACCACTTGAGTGACTGAATGTGTTTCTATAGTTTTAACTTCGCCTTCAACTTTACCTTTATGATCCCCTTTAGATTGGTGTACCTCAACTAGGACTGTATCACCGTCCATAGCTCTATTTATCTTTGTAGGTGGGATAAAGATGTCATCCATGTCCTCTACTTCTGGACGTAAGAATGCAAAGCCTTTTTTATTCTGGCTAAGTTTACCTTTTATCAATTTTGGCTGATTGGACTTTTGTGATTCCTTACGTTGATATCTATCTGTTTTTGTACGTTCAATTAAACCTGTTTGTTCTAATTCAACAAGCACCTTAATTAAGTCTCTAAATGAGTCGGCACTATTTAAACCTAATGCATCTTGAAAATCAGACACAGACATTGGTTCATAATCTGGTTGTTTTATAATTTCTTCAATGGATTGCTTTAAATTCATTATGCCCCTCCTTTCTATTTTTAAATATTTATATTTTAATTAGACCAATCTAATGATTCTAAGAAATTGTAGACGTCTTCGAATACTAATTCTTTCTCTTTGTCTATCGTAATGACATGTCCTGAATTTGCATACCATTTAATATCTTTATCATCAGATTCGCTCTCATTGTATATAATGTTTGCAGAATCTGTATTGATCATTTGATCTTGCTCTGCTTGAATAACTAATAACGGATCCATCACTTCATCAATGTGTTCTCTTACATCTTCAATTTGACCTTGTAATTCTTTTAAAGTATCTGTTGGTTTGAAATTGTCCATTTCTTTTTGAATTGTGGCTTCATCTTTACCTTCATACTTTTTAAAATTACGGGCATATTGTAAAACCCCTTCAAACATAGCGCCCTCAGTCTTAATATACATAGGAGAGCACATAGTTACAATACCCTTTACATCTCTGTTTAAGCTTAATTTTAAAGCATAGCAACCACCCAGTGACAAACCAGCTACAACAATTTCATCATAACCTTTGTCTACTAAAAAATCATAGCCATCTAAGGCATCTTTTAACCATACAAAAGGACTTGATTTTAAAATTTCTTCAGGTGGTGCTGCATGCCCTTCATATTGTGGTGCGTAAGATGTATAACCTTTTTTCTGTAAGAATCGACCTAATTGTCTTACATCTGAGGAATTTCCTGTAAAACCATGCAATAACAACACTGCTCTATTTCCTTCTTCAAAAAAGAATGGCTCTGGAAGTTTCATCTGCATTGTATTCAATCCTTTCGTTTATGCTTTTAATTACAATATTACTATATTTATCTATATTTGAATATTTCACTATTCATTTAAACTCAACATGTCTATTATAAATAAAAAAGCCCGACTTTAACATTGTCGGACATTATAAACCAAAATAACTTATGCCTAACATTAACAAGAAGAAAATGATAGACAATACAATTGTTAATCTATGCAAGAATAAATCAATACCGCGTTGCTTTTGTTTACCAAATAACTGTTCGGCGCCACCACTGATTGCACCTGATAGTCCATTACTTTTACCTTCTTGGAGTAACACAACAGTTACTAATGCAATACAATCTAAAATCAAAAGTACTATTATTAATGTATGCATGAAAATTGTCCTCCATTCATCATATACGAAACGCATTATATCATACGATCGTTATCTTTAGCAAACTTCTATCTATTGAATGTACTCTTACGAACTATTGAAACGATTAACATGTATACGCCGAGTACAAATGATATCACTAATACTAATGTTAGTGGTAATAAGTTTAAGCTTGATTTCACATCTAATATTGCGCGATAAACTGCACCAATATTAATTATATTATACAAAATTTGCGATGCGAATACTGCAAACATGAACCACCATAAATAGCTGTGTCTATTCCAAATTGCAAAGATACCCGCTAAGTTCGCTAAGATATACATAATCCCTGTAAACTGAAAACTATTTTTAATTGTGCCAACAGCGTTTTCTGATGTTTTTTGTCCACTATTAGATAATAACTGTTTTATTACACTATCATCTAACACTAAAAATAAATGTACGGCATAAAGTATAGCAATAATTAATGAACTATATGCAATCAGATGTGCTGTCTTAATTTCTTTTGACTTTGGTTTTACATCCATAATGAGTTGAGACTCCTTCTATAATTTACACTTACAATTATATCAGTTTCATAGTGAAAGATGAACAATTTAAGTAAATAAGTAAACTAAAACCATATGCTATAGTAATATGGTTTTAGTTTTTATGTTACATATAAACAAGGTAGTTTCTAGTATACAATAGCTTTGCTATTGCATAAGTCCTACTAGGGAGTGGGACAGAAATCTAATTTATTTTAAAAATGATTTCGTCGTCCCACCCCGGCAAAGATGACTAAGATTGAAATGGATAAAGGATTCATCTGAGCTAAAGCTCATACTTAAATAGCATTAACTCAACACACAAGAAAGAGCATTTTAATTTTCAATCCAGTCAGCTACTGCCTTTTTAACAATTTCGATTTGAATCTGGAACAAGATTCCACTGTTTACAATAGCTTTGCTATCGCATAAGTCCTACTAAACTCAATTTTCAATTGAGTAAGTAGGACTTTAAAAAACACGCAAGTCATAAAGACTTGCGTGTTAGCGCGTGAACTCTTAAATTTTAAAACTATATTATTTAGATAAGTTATAGAAAGATTTAAGTCCGTCAAACTTGCCTGTTTCGTATAATTCATCTTCAATACGTAATAATTGGTTGTATTTTGCAATACGGTCAGTTCTTGATAATGAACCAGTTTTGATTTGACCAGCGTTAGTTGCAACAGCGATGTCAGAAATTGTAGTATCTTCTGTTTCACCTGAACGGTGAGATACAACTGCAGTGTAACCAGCTTTTTGAGCCATTTCAATAGCGTCAAATGTTTCTGTTAATGTACCAATTTGGTTAACTTTGATTAAAATTGAGTTACCGATACCTTTTTCGATACCTTCAGATAATTTAACTGTGTTTGTAACGAATAAATCGTCACCAACTAATTGTACTTTGTCACCGATACGATCTGTTAATACTTTCCAGCCGTCCCAGTCATTTTCATCCATACCATCTTCAATAGTGATAATTGGATATTTATTAACTAATTCTTCTAAGTAGTCAACTTGTTCTTCAGCGTTACGTTTCGCCCCATTTTCACCTTCGAATTTAGCGTAGTTATAAACGCCGTCTTCAAAGAATTCTGAAGAAGCACAGTCGAAGCCTAAGAATACGTCTTTACCTGGCTCTAAACCAACTGCTTTAATCGCTTCTAAGATTGTTTCAACAGCATCTTCAGTACCTTCAAATTTAGGTGCAAAGCCACCTTCGTCGCCTACTGCTGTTTCTAAACCACGGTCTTTAAGGATTGATTTTAAGTTGTGGAAGATTTCAGCTCCCCAACGTAACGATTCTTTAAATGTTTCTGCGCCTACAGGTAATACCATAAATTCTTGGAATGCGATAGGAGCATCTGAGTGAGAACCACCGTTAACAATGTTCATCATTGGTACAGGTAATTGTTTACCGTTAAATCCACCTAAATATTTGTAAAGTGGTTGTCCAAGTAAATCAGCTGCTGCACGTGCTACTGCAATAGAAACACCAAGAATAGCGTTAGCGCCTAATTTACCTTTGTTTTCAGTACCGTCTAATTGAATCATCATTTTATCGATTGATACTTGTTCTAATACCGAAAATTCACCTTCGATAAGTTCTGGTGCGATAATTTCGTTAACATTGTCAACTGCTTTAGTAACACCTTTACCTAAGTAACGTGATTTATCACCGTCACGTAATTCTACTGCTTCATGTTCACCAGTAGACGCACCTGATGGAACTAATGCGCGACCAAAAGCGCCACTCTCTGTTAATACTTCTACTTCAACTGTTGGGTTACCACGTGAGTCTAGGACTTCGCGAGCGTAAACATCTGTAATAATTGGCATGTTTATAATCTCCTTTATAAATAAGTAGTTTAGAAATATTAAATTTCATCTTCATTATAGCTTTAAATACTATAAATACAAAGTAATTTAATTCTCTTGTGTTGTTTATAGATGCTATAAATTGTCAGAATAAGAAACGCTTCTATACTAAATTTATAGCATCAATTTTCACTCTATATTTTAATTCATTAAATTAGTGATTTATTAATGATTCACCAGTCATGTCTTCTGGTTGATTTACATTTAATAAATCTAATAATGTTGGTGCTAAGTCACCAAGACGACCTGTTTCACGTAATGTCACACCATCTTTTGTAACAATTACTGGAACTGGATTAGTTGTATGTGTAGTCATAGGTTGCTCATCGTCAGTTAATACCATATCTGAATTACCATGATCAGCAGTTATAATTGCATGACCACCCATTTCAGTTATTTTATCAACAACCTCACCTAAACATTCGTCTACGGCTTCAATAGCTTTAATCGTCGGTTCTAACATACCACTATGTCCAACCATATCAGGGTTTGCAAAGTTTAATAAGATTAAATCTAGGTCACCTTTATTTAACTCCTCGATTAAAGCATCTTTTACTTCATATGCACTCATTTCTGGTTTAAGGTCATAAGTTGCAACTTTAGGTGAATCAATTAAACGACGACGTTCGCCTTCGAATTCATCATTGCGACCACCACTCATGAAATAAGTCACATGTGGGAATTTTTCTGTTTCAGCAATACGTAATTGTTTCAAACCATTATCTTGTGCAACTTCACCGATTGTATTAGTTAAATCGACTTTTTCAAAAACAATTTCTGCATCTACGTTGTCGTTGTATTTTGTAAATGTTGCATAGAATAAATCTTTGACTTGTTCCACTTTAAAACCGTCAAATGCTTTATCTGTAAACACTTCAGAAAGTTGTCCTGCTCTATCTGGACGGAAGTTATAGAAGATTACTGCATCGCCATCATTAACACCTTCATTTTGGTCTTCAATGATAAATGGTTCTACAAATTCATCTGTTAAATCTTTAGCATAGTTAGCTTCAACGCCAGCTTTTGCTGATTCAAATGTCTCTCCACCAAAATTACGGATAGCATTATATGCTCTTTCTTCTCTATCCCAACGTTTATCACGATCCATTGCGTAATAACGTCCAGATACAGAAGCAAATTGGCCAATGCCAAGTTCATTAAATTTAGCTTCAGTTTCTTCTATATATTTCAATGCTGATTTTTGATCAACGTCACGTCCATCTAAAAATGCGTGAACATAAACTTTTCCAACGCCTTGTTTTTTAGCTAATTCTAATAAAGCAAAAAGATGCTGATAATGACTGTGTACACCGCCGTCTGATAATAGACCAAAAACATGTAGTACTGAATCATTACCTTTAACATGTTGTATAGCGCTATTTAACACATCATTTTCAAAGAAATCTCCATCTTCAATTGATTTATTGATACGTGTCAAACTTTGATAAACAATACGTCCAGCACCAATATTCATATGCCCAACTTCTGAATTACCCATTTGGCCGTCTGGTAGGCCAACATCTAAACCACTTGCTTCGATTTGTGTTGTTGGATACTTACTATAATAACGGTCAAAATTAGGTTTATTAGCTAGTTTTACAGCATTACCGTGCTCGCTCTCTCTGTTTGCAAAACCATCTAAAATAATTAATGCAGTTGGTTGTTTCGCCATATTATTTTGCACCTTCTAACAATTGTACAAAATCATCCACTTTAAGTGATGCGCCACCTACTAAAGCACCATCGATGTCTGATTCTGCCATGTATTCTTCAATGTTGTTAGGTTTAACACTACCGCCATATTGAATACGTGTTGCTTCTGCTACAGTTTGGCTAGATAATTCTGCAACTGTTTGTCTTACAAATGCACACATTTCATTTGCATCTTTAGCTGTTGATGATTTACCAGTACCGATAGCCCAAATTGGTTCATATGCGATAACAACTTGTTGTAGTTGTTCTTCAGATAAACCTTCTACTGCTTTCTTAACTTGGTTTCCAACAACTTCATTTGCTTTGCCGCTTTCGCGTTCTTCGTCAGTTTCACCAACACAGATGATTGGAGTCATACCATGGTTAAAAATTGCATGCGCTTTTTTGTTAATTTCTTCATCTGTTTCATGGAAGATTTCGCGACGTTCTGAGTGACCGATAACAACGTATTTAACACCTAAGTCAGCTAATGCTACTGGAGAAGTTTCACCAGTGAAAGCACCATTGTCTTCGAAATATGCATTTTGTGCACCAATTTGTAAGCCTTGTGCTTTACCTTCATTAACTAACGTTACTAATGCGTCTAATTGAATTGTTGGTGCACAAATAACAGATTCTACTTCTTTAGTATCTGGTAATGTTGGTAATTCATTTACAAAATCTTTTGCTTCTTGAACAGTTTTGTTCATTTTCCAGTTACCTGCGATAATTGGTTTTCTCATTATAATACACTCCTATTAGTAAATTATGATTAAATATTGCCTATTTATAATCATGGGTTGCTGTTTCTAGTCGTGCGGTTATTTGTTAGCAATTGCAACTACGCCAGGTAGCTCTTTGCCTTCAAGATATTCTAATGATGCGCCGCCACCAGTTGAGATATGACTAAAGTCATCTGCATAACCTAATGAAATAGCTGCAGCAGCTGAATCGCCACCACCAATAATAGTATTAGCATCTTTCAATTCAGCGATTGCTTCACAAACGCCAATCGTACCTTTAGCAAAGTTACTTAATTCAAATACACCCATTGGTCCATTCCATACTACAGTATGTGCGCCTTGTAAATGCTCTTTGAATAATTCAACTGTTTTCGGTCCAACATCCATCGCTTCTTGATCAGCTGGGATATTATCTACAGTTACTTCTGTGATCTCTGCATCATTTGAAAATTCTTTAGCGACTTTACAATCAACTGGTAATACGATTTGATCGCCAGCACGGTCTAATAATTCTTTAGCAAAGTCAACTTTATCTTTTTCTAATAAAGATAAGCCGATTTCTTTACCTTGTGCTTTAAAGAATGTATATGACATACCGCCACCGATAAGTACTTTATCTGCAATTTTCAATAAATTTGTAATAACGCCAATTTTGTCAGAAACTTTTGCGCCACCAAGAATTGCAACTACAGGTTTATCAGGGTTTTCAACTACGCCACCAATATATTTTATTTCTTTTTCCATTAAGAATCCTGCTACTGTTTCTAAGTTAGCTGCAATACCTACATTTGATGCATGTTCACGATGTGCTGTACCAAAAGCATCATTTACGAATACATCACCAAGTGAAGCCCAGTATTTACCTAATTCAGGATCGTTTTTAGATTCTTTTTTACCATCTACATCTTCAAAACGAGTATTTTCGACTAATAAGACGTCACCTTCATTAAGATCTTTAACAGATTGTTCTAATGTTTCACCACGTGTTTCAGGTACAAAAGTAACAGTTTTACCTAATTTTTCCGTTAATGCATCAGCTACTGGTTTTAAAGTTAATTCTGCTTTGTCGCTTTCTTCTTTTACTTTACCTAAATGAGAGAATAATACAATTTTGCCACCTTGTTCAATAATATATTGAATTGTTGGTAATGCTTGGACGATACGATTATCATCAGTAATTTCTCCATCTTTCATCGGTACGTTAAAATCAGCACGAACAAGTACAGTTTTACCTTTTAATTCTAAGTCAGTTACAATTTTTTTAGCCATGTAAGCTTCCTCCTCTAAATGGAACAATAAATTAAAATAAGCGGAGAAGCGTTGTGCTCCCCGCTTACTCCTAAGCATATTGTTTAAATTTAACAGCACAATGCGCTTGCTAAATCAATTTTACATCAAATTATTTAGCTTGAGTTGCTAAGTGTTCTAATGTACGTACTAATTGTGAAGTGTAAGACATTTCGTTATCGTACCAAGCTGCTACTTTAACTAATTGACGGTCGCCAACAGTCATTACACGTGTTTGTGTTGCATCAAATAATGAACCGTAAGTCATACCGATTACGTCTGAAGAAACGATTTCGTCTTCAGTGTAACCGAATGATTCGTTTGAAGCATTTTTCATTGCAGCATTTACATCTTCAATGTTTACATTTTTCTCTAAAACAACTGTTAATTCAGTTAATGAACCAGTTGCTACAGGTACACGTTGTGCACCGCCGTCTAATTTACCATCAATTTCAGGAATTACTAAGCCAATTGCTTTAGCAGCACCAGTTGAGTTAGGGATGATGTTTTCAGCAGCTGCACGCGCACGACGTTTGTCGCCTTTTCTGTGTGGCGCATCTTGTGTGCTTTGGTCACCAGTGTATGCGTGGATAGTAGTCATGAAACCTTCTACTAAACCGAAGTCATCGTTTAACACTTTAGCAACAGGAGCTAATGAGTTAGTCGTACATGAAGCACCTGAAACAACTGTTTCTGAACCATCTAATTCTTGGTGGTTCGTGTTGTAAACGATTGTTTTTAAATCGCCAGTAGCTGGAGCAGAGATTAATACTTTTTTAGCACCAGCATTGATGTGTGCTTCTGCTTTTTCTTTATCAGCGAAGAAACCAGTACATTCTAATACAACATCGATATCTAAGTCTTTCCAAGGTAATTTGCTTGGGTCTGGCTCAGAGAATGATTTAACTTCTTGTCCGTTTACGCGGAAACCGTCATTTTCAACTTCAACTTCTCCTGTGAAGCGTCCTTGCATAGTGTCATATTTTAATAAATGTGCTAACATTTCGTCATCTGTTAAGTCATTTACTGCTACTACGTCAATTCCATCAACGTTTTGAATTCTTCTGAATGCTAAACGACCAATTCTACCAAAACCATTAATTGCTACTTTTACTGCCATTATAATGGCCTCCTTTAATAAATGATATTTAAAAAGTGTTATCACTTTTTATTACTATTGTTTGCGATTGCTTTTGCTGCACCTTCATCTGTAATTAATACAGTGTTTTTAGGAGCAATTGAAAGATAAGCTTTAATTGCTTCTCCTTTTGATTTACCCCCTGCTACAGCAAAAATAAACTTTTTCGATTCAAGATCCTCTAACTGAAGTCCAATCGTTTTCACTTTGTGGACGATTTCACCTTGATCATCGAAATAATATCCAAATGCTTCTCCCGAGGCATTGTGATGTTGAAGTTTTTCTATAACTTCATTAGGTGATTGACGTCTTCGCGCCATCTTCAGCGCATCACCAATGCCATGGATTGTAATATTGGATTGTTTGATTTTTTCTAGCGTCTGGATTACGGATGGTTCTAACATAAGTGTATTATATGTCGTTTCACTTACGTTGTCTGGTACATATAATGTTGTGTAATCACCATTTGTCTGCTGTGCCATGCTAGCTGCAATAGTGTTTGCTTGATAAACAACATTTTCGCCAAGTCCGCCCCTAGCAGGAACGAAAAACGCATTGTATGGCTGATGATGCATCGCTTCACTAACATAGGCCATTGTTGAACCACCTGTTACTGCAACAATTGCATTTTCGTAAAGTACATCCTCAACTAATTGTCCTGCCTGACGGGATAATTCAATCTTTACCGTTTGATCAGCGTCTGAATCTCCTGGTATGACATAGACTTCTTTGATTCCATACTGTTCTTTAATAACTTGGGCAAGATGATGGTCATCAGAATATACATTAAAATAACCATTTAATTGTCTGACGGTTGCCGCACCTGCTTCTGTTATTTCCATACCTGTGGGTTTAACTTTGATTAAATCCTGTTTCTTTAGGGTGTCTGTTTCAGAACGAAGCACACGTTCTGTCAAATCCATATATTCACTTAAACTACGTCTACCTACGGGTTGATGCTTTGAAATAGTAGTGAGAATCGAGAAACGACGATACATTTTTTCAACAATTTCTGGCACAAGCTTTTGTTGAACTTTTATCAAATCCTTCACTACTATCCTCCTCCGTTTCTTTATAAAGGGTCAAGTTCTAACCATAGATTGACTTTTTCCGTCCCTAGTGGGACAAAAAAATATAACCTCTTATATTTGCAATAATACTACTATCGTTTTGAAATTGCAAGCAAAAATAGCTTATATTTCATCAGCTAAATTTACTGTTGAATCATATATTTTCAATCTGCGTACAGTAACAATTTACCCGCTATATAATTTGTTAATCATTATTCCTTAAATAATTGGATAAATGAGTTCGTCACATTTTGTTCAACCCTTATCACTACAATGAACAACTCTAATTGAATACTATGTATTAAATCTTTAAAATGAATATATATTAAAAAATCAAGGAGAGAGACCATGTCTAATAATAATAATCCAGAAGTCATTGACCCAGATGATCAACGTTATAAAGATAAGGATTACTTTAATAAGAAAAATCAAGGCATTCCTACAAACAAACGTCACCAATCTTTAAATTACACAAAACATATCGGCTGCGGTTGTGGTCCCTTAGGGTGTTTTAGCGGTTGTTTTACTTTAATTATTATATTTTCGTTAGTATCTTACTTACTCAGTTTTTTATTTTAAAATCACATTTTCGAAAATGTTAATTACAAGTCATATTTCATCGTTCAATTACTATACTATTGATTCCTTATTATAATAGCCTTCACATAGAATCTATCCTTTAATAATAAATGCTTCTATCTAAATTATAACTTCTCAATTCATTATAATGCTTATATATTCTTAACTGTTGTATAGTGTCTTAAGCTATGTGGCAGTTTATTCTTTATTCTCTTATTACAACTTAACTTATTTTAATATTCCCCTCTCTTAGATAAAAATTTTACTAGCCTAATCAAAATTCTCCAAAATCCATGTAACTCACTTGTGATCTTATAGCAACGCTTTTATGTCAATAAGGTTATAAGCCATATAATCATAAAAGTATTAAGAAAGTCTTTAAAAACGAAACATTTACTCCAATAAGATTGGTTATAACGCTAACTTTATATTAGATTCCAATTTTAAAAATGTTGTAAAGCACAATAACATTAAAATTAATGGTTACAATATTTATACTGTTACTCGAGTGCTTTAAGTTATCAAAACTATTCAAAAGAAATTAAAGTATATAATCAAAAATTAATGAAATTTGCTATTAACAAAACACTACAAGCTAAATCCTCAATTAAGAAAAACCAATTTTTTTAAAACAACTTCCTAAAGTGTGGGTATAAGGTGTAGTTGTTAATACAGGTAAAGGTCAATCTGTTCACTATATTTTAAATAGTAACAATATCAAAATTGATATCCAAAACAGCTATGTTACAGAAATGACATTAGGTACAGTTATTTCTAACTAATTATAGTTATCATTAATTTGTGAAATGCTTTTTATATAAACAAAGCCGGACTGATAAATAATCAGTCCGGCTTTTCAACATTAACAAATGAATTGACGCATCCTTATACAACTGTATTTTAGTCTTCCTCAGATGTTTGTGCGCTTCTATTTGAAGTATTATTTTGTGATGATCTCTCTTGTGTGTTGCTTTGCGAGCTATTTTGTGCGCTTCTTTGGCTTGTTCTTTGCTCTGTAGTAGGCTCAGATGTTTTTTGCTCAGTTGATGGTTCTCTTGTTTTTTCTTCAGTAGAAGGCTCTGGTGTTTTTTCTTCTGTCGTTTTTTCTTCTGTTGTTTGCTCTTCAGTAGTTCTTTCTTCCGTAGTTCTTTCCTCAGTTGTTGCTTCTTTTGTTTTTTCTGGGGTTTTCTTTTCTTCTGTTGTACGTTCAGCCGTAGCAGGTTGTCTAGTTCTTTGTTGAGTCTGCTGTGTTTGCTGCGTTTGAGGAGCTTGTTGCGTCTGCTGTGTTTGTTGAGTCTGTTGCGTTTGTTGTGTCTGTTGAGATTCTTCAGTAGATTTCTTTTTCTTCTCTTTTTCTTCTTTTGTTTTCTCTTTTTGTTTCTTTTTTTCTTCTTGTTTCTGATCTGCTAAACGTTCGTTAGCTTTATTGGAATGATCTACAAATGCAAAAATGGCAAATATGAGTCCGCCTACTAACAGTAATACAATTACTCCACTAACTATTTTTGCAAAACCACTCATTTTCTTATTATCTTGGTCATCAAAGTTATTATTTTGATTATGCTTTGGCATATGCTCCCCTCACTTCAATTTATATCATACATTTATAAAAACCGTATATGCGTTCAATATCAAATATATATTTTACACTATTTCATATGCTAATTAAACTTATTAACTAATTTTTTAATCTAGTTGTTATCTTAAAGTCATATATATAGTAAAATACATGTGTATGATAAAATTTTAAGATTCGCTTTAATACTAATCTAATTTTATCTACACTTTCAATACTTTTGTGAAAGTAATAAAAAAAGATTACCTTATATCTATTATCATAACAGGATGTGTTCTAAATTGAAAAAACATGAACTATTTGATGACTTAGATCAACACTCAAAGAATACCAATAACGGTCTCAGAAAAATTATGCTTGAAAATGAAAATCATAAAACAAAAGCACATGCGAAATCACGTGTTACATTCATAACCTTTATTGCTTTAATATTAATTAGTCTTTTTGGCTTTATTGTATTATTTCTATAGATAGAAGTATCAACTTCTACCTTACTCCCTTTTTCAAGAGGAATAACAAGTAAAAAAATAGTTATATTCTGCAAATTGCGTTAACATATATTTAGGATTGGGGGGCACATAAAGGAAGCTTCTGCAAGGAGCTTTTGTAACTCCCTTTATACCTCCATACAAAAATGTGAGTGGCAATAAAAGATAATTATAAATATCTAATTAGCCTCTCACAATAACGCATTTAAGGCTGAGACACATAGTTATGTCCCAGCCTCACTACTAAAGGGAGTCAAAATTTTACCTTCGTTAGTATATTATGGGGTATACTCGAAATAATTAAGAGATGATTAATTAATATCGAAGGTACTTTTATTATAAATGGAACCTCCTTTATTTTAAATACTTCTTAAGGTAAGTAAATGACATATTCTTGAACAATCTTTGAAAAAATTATGACCTTCAAATGCGATGCGATTGTTTCGCTTAAAATCATTGCAACATTAGGCATTACTATTTATGAGGTGATAAAATGAAAAACTATTTAATTACAGGCGGCACGGGGATGGTCGGTACACAATTAGTAGAAGCTATTGTCCAAAGTGACGCACATATTACAATTTTAACAAGACAAGACAGAACAACATCGCATCCCAAAATTACTTATGTAAATTGGTCAAAACCTAATTGGGAAGCACAAGTACCTGACATAGATATCGTTATCAATCTTGCGGGTGCGAGTTTAAATAAGCGTTGGACTAAAAGCTATAAACAAAAAATTATGGTGAGTCGTTTACAATCAACTCAAGCCTTATTTGAATTATTTGATGGTCGCGAACAAAAACCTTCAGTATTCTTCAACGCAAGTGCTGTCGGTTATTACAAACCCGATTTATATCGCACATATACTGAACTATACAAAACATTACCATTTGATTTCTTATCAGAAGTAGTCTATCAATGGGAGCGTCTTGCTCGTCAATTCGAATCATTAGGTACACGTGTAGTTATAGGTAGATTTGGTATGATTCTATCTAATGAAGGTGGTGCTTTACCAATGATGAAACTGCCATATGAATTCTATGTTGGTGGTAAGATTGGTTCAGGAAGACAGTGGTATTCTTGGATACACATTGACGATTTAACTAGAGCAATTCTCCATACTATTAACACTGAAGATGCACAAGGCGTATTTAATTTTACTGCGCCAATCGTTGAACATCAAAATTTATTTGGCTACACTCTTGCGCGTGTGTCACATCGCCCACATTATACATGGGTCCCGTCATTAGCATTACGAATTATCTTAGGTCAAATGTCTACAGTTATTCTTGATACTCAAAAGGTCATCCCTAACAAATTACAGGCAATTGACTTTAAATTTAAATATCCAGATTTAAAAATTGCTTTAGAAGATCTAGTACATTAATTGAATAGGGCTGAATTTTAAAATGAAACATGATCGTTTAACACATGTATTACTTTTAATCTCTGGTTTACTCTTGTTATTAAACGGTGGCTTTGCATTTGAAAAATCCACGCCGATGCTCATTATTTCATCCTTTTTAATCGTTTTTGGAATCGTTGTTACTGCATTTGCACTAAAACTTTTCTTTAACAGTAAAAATTCTTCCAAAAGTAATACATTCCAAGATTCTTAATATACTTTTCGAAAAACCAGTCAAGTGCTATCTATGCATTTGGTTGGTTTTTCATTTATTGTATCTTTTTATGTGAATTTACTTAATATCAATATTTATAAACAGTAAATATTTCAGTGGTTTAATTCATAAAACATCACTATTAAAATAAATGCACATAAAAAAAGTCCGGGACAACTATTTACGTCCCGGACTACATAAAAACAAGCTTTGCAACTCTATTTACGGCTTGTCGATAACCTCACAATTTGTAATACTATGATTCAGGAACCATCACTTGGTCAACTAAACCATATTCTTTTGCTTCTTCAGCAGATAAGAAATTATCTCTATCTGTATCTTTTTCAATTTTTTCAATTGATTGACCTGTGCGTTCTGCTAAAATTTGATTCAATTTAGCACGCGTTTTAAGAATGTGGTTAGCAGCAATTTCAATTTCTGTAGCTTGCCCTTGTGCACCACCTAATGGTTGGTGAATCATTACTTCTGCGTTTGGAAGTGCAAAACGTTTGCCTTTTGCACCAGCTGCAAGTAAGAATGAACCCATAGACGCAGCCATACCAATACAAATCGTTTGTACATCTGGTTTGATGTGTTGGATTGTATCATAAATTGCGAAACCAGCAGTTACACTACCACCTGGTGAGTTAATGTAAAGATAGATATCTTTTTCAGCATCTTGTGCTTGTAAGAATAATAATTGAGAAACAATAGAGTTTGCTACATTATCATCGATTTGTGAACCTAACATAATAATACGATCTTTTAATAAACGTGAGTAAATGTCATAGGCACGTTCCCCACGGTTTGTTGTTTCAATTACTGTAGGTATTAAATTCATTAATATTGCCTCCTTATTTCTAATTGATAAACTTATTTTAACTCAAAAGTCAAACATGGTCAAAAAATAACGCTCAATTTTTTTATGAAAGTTAAATTATTCTTATTGACCGAAAGCATTTAGATTTGTACACTTAGAGTAATGTGTTTTTTATCCCCTCGTAGTGTAATGGATAACACGTAAGATTCCGGTTCTTAAGATAGGGGTTCGATTCCCTTCGAGGGGACTTATAATTATATACATACAAAAAAGGAATTCCATATCTATGGTGTTCCTTTTTTTGTATATCAGTTTGATTTTAATACTTATTGAATTGTAAAGCCCCCGTCTACCGAAAATACTTAGCCAATCATATTACTTGCGCATGAGATTTATAGACGTAAAACGACAGATGCTGCTTCTTCTGGTTTAGCTAATCTACCGCTTGGCAATTGTTCAATTAATGCGTCCATAGCTTCAGTTTCACTGATTAACTCATATTAATAAAAGTGCTCCCTAAAACATCTCGTACGTCGTGGATTACTAAAAAGGCATTTTCATCTTCTTCATTCACCAATTTTTTCACTCTTGTCACTTGTGACTGTGGGACGACGACATAAAGCATATGTGTTTCATTTTTACCATACCCGCCTTTACCAGTAAGAATTGTTGAACCTCTACCTGTAAAAGCGTTTATTTTATCACTAATTGTTTCACTTTTATTTGAAATTACAGTAACTGCTTTTTTAGGATTAAATCCTTCAATTATAAATGCTGTTGCTCTTTCAGTAACAAATAACATAATGATTGTAAACAAGACATTTTCTAACGGTAATACCATCAAAAAAGAAAGTACCACTAATGCATCAAGTATAAAAATACCTTGTGATGTTTTAATTTCTGAATATTTATTTACTATTTTAGCAATTACAGATGTCCCACCAAGTGTGCTGCCTGTTGAGATAACTAAACCAGCACCAACACCGATAATAGCGCCCCCAAAGACAGAATTAATAACAAAATTATCGATGCCGAGATTAATATTTTCAGTTAAATGTAAAAAGAAAGACAGAGCAGTGTTTGAGATTACCGTATAAACAGCAACCGTTTTACTTAAAAATTTCCAACCAATAAACACAACAATAGTATTTATAATTAGAGACGTCCATGCAGGAGATAAACCAAAGGCATACAGCAAAGAAAGGGATATACCAACAGTCCCGCCATCGCCAAGGTTAGAACCAAGTAAAAAACAATTCACCCCTATTGCGTTTATCAATGTACCAATTAAACAGAATATAATATTTCTATAATGCTTATTAATAAAATCTAACATGTATGCCCTCCTTATTGTCTAAACTACTTAGTTAAATTTCGACATGATTCAACCTTAGAAGCAATTTGTTAATTATGTAAAAAAGACACCTATACAAGGTGTCAGTAATTGAAATGATTACTTTTATAATATATTAGCATAACTTATTTAAAAAATAATCATATATGATTTATTTATAAAAAAAGTTAGAATCTAGTAAATTAAGTTATTGCGGTGCTAATTTACAACTCTATTGATTCTCCGCTTCGTATCTTGTCAGCCATTTCATTTAATTTACGCAGACGATGATTTACACCAGATTTAGATATCTTTCCAGTAGACATCATTTCACCGAGTTCTTTTAGTGAAACTTCTTGATGTTCTATTCTTAATTTTGCGATTTCACGTAATCTATCAGGTAAATTGTCTAACCCTATTTCTTTATCAATGAGGTGAATACTTTCAACATGCTTCATTGCAGCACTTACTGTTTTATTTAAATTTGCCGTTTCACAATTCACAAGCCTATTAACAGAATTCCTCATATCACGTACGATACGCACATCTTCGAATTTTAACAATGCTTGGAAACCACCAATTAAACTGAGAAAGTCTGATATTTTTTCCGCTTCTTTTAGATATGCGATACTTCCTTTTTTTCGTTCAAGGTGCTTGGCGTTTAATTCATATTCATTCATCAATTGTGTAATTCCTTCAGAATGATCTTCATACAATGAAAAGATTTCAAGATGGTAAGAAGATGTTTCTGGATTATTAACCGAGCCGCCTGCAAGAAAAGCCCCTCTCAAATAACTTCTTTTCATTTCGTCTTCATAAATCATACCTTGGTCAATTTCATGAGTGAAAACACCATTTTTTAAAATACCTAATTCATCTAAAATTTCTCTTGCTCGTGCTTTAATGCGACAAATATAAATATTGTTTTTTTTAAGCTTCATTTTTTTTCTTACTAGTAACTCCACTTCAACATTAAATACTTTTTTGATTAGTGAATAGATACGTCTAGCTGTCGTAGCATTTTCAGTTTGTACATTGATAACAAATTGTTGATTGGATAGACTGAGTGCACCATTCATTCGAATAAGGGCACTGAGCTCTGCTTTAGCATTCTTTTCATCTACTTCTATTCTTGTTAGTTCATTCTTCATATCGGATGCAAAGCTCATTACAATCAGTCCCTTCTTAACTTTATAGTCTCACTTAATGCTTTTCATTATTTTCTTTATCGCGAGTAAATTCTATTGTCTCTGTTTCCTGCATAGCAATTTCATATATCATCTTAGAAAGAACTTCAGTATTATGTCGTACATAATTTTCAGAGGAAACTTCAACCAGATTTGGATGTGTAAAAACTTTAATACCTTGAGCCTCCATTTCGCCTATATCACATTGCACAGGCTCAGCGTTATCTTCTCTATAGCGTTCGACTACATCTCCATGAAACGGTTGCGTACTACAAATGGCATAGTTAATACAATTATTTCCTATGTGATCATGTATTGCTTTAACGTGGTCAAGTGCTGTGTAATGATTCGTTTCTCCTGGTTGGGTCATAACGTTAGATACATATAGTTTAGGTACATCAACTTTAAGTAATGATTCAGAGATGCCTTTAACACAGAGATTAGATATAACACTCGTATATAAAGATCCTGGCCCCATTACAATTAAATCGGCTTCTTCAATAGCTTCTACGGCTTCTTCCATTGGTCTTACATCTTCTGGTTCTAAAAATACACGTTCTATCTTTTTATTCTTTTTAGGTATTTTAGATTCACCATATACAATTTCTCCGTCTTCCATAACTGCATTTAATCTTACACTCGTATTAGTTGAAGGGATGACACTGCCTCTGATATTTAATATTTTGCTCAATTCTTTAACTGCATGGCCAAAATCATTATTAATGTTTGTAAGTGCAGCAATCAATAAATTACCTAAAGAATGCCCTTCAACTTGATTTTCTTTAAAACGATATTGGAATAATTGTTCTATTGTTGATTCCGTTTCGCTTAATGCTGAAATTACATTTCGTATATCACCTGGAGCAGGTATATCCATTTCGCTTCTTATCTTTCCAGTACTACCCCCATCATCAGCAACTGTAACAATTGTCGTAATATCTATGGGATAACCTTTTAAACCGCGTGCTAAAACGGATAAACCTGTACCTCCACCTATAAGTACAAGTTTAATTCTTCTCATCTTTATGTTTCACGCCACTTTCGACATGTGCATCTCTATGATGCACATAAACATTATAGTCAAAACTCTCTTTGAGTTCTGCTCCGATTCGTTTGGCTAATGCGACAGAACGATGTTGCCCACCAGTACATCCAATGGCAATAACAAGTTGAGATTTACCTTCTTTTTTGTAACCTGGTATCATAAATTTTAATAAATCGATTAATTTTTCATAAAAAGTTTCAGTTTCTTTCCATTTCATGACATATTTATAGACTGGTTCATCTTCACCAGTCAACGGTCTCAAATCATCAACATAGTGTGGATTTGGTAAAAACCTCACATCAAACACTAAGTCAGCGTCCATTTGTATACCATGTTTAAACCCAAAACTTGTTACATTGATATTAAAAGTTTGATAATTACTTTGATTGAAATAGTCACCAATACGTTTACGCAATTCTTTTGGTTTCATTTGTGAAGTATCAATCGTATAGTTTGCCAAGCTCTTAATCTCAGTCAATAGTTCGCGTTCTTCTTCAATAGATTCAATTAATGAGCGCTGTCCTCTTTCATTCAAAGGATGTGCACGACGTGTTTCTTTATACCTAGAAATCAATCTTTCATTAGATGCTTCTAAAAACATCATATCAACGATAACATCTGAATCACCTTTGATTAAATCAATTTCTTTAACAAGCGACTTAAATAATTCTTTACCTCTTAAATCTATTGCAATTGCTACTTTTTGTAGGGAAGGATTACCTTGTTGCATAAGTTCAACGAATTTCGGCAAAAGAATTGGTGGTAAATTATCTACGCAAAAATATCCAATGTCTTCTAAGCTCTGTATAACTACAGACTTTCCGGCACCTGACAAACCTGTAACAACTAATAATTCACTTTTCACTATATCTTGTTCTTCCGGTTGCATTTTTTCACACCATCCGTTGTTTATTTATCATACTCATTGTTAAATCGTTATATTGAGCGACTATTATGTTCGTTCCTTAAAAATAACTTTTTTATAGCTAATAGTCTCATAGTATCATAAACTATTTTACATGAAAAAGGTCTAAGGTAGTAGTCTAAGCATTTGTCACTATAGTATTTTTTGTATTCAATGATTTTAATTTTTTAAGATTTAATCATGACAACTTTATCACTAGTATAACTCTTTATGTAAAAAAAGCTAGAATGCGTTCACTTACAATCTAGCGTAAGTTTAACATTCTAGCAATAACTACAACCGAGTTACATTGATTAATTTTGTATAGCTCAGGTAATTTTTTAATTATGCTTCAATTGTATCTTTAAGGTGTTCAATATACGCAATTGCACTTTGCGCTGCAATACTTCCATCACCTGTTGCTGTTACGATTTGGCGTAAACCTTTTTCACGAACGTCACCTGCTGCATAAATACCAGGAATATTAGTACTCATATCTTCATTAGTTAAAATATAACCAACTTCGTTAGTAATACCTAAATCTTGGAAAGGTACTGTTAATGGTTTCATACCAATATAAACAAATACGCCGTCTGCTTCTAATGTTTGTTCTGCACCATCTTTAGTTGATTCTAATGTGATTGAGCCAACTTTACCGTCTTTTTCATTAATTGTTTTTAGCGTATGACTCCAGATAAAATCAATTTTGTCATTTTTAAATGCACGGTCTTGAAGTATCTTTTGTGCACGTAACTCATCTCTACGGTGAACAATAGTAACACTATCAGCAAATTTTGTAAGGAATGTGCCTTCTTCAACAGCTGAATCTCCGCCACCGATAACAAATAATTTTTTACCTTTAAAGAATGCGCCATCACAAACCGCACAGTAACTTACGCCACGACCACCAAGTTCTTGTTCACCTGGTACTCCGATTTTTTTATATTCTGCACCAGTTGAAATGATAACTGCATGAGCTGTAATTACATTATTACCAAGATTGATTTCTTTATAAGATCCTTTATCTTCAATTGATTTAATATCACCATATTGATATTTTGCACCAAATTTTTTGGCGTGTTCAAACATTTTTGTAGATAAGTCAGGGCCTGTTACCATTTCAAATCCTGGGAAGTTTTCAACTTCTTCTGTATTCGCCATTTGACCACCAGGCATGCCACGTTCAATCATTACTGTGCTTAAATTTGCACGTGATGCGTAAACTGCAGCAGTCATACCTGCTGGACCTGCACCGATAATTGCAATATCAAAATCCACTTGTTCAGCCATTTAATTGCCTCCTATTTAATAATTCATTATGCGAAGTATATATGATTTCTTGCTTTTTATAAACTTATATGCTCACTAAATAATCAATTGTTTTATTCAAGCGATATGCTGAGATATTAAACCACTCTAATACTTGTTGTTTCGTCACTTTAATTTCAGTATTTCGAAAATACATATATACAAATGCCGCTACATAGTTATCGACATTGGTTAAATCTACCTTTTCAGAAATAATCGCTTCCGCCTGATCAATCCATATAATAAATAATTCTTCAATATTTTTCAATGATTCTATATCATAAAGCATTAACAAACCTCTGTGAATAAAATCTAACTTATTTAATTTTAAGTCTTGTATAAGGTATGTTAAATATAATTTTTCATAATCATTCATAGATTCTAACACTCCCCAAATTTCTTGGGTCAATAACACTTCTCTTCCTTTTAATTGATTAAGTAAAAAAATGCCATACAATCTATGATGACTATCGTCATTTAATAATAATGGTAGAATTTGTTGATCAAAGTAAGCTTTACTTTCTTCTATAACCCATGGAGCGTGGCCAACGTCTACTTGTGTAATCTCTTGTAGTTTGGCCCAAAAGTATTTACTATCTTCCAAATTTCCTAAATAGTAATTATTATAACTGAGCGCATTATACATTTGTATAGATAGGAATTTCCCTTTTCTATAAAGAGGATGTAATATCTTTTGGGATGCTTCATATTGTCTTAAATAACATAGGACAATCCCTAATTTAAATGATTCGTCATCATTCATTGGTATAACTTTTCCTAAAATATTTAAATAGCGATGATATTTCTCTTTATCATTTGTATTATAAAGTAATAACGTATAATGACATAAGGCATGTACATCGCTATTATCTTCACTCAATAAGCGCTCAAACATCTCTTTCGCCGTATCATATTCATTTAAATATAAATAACACATTGCTAACAAATTACGTACGACACGATGTGCTTGTATGTCCTCATTTTGATTTAAAATAAAATTCCTTGCTTCTGGTAAGCGACCTTGGGAAAATAAATATTGAAAAATAAGTTGTATGGCGAATAGTTGACTTTCTGTTTCAATTTTTTCAGCAGAATGGTAGGATACTTCAAACATATCTTCAAGTTCATCTCTATAATCTTCATCGTCAGACATTGTAATATAGTTGATTCCGAATAAGAATGCTTTATTAGCTTCATTTATCGTAATATTGAGTTGACTAAGCTGAAAATAGCTTTCTTCTACAAATTCATCTTGTGCTATACTTTCATAAAAAAGATGTTCTGCCTTATTACCTAGTCCTAAATTTACTAGACATTCAGAATATTTTACTTTTGTATCAAAATCTTGAGGTGACATTTCAAGCACTTTTTTAAAATGTTCTGCAGCCTTTTTATAATCTTGTTGGTGAAATTTTTGTTCACCTAATTTTTTATAAAATTGACTATCAAACTTCATCGATATTACATTGTCGTTATGCGCCATCCATGATCACCTCCTATGTTTTTAACTTTTAATTTGTATGGGATTCCCATAAGCCATTGTATTATCTGGTATATCTTTAGATACAATGGCGCCCGCACCTACTTTGACATTATTTCCTATCGTAACACCAGGCAAAATAGTAACATTTGCTCCGATTAAAGTATTGTCTCCGATATGGACAGGTCCTGTTTTAAACTCATCCACTAGAAATTCGTGCGTTAAAATAGTTGTATTATATCCAATGACACAATTTTTACCTATCGTAATAAATTCTGGATAAAGTAAATCCGGCACGACTTTAAACGCAAATGCAGTTTCTGCGCCGATGTTCATTTTCAAAAATTTACGATATATCCAATGCTTTAACTTCACAATAGGTAAATAGCGACAAATTTCAATAATTACCGTCTGTTTGAAAATTTTAACAATCCTCACGTAATGGTACATACGCCACAGTGGGTTTTTATCATGTGACTTCTGTCTTTTTAAATTCCGCATGTTATTTTATCACTTCACTTTTAGGTTTGGCCATGATAGCGGACCAACATCTTTATAACGTGGCGAACGATATTTCACTCTTCTAACAATCATTATGATAACACCAACTAAAATTAATATAATAGACATTAACTGCGCTACACGAATATCACTTGTTAGCATTAGGCTATCAGTACGCATGCCTTCCACAAAAAATCTACCAATAGAATACCAAATTAAATAAAGGCAGAACGTGTCACCAACACGCAGATGTTTTCTTAATAAAATTAATATAACAAAACCTAAAATATCCCATATGGATTCGTATAAAAATGTTGGTTGATAATATTTACCATCAATGTACATATTATCAATAATAAAATCGGGTATATGTAAATTTTCAAGCACAGATTTTGAAACTGGCCCACCATGAGCTTCGTGATTCATGAAATTTCCCCATCTTCCAATACCTTGACCAAGAATCATACTAGGTGCAATTACATCGCCGATTTGAAAGGGATTAATATTCTTTTGTTTACAAATAATAATGCCTGTTACAAACCCTCCAATTAAACCACCGTGTATCGCAATACCTCCATGCCATATCATTGGTATCTCAATTGGATTTTGTATGTAATAAGGCCATTGAAAAATAACAAAATAGATTCTTGCCACAATAAAGCCAAATATTGCACTCCAAAAAATAATATCAACTAGCGTATCTTGGTCATAACCAATCCTTTTCACGCTAGCTTGTGCTATAAAATAGCCTAATAGTATACCAGCCGCAATGATAATACCATACCATCGGACTGAAATCGGCCCTAATTCAAATGCAATAGGATCGATATAGTTTAATGTCAACATTGCTTATTTCTCCTCACCATTATTACCATTACGTAAAATTTCTGCGTTTAAACGATCGTTAAATTCTTCAGCTGTATTAATCCCCATAATGTTTAGCCTATAATTCATTGCTGCTACTTCAATGATTACTGCTACGTTACGGCCAGGTCTAACTGGTATAGTTTTCTTCGTAATCTCTGTATCTAAAATTCGTAATGTTTCTTCATTTAATCCTACACGATCGTATAATTTCTCTTTGTGCCAGTTTTCTAAATGAATATTCAAGCGCAATCGTTTTTCTGTTAAAATCGATCCAGCACCGAATAAAGTCATAACATTGATAATACCCAAACCTCTAATTTCTAGTAGATGTTCTATTAATTTGGGTGCTCTACCAATTAATTCATCTTTACTTATTTCTCTAATTTCAACGTTATCGTCTGCTACAAGTCTATGGCCTCTTTTAATTAATTCTAAGGCTGTTTCACTTTTACCAATACCAGAGTCACCAGTTATTAGTACACCTACACCATACACATCTACAAGTACACCGTGGAGTGACGTTGTCCTAGCTAGTTCATGTTCTAAAAACGTAGTCAATCGGCTCATTAACTGTGTAGTCGCAATTGTAGAAGTTATTAAAGGTGTTTCATGTTCTTTAGCAGCTTCAATCAATTCTTCTGGTGGTTCTAAGTCTCTCGTGACAATAATTGCCGGTGTTTCAGGTCGACATAATTTTCTCATGCGTCCTTTACGTTCTTCATCTGGCAATAAATTATAAAAAGATAATTCAGTAGTACCTAATAATTGAATACGGTCTGAAGCATAGTGAGAAAAATACCCCGCCATTTCCAATCCAGGTCTCGAAATATCAGTGTTTTTAATTTGCTTATTTAGCCCTTCTTCGCCTGCAATCATCTCAAGTTCGAAGCGTTCTACTAAACTTTTTGTAGTTAACATTGGTTCACCTCTATCAATATTTCTTCGACTTTTATAGTATAGTTATTATCATATCAAAAAGAATTGATAATCCATATTAAAAAGTGTAGAAGATTAATAATTAATTAATCTCTTTAATAACATCACTGCCTAATTATAAACGATATTTTCAATTTATAGTTCATTCATCCAACAATTATGTATTTTTTAAAGTAAAACAAAAAGAAAGACTCCTTATAAGTAACATTGTGTTATTTATAGGGAGTCTATTTTTATATTGTTTAATAAAGTTCGTTAGTCTATGGTGAATCGTGATTTTTATTTAACTGTATCGCGTGCTAATACCGGCTTTAAATATCGACCTGTATAACTTTCTTCAACTTCTGTAATTGCTTCAGGCGTACCAGTAGCAACAAGTGTGCCACCACCATCGCCGCCTTCAGGTCCTAAGTCTATGATATGGTCGGCCATTTTAATCACATCTAGATTATGTTCGATAATAACTACAGTGTCACCGTTTTCTACAAGTGTATTTAACACTTTTAACAAACGACTAATATCGTCAACATGTAAACCAGTAGTAGGCTCATCCAATATATAAATTGATCGACCTGTAGATCGTTTATGCAATTCTGAAGCAAGTTTTACACGTTGCGCTTCGCCACCGGATAAAGTAGTAGCAGGCTGACCTAAAGTTACATAACCTAAACCAACATCTACTAGCGTTTTCAATTTACGATGAATTTTAGGTACGTTTTCAAAGAACGTCGTAGCTTCTTCAGCCGTCATCGCTAATATATCAGCAATATTTTTTCCTTTATAGGTCACTTCTAATGTTTCGCGGTTATATCTAGTACCACCACAAACTTCACAAGGTACATACACATCAGGTAAGAAATGCATCTCTATTTTTATAATTCCGTCACCCTTACACGCTTCACAACGGCCGCCTTTAACGTTGAAACTGAAACGACCTTTCGTATAACCTCTAACTTTCGCTTCATTGGTCTGCGCAAAGATGTCTCGTATATTATCAAAAACCCCTGTATACGTAGCTGGATTAGATCTTGGTGTTCGACCAATTGGAGATTGATCAATATCAATAATACGATCTAATTGGTCTATACCTTGAATTTCATCGTAATCACCAGGCTTTATTTTAGATTTATTAATATGTTTTGCTAATGATTTGTAAAGTACTTCATTCACTAACGTACTTTTACCAGAACCAGAAACACCTGTGACAACAGTCATTGTTGAAAGTGGGAAATCAACATCTATGTCTTTCAAATTGTTACTTCTCGCACCTTTTACGCTAATTTTGCGATCTGTAATCTGCCTACGTGACTCTGGTACTTCAATACGTTTTTGACCACTTAAATATTGGCCCGTTAATGATTTCTTATTATTCATTACCTGTTTCGGTGTACCACTTGCAACGATTTCGCCACCATGTTCACCGGCTCCTGGACCAACATCAACTAAAAAGTCTGCTGCTCGCATTGTATCGTCATCATGTTCAACAACGATTAAGGTATTACCTAAATCACGCATTTCTTTTAACGTATTAATTAATCGATCGTTATCTCGTTGATGCAAACCAATAGAAGGCTCATCTAAGACATAAAGTACTCCTGAAAGTCTTGAACCAATCTGGGTTGCAAGGCGAATACGTTGTGCCTCTCCACCAGATAATGAACCAGAGGCACGATTTAATGTTAAATATTCTAGTCCAACATTATATAAGAATTCTAATCTTGAATTGATTTCTTTTAAGATTTGGTTAGCAATTTTTCTATCTTGTTCAGATAACTCTATATGTTCATAACTATGCAACGCTTCTTTAATGGATTGTTCAACGACATCGCCAATATTTTTTCCTGCAATGTAAACAGATAGTGCTTCGCGACTTAAACGTTTACCATGACAAGTTTCACATGGCAATTCAGTCATGTATTTACTCATCATTTCTCTTACCAATTCAGATGGAGAATCATGATATCTTCTATTTATATTATTGATTACACCTTCAAACTCCATTGTACGTTTGCGTGTTTGTCCATTACGCTGTGTAAATGTAAATTCAATCTCTTTGCCATTTGAACCATATAAGATGATATCTTTTTGCCGATCTGTAAGCTTTTTAAAAGGTTTATCCATATTTATTTTAAATACTTCACAAACACGATTTAATAATGTTGGATAATAATCAGAACTAGATGATTCCCAAGCAACAATAGCGCCTTCATTTAACGTTTTATTAGCATCAGGAACCACTAAATCTAAATCAACTGTAAGTTTTTGACCTAAGCCGTCACAGGTCGGGCAAGCACCAAATGGACTGTTAAAACTAAACATGCGTGGTTCTAACTCTCCAATTGAGAAACCACAAATTGGACAAGCATGATTTTCAGAGAATTTTAATTCTTCGCCATCAATGATATCAACAATTAGGCTACCTTCAGAAAGTTGCAATGCTGTTTCGATAGAGTCTGCCAAACGTGATTCAATACCCTCTTTAACAACTAAACGGTCGATGACTACTTCGATAGTGTGGTTTTTATTTTTATCTAATGCAGGTACTTCATTTACATCAGTTATTTCACCATCTACTCTTAAGCGCACATAACCTTTTTTACTAATATCATCTATTAACTTCTCTTGGGCGCCTTTTCTATGTGTAATTACTGGCGCGAGGATTTGAATCTTAGTACGTTCCTCTAACTTCATGACTTGATCAACCATTTGTTGTACTGTTTGCGACTCTATTTCAATGCCATGATTAGGGCAAAATGGTTTCCCTATACGTGCATAGAGCAATCTAATATAATCGTAAATTTCAGTTACAGTCGCAACAGTAGATCTTGGATTTTTGCTCGTTGTTTTTTGATCTATTGAAATAGCTGGAGATAAGCCTTCTATCGTGTCTACATCTGGCTTATCCATTTGACCTAAAAATTGTCTCGCATATGCACTTAATGATTCCACATATCTACGCTGTCCTTCAGCATATATTGTATCAAATGCTAAAGATGATTTACCTGAACCTGAAAGTCCAGTCATAACTATAAGTTTATCTTTAGGTATTTCTATATCAACATCTTTTAAATTATGGGCACGTGCCCCTTTTACTACAATGGATGGTTGCTTCATTTGTGTCACCCTTCTGCTTTTAATTCAAATAACATATCCCTAAGCTCTGTAGCTTTTTCGAAATCTAAATCTTTCGCCGCTTTCTTCATTTCTTTTTCTATATTTGCAATTGTCTTTTCGCGCTCTTTTTTCGTCATTTTCTTAGGAACTTCCGTTTGTTGTTGATCATTAGTTTCATCGTTATCAACAGTAGCACTAATCACATCATGTATTTTCTTATTAATAGTCATAGGGGTAATGTTATATTTTTCATTATATGCTTCTTGGATTGTACGACGTCTTTCCGTTTCGTCCAACGCATAACGCATAGAATCAGTAATCTTATCCCCATACATAATAACTTCACCACGATTATTACGTGCAGCACGTCCAATCGTTTGAACAAGTGATCTTTGTGAACGCAAGAACCCTTCTTTATCTGCATCTAATATCACTACGAGAGATACTTCTGGTATATCAATACCCTCTCTTAATAAATTAATTCCGACTATGACATCATATGTGCCCATTCTCAAGTCGCGAATAATCTCAATTCGTTCTAGTGTTTTAATTTCTGAGTGTAAATAATTTACTTTTACTCCCGCTTCTTTCAAATAAGTAGTTAAATCTTCGCTCATTTTTTTAGTTAAAGTAGTTACTAGTACTCGTTCATTTCGATCAATGCGGTCTTGAATTTCTCCAATTAAATCATCAATTTGATTTTCAGTTGGTCGAACTTCAATCTTAGGATCCAATAAACCTGTCGGTCGGATAATTTGTTGTACCATCTCATCTGTATGTTCTAATTCGAATGGACCTGGTGTAGCAGATACATAAACTAATTGTTTAGTCTTTTCTTCAAATTCTTCAAATTTTAGTGGTCTATTATCTAAAGCGCTTGGCAAACGGAAACCATGATCTACTAATACTTGTTTACGAGCACGATCACCATTATACATCCCTCTAATTTGCGGTAATGTAACATGTGATTCATCAATCATCACTAACCAATCATCACCAAAATAATCTAGAAGCGTATAAGGTGTTGAACCTGTTGGTCGTAAAGTTAGATGAACGGAATAGTTTTCTATACCTGAACAAAAGCCCATTTCTCGCATCATCTCTAAGTCATAGTTTGTACGTTGTTCTAAACGTTGTGCTTCTAGCAATTTGTTTTCTGAACGTAATTCAGTCAAACGTGCTTCTAATTCATTTTCAATTCTTTGGATTGCTAATTTCATTTTTTCTTCACGCGTTACGAAGTGTGAGGCTGGGAATATCGCAAAATGATCTCGTTCTCTTAATACTTCTCCTGTCAAGTAGTTAACTTCACGAATACGGTCTATTTCATCACCAAAGAATTCTACTCTTATGCACATTTCTTCTCTTGAGGCTGGAAAGATTTCTACTACATCACCTCTAACGCGAAACGTACCACGTCTAAAATCAATATCATTTCTTGTATATTGCACGTCAACCAATTTTTTCAGTAATTCACTTCTGTCCATTTGCATGCCAACACGAACACTTACGACTAAATCACGATATTCTTCTGGATTACCCAAGCCATATATACAGCTGACACTAGCTATGATAATAACATCATCTCTTTCAAATAATGCGCTAGTTGCTGAATGTCGTAATTGATCTATTTCATCATTAATAGAAGCATCTTTTTCTATAAAAGTATCAGTCGATGGCACATAAGCTTCTGGTTGATAATAATCATAATAGCTGACAAAATATTCCACTCTATTTTCAGGGAAAAACTCTTTAAATTCGCTATATAACTGTCCTGCTAGTGTTTTATTATGTGCGATAATCAACGTAGGTTTACCCACTTGTTTAATAACGTTACTCATTGTAAAAGTTTTACCGGTTCCTGTAGCCCCAAGTAACGTTTGATGTCTTTTTCCTTCATTGACACCATTGACAATTTTTTTAATGGCTTCTGGTTGATCGCCTTGAGGCTCAAAATCAGAATGCAGTTTAAACGGATAATGTTCCATATTATAACCCCTACTTCCTATATCATTTCTAACGCTTAGAACCTATTTTAAATCTTTTTATTAGGCTATATACATTGTTTTTTGGCGTAATATTTTTCCGAAGGTGCTTATACTCGTTACATATTTTAACAGATTAACAAACACAAAAGCAAACATTTGTTCGTTTTAATTAATCTTGTTCTATATAAATAAAAAACAAACATAGTCACTCTACCATGTTTGCATAAATTTGCATTATAACCATGTTCTTAATTATCTCAAGTCATGTAATTATAAAGCGCTTATTAAATTATAGCAATTAGGTTGCTCAATACTTACTTTTCAATCGTCTTCTTTTTTGTGCAATTCTAATTGATCAATAATGAGATATCCTGCCAACATAGACACTACATCTATAAAAATAATCCACTCACTATGGAAGAATCCTTTTTGTACAGAGGCACCTATAATAACTAATGTCAGGATTGTTCCTACCCATTTACTTCTCGTTAATACACTAAATAACACAACAAATATACAAGGAAAAAAGGCCGCAAGCGCATACCAAATCATTCAATTCACCCGTTCCTATTATTTAAAATAGCCATGGTTGTTTCTCGTAATTCAGATTTTGGAATGAACTTTTCCGTCAACATTTCAGGAATAATATTTTCTATAAAATCTTGAACTGAGCTAAGGTGATCAAATTGCATTATTGTCTCTAACGACATTTCATATATTTCAAAGAATAGTTGTTCCGGGTTACGTTTTTGAATTTCTCCAAATGTTTCATATAATAAATCTATTTTATCAGCTACTGAAAGTAATTGACCTTCTAACGAATCGTCCTTACCTTCTTGTAATCTTTCTCTATAGATATCTTGATATGGTTCTGGAATCTCTTCATTTATAAAATGATCTACCATTTCCTCTTCTACTTGTGAGAATAATTTCTTTAATTCTCCGCTAGCATACTTTACAGGCGTTTTAATATCTCCTGTGAATATTTCCGCGAAATCATGGTTTAATGCCTTTTCATATAAGCTTTTCCAATCCACTTCATTCCCATGATACTCTTCAACTGTACCTAAATATTGAGCAATTTTAGTCACCTTGAATGAGTGGGCAGCGACGTTATGCTCGAAATACTTAAATTTACCTGGCAATCTAATTAATTTTTCTAAATCAGATAAGCGTTTAAAATATTGATGTACTCCCATGACATCGCCTCCTAGTTTATTTAATGAATCATTATACTTGTTTTTATAATATCACTCAACAAATAAAATGTCTTACCAATATCCTTAAAAATAATTATTTATTTGTATTATAAACATACTACTTTAATTAATATAACGAGAGAGTGGAACAGCGAAATCATATTATTCTACAATGATTTCGTCGCCCCACTCCCATGAACATAGCTTTCAGTTTAGTTAGTCATTTCTTCTACGTTAATTTACAATTTCACTTATTATCTTATAAAACAAGATATCAACATATTTGTTCTAAATCAAACTAAAAACTCTAGTATTAATTAGTGAATATAATTGTATTGTCCTGTGTTGTGTACTGTTCTATAAGATTTTTGCCCTACTCCTTGCCAGTTCATTTCTGACACAAGAATTGATCCATCTGAATTTTTACGTTCCACTATACCTACATGACCATAATTGCCAGCGTTACTTTGGAAAATAGCTCCAACTTCTGGCGTGTGATTTACTTGATAGCCATTTTGACGAGCTGCTGTAGCCCAATTATTCGCATTTCCCCATAAATTACCAACAGATTTTCCTAATTGTTGACGTCTATCGAAAGCGTAATATGTACACTGTCCCCATGTGTAATAGTTATTGCCATTTGAAGTTTGTTGTACTGGTCTATAGTGTTCTTTAGATTCCACATTACTATCAACATGCATTTGTTGATTGTTTTCAGCTACGTCATGTGCGTTAACATTTGGCCATGTTTGTGGTGCAATAGATGTCCCATTTGTTGATGTTGTAGTACGATTTGGCGTTGATTGTTCATTAATTACTTCATTGTAATTACCATTTGAGGTATTGCTTTGCCCTTCGATTTGCTCGTTAAACATTTGTTGTATTTGATTGTTTAAATGTGCTGAACCTTTTTCAGAAACTGCGATAAGTTGACCAGGATATATCATTTCTCCTAAATTTGGGTTCAACTGATTAAGTTGTTCAACTGTCAGTTGATATGCATCTGCGATACTTTGAATTGAATCCCCAACTTTTACTTCTACAATATCATTATCTGGAAGTACTAATCTTTCTCCTGCTTGAACATACTCTCTATCATTTATTTGATTTAAATTTTTAATTTCAGTAGTTGTTGTTGCAAATGCTTGAGCTATATCTGTTAATTTAGCATTTTCCTTCACTGTATGGATTTGGTCTGCTGATGCTATACCATTTATACCAAAAAACATTGCTGCCGTTGTTATAGAAAATGTTAAGCCTTTCTTCATTACATATTTCATCCTTTGCTATCTTAATTTTAATCAAGAATAATATAGCACATAACTCTTAGACATTTGTCTTTGTTATTATACTGTAATACAACAGTCAACTTTCAATTTTAACGAACTCTTTTATATCATTTAAAATACGTCCAATCCTTTGATAAAACTAAATTTAATTAAAGATCATCATTCTGCGAATAACAGACTATGTAACATTAAAAAATGCATTTTACATTCAATGATTAATATTTTAAAATCATTTAAAATATATAACCTTGTATTTATATTCTATCCAAAGTATAGTCCACCTCTTTATTCGTTGAAATTCACCTACCCATTATTTGCATTTAGTGTAAAACTTCAAAAATAAAGGGATGCGATAGCGCTCAACATTTTAAAATTGATTACTATCTCATCCCCACATATATATCAAACTTTAGCTTGCTATTTTACATCATCTATTTTAGTATCATTCATACTTATTTTTCACTATGGTCCATCTGGCTACGTAAATATGCTTCTATAAATGAATTAATATCTCCATCCATTACCGCATCGACTTTGCCAGTTTCAGCATTAGTACGATGATCTTTGACCATGGCATACGGGTGGAATACATAAGATCTGATTTGACTCCCCCATCCTATGTCTTTTTGTTCTCCTCTAATTTCTGCCATTTCCTGTTCTTGTTCTTCAATTTTTAATTGATATAACTTAGATTTCAAAGTCTTCATGGCAGCTTCTCTGTTTTTAATTTGAGAACGTTCATTTTGGTTATTTACAACGATGCCAGTTGGATGGTGAGTGATTCGAATGGCTGATTCTGTTTTATTGATATGTTGACCACCTGCACCCGATGCTCTAAAAGTATCAATTGTAATATCGTCTTGATTAACTTCAATTTCTATTTCGGTATTATTAAATTGTGGGATTACATCACATGATGCAAATGATGTATGTCTACGCCCAGAAGAATCAAATGGAGAAATTCGAACAAGACGGTGCACTCCCTTTTCAGCTTTCAAATAGCCATAAGCA
Organism: Staphylococcus xylosus NJ; assembly: GCF_000338275.1. Lineage (GTDB taxonomy): Bacteria > Bacillota > Bacilli > Staphylococcales > Staphylococcaceae > Staphylococcus > Staphylococcus xylosus_B. The sequence goes on from NZ_ANMR01000006.1 coordinate 226,718, forward strand.
TTATGACCTTTTACGATTATCGTTACACTTTTAACTCCAGCTTCGTCTCCTGGTAAATAGTCAGCAATTTCTACCTTAAAGCCTTTTTGCTCACAGTAACGCTGGTACATTCTCAATAACATGTTAGTCCAATCTTGTGACTCAGTACCACCTGCACCTGGATGCAACTCCATAATGGCATCGTTCGCATCATATGGACCATCTAACAATAATTGTAATTCGAAGTTGTCTAACTGACTTTCAAACGTATGAACTTCTTGCTCCAATTCTTGCTTCATTGTGTCATCGTTTTCTTCTAATAATAATGCTCTTGTCGTATCCATGTCTTCCAGAGTTGATTCAAGTGATCTATAAGCATTCACAATTGATTTTAAAGCATTGTTCTTATCAATTATCTCTTGCGCTTTATCTTGGTTATCCCAAAAAGTAGGATCTGTCATCATCTCTTCGAATTCTTTAATATTAGTCTCTTTTTCTTCTAAGTCAAAGAGACCCCCTAAGTTGTTCTAATCTTTCTCTATAAGCATCAATATTTCGTTTAATTTCTGATAATTCCATTTTGCATCTCTCCTATTATCATTTAAATGAAGTACTTACACAACATACTTATTTATTTTATCCAATATCACTATTCTACAGAACTCAGGGTTAACATTTCAACTTTACCCATAATCTCCTCAATGTGACTTGTAATGTTATAAAACAAAAATAAAACCGGAAGTTAATGATACGACTATCAATGCTCCCGGTTTAATTTATGATCACATGTGTTACGCACCGTGACAGTTTTTATATTTCTTACCGCTACCACAAGGGCAAGGGTCATTTCTACCAATATGTTCGTCTTTAACATATGGTGATGATTTAACTTTTTCTTTACCATCTTCTGGAGAAACGTGCTCAGCTTTACCAAAGTCTGTAGCTTTATCTCTTTCTACATCATCTTCGACTGAAACAACTGATTTAAGAATATATTTACTTACGTCCTCTTCAATGTTTTCCATCATTGTATCAAACAATTGATGACCTTCATTTTGATAATCACGCAACGGATTTTGTTGACCATAAGAACGTAAATGTATACCTTGTCTAAGTTGATCCATTGTGTCAATATGGTCAGTCCAATGTGTATCAATAGAACGAAGTAGAATCATACGTTCAAATTCGTCAAATTGCGTACCAATCTTTTCTTTTTGATCTTTTAACGCTACTTCAACTTTATTCCAAACAATTTCAACTATGTCTTCTTTATCTTTCCCTTTAATGTCTGCAACTTTTAAGTCGCCTTCATTTAAAAATACATCATCGACATAATTAATGAACGGTTCATAATCAGGTTCGTCTGCTTCTTCATTCACATGATAGTGAACACTTCTTTCTAATGTTGAATGAAGCATTTGATTGACTAGATCACCACTTGTATCACTATCGATAATATTATTACGTTCATTATAAATGATTTCACGTTGCTTACGTAATACATCATCATATTCAAGAACACGTTTACGCGCATCGAAGTTATTACCCTCAACACGTTTTTGTGCAGATTCCACTGCACGTGAAACCATTTTAGACTCAATTGGTGTAGAGTCATCCATACCTAAACGATTCATCATATTTTGTAAACGCTCTGAGCCGAAACGTACCATCAATTCATCTTGAAGCGATAAATAGAAGCGGCTATCACCTTTGTCTCCTTGACGACCAGAACGACCACGTAATTGGTCATCGATACGACGGGATTCATGTCTTTCCGTACCAATAACTGCGAGTCCGCCTATTTCTTCAACGCCTTCGCCCAGTTTGATATCTGTACCACGACCCGCCATATTCGTAGCAATCGTAACAGCGCCACGTTGACCGGCATTGGCAACAATATCTGCCTCACGTTCGTGATTTTTAGCATTTAATACGTCATGACGTACGCCATTTTTCTTCAACAAGTTAGAAATATATTCACTGGTTTCCACTGCAACGGTACCTAAAAGTACAGGCTGACCTTGCTTATGTTTTTCAATTACATCTGCAACCACTGCATCGAACTTACCTTTTTGGCTAATATATATCAAATCAGGTTTATCTATACGTTGTATCGGTTTATTCGTAGGAATTTGAGTTACAGTCATGTTGTATATATTTCTAAACTCTTCTTCTTCTGTTTTTGCTGTACCCGTCATACCTGATAATTTATTATACATTCTGAAATAGTTTTGGAATGTAATGGATGCCATTGTCTTAGATTCATTTTGAATTTTAACGCCTTCTTTGGCTTCAATAGCTTGATGTAACCCTTCAGAGAATCGACGGCCTGGCATTGTACGACCTGTGAATTGATCGACAATAAGCACTTCGCCGTCATTGACCATGTAGTCTACATCTCGTTGTAGTGTTACATGAGCTCGTAATGCAGTATTAATATGACTAATAATATCAACGTTCTTCACATCATATAGGTTATCAATTTTAAACATACGTTCTGCTTTATCAATACCTTGTTCTGTTAATTGTACTGCTTTTGTTTTCTCATCGAAATTATAGTCATCTTCAGTTTTTAGCATTTTTGCAAAAACATTTGCTTGTGTATAAAGGGAAGTAGATTTCTCTGCTTCACCCGAAATTATTAATGGTGTACGTGCTTCATCGATTAAAATAGAGTCAACTTCATCAATAATAGCAAAGTTTAATGGTCTCATAACTCGCTCTTCTGCATAGTTCACCATGTTATCACGCAAGTAGTCAAAACCTAGCTCATTATTTGTACAATACGTAATATCACATGCATAAGCTTCTCTTTTTTCATTTGTTGTTTTACTGTTTAAATTTAAACCAACAGATAGGCCAAGAAACTCGTATAACTCAGCCATTTCCTGGCTTTGAACACTAGATAAGTATTCATTGACCGTAATAACGTGTACGCCACGTCCTGTTAAAGCATTTAGATAAACTGGCATCGTTGCTGTTAATGTTTTACCTTCACCAGTTCTCATTTCTGAAATATCGCCACCATGAATTGCGATACCGCCCATAACTTGTACTTTATAAGGACTCATATTGAATACACGTTTTGCCCCTTCTCGTACGATTGCAAAAGCTTCTGGTAAAATATCATCTAATATTTTATTTTGTTTTTTTATATCTTCTTCAGCTTGTAATTGTTCTTGAAATGCTTTTGTTTTCCCTTTAATTTCTTCATCAGTTAATATCGACATATCCTCTTCTAATGCAAGAACTTTGTCGGCTAATTTACCAAGGCGTTTTATTTCTTTTTTATTGCCATCTGCAATTTTTGATAAAAAACCCATTTTGTTCGCTCCTTTAGCTTAATAACTCTTAGCTTACAACAACTTATATTATCATTAATAAGCCTAAATTTACACTTATTGATTTCAATATATTTATTAATTCTGATACCAAACATAAACTTTAGTTATTTTTTAATTCGTCTTTGAAACCTTCTTCACTAAAAATATACACAAATACATGTACAACTTTCAAATTATTTTATAGTAACATAGCAAAAAATGAGCGTCCACGATTTAACATAATCATGAACGCTACTGTTATCTAATATGAAACTAAATCAAAATGTTATTCAGTTGTTTCAATCAATCCATATTTGCCATCTTTTCTTTTATAAACAATGCTTGTTCCATCTGTTTCTCGATCTGTAAAAATGAAGAAATCATGCCCTAATAGATCCATTTGCAATACTGCTTCCTCTGAATCCATAGGTTTCAAGCTGAAATTTTTAGCACGAATGATTTCGATTTCATTTTCAGACTCGTCATTTTGAATTTCTACTGCTTCATTTTCTTCTGGTAGTGATGCAAATGCTTCTTGCTCACCACGATTTCTATTTCTACGATTTACACGTGTTTTGTACTTTCTAACTTGTCTTTCAAGTTTACTATTAATTAGGTCAACGCCTGCATACAAATCATCGTTACGTTCTTCAGCTCGTAATGTAACGTTTTTCAATGGAATAGTTACTTCTATTTTAGTAGCTGAGTTATGGTATGTTTTTACTTTAACGTGTGCAGTTGCATTTGGCACATCGTTAAAATAACGTTCAAGTTTACCAATTTTCTCCTCAATATAGTTGCGAATCGCATCAGTAATAGTGAGGTTCTCCCCGTGAATTTCAAATCTGATCATAATAATCGACTCCTTTAAAACCTCTATATTGGTAATATTGCTTACTCTTATAATACCACTTTTATGTTATCGTGCAAACGTAAACACATCGAATTTTCTGATTTTTCTAATAAGTAGTATTGATGATGCATTGTGAACCGTTAATCCTGTAGTATATATATCATCTACAAGTAATATATTTTTGTTTTTCAAGTCTATATTTTGTACAACTTCAAATGGGTTAGTAAGCTCAAAACGATGTAATTTACCTAATGATGATTGTTTCGGTCTCGCTTTTGCTATCAATAAAGATTTGTACGATGCGCCCATCTGGTCTAAGACACACGTCACAGGATTAAACGTACGCGCTTGGTCTTTTTCTCTCGATGAAGGTATAGGTACGATATAATCATATTGGGTTTTAGGCAGTTGCATTTGTGCTGCTAACACTTCAGCAAGTGCCACATCTTTCATAAATTTATATTGATGTATTAATTGTTTTACCATACCTTGATATTGGTAATTACAATAAAGTTGATGCATCAGTTTAAATTTTGACATCAAAAATTTACAGTCTAAGCAAGCTGTTTCAGTTATTGCTAATAGTTTCAAACATCGCGGGCACCGGTTTTCTGATGAAAGTTTAGCCTTTTGCCACTGTTCTAAACAACTATCACAGAATTTTGACGCTTTTTTATAAAATGTCTTAGCATTAAACGGTTCAATATATGTTTCTTGGCACTGTATACATTTAGTCATCTATCCACCCTTTTTCACGGGCCAATTGATTCATACGCTTAATGTTTTTACGTGCCTGTAACATTTTAAATGTGATACCTTCATGTAAAAACAAAACAAGCCCACTTGGGTTTTCTCTCTTGCGTCCAACTCTCCCTGCTATTTGAATTAATGCATTGGTTGAAAAATTATGGCTATTGCAGACTATGACGTCTAAATTAGCCATCGTAAAACCACGTTCTAAGATTGTTGTCGTAAAAACAATTTGATACTTTCCATCTCTTAAGGACTTCACTTTTTCACAGCGATAAACATCATCACTGTGAACATAAGTTATTCTCTTGAATAGATTTTTGTATTGGTTATAAGCTTCCTTCATTAATTTAATATTGTTAAAAAATACAAGCGTATAGCGTTGATTAGTAATTTGCTTTCTTAAAATTTTTAATAGTTTTCTTTGTATTTTGTGAGGCTTTAAGTTGAAGTATTTAAAATGAGGTATCGGAAGTGAGTGTCTATGAAAACGTGCAGGTAAGACAACCACATCGCTATAATTGAATCGTTGGAGTAATTTTTTCGATGGCGTAGCAGTCATATAAATGTGGGAACAATGTTTATTTGAAGCGTGTTTAACGGCTTCAAATAAAGAGGAGTCTATGTCTAAAGGAAAAGCATCTACTTCATCAACAATAATTAAATTAAAATGCTTTTTGAAGCGATACAACTGATGTATCGTTGCTACAATGAAATGCCCATTATATTTTTGTGCATGTCCTTGATATAAAACATCAATATTTTCTTGTTGAAAGGCTTCTGCAATTCTCATGCTCACCTCAATAACTACATCCACTCTAGGAGAAACAATAGCAACATTATATCCTTGGCTACGTGCATATTGAATAGCTTCAAATATCATCTCCGTCTTTCCTGCACCTGTCACTGCATATAATAACTTTGAGCGAAATGCCTTTGTAGCTGCTAAAATTTCATTTGATGCATAGCTTTGTTGTTCCGAAAGATTAAATTGCAATTGATATGTGCCCGACGAAACCTGATTATGTGATGCTGTGATGAAAACAGATTGAATATTATCCATTCTTCCCAAATTAATACAATTTCTACAATAAATAATATACTTATTTAAAATTTCTGAATAGTATTTATAGTAATGGCTTGGTTGATTAGTGTGACATTGTATGCAATACCACTTATTATTTTTTATAATTATACCTTTTGATACGTGACTTATTATTTCATTTGTTAAAAGTGATTTATCTATAATTAATCTACCATAGTATTTTATCGCTCTTTACCTCCAAATAAAGACATGTGGCAACAAAGCCAAACATGTCTTTAGTGTGCAAATATTATTTTGTACGAATAGTACGTCCTACATAACCTAATCCAATTCCACCTGAGCCTAGATGAGCTGCGATTACAGGACCAAAACTTGAACGATAGATTGGATATTGCGCATATTTTTCTTCTAACTCGCGTTGAATCCAATCTGAGTCTTCCGCAATGTCGCCCTCGATAACAAATAATGTTACTTCTTCAAAATCTTTTACTTCTGCAATAACTTTATCAATCATTTTACGCAATGCGCGCTTTTTTGTTCTTACTTTCTCGTCAGGTACTATTTTACCATCATCAAATTTCAATACTGGCTTCATTTTAAGCATTGTACCAATCCATGCTTGTGCGCCTGTGATGCGTCCACTTTTTTGTAGATTTTTTAAGTCATCTACCATTAATACTGCACCAGTATCTTCTCGCATTGCATATAGCTCATCAATGATTGCTTGTGGTTCATATTCTTGTTCAATCATTTCAATAGCCTTGAGCACATATGCACCTTCAACCATTGCAGCTAATTTTGAATCAAATGTGTAAACATTGATGTCTTCTACCATTTCGCCAGCTTGAGTAGCTGTTTGATAACAACCACTAATACCTCCAGATAAGAATACACAAATAACATCTGTATATCCTTCTTCACGTAATTGTTCGAAATTCTCTAAAAAATCTCCAATCGCGGGTTGGCTAGTTGTTGGAATAGTATCCGATGTTTTCATGCGTTTATAAAATTCATCCGTTGATATTGTTGCATTCTCAACAAAATTTTCTCCAGAATCAAAAGTGACACTTAATGGGGCTACTTTTATATTATATTTTTCAATTAATGTTTGAGATAGATAACTCGTTGAATCTGTCAAGACAGCGATTTTCATCATAATCCTCCTCAATTATACTCACAACTATAATACCTTACTTTTGCTTAAAAGAAAATTTATTTTAACATTTAATCTATAATTAAATACAGTGTATAATATTAGTTAATAACTGCTTCACTGTAAATAACTAAACGTATAATACATACTCGAGGTGACCATAATGGATAACACAATCAAAACGATTAAACAAGAACATACGATTGAAAATATAATCAGTAAATCGCGTTTTATAGCTCATATTAAACCTGTTGAAACAGAAGATGAAGCAAAAGATTTTATTTCAGCTATCAAAGCAGAACATAAAGAAGCTAACCATAACTGTTCGGCATACACAATTGGTGATCAAATGAATATTCAAAAAGCAAACGATGACGGTGAACCAAGTGGTACAGCGGGCGTGCCAATGTTAGAAATTCTTAAAAAGCTTGAGATTCATAATGCATGTGTGGTGGTTACACGTTACTTCGGTGGAATTAAACTAGGCGGTGGTGGCTTAATCCGCGCTTATAGTGGCGCTGTGAGAGATGTCATATTTGATATCGGACGTGTCGCATTACGCCCTGCTATACCTACTACTGTAACTATAGGCTATGATTTAACTGGTAAATTTGAATACGAGTTAGAAAGTACGCCTTTCTTATTGCGAGAGCAAACCTACACAGACAAAGTAAGTTATAGCATTGATGTTGTAGCTTCCGATTACGATAACTTTCTAACATTTTTAAATCGCACTACCTCAGGTAATTATAATTTAATTGAGGGTGAAACAGTTCGTCTTCCTTTCGATATACCTACAAATTAACATTTTGTGATGTTAAATTAACTTTCATTTAATATATTACCTTACATTTTAAACACAAAAAATACACCTCCTATAATATGGAGGTGCATCTCTATAACTATGATTAATATTTTATAATATTATTTGTGATAATCGTCATGCTGTTCTTTATTTTCAATCAATTTTAATAATGGTCGATAATCATCATCAATCAGTCCTGTAAATTCAACGATAAGCTCTATTGTGATTAAAATCAAAATAAACATCATGAGTACGCCCCACGGTTGAGATAGATATAATATTATACTAGCAAGACTAAACAGTAATGCTATAGAATATATTAATAATACAGTTTGACGATGTGAATAGCCAAGTTCTAAAAATTTATGATGGAGATGCGATTTATCAGCTTGCATAATATGCTGACCTTTCTTCACACGACGAATCATGGCAAACAGTGTATCAATAAATGGTACAGCTAAAATTACAATCGGGAAGAATAAAGATACAAAGGTAATATTTTTAAATCCGAGCAGTGATAAGAAACCTACGATAAAACCGACTAGCAAAGCACCACTATCGCCTAAAAAGATTTTTGCTGGGTGGAAATTAAAGAATAAGAATCCCAGAAGCGCCCCAATCAAAACACTGCAAATCATCATAATAAATATATTTGCTTGTAAGATAGCGATAAAACCTATCGTCATTAATGCAATCATCGAAACACCGGATGCTAAACCGTCTAGTCCGTCAATTAAATTAATTGCATTGGTAATTGCCACAATCCAAATAACTGTAATTGGTATACCTAGAATACCAAAATGAATCGTGAGCCCAATAGGTAAAGAAATAAAATCAATAGTCACACCATAATAAACAACAACAAGTGCTGCAATTACTTGACCAAATAATTTAATTATTGGTTTCAAATCATAAATATCATCTATGAGTCCAACCAAGTAGATTAACACTGACCCAATAACCAGAGGTTTAACTTCCGTTTCTATAGGATGTCCAAGCCATATCCCTACTAAGAATGATATGAGTATAACAGTTCCACCAAGTACGGATATAGGTTTAGTATGTACCTTTCTAAAATTCGGTTGATCTACAATCCCTAATTTATGTGAAACCTTTATGACTATTGGTGTAAGTATCAAACTGACAATCATTGAAAAAATGATTAATAATAATGTATACATCAGTTCACCTTCATTAATGTAATTCTGTTTTATTTTTAATTTCAAAATCCTAAGTTGAAAATAATTATTTAAAATTAATTGTAAGCTAATCATCATCTAATTTATCGAATCATGCAAATTTGAAAATTAATTGCAGTCGTTATATAGTCTGATATGTTACATAATTCTATAATACCCTATACGCTTTTACTTATACAACTTGAAATGCGATAATTGATAAGTCTCAGGATTATTTCTTAAATATTTAAATTTCAGAGTGAATCATTGTATATTCACTCAAAAAATTATTCTAACATGAATATTAAGTGAATGTTATAAATTTCTATTTTCATAAAGATGACAAATTGTAAGTTTTCACTTACAATAACAAAGTGCTAACCAAAGAGGAGTGTAAAGTTAAATGTTTGAAGCTATTATTTACAATATTTCTGTTACAGTAGCAGGTATCTATTTATTTCACCGCTTACAGTATTCAGAGAATAAGAACATGGTGTTTTCTAAAGAATATGTTACAGTTTTAATGACCATAGTAGCACTTTTACTATCTGCTTATCCCGTGCCATTATTTAACCAATACACACTTTACTTAACCTTCATACCTATACTCTTCCTAGGTAGATATACGAACATGTTTTACACTGTGCTTTCAGCATTAATCGTAGGGTTAGTAAATGTTTTAATTGGTGATTATACTATCATTGCCGCTATGATACTTATCGTTATCGCTGTGATTGTTGGTGCTGTTGGTCCATTTTTAAAACAAAATGATATTATTTCACTACAAATTCTTAACGCGATTACACTTGTTATTTTCTTTATTTTATCACTCATAAGCCCATATTACGAAATTACAGAGGTATTGTTCTTAATACCTATATCATTTATATTAATGATTACTTCGTCAATTACATTTGTTGATATTTGGTATTTTTTCTCTTTAGTAAATCGTTATGAAAATGAAGAGAAATTTGATTATTTAACAGGTTTAGGTAACGTTAAAGAATTCGATAGACACCTTAATGAAACGACAAGCATTGCTGAAAAAAATAATCAAAGTATCGGGCTGTTACTTATCGATATCGATGGATTTAAAGATGTAAATGATAAATTTTCACATCAATCTGGTGATGCAGTACTAAGACAAGTTGCTCAACTTCTCAAAAACTATGTACCACAAGAATTTAGTATTTATCGTAATGGCGGCGAGGAGTTCTCGATCGTTTTATACGATTACACATTAGACCAATGTGTTAAATTAAGTGAGAGTATACGTGGGGGCGTAGAACAATCAACTTTCCATCTACCTAATAAAGAGGTTATTAAATTATCTGTTTCAATAGGTGTGGGTTATTTAACTGCTGATGATTACAAGTCACAACGTAAAGTATTTAAAATAGCAGATGATATGTTGCATATGGCTAAGAATGAAGGCCGTAATCAAGTGATGTTTAATCCTATTGTTAAACTTTAAAACATATCCATGTTTAATTGTGTCTATATAAGCTCAGTTCATATAACTTACGTTAAGCATAATTTATTAGATGTTCCAGTTTAAACTAATTCCCTGGCGCCTCACAACATGACTTATATCAATAAAAAGACAAACACTCAGCAGAGGGTGTTTGTCTTTTTATCGATATGTAAATCCCTATCAAATCTTATCACTACTTAAAATGAACTACACCTCAATTTTGGACAAATATTTTGAATTAAACTATCAATTACTTAATTCATAAAAAACTTTAAGCTTTTTTATATTTAGAATTCATCAAATTATTATGACAAACAGTGTTAATGTAATGCGGTAATTTCTAACCTTAAAATCTTTATCTAAAACTTTCATTTCTATAAACCGTTATAGTTATACAATTGAGTTTGTTACAATATATAATGGAATATTAAAAAATTATGACGGCGTATGAATTGCTATTGAAAGTTTCAATTGTACACTGTAAACTTTCAATTGTTCTAAAAACTTTTCAGGAGGTGCAAAGCTATGTCAGATTCAATTACGATTATTGATGAGGATAAAGTCATTGATGTCGTGCTTATTGCAGGAAGAATTTTACTTGAAAGCGGCGCTGAAACATACCGTGTTGAAGACACGATGACACGTATAGCTGCGAGTTTTGGTTTAGATGATACATATAGCTTTGTGACATCTACTGCAATCATTTTTTCATTAAATAACCGTACTAATACACGACTTATCAGAATTCGCGAGCGTACAACAGATTTAGAAAAAATTGCTTTGACTAATAGTCTTTCACGAAAAATTTCTAATAATGAACTGAATATAGATCAAGCAAAATCTGAACTGATACATTTGCATCACGCTTCTTTACAATATTCATCCCTAACTAATTTCTTGGCCGCACCGATTGCATGTGGTTTTTTCCTATTTATGTTTGGTGGAATCATCCAAGACTTTATTTTCGCTATCCTCGCTGGAGCGGGCGCTTTTTTAACCTTTAATTATGTACAACGTTACATACAGATTAAATTCTTTTCTGAGTTTATTAGTGCAGCAGTGGTTATTATGATAGCCTCTGCTTTCACAAAAATAGGCTGGTCACATAATCAAGATATCATAACCATTGCTGGTGTTATGCCTCTTGTACCAGGCATTTTGATTACTAACGCCATACGTGATTTGATGGCTGGTGAATTACTTGCTGGTATGTCACGTGGTGTTGAAGCGGCATTAACTTCATTTGCAATTGGAGCTGGTGTTGCCATAGTATTATTAATATTTTAAAAAGGAGTGCTAACATTATGGCCATTGTCTATTACTTTTCACAATTTATAATTAGCTTTCTTGCAACAATGCTATTTTCAATTCTGTTCAATGCACCAAGACGCCTCCTTTTAGCTTGTGGTTTTGTAGGCGCAATGGGCTGGATCATCTATAAGTTGACGTTTGATGCTGACTTAGGTAAAGTCCTAGCCTCTTTTTTAGGTAGTTTTATCTTAGCTTTAATGAGCCACGTCATGAGTAGACGTTACAAGCGACCAGTAATTATCTTCATTGTACCTGGTATTATTCCACTTGTACCAGGTGGCTTAGCATATGAAGCTACACGATTTTTAGTAAGTAATGAATACACACACGCCGTTAATACATTTTTAGAAGTAACTCTAATTTCAGGTGCAATTGCTTTTGGTATTTTATGTGCAGAGATTATTTATTATATCTATACACGGATAAAACAACATTATGGTAAAATGAATGGCAAAACTTATAAAAAATCTTACAATATGAACAATAGAGCTTAAAGGGGTGTTTTTATGAAACAAGACATAATAGAAAGACTGACAAGATACGTAACTATTGACACACAATCTGATCCAGAATCTAATACCACGCCATCTACAGAGAAACAATGGAATTTATTAAACTTATTAAATGATGAATTGACTGATTTTGGATTAGAGACAGATATCGATGAACAAGGCTACTTATTTGCCACATTAGAAAGCAATGTAGATGCTGATTTACCAACTGTTGGTTTTTTAGCACACGTCGATACATCACCAGACTTTAACGCTACTAATGTCAATCCACAAATAATTGAAGCTTATGATGGCAAACCGATTAAACTTGGAGATACGAGCCGCGTTTTAAGCCAAGATGTTTTTCCAAATATGAAAAATGTCGAAGGCCATACACTTATGGTTACAGATGGAACTTCATTATTAGGCGCTGATGATAAAGCTGGTGTAGTTGAGATTATGGAAGCTTTAAAATACTTAACTTCACATCCTGAAATTAAACATGGACGTATCCGTGTTGCATTTACGCCAGATGAAGAAATCGGTAGAGGCCCTCATGAATTTGATGTCGAACGCTTTAACGCTAACTTTGCGTACACAATGGATGGCAGCGAATATGGTGAATTACAATATGAAAGCTTTAATGCTGCTGAAGCAATCGTAACTTGTCATGGTGTCAATGTACATCCAGGTTCAGCTAAAGATGCTATGATTAATGCTGTATTATTAGGCCAGCAATTTAATTCATTACTTCCACCAAACGAAGTCCCTGAAAGAACTGAAGGTTATGAAGGTTTTTATCATTTGATGAAAATGAATGGCGACGTTGAAAAAACAACACTTCATTATATTATTCGAGATCACGACAGTAATCAATTTAACTTACGGAAGAAACGTTTAGTCGAAATTAAAAATGATATCAACACGCATTTTGAAGATAATCCTATTGAAATTGAAATCAATGACCAATATTATAATATGGGTGAAAAAATTTCGGCAAATCCACATGTTATTGATATACCAAAACGTGTTTTTACTAAATTAGATATCCCAGCCAATACCGCACCAATTCGTGGAGGTACAGATGGTTCACAACTCTCATATATGGGATTACCTACGCCAAATATCTTTACTGGCTGTGATAATTTCCATGGCCCTTTCGAATATGCATCTATTGATGTAATGGAGAAAGCTATTGAAGTTATTGTTGGTATTACAGAAGAAGTCGTACAAACATATCAAAAATAATTATATTTATATTAAAATAGGGAGTGGGACAGAAATCAAATTTTCTAACATAGCTTTCGTAGTCCCACCCCGGCAATGGTGACTAGCATTGAAAAAAGCTTGATATAAGCGTATTTTCAATTCAGTCACCTACTGCCAAATTGAAAATGAGCCTGAGACATCTATTTATGTCCCAGGCTCTTAATTTTTATCATGCTTAACAACATATTTTTCACTAAAATGATAACGGCATAACGAATAAAGTTACCAAAAACTATTTATCATGTCAGTGGCTTAAGATACACTCCACAAAGAACACTAGCAATACATTTTAATCACTTAAACTATTTGTTTATATCAAATTGAGTTTTCAATAACTTAATCGCTTGGACAGTATAATGTCTAATTTGAATCCCCATTTTAAAATCAGTAAAACTTTCTGGCATTTCTATAAATGTATTAAACATTGCTGTAACACCTATAGATTCAAATAAGTCAAACTTATCATCAGTGGCACAAATTGCTATTGATGGTTTATTATATTTTGTAGCTAATTCTGCTAGACGTACCGTTGTTGTTTCAAGTATTTGATCTGCTTCATTTATACCTTCTCCAAAAATAATTAAATCTGCTTGCTCTATTAATGCATCTAAATGTGTTATTTGATCTACGAGTTCATGGCTAGTCATGATTTCTGCATTATAGAGCGCATTTAATACTGCAGCAATGCCACCGCCTGCGCCACCTCTTTGCACTGGGCCAAGTACAAGCCTTAATTCACTTTTGAACATTTCACTTAAATACCAAATTAAATTATCAATTTCGGCAGCTTTTTCACGTGTTACCCCATAAGCTTCATACGTTTGCATTATCTCACTATTCTTACCGTAAATTTTACTATCAAAATCTGACATTAATTGAAAACGTACATTGTTTAAGTTTGGATGTAACCCAGAAATATCAATTTTGCGGATATATTTCAACTTATGACTACCTTGTCGTAAATCAATTTCCTGTGCTTCATCATCGTAAAACTTAGCTCCCAGTGCTTGTAACATACCAGCACCGCCATCAAAGCTACCGATACCGCCAAGTGAAATAACAATATGCGTCGCGTCGTTCTCTAAAGCATCTACTATAACTTCTCCCAGACCATAGCTTGTACGTTCATTTATTGGCTTTTGACCTTTTAAAAACAGATTACCCTCAATCACAGTCATACCGCTATCTGTGATACCATACACTGCTTCTACCTCTTGCATATCAGCATCATGTGTTGTCATTCTATATTTAGTGCCTGACTGCCAAAGAAAGACAGAATCCATAAGCTCATGACGCCCATTAAATAAAGGAACTTGTACTATGTCTGCTTTTTCAATTTGGCTAGCTACAGCTTCTTCAACATAACGGTTCGCTTGATAACTGGAAATAATTCCATTAAATTCATCCATCGCAACTAAAACTTTCATTTTGACACCTCTAGTATTTTTATTTTAAATTTTTAATTGATAAATATAAAAAATTAGGTCCGTAACCACTTTTAAATTTTTATACATCAGTTCATATATGAATGCCTCATGTTTTGACTATATATGTGTAAACGATAAAATCGTAATCTACATTTCTTATTCAATTATTTATTATACATGCCAGGCGAAAATTTTTCACATTATAAGAAACGCTTGTTAAACACCTACCTCAATGATAAGCGCTTAACAAGCGTTTAAATTTGTATTTTATTGTTTTTACTCTTCAGCACTTGCTAATGTGGAAACGTTAATATCTCCGTGACTCGCATTCCAAATCGCTTGTCCCTTAACAAAATAAAATGCTTGTGGCGATTCATGTTTCACACTTGTTTTTTCTTCTATATAATCAGATAATTCTCTTTCTTGTTGTACAATTAAATAGTAACCATCCATATCTCTTTCATATAAAAATTTGTTGAATTGGTCAATTGCATTTGCTGAAATTGGGCATGTTTC
This sequence comes from Staphylococcus xylosus NJ, assembly GCF_000338275.1. Classification (GTDB taxonomy): domain Bacteria; phylum Bacillota; class Bacilli; order Staphylococcales; family Staphylococcaceae; genus Staphylococcus; species Staphylococcus xylosus_B. The sequence goes on from NZ_ANMR01000006.1 coordinate 242,292, forward strand.
GCTATGTTTCAGTACAAATACATATTTATTTTCATTAATAATTTGCTCAAACTGGTCAATCGAACTCAGCTTTATAGCCATTCTATTCACCTCTAAAAATATTTAACACACAGTGATGTTTCAAAAAGTGTGAAATTTACACGATATACACATATCATTGTTTCCAATTATACACAACTCTCTTTTTGTTGTTAACTGTTTATTTAAAATTTTATAACTTTGGTAAAAAACCTTTTTAATTAAAGTCTTCTTTGACATTATTATATTCTTTGTCAAAATCAGCGTCAAACTTCTCTAAATCTTCACCCTTTTTCGGTAAATCTTTAGCGTTGATTTTATCTAATCGTTCGCTAATATCTATCGTTTCTTTTCGAGTTTCATAATAATTTTGTAAGCTGTAATACATTTCTATGGCATTTTTACGTGCATCATTGACATAATTATTTGTAATTGCTGTTTTATTCAAATCTTTAATCTGCTTATCAATTAAAGGCATAATTTGTGTTTCTATAGACTGTTTTACTTTGGTAGTATTCGTTGAGTCCGCTTCTTTCTCAGCCGTGTTTCTCAAATCTTTATTATTTTGCTCTAGTTTATGTTTAAAATTATTTACATCTGTTGTAGAACCAGCGTCACTTGCTTTTTGCATATGTGCTTCAACCTGAGATCTATTTTTTTCAAATAACTTAGTATAGTCTAAAATATCTTCATTTGCCTTAACTGCTTGATTACATAAATCAATGAAGTTTTTCAAGTCATTAATAGCAGCTTTTTTATCTTTCACTGATTTTAAATATGTTGATTTTAATTCTTTTGTTTCTTCAGAATCAGTAGGTAGTTTTTTCGCAGCCGCTTCATAATTGTCGAGCTTAGGAACCAATTTACTATTTACTTTATTTTGCAATTCGTTAAATTCTTTTTTGTTTTTGTCTGTCATATCTGTCTTGCTTAAATCATCTAAACGCTTTAAGTGAATATCATCTATGACTTTTTTCAGTTCATTTTCTTTGGATTTTACGTCATTAAGCGTGCTATCAAAGTCTTTAAATTCGGTAGCTCCTTCATTGCCACATGCGCTTAGTGTAATTGAAAAACAAAACAATAAAACAATGCAAATTATTTTTTTCATTTCTGCACTCCTTATCATTCAGTATTATACAGAAACTTATTTAACTTGAAAATGATATGTGATATATTGTTTCAGAATTTACAGTTTAACAGTTCTATCATAACATTGAAAGGCGTGGACAACCTACATGTATTCTCATATCCAACCATTAGTAACAGAAGACCATAAAAACATTTATCGACAGCAATACCAAGAACTAAGCGATATACTCTTCAACTTGCTTGATACACCTGTTAAATCAACACATCATCTCGGTGGAACTTCACACTTTAATTATCCAACCGAGCCTATTTTAGATATATTAGTGGGTGTAAATAATTTACATGACATTACATCCTTAGATGAAAAACGTTTGAATTATGAAGGGTTCTACCGCTTACACCATCCATATAAGAAAAAAGTAGTTATGGCACAATTTAATAACTTAATAGAATTAAAACAAGTAGCTCGTTTACATATTATACAAAAGAACTCAAAACTTTATAATGACTACTTGCAAACAAACCTTTTACTCAGTAAAAATGACCATTTAACCACAACATTTGGCGAAGCAAAACAATCTGCTGCAATTACTGCTACAAATATACGTGACTATGAAAACCAGAAGCAGAAACTGTTTGACAATTTAATAAAACATTTAAGTGGCGACATGAAAAGTACTGATATGTAATTAATTAAGCTTAAAAACTGAAATATCAATATAGAATTGAATAACTTAAATTTTTATAACGTACATGTGTATTTTAAGTCATTTTAACTAAATTCCTGTTTCCATAGGAAATCTCTTTAATGTTTAATTAAAGTTTAAAAAAATCATGAATATTTTCCAAAGATTTTAGCCAAGCGCACAAATCATTGGTATAATAAATAAATGAATTCAACAAGAAAGGATGTTCTATAGTTGCATAAAGATAACATCTTAAAGGAATTAAAAGCAATTGTACCATCAGAAATTATTAAAATTGATGAACCTTTAAAAAAATATACATATACACAGACTGGTGGTAAGGCTGATTATTATCTTTCTCCTACCAAAAACGAACATGTTCAAGCCATTGTTCACTATGCCTATACTAAAGATCTTCCTGTGACCTATTTAGGGAATGGTTCTAATATTATTATTCGCGAAGGTGGTATTCGCGGAATTGTTATTAGCTTACTTTCTCTTGATTATATCGATGTATCAGATGATGCAATTATTTCTGGTAGTGGCGCAGCAATCATAGATGTTTCACGTACTGCAAGAGATCATGCCCTAACTGGACTTGAGTTTGCATGCGGTATCCCTGGTTCCATCGGTGGTGCTGTATTTATGAATGCAGGTGCTTATGGTGGAGAAGTAAAAGATTGTATTGATTATGCACTTTGTGTTAATGATAAAGGCGAATTAATTACATTAACGAATAAAGAGTTGGAATTAGATTATCGTAATAGTATTGTGCAACAAAAACACTTAGTAGTCTTAGAAGCTGCATTTACACTTGCACCTGGCAATTTAGACGAGATACAAGCGACTATGGATGATCTGACTAAGAGAAGAGAAACAAAACAGCCACTAGAATATCCGTCGTGTGGCAGTGTTTTCCAACGTCCTCCTGGCCATTTTGCAGGCAAATTGATTCAAGACTCTGATTTACAAGGTCATCGTATAGGCGGAGTTGAAGTGTCTAAAAAACACGCTGGCTTTATGGTAAATGTTGATAAAGGTACGGCTACTGATTACGAAGATTTGATCCACTACGTTCAAGAAGCTGTAAAAGAAAAATTTGACGTTGATCTCCATCCTGAAGTGAGAATCATTGGAGACCACCCTGTTGATTAATAGGAGTAAAGACTATGATTAATGTATATGGTTCTACAGTAGATAACGAAGCTCGATGTACACATTATCAAACACCATTAGACATCATTGCGATAAAATTCAAATGTTGTAACAAATACTACCCTTGCTACAAATGTCACAACGAACACGAAAACCATAGCATACAGCGGTGGGATTCAGATGAATTTAATGAAAAGGCAATTTTATGTGGCGTTTGTCATCATGAAATGACTATAAATGATTATATGATGATTGAAGCTTGTCCCGAGTGTGATGCACATTTTAACAATCGTTGTAAGTATCACTATCATTTATATTTTTCAGTTTAATTAACCATTTAAAAAACGCGTTACATCTTATTGATTATACAGAAGATGTAACACGTTTTTTTATATTTACAGTTTCTTTGATTTCAAAATCTTAATAAATACACTTTGTTTATTATACTTTCTCTTGATTTTTTGATTTAAAATAAACAGCACCTCCACAAAAGTTGAAGTTGCTGTTTATTTTAAGTATTAATATTTATGTATCAAACTATTTCATTTGTTATAACTTCAATTATTAAATTCACAATTTCACCCTTTGGTTGATTGCCAATTTTTCAGAAAGTCAATTAATGATCTATTTTATCACTAACAAATTGGACGAAGGTCTCTACATCACCTTTTTGAATATTTTTCATAGGCATTGGCCCAATGTTAAATTTAAAATTAATCTTTTCGCCATCGTAATTAATTGATTCTATTTCGTTATACGCGATACTTCTATAATAAAATTCACCATTCATATCAACATTCAAGATAACTCTTTCGCTTGTGGCTATAAAAGCACCTTCAAATTCTGAAGAACCTTGTATAGAATATTCTATTGTTCCTAATACATTAGGTCCTTTTTTCTCAGTTGGATATAAATCATTTGGATTAACATTGTCTAATATCATTAATTTCATTCCCCCTACATTCGTTGTTTTGATTTGTACAAGTTGATGTTAGAGGTTTGTTTTCTAAAAATCACTTGTATTCGTTTTCTTATTATAACATTCCTACCTTAAAGTTTAATAATATATTGATTTCACTTAAAATCAATATAACACGCATATTCAATTATCAATTTCAGTATTGTGATAAATCTGATTTAACTTAGCAATTCTATTACTTCTTAATAATACATTAGACTAGCTTCGTAAATTTAAAAGAGAGCCTGGTATACGCCAGACTCTCTTTTTAGACGTGCCCCCACAAATGACGTCCTTTAACTTTATTTTTCTAAAGCTTTCTCAACTTCTTCAATTTGTTTAATTGCTGTTGTTGTAGAACCACTTGCAAAGTACCAAAGTTTAGGATCTAGCTCATACACTTTGTTATCTTTAATTGCATCTACCTCTTTAATTACATCATTACCTAATGCGTTTTTAGCTGTTGATTTGCCACCAATTGCTTGTCCACGGTCCATTGCAAAGATAATACTCGGATTTTTCTCTGCTACATATTCATTAGTGACATTTTGACCATGTTTACTATTTTTAATATTATCATCAGCTGGTGTGAAGCCCATTGTATCGAATATCATTGCACCGAAACGTTCACCTGATCCAAATGTTGATAATTCACCTTCATTTACTAATAAGAATAATGCTTTGTTATCTTTTAAATCTTTTGTTTTATCTTTGATACCAGCAATTTTATCATCTAATTTTTTAGTTAGTGATTTTGCTTTGTCTTCTTTATCATAAATTTTACCTAAAGTTTCAGTATTCTTTTTCAATGAATTCACTTCATCTTTATCGTCTACACCAACGTAAACTACTTTTGCATCTGGTGCAGCTTTTTTAAATTCATCTAGATTTTTTTGGTTCGCTGTACGTCCAGAAATATAGATAACTTCTGGTTTAGCTTCAGCAACTTTATCGAAATTAACTTCTTTTAGACTTCCAGTATTCAAATATTTTTCATCTTTGAAATCACTTAAGAAATCTGGCAATGATTTATTACCTTCACCTTTGGGAAGTGCTTTAACTTTATCTTCAAGTCCCATTTCTTTCATTGTATCTAATGTTCCATAATCAAAAACAACTGCATTTTTTGGGTTCTTAGGAACTTCTACAGTTTCTTTAACTGCTTTAGCATCACTACCATCACGCTTCTCTCCACTTGCTTGATAGTTATTTTCAACCTTTACAGTTTTATTTGAACTTTCACCTTTTGAATCAGCTTCTGAATTCTTTTTATCGTCTGATCCGCCATTACTACATGCTACTAATAAAAACATTAACCCTACTACTAATAATAAACCTAATTTTTTCATGTACTTAACTCCTCCTGGATTTCTAAATGATGTATTCCTTTTTATGTCCCTAAAAGTTAACAACGTTACAGTTGCATCACTCCCCTCAAAGTCACTATTAATTACATTGAATGTGCCAATACTAAATCTTGATGGGCTGTTAACTCATCGTAATAAACACATATACGTTGTCCACGAATTTCTTCAATTCTGACATCCATATCATATAATGTTTTTAACACATCTGTTTGTATAACATCATTTTTCGTACTTGCCTTTACAAGTTGACCATCTTTTAATGCAATGATGTCATCCGAATAGCAAGATGCAAAGTTAATATCATGAATCACAACGACTATCGTTTTGTTCAAGTCTTGTGCGAGCCTACGCAGTGTTTGCATAATCTGAACCGAATGTTTCATATCAAGATTATTCAATGGCTCATCTAATAATATGTATTCCGTATCTTGAGCAATCGTCATGGCTACATAAGCTCGTTGACGTTGGCCTCCAGAAAGTGTTTTTAAATAACGATCTCTTATTTCATTTAATTGTAATAGATCTAATGCATATTCAACTTGATCTCTATCTTCTTGATTTAATCGACCTTTTGAATGTGGAAAACGTCCAAATTCCACAAGTTCTTCAACAGTGATATTTAATTCTGTATGATTAGATTGTTTTAAAATTGCTAATTTTTTAGCTAAATCATTACTTTTATAGTCTGTAATTAATTTTCCTTCAATTTCAATCGTACCTGTTTCAAAATCTATCAACCTTGTTATAGTTGACAGGAGTGTACTCTTCCCTGCACCATTTGGACCTATCATGGTTGTCAACTTCCCTTTGTTGATTTCAACGTTTATATTCTGCAAAATCGCTTTATCTTGTATCGTCTTATTAAGGCCTTGAACTTTGATCAATGCGCATGTCTCCTTTTTATTAACAGATAAATGAAGTAACTTCCACCCACTAAATCGATGATTATGCTAACTTGTGTAGTTGCTTCAAAGAAATTTTCAACGATTGCTTGCGCTAAAATTAAACTTAACCAACTAATACAAATCGTTGCTGGCAAAATATACTTATGTTGATATGTTTTCATTAATTCATGTGCTAAATTGACTGTTAGTAATCCTAAGAATGTGATAGGGCCAACTAAAGCTGTTGAAATTGATACCAATACAGACACTAGAATTAATAATAATCGTGTTAAAGTTTTATATGATATACCTAAGTTAATTGCTTGGTCTCGACCTAATAACAGTACATCTAAATACGGTATTGCATAAATCGTAATTAGGATAAGAATAATAAGTATAATGCCACATAGGGTTACAAGCTTACTGTTAGAAGCATCAAAGTTTGCAAACATTGCACTTTGGACTGCTAAGAAATCTTCTGGATTTATAATTAATTCTAAAAAACCTGTAATACTTCTAAAAAAAGTTCCTAAAATGATACCAACCAGTAATATAAAATACACTGATACATCGCCAATTCTAAAAATACCTTGGAATAGTAATAAAGAAAATCCAATCATAACTATTAAAGAAATTAAAAAGCTTAAGTATATGTCTGTAACAAATACTGATTGTACACCGAATACAAATACAATAAGAACTTTTACAAACATATAAATTGCATCTAATCCCATAATAGAAGGTGTTAGTAACCTATTGGTCGTAATTGCTTGGAAAATAACTACAGATGATGCTATTGCACCACCTACTAAAACCATAAGTATGAGCTTTCTCAAGCGACTAGTAAATTGATATTGGAATATTTCAAAATCAATACCTATTACAAGGTAAATCGCTGCTACTATGACTGTACATGCAATTAAGATGTACATTTTTGTTTTAGCGCTAATTTGCATAGTTATGTCTTCCTTTCATTAGCAAGATTAAGAAAACAATAGTGCCAAAGACACCAATTGTTAAACCGATATTAATCTCATATGGATAAACAATCAGTCTGCCGACAATGTCTGAAAACATAACAAAAATAGCACCTAACATCGCTGTATGCGGTAAAGCATTTTTCAAATGGTCTCCTCTAAAGATCGAAACAATGTTTGGGACAATAAGCCCCAAGAAAGGTAATGTACCTACAGTCACAACAACTAAAGCTGTAATCGTTGCTGTAATAAATAATCCAATGTTAATAATTCTTTCATAGTTAACACCTAAATTATTACTGAAATCTTTCCCCATTCCTGCGATTGTAAAATGATTCGCAAAAATATATGTAAATATTAGTAACGGAATACTTAAATATAAAATTTCGTATCTTCCACTCGTAATAATCGCAAAATTGCCATTTAACCAGTTACCGATACTTTGAACTGTATTCGTTCTAAGTGCTATAAAAGTTGCAAAACTCGAAACAATACCACCGAGCATGATTCCTAAAAGTGGAATAAAAATAACATCGGTAAATCGAATATATTGAACTAATTTTACAAATAAAAAAGTGCCCGCAATACTCAAAACTACTGCAAAAACTAATTTAATCATGATATTTTCTTGAGGAAAAAATATCATTGATATTAAGATACCTAGTTTCGCCCATTCCATAGTTCCAGCTGTAGTCGGACTTACAAATTTATTTTGCATCATTTGTTGCATAATCAAGCCAGCAAGTGCTAGCGTACTACCTGATATTAATATACTGACAGTTCTTGGAATTCTACTTGAGACAATAATATTCATTTGCTCTTTAGAAAGTGTGAAAATATCAGTAATAGAAACCTTACTCACACCTATAAAAAGAGAAAGGATAGTAAGTAATAATAAAATGATAGCTAAAACTATACCATTTAATAAGAATTTCATAATGATGTACCTCTAATCCTTTCATAATTGTGAATTATTCATGATGTTAACCAATGGTTATGATAATCATTATCAGTGGTTATAATAAAATTTTACCATTTTTAAACGTAAATTCAATAGTAATCAGTGATTTAAATAGAATTATTTAATTGTAAACTATATACAAAAATATTAAATTCACTATTTATTAGTTATATTGTTAATATTTGTTTAACTATTTAGTTGAACAGTTTTTCTATCGATTTCTTGTTGAAATATTTGATGGATTAAAACTAACTACTAACACCATATAAAATAAGCCTTCTAAAAGTTAAACTTTTAGAAGGCTTATTAGTTTTATAATAATCATTAACACACTAGACTGTTCTTATATTTATACTTTGGCTTAGTCTTCGAAAACAAAATCTTCGTCTTTTAACGCTTCAACGTTTAAAGCTAATGTGTAGCCATCACCTTTTACAGAGAAGAAGTCATGGTTTTTAGTAGTAGTGTCTAAAGCATTTTCAATGATTGGATTAAATTCACGTTCTTCGAAATATGGATCGAATCCTAAGTTAGACAAAGCTTTGTTGCCATTATATCTAACATAGTTAAGTACATCTTCAGATAGACCAATAGCATCATAAAGTGAATGCGTATAAGCAACTTCATTTCTATATAAATCTTCTAATAATTTATACATTTCTTGATCTGCTTGTTGTTTTTCACTTTCTGAAAGTTCATTGCGTAAACTTTGTGCATCCATACCAGTAAATACGCCATGAATAGATTCATCCAATAATATTTTACGGATGATTTCTCCAGATGTAGTCATTTTACCTTGTCCTGCAAGATATAATGGGTAATAGAAACCAGAGTAGAATAAAAATGTTTCTAAGAATACGCTTGATACGCGCGCCATATATTGATCATAAATTGAAGCTTCTTTACCCCATAATTTATGATAATTATCAATAATTTTATCTGATTTATATTTCAAATGCGGTTCTTCAATAACCCATTTGTCTAATAAATAGTTTGTTTCACTAGAAGGTAGTAATGTAGTAAAAATATGCGAATAACTTTTAGCGTGGATTTGTTCCATCATCGCCATAAATGAATAAACGGCTTTCTTGCGTAAATCTGTCGTATGTAGCATGATAAGCGGCATACCATCGTCTGCTTGATGAGTATCTAAGCCTGTTAATCCTGCTAAAGCTTTTTTAAATGCTTCTTTTTCAGGTTCAGATAATGTCTTCCAGCTTGCAATATCTTTAGATACTTTAAATTCTGTTTCTACCCACATTTGTGAAATATTTTGTCGCCAAAACATATTAGTCATGTCTTCTTGTGTATTCCAATTAACTGCTTTCATTTAGATAATGTCCCCTATCTAGTAAAAATTTAATTAAAGCAGTGATTTACAGCCTAATCTAATTCTTAGACTAGACTGTTCTATATAATCACTTAACTTGGCTCTTATTGCTAAATTATATTGAACAACTTGTACATTCTTCAACACTCAATAATTTATTTCTAGTGTAATATAAAGATTTTAATCCTTTATGATGTGCATAAACATAAAGTCTAGATAGTTCACGTGTAGAAATTTCAGAATTTACATATAAAATTGTAGAAATACCTTGATCCACGTGAGTTTGAATAGTTGAGATTAAATCTATTAATTTCATTTGATCTGTATTAAATGCAGACTTATAGTACCACATTGTCTCTGGTGATAAGAATGGCATTGGATAGAATGTTTCTGCGTTACCATAAGTACGGCGTTCAATTTGGTCAACAATTGGCATAACTGAACTAGTTGCATTTTGTACATATGAAATACTTTGTGTAGGTGCAATTGCTAAACGATATGCATGGAATAAACCATGTGCTTCTACTTCTTTTTGTAAAGCTTTCCAATCTTCAGCTGTTGGAACATCAAAACCTTCAAATAATTTACGAACTTTTTCATATTTCGCTTCAAAAGTTTGAGTTGTATAGAATTCAAAGTACTTACCGTTTGCGTAATCAGATTTTTCGAAGTCTTTATATACTTCTTGTCTTTCTTTAGCAATTTCCATTGAACGTTCAATGGAATAATAGTTCATCATCATAAAGAAAATGTTTGCGAAATCTTTCGCTTCTTCAGATTCATAACCAATTTTATTTTTAGCTAAGTAGCCATGTAGATTCATTACACCTAATCCTACTGAATGTAACTCCCTATTAGCTTTTCTAACGCCAGGTGCATTCTGAATATCCGCTTCATCACTAACAACCGTTAAAGCATCCATACCAGTGTGTACTGAGTCTTTGAATTTACCTGATTCCATCACATTAACAATATTTAATGAACCTAAATTACATGAAATGTCACGTTTAATTTCATCTTCAGTGCCATAATCATTGATAATAGAAGTCTCTTGTAATTGGAAAATTTCAGTACATAAGTTACTCATTTTAATTTGTCCAATGTCAGAGTTAGCATGCACTTTGTTTGCATTATCTTTAAACATTAAATATGGATAACCTGATTGTAATTGTGTTTGTGCAATCATATTCAGCATTTCACGTGCATCTTTTTTCTTTTTATCAACATTTGGGTTAGCAACAAGTTCATCGTAATACTCATCTAAGTTAATATCATCTAAAGTGACACCGTATTCTTTATAAATTGTATGAGGCGCAAACATATGGAAATCTTTGCCTTCTTTTGCAAGATCAAAGAACTTAGATGGCACAATTAATCCTGTTGAAATTGTAGACAAACGTAAATCTTCATCAGCGTTTACTTTTTTCGTATCTAAAAACTCTTCAACATCATAGTGGAAAATATTTAAATAAACTGCACCCGCACCAGGACGTTGTCCAAGTTGATCTGCATAGCTAAAGCCACCTTCAAGTGATTTTGCAACTGGAAGTACGCCTTTGGCAACGCCTTTTATACCTTTAATCGCTTCACCACGTGCGCGCAATTTAGATAAATTAATAGCAACACCGCCGCCAATTTTACTTAACTGTTTAGCTGTTGAATCAATGAAATTAATTGAATTCAAGCTGTCATCTGTTTCAAGTAAGAAACAAGATACAAGTTCACCACGACGAGCACGACCAGCATTTAAAAATGTAGGTGTTGCCGGTTGGTAACGTTGTTCAACCATTGCTGAAATAAATTGTTTAGCTGTCGCTTTATGACCATTTGCTAGATATAATGCAACGATTGCTACGTGTTGCTTATAATCTTCTAAATATTGACTTTTATCGTTTGTTTTTAAAGCATAATCTTTGAAAAACTTACTTGCAGACATGTAACTCGCAAATTTAAAAGGAATACTTTTAGCGTAATCTGTTATTTCTATCAAATCTGCTTCTGAGTATTTTGCAAATAAGTCAAAATAGAAATCATTATCAACGAGATAGTGAAGGCGTTCGATTTCAGTATCAAAGTATATAGTCTTGTCTTCTATTTCCTCTAAATATACTGCTAATGCTTCTTGGTCTTTTTCTAAATTGAAAAAGCCATTATCTTTACGTTTAGTAACCTCGTTATTTAACTCAATATGATTGTATTTCTTCTCGTCCATAATCTTCATTGAAATGCCCCACCTTATCTTTAAATTCGCTAATATCATTTTGTGTTCCTTGTACTTCAAATTTCATTAATAAAGGAACTTGATATTTTTCTGAGATAGACCGTCCAGCTTTCGCAAAGTTTTGACCCCAATTGCGATTTCCGCTCGCTGCAACGCCTTTTAATAAATTTTTATTTACATCTAAAAATGACTGAACTGGTTGTGGTACTTCGCCAAATCCTATCGTTCCAGTGACCAATATGAATGGTTCTTCAATTTTCTCAGAACAATTACTTTGTGTAATTTCCATCACATTCGTAAGCTCAGTTTTTTTGATGAATCTGCGCACATTGCCAGAAAATGAAAAATAGACAACCTTCATTGGACCACCTTCTTTCTTAATTTAACTAATATTTTATTAATGAAAAATCACAATTATAAAATCGAACTATTTCATTTCGTACTTAAAGAATGATAACTAGTATTAACTTTTTGGAGTTAACCACTATATATAGTAAGCTTGTTATCTATATGTTGGTATGTAAAAAATCATTAATTAAGTATTTATGCTTGATTTGTCATTATTAAACGCTCTTAATAGTGTTATTTTACTTAAAATTTGGTTTATTATAAATAAAGTGACCCTGCATATAAAACACAATATATTGTGTTTCGTTCTGATCATCAATACTATATTATGTGTTTCATTATACATAATTCAGAACCTTATTTAAAGGCCTTTGTTTTTGACAAAATATTGAAGAGCAGAGGTAAATGGCACCAATTCAACTTTAAACTGCTATTTTTGGTCACAAAAAAAATTTTTTCTGAATTTAAGGTTTTTTCATTTGCTTTTTTTGAAAAGCTTGTAACGCTTGATTTAGCGTGGTTTAGCTATTAAACCCCTTCACATTGTCCACAACACATATCACACAAACTATAAATTCTATTTAGATAAATTGTAAATTACCACACCTGATTACAGAACGTTTGTTCGCTTTTTATAATCATAATATAGTTTCATCAAACTTTCAAGGATATATACATATTCTAGAAATATATGCTAATATATATACGTTAAAAACTAACAATTGAGGCGATACATATGAATCCTAAAGTTAAGGGTATCATTGCCATACTTATTTCAGCAGTTGGTTTTAGCTTTATGTCTGTTTTCTTCAGACTAGCTGGTGACTTACCAGTCTACCAAAAGTCACTTGCTCGAAATTTAGTAGCAATGTTTATACCTATGTATTTTATTTTCAAATATAAACAACCCCTATTTGGTAAACTCAGCAGTCAACCCCTGTTAATTTCACGTTCAACATTAGGTTTGATTGGTGTTTTACTAAATATTTATGCAATAGACCATATGATTCTAAGCGATGCTGATACTTTAATGAAGTTAAATCCATTTTGGACTATCTTACTTAGTTTAATATTTTTAAATGAAAAGGTTCGTAATTATCAATTTATAGCTATGATCGTAGCTATAGCAGGGATGTTATTTGTGGTGAAACCAGAATTTTCTTCATCTATGTTTCCAGCTATAGCAGGGTTATTATCAGGTATATTTGCAGCAAGTGCTTACACTTGTGTCAGGGCACTTAGTACACGTGAAGCTCCCTATACAATTGTATTCTATTTTTCATTCTTTTCCATTATAGTTCTGATACCATTTACTATATTTACATTTGAGCCAATGACGATGACTCAGGTATGGTATTTAATCGGTGCTGGTCTATCAGCTGCCGCAGGTCAAATCGGTATTACGCTTGCTTATAGCTATGCACCCGCTAAAGATATTTCTATCTTTACTTACGCATCTATTATCTTTACCGCTTTATTTGGCTTTATCTTATTTGGTGAATCACCAGACTTTTATGCAGTGCTTGGCTATATGATTATCATTGGGTCTAGTTACTATATGTTTGAAAAAGCAAGAAGACAACCTACTACAATTCAAAAGTCAGAACAAAAACCATAAATTTAAAGGAGTTTTCAATTATGAGCGAAGGACGTAAAACAGAAGATTTACAGGATATTACTTTACTCGGCAATCAAAATAATAAATATGAATTCGACTATGACCCAGCAGTCTTAGAATCATTTGATAACAAACATCCCGGGCGTGACTACTTTGTAAAATTTAATTGTCCAGAATTTACATCACTTTGTCCAATTACGGGTCAACCTGATTTTGCGACAATTTATATTTCTTATATACCAAATATAAAAATGGTTGAGTCAAAATCATTAAAACTTTACTTATTTAGTTTTAGAAATCACGGTGACTTCCATGAAGATTGTATGAATATCATTATGAATGACTTAATTGAATTAATGGACCCTCACTATATCGAAGTTTGGGGCAAATTTACGCCTCGTGGTGGTATTTCAATTGATCCTTATACGAATTATGGTCGCCCAGATTCTAAATATGAAAAGATGGCAGAACATCGTTTAATGAATCACGATTTATATCCTGAAAAAATAGATAACCGTTAATACTCTATTCCTATAAACTATCAAAGAAATTTGACTACATTATATCTTTGATAGTTTATTTTTTTATACTTTTCCATCATCAATTAACTGATTATTCATTAAATTTTGTACTTTTCATATATACACTTGTTATTTTTGTAAAATCAGTATAGAATAAATCCAACCGTTTAAGGGGAGGGAATTTATGAAAAAGATTGATTACACACACGAAGAAATAATGAAAAGTATTCCAAACAAAGGTTTCTTCGGACATCCAAAAGGACTAAGTACACTTTTCTTCACTGAATTTTGGGAGAGATTCAGTTACTATGGTATGAAAGCCATTTTAATCTTTTACTTATACTATAGTGTAGCCGAAGGTGGTTTCGGGTTAAGCCAAGCCGTCGCGATGCAAATCGTTGCAATATACGGTACCTTAATCTACATGTCGGGCGTGATTGGTGGTTGGATTGCTGATAGGATTACCGGCACTCAAAATGCCGTCTTCTATGGTGGTATCCTCATCATGCTTGGTCATTTATTGCTATCATTACCAAATAATTTAACATTAGTCATGATTGCATTAGCCGTCATCATTGCAGGGACTGGTTTGTTAAAACCAAATATCTCAACTACAGTTGGTGAATTATACGATCGTAATGATGTACGCCGAGACTCTGCATTCACATTATTCTATATGGGAATAAACTTAGGTAGTTTACTTGCACCGTTATTAACTGGTTTCTTACAAACTAGAATTAGTTTCCACGCAGGTTTCTTAGCTGCTGCAATCGGTATGTTCTGTGGTTTAGTTGTCTATGCGATTAAACGTAAGAAAAACTTAGGTTTTGCTGGACGCAATGTCCCAAATCCATTAACAAGACCAGAACTTAAGAAATTCGGTTTTATATCTGGTGGTTTCATCTTATTATTCTTAATTTATTTATTAGTTTTACATTTATTCAATGCACTGACGCTTGAGAACTTCAGTTTCTTAATTACTATTTTAGGTATCGTATTACCTATCTACATCTTTATTAACATGATTGTAAGTAAAGATGTAACTAAAGATGAGCGTTCACGTGTATATAGTTACGTACCACTGTACATAACGTCTGTAGCTTTTTGGATGATTCAAGAACAAGGATCAACTATTTTAGCAACTTTTGCAGATAAAAAAACACAATTAGAGATGTCAGTGCTTACCAATGGGTTATTTGACTTTACAATCCCAGCAGCTTGGGCGCAATCATTAAATCCTATATTCATAGTTGTTTTAGCACCGGTATTTGCAACGTTATGGATGAAATTGGGCAAACACAACCCGCCTACTGTATACAAATTTGCATTTGGTGCAATTATTGCCGGTTTATCATATTTAGTAATGATTATTCCGTTAGCTACAGGGAATGAATTAATTAACCCATTATGGCTTGTACTAAGTTTCTTATTGATAACAATTGGTGAACTTTGTATCTCACCTGTTGGTTTATCAACAACTACAAAATTAGCTCCTATTACATTCACAGCACGTATGATGAGCTTATGGATGCTTAGTAACGCAACTGCACAAGGACTCAACGCACAACTCGTTGTTGTCTATACTAGGATGAATCAAAGTGATTACTTTATGTATTCAGGTCTTGTTGCAGTAGTAATCGGTGTGTTATTATTACTCATTTCACCAAAAGTTAAACGCGCGATGAAAGGCGTTTATTAATTAAATTAATTGGACAGATGACTAGGAGAAATAATTTAAAATATACGGTATAATTTCGCTTCCTTCATCTATCCTTAACTTGATTAACAGCCCAAGACAATATTGTCTTGGGCTGTTTTATCTTACTCTTAATTCTGACTACCTTCAAAAGTACTTGTTTTAAAAATATCCCTACCTTATATCTTTATTCCACTAACACATCGGTGATCCTTACACATATACCCTTTAACTGAATTACTTCTCACCTCAACGCTACCCCCTTTTAACATGACCATACTATTCTTAACTATAATCCATCGCAAACATTACCAATTTTACCCATTCTGTGAACACTGTATTTTATATTTACCGGAATATAAATATAACGATATATTAACTATAATTTATCAGAATATTCACAATATTGATATTTTGAGAATATTATTGCAATTAAATTTAATTAAGCGTAAAATCTTTTTTATACATTTTTATTGGGAGTAAGGAAGGACGGGAATGTTTTATGCAAGATAAGTATACATCACAAGATCCAACAGTCGAATCAATTCCTCAAAAAGGTTTTTTTGGTCACCCTAAAGGACTCGGTGTTTTATTTTTCGTAGAATTTTGGGAAAGATTCAGCTACTATGGTATGCGTGCATTATTAATCTTCTATATGTATTTCGCTATCAAAGACGGTGGCCTTGGTATGGATAAAAGCACTGCACAATCAGTTATGGCTGTGTATGGTGCATTAATTTATATGACTTCAGTGCTTGGAGGTTGGATTTCAGATAGAATTACCGGCACACGTAAAGCCACGTTTTATGGTGGCGTATTAATTATTATTGGTCATATTTTCTTAAGTTTACCATTAGATGTTATCGGACTATTTATCTCAATGTTTTTCATTATAATTGGTTCAGGTTTAATGAAACCAAGTATTTCAAATATTGTTGGTAGATTATATCCAGAGAATGACACACGCATAGATGCAGGTTTTGTTATTTTCTATATGTCAGTAAACTTAGGTGGATTACTTTCACCATTAATTTTAAATCAATTTGTAAATAGTGGGAATTTCCATGCCGGCTTCTTAATTGCAGCCATTGGTATGGCACTTGGTTTAATTTGGTACATAATTTTCAACAAGAAAAATATTGGCGATGTTGGTACAAAACCTACTAATCCATTAAATCAACAAGAAAAGAAAAAATACGGTTTAATATTTGCGGTTATAACGCTAATTATTGCCGCTGTGTTAATTATTACTGGTTTAACAGGTACACTTTCATTTAGCATTGTAAGTACAACTGTTTTAGTACTCGGTATAGCATTACCTATTATTTACTTTACAATAATGATACGCAGCAAAGAAGTAACAGACGATGAACGTTCACGTGTTATTGCTTTTATACCATTGTTTGTTTTAGGTGTTTTATTCTGGTCTATTCAAGAACAAGGGGCAAATGTACTTAACTTATTCGCCTTTGAAAGCAGTGATATGAAATTAAATATTTTTGGATGGAAGACTGATTTTGGTCCAACACTTTTCCAATCTATTAATCCATTGTTTATCGTATTATTAGCTCCAGTTGTTTCAATCATATGGGCAAAAATGGCTCGACGCCAACCAAGCATAGCGACAAAATTTGTTTTAGGTGCATTGTTAGCTGGTGCTTCATATATCATGATAGGTTTAATTGGGCACTCCGCAGATGGCTCAATGTTAAGTGTTAACTGGGTTATCCTTTCATATATTATCTGTGTAATTGGCGAACTATGCTTATCACCAACTGGTAATAGTGCCGCTGTTAAATTAGCTCCAAAAGCGTTTAACACACAAATGATGAGTTTATGGTTATTAACAAATGCATGTGCACAAGCTATTAATGGTACACTGGTTCATTTAATCGAACCACTAGGCTATAAAAACTATTTCTTATTCTTAGGTGTTATCGCAATTATCGTAAGTCTTATTGTCCTTGCTTTTGTACCAAAAATTGTTAAAGGCATGAGAGGCATTAAATAATTTCAATTCGAACATAAATAAACCTCAGGTGATAGTGCCTGGGGTTTATTTATGTTCGTATAATTTTTTCAAAATAACAGTGGTCTTTTATCAATTGATATATTCAACATAACAACCACCAAACTATTTAATTGATATATTATAATGTTTTCAGTGTGAAATTAATAGTGCTTTGGACCGACGACTCCTGTGGAAATAGTACTAGCCAAAGGTTACAGGCTGAGGCAGTTCCCACGGAATTCATGCACAAAAATCTACCAACAAAGTCGAAAGTCTGAAATAAACCCAAACGCTTGGTTAAGCGTTTGGGTTATTTTTTACTACTCTATAGTAACAAAATACATACCAGCTCTCATTTTCCTAACATAAACCAATATCAAATTTACGCATTAACTTTAGAATATCTTATTATATGTTCATAAAAAGCACATAATACGTCATCTCACTACTAGCTTATATTTATGAATATGACTTTCTATTTGCTTACTAGATGATTAAAGTCTATAATTTAGTCTCTAAATATTATGTCTTTATTTCATAAGAAAATTGGGTACATAATAAAATAGAACGCAAAATCAAAAGAAATATGGTGAATAGATTGACTAAAACAAAATACAAACACGGTGTGTTATTTTATCATGAACACTCAGGTATAAAAGATATTTACAGAGGTTTAGGGGATGTGGCCTCTTCTTTAACAACATTTTGTAAACATTTATCAATCCAACTAAGTGAAAATGAAGGTGATATCATCACTTTCTGTAAAAAAATAAAAAACCAAAGCTATAGTGATGATGTTGATATTATTTTCATTCTTGGTGGAGATGGCACAGTAAATGAACTTATTAATGGACTGATGCAAAGTGAATTAGATATCCCTATTGGTATTATTCCTGGCGGTACCTTTAATGATTTCGTAAAGACATTAAACTTTAATCCACGTCATAAATCGGCAAGCCAGCAATTAATCAATTCAGAATTGCGCCCCTATGATGTAATGAAAATAAATGATCAATACGCACTTAACTTCGCCGGATTAGGTCTTATAGTTCAAAATGCAGAAAATGTGCAAAATGGGAATAAAGATGTTTTCGGGAAACTGAGCTATGTCGGTTCTACTGTTAAAACATTACTCAATCCAGAGCACTTTGATTACAAAATGACCGTAGATGGAAAAGAAATCAATGGCAATACAGCAATGATTGTTGTAGCAAATGGTCCATTTATAGGCGGTAGTCGTATTCCGTTAACAGACCTCTCACCTAGTGACGGCTATTTAAATATATTCATTTTTGAGGAGCACAGTTCAAGTGTAATAGCTGATATATTTAAACAACGTGATAGTATGAATTGGAATAACATGACGGATGGTATTAAACACATCCTAGCTAAAGAAATAACTATTGAAGCTAATCCACAAATGAAAATAGATATAGATGGAGAAATTGCCTTAAACACGCCACTTAACATTGAAATTGTGCCTAGTGCAATTAATATACTAACTCTACCAGACTCAAATATAGATACACAACAAACAGACGAAGATTAGTACAAATACTGATTTACAACCTAATAGCATATGTAAATAAGATTTTATTATTGACTATGATGTCATTAATAAAATCTTATTTTTAATGCTTGAACCGAGCTCAATAAATCCATAAATAAAAGCAGCAAAGAAGGCAACAAGATTCCCCCTCTTCACTGCTAAAAAAAGTATTTAAATTTTGTATTCACTATCACCTAAAAAATATTGCTCTACATCTTTCCAATTATTAACGCGTGCAAATCTATCATCATTGATATTATGTGTTGCTGTGTACATAATTGGTGTTCCAGTAAAGATACTTAACTGTCTTGGATTATCATCAATTAAATAATCTGCGTTAACAATATCTTTTCGACCGCAAAACACAAAATGTTGAGGATCTAAAAACGGGAAATACTCTCTTAACCAATTATATTTATCATGAAACGACGTCGGTACATCCATTGCAGCAGTCGCGATAAATACATCATAATGTTCAGTTAACTTCTTCACAACTTCTTGTGCATCAGCCATCACTTCTAATTTTTTGAAAAATCCAGGTTCGCGTAAAATTTCAGTCAGTAAGCCATCATGTTCAGGCATTGCATGTCTTAATTTAATACCATCTAACATATCTATAGAAATACCTAAGTCTGTACGCTTATTTACATCTTCAATTAATGCACCCACTGTATCCGCAAGTACCTCATCCATATCAATCGCTATTGATTTTCTAGTCATGTACTACTCTACTCCCTTTTCCTACTTAATATACTTTAATTTGTAACGTACTATATAACACGTAACAAATCTATCCCTATATACCTCAATTATAGCAAAACACGTTCAACTAAACCAAAATTGAACATAGCATTAATATTATCACTTTCAAGTAATTTACTAGGCCAATAGGATAGCCATATAATAAACACACTACTTATATTAATCAAATGCTAAACTTTGTATCGTTGAACGTTCATTAAGAATTATTTTTAGAAGTTAAACTCTTTAAGTACTTCTATCATTTTTGCATTTTGCTCTGGGAATCCAATTGTGATACGCACACCTTTAGGAAACTCTCTTGTAATACATCCTACATTTAACAATGCTTCATACAAATCGTGTGATTTATCTGTTTGAACATAAATAAAATTCGTTTGACTAGGATAAAACGCATCACTTTGAGATAATTCAAAGAACTTTGCTCTCTCTTGAGCATTGCGATCACGTATAGAAGCTAAATAGTCTTGATCTTTTAATGCAGCTAAGGCAGCATATTCTGATAGACGGCCAACATTAAATGGTGGACGTATGATGTTGTACTTTTCAATAGCTTCTTTAGCGGCTACAACATATCCAATACGCATACCCGCTAAACCATATGCTTTTGAAAATGTACGTAATAAAAAGGCATTTGCAAATTGTTGTTGTAATGCTAACGTATTTGGAAAATCATCGGCAGTTACAAATTCAACATATGCTTCATCAATAATAACCGGTATATCACTCGGTACACGTTCTAAAAAGCGCTGTAATTCATCATGTGAAAAATAAGTTCCGGTTGGATTGTTTGGATTACATAGCCAAACTAACTTAGTATCTTCATCAATTTCCGACAAAATACCTTCTAAATCAAAATGACCCTCTTGGAGTGGCACTTGTGTTACGTTTGCAGATTCTACAATCGCATTATGATAATATTGTCCAAATGTCATTTCACTTGTCACAATTTTATCTCCAGCAGTCAGTACTGCACGTGAAATCATTAAGATAACTTCATCTAAACCAGCGCCGAATAATATACGTGATGCGTCTACGTTTAAATGTTTGCTTATTGCTTCTTTTAATAATGGAGAACCCGTCTCAGGGTAAAATTGTAGCTCATCTAAATGTGCTTGAATTGCCTCATTAACTTTTGGTGTTGGACCATATAAATTCTCATTAGAAGCTAATTTATATAACTCACCTTCAATTCCGTATTGTTCTTTTAACGCTCGAGGCGATAGTCCTGGTTCGTAAGCTGATAATTGTTCAATTTGTTTCTTCATAGTTGCTTCGGTCCTCCTTAAATTTACAGAAATTTCAAAACTTAGTAACTATTATAAACCTTATAACAGGCTAAAATCAATGTATCATTATAGTCTCCATTATTTATAAGGAAAAAAATATGAGACCAAATAATTTAGTATTATATTTCATACTAAATTATTAGCCTCATATTATCTTATTAATATTTATTTATCGATTAAATTATGTGCCTCTAAATAATTTTTTGCAACATTATATGGGTCTTTCTTTTTCACTGTTACATCATAATTCATAGCCTGCATATCTTCGTCTGAAATTTTCCCAGCTAAGCGATTTAGTGGTTTTTTAATTTCAGGGTGTTCTTTTAGATAAGATGTTTTAAACATAGGTGCTCCTTGATAAGGAGGGAACACATGCTTATCATCTTCCAACACAACCATATCATATTGTTTTAATTCAGCATCCGTTGAGTAAGCATCAATCAGATTAATATCTCCATTCTCTATCGCTTGATAACGTAGTTTTGGTTCCATTGTTTTCACATCACCTACATCTAGGTCGTAGGCTTTTTTAACAGCTGGATAACCATCTCCACGATCATTAAATTCCAATGTAAAGCCTGGTTTAATCTCATCGCTCACCTTATTCAAATCTCCAATTGTTTTGATGTTATGTTTTTCAGCAAAATCTTTTTTCACTGCTAATGCATACGTATTATTGTATTTCATAGGTTTCAACATCGTCATATCATATTTATCTTCCAAACTAGATTTCGCTTGATTATATACTTTTGATTCTTGCTTAGATTTTAAATCTTCTTTAGTTAATTCACCTAATACAGTGCCAGTGAATTCTAAATAGCCATCAATATCATCAGATTTTAGCGCATTAAAAAGAAATGAAGTTTTACCCATACCATCTTTAACCTCTACTGTATTGTCCGTATCTTCCTCAATTAATATTTTATACATATTTGTTATTACAGATGGCTCTGAACCTAATTTCCCAGCTAAAACAATTTTGTCACCTTTTTGAGCTAACAATGGTGCAATAATTACTAACAATAAAATAATAACAATCGCGCTGAGTGACACCAAAAGTTTTTTATATGATAGCTTTTGCATAAAACGTAACACTAAATCGAATAAAATAGCTAATAATGCCGCTGGGATGGCACCAATTAAAATAAGTGATGAATCATTTCTATCAATTCCTAATAAAATTAAATCACCTAAACCGCCAGCACCAATAAGCGCAGCTAATGTTGCTGTACCAATAATTAATACCATTGCCGTACGAATACCTGCCATAATGACTGGCATAGCAATTGGTAATTCTACTTTAGTCAATCTTCTACCCGGTTTCATACCGATACCTTTTGCCGCTTCTACTAAGGATGCATCTACTTCATTAATACCAGTATATGTATTTCTTAAAATTGGTAATAGCGCATATACAACTAATGCTATAACCGCCGGAACTTTACCAATACCGAACAACGGTATCATTAGCCCTAACAATGCTAATGAAGGTATTGTTTGAAGTATCGCCGCGATATTCATAACAATTTCAGAAAGTTTACGTGTTTTTGTTAAAAATATACCTAACGGCACACCAATTAGTGCTGCAATCAAAAGTGCTATAAAAGATAATTGTATATGTTCAAATATGGTTGTTATTAATTGTCCTCTACGCTCTATAAGTGTATTAATGAAGGTATTCATTCATTATGACCTCCTTTACGCTCTGACAAAATTTGAAAAATATCTTGTCGTTTCAACACGCGTTGTGTTGAGGTAGCTGAATCATTAATAATAACGGCTTCGTTGTCTATCAAATCTGTATATACGTCTTTAACATATAAATTGCTTTCAACGATTGGATAACTTTCTTTTGTCTCTCCTTCTTTTATAGATAACTGATCTATTATTTCGGAAAGTTTTAACTCATTAACTGATCGGTTTAATTTATCACCCATAAATTGTTTAACAAAGTCATTTTTAGGATTTGTGACAAAGCCTTCTGGTGTATCTATTTGTTCAATATGACCTTTATTCAACAAGCATATACGGTCGCCCATCTTCATTGCTTCTCGAATATCATGAGTTACAAATATAATTGTTTTTTTTATTTTTTGTTGTAGCTCTATTAAGTCATCTTGTAATTTTTCACGGCTAATTGGGTCTAGGGCACTATATGGCTCATCCATTAAAATGACTGGTGGATCAGCTGCCAGTGCACGAATAACCCCTACACGTTGCTGTTGTCCACCAGAGAGTTCATCCGGTTTACGATTTTTGTATATTTCAGGTTCTAGTCCTACCATATCCATTAATTCATCAATACGTTGGTCTATATCCTCATCTTTCCACTTTTTCATTTGTGGCACTTGCGCAATATTCTCTTTAATTGTCATATGTGGGAATAATGCAATTTGTTGTAAAACGTAGCCAATGTCCCAACGCATTTCATATATTGGATAAT
Source organism: Staphylococcus xylosus NJ (assembly GCF_000338275.1). Lineage (GTDB taxonomy): Bacteria > Bacillota > Bacilli > Staphylococcales > Staphylococcaceae > Staphylococcus > Staphylococcus xylosus_B. The sequence goes on from NZ_ANMR01000006.1 coordinate 266,175, forward strand.
CACTTATCGGTTTATCTTTAAAATAAATATAACCTTCAGAAAGAGAAATTAATCGATTTATCATTTTTAACGTAGTCGTCTTACCGCAACCTGACGGCCCGATTAAAACAAAAAATTCCCCTTCTTTAATATTAAAACTAATATCATCTACAGCTACTTTATCACCGTAGCGTTTAACTACATTCTTAAATTCTATCACTTTGTCACCTTCATTATCATATATTCATTTAACAAAAAATTAGATTTTCAATCAAATGACATATTCCCTATTTTTATTGGTTTCATGTATAATTCAATTAATTTGTTCATAGTATTTAACTTACAGGTCATCATTCTAATCATTAAAAAAACGAAGTTAATTCGAAATAAAATTATATCTATGACTCAAGATTCTGCATAGTATATTAATTATTGTCAAATTAACTTCGCTTGATAACTTTAGTTTACTTGTTATTCACTTATGATAATCAGCAGACGGAAAGCTATCTATTTTCTAAATAATAAGATAGCTATAAACTTAAATACTTAAGAAATCACTTGAAAAAGAGATTTGTAAATCATATTTTTAGTATACATACTATCGTGATTAGCTTATTAGCATATAAGTGACTCGTTCTATTGCTGGTTTTGTCCATATCAGTTGTTTAATTCTATTAAATTTTAGATTTATAAGATTGAATTTTTTCCAAAAACATCGGGCAATAATGTTTTAATTTATAACTACCTACACCTTCAATTAAAATCATTTCTTGTTTTGTTTCTGGTTTTCTTTTAGCAAATTCTTCTAGTGTAAAATCTGAGAAAATACTAACCGGTGGAATACTTAAGCTCTCACTTAATTCTTTACGGACACCAATTAATTCGTCAAATAACGCACGGTCCACACCTTCTACCGTATTTATATTTACTTTTTCTCTTGTTTTACGTTTGAATGGCGTTGTAAATATTTCAACTTGTCCACCGAGCAAATTCTTCACAGATTGATCACACGTTAAAATCTCATCGTGTTCATTTAAAAATCCTTTAAATCTCAATTCATCTATCAAATGGCTAAGTTCTGAAGTTGTATAACTTTTCATAATTCCATGTGTTGATAATTCGTTATAATCACAATAACGAATATAATCAGAATCTTCACCTCTCAACACCTGTATAATGACACTATAGCTCTCTTTTTGCTTCATACGAGCAATACAACTTACAATCATTTTCGCTTCATCTGTCATATTATAAGTCTTATTCTCAATGATGCAATTACTACATTGTTCACATTCTTCAAGTTTTTCATTCGGTTCAAAGTAATGAACTAAAGTCGCCTCTAAACATTTTTTCGTTTTAGTATAGAGAATCATTTTCGTTAGTTTCTCACCCATTTTATCTTTGTAGTCATCATCGGCTTTTGACGATGAAATAAAATATTGGTGTAATCCAATGTCTCGTTCACTAAATAATAAGATACAGTCACTGTTCAAGCCATCACGACCCGCACGTCCTGCTTCTTGATAATATGATTCTAAATCACCCGGCATATTATAATGTATAACAAATCTCACATTGGATTTATCTATACCCATACCAAAAGCGTTAGTTGCGACAACAACACGTACGCGATCATACACAAAATCATTTTGTGCTGCTTCACGTTCTTTGTTTGTTAATCCAGCGTGATAAATCGTACTGTTAATATCATTGCTCTTTAAAGCTTCATGTAATTCTTCAACTTGTTTACGTGTAGAGCAGTAGATAATACCAGCTGCCTTTTTATGTTGTTTCACATATTCCATTACAAATTTTTGACGTTGATAAGTAGGATTGACTTGAAACACAAGATTTCGTCTTTTTGTACTCGTTTTTACCTCATCATTTTTTCCTATATTCAAACGTTCCATTATGTCTTTTTGTACTTCAATAGTTGCTGTGGCAGTTAGTGCAACAATCGTAAAGTCTTGTGGTAATGCAAATACTTTGTGGATTACATCTTGATAACTTGGTCTAAAGTCATGACCCCATTTAGAAATACAGTGCGCTTCGTCAAAAGCAACTAAATGAATTGATAGTTGTTGTAATAAGCTAATAAAATAAGCATTATCGAAACGTTCTGGTGCAACATATAAGAATTGAATTTCACCATTTCTTAATTGCGTTTCAATTTCTTTTTGCTGTTTTTGCGTTAAACTGCTATTTAAATATGCTGCACGAATACCCATGGCCTTTAATTGATCAACTTGGTCTTTCATCAATGAGATTAATGGGCTGATAACAATTGTTGTGCCACCCAACATTAATCCTGGTACTTGATAACAAATTGATTTCCCCCCACCGGTAGGTAAAACGCCGAGCACATTTTGATGATTTAATACTTTTGATATGATTTCTTTTTGGCCAGGACGGTATGTGTCGTAGCCAAAATAATGCGATAAAGTTGACTCCATGTTATAAAATCCCTCATTGTTCTTTTTGTTCTTCAAGTTCGCTCCATCTTGCAATGTCTTCTTCATACAACGCATTTAATCTTCGTTGTTCTTCGCTTAGTTCTTTAATCTTGGCATAATCAGAGGTTGCCTCAATCATCTCTTTTTCTATAGTTTCTAATCGTTCTTCAGTTGTATCAATACGTTCAATAATCATTTCATACTCTTGTTTTTCTTTAAAAGATAAACCTCTTCTTTTTTTCTTGTCAGGTTGCTGTTTAACTTTAGTCTGTTGACTCTTTTGCTCGTTTAACTGATGTTGTTCCTTTTTATAAGCTTCATAATCTTCAAACGTACCTATGATGCGCTCCATCTGTCCATCATGAATATACCAATACTCTTGTGCTACTTTATTTAAGAAATATCTATCGTGACTAACTGTGATGACGGCGCCACCAAACGTTTCAATATAATCTTCAAGAATTGTAAGTGTTTCTGTATCTAAATCATTTGTTGGCTCATCTAGCAGAAGAACATTCGGTTGGTGTACCAATAACCTTAAAAGGTATAATCTTTTTTGCTCTCCACCTGATAATTTATAAATCTTTTTACCATGAGTTGCACTTGGAAATAAGAACCTTTCTAGTAATTGAGTTATAGATACCGATGTACCATCTTTTTCTTTAGCAACTTCACTTTCTTCTCTCAGATAATCTATCATTCTTATATCACGATCTAACCGTTCTTCAGTTTGTTTGAAGTAAGCGACTTTTACCGTTTGTCCGATTTTAAGGTCACCTTCAAACTCTTTATCTTCCCCATTTAGGATATTCAGTAACGTTGTTTTACCTGCACCATTAGGACCAACAATACCAATTTGTTGCCCACTTTGGATAATTTGAGTTATATCTTCAAATAAAGTTTTTTTGTTAATACGTTTTGTTAAGCCATCTAATTCGAAAACTTGTTTTCCTAATCTAGAATAAGCAAGGTTTAAAGATGCTTTCTCTTGTTGGTGTTGATTTTTCACATCTTGTTCCAAGTCATTAAATCTATTTTTACGAGCTTGTTGCTTAGTCGTACGTGCCTTAACACCAGCACGCATCCATTCAAGTTCCTTCTTATATAAGGATTGCTGTTTCGCTTGTTGTTTTTGCTCTATAATTTCATTTTCTGCTCGTTGAGCTATATAATCTTCGTAATTTCCTACATAGGTAGTAAGCTTGCCTCTATCTAATTCAATAATACGAGAGGATACTTCATTTAGGAAATAACGATCATGTGTGATAAATAATACTGTATGCGGATATTGTTTCACATAGTTAATTAGCCAATTGATTGATTCAAAATCTAAATGGTTTGTTGGCTCATCTAATAGTAATAAATCAGGTTGTTCAATAAGTGTTTTAGCTAAACCAACACGTTTTTGTTGACCTCCTGAAAGTTCACTCACTTCTTTGTTTATGTCATAGATACCTAATTTAGAAAGAATCGTTTTAATTTCAGCACTATAATCCCATGCTTGGTAATTATCCATTGCTTCTTGTGCTTGCATCATTTTCTGAAAATCTTCATCACTTTGGGTCGCTGTATATTGCGCCAAAGCATTTTCATAAGTTCTTATAACCTTAATCGTTTCAGTTTCTGAAGTTAATACAGCTTCAAACACCGTCATATTTTGATCAAAATCATGTTTTTGAGAAGAATATCGGATGCGATAAGCATTAGGATGTGATACTTCTGCCTCAAAGTCTTCATCCAATCCAGCGATCACTTTCAATAGTGTACTTTTACCCGTACCATTTATACCTACAAGTCCTATTTTCTCACCTTCAGAAATTGACAACTGCAAATTATCAAAAATGGTTTTATCGGCATATGATTTATGTAAATGTTCAATTTTATATGCTTCCATTGCCCAACATCCTTTTTAATATCGAAAATTATAATTATTTCTGTTAAACTTAATTTCAGTTCTACATATTATACACCTTTTTTAACTCAAATGATACAAAGGAGCAATGCTTATGTCGGAATTTTTCCAAAACTTGCCTCCTTATATCCAAGCATTAATAGCAGGTATTATTACATGGCTACTTACTGCATTAGGAGCTGCAGCTGTTTTTATTTTCAAGAGAGTAAATGATAAGATTCTAAATTCAATGCAAGGTTTCGCTGCAGGTATAATGATTGCAGCTAGCTTTTGGTCACTCTTACAACCAGCTATTAATTATGGCGAAGGTACATCATTACCTTGGTTACCAGCTGCTATCGGTTTTCTATTGGGCGGAGTATTTATTCGTGCACTAGATTTAGTTATTCCTCATATACACCCAAACACCCAAGACACAAACCAATACCAAGAAGGTGTAGGCACAAAAAAACTCAATAAGAATACGTTACTCGTTTTAGCTATAACGCTACACAATATACCCGAAGGTTTATCTATTGGTGTTGCTTTTGGTGGTATCGTAGCTGGCAATGGGCAAGCTACATTTTTAGGAGCCCTTGGTTTAGCTATAGGAATCGGTATTCAAAACATTCCTGAAGGAGCAGCCTTGTCTATGCCAATAAGAGCAGCTGGCGCTTCTAGATGGAAAGCATTTAACTATGGGCAAGCGTCTGCTATCGTTGAGCCTATATTTGCTACAATTGGCGCAGCCGCTGTATTAGTTGTTACTCCAATGTTACCCTATGCCCTAGCATTTGCTGCAGGAGCGATGATATTTGTAGTTGTTGAAGAACTTATTCCTGATTCCCAAGCTAGTAATAATACTGACCTTGCAACAATGAGTCTCATGCTAGGTTTCACTATTATGATGATTTTAGATGTTGCACTTGGATAAGGACAAACTATGCGATTGATGTATTTTAAATTTCAACATTAAACAAGACGACATGATTTAACAGTCCGAGACGTATATTAATGTCCCGGACTGTTTCTTACGTTTAGTCAAACATTTATCAAATTGATACTTTAAGCAATATACAAGATATGGTCAACGCCTCTATTTTATGATTATATTAAAACAAACTATCCCCAATAGGCATCTATAATAAATAAAAATACCGACGACTCTAAATTAGAATCGTCGGTATTTTTATTTATTTTTTCTCTTGTCCTTTTGGACCTGATTTATATTCATAATCTGAAGGCTTAACTTTATCGAAATCAGGATTATCATAGAATCTCAATAAATCGCCGTTGAGGACATCGTCACTCATTTGTAAGTCTTTCTCAGATTGTTGTTTACGCTTATCGAAGTCTTTAGGCTTTTCTGTCATAGGTTCATTATTCTTATTATCATAAATTCTACCATTAACATATTTATAGTCTTTCGTTACAAAGTCACCATTTCTAAACGGTACTGTATCATTGTGATCTTTAGATAATAAATCTGTACCCATCATTAAATAGTTCTTCGTATCGATACCCATTAAGTGTAATAATGTAGGCATTACATCAGCTTGTCCTGCATAAGTTTTATCTACAGTACCTTCTTTACCTGGAATCTTCAACCAGAAACCTGTACGGTTTAAGTCATTAAATTTAGCAGGTGTAATTTCTTCACCTAATAATTTTTCCATGGCTTTATTATGGTTTTCAGAAATACCATAGTGGTCACCGTAAATCATTATTACTGAATCATCATATAAACCTTTTTTCTTAAGTTCATTGACAAACTCTTCTAATGATTCATCAAGGTATCTTGCTGTTTGTACATAACCATCTACTGTTGAATCGCCTGTGTTTGGTTTATCGATTGATGCATCTTCTGGTTTCACAGTGAATGGGTAGTGGTTAGTTAACGTAATTAAATGACTATAGAATGGCTCTTTTTCTTTTGCTAAATAATCTGCAGATTCTTTAAAGAACTCTTTATCTTTAAGACCTAAATTTTCAAGATTTTCTTCAGACATATCGTAATAAGTTGCGTCGTAAAATTTATCTACGCCAAAGTGTTTGTAAACTTGATCACGGTTCCAGAATGTTTTGTAGTCACCATGCATAACACTAGATGTATAACCTTGCTGTTGATCTAGTATAGCAGGTAGTGATTGGTAAGTGTTATCACCTTTCAATGAATAAGCTGAACCTTGTGGTAAACCAAACAAGCTGTTATCCATAGTAAACTCTGAATCCGAAGTTTTACCTTGTCCTGTCTGATGATAGAAGTTTGGATAATATCTGTATCCTTCATTACCAGACGAGAGTTTATTTAAGAATGGTGTAACTTCTTCACCATTTACTTTTTTATTTATTAAGAAAGTTTGGAAGCTTTCTAAATGAATTTTAATAACATTTTTCTTTTTAGCGGCACCGAAATATTCTTTATTTGGTTCAGTTCGCTTTTGTTTCGTATAATTCAATACTTTAGTTAAATCATCTTCATTAGCCAACGCTTTTTGTTGATTATTTTGAACTGTTTTAACACCGTCATATACAGTAAAATTATATGGGCCTAAATATTTAACTAAATATTTATGGTCAAATGTACGTGTTAATAATTCTGGGCGATCTGATTCAGCAAATGCCAAGTTTAAAAAGAATAATGCAACTGACGCAGCCATTACTACTGGCACAAACTTTTTGCTAAATACACGCTTATCAAACCATTTTTGTTTAAAAATTAAAACAAACAGATACACAATAGTATCTATAAAGTAAACGAAATCATACCATTTGAATGAAGCTGTTACAGCGCCACCCATCGATTCAACATTTCCAACCTGGTTTAATGTACTAAATGTTAAGAAGTCAGAAAAGAATCTGAAGTATACAACGTTTGCGTATAATAAGAAAGTTAATAAAAAGCCACCAATAAAGATGAACCAAAAAGCTTTCTTACCCTTGAAAAACAAGAAAATACTCAATACTAATGCAATTAAACTGTATGGATTCATTAACAAGATTAGGTTTTGAACTAATCCTTTAACGCCTAAAGAAAAATCAACATAATATGAAAAATATGTTTTTAAGGTGACTGTTAGCACCGTTAAAATAAAAAACCCAAAAAGAGTTAATTTCTTTTTGTGTATACTCATGTTCTTATCCCCCGATATAAATTAATATAGGCTAGAACGCTTACCTAACCTTATAAAAAGTGGCAAAGTTACTATCTTAAACACTTATTAGCGATGTTAGTATCTCTAATAAACGAAAGTCGTTATTGGCTTGGGCAAATTGTTTTAGAATTATGCTTTAGTGTCATCTTTAATCATTAATTTAAAGTACACTGTTACAAGCATTCATATGTTTCAGTTTTTAAGTTTTATTTGATATCTATTATTATGAATCATTGATAGTTAACTATAGTTATTCCAATCACTATTACTCATAACCATAAGTTAAAATTATATTTACAATTTTTATCTTTTTGTAATATGCTCGTAATAAAACGCACATAGTTCAATTAATAAATATAAAGCAATCATAGCTAAATATCAAGTAAAAAGACACTTTTTTATGTAATTTGGTATCAAACAAAAGCTTTATTAACGCCTTGTTAAACGGTCATTAACTTACTATTAAGTATTTATATGTTTTTTAATTATACCTTTATTGGATAGTATATTAATCGGACTATGGTCGTATTAGCAATTTTGCTGATACACTCTCTAACTTCTATGTCATTATATATTTTTGAAATCATCCCAAAAATTCAAAGGAATAAAATATAAAAAGCAGTAACCCAAAACCTAGGCTTATTTTTGGCGTTACTGCTTTTAATTATTTATATAGTCGCTATTTCAACATCTCTAATTGCATTCTATATTCAATGCCGTGAAATAACTGATTCAACCAGTTTGTATATTTAATTAAATTCTTCTCCGCACTTTCCACATCTATAAATTGAAATTTCAATTTAGTTCCTTGATGTTTTTGTCCTAGTTTTGTTAAATGATAACTTGCAATCGTACCAATTTGTGGGTAGCTGCCTAAAGTATAATGATCATTTAATAAAATAATTGGTGTGCCATCTCGTTTTACTTGTATCGTACCAATTTGTACTGATTGATGTTCTGGCATGTCTTCGTAAAATGCTTTTACAGGTTCTCCTTCTAAATACATGCCAACTCTATTTGCTTTACTTGTCACTTTATATTCTCCAGAAGTAAATCGATTCAATATTTTAGGTTTAAAATCTTCTGTTCCTTTATTCTTTATCACATGAAAAACATCGGACATATAATTGAAAGATAGCGCGTAACCATCGATACCCCAATCTGTTTGATGTGTTTCTTTTAAGTTTTCAAATAATTTATGATGACGCTCAGTGTAATTTCGTTTCATGTTAACTTCGTCACCTTTTTGTAGGTTACGACCTTGGAAGCCACCAATTTTCGACTTAAAGTCCGTTGAAGTTGACCCTAGCCATTCACTAAGTTCAAATCCTCCGCCTACTGCCAAGTAAACTCTGGATGTACGATTCGTTTCAGTAAACACAAGTACATCACCTTTTTCCATCAAATATAACTTATTGGGTAGCACTTTCATGTGTTCAGTTTTAGCTTTAAAATTCCCTCCACTCAATGCAATAAGCGTCGGTTCAGTAAAACGAAAACTCGCCATTCTATTTGTCATTTCTAAAGTAGCTTCATTCTTATCATTAGCTACAAGTCTATTTGCTATTTCATGAGATAGAGGATCTAAAGCACCACCAGGGATTACACCATCGTGCTCATACCCTTTACGACCAAAATCTTGAAAACTTGAAAATAGTCCTTCACCTTCTATTATGATTGACATGGTTGAAACCCTCCTAAATCCAGCGCTTCCTCTTGAATCGCACAAAATTTAACATTGTCTCCTAATTTTAATTTTGTGAAATCTTCTAATTCCGGATTAAACAATCGAACAGGTGTATACCCTATGACTAACCAATCACCATATGTATCAGTTGTAGTGATTCCTGTCTTTTTACCTTCAATAATTACAGAACCCGCAGGAATAAATGTCTTTTTCCCACCTGTATGATTTACAAATAAACGCTTATTCATGCCAGTTAAATAAGGAAATCCTGGTGTATAGCCCATCATTGACACAAAATAATTTTGTTCCGTATGTAATTTCACAAATTTTTCGAAATCCATTTTATAATAAGTCAGTAGAGCATCTAAATCAGGTCCACATTTCCCACCATACACGACTGGAATTTCAATAGGTTCAACTGTTTCTTCGTCATGCTTAATTTCCATTTGTACCGTTTGCATTAACGCTTTCATATATAAAAATGGAGATTGAATATGATGATGCTTAATCATGTCCCTTGCATCATAACAAATCATCATGTCTGATTCTGTAGGTACAATTTCTGTTATAAAAGGATACTGTTTGTCTGCTAAATATTTTTTCAAAGCTAACAGATCTTCAGTCAAATCTTTAGAGACTTCTTTTTCTATAGAAACCACTATTGCTTGGTCTCCTTGACTATATATCTTCATAGTTTCACCTCATAAATTGTTACTAACGATAAAATACATCAAATACTTGTATCAAATAATGTACGAGTTCTTTTACTAGGAAATAGACAAATATAAATTGAAATATGCAAGATACTGTAATGACGAAGCGTGTTAAATAAACACTTTGTCGTTTCAACAATTGATTTACGCCCCATTTGGTAAGCATAGAAATTATAATAATTGTAAATGCCCAAACCAATATCATCATTTTTCCTCACTCACTGTTTATAAATTTTGTCTTTACTATTTTGTTTATAAAATTTGATTATTTTAAATTGCGTATGCGCTATCAATGACGCCATGATTATACTTTCTATATTCTATAGATAAATTTCTACCTCGGCAACCTCTCGCAAACTATTTATTAGAAAAATCTGTATCATATTACTACTTATTTTATCTTTTAATTCATGTATATCATAATCTTTTTCTATTACCTCACCTTTATCTAATAATTCTTGACGCATACAGCCACACAAAAAATCTTCATTATAAAACGGTGTATAGTAATAGCCACCTTCTCTTATCATTATATTCCCTATATCAAATTCTAATACTTTACCTTCTTCATTATATAATAGAACGATATCAGTTTGATGATTATGCTCTAAATGTTCTCTTTGTGTCGTCTTGTGAACTATGACTTGGTTATTCACATCAGCTGATAAGGGTAACAGCTTTGCTGTAAATGTTGACTTTTCTGGCAAAGGCGCTGCAACGTAATGCATTGTTCCATCTTTATTCAACAAAATTTTTATTCGATAAACACCCGTTGCATATTGCTCGCTAATTGATATTATAAGCTCTGACCAAGTAGACTCATCAAACAAAAACCCTAATTGTTCAGAAGCGTTTTTCATTCTTTTTTTATGATAAGAAATTCTTGGAAATAAACCTGACTCTAACCTCATCGTTTCAAAAAGTTGCATTATAATCGCTCCAATATCTTTGTTTTGTCTATAAATTCTTGAACTTCTTGCTCAGGTATAGAGTCAATTGTAATACCTGCACCGACTCCATAAATGGCTTGGTTATTTAAGTATTGTATTGTTCGAATCGGCACATTAAAGATTGATTTACCATTTGGAAGTAATAAGCCAATCGCACCGCAGTATATATTTCGTGGTGTTTGTTCTAATTCTTTTATATAGCTCATCGTATTAAGTTTTGGGGCTCCTGTAATTGAACCGCAAGGGAATAGTGCACTTAGTATCTGATTTAAGTCTGTATCTTTATTTAAAGTGGCAGTAATCGTTGACGTCATTTGAAATACTGTTTGATATGGTTCTATATGAAACGGTTTATATACATTAATACTGCCGGTTTTTGCAATTCGACTCATGTCATTACGTAGTAAATCTACAATCATTACATTTTCTGCTCTATCTTTGCTTGAGTGACTTAAAGTGTTTAGATTTTGCCTATCTTCTTTTTCATTACTACCTCTTGGCATCGTACCTTTCATGGGTTTACTTAATAATATATCCTCATTAGCTTTAAATGGACCTCGTTGGAAGAATAATTCTGGTGATAATGAAGCAACTTGTAGCTCATCTGTTTCAATAAGCGCAGAATAAAATCCGTGATTATCATTTAAAAGATGATAATATAAAGTCGCTATAGAATGATGAATTGAATCTACTAATCTCGTTGTATAATTTACTTGATATGTGTTTCCCTCCACAATAGCTGATTGAATTGTCCGAATATGTTTGATAAGCTCAGCTCTATTTAATTGAAATTGGAAGCTACATTGTTGTTGATATATTGTATCCTCAACGTCATTTTCAGTTTCTGATATATTCTCAAAAACATATACTGCCGCGTATACATAGTCTTCTTCAGTCGGCACCGTTGCCATGTCTTTATTGAAGTAAGTTGCCGCTTCATAAGGTAAATATAAGGCTGCGTAATAGCCATCATTTTGATATCTTTCTGCAAAGCACACGACATCACCGACTTCTTCTATTGTATATGCAACTTTTTTAGCAATACATTGCGTGAATAAATAACGATGCGTCTCATGCGTTGTTTCATCAGTTATGTAACGGTAATTAAAGTGTATTTGCATGGTAGACCTCCACTATATCTATAAATATTTGAATCTGTTTAAGACCATATTCACTTAATATGGATTCAGGGTGATATTGTACTCCATAAATAGGTAATAATTTATGTTCCAAAGCCATTATAATGTCTTCATTATTTGTAGCTGTAACAGTTAATGTTTCTGGAAAGGATGATCGCTCCGCTTTTAAAGAGTGATAACGCATCACATCGAATGATTCAGGCAAACCATCAAAGATACCTATACCTTTATGTGTTATGCGTGTTGTATGACCATGAATAGGTTTATCACTTTTTATTATATTTCCACCGAAATAAGTCACAATTTGTTGAAACCCTAAACAAACGCCTAATATGGGCACCTCTGTAGAAAATGTTTGAATTACTTCATTTAATATAGGATAGTCCTTAGGAGAACCTGGTCCCGGTGAAATTATAATTGCATCAGGTTGATGTAAACGAATTCGTTCATTTGTCACCGTTTCTACATCAATAACCTTAACTTGCCCTCCATAACTTTGCTTAATATAATCTACGATGTTATAAGTGAACGAATCTTTATTATCTATAATTAGTATCATTTCGTCGCCTCTTTTTAAATATCTTCGTTATTCTGTTATACTTATTATCACAAATATTAACTTGATTTTACAGTTTAAATATATTATTCTAAATCACGTTATAAATGAATACAAAGAGGTTCCTAGCTGATACCCTCTATAAAAAACTAGACACATGATTTTCGTCTGTCTTTTTTATAGAGATGGACGTTTTTTTGTGCCGTCATAGCATGAGTTATAACAGCTAGTTTGACAATATGAAGGAGTGCAAGCAATATGACGCAACAATCTTTAGACAATGACAAAGCTATCGTAGTATTTAGCGGAGGACAAGATAGTACGACTTGTTTATTTTGGGCTAAAAAATATTTTGAAAGTGTAGAACTAGTTACATTCGCATACGGCCAAAGACACGATACAGAAATTGAAGTAGCAAAACGTATTGCAGAAGAACAACATGTTAAACATCACATCTTAGATATGTCTTTACTTTCACAACTAACACCTAATGCTCTTACGCAACACGATATGGATATCGAAGTAGGAGAAGATGGTATCCCTAATACATTTGTTCCTGCAAGAAATTTACTATTCTTATCTTTTGCTGGTGCCTTAGCATACCAGACAAACACTAAAAATATCATTACCGGTGTATGCGAGACGGATTTTTCAGGGTACCCTGATTGTAGAGATAGTTTTATTAAATCAATGAATGTAACGTTATCACTATCCATGGATAAAGACTTTGTAATTCATACACCTTTAATGTGGTTAGATAAAAAAGCAACCTGGGCATTAAGTGATGAACTCGGAGCGCTAGACTATATTCGTTACAACACGCTTACTTGCTATAACGGCATCGTTGGCGAAGGGTGTGGAGAATGCCCTGCTTGCGAATTAAGAGCGCATGGTTTAAATACCTATTTAGCTGAAAAAGGAGAGAATTAATTATGTTCCAACAAAATTATCCAAGCGTACAACATCCATATACTTTCGAACTAAATAAAGACTTTAATTTTTCTGCAGCGCATTATATACCAAGTGAAGATGCAGGCAAATGCATGCGCACACATGGTCATACTTATTTTGTTAATTTAACGATTGTTGGCGATTCATTAGATCACAATGGTTTTTTAGTAAATTTTAGCGAGCTAAAGAAATTAGTTCACGGTCAATTCGATCACCACTTACTTAATGATTTACCACAATTCGAAGGAAAAAGCCCTTCTACTGAAATTGTAGCTCAAACTATATACGAAATGGTTCAAACATCTTTAAACCAGCGTAGTAATCAACCTAAATGTGTTCAAGTCTATGTAAGAGAAACGCCGACAAGCTATGTCGTATACAGACCAAAGGAGCAACATAATCATGAGTAAAATACCTGTATTAGAAATTTTCGGTCCAACAATTCAAGGTGAAGGCCGTGTCATAGGCCGCAAGACCATGTTTGTACGAACTGCCGGTTGTGATTATCGTTGCAGTTGGTGTGATTCTAGTTTTACTTGGGACGGTAGCGCTAAAGAAGATATTCGTATGATGACTGCTGAAGAAATTTATGATGCTTTATATGAGATTGCTGGAGACTCTTTTAACCACGTTACAATTTCTGGTGGTAACCCTGCCCTAATTAAAGGGATTCAACAATTAGTTGATTTATTTGATGAAAAACACATACAAAGTGCTTTAGAAACGCAAGGTAGTAAGTTCCAACCGTGGATGACTCAAATAGATGACTTAACGATAAGTCCCAAACCACCAAGTTCAAAAATGAAACCAAACTTGCCTATATTAGATGAAGTCATTGAACAATGTGTACCAGAATCACTAAATCTAAAAGTTGTTATTTTCGATGACGAAGACTATGAATTTGCTAAAAAGATCCATCACAGATACCCTGCTATTCCCTTTTACTTACAAGTAGGCAATCCTTACTTAGATGGTGAATACGTAGAATCACACACTAAAAAGTTATTAACGTTATATGAAACGTTAGTAGACCGCGTAATGGTCAGTAGTGATATGAACAATGTATATGTTCTACCTCAATTACACACATTGCTTTGGAGTAACAAAAAAGGTGTTTAAATTGTGTAATCTATGCGATCCGTTGTATAATGCTCTTTGTCTATATAACGAATCGCTTTTTAGTGATGCAAAAATATATAGTTGGTCATCACTGTAAAATTATTTTTATTATGCATTTAACATCATTTTTAATCACATTTGAATGATGATGCTTTGAAGAAATTATGTAATTAAATGATTAACTTTCACTTAATTGATATAATGTTGCAGTGAAGTATCTAGGTTAGGAGAGCAGCATGCTAATTAATATAATTATAAATATAGCTACGGTATTAATTGTGCTCGGCATTGATTTATATCGTCAGAATTTTAAACAACTAAAGTTTAGCTCTATACTGATTGCAATAACACTCAATGGTATTATTAATTTATTTTTAGTCGGTGAATATGATTACATCGCTTTTTATACAATCACACAATTATTTATTTGGACTTTATTACAACTTTATTTAAATCGTAAGATAACTGCTTATAAAATTACAGATCAAAAATTCATTGCAGTTATTTTAACAATTATCATGAGTACATCATTAATTCTTACATATAGTACTAGTCACGACTCGTATTATATGTCTATCCCATATTTAGCCCCTGCTATATTCCTGGTTGGTGCAATATTACTTTTCTATAGTACTTTTCAACCAAAGGAAAAAGAGCAACTTAAGCTATTACAACGTATCAAGCATCCAATTTTAATAGGCCAAATATGTATGATCGGTGCTTTTACGATAATGATGCTATTAACGCCTTACTGGTATGCCTTTATTATAGTTCATTTGCTATTTATATTTTTCTTATTATGGCAGAATATATTTTTTTCACATAAATGATTAACATATTATATTTTGTGGTATAAATAAACAGTTAAATAATTTCTTAAAGGAGGTTAAATTATGTTTGGCTTTATACTTATGTTAATTGTCGGCGGCTTAATCGGCTGGATAGCTGGTGGCATTGTTGGTAAAGATATCCCAGGCGGGATTTTAGGTAATATTATTGCTGGTATCGTAGGTGCAGCATTAGGTTCATGGATCTTTGGTGACTGGGGTTGGCACTTAGGTGGGATCGCAATCTTCCCAGCATTAATCGGTACAATTATTTTAGTTGCAGTGGTTTCATTCATTTTTGGTAAATTACGTAAAAAATAATCAATCATAATGAAACGTAATGATTTACTAATATTAATATGGGGCGGTTCACAGAAATCAACTCGAGATTTTGTGGCTGCCAAGACAAAAGCGTCCGAGACAATTGTTATGTCTCGGACGCTTACTTATTGCTTTTCCTTTTAT
>NZ_ANMR01000007.1 GCF_000338275.1 Staphylococcus xylosus NJ
TTCATTGTATTTTGTTTTAATCAAGAGTTAATTAAAATTCATCTATTTTTAATTAGTTCTTTTTTCTTTTTATCTTGTGTTTTTGAAGATTTTCTACGCTCACTATTTCCTACATCATCATTGATATCTTGCGTGATATTTTTATAATTTGCTTCATCAGCACATTTGAAATTAGAAGCCTGTACAATATATTTTGGTCGTTGTTTCACTTCGTAATATATACGGCCGATATATTCACCGACAATCCCAATTGAAATGAGTTGGATGCCACCAAGTAATAATATAGCAGCAATTGTAGAGAAATAACCAGGTGTTTCAACGCCTCTGATCATAATACCTACTGATATATAACCGATATATAACAAACTAATAAAGAATACCATTAGTCCGAGATAAATCATCGCACGTAAAGGTTTATTGTTGAATGAAATCAGACCGTCAATACCATAATTCAATAATTTACTAAATGACCATTTAGATTCCCCATCCTCACGCTCAATATTTTCATAGGTAAAGACTTTGGTGTTATAGCCTATCCATTCGTATAAACCTTTAGAAAATCTATTATATTCATCTAATTGAGTCAAAGATTGTACTGCACGTTGGCTTAACAATCTAAAATCTCCGACGCCATCTTCTAATTTAATATCTTCTACAAAATGATTTATTAATTTATAATAAATTTTTGTCATCAATTTTCTAGATTTATTTTCACCCGTTCTATCTCTTTTGGCTATAACTTGGTCATAACCATCCATATAACCTTCTATCATTTGAGGTATTAATTCAGGTGGATGTTGCAAATCTGCATCAATCATAATTACGCCATCACAATTTTCACTATGTTGGTATCCGGCAATCATTGCTGACTCTTTGCCAAAATTACGACTAAAGGAGATAAATTTAACATGTTCATCTTTCGTGGCCATATCTTGAATATAATTAATGGTCTTATCTTTACTTCCGTCATCTACAAATAATAAATCATAGTCATAATGATGATTCTGACTATCTTTCGATAATATTTCAGTCAATCGTTCATACGTCTTTACTATTACTTCACCTTCATTATAACAAGGTACTATAACTCTTATTTGCATATATAAACACCTTCATTTCAATTACTTCAATTTTTACTTTATCAATTCCCACCATCATTATGCTATATAAATCATTTAGATTTACATAATCTTTATATAGCCTTAATACTAAATATTAAAACTTAACTTTTAAGCGAAGATTTTTAAAAATGAATTAATTTTAAGATTGTTTAAAAAAATACAAAATCATTCATCTATTGAATTTTTAATCAAAATGCTAATATTGACTGAAATATAAACTTATAAAAATTATAAATTGTTACTTTAAGTCTATCAATTATTTCCATTATTTGAAAATAAAAACCATCACCACAATAAAGAAGAGACTATCTATTCAGAAATTAATTGAACACATAGTCTCTTTCAAAGTTATTTTAATGTTCCTATACGAACCTTGTCAGGATCATTGCCTTGTCGCTCATCTTTATTTAAGCTATCAATTTCAGCAATATCAGTAAGTTCTAAATTAAAATCAAAGATATCATAATTTTCTTTAATACGTTCAGGCGTCTTAGACTTTGGAATCACTAGTCTATTATGCGCTAGATGCCAACGTAGTACAATTTGAGCTGGTGTTTTATTATAGCGTTCAGCTAATTTTGTAATAACATCATATTCAAGCAATCCTCTATTTCTCATTAACGGCATCCAAGCAGTAACTGCAATATCATGGCTGTCACAATATTCTTGTAATGCTTGTTGATTGAAATTAGGGTGCACTTCTATCTGATTCACAGCAGGCACAACTTCAGTTGCTTCCATGAGCTTTTCTAAATGATGTTGGTTAAAATTACATACGCCAATGGCACGGATACGTCCCTCTTCATATAATTTCTCCATTGCTTTATAACTCTCAATAAACAACCCATCCGCTTCACATGGCCAATGTATTAAGAATAGATCTAAGTAATCAGTGCCAAGGTTTTCAATAGATTTGGTAAAGAATTCAATCGTTTGATCATACCCTTGATAATCATTCCATAATTTAGAGGTAATAAATAGATCTTCTCTAGGTACGTCTGATTTTTTCAATGCATTACCTAATGCAATTTCATTTTTATAGAAATAAGCTGTATCAAATGCACGGTATCCAACTTCTAATGCTGCTGTCACAGCTTGTTCCATCTCTTCCTCTGTAATTTTATAAACACCTAAGCCCACTTTAGGCATTGGGTAACCATTATTTAAATAATATACGTCTTCTATCATTGTTAATCCCCTTTCTGATTACTTTATTTTTATAAGTAATGTCTTTATTTTAATACGTGTAGATATAAAAATATACTATCTCACACTTTTATCTTTAACGAAGCATAACGCATTAGCCTTTTGAACGTGATTACTTACTGTATATTTAGTTCTTCTATTAATAAAAGTCTATTGAAATACGGAACTTCAAAAATTAACCAAAACACCTTCGATTAATCCATTTTTAGTTATATTATTAATACAAAAAATAGGAGAGAAATCATTTTATTAAAATTGATTTCTCTCCCACTTCATCATTAATGTTATGTCTCTACATTAATAGGTAAATTTTAGTTGTTTTCTTCTTCCTCGGCTTCTTCTTCTAGTGTTGGTCTATTTTTATGATATTCTAATTCTAAAATAACAGTAATGATTTGATGGTTATCAATTTCAGAAATAACCCATCTATCATATTCAGTATCAACATAATCATTCTGTTGTAGATTCGTATTGTGTGCCTGTAACCAACCACCAATCGTATCAATGTCCTCTGAATCTTCAAATTCAATATCTAATTGATCTTGTAAATCATCTAATAATACACGACCATTGATTTGATATCTACTGTCTGTTATTTTTACAATATCATTGACTTCATCATCATCGAATTCATCTCGAATTTCACCAACAATTTCTTCTAAAATATCTTCCATTGTTAATATACCAGCTGTACCACCATATTCATCTATGATAAGAGAAATATGGACATGTTCTCTTTGCATACGAACTAGTGCATCGCTAATACGTGTTGTTTCTGAAATCATAGGTAAATCATGTACATAATTACTAACTTTCATTTGTTTACCTGAAGCGTATTCAGTTAAAAACTCTTTCACATTAATAAACCCTTTTACATGGTCTTTATCGCCATCAGCTGTAATAGGATAACGAGTAAATTGATGTTTTTTGATTGTATCTAACAATTCATCCACGTTAAATGGTTCATTCATCGTTATCATTTGCGTACGCGGCACCATAATATCTTTAGCTTGTCTTTCATCAAATGAAAAGATATTTTGCATGTAAGCTAATTCGGTCTGATTAATCTCTCCACCATTATAGCTATTGTTGATTATTATTTTTATTTCTTCTTCTGACATTGCGTCATTATTAGCATCGGGATCAACACCAAACATACGAATAATCATTCTCGCTGAACCATTCATTAACCAAATCAGTGGCTTCATAATTACACCAAAATAGAACAATGGTCTTGAATAGACCAATGCTAATTTTTCAGTATGTTGTATTGCTAACGTTTTAGGTGCTAATTCACCGAGTACTACATGTAAATAAGTTACAATTATAAATGAGACAATAAATGATATTGTTGTCGTTAACGGGTCTGGCAAGTGGAGCGCTTCGAATAACGGGTGTAATAGTTTATTAAAAGTCGGTTCACCTAACCAACCTAATCCTAAAGATGTTACAGTGATACCGAGCTGACACGCAGATAAATAATAATCCAGATTTTTAATCATTTTTTTAACTACACGTGCACTGCCATTACCTTCCGATGCAAGTTGATCAATTCTAGAACTGCGGACTTTCACCAAAGCGAATTCCGAGCCTACGAATACCGTTGTTAATGCTATTAAAAGAAAAAATATTACTAAATTCATTATGGTCACAGTTTCCAATTAGTTCCCTATTTCTAGGGATTCACCTCCAAAATATCGTGTCACAATAGGTGACCGAACATAAGTATTTATATTATTAATGATTACTTTTTGACTTACTACATCCTTCCCATTGTGACACCTCCCTAAAAATACGCATTTCTTTTATCTTATCACAAAATGAACATTTCTTGTAATTTTTACAATCAATAATTTCTTTAAGTCAATTCATTATTGAAACGTAAATCAGTGTTAAAGTCAATTTAAAAAAATATTTTTAACTTTAGTAATTATGAGTTGAAGTTGTGAACTTTACCTGATTTAATAGTTGTTAAAACTTGAATATCATTATCAACAACTACAATATCTGCGTCTTTCCCTACGGCTATACTTCCTTTGTCACCTTCAATCTTCAATGCAATTGCTTGGTTTAAACTTGTAACACGCCACAAGTCATCTAATGACGCTCCTGTAAATTCAATTAGGTTCTTTAAGCCTTCATTCATTTTCAAGATACTGCCTGCAAGAGCACCAGATGCCAGTCTCGCTTCTGAACCTTTAACTACAACATTCTGTCCACCTAGATCATATTCACCGTCTGGCATACCTTTTGCTCTCATAGCATCAGTGATCAAAAAGAAACGTTTATTCCCTTTTTGTTTATATGCAACCTTTACAGATGCAGGATGTGAATGAATGCCATCAACAATTGATTCCGTACTAAGCCCATCGTTAACCCAAGCAGCACCAGATAAACCTGGGTTTCTATGTTCGAATGCTGTACCGGCATTATAAAGATGTGTCACATGCTTCGCGCCATGCGCTACCGCTTCATTAACTTCATCAAATGTTGCCACTGTATGACCAATAGAAAAATTAATTTGATCATGTAATGTTGATAAGGTTTCATCTGCACCTTCTACTTCTGGTGCAAAAGTCATTACTTTTATTTGATTGTTAGCAATTTCTTGAAATTGTTGTACCTTTTCAACTGAAGGACGTTGAACGTAGGCTGGATTTTGAGCACCTACTTTATACTCAGATATAAATGGTCCTTCTAAATGTATTCCTACAATACTAGCTGCATTTAGTGAATCTTGGTGTTCTTGATAGTTCACAATATTCTTTAAAGCTTTGATAATATTTTCATCAGACTGCGTCATTGTTGTAGCCAAGAAACTCGTTGTACCTTCCGATAATAATGATTCTGACAAATGTTTTAAACCTTCAAATGAAGCGTCCATAGCGTCTTCGCCATAGCCACCATGCATATGTATATCAATAAAACCGGGTAACACATGTTGCCCTTTTACATCTATGGTTGTTAAGCCTCCTTGATATTCACCTTCGGCAATTTGCACAATTTTGCCATCTTCAATCAAAATGTGGCCTTGTTCTATCGTTTCGTTTTCAGTATAAATGCGTCCATTTGCAATAACATATTTATTCATTTTTCTACCTTCTTTACGCTAATTTAATCTATTTTATTTACCTGACACTTTATTAATATTTTACCAAATTCAAACACTTAATTATATTCAAAACTTTTTACTTCTAGTCATATAATATAAAAAGCCAGAAAATGAACTCAATTAGATGAGCTTTTCTGGCTTTTCTTAATTGCTATATAGCATATATTTTAATCATTCATAGCTTCAGAAGTATGAATTTCGTCTTGTGTTAACTTAGGCTTTAATAAACCGTAGATAATTGCTGCAACTAATGAGCCGATAATAATTGCAATTAATGATTGAAGTACATGACCAAAGTCTGTACCTAATATAACAATGATACCACCATGTGGTGCTTGAATTGCAGAACCAAGTCCTAACGCAATAGCTCCAGCCACACCAGATCCAACCATCATTGAAGGTATAACTCGAATTGGGTCAGCAGCTGCAAATGGAATAGCACCTTCTGTTATAAATGATAAGCCCATGATGTAGTTCGGTAGTACAGAACCTTTTTGTTCTTTTGTGAATTTCTTACGGAATATTAGCATTGCTGTTGCAATAGCAATTGGAGGAACCATACCACCAATCATTGCTGCCGTAATCGGAGCAGCATTGCCACTTGTTAACGCTGCTACAGAGAATACATAAGCAGCCTTATTAAACGGACCACCCATGTCAATGGCCATCATTGCACCAACAACTAAACCAAGTAACATTATATTTGTACCTGATAAACTTTCTAATCCGTTCAATAATGTATTATTCAGCCATGATGCTGGTGGATTAATGACATAAATCATTAATAATCCTGTGACCGTAACTGAAAGTACTGGGAAAATAAGAGTTGGTTTTAAACCTTCTAATGATTGAGGCATACCTGAGCATAATTTTTTAATACCTAATGTTAAGTAACCTGCTAAGAAACCTGCAAGAATACCACCAATAAATCCTGAATCACCTGTGCTTGCTAAGACGCCACCGACAAGACCTGCTGCAAATCCTGGTTTATCTGCAATACTGCGGGCAATATAACCAGCAAGTATCGGAATAATTAACATGAATGCACTCTTATTACCTATATTCCATAATTGTTCAGCAAAAGCATTATATTCTGAACTTTTTGGGTCAAAAGAGTTAGCACCAAATAAGAACGCAATTGCCATCAAAATACCGCCAGCAATAACAAGCGGTAACATATTAGATACACCGTTCATTAAATGTTTGTATATTGTTTTACCGACACCTTGTTTTTCATTGCTTGTTGATTGACCACTCGCCTTATTGCCACTACGTGCTACAAATGGTTTACGAGATGTATCTTGTGCCAAGTTAATTAATTCTTCTGGTCGTTTTATACCATCTGCAACCGGTACTTCAACGACATTTTTACCATCAAAACGATCTGTCTCAACATGTACATCAGCGGCTACAATAATACCTGATGCACGTTGAATATCTTCGTCTGTAAGATGATTTTTTATGCCGCCGGATCCATTTGTTTCAACTTTAATTTTAACGTTCATTTTCTCAGCTTGTTTTTTCAAAGCGTCACGTGCCATATAAGTATGAGCAATACCTGTTGGACATGCTGTTACTGCTAAAACGTATGGTTCATTTGAATTTTCATTATCTGTGGCAACACCTTGAGTCGCTTCTTCAGTTGCTTCTTCTTCAGTTGCTTCATCATCTGCCTGATCTATAATTTGTAATACTTCTTCAGGTGAATTGGCATGAAGTAATGATTCACGAACTTTTTCATCCATCAGAATACCAGACAATTTAGCTAATGCATCTAAGTGTGTTTGTGCTCCACCTTCAGGGGCAGCAATCATAAAGAATAAATGTGCTGGTTGCATATCTAAACTCTGATAATCTACACCTGCTTTTGATTTCCCAAAAGCAATCGCTGGTGTTGTAACTGCTGAAACCTTAGCATGAGGTATAGCTATGCCTTCACCAATACCTGTTGTACTTTGAGATTCACGATTATGGATTGCTTCTTTAAAAGATGTCACATCATTTAGTTTTCCAGCTTTATCTAATTGATTAACTAGTTCGTCAATGACACCATTCTTTTCTGTTGAAGAAAGATCCATTGCAATTGTATCTTTTGTTAATAATTCGGTAATTCTCATATTATTCACTCCCGTCTAGTGTCGTAATCACAACTTGTGTTTTAATGTCTTCAATTGCAGTTTTCGTAGCTAAATCATCATTAAATGCTGTAGCAGTACCTGCCGACACAGCTTGTTTAAATGCTTCTTCAATCGTCAGACCTGCTTCTAAACCTGCAACCATGCCTGCTACTGTACTATCTCCAGAGCCAACAGTATTTACAACATGACCATTTGGTACACTTGCTTTATAACTGTATTGTTCATCGACATATACAGCTCCTTCTCCTCCCAATGAGATAATTACAGATTTAGCACCTTTTGCTAAAATTTCACGTGCAAATTGAATTACTTTTTGATCAGAATCAATTGTAGTATTAAACATCACTTCTAATTCATCTTTATTAGGTTTAATAAATAACGGATTATATTTTAATACAGATTCAACTAAATCTTTTTCAGCATCTACTACTAATTGTGCACCTGTTGCTTTTGTAATCTTACCTATTTGTTCATACGCATCATTAGGAACACTTTTAGGAATACTACCAGCGACAATCACTGTGTCTTTCTCAGTTGTATCTTTAATTTGCGATAATAATGTTTCAAACTGCACATTCGAAATTTGTGGACCAGGCGCATTAATTTCAGTTTCTTCACCCGTTTTTAATTTAACGTTAATTCTAGTATCCTCATCTACTTGAACAAAATCAGTAAAAATATTTGCTTTTGTTAAAGTATCTACAATAAATTGTCCTGGAAAGCCTCCTGCAAAACCAAGTGCAGTAGATTGTACTCCTAACGTTTTTAATACTCTGGAAACATTAATACCTTTGCCACCTGCAAATTTATATGTTTCTGTGCCACGATTTAACCCATTAAGTTCAAAGTCACTCGCAAACATAATGTAGTCAATAGAAGGATTAAATGTAACTGTATAAATCATAATGTTCCTCCAATAAAATTATATTTTTCAGCAAATAATCTAAAATATTTATTTGTCATTGCCTTCTTAGAAGTAATAAGTGATACATTAGCTTCTAATGGGACATGAGCAAAATAAACTTTTTCATATTTAGCATGGTCGATTAATACATAAACTTGTGTTCCTAATTCCATGGCATGATGTTTGATGATTGCTTCTTGTTCATCAGGTGTTGTTAAACCATATTTTAAATCAATACCATTCATTCCCAAAAATACTTTGTCAAAGCGATAACGCTTTAATGTTTCTAAGGCACTCGCACCAACTGTAGCAAATGTAGTGGATTTAACTTCCCCACCAATTATCAAAGTTCTAACCCCATATTTAAGGAGCTCTTCAACATGCGTTAGACCATTAGTCACTACGATTATGTCACTTGCTTTAATAAAAGGAATCATTTCAAGTGTAGTAGATCCTGCGTCCAAAAACACACAGTCACAGTCTTCAATTTGGCTCGCAGCGATTCTGCCAATTTCTTGTTTTTCTTTTAAATTAGTACCCCGTTTATCTGCCAAATTAGGCTCTAACACTGATGATTGATTGAGTGTCGCGCCCCCATGCAATCGTTTTAATTTCCCAAAATTTTGTAGCTTTGATAAATCACGGCGAATTGTCGAGGCACTACAGCCAGTGCGATCTATTAATTCTTGTAATGTTAAAAAATCTTTTTTTGACAATTCAGTCAAAATTAACTCGTGGCGCTTTTCCGTTATCATAGCTTCACCTCAGCTCATTGTCATTATAATGTTTCCGCTTTCTTTTTTCAATCATTTTTTGTCAAAAACAGTCAAAAACAGTCAATTATTAGTTGGAAATTTCATCTTTCCGTCATATTTTATTCTTAATATATCCACCTGTTTTAATTTCGTATATATTAAATTTTAAACAAGAGAGGCTTGGTCCTCCCCTCTCAAACAAAACTATAAAAAATAGGATTGGGGCATAAATCCCAGAAAAAAGAAGCACTCAAATGATTTAATTCAATTCATCTGAGTGCTTCTTTTTTTATTCAATACTTCGTATTGATGGTTCGCTTTCTCAGAGGACAGATTCAGCCTGTAATCCAGCTTGTCCTGTTCCCTCAAGAGTTTCATCAAAACACGTCGTGTTCCTATGTTATTTTACATTAAAATACTTTAAAAAAATAAGGCCCTTACGTATAATTTGATCAACACGATTAAACTAAATTAACAAAGCGCCTTATAAATAAAGGTTATAAATTGACTTAGCACACACTATTAATGAAACTTTTAACATTAATACATTTATAGTAGCAACAACTAATTTCTGGATAGTAAACTTTAACATGTATATTCAGTCACAATGTCATGTTCCTGTTACTTTGTCTCTTGGATGATATGCATTACTTGTGCTTGCGTTACTGCGATTAAATCTTTTACACGTATATTAATTTGAACACCTCGGTCTCCACCACTTATATATATAGAATCTAATGCTTGAGCATTTTGGTCAATCACTGTTGGAAACTGACGCTTCATTCCTATTGGAGAACAACCGCCTCTAATATAACCAGTAACTTTTTTCAATTGTTCAAGCGGCATTAAGTTCAACTTTTTTTCTGTCACTGATTGGGCTGCTGTTTTCATATCTAATGTTTTATTTACTGGTATAATAAATACGAAGTGCTCATGCGCTGCATTTTCTAAAACAAGTGTTTTATATACATGGTCTGGATCAACACCTACTTTTTGTGCTACATGTTCCCCATCCATATGGTGTGTACTAATATCATATGTATTCACGCTATAAGCAATAGCTTGACTGTCTAAAATTCGCATCGCGTTTGTTTTCTTTTGTTTCATTTCATCACCTCATAGTATACCAACCATTTCAGTCGATACATATAACAGTTCAAATGATAGAATTCTACCCTTATCTATTATGTTTGAATAATCTTAATGCAAGAATTCAATCTATTTTCAAACTTTTAATAAAATCAACTAATTCATCACGCATCGATTCATCTTTCAAAGCATACTCAATCGTAGTTTTCACAAATCCTAATTTTTCCCCTACATCATAACGTTCACCTTCAAAATCATAAGCATAGACTTGATCGTCAGTGTTTAAACGTTCAATTGCATCTGTAAGTTGGATTTCACCCCCTGCGCCTTTACCTTGCGTTGCTAAGTAATCAAAGATATCTGCAGTCAATACATAACGTCCCATGATTGCTAAATTAGAAGGTGCTGTGCCTTGTTTTGGCTTTTCAACAAATTTCGCCACCTCGTATTTTCTACCTGACTTTTCCATTGGATCGATAATGCCATATCTATGCGTTAAGTTTTCTTCAACTTCTTGGACACCAATCACTGATTTCCCAGTTTCTTCGTATGCATTCATCAATTGTTTAATCGCTGGCGTGTCAGATTCGACTATATCATCACCTAATAATACTGCAAAAGGTTCAGTGCCTATAAATTGACGTGCGGAATATATTGCATGTCCTAATCCTTTTTGCTCTTTTTGTCTAACATAAAATATATTAGCAAGCTCTGTAGAGTATTTTACTTTTTCAAGTAACTCTTGCTTATCTTTTTCTTCTAAAATCATTTCCAATTCTTTCTGATTATCAAAATGATCTTCGATAGCTCTTTTATGTTTACCTGTTACGATAATGATATCTTCAATACCCGCACGAGCCGCTTCTTCAACTATATATTGAATTGTCGGTTTATCTAAGATTGGCAACATTTCTTTCGGCATAGCTTTCGTAGCCGGCAAAAACCTCGTACCCAAACCAGCAGCTGGTATGATTGCTTTCTTTATTTTTCTCAAAACGCTCATCCTTTTCTTAAACAAAATTTACGTACTGATTGAATATAATCTACGCTTCATTATTCATTTTAACCGTTAATATTATCATAACATTGAAACGTTTCACTTAATACTTTTTTCATTTATAAAAAAGAGCCACATAAACGTCATGGGTTAACGTTTGTGTAGCTCTATTTTAATGATTAATTAAGTGATGGTTGGCGAATTACATCTCCCGTTTTATTTACAACAACTTTATAGTCTCTTTTCTTCTTATATTCATGGAAAGTATAAAACATACCATCTTTCGATTCTTTTACATTTTTTAATACTGCATTTTGACCTAGTTCATCAATAGCGTATTTTTGCGCTATAACCTCAGATTCTTGAGGAGAGATATTAGGTTTATCATTTTGCTGTTTGATTTGATAAGACTTATCAAAAACACTTGCTTTATTATCTTCATCTACAGTTACTCTATAATACGTATTTGGTTTACTTTTATTTTCAAATGTAAAGATGTAATAATGAGCCCCTTGGCATGTTGTATCAATACCATAATCATTATAGACATTTGAATCGTTATTATCTTTATTCACTACTGTTTGTGCTTTTTTTAATGCATCGGAAAATGGAGGTAAATTTGCTTTTCCAACTTCGTCATCTTTTAAATCATGTGTGGTCAATTTGGCAATCGGTTTATAGTTTTCAGCGTTATACGGTTCATTATTTATTTCTTCTTTTGTTGCTGCTTTTATTGGATTCTCACTTTTTTCTTTAGTTATATCCTTAGCTTCTGCAATTTCATCCACAATAGAAAAACTAGAAATGGTTTCATGAACTTTGGCTAGAGCTTGTTGATTTGTAGCTATAAAAAGAAGAAACGCTAAACAGCAAGCGAGAAGGAAAGCCATGATAGTTAAAATTAAATTTTTCAAGTTTATCCCCTTACTTACAATTATTACATTTCCTATCATGTTATCACAGATTATTGACGAAAAACTTATATAGAACACAATTTAAAAGAATCGTAACCTTTGTTACATGTTTATTACGTAAAGCCTACTTTATTTAATACAAGTGTCATATTCAATACTTTATTCAACACAAATAATATAAATATCACCGTTGACACAATTAAATTCACGTGTAAAAAAGCGGAGCGATGAAATCTAATTACTGTAATCAGATTTCATTGCTCCGCTTCTATAATAAAGACAAAAATTATTTCAAAAAATATCACTAGTGTCTATAACATATATAGGATTCAGACATGTCAACCACACTATAATCTATTCGCTCTTTCTTATGTTGAATTATGTTTTTCTAAAACGTGATCTCAACTGGCTCTCTATAAAGATGACCAGCATACCTAAAACCATGACGAATATCGACATGTATAATGGAAATTCAAAATTAATATCATATAATGTACCTGCAACTAATGGACCGATAAAATTCCCCATACTAGTAAACGTAGAATTTAATCCACCTGCGAACCCTTGTCTATTACCTGCTATATTCGAGAAATAGTTTGTAATAGCTGGGCGAATCATATCAAAGCCAATAAAAACAATAAAACTAATTAACATAATTGACCAATAGCTGTGAACAAAAGTTAATGCTAATAGAATAATTGCTGAATATAGCAATGAATAAGTAATAAACGTTAATTCTTTAAAATAGTTCATAAACTTATCAAAGAAGAATACTTGGAATACTGCACCCAAAATACCGCCACCTGTGATAGCAAACGAGATATCAATAGGAGAATATTGTGCTTTGTCTGCAGTATAAAGTGGGAACAGTGTTTCAAATGAAGACAACCCGAAAGCTAGTACTAAGGTTAAAATGATTGGCGTAAGAAAGACTTTCCAATCAATTTTTGTTAGCAACTCAGGTTGATATTTGGTAAATCCATCTTGCGTTTCATGTTTCGGATTTTTAATAAGTATAATTGAAAGTATCAAGGCTAAACAGCCACTAAAACCCGCTACATAGAATGGTAATCTATGTGAAACTTCTGCTAATAAACCACCAAGTCCTGGCCCTAAAATAAATCCAGAATTAATTATTGCTGACATATATCCAAAATTTTTAGCTTTATCTCTACCTGATGAGATATCTGCGATCATGCCTGTGACACCTGGCATAACCATACCTGCACTAAACCCACCAAGTATTCTAGAAACAATCAGAAGTGAGAACGTATGACTTGCAGCGAATAAAAATTCTGAAATCGCAAATAGGCCTAAGCCAATACAGATGATTAACTTTTTACCTAATTTATCTGCGAGTGTACCGCCAAATGGTGAGATAATCATTTGGGCTAAAGCAAATACAGCTACCAGTATGCCTAAATCGCTACCTTTTAAACCTAAATCTTTTAAATAAACAGGGAGCACAGGAACGACTAAACCAATACCTAAAAAGACAAGAAAAATATTAAAATATAAAATAATAAACTGCTTCTTCACGTTGCTCGCTCCTTTCTTTTTATAAATTGTTTGAAGCGGTTTTCCATTCTCTAATATACGAGAACAAGCCTAATACTAGAATATTTTATAACAGTTTCATGAGAAATGACAATAAAAAATTTATTTTCTAATCACTATCATATAATATCGTAATTATAACTTGTATAATAAAGATGTATCTAATTTTCAGGATGGAGGTTTCCTATGATTTATCAAGTAGATGGTAAGACGATTGTTTTAGTATTAGAACAAGGTGAAGACATTGTATCTGCAGTAACAGATATTGCAACAGAACAAGGTGGACAATTTGGCACAGTTAGTGGCATCGGTGCATGTGCTAGCGCAGAACTTAACTTCTATAATTTAGAAACCAAAACTTATGAAAAGAAAACCATTGATGAACCTTTAGAGCTCATCAGTTTAATGGGTAATATCTCTCATATTGACGAAAAACCATTTGCGCATTTACATGCCACATTCGGAACTAACCAATATGACACATTGAGCGGACATTTAACTAAAGCCATCGTTTCTGCTACAGCAGAAATTGTAATCACAATGACAAATTTAGATATAAACCGCAAATACAATGAAACAATTGGGTTAAACCTGTTAGATTTATAATTTGTTAGTTAAAGTAAAAAGCGTGACTTTAGATTAAACTTTGTTCAAAAAGCAAAATGAGTAGTAAGCAGAGATGTTTCAATATATTAGGAGCATCTCTGCTTTTATACTTGTATTTATTCTCCTATAAATCACATGTTTTAATACCCTACTACAGAGTTACGTCTGTGTGTTTAACATGTATAACTTAAGTTAATAATTGAAATTTATATTTAAAAAATGTATCATGTAGTCTCATATTTCAAAAACATAGGTTAATATTTATCTTCGTTTATTAGCACAAAAGAAGTTTTAGATTGCATTTACTAATGCACAATCAAATTACAATTCATTAGTAATCTATTATATTAGCGCTTAATTAAAAAGAAAGTAGGTGTATTTATGCAAGCGCGTTATATCGCTAGAAGCATTTTCCTTATATTGATATTAGTTTCAATATTTTTCAATAATTATTTCCAATTTATGACGCTTAATCTATTTCTAGCGTATGTGCCGTTTGAACTATGCTTACTGTTAAATTTATTTAAACCAAAATACAAATATGAGTGGCCACTATTCATTATTTTCACACTTATTTTTGTCTTGATGGTGCCAAATACTTTGTATATGATTACTGACTTAATACATTTAAATCAGTTTAATTTCAATTTCTATCAAGGTTTAGTAATTAGTGAATGGGCGTATTTTGCATTCCTTGTATCTGGCGTATTACTAGCTATTTACCTATTAATTCTAATGTTTTTAGAAATGGAACAATTCACGCAACATCTCTGGCTCAATAGATTAATTATTGTAGTTATGATGTTCTTAAATGGTCTTGGTATATTTATTGGACGCTTCTTACGTCTACATTCAGTTTATCTTATTCATGAACCGCTTCGTATTTTTAATGAAGTATCTTCGAGTTTAAATACTGATACGTTACGTTTTATTTTATTACTTATTGCATTACAAGTGATTATCTTCCTATTTGCGAAAGGAGTGCGTAGCGTAAAATGACTTTGAATATTTTAGTTCTCATTATAGTTTTAATTTTATGTCAATTAATCATCGGACATTTATTACATGATGTAGGTTTTTCATATCTTCACAGCATTATATTGATGTTGTTCCCATTAGGTATTGGTTTATTTTATCTACAACTATTTTATTATGAACGTCGTTTTCCAAATTGGAGCGTCCCCATCAACATAAAATTAAGATTAAAATATATGTATATATTAACGTTTTTTGAATACGTAACTTTATATATTTGTGTTTTTAGATTTTAATAGATTTATGAAGCATTTATTATTATATTTATAAACAAACGGTCTCATCCCTATAAATATATGTAATAATTTATATACTTGCCTAAACAATACTAAGCTGTCGACAAGTCTTTAAACTTTTGTCGACAGCTTTTTATGTGCATAAATATTGATTCATCCATTATGATAATGTGATCAAAAATCGATTCATTTCCCTAAATAAAGCAAATATATTCTATCAGATTTCCATACTTTTATTAGCTAAGCAAACCTATATTTAACGAATCTTTATTACTACCTCATCATTATCAAAGATAAGGGGCTAAGACATGTTACTATGCCCCAACCCTTAACTAAAGCGTTATATATATAAACTAATTTATATGAATACATTATGCCATATATTTTAAAGCTTTAATGCTTGTTTAACTTCTTGAACCGACTCTGCAGAAACTTTTAATTGCTCATATTCATCATTAGATAAATTTAAATCTACAATACTTTCAATACCATTTGAACTTAAAATTGTTGGAACCCCTAAGCATATATCTGTAAATTGATATTCCCCTTCTAGTAGTGCAATACTAGGCAGTAATCTATGTTGGTCTTTCAATATAGCTTCAATCATACTGTATACTGCTGAAGCTGGAGCATAATAAGCTGAGCCATTTCCCAGTAATTCTACGATTTCTGCACCGCCCTTACGTGTACGTTCAACAATTGTCTCAATTTGTTGTGCATCAAGTAGTTTATGAAGTGGTACTCCATTAACATTAGTTGAATCTACTAACGGAACCATCGTATCGCCATGACCACCTAATACTAAACCTTTAATATCTTTAATAGAAACTTTTAAGGCTTCAGCAATAAACGTTAGATATCTTGATGTATCTAATACACCGGATTGTCCTATTACTCGCTCTTTTGGAAATCCAGAAGCTTTCAATACTGAATACGTCATAGCATCTACAGGATTCGTAAGTACGATAATCTTACAATCAGGTGAATATTTCACGATTTCTTTTGTAACATCATGCATAACCGCCTCATTAACCTGTACTAAATCGTCTCTACTCATCCCAGGTTTACGTGGCACGCCTGCTGTAATCACTACAACATCTGAATTTTTTGTATCAGTATAGTCAACGGACCCTTTTACATTTACATCAAAGCCATAGACTGGACTACTTTCTAAAATATCTAGTGCTTTACCTTTAACTTGGCCTTCATTTGTTGGACGGTCAATCAGTACAACGTCAGCCAACTCTTGTTGAGCAACAATAAAAGCCAATGTTGCACCCGTGTTGCCGCCACCTATAATAGAAACTTTTTGTTTTGTCATAAAAGCAACTCCCTCATACAATCTCTTGATCACGTTACTTAAATTATATCATCTCTAGCCACCGATAATGATTTCATTTCGTTAAGTTAAATTATCAAATTTACTTATGTGTTTTTTGCCTTTTAATCCATTTCCAAATTATAAAAATGACTAAAACAATTAAAATGAAATAAATAATTTTAGAATAGATATTCATGTAGTAAACAATTGCATGCCAATTTCCGCCCACTGCTTGTCCTAAATAAATCAGCACGATATTCCAAATTAAGGTACCAAGCGTAGTAAACAAAATAAACAAAGGTATATTCATTCGAGTTAAACCAGCTGGGATGGAGATTAAACTTCTTAACAGTGGCACAAAACGACAAAAGAAAATTGTCCAATATCCATACTTTTCAAACCAATTAATTGTTCTATCTATATCTTTGATTTTCACACGTAAAAATTTCCCATAACGGTTTACAAAGCGATATAAGTTCCGCTCGCCGATCCAGGCACCAATACCATAGAGAACAATAGCCCCAATAACAGAACCAAGCGTTGAAGTGATTGTCACGCCAATAAAGCCTAAATCAGACTTAGTTGTCATAAAACCACCAAAAGTTAAAATGATTTCAGATGGTATTGGAGGAAATATATTTTCCAATAAGATTAATAATCCTATACCTAAATAGCCATGTTGCTCCATAAAATGCGTTATCCACTGTTCCATTCATTTCCTCCTAAAGCTCGTTAAAACAAAGCATTAAAATAGATTATTTGTTAACGCATATAAATACATTGATAAGCCAAATAGAACCATACTTAAAATTGTTAGTATCAATGCTAAAACCATTACACGTTTATAATGTTTAATAAATGCTATGAATAAAATAGCACCATTATAAAAGAAAAATAGTCCAAAAAGTGTCATCATTATATTAATATCAGGATATACAATATTTAATATTGCAATGACTAAGGCAAAACCTAAAAACGGAAAATTAATAAAATTACGTTGAAACTTATGTTGTTTTAATTGATGTTGTTCGTTCTCTGTATTCATTATCTTTACTCCTTCAAACTTTAAACTACGGGATGTCATGACCTAAAGAAGCCGTATAAATATCAAACCATTCTTGATCTGTAAGTGACACCTTCAAGCCATTAATCGCTTCATCAATACGTTCGATTTTGTGTGTGCCTAGCACTGGCATTAGTGATGCAGGATGTTTATTTAACCATGCCATAACGATACCATTCAAGGTTACATTATATTTTTGTGCTAAAGGAGAAACAACTGCCATGATTCTAGCAGATTTTTCGTCTTCTAAATCGAATAATTTACCACCTGCCATAGGGCTCCACGACATAATTTTAACATCATCTTTATACATATGATTAATGATACCATTTTCAATAGCGTCTAAAGTATATGGCGACACTTCCAGTTGATTTAAAGTGATATGCAATTTATCACAAACTAAACATTTGCTTAGTAAATCATATTCAGATTTATTGAAGTTTGAAACACCAAATGACTTAACTTTTCCTTGTTTAACCAATGCTTTTATTGCTTCAGTCACTTCGTTAGGGTCCATTAAAGGTGATGGTCTATGAATGAGCAGAGAGTCTAGTTGCTCAACTTGTAAGTTTTGTAACGAACGATCAACAGATTGAATAATATGCTCTTTACTATGATCATAGCGATGGCCACTTGTTTCATGAAGTGGACTTGATGGCAATACAATACCACATTTAGTTACAATTTCAATTTGATCACGAAGTTGTGGTGATAATTTTAGCGCTTCACCAAAGATACTTTCACAACTGTATGAGCCATAAATATCAGCATGATCCATAGTTGTAATACCTCTTTCAACCAATTCATTCAAATATCTATTTAATTGTTGAGGTGTCCAGTTCCAGTCTTTCGCTCTCCAAAACCCTTGTATTACATTCGAAAAAGAAACGTATTGATTAATTTTCACTTTATTCATATATCTTCAACACCCTTTTTATTATATTCAATAATCAAGTGAACTGTAGCATATCCAATTTATTGCGCAGTTGGTTTTCATCTATTTGTTCACCAATAATTACAATTGTTAACGGCATCGCTGTGTCGATGACTTCATAATCTGGCAAACCAAATGCATATTGAAATTCATATATATCATTTGGCGTATCGTGAAACTTGACGTATCCCTTTAATCTTAGAACATTATCAGGTAGCCGTAAAATAAACTGATAGAATAATTGACGATCAATTGGCCCAGTAAATTGATACTGTAAGCTCTTAATTCCATGATGATGCATTGGCTGACCTAAATGTGACATACTATCATCTGTTGTTAAAATTAAATTATCCATATTTAAATCAGCATATGATGTATAAAATTTCAGTGCTTGTGGGTTAATTTTTTCAATTTCTTTCAACTTATCGTACTCAACACTTTTCAACAAATCCATTTTATTGATTACAATTGCATGACTTACTTTTAATTGTTCTTCCATTAATTGTATTGTACTATCAGTATATTGGGCTCTATTCAAAAATCTCGGTGCGTCTGCTAAGCCTATAACTACTGGTGTGGCAAGGTGTTCAACGATTTCAGGATCTTGGCAAGCCGCAATAATTTCAATTGGGTGTGCGATACCCGTAGCCTCAATTATAATATGGTGCATTGCACTTTTGTTAATAAAATGTTTTAATTGTTTTATTAAATCCCGTTGCAAGTCACAACATATGCAACCATTTAATATCGATGCAACCTCTATATCATGGCTTAATGCATTGCTATCTACATCTATATTGCCGTATTCATTTACGATGATACTTGGGTTTTCATTTTTATTTAGTAAATATTTTACATAATTACTGAGAAAAGTTGTTTTCCCACTACCTAAAAAACCTGTTACTACGGTAATAGCGATTTTAGGCTGTTTAATATTTTTCAAAAATCTCACTCATTTCATAAATTTAAATGTTTGTGTAAAAGATAATTTTTTCGTATAATTAATCTTTCACTTGATAAAATATTAGATATCTTCTAAACTTTATACACGCTATATTTTAGCATGGCACAGTGCAAAAGTGTATTTGAGGAAGTGTCACACACAACGTTAGACGGATTCAGGTCCGATGCAAAGTAAAGAAAACGGATAGAATGTCTGGAGGAGAACTTATGTCTGAACCACTTAATTTAAAGGAACAACTTTGTTTCAGTTTGTATAACGCTCAAAGACAAGTAAATCGCTACTACTCTAATAATGTCTTTAAGAAATACAAACTAACATACCCACAATTTTTAGTACTTACTATTCTTTGGGGTGAATCACCTGTCAATGTCAAAAAAGTCGTTACAGAATTGGCGCTTGATACTGGTACTGTATCTCCATTACTTAAGAGAATGGAACAAGTTGATTTAATCAAACGTGAACGTTCTGAAGTTGATCAACGTGAAGTATTTATCCATTTGACTGATAAGAGCGAAGCAATTCGTCCAGAATTAGATACTGCATGTCAAGATGTTGCAGTTGCATCTTCTCTTGATGAAGATGAATCTAAAGAATTAAATAGATTACTTGCAAAAGTAATCGATGCCTTTACTGAAGAAAAAGCAAAATAAGCTTTTCTACCTATATTAAAGGTTAAAGATATATCAAAATGATTCCTTAAATATACTTGATTTAAAGAGAGAGCTCAAACACTTTTGTGTTTGAGCTCTTTTTTGATTATTTTAAAACTTCAAACTGCGAACTGTAAACCTTAAAAATACCTGGTCGTAATTCCCATGATTTTTCGACTTAAACTCGCTTAAATTCATGTTCTGCATATAATTGAAAGTAAGAGTTTATTTTGTGTTTTTATGCCAAGTTACAATCACATAATTTTAGAATTTATAATTCTTCCCATTATGAGGCATTAATCTTAATCATTTTTTGTAGATAGCCTTTTTCTTTAGTTGCTAAAGTTTCATAACTACCTTCTTCTAGAATAGCACCTTCTTGCATAACAATAATTTTATCAAAGTTTGGTAACAACCTTAAATCATGCGTAGCTACAACTAACGTTTCAGCGTGCTTATGGACTAAATCCATAACTACATTTGTATGATGAACATCTAAAGCAGTTGTTGGTTCATCAAGTATCCAAAGTGAAGAAGGTTTTAATAATAGTCTTGCTAAAGCCAATCTTTGTATTTCTCCTCCAGATAATGTCTGACCAGAAAGTGTAATCACTCTATCTAAATTAATGTGCGCTAATCCAAGTCGGTCTAGTACCTCTCTAAGTACATCGTCTTCTTGTTCTGAAAATAAATTCTCTCTTACAGTGCCATCAAACAATTGTTGGGATTGTAAGAGCGCGTTGATATAACTATATTTATCTTCATTTAATATTTTAGAAATATGTTGTTGATGTAAAAGCACTTCCCCTTCATCACTTTGATATAGGCCTAGCATAAGTTGTAATAAAGAGCTTTTACCTGAACCAGATGGCCCTACTATCGCTACGTGTTCTCCTTTATTAATGACTAAGCGAATCTGGGATAATACAGGTGTTGATTGGTTCCAATATTTGAAATCAACGTCTTTTAATTGCATTAAAGGCAATGCATCTGACGTTCCTATTTGCATAGATTCGTTACCTTGTGTCATTGGATGGGCAATCACCTCATTAATATCAGTTAATGCTTGGTCCGTATCAGCTTTATAATAAGCCACGTTACTCATTGGAATCGCTTGTTCAAATAACGTTAACATCATTAATACAATACTTGTCAAATACACAACATCTAATTGTTGGTTTTGTACTTGAACAACACCTAAGTATAAAGTTAAAAATAATGCAATCATCGCTACAACATTCAAGCTATATTCATAAAGTGACAGGAAACGTTGCTCTTTAGCTTGTACACTTTCATATGCATCTAATTGCTCTATAACTTGCTTTTTATAATATTCTGTTTGATTAAACCGTGTTAACTCATCATAGCCTTCTTTATAGTCATAAAATTGACTTAAAAATTCACCTTGGACTTCATTTACTTGTCTTTTTAATATACGTGCTCTTTTAGCACTTAACCAAGGAATAACAATTAACGTAGCTAGCATACTCAAACAAATAATCACTGCATGTATATATGAAAAATAAAATATCGTAACCATTGTGACGATTGCCGTTAACCCGATGACTACTGGCGGATAATAAACCCTTAAATATATGTTTTGCAAAGCCTCTACTCTACCAATCATACGTGCAATTAAGTCACTAGAATTGAATTTTCTATAAACATCAGGTACAACTGGAAGTAATTTTTTGAAGAATTGAACTCTCACATCGCGTAACATTGTAAATGTTGTTCTATGAGAAAGTAATCTCTCAATATATCTTGCTACCGCTCTAAGAAATCCAAACATTTTCACTGAAACAATCAATACCATCAGCGCAAACAGCGGAGCCCCTAAGGCACTTTGAGTAATCATATAACCGCTTAAAAAGAACATACCTAATGCGACTAAACTACCGACTACACCAACTAAAATAGATAATATTAAATCCTTATCTATACTAAATTTAATCCGTGGTTTCATGTTCATCACCGCCTTGTCGAAGGTCGTTTAATATACGCGTATCGCCTGACTTTAAAACTCCTTGTTCAATCAAAATACGTCTGTCTGCATTTTTAATCGTATGTGCTCTATGCGCAATAGTAATCATTGTGATATTAGAAAACTGCCTTTCAATAACATTTTGTATTACATTTTCAGTTTTCACGTCTAAGCCTGTTGCTGGCTCATCAAAGATTAATAGGTCTGGGCGTCCCAATAATATTCTTGATAGCTCTATACGTCTCATTTGACCGCCTGAGAGCATCTCTCCACCTTCACCTATTCTTGTATCTAAACCATGTTTTAGCGATAACACTTTTTCTTTTAATTCAACATCTGCTAAAACTTGTAATATTTGTGCTTCCTCAACTTGATGAAACATCGTTATATTATCTCGTATAGATGAATTGAAAATATAAGGAGCTTGACTAAGAAACCCTATATTTAAATTTTTCTGTTTGTAAGTAATTGTGCCATCACTAGCTTCCAAATTTTGTGCGATCAGTTGCGCTAATGTTGACTTTCCAGCGCCACTTTTTCCAATTAAAGCGATATGCTCACCACTTTTTATGCTTAAATTAATATCTTTTAATGCATACTTAGAAGTGTCTTTATATTTAAAATCTACTTGGTCTAATCGAATCAAAGCACTCTGATTTAAATTAATTTGTATTTGAGGTTTAGGATCTTTATTCTCTTTATCTAGCACTTCAAACAACACATCACTAGAACCTTCACTTTGTTTCCCGGTATGGAAAGATTGACCAAGATCTTTAATTGAATTGTAAAATTCTGGTGCCAATATAATCGCAATTGCCGCTGTCTTAAAGTCTAAATTATGAAATAAAATCAAACCTAAACCAGCCTCTAACGCAACTAAACCAATACCGAGCATACTAATAAATTCGAGCATTAAGCCAGATAAAAAAGCACTTCTTAAAATACGCATCGTTAAATCCCTAAACGTAGTACTTTCCTCATAAAGTTCTTTTTCTGTATGTTCAGTTCTATTAAAAAGTTTTAACGTTATTAGACCTTTTATTTTATTTAAAAATTGTTGACTAAACTGATTTAAATAAGTCATTTTATCTTTAGATTCATCACGGGTTTTCAAACCAAAAATGATATAAAAAAGTGGAATAAAAGGTGCTGTGACTATCATAATCAATGCCGTATTTAAATGAACAAAACACATAGCAATGATTACTAATAACGGTATCATCATTGATTTAAATACTTGCGGAAAATAACTATTAAAAAAAGGAACAATGCCATCAACACTTTCAGTTAAAGTGTTCATTTGCACACCAATTGGATCTTTGGATTGCTTTATAATAAGTTGCTTTCTTAAATCGCGCTTAACTTTCGCTGCCATTTGATTGCCTATCATTTGGTTTATAGTATTAAATGTAGCACGTGCTATTAAAACTACTAAGGTAAACATTAAAATATTTAATAAATCATGATTAGCGCTTAATAACATTGCGTTTAATATTTCTGCAATTGAAATATTTTGTACTACCACTGTAATTGCTAAAAGTGTACTAACTACAAACATAAAGATAGGATATATTTTATATTGCATTGCTAAACTTGTTAATCTTTTCACAAATATCACCTACCTCACATTATAGACTGCCTGTATAAAAGTTAAATTAATTCGCTCATTGTTTTATATACTTTTTATGATGTTTTCATATTTTAGACATAATTAATTTTTATAATTTTAATTGAGGATTTACTGTAACTTTACACATGTCCTTTAAAATGACTATTATCTATTAATTATATACATCTTTAGTCCAAAATCACATTTTTAAGTGGCATAATACATTTTTATTGTGCTATCATTAAAAAATGAAAATACACAAAATTTTATAAGTACTATGAAAGTAGGTAAATTATGTTAATACTTGAATTGATTAAAGGTATCATTCTAGGTATCGTTGAAGGTTTAACAGAATTCGCTCCCGTTTCATCGACAGGTCATATGATACTCATAGATGACATGTGGTTGAAATCGAGTGAATTTTTAGGATCTGAATCGGCATTTACATTTAAAATTGTCATCCAACTAGGTTCAGTATTCGCAGGCGCTTGGGTATTTCGTGAGCGTTATTTCGAAATGTTACATATCGGTAAATATAGAGCAGAACCTATTGATGGTATTGGTCAAAAGCCAAAACGTTTAAATTTATTACATATCATTGTAGGTATGATTCCCGCAGGTGTTTTAGGTTTGCTATTTGATGATGTTATCGAAAAATATCTATTCAGTGTACCAACAGTAATGATTGGGTTGTTTATAGGCGCAATTTATATGATTATTGCTGATATCTACAGTAAAAGAGTTACAAATCCACAAACTGTAGACCAAATCAATTATTTCCAAGCTTTTGTTATTGGACTATCTCAAGCCATAGCAATGTGGCCAGGTTTTAGTAGATCTGGTTCAACAATCTCTACTGGTGTATTAATGAAAATGAATCATAAGGCTGCCTCAGATTTTACGTTTATTATGGCAGTACCTGTCATGCTTGCAGCAAGTGGTTTATCACTAGTAAAAAATTTGGAATATATTCAATTAAATCATATTGGTTTCTATATTCTTGGCTTTATCGCCGCGTTTATTGTTGGGTTAATTGCAATCAAAACTTTCTTATACTTAATTAGTAAAATTAAATTAATACCATTTGCAATTTATAGAATTATATTGGTCATTATCATCGCTATTCTTTACTTCGGCTTTGGTATTGGACAAGGTATCACAGGAGAATAATTTAAAGTCTAATTTAAATGCTTGAACATTAAAGCTGATAAACATCTCACTATTTCTTAGATGTTTATCAGCTTTTTATTCTTTTTTACAGATTGCTTAAACGTTAGTCGATTTCTCCTTAATAAATCCTGTACTCAGGCTATATTTACCGTTTATTTTCATGTATGATAGGGTAATATGAACATAGTATAAATTAAATGGAGGCAACGCATATGGACAAAAAGCAATTAATTAGAACGATAATCACAGTGGCTCCTGTGTTTTTAGTACCATTAATCGTTGAACGTAAACGAATTAAAGATCACCCAGACGTTAAAAAAGCGAGTGATGCAACCGTAAGCGCTTCTAAAACAGTTGCAGATAAATCTGTACAGTTTAAAGATACTGTCGTAGAAAAATCATCTCATGCGAAAGAATATGTAGTAGATAAAAAACACGACATGGATCAAAAACGAGAACTTAAACGTATCGCTAAAGAACACGATCCAGCATATATCGAGAAAAAAGGCGAAAAATTAGAAAAAGAAAATCGTAAAGAAGCTCAAAAAATGGATAAGATTCTCCAAAAAAATATCGACAAACGTCATAAAGAAGAAGATAAAGCGCGTCAAGATAATGAAAAACAGCGTATTAAAGATATGAAAAAATCTAACAAACATATGGAAAAAGTTGGATTAACACCTGGCAAACTTGACGATGAAACTGAGAAAAAAGGCGAAAAATTAGAGAAAGCAAACCGTAAAGATATTCAAAAACTAGATAAAATCCTACAAAAAAACATCGACAAACGCCACAAAGAAGAAGATAAAGTACGAGCAAAAGATAAAAAAGCTCGCTTATCTGAATTCAAAAAATATAAAGACTACGTTGCTAAAAGCGTTGTTAAACAAAACAACGAAAATAAAGGCGAATAACACTAATGACACAGGTCATTATAGATGGAGATGCTTGTCCTGTAATCAATTCAGTTATTGAATTGACTGAAAGGACAGGCATTTTTGTTACAATCGTTCGTAGTTTCAGTCATTTTTCTACTATAGAACAACCAGAACATGTAAAAACCATTTATGTCGATGATGGACCAGATGCTGTTGATTATAGGATTGTTAAACTAGCAGAAAATAATGATTTAGTAATTACGCAAGATTATGGTCTTGCAAGTTTATTACTTAATAAAACAAAGATTGTCATGCATCATAAAGGCTATGTATATAACCACCAAAATATTGACACTTTACTTGAGCAAAGGCATACAAGTGCACAATTTAGAAAAAGTGGTGGACGTACAAAAGGCCCTTCTGCATTTACAGAACAAGATTTGCTTAAATTTGAATCTGCATTTTCATCTATATTACAAGATCAATACTTGAACAAGGAGGATTAAACATGAAAAGAATTGCTGTTTACTGTGGCGCTAGTAAAGGAAATGATCCTTCCTATATGTCGGAAGCTTATCAGCTAGGTAAAACTATGGCCGAAAACGGTTATGAATTAATCTTTGGAGCTGGTTCTGTAGGCATTATGGGGGCAATTCAAGATGGTGTACTAGATCATGGTGGTAACGCTATCGGCGTTATGCCTAATATGTTAAATGAAAAAGAAATAACTAGTAAGAAATTAACGGAACTTATTTTAGTTGACTCTATGCATGAAAGAAAAAACAAAATGGCCGAATTAGCAGACGCATTTGTCATGGCCCCTGGTGGTGCTGGTTCTTTAGAAGAATTCTTTGAAATGTATAGTTGGTCACAAATCGGGATTCATCAAAAACCGATCGCTATATTTAATATCAACGGCTTCTTCGATCCATTACAATCTCTATTATCTCATATGATTGAAGAAGGCTTTATCGATGCTAAATACGATACTTTAGCACCGTTATGTGATACAACTGAAGCACTATTTGAAACAATCAATAATTATAAACCTTTAGGCGTTAGAACTTACGACTAACTATCAAGGCAAGGAAGTAAATTATTTTAAAATCGCTTCCTTGCCCTTTGTTTATAATTCAAATAATTGCTATTAACTGTTTTAGTATCATCAATGCAACGATAATGATAATAATTGCTGAACATTTATTTACTACTGTAATATATTTTCCTGTTTTATCTACATGTCCTATAATTTTCCCTGCTATCGCTAAAAAGAAAAACCAAATCCATGATACCAATACTGTGGCAATGCTAAAC
This sequence comes from Staphylococcus xylosus NJ, assembly GCF_000338275.1. GTDB lineage: Bacteria > Bacillota > Bacilli > Staphylococcales > Staphylococcaceae > Staphylococcus > Staphylococcus xylosus_B. The sequence goes on from NZ_ANMR01000007.1 coordinate 27,558, forward strand.
ACTACCTTTTCCACTCCTTCATATATAGCAGCACTTGTACCTATTACACCTATCGTATCCATAATTGCATGTGGATTTAGTAATGACACTGATAATGCGAAACCTATTTGCTTTTTAGCAGTCATAGGTTTATAAGTTTGAAGTTGATATTGATACGATGTCCATAAAGACCATGCCATATAAATTAAAAAGACAATACCTATACAATATATAGTTATCTGCAAAATAGGTAAAGACAACAAAATTAATGATACCCCTAAAATAGCTAGCAATATTAATAATGTATCACATAAACCAGCGGTGATTATTACCGGTAATGATTTGTAAATACTTTTATGATTAGCTCCTTGATTAAATACAAAAATATTTTGAGCTCCTAAAGGCAATATAAGTCCTAATGCCAAAAGTAATCCATGAACTGCTGGTTGCAACATACAAAACTACTCTCCTTTAATTATTACGTCTATATCAACTATGCTATACTATATGCACAGAAATTGGACCAACCAGATGCAAATTAAAATACCAACCAGATTATATAGGAGCTATTTTATGTTCAAACCAAAATACAAAAAAATTATTGATAATATCATTTTACAAATTGATACCGGAGAATTAGAACCAGGCATGCAATTACCTTCTCAAAGAGATATGGCAAGAAAATATCAAGTGAATCGTTCTACCGTTATACAAGCAATCGATATCCTTAAAAGCCAGGGGATAATAAAAGGTAGAGAGAAACAACGCTTATATGTATCTGGAAATACTTGGCATACTTATATTAGAAACAATATCAATTGGCAAAACTATATTAGCAATAGTACAACTAAAAATAATCAATACTTTGTTCAACAAATAAATAAACTAGAATTCCACTCCAATATGATGCGTTTAAGTACTGGTGAACGTCCTAAACCTTTAAAATCATTTGATGCAAATGACAATATTTTATACCTGAACAGCTTATCTAAAACTGTAAGTCCTGGTTTGCGTGTCGGTTGGATCGTTGCCAAACCTTCTGTTGTGGCACATTTAGCTGATTTAAAAATGCAAAATGACTACGGCGCAAGTTCTATATCACAATATATCGCAACAGAATGGTTAACACAGACACATTATCACGACCAACACCTCAAAGGACTAAAAGATAAACTTTTAATTAAAAGAAATTTATTTTTAGAATCTCTGAACAAATATTTTAGTAATTTAGGTTCATGGTCAACGCCAGAAGGTTCATTTTACATTTGGTTCCAATTTAAGTACTCCATCGATATGAAAAAACTTTTCGATGCAGCTATTGCAGAAAACATACTAATTAATCCCGGTGAAGTCTATGATAAACATGCGCATCATTGTATCCGTTTCTCATATGCTTATATCGATGCCGATGATATCGATGTAGCGTTAAAACGATTAAGCGAAATTATCCAAACACGTTTTATCACATCGTCTTAAATAGGGAGCGAGAAAGAAATCTAACTTATTTAAAAAGATTTTGTCTCCCCACTTCAGAAAAAACGACTAAGGTTGATAAGGATAATAAATTTACCTTCACGAAACTCATCTATAAATCTCACTAACTCAATAAATTGTTAAAGGCTGAGACAATTAAATTTGTCTCAGCCTTTAACTTAATCCCTATGCATTTGTAGGAATTACAATGCGCATTATCAAAAAACGCTTCTCAGACGTTTTTTGATAAATCTTTATAATATCTAACATGTCTTTTAAGTGGATGATATTTACTAAGGTTAGGATACTCAAAATAATCATATAATTTCATGCCGATTTTTTCCATCACTTTTCTAGAAGCTGCATTATTCTCTGAAGTAAAGGCATAAATATCTTCTAAACCTTGAGCTTTGGCATATTTCAATACAGCTTCCGCACCTTCTGTAGCAAAACCATTCCCCCATACTTCAGGGATTAAACGCCATCCTATTTCATAAAATGGCAACTCTTCAAATGTATATTTACTTTCTTTAGGCACATAATTCAATCCAATAAAACCTAACCAACCATTCGTCTCTTTCAATTCAACAGCGAATAGGCCAATATTATATTTTGATATAACTTCATCCATTTTATTCATATCGTGTTCTGAACGTCGATAACTTAATAAACTAGGAAAATATCTACGAACTTGTTGATTTGCGTTCATTTGTTGAAATGGTAGCAAGTCTTCCTCTCGCCAGTCACGTAACCTTAAACGTTCAGTTTCAATATAAACTGTCATATGTTACACCTCTATACTGGAAAATAAATTTCTATAAAAAAGTAACGCGTTACGAAACAATTCATATCGCGCTACCTACATATTCTATCAATAATCAACATTTAAGCTCTTGAAATATAACTAATCAACTCTACGTTTACTGCAACTTCTTTCAAACGGCCGCGTTCACTTTTTGGTGCAGTGAATGTTGCATCAATAAAATCATTTTTATGATTTAATCTGTAAGTAGCTACAAAAGTATCTGTATCAGATTCAAAGTTTGGTAAGTGTGCAATCACACGTTTAATTTCACCTGTAGAGTCTTTTATTTCTCTACCTGTAATATTTTCTATTTCTCTACCTAATTCTGGTAAAGTAATAGTTCTGCCTTCTAATAAATTGAAATCTTGTTCGTGCATATTCATTACCTCTTTTCTATGTAAGGAAATTATCAAAATATAACTTACTCCAAACCAGTCGTTAACTCAAGCTTGAATGATTAATTAATAACTACCTTGTATTTCAACTTCATTGCATTTTTATACGTATTTACTAATCCACATTATGTTTAATGATACCCATTATAACAATTAGTAAAACCATATTACAATGATTTCCTAGGAAATATTACAACGTATTTAAAAAAATAATTAAATCTAATTTCTGTATATTATACAGATATATTTTTTAATTCTCTGTATTTCATTCGACTATCCAATAATCTATGCGCTTTAGGTCTCTGAGTTTATATCTTTTTCTAAACTTTCAGATTTATCCTTCAACTTATCATGTTCTTTTTCTAATTTATCTTTTTGCTTTTTCAAATCTTTTTGTTGTTTTTCTAATTTATCAACATCTTTTTCCAATGATGCTTTTTCATCATCTTTACCACAAGCTGTTAATGTAACTGTCGCTGCTAATATGAGTGTCAAACACCTTTTCATGTAAGAGCTCCTTTTTCATTATAATATATTAATTTTATCATTAATTATTAACATCTTCATTAATTACTGATAGTTTTTTAGACATAATTACCTTCTCTACCTGATAACCCATATTTAAATTCATTTCAATCATTTGTTTGTTGCTATATGCAACGGTGCTTTCTATTTTTTGAGCACCTTTACTAATCCCCCACGCTTCAATGGATGATTTCAATTTGCCACCTACACCCTGATGTCTATATTCAGGACGGACATAGAGCATTTCAATCACAACTTTACATCCAATTGTCTCAATTCGTCCCCATACAAATCCTAGTAAGACACCATCCAGTGTTTCAATTAAAATTCGACTCGTTTCTAATTTCAAACTTCGCTCAATTATTTCTATACGCAAAGCAACTGACAAATTAGTTTTTTTGTAATCATGATACTGTTGTTCAAGTTGTTGTTCATGTATGTTTGCAATTTCTTCTATAAATTGATTTTGCGATAGTGAAAGTTGTTTCATAATTCCTCCTTTTAAAAAGTTAAGTTGATTTATGTGGTGATATTCGTCATAATAAGCCATATCTTATTCTTACATTCTATAAAAAAGGTAGCGGAATTCAAATGAAATCTACTGAAAGATTAATGCGTGAAAATAATGTAAAATCACTACGATTAAACAATACTGATAGAGAAACATTCGAAAACTATATGACATATGTACGTGCCGATCTAAGTGTGAATCCCCATGATTCCGAAAAGATGTTAAATCGTATATTAACTCAATTATTACAAGCCGAAAAAGAAGGCACGCTCGCTATGGATTTCTTTGATCATGATCCTAAATCACACGCAAAAAAAGAAATTAAAAAATTGCCGAATGAGACACTCTTCAACATATTCAAATATATTTATCAACATATTCTCCTTTTCTTTGGTATTTTTTGTTTCCTAAAGGGGTTTATTGGCTTTTTTATCGGCGCCAAACGACTATATATATATACGTTTCCGATAATGTTACTCGTCGGTATTAGTATTATTTTCATTTTTATATGGATGGTATTTAAAACTGTACAAATGCAATGTTTTACCAAATCACATTGGACTTGGATTATGACATATATCAGTATTATATTGTTGTTATGTGCAATATTTTATGTATTTTTTGTGCCCCAAGCAGCGCTTGCTGTAGGCCCTTACATTTTCATTAGTAATTGGACATTTATTATTATTTCTTTCATAATTATTCCAATCTCATTGTATATCGATCATCACTATATTAATAAAGATGCAAATACTTCACTATGATTTAGTGAGAACATGATTTTAATATTTAAAAACAAAGCAAGAGCCTGAGACATATAGAGTTATGTCTCAGGCTCTTGCTTTATATAGCTCAGTATCTAGCTGAATTAAAAATATTTCTACTTATGATATCTAAACTCTATTACCTTTTCTGAACAGGTGTAGATGGAAAATTGAAACTTTATATATCCCAATTTTATTAATTATGGCAGCACTACTTTAAGTTGTCATGCCTTCTTTTTTCTCAACTGCAACACTGATAAATAAGAATATTAAGCCTATCGCTGTCAAAATAGGGGCGATAAGACTTAGAGACGCTACTGGTAAATGTGTAACGACTAAACCTCCTATGAAGGCACCTAAAGCATTCCCTAGATTAAATGCTGATTGATTCAATGTACTAGCAAGCGTTGGCGCATCTTTTGAAATTAAAGTACTTTTGAACTGTAGTGATGGGCTCATACTAAATCCTATTAGACCAAAGAAGAATATACCTGCGACCATTAAGAATCCGTTCATTTGGATAAAGTATAACAGTACGAAATATATAATAAATACTATAAATATCATCTGTAAAGCTCTATTTAAATTCCAATCTGCAAGTTTACCACCTACGACATTACCTAATGTAACACCTATACCAAATATAATTAGTAAGTATGAAATAAGATGTTCTTGAACATTAGATACATCAGTTAAGACTGTAGAAATATATGTGAAATAAGCAAATACACTACTAAAACCAAATAGTGTTACTGCTAATGTTAACCATAAACGCTTCTCTTTCAAAATTTTCAATTCATTTAATACTGAAGATTTAACTGTTTCACGTTGCATTGGCACAAAAATAATGATTCCTACTAAAGCTATCGCACCAATAACAGAAATAACAATAAATGTCATTGGCCAACCGAAATTCTGACCAACCAATGTACCGAATGGCACACCTAAGATGTTACTTAAACTTAGTCCCATAAACATTAAAGCCATAGCACTTGCTCTTTTCTCTGGTCTAACCATATTTGCAGCTAGTATAGAGCCTATACCAAAGAATGAGCCGTGCGCTAATGATGTAATAATACGGCTTGTCATCATAAATCCATAACTCGTACTAAATGAAGCAGCAAAATTACCTAAAATAAAGATGACCATTAACACTAATAATAGATACTTTCTATTCCATTTTATTGTTAACATAACTATGATTGGTCCACCGATGGCGACACCTAATGCATAACCAGTAATTAGCTGTCCTGCTTGACTCACAGTTACACCAAAGTCCCTTGCAATATTTGGTAAAAGTCCCATAATTACAAATTCTGTCATACCGATTGCAAATGCACCGATAGCCAGCATCCATATAGCTATTGGATATTTCATTTCGACTCCCCTCCTATTCCGTTTTTTAAACATGTTTGTGATTATACTAAAATAAAGTTACCGAAAACAAGGCAATTGCTTAATTTTTTATTAATTTATTATATTAATGCGCTTTCATTAAAATTATGTATGTATTTAATAGTTCTAATTTAATTTTCGAGTGATAATTTTTCACAAAAAAAAGAGCTAACAATACTCTTAGAATTAAATGAATTGCTCACTTTATTCTCAAGATGAAACTATTAGCTCAAAATATGACTTTAATTAATTAGTAATGCGTCTACAAAAAACCATACTACCATAATAATCATGATAATAGCTTGTGCAATAGTACTTGCTAAGAATGCTACCACCGAACCAAAACTTGCTTTTAAAGCTTTTGAAAAATTTGGTTCTTGAATCATTTCTACAATTAATACCGCAGCAAATGGAACAATAATAATGCCGAAAGGCGGAAATACAAAGCACCCTACAATAACACCAACAAGGGCTGCGTATTCACTTTTTTTTGAACCACCAAATTTATTAACAAAGTATTGATTCATTATAAAATCTGCAACGATTATAAATAGTGTAAGCAAAATCATAGATACATAGAACACCCATGACAAATTACCATTATGAAAACCGAATTGATAAATTAGAAAACCAACCCATAAGACAAGTACAGATGGAATAACCGGCTTAATTAAACCTATAAACGCTAAGACAAATGCCACTATAATACATAACCATAAAATAATTGTCATTATTAACTACTCATACTTTCTTCTGTAAATTTTTGATCTTTAGTAAAGAAAATGAGAATCATGCCTATAAATATAGACCCTGCAGAAACATAGAAGACATTTCCTAAACCAACCCATTGACTCATTATACCACCTAACAAGTTACCACATAATTGTCCAATAACCATCGCATTAGCAAATAATGTTGAGGCGTAGCCCGGAAAGTCTGGCAATATATCTTGAAAGTAACTGATTCCTAAACCAAGTAGTATTGCTAAAAATATCGCTAAAAATACTTGGCCTACAAACATCATAGCTAAACTTTCGAACACGCCAATACTAAAGTAAAATAATCCTCCAAAGAGGCCACCTAACATGAGTAATGTACGTGTTGTCATTTTTGCTGATAATATGCCTAAAATAACCATAAAGGGCACTTCCAATCCAGCACATAAACTTGCTAATCCACCAACAAAACCTTCTGGTTCACTAAGGTACTTCGTCACAAATAGCGGCATATTCAATGTATACATCCATTGCCCTATATGCAGTAAAATAAACGCTAAAAATGGAACAAATAGTGATTTATCCCTTAACATATTGGGAGCTGTTGTCTCAACATGATTTACATCAGAAACAGTGTGTTCTGTCTTTATATCTTTAAAGAAAAATACTTGCAATAGTAAGGTGAAGATAATGATTGTAATCGTACCACCAAACAAGCCGGAATAACCATTAGCACTTAGTAGTAAGGCCCCGATTAAAGGACCGAATAAAAAGCCAAATGAAAACATAGACCGCAAAACTGCATTGGCAAATTTAGCTTTATTTCTTGATGCAGAAGCATTAATTGATTCACGTGCTGATGCATACATTTGAGGCATCGCTGGCGCAAAACACCCTTGGAAAATAGCATACATTGCTATAAAAATCCATATTTCATGTATATAGAAATAAATTGAAAAACTAACTGCCCCCATAAATAAGGCTGCAATTATTATTAATTTTCTATTAATATTATGCGTATCAGAAAAGCGCGCAACTATCGTATTCATTATAAATTGACTAATTGCAGCTAAGGCTAACAATAATCCATATTGCGTGGAAGTCATACCTAAATCATTTGTGGCAAACAATACTAAATAAGGTACTGTAATTGCTATCCCTATACCTAATAGCATCATATTCACTACAAATAATTTGTAGTTTTTAATATGTAATAAGGCACTAAACATGTAGACAACCTCTATTCTCTTAATAATATATTTCTTCGTCAGTGCAATAACTTTAATATTATAAAATAAAACCTTAAATAAAATCTATAGCTGTTTTATTACTCAACATATTCCATCATTAGATTTATAAATGACTCTACCTGGGGCAATTGTGTCATACTTGAATCGTAGCTTAAAAACGTAGAACGTATGAGCGATTTATTATCAATATCCACACGTTTAAATTCGAACAACTCGCGATCTAAATGTTTCATCATAATTTCTGGTAATATTGTTACTCCAACACCATTTAATAACATTTCTTTACAAGTTGCCACTTGATCTACTGTAATCATTGCGTGGTAATCTTGCCCAATTTGACTTCCATACCATTCCTTTATTTGATTAATATAAATTGGGTCTGCTTGGAATTCGATAAAAGGCATTGTTTCTAGTTCATCATTCCTATTTTTAGGATAAATAAAGTAATGCTCGTCATTAAAAAGATGTGTGTTACTTAAATTCATAATCTTATTACCACGAATAATCATGACATGATAATCTCTATGGTTTGCCTTAATTTGTTCGCTTGAGCCAACTTGAACTTGAATTTCTACATTAGGAAATTGTCTCGTGTACAAATTCAACACCTCAGGTAACAAGGTTTGGCCAATCAGAGATGAACAACCGATTGATATTGTTCCATTGACTTCACCAATATGCGCTTGCATTTTATCTAAAAACAAACGCTCTCTATTCAGCATTTCTCTAGCATGTTCAATTATCATCGTACCTTCAGTCGTCGTAATCAATTGTTTCTTAGTTCGGATAAAAACGTTGACGCCAAAAGCATTTTCAATCGCTTTAAGTCTTTGCGTAACTGCAGGTTGTGAAATATAAAGAATTTCGGCTGCTTTTCTCAGTGTTTTTGTTTCATCCAAAGTAGTTAACAAGCGATAATCGTCAATCTTCATAATTATCCCCCTATTTTTATAAGCCCCTGTTAATTATCGTATAATAACTCTCATTTTTATTTGTGTAGACTACATGTAATTCTAAGTTTTCCATTATACATGTAATATTCACTATAACACGTTTATTTATATACTTATATGCCTTTTCAATACATGATTTTTTGTAGTTTGCATCGTTTGCGATTCATATAAAACTACACTTCAATTACTTTACATATATTAGCTCTATTCATGATATGAAGTCTTTTGTTGTCCTTGTTTATGCGTAGATGTATGTTTATGTTTATCATGTGTGCGTTGTTTGGGTTTATGAGTATTATGTTTGTTCACTTTCGGCTTATGTTTACTATGTTTCTGCCCTTTTGCTTTCTGTTTAATTTTATGATAACAATACATAATTTTCTCTTGCATAGTTGGAAAATCAGCATCAATTTTTATCATGAGCTGATGCGCAATTACATATGCTTCATGGTATTGTTTTTTAGTAATTTGTCCTGTATCCAATGCACGTTGTAAATCATCTTCATCAACAAGTTCATAAGACCCATTTGGCAATACAAGCACATCTAAACATAAATCAATCGTACGTGCATTCCCTTTCTGTGTAACATTCTTTAAATTGATATCAAAATAATATTCTAATGGGTTGCCCTTGTCATCTAACATCACTGTAATACTATAACGTTTTTTCTCAGGTAAGATTTGTAACCACTGATAGTTGTCATCAGCAACAATAATGTTTTGTCCAACAACTGATACCTCTAATGGCTCTCGAACTTTTTTCATAGTGACTAAACCAATAATACCTTTAAACTTATTATTGTTCACTTTGACCTCTGTATATTCTCTATCAATGATGCGACGCCAGTGACGCTTATCAATATATTTTACTTTCACTGTCACCAACTCCTTGTCATTATTATATAAAACTGTTCCTCCCATGTCATCTCATGAATTATATTGATGTCTTTTATTTTTAACTTTAAAATTTGATTAGTATTATTGTACTATATTTCATAGTGTAAAAGCGAAATTGACAATTTCACAGAAGTCTGTTAAATTTTATCTATATTTTTCAGAAAATTCCATAAATAAAGGAGCCTAACCATGACAGTTATCCATAGACCATTTAGAGCAGATCATGTTGGTAGTTTATTACGACCAGATCGCTTAAAAAAAGCACGACAAGATTATAAAAATAATGTAATAGATTCACAAACATTGAAAGCTATTGAAGATGAAGAGATTGAACATATCATCGAAAAACAATTAGAAGTAGGGTTACATAGTATTACAGATGGAGAATTTCGTAGAAGTTGGTGGCATTTTGACTTCTTAGAAAACTTAGAAGGTGTTCAAGGCTATACATCTGAACACGGTTTAGAATTCGAAGGTGTTGAAACTAGAAATCATAATGTGAAGATTGTAGACAAGGTTGCATTTAACCCGAACCATCCCCATTTTGAACATTTCCAATTCTTACATGAAAAAGTAAACGGCCGCGGGACATCAAAAGTCTCTATTCCTAGCCCTAACCAACTGTTCCATCCAAACATTTTGAATGAAACAATATATCCAGATATTGAAGCGTATTCACATGATGTTGCTAAAGCATATCATGATAGCCTATTAAAATTTTATGAACTGGGCGCGCGTTATATTCAATTAGATGATGTTTATTGGGCAAACCTAACATCAGGAACTCAAAAAACACGTGGTCGTGATCGCACCGAAGATGAAAAAGAAGCCGCACGTCAACTCGCATTCCGTGTCGTCAACGAAGCAGTACAAGGATTGCCAGAAGATTTACTCATTACAACACACGTTTGTCGAGGTAACTACCAGTCTACTTGGGCAATTTCAGGTGGTTACGAACCAGTAGCTCCTTATTTATTCCAAGAAAATTTAGGCGGATTTTTCTTAGAATATGATGATGATCGCTCTGGAGACTTTGAACCTTTACGCTATTTCCCAAATGATAAATCAGCAGCAGTACTAGGTTTATTCACTTCAAAAACTGGTGAACTTGAGGATAAAAATACTATACTTAAGCGTATTGAAGAAGCTCAACAATATGTGAAATTAGATCAAATTTGTTTGAGTCCTCAATGTGGATTTGCCTCTACCGAAGAAGGTAATAAACTTACGGAAGATGCACAATGGCAAAAACTTGCTTATGTAGTAGAAATTGCAAAAGAAGTATTTGGCACTGCAAAATAACATAAAGTGAAAAATTCTTAAGAATTCGAGAGCCCGAGACATAAAGTAATGTCTCGGGCTCTCGAATCTATTTTTTAAAGAATTTAAAATTTGTTTTGTTCAATGGCTTCAGAAGATAATGCATAACGCATATTGATATCTTCTAAGTTAGGATATTGTTCGTTTAACCAACTTTGGCTCAATAATTCAAAATGTTCAAACTCAAATGCAGGTTGACACATGCATCCAACAAGTGCGTAATCATTTTGCCCTTCAACTGATGATGCGAATATGGTTCCTTTTGGTACTACATACTGTAATACGTCACCCGCTTCTATATTCTTCCCTAAAGATACTTGTTCATATCTACCATCAGGATGAATCATATGAATCGTAAGTGAGTCACCATCATGATAATACCAAATTTCATCTGCATCTATACGATGGAAATGTGAAATATTGTCATGCGTTAATAAGAAATAAATACTAGAATACTGCGCTCTTTGATTTGTATTATCTGTAGTACCTTTAATTACTTCTTTATAAAAACCACCTTCTGGGTGCGGTTGCAGTTGTAATTGTGAAATCCATGATTGTATATGTTGATTCATATTATTTCAAATCCACGTTATGAAATACGTTTTGCACATCATCTAAATCTTCTAATACTTCAACAAGTGTTTCGAATTGTTCCTGATCTTCTTTTGATAATTCAATATCAGATTGAGGTAACATTTCAAATTCCGCAACTTTAAAAGTATCAATACCTATTTCTCTTAATGCATCTTGTACTTGAGCAAATTGGTCTGGTTCAGCATATACAATAGTTAATCCATTTTCATCAATCACATCTCTAACGTCCACATCTTTTTCCATTAATTCTTCTAATGTATCGTCTACTGATTTACCTTCAAAACCAAATACAGCTGTATATTCAAACATATAAGCGACTGATCCTGATACACCCATATTGCCTCCATTTTTACCGAATGCTGCACGTACATCTGAAGCAGTTCTATTTACATTGTCTGTCAAAGCATCAACAATAATCATTGAACCATTTGGACCAAAACCTTCATACCTTAATTCATCATAATTTTCTTCACCAGATCCCTTAGCTTTTTCAATTGCTTTCTCAATAATGTGGTTCGGAACTGAATAAGTTTTGGCACGTTCTAATGTTAAACGTAAAGCTTGGTTGGCATGTGGGTCAGGTTCACCTGATTTAGCTGCTACATAAATCTCTTTACCAAACTTCGCATAAATTTTACTTGTATTTTTATCTTTTTGGGCCTTTTTTTCTTTAATATTATTCCACTTACGTCCCATGATTTCATCTCGCTTTCTCGATTACTACATCTATTAATATGATATATTATACAATATTTTTGCTTTAGAATATAGATTTACGCACATCAGTTGAACTCAAGTCCTTTTAAACTATAAAAACTACAGATACTTACCATATAAAGTAAATACCTGTAGCTTTTTATTTTATTATTTTATTTAGACTATTAAAGCCGTTAAAATATACTTTTATTTATTTTACATATCCTTCAATATCATCTAATAAAATTTTATAGTTTTGCGCATTTTCATTATCCATAAATAAGTATACTTTACGTTCATCTTCAGTTGAACGTATTTTGCTTACTCTATCTTGATCAATCAATCTGCGAATCGATGCAAGCACCTTAGTCCTACTTAACTCAAGTTCAGTAGTTGCAATTTTTAGAAATGGCTGCATTAACATGTTATTTTCACTACAATTTTGTTCTATCAATTCTAAAATTGCAACGTCATTCATAGTCAATTTGTAGTTTGATTCAATGTAGTGCATTAAACTTTTGTATTTTTTGTAAATATTTAAAAATTGCTCTTTTTTGTCTTTATTCACTGTTGTTACACCTCCAAATGCTAGTAAGTAAGCAATACAATACAATTATCCATAAATTACAAGTCTATGTCCTTATTATTTATAATTATAGATTTGTCAAAATTACGAATAACGATAAATTGTATTTTGCAACGCATACTTTTAAAAGAGGTGAAATATAATAATGTTTTAATTTTTGTAAATATCAATAATATGAACAGTATTATAATTTAAATCAATAGTCAAATTCTCTTCTTCAAAATGATGTTGCATAACGCTAAAATGCGGTTTATTATACTCATCGATTTTGCTAATTAATTCATCTGACCACGTATATTCAATTCTTAAAGCTGGCGCAATAATACCATTTATATTTCCAAACGTGCTATTTATTTTTTCATAAAAAATAATATAAGGACGTTTCAAAGCCTTATCTTTAAAATTTAAATGTATTTGTATATTTTGCGATTCACTTTCTGCAGTTTCACTTTCCCCTATACGCCAATCATTTATAAAAATTGAAATTTTCTCTGGTTGATTTACTATCGTATAATATTCAAAATCTTTCACTTCATATCTCATTTTCTCCATTATTCTTTCATACATATTACCTAAAACAGAGCGAAATCCTTTTTGATCATATAAATATAATGCATTTTTCTCACCTTGTTGCTGGAATAAATCTATCCCAACGCCTGTAAAATATTCACGCATCTGTTTAAACATACCCATCAATAACGGCGGACTTTCGATAATTTCCATATTGTCATCATTTAATAAGTAATTATTATGCACATTCAAAAGAAAGTATGTTCTTTCTTCCAATTCCATATCATTCATAATCTTTTTAATATTACTAAACTTAAACACTTGTTTTATAAGCAAGTCTTCATGATCTTCACTCAAATAAGGAGAAGTTAATTTATGATTATCTATAAAGAAATAATCAAATCCTATACGTTTCATCTGCTTCTCCATCAATTTAAAATATTCAGGGTTATTGAATAAATGTGTAATATCAATTCCAAATTTCACATGTTCTCTATACTGCTGAATTTTAATAATATTACGATAAATTTCTTTGATAGTCATACCCTCAACATTAAAGATGTAACTCACTGAATGCATATGTTTTTCTGACAATTCTGGATGTGCCTGTAAATAAGCTTGATATTGACTATATATTTGATCGATATATATATTAACATCGTCATTACTAGTAATTTGAAACGCAAGATTCACATTTGCGTGATAAACAAAATTAATCAAGCCATAAGATTTATCCATAAATGTTTCCCGTAACTTTCTCGGATCTATCATGCAATAAATAATCACTTTTTGTGTACCTTCAAATAGATAACTCATACTTTTATTCGCAAACAAATTATGAAACTCTTCTATACTATGAATTTGAATTACAATAGTATCGTTAGTAGACTCTTTAATATGCTGTAAATCAATACATATATAATTATTTTGAACATTAAGTTTGTTAAGTCGTTCAGCTATTATATTCTGAATTTCAGCGATTGCACTAGTATTATAATCCTCTGATGTAAAAGGAAATGATTTATCCAATTTTGAAAGTAGACGATAGTCCTTAGGTGAATAACCAAAATAATGTTTAAACTTTTTACTATAGATAGCAGAATTGCTAAATCCATAGTAGTCGGATACCTCGCTTATTGTAGATTTCCCTGTTAGTAAGATGGATATCGATGTTGAAAGTTTTAAAGTATCTATATATGTTTTAAAGCTCATCCCCAACGTATTATAAAATTGCGTCGATATATTTGATTGCGAAATAAAAAGTTTATTAGCAATTTCTTTTAACGTTAATTTTTCTTCTAAATGGTTGTTAACATAATCCAGTATTTCTCCTGTAATACCATAAAATGAATAGTCTGTTTGTTGTTTCAAATATTTTATGTCGACTTTTGCTTCAGAAGCAATAATATCGACAATATTATTCATGAAGGACTCAAACAATGGTTCAGTCAACGTTTGATTTAATTGATGCTGAGTTAAGCTAAGTATAGATTGGAATAATGCATTGGAAGATTGGATTAAGTTAGATGTATATTGATAAGCAAAAAAATCATAGCCACGCTCATAAAACCAATCACTTGCAATGTACAACTTAATCGCTTGTTCATTCCTTTTAATTGTAAAAATTTCAGAGTTATTGATTATAAACAAGTCGTTTTCAACTTCTATATCTGTTATAAAATGTTGTATCTCTGTGATTCCTTTTAAAGGAAATATTAGTAATAAGCCGTCAGCTACACGTTTCGTAGGATAATTATCCTTAGAAATAATATTTAAGCACTGCGCTTTCATAATTTAACCTCTTTCAAATATTGTCATACGCTATGCATTAAAATGTCACTCTATCATAAAAGCTAAAGTTGGTACTTTATATCTTAATTATTTAAATAAGTATTTTTTGTCTTTAGATAATTTTGTATAAAACAAATAATTTTGTCAACTTTTTTCATTAATTAAACTCAATTTTAAAAATGTTGCATTGTATTTTTTGAAATTTAAAAAGACTGTTTCATCAAAAATGATATCAAATAAAAATCACCTTCAAAAAACCTCTCATTTCACAAGGTCTTTTTGAAGGTGTCTTCATCAAATTGATTATTAAAATTTTATTATTTTCTAAACTTAGTTGCAAGTCTTAATACATACTTGATGATATGCAACAGATTCACAAATAAATTAAAGCCCATTTCTCTTGGAGAAAATTGCCCACGCTTCATACGATTGAAATCGTACAAAGTATAGAGTAAAAATAGTAATAAGCCTACTACCGTTATAATCGTATGGAAAATTGGATTTTGTATAAACATACCGATTAAACTTGCTATAATAAGCGCAACTAAAGTAACAAATAAATATTTTCCCATACTAGCCGCATTACCAATTAAGAAATAGCCGATAATACCAAAAACAATAAACGCTGAAATTGCTAAAATGATATTTTTGAAAAATACCTCTGGTCCTAAATTCTGTAAATATGCAGTGAACGTTGCATAAGATAATAAACCTACAACAATCGCGTAAATGTGGGAAATTACTAAACCATATTTACGTGCCCGATTAAAGATAACCGTAATCAGTACTAAGGCAAGAAGTACGAATGAAAGTGGTTTTCTCCATTCCATAGGTAAGAACTGCCCAAAATAGCAACCAATACCAAAAATAATCCAGTAGTACATAAAGAATAGCCATACTTTACTATATGCATGTGACTGTGATTTAGATTGGTTTTTAGATTGGTTTTGCTGCTTGTTTACATGTTGTGTTGATTCAGCCAATTTACTCACTCCTTCTCATTATAGAACTATTTATAAAAATAATATGCGTTTAATCATAACATTTATGGGATATATGTATAGCATGTAAATTTTCACAATGTCCTACGATTGCAATTATTAATACTTTAAATGTTCACTGTTTCATTGATTAGCAAACATGACGAATGTATTTTCTAACAATTTTAATGTTAAAATTACTATTTTGTTAATAGTTAATGTTACATTTTAAATAAAGTTAATTACAAGTGAAATGTAACACATGCTTATAAACGTCTATACAAAGGCATTTATCGAACAATTCTCAGTGAAACACTAAATATTAATAATATTACAACTTTATAACAACGTACACAAAGCAAATGATTTTTGTTAGTATGAAACGTGAATTGAGATTAAAAAAACTAACGACATGTATTTATTTCAATAATCACTGTTAGACATAGGCATTGAAGGAGGAGTTTTTTTGAAAAAGTTAGCATTTGCAGTAACAGCTGCTTCAGGTGCAGCAGCATTCATAGCAAATCATGAAGCTGATGCATCAACACAGCATACAGTAAAATCTGGTGAGTCACTATGGTCAATTTCACAGCAATACGGTGTTTCAATTGATGAAATTAAACAAAATAATAACATTAATAATAACATTGTATTCCCAGGCCAAGTCATTGAAATTGGCGGAAGTGGTTCTCAGGGACAAGAATCATCTTCAAACGCTACTTCTGGTGGATCAACTCACACTGTACAATCAGGTGAGTCTTTAAATATCATTGCAAATAAATATGGCGTTTCAGTTGAAGAAATTGTTTCAGCCAATAATTTAAATGGTTATATCATCTACCCTAATCAAACATTAACAATCCCTGGTGCAACAGGAACTGGTGGTGCGGGCGGAAGCTCAACAGAAACACCAAACACGAATACGGGTGGATCATCTGCAAGTGATGCTAACCTATATGATTGGGGACAATGTACTTGGCACGTGTTTAATCGTAGAGCAGAAACTGGTCAACCAATTAGTACTTATTGGTGGAACGCAGACCACTGGGCAAACAATGCCGCTGCAGATGGTTATACAGTAAATAATTCACCAAGTGCTGGTTCAATCATGCAAAATTATGAAGGACCTATTGGACACGTTGCTTACGTAGAACAAGTAAATCCAGATGGTAGTATTCTAATTTCAGAAATGAATTACAATACACCTCCAGGTACTGTTGATTATCGTACTATCCCTGCATCACAAGCTTCAAGTTATAATTACATTCACTAATTACAAACTTATTATGTGAATAAACTGATGATAGTCGTAAAATAAATCAAATAATAGCCTGAGACATAAATGTCTCAGGCTATTATTTTGTGCTCATGAATTTTAACCATTTATCATTTCCATACCACTATATTTGAATCAAAAAAGTGTGAGACAGAAAATTAATTTATCTAATAGCTTTCATTGTCTTCCTTGGCAATGAGAGCTAAGATTGATAAGGTTAAAAGATTTATCCTAACCAATACTGAAGCGTAAGTTCCATTAACTGAATGTATTTATTACAAGAGCTGGGGTTTTTACATAAATAATACTAATTTTTATAAGTGCACATCTGAGTAAAAGCTTATGTCTAAATATCACTAACTCAATAAATTAAGAAATGTGCCTTAAAACTACTGCTATAAAATAATTACGGCTGAGACAATTAATTTGTCTCAGCCGCTTTTGGAATGCTTTATCTTAAATTATAAGAAAAAATTAATAATGTAATAAATTAACGCTGCAACTATTGCAGAAATTGGTAATGTAATAACCCATGTAACAATCATACGTTGTGCTGTATTCCACTTAACGCCTTTAATACGGTTTGAAGATCCCACACCTAAGATAGATGAAGAAACTACGTGTGTTGTAGATAGTGGGAAATGTAGTGATGATGCTACAAATATAGTTAACGCAGATGATAAATCTGCTGCAGCTCCATTAGCTGGTCGTATTTTCATAATATTACCACCAACTGTTTTAATGATTTTCCAACCACCAACAGCAGTACCTAATCCCATCGCAGTAGCACAGGAAATTTTAACCCATAGTTGTGGTTCTACGCTAGAACCCGTTTGAATACCTGCAACAATTAAAGCTAATGTAATAATCCCCATTGATTTTTGAGCGTCATTCGTACCATGTGAAAACGATTGTAAGGACGCTGTGAAAATTTGAAAGAATCTAAAATTACGATTAGTTTTTGTAAGGTTCGCATTTTTAAATACTACTTTTACAATCGAGTACATTATAAACCCTACACAGAATGCAATGACTGGTGATAAAAGCAATACAATTATAATTTTTGTAAAACCTTGATAATGTAATACGGCAAATGAACCTTGTGAAGCAATTGCCGCGCCAGCGATAGAACCTATCAATGCATGAGAAGATGAACTTGGTATACCGTAATACCAAGTTAATAAATTCCAGAAAATTGCAGCGATAATAGCTGCTAATACTACAACTAGACCATTTTCTAATTTAAATGGGTCTACGATATCTTTAGTTATTGTTCCTGCAACCCCAGTGAACGTTAAAGCACCTATAAAATTCATGACAGATGCCAAAAGTATAGCCGTTCTAGGAGTTAAGGCACGCGTTGAAACAGCAGTAGCGACAGCATTGGCTGTATCATGGAAACCATTGATAAAGTCAAATATAAGTGAAAAAATAACAATAGCTACTGTGATGATCAAAATATATTCCATAAGTTAGGACTCCTTAGCTATTTTTCATTATTATAGTTTCAAAGTTATTTGCTACGGCTTGGCATTTATCTGCAATTTCTTCTAAACTTTCATATATTTCTTTTATTTTAATTAATGTGATTGGGTCTGTTTCACTATTAAAAATATGTTTAATTGATTGACGTAAAATACCATCACAGTTTGTTTCAAATTCTTTAATATTAATAGAATGAATACGCATGTGTGATAATTTTTTATCTACTAATAAACCAACAGCTAATTTCATTTCTGCTATAGCTTTTTGAATATTATCTACAAATTCAGCCATATATTCATCAGTATATTCAATAGAATACATTTCAAACATGCCTGAAGTTTCTTCAATTGCGTCTAATACGTCATCAATTGCATTACATAAAGAGAGGATATCCTCACGTTCGATTGGTGTAATAAAAGTTTGGTTTAAGTCTGAGATCACTTGATGCATTAATTCATCACCGTGCGACTCATATGTTTTAATATTATCAGAGTATGCTTTCAAATCTAAGTGTGTATTAAAATCCATTTTCCCAAATTCAATTGCTGCTCTATCTAAATTGAACACCATTTCTTCTAGTTTCACCATGAACTTATCTTTTTTCTTGTTAAACATCCAAAAAATCCTCCATTTACAGCGATTGTCCCCAATCACCTTCAATAAATTTAAAAAATTTAAATACCTATATTTAAGATAAATTAAGATTTACAAGATTTACAATTCACTCATCATTTTGAATCATTTCGCTATTGTTAAAATTGTGTAAATGAGCATTTGCTTCTATTGGTTAAAAAATCTCATAAATGTTGATTTATCCTTATTTGAAAATAGCACAAAATTTACAATCCTACAATTGCATTTACAAATTCTTAATATTACATTTTCGTAAAATTAACAAAATTTTACTACTTTTATTGTTATAAATCATAGTTGCATATTTAGAAATTGTAACCTATCAGATTGGATTAATTTTAATAACTATTTCATATTAAACTCACCTTAAATATGATTGCATATTTATTATTTGTATTCAACAACTTTTTTCACTAATTTGCAAATATTTTTATAAATAATTTTAAATACATATACATCCACCATATAATGTTAGGAACAAAAAGAACCCAAGAAACAAACAATCTTCTCAGGTTCTAAATACGTATTGGCTAACATAATTTATAATACCTATACGTTTATTATTATATTTTTGCAATTACTCATTAATTTATATATTTTCAGATAATCTTGATATCAATTCATTTTGCTTAGGGAAAATAAAATTCATAGTTGTCCCTACTTTCGGTTCTGAAGAAACCGATACATGGATTTTTAACTTTTCTTTCACATGATTGACAAGGTACAAACCAAGCCCAGAAGCTGATGTTTCATTACGATCATTAGTGGAAGTAAAACCTTTTTCAAAAATACGTGGTAAATCTTTAGCACTTATCCCTTTACCTTCATCTGTAATTCTAAGAACTGTATGCCCTTGATCGACATAAGCATGAACATGAATTGTACTTTCTTCACTATATTTAACTGCATTTGATAAAATTTGTCTAATCATCATTCGACACCATTTAGCATCTGTATATACTTTATAGTCACCTTCAAAATTCAAATCATAGTCAATACCTTTAGACTGGCTAATATATCGAGTGATTTGTATTTCTTCAATTACAAGACGTTTTAGTGCCACATGTTCAAAATACATATCTTTATTTTGTGACTCTAAGCGAGTTAAAAATAACTGCCTATCTAACATGTCGTTTATTCGTGTCCATTCATATAAAAGCGCATTTTTTCTAGTAGTGTCTTGTTCTTTTTCTATTAATAGTTTCATTGCTGTTACAGGTGTTTTAATATCATGTACAAAATCTGTTAATGATGCTTCAGTAGATTGAATTTGCTTTTGCTGACGCGTAACTAATGATTTTTGATCGGTAATTTGGTTGTATAAATAATTAACCATTTCTTGCTGTAACGGCGTATCCGCCAATGATTTATGCTTTAATGCTTCAGGTTCTACATTTTCATCTAAATGCTTAAAAAATTTAATTTCCTTTAAAAATGTGAACGACAAGAACAATATTGAAATACCTAGATTTAAAATAATAATATAATATGTACTCCCCACACTAATATCATAATCTAAATAAGCAATAAGCAGAGTGATAAAGTTTAAGAAAATAAACCATAATATCCAGTATATCCGTGACCTTAAAAAGATATAAACCCATTTAAAGTTATCCATGCGCCATATATCCCTTACCTATTTTCGTTTCAATCGCGTCACTCATATCAATATCAGCTAATTTCTTCCTTAAACGATTCACGTTAACCGTTAATGTATTGTCACTAACGAATGCTTCATCATCCCATAATGCAGTAATCAATGTATCTCTCGTAACAATTTGGTCTTGCTTCTTAACTAGCATTTCTAAAATAATCATTTCAGTTTTGGATAAGTAAATTTGTGCTTCATTTTTATTAATACTATCTTTAGACAAATCTAAAGTTGCATCTTGCCAAGTCAGAACTCGCTTTTCTTCCAAACTAAATTGATATACTCTTCTATAAATTGCTTGTAGTTTAGCAATTAATATACTCGTGTTAAATGGCTTTTGAACATAATCATCTGCTCCCAATTCCATACTCATCACATGATCCATTGGATTGTCTCTCGACGATAAGAATAATATTGGCGTATTAGATGTTTCTCTAATCTTTCTAGTCCAGTAAAAACCGTCATATTTAGGTAGTTTCACATCCATAATAACAATAGCAGGGTTAACTGCTTCAAATTTAGCTAATACGTCATTAAAATCATCAATACCATAAATTTTAAAATCCCATTGCTCTAATTCTTCACTTAATTCTTTAAATAATGTCATATCATCTTCTACTAATAAAATATCCACGTTATCACCACTTTATCTATTTAGTATATTTTATGTCTTCCCCAGACCGAATTCTCCCGTTAAAATGCTTAATTCGACAATCTATCTCGAAACCTCTCATCATCAAACCTTGAAATGGAGACTGAATTAAATAATACACCGGCCAAACTAATTTAGGTATATAATCATATAAATGTACTACTACAGTTTGCGTATTTTTGAGTCTACGAAATTCTAACTTACCTTGTTTCAATAAATTAGGTTTAACTAATGTACCACCCACTAAATGTAATGAAATGATGTCTTCTTCTATTTGCATTTTATGAAAAACAAGAATAGGCTTAGTCTTATCTTTAAGGTATATTATATAATCCTCATCTTCTTTGTATGTGTGTAGTAATGTGCCTTTAGTTTCATTCAACCATTTAAAATAATATTCAACCATTTGTTCTAGTGTCCAATTCATAGGAAGCTGCATGCTTAGAGCACTACGAACATCATCGTATTTAGAAGATTGAAGTTCCACCGATACATGTGGACGCGATACAGTTGTTTCTGTTTTTTCCACAAAAACACCATATGACGACAAACGTTGGATGGTTTCATAATCAAATCTACTTCCACTAATATAAATAATTTTACTTATACCATTTTTAGCAGCTGCCCGACCAAAGTTATCTGCAGCGATTAAATTCAAATCTCTTGCTGTGGCTTGTGTTAATTTTGCAGAGTGTTTAGTGGGATCCAAATAATAGATGGCTATATCTATACATTCCATCGCTGATAACACATCCATATAATTATAAATATCTTTCTTTAACCATGTCACTTCTTTAAAGTCTTCTTCTTTAGGATATTTTGATAATGTATATAAATTAGCCTCATTTTTTATATGTTGGATTAAATTTTTACCTATATAGCCTGTGACACCTGCCAATAAAATGTTAGGTTTCATAATCATACTTCCTTTGTATTAGTTTATCTCAACATAAATATGTCCTAGTAATATCACGCTAATGATGTTAAGTTATACTATAACTAGGCATTAGCAAAATAGAAATAAGGAGTGGACATACATGGTTCATCAAATACGTGAAATCGGTATCAATGATGTAGATCCATTTGTTAAATTATTAACGACAATTTATGATGAATCTGATTATTTAATCTACAATCCAGGGGAATACGCACCTTCTAATAACGATGCGCTTTCAAACCTAGAGCACTATATTACATCGCCTTCCAATGCCATTTATATCGCTGAAAATAACGGCGAACTCGTCGGCTTTGCAATCGTAACGACAGAAAATTTTGAACGCACACGTCATGAAGCTCATTTTTCAATGGGCGTCATTAGACACTACAGAGAAAAAGGCCTCGGCCAATCTTTAATTAATTCTGTAGATGCATGGTGCTTAAATCATAACATTCGTCGTATAGAAGCAACAGTAGTACCTGAAAATACTACAGCTGTTGAATTATTTAAAACTGCGGGTTATCAAATAGAAGGAGAACTTCGTGATAAATTATACATCGACGGTAGGTATTACAACAAATATGTAATGGCCAAGTTATTATTTTAATCTACCTCTAAGCATAATATTTAAACATGTCACACTTATAGTTTAATTATAAATTAACAAGGATCCAAATAATAATATTGTCATATAATCATTTAGATATAGAAATTTAAAATACCGATGTCGTTTTATAATCATTAATAGTTGACCTCTTTCAACTTTTTACTACAATTTTAAAAAGGAGCGGGACAATGAAATCATTATTGAAAATATGATTTCTGTCCCTCTCCTTTTTTTATAACTGGAATGTAGTCAATTTTTGAAATTAAATTAATGATTATACTATATGCGTTTAGCTCAGCCTCATATTAAGACTGTCGCAATCTAAAATTACTAACATTACATTATAAGATACAAATAACACTTCATATATTCTTATTATTTAATAAGGGTTTAATTCGACTCCATTAGGATTCGTCGTTTCTTCACTAACATTTGTTTCAACACCTGATGAACTTGTATTTCTACTTAAAAACCTTAGAACATCTTTCATATTTTGTTGTGATTCTGGTAAATCCATATGGAATTGGTATTGGTGTCTCAAATTATGGGAGCCATCATAAAATAATTTATCCACCGGAATATCCATCGATTTCAGCTTTTTATAAAATGATATATTTTGACTATAAAATGGATCTGCGTCACCTACAGATAAAAACGTTGGCGGGTAATCTTTGGTAACCTGATTTATCGTAGACATCTCACTAATATATTTAAATTGCTGTTCCCAATCTCGTTTTCCTGTATAACTTTCCATAAAAAGTTGTATCCTTGGAAACTCAGTAGCTTTTACTGTTTTCATGTCATAAAAACCACCGAAAAATATTGCTGCCTTCAATTGATTTGCCTCAAATTGTTGTTCGAATGACATATCTTCTCTTAATGATTTATTTGTTTGAATTGCCGTGTATTGGCTAGATAGCTGTGCACCAGCAGAGTCCCCTCCGAAAATAACTTGATCAAAATCCATTGGTAATTCATGCTTATTACGTTTTATAAATTTTACAGCTTGATCAATTTGGTGTAGCTGCGTTGGATATTTATTATCTGGTGCAAGTGCATAATTAATATTTACAACAATATAGCCTTGCTCAGCGATTTTGGATAATAGTGGATTCTTATATTGTTTATCTCCCGCTATAAAGCCACCACCATGCATCCAAAAAATTACGGGCAACTTATTATCCGAATCTAATTCAGTTGGTGTTAATATGTCTAGTCTACTATTAGGCATACCAGTACCATAAGTTATATTTGTAAATGCATTTACATTTTTATTATTAATCTGTACTTTTTCTTTAATTTCTTGTGAATGTTGACGGTCATACTGTTGTTTTAATAACAGAGCAGTCAAGATTGCTACTACAATAACAATACTTAAAGTAATTATCGTCCATTTGTGTTTTTTCTTCATGCATTACCTTCCCTTTCGAAATGCATTGTACCATAATTAACTATTGCACAGTAGTGTTTATAAATTATCGAAATTATTAAAAACTCAGCTTGTACAATTTGTACAAACTGAGTTTTTATTTCTTATTTTAATACCATGAATACTTTATGCTATGAACTTTTTGTTTTGACGTTTTCTGCTATAGTATTTAATTAGTACGCCGATTACCACAACAAGTCCCACAATACCCATTATCGGGTATAAGAAATTAATCAAGCCTGCGAAACCTACGAAACTCAAACCGTAAGCTACAACCATTATAACTACGATAAATATATGATATTTTTTACTATATGGTTCTGTAAATCTCGCAGCAAATGAATACATTAAACCAAGAATTGTATTATACATAACAGCTAACATAATAACTGATAGTATAAGTGCAATCCAAGGGCTTATGTCATTTGCTAATGTCAGCATAGGAATATCAGCATCCTTAATCTTTGGAAACTCAGACTGCAATGCAAAGTTAATCAACGCTAATAATATTGTATAAACAATACCTCCAAATAATGCCCCAGCTCCGGATACTCTACGTCTAGAAGCATCACCGCCAATAGCAACAATCGTACTAAAGCCTACTGCGAACGCAAGTCCACCATAATTAATTCCTTTCAATATACCTAACCATAAGCTAGCTTCTGGTACAGTTTCATTTACTTTACCTATCGAAATACTACCATTAAAAAGATAATACGCAGCAATGATTACAACCAAAATAATTAAAAATGGTGTAACAATGCCTAATGCTCTAACAATTTTATTAAAATCCATCAATAATGTAATATAAATTGCAATAACCATAATCAATGCACCTAACCATGTTGGCACATTAAAGCTTTCTTGGAATGTCGATCCTGCTCCAGCAATCATTGTGACTGAAATGCCAAATAAGAAAAAGATAAGCAAATAATCTACAAGCTTACTGAACTTATCTCCAAACAAATAGTCTAATGTTGACTCATGGTTTTGCGCATCAAACGCAGTACCAATCTTTGCAACTTGTCGACCTATAAAGCCTAATATTAAACCAGAAAGTATAACCCCAATATATGACCATAGGCCATATGGTGAGAAAAATTGCATAACCTCCTGTCCTGTTGAAAAGCCAGCACCTACAACGATACCGACATAAGCGAAACCAATTTTTATAGCTTCTTTATTCAACCCCATGTTATTTTAACCTCCTCATAGTTAACACATTGCATTATTATAACTTACTGATTATTTTTTGCAACTACACAATATAAAATTTTACACTTATAATTGCTCTCAACAATAACAAATAAGTTGAATATCGTTTTTAATCATTCATTATATTCTTTAAATATAACAAACCTTAATGTAGCCATTGCATTTTTATGGTTATCTTAATTTAATTTTTGCAATTTTATACATTACTAAAGCTAGGCTTCAACAGTGTGTAAAATTGCAAAAAATAAAAGAAAAAGAATCAAAATAAATACACCTTTTAACATGTATATTTCGATTCTTTAATAAATCACTTTAATGTGTTATTTTGTCAAGTTCTAATAATATGATTACTCAACTATGATAATTTTGTTATTAGTGTGCATTTTTAAAACGATTAAGTTCATTAAAATCAACAACTACGTTATCCATACGTTTGGCTGTTTCTTTCAGTACATTACGCGCAACACTGTTAGTTGGGTCCAATTTAAGTATTTGTCTAGAAATTTCAAATGCCTTTTTATCAGAAATGACTGGTTCAGGAACTGCATGTAATAATAACATTTGTAACAAACTTTTTACTTCTTTGCCCTCAGTAAGTTTTATGGATGACTCTGCATGGTAATACGCAGAATCTAAAGCACCCTGAAGTTCACTTAATGGATAGACTAATAATAGAAAAGCTAAATCATGCATTTCTGCAGTTTCTTCTACTTTCATCATATCTAAAATACATGTATAAAACATAATGTTTTCAGCTTCATGTGCGCTTGAAATGTATACTTCTTCAAATTCCATAAAATCTGTTTGGGACATTAAACGTTTGACTGACTCAAATTCGCCGTTTAAGACATGTTTTAATATTAAATCTTTCATGGCAATGTCCTCCTAGATATCCAGATTTCTATTACAATTAATTTTCATTTTACCACAATTCAATTAAATATTCCTATAAAAAAGAAGTTTTTTGTTATATTAGTTGAGAACTTCATTTTAATTTATATTTAACATAGTAAAACAAATAACATTATTTAGCCAAACGTTTTATTTAATTCTCCTAAAGTTTCCTCTATGGATTTACCAACTGATAATTGCACAGCTGCAGTAAAACTACCTTCAACAATTGGCGCTTCTACTTTTTCAATACGCTGGTTACCTTCATACATTTCAATCGCTAAATCTAAGTTCATTTCAGCAGAACCTATATCATAAAAACACAATGCATCATCTGTTAATTCATTTATTAATGCTTGAATATGATCATACGATGTACCAATTTTACCATCAACGCCACCTTGTACAATGACGTTAACATCACCGGCCATTTGATTTAATAGTGCTTTTGTACCTTCTGCAATTTCTTTACTATGACTAATTACTACTATATTTGTCATTACGAGTCATCTCCAATCAATGCGTTCAATATATAAACACTACTTTGAGCTCCAGGGTCAACATGTCCTAAGGAATCTTTTTTGAAATATGCCGCTCTACCTTTAGTTGCTTCGATATCTTTTGTTAAATCTGCGTAGGATTGTAATACATCAATTGTTAATATTTCATCATTTTGTGAAGCTTGGTTTGCACGCTCAATTACATCATACATAGTTTTTTCATTCAACGTTACTTTACCTCTTTGAGCAATTGCCTCTGAAAAAGTTTTTAAGAGTTCTTTCAAATTCGAACTTCCTATTTCATCTGATACTACTTGTGACATCTTTACAAAACTAAAACCGTATAATGGACCAGAAGCACCACCAATATTAGACATAAGTGTCATACCTGTAGATTTCAATAAACTTTGCATAGAGCTATCATCAATATTATCTGGTAACGCTTTGAAACCTCTAACCATGTTCACGCCATGGTCGCCATCACCGATTGCTCTATCTAATTCTGTTAATAATTCTTCTTTTTCTTCAAACACATCTACTAATTTTAATAATCTTTCTTTTAGTTCAGCGATATTCATCTATCTTTCTCTCCTTTCAATAATCACTTTATTTTTAATGGAAATATAAACTTTCTGTTGTTTCAGTTAACGCTTCTAACAATTCTTCTGAAGAAGGTACAAATGTTAATGATAGACCTTGCATATCTAATGCAGTCATGTAATCTCCGACTAACCAATGAGTAACCGATTTGCTCTTTTGTTCTAAATTTTCATCGACATATTTTGCAGCGATATTAAGTTCTGACAAAGGCGTTGCCCCCATGCCATTGACCATTACGATAAGCTCATCTGATTCAACCTCTTTAAGTAAAACTTGAATTAATCGCTCTACAATTTGATCTACGGGTTCAATTTTTTCTCTAGACAATCCTTTTTCACCGTGTATACCTACACCAATTTCCATTTCATCTTCTTCAATATCAAATCCATATTGTCCAGTAGTGGGAACCATAGGTGCTGTTAGTGCCATACCAATACTTTTTATTTGAGGTAATAAACCTTCTACTTTTTCTTTTATTTCTGACAATGACAGCCCTTTTTCCGCTAAATGTCCTGCATACTTATGAACAATAACTGTACCTGCTACACCTCGACGTTGGGCCTCATCTTCCACTGCAACATCATCTTTTACAACGACAGTTTCTACTTGAATGCCTTCCATTTCTGCCATTTCCTGAGCCATCTCAAAGTTCATAACATCACCGGCATAGTTTTTTACTATAAGCAATACACCATCGCCATTATCAACAGCTTTTATGGCACTAAGAATCTTATCTGGCGTCGGTGAAGTAAATACTTCTCCACAAACTGCAGCGTCTAACATACCATTGGCAACATAACCCGCATGAGCTGGTTCGTGCCCACTTCCACCACCAGAAACTAAAGAAACTCCTTGTTCTTTTCTATTCTTTCTAACTACGACTGTGTCTGAAATAATTTCTATTTGTTTGTTTGTTTTTGAAAGCCCGTCCAACATATCATTCAAAAAATTCGTCTTTTGTTTAATTAATTTTTTCATAATAACGACCTCCTATTTAAACTATTCAGTTATAGTATACCCTACACACAAATGCAAACGCTAACATATGAATGCTAATTTCATTTGTATGGGAAAAATTAAAACATTACTCATAATTTCTAAAAGTTATTTATAGTAGCAAAGCACTGTTAGCAAAGATGAGTAAGCGCAAAAAAGCACGAGATATAAATGTATCTCATGCTTCCTTGCCTCGGCTTTTTTCAATTTTATAAACACTACGTAAAGCGAAAATTTTACACTTAAATAAATTATACTGATTTTGTTTTATACATTAAGTATAAGAAATAAGGGGCACCTATAATAGCAACTACAATACCTGCTGGAACACCTGATGGTTGTAGTATAACTTGACCAATAGTATCTGCTAGTACAAGTAAAAAGGCGCCTATTAGTATTGAAATCGGTAAGAATAATTGATGTCTTGGGCCAACAATCGACTTAGCAATATGTGGTCCCAACAAACCAATAAATCCAATCGCACCAGCTACAGAAACAGCTGCTGATGATAACACAACTGCCACTAATAATAAGACAATCCGTTCACGCCCTATCTTCACACCGACACCTTGAGCAATATACTGATGTGTGTTCAATAAATTTAGCACATTCGCTTTAAATAATAAGAATGGTATTAATACGATAACCCATGGTAAAAAGGCTATAACAAACGCCCATTCATCACCCCAAATATTACCAGCAAGCCAAGAAGCTATAAACTCTGATTGGTCTTCGTCAAATGTGGACATTAGTGTTAACGACCCACCACTAAGTGCAGTAGACATTCCCACGCCGACAAGTACCATACTCGCTGGAGTAATACCTTCTCCTTTATTATAACTAAACGAGAAAATAATAAGTGCTGTTAAAACACCGCCTACCATACTAATAAATGGTAAAACATACACAAAATTACCCGCGTCTACCTGGCCTACCACTATAAATAAAGCAATTACAAAGCCGCTTCCGGCATTAATACCTAATATACCAGGCTCTGCAAGTGGGTTTTTCGTTACACTTTGTATGACTGCACCACTCATGGCTAAAGCAGCACCAGCTAATATTGTAATAATCATACGCGGCAATCTAAATTCCATCAATATCAATGTGTCTGTATATTCGCCCTGGCCGATTAACGTTTTGAAAAATGCCTCTACAGACATTTTATATTCTCCAGAAGTAATACTCCATGCGCACGCTAACAAGACTAGAATAGTGAGTATAAGCATCGTAAGCCATTGTTTATATCTTAACTTTGGATCTATCATGAGAAGCGACCTCCTCTTTTAACTAAATACAAGAAGTAAGGTACACCAATAAAGGAAATGATGGCTCCTACTGGGGCTTCTCCTAACATACGTGCAGTCGTATCTGCTACTAGTAATAGCAAACCACCGACTACAGCAGTTAAAGGTATCACTCTAGCATAGTCCGTGCCCACTAAGTATCTCACTATATGCGGCACCATCAGACCGACAAAGGCGATTTGACCAACCATTGCAACTGCAATACCAGCCAAAACCATAGATAATATCAGTGAAATAGCTCGCGTAAACGCAACGTTTTGCCCTAGACCTTTAGCCAATGTTTCACCTAAATTTAAAATTGTTAATTGCTTACTCATTGAAATGATAATAACAAGAGCAATGATGATAAACGGTGCTGCCCAAACTAATTGGTTCCAGGTTGTACCAGATACACCACCAGCACTCCAAAACGTTAAACTTTGATTTAGTCTAAATAATAACGCAACACCTTGGCTTAACGCGGTTAACAATGCACTAACAGCAGCGCCTGCCAAAATAATTCTCATAGGATTGAACCCGTCGCTTCTTGACCTTCCAATCATTAAAACGATAAAGCCACCCATCAACGCACCTATAAAACCAGCAAACATCATCACAAGGAATGGTGCAGTAGGATAAAATGCAAACGTAAGCGCTAGCATAAATGATGCACCAGAGTTTAATCCTATAAGACTTGGATCAGCTAAACCATTTTTAGTCACACCTTGGATAACAGCGCCTGAAGTACCTAACGCAACACCTACTAATATAGCTCCAATATCCCTTGGAATACGAATCTCACTAATAATATTATGCTGTTGATTTTTAGAATCGTAATTAAACACCGCTTCAAAAATTGTGCTTAAGTGAATTTTGGCATCCCCGAACAATATAGAAATGATGAGTGCGCCGATTAATAATAATACAGCTATTATAAAAGTTGCTGTAAAACTTAACTTCCCTTTTTTCTTAGTAGTCATAATTTACCCCTAAACTTCTGAATAGCTTTTTCTGCACAAGTCGTAAGTTACTAACATTGGTTTGCCAGTTCTTGGGTCTGTACTAATTTCAACATCAATGTTGAATACTTTTTCTAATATGTCTTTAGTTAATACTTCCTCAGTATCACCATTAGCGATAATATAACCATTCTTCATAGTGATTAAATGATCAGAAAAACGAACGGCTTGGTTAATATCATGCAATACCATAATAATAGTACAGCCTTGTTCTTTATTGAGCTGTGTAATTAATTCTAATATCTCTAACTGATGTGAAATGTCTAAATATGTTGTTGGCTCATCTAAGAATATAATATCTGTACGCTGAGCTAACGCCATTGCAATCCATACACGTTGTCGTTGTCCTCCACTCAAATCATTTATTGGTCGTAATTTAAAATCATAAGTACCTGTAACACGCATTGCCCAGTCTATTTCTTTTTTATCTTCGGCAGATAGACGTCCAAAACCTTTTTGATGTGGAAAACGACCATATGATACTAATTCACCAACTGTAAGGCCATCTGCAACCTCTGGAGATTGAGGCAAAATTGCAATTTTTTTAGCAATCTCTTTCGTAGATTGTGAGTGTATGTTTTCGTTATCTAATTGGATTTCTCCACCTTTAATTGGCAGTAGTCGTGATAAGGCTTTAAGTAACGTCGACTTACCACAACCATTTGGTCCTATAATTGAGGTAATCTTGCCATCAGGAATGTGAACATCTAAGTTATCCACAATAATATTTTCTCCATAACCTATAGTGACCTGTTCTCCTTTTAAGCGATTCATAATTCCCCTTCTTCCTATATTAATAAGCATAACATCGTATATTTTCCCAATTAATTTATATTAAGTCATGTTAAATTTTCTAATTATCTCAAGTAAATGATAATCATTATCATAGATGGTATTATATCATTTTTTACACCTATTGACTATTAATTATTTTCAACAGACCTTCATATTTCGTTATCTTTATAGGCTTTATGTTCATAAAATAACATTTTTAAATCTTAATTCGCTATATGATTTGTTTAACTTTTTTCTATCATAAAAAGCCTAATTCACTATGGAAATATTCCAAATAAATTAGGCAACTTTATTATTCAACTTTACATTGTGTTATCTTAATGTTCATCGATTAAGAAACCATTTCCGTATACATCTCGTACATCATGAATAACTAAAAATGCGTTATCATCGATTTTTCTTATTAAACGCTTGGCTCTTGTTACTTGTGTTTTAGTAATAACAACATACAGAATATCTTTATCTTCTTTTGAAAAATAGCCACGGCCATTTAAAATGGTAAGCCCACGTCCTACTTGTTCATCAATTACTTTAGCAATTTCATCAGGCTTGCTTGAAATAATTGTCATTGCTTTCTTCGTATTTAAACCTTCAATGACGTAATCCATTACTTTCGTACCGATATACAATGAAATCACAGTAACCAGTGCACTAGAAATTGGAATAACAGTCAGTGATATAGCTACAACAATTAAATCGAAGAATAGTAACGCATAAGGTGTACTAACGTCTAAGTATTTATTAGCGATTCGAGCTAAAATTGTAGTCCCTGCTGTAGTACCACCTGCAAGCACAATCACACCTATACCTAGCCCCACACAAAGACCACCAAATACTGCATTAACCAATATATTGCCTGTTTCAATTTCCCAACTTACAGTTAATTCTAAAAAGATAGAAATTAAAATCGTTGCGATAATAGTTAAATACATACTTCGTTTACTTAAAAATTTATAACCTATCCCAATTAAAATGGCATTAAATACGAAGTTTGTAATACCTGGAGAAATGTGAAAAGCATAGTAAAGTACGATCGCTATACCAGTCACTCCTCCCTCACCTAAATCAGCAGATATAATAAACGTATTCACCCCAGCTGAAAAAATGAACGATCCAAAAACAACTAATATTAAATCTCGCACTGTTTTGTTCACCCACACGACCCCCTTGAATTTGCACTAATCAATTGAATGTTAGCAAATTATCGGAAATACTACAACACGAATATACAGAAAACCCTTTATATAATAAATTTATTTTGTATTGTAATTCCTATATATTTAATTAAAATTAGTTAATTTTAAAAATTCTGAAATTTCTGTTTACTTATTAATATCTCTTTGATATAATAAAATTTATCTTCTTATTGGTAGCCAATAAGAAGCCATCTCCTTTGTGTTGTTTATAGTAACAAACAAAACAATTTTTGCTCGAGTATATACTTAGTACCTAGTCCTTACTATTTATATACAGTTAATTCATTTCCCGTAAAAGCCAAGTAATGATGAATGTGTCTCCTCACTTCAATTACTTGGCTTTATTTTTTTGCTTTTTATTTTATAACCATAATGTTTGATGGCTAGGAATTTAATTTATAACAAACTATAATGTTGCGTCTAATAAGGAACAAAAAAACTAGACATTCAAAAGCGTGACAAACACTTTTAAACGTCTAGTAATTTAACATGTTCCAATAAAAAATAAGCATACAACTTAAGTTTAATGTTTATTTATAATTTACCAAGCAAATAATCCAACAAATCCTGCAGTCATCAACGATACTAAAATACCTGCAAGTAATAACATCGGTACATATTGTGATACGAAATCTGATGTTTTCTTGTCTACGATTCCTTTTAAAGTACCTACAATCATACCAATTGTCGAGAAGTTCGCGAATGAAATTAAGAATGTTGTAATGACTGCACGTCTATGTGGCGAATAAGATTCAACAACATCTTTAATTTGTCCCATGACAACAAATTCATTAGTGACAATTTTTTTGGCCATTTGTTGTGCAACAATCCAAGCTTCATCCCATGGTAAACCAAGCAATAACGCAAATGGATACATAAACACACCAAGTATTTGATCTAAACCAAAACTACCTTTAATACCTGCCCAGCCACCAATGATGCTGGTAAGTAAATTAATTAATCGATCAATTAAATCTGATAAAGCAACGAAACTAATAACAAATGCTATAATAATTAAGATTAATTTACCTGCATTTAATACTGAGTCACCTAAGAATGAGAAGAACGGTTGACGTTCTAATTCATTACTTTGAATAGTGTAAATAATATCTTCTTTTTCTTCTACCGTAACCGGATTCAATATAGATGAAATAATAATCGCATTGATTATATTTAATGGAATAGCTGTCAATACTAAATCACCAGGAACCATAGAGACATATGCGCCTACTATAGCCCCAGATACAGAGCTCATAGACATCATCGCCACCGTTAACACACGAGTTTCTTTCATACGTTTTAATTGTTCATTCGAAACTGCTAATGCTTCTGTATTACCTAAAAACATCATTTCAATACCAAAGAATGATTCGAACTTTGGTTGACGTGTGATTTTTGCTAAAACCCAACCAATACCACCAATTACTTTAGGTAAAATATTAAAATACATTAAAATGTCGAATAACGGAACAACTAATAATATTGGGAATAATGCACTAACTGCCATATCCATTGCGCCTGGTTTTACCCAGCTAGAAAAAGCAAACCCTGTACCTGCATGTGCTGAATCAATCACCCAAGAAATACCATTAGCTAATGTTTGTACTGCAGTTTTCCCCCACGGGAAGTACATAAAGAACCAAGCTAAAAATAAGTTTAATACAACTAATATTGCTATTGATTTCCATTGAATATCCTTTTTGCTTCGAGAGAATAATACTGCAATCCCTAAAAACACAAACAATCCAATTATGTTAATCACTAAAAACATAATACACCCACCATTTCTTATTAAAATCATTGATAACAATGAATTTTTGAAAGTAATTTATGTAGCTATGTATTCAGAAGAATAAAGGTAAATGCATATTACTGACATAAACAATCAAACGTTCATAGACAGCATTAAATCCTGCATTTACCTTAATTATTCCTAATCCCTAGATTTGTTAATTCATTTTTGTAATCAATTTATACTTTCTCAAAACACTGTTTATTAATAATTCACAATAATTATAGCATGCATGTACTTTATATAAAATAACAATTTTATAGTTCGACAAACATCACTTTTTGTACATAATCTAAAATCAAACATTCGTCTTTCGGTATGAAAACGCCTACATAAACACAACTATAATTTACTTTTTACTCTTTTTCTTATTTCGTCAAATTCTGTGTGTTTACAAATTGTTGATATTTCTCATGTTTCATAATCAATTCTTGATGTGTACCTTTACCAGTTACTTTACCAGCATCTACGAAAATAATTTGCTCTGCTTTTTTAATAGTAGATAATCTATGCGCGATAACTACAGTTGTGCGGTTTTCCATTAATTCTTCTAGCGCATCTTGAATCTTTCTTTCGCTTTCACTATCCAAATTAGCTGTAGCTTCGTCTAATAATAAAATATCTGGATTTTTGACAAAACTACGAGCTATATCAATACGTTGACGTTGACCACCAGATAATTTCAATCCTCGTTCGCCAACCATCGTATCGTAGCCATCTTCAAATTGTTCTATAAACTCATGACAGTTCGCTAATTTCGCAAAATGTATAAGTTCCTCATCACTTACTTCACGATTAATACCATACAATATGTTATCTCTAATAGTACCATTCATCATTGAGTTTGATTGCATTACGTAACCTATTTTATCACGCCATTCACCTAACCCAATGTCATAAATGGACTTATCACAATATTTAATATCACCTTGATCAATATCATACATCCGCTCAATAATATTAAAAATAGTACTCTTTCCTGACCCTGAAGGGCCTACAAATGCAGTAACTTTACTCTGTGGTATTTCAAAATTAACATCACTCAGAATTGGCTTAACTCCATATTTAAAGTCAACATGTTCAAATACCAAACTACCATCAGTAATCTCATCTTCTTGTTCTATATGAAATGCTTCCGTAGGCTCTTCCATAATTTCATAAATACGGCCACTTGCGCCTACAGCTTTTTTATAATCTGTAACAAGCGTTGAAAGATTAATCAGTGGCGTTGATAATTGGATCACATAGAAAATCATAGCAATCAATGTACCTGCTGTGATTGCACCAGTGGAAATTCTAATCGCACCAAACCCTAATATAATTGCGATTGTAAGTAACATAATCACGCCTGAAATAGGCTGTATTACTGCGGTGATTTTAGCTTGTTTTAATCCTAAAAAGTAAATCTCTTTTAAGTTTTTATGTGCATTATTCAGTTCTAAGTCTTCTGTATGTGAAACTTTCACTAAACGCATTTCTGTCAAAACTCGACCTAACAAGCCACTAAAATTAGCAATTTCAGCTTGTGTTTTTTTAGAAATCTTTTCCATAATTTTACCTAATGGAAACATGATTAACACAAAAATTGGAATAGTGATGAATGTGACTAATGTCATTTTCCAATCCATAATGAATAACATAACCAACGAACCTAAAATTGTTAATACAGACGGTAATAAATTAGGAAGTTTTTGAGAAATAAATTCATTGATGACTTTCGTATCATCCGTCAATCGGCTCATCAATTGGCCACTTTCATTTTGATCAAAAAATGGCATTTTTAAATGGATAATATGATGCCATAAAACAGATCTAATTGCGTATATAACCTTTTCCCCAATTTTACTTAACAGATATAAACCAACACCGCTAAGTAATGCATTAACAATAAAAATTGAAATAAAGCCTGCAACAAACATCCAGTTCATATTGTCAAAGGAAAATTTATCTACCAGTTTCCCAGTAAATAGTGGGACTAGAAGCCCAGTAATACTACCCAATGAAGAAATAAATACAGCAATAATGATAAGGCCAACTGGCCATGACAGTTTTTTAAATAAATAGAATAATGGATTTTCTTGCTTCATATTTTTACCTCTTCTATTTTTATATTTTTAAGCTAATGCTAAAAATCAATCTGAGCAGAATAACATTATAATAGTTAATGAGTTAAATTCCAAGCAAACACAATTTTATTTTTTACAATCATTTTTAACAATGCAATAATTACAACAATTTCATGAATGTATTTTATTTAAACTTTACAATATGCTAAAATATTTCTATTGCAATAAAACTCAAAATATTAAGAGGGAATGTAATTATGAGAAAGTTAATTTTGACATTTATAACTGTACTCTTCGTCGGTACAATTATAACACCCTTTGCTGAAGCTGAAACTGTTACACCCACACAAGCAGCAAATCAATATGGTTATAATGTATCTGAAGCCTATCAACCTGAGGGTGCAGTAAATGTTGCACAAACGGGTCAGCTACTTTATCAATACAACATGAATAAAAAGTGGTACCCTGCTTCAATGACTAAGCTTATGACCATGTATCTTACGCTTAACGCAGTCAATAAAGGCGAGTTATCTTTAAACGATAAAGTAAAAATTACAGATACACACTATCGTATGTCCACCTTACCAGAATTAAGCAATACCAAGTTATACCCTGGCGAAACGTATACAATTAAGGAATTACTTCAAATTACGGTATCAAACTCAAGTAATGCAGCTGCACTCATTTTAGGAAAAGAAGTTTCAGGCAATCTTTCTGACTTCACTGATAAAATGAATAAAAAAGCAAAAGCATTAGGAATGGAAAATACGCATTTTGTAAATCCAACAGGTGCAGAAAATCACCAACTTCGTGACTTTGTACCTAAAAAATATAAAAATGAAAATGATAATACATCTACTGCCAAAGACTTCGGTATACTTTCGCAACGTGCCGTTCAAGACACCCCGAAAATATTAGATTTCACTAAGCAACTAGCACCTACACAACACGGTGTGACATATTACACCTTCAACCATTCGCTTGAAGGTGCAGATATGAGTTTAGAAGGTACTGACGGTTTGAAAACGGGGTCAAGCGATGTTGCTGACTATAACCATACAATAACAACGAAACGTGATGGCTTTAGAATTAACCAAGCTATTATGGGTGCAGGTAATTACGATAAACTTGGTGGCGAAAAGCAGCGTAACATGATAGGTAATGCTTTAATGAACATGTCTTTCGACCAGTATAAATATGAAAAAGTATTGTCAAAAGGTGAACAAAAAATTAATGGGAAAACGTATTTTGTAGAAAAAGATCTTTACGATGTGTTACCAAAAGATTTTGATAAAAAAGACTATAAAGTTGTAATTGAAGATAACAAAGCACATATTGAATATGACCGCGAGTTTATTAGTAGTAAATATGGTCCCCCTTCAGTTGATGTCAACAAACCACTCGTTCATCAAGCAACAACAGTTGTAAAATCATCTTGGGATGAGCATCCAATACTAACTTTATTAGGTACAATTCTAATTATTGCAGCAATCGCAATCATTATCTATCTAATCATTGATTTAATCAGAAAAAAATCAATTAATAAGAAATAATAATCGTTCAAGTGATTGTTACATTATTAAGCCCTGCTATTCAATTAAAGTTATACTCACGCAAAGTAAACTTAATATTACTACTACCCTTAACTAGGTAGTAGCTGCTCAAACATATTGAGGGTGTGAAGATGAAATCGAATTTTTGATTTTGTTTTCACATCCTCATTTATTTTAACAACAAAACTAAATGAGTCATGAAGAGAAATAATTAGCGTTAAATGCCCGTTCGCAGTACCTACAGATTCTTTATAAACCTTTTAAACAGTTGATACTAAATACACGTCTTAAATGTAAATTAACAAACAATAACAAAAATAAGCTAGATCACATCAACGGTTATCAATCCCGTATTTCTGTAACCTAGCTACTCAAATCACTTCGCAATAAATCATTTATAAAATAGCAAAACTATTTTTCATTATCACCATAAAGTTCTTTTTTAATTTTAGTCGTAGAGATACCTTCAGTACGATTTAGATAAATGACTTCACATTTATCTTTTAAGAAGTCGAATTCACCTTCCCAATCGTGGCCCATAACAAATGTATCTATCTCATATCGATCAACATCAATTTCTTTTTGTCCCCAACCACTTTCAGGGATAACAAGATCGACATACCTAATTGATTCTAACATCATTTTTCTTTGTTCATAATTATAATAAGATTTTTTATTTTTAACTCGATTAAATTCATCTGTTGAGAGTGCCACGACTAAATAATCGCCCATTTCTCTCGCTCTTCTTAATAATTCAATATGGCCATAATGCAATAAATCATATGTTCCATAAGTAATAACTCGTTTCATTAGCATATGCTCCTTAACAAAATATTAATTTAATATTTACATTTTTAAAAATTATAGCATATTAAATCTTAGTTTACGAATTCTGATAATTTTCATCTTTTCAAAATTTGTTTTAATTTCATTTTACCTCTAAATTTTGCGCGTCTCGGTAACACTTCCACTTTAAAACGATAATAATTAGGTCTCCCAATACCAACGCTTAACAATGCATCTCTCCATTGATAATATAAAGCTTTGTTCCATTTCACACTACCTTGTTCAATCACTTTAATTATTCTAAATAATGCTTCCCCAGCATAATCTGTTTTTTGCATTTCTTTAATATATGAGATAACAAGATCTAACATTTGTTGTGTAACGGTTTTATGCTCTCTGACGTATGCTTGAATCAGATAACTTACAATCAATTCATCCATACGGTAACTATAATAGACTCTTGCTTCTCTTAGCAATAATGTATCCATTACACGTGTTCTAACTTTTTCTGCATCACGCATATAAGATTCAAATTGATTCGCAAGTTGATCAGTTACTGAACCAGCTTGCTCATTATATCCATAAACGATATCTGGCAATAATTGAATATCTCGTGCCTTTTTATATGCTTGGATAATGAAGGTATGTTCTTCACAAAAAACAACGTCTTCATCGAATCTTAAATCAGCAAATTTTGCGCTAAACATTTTGGCACCAGGACCAATTGATTGCATCACTTCAGGACATTGAGCAATATTTACAGTATCTAATTTCTTGATTACTTCATGAGAATAAATGGTTTGCCAGTCACCATTGTTTTCCCTTGCAATTTGTCCGATAACAATATCTACATTTTCATCTCGTTGATAATAATCAGCCATAAAATCTATTCTACTAGGTAAGAATTCATCGTCAGCATCTAAAAACATAAAAACATCGCCTGACATATTAGCAATACCAACATTCCTACTAACTGCCGCACCTTGATTTTCTTGGTTGATAATCGTTATATTTTTATATTCTTTTTGCAATTGTTCTAATACAAACTTACTATCATCTTCCGAACCATCATTGATGCATATAATTTCATAATTTTGCTTTGTATCAATCGATGCAATTGCTCTTCGAATTGTGTCTTCAGCATTATACACAGGAATGATTATTGAAATTTTCATTTTTTCACCATCTTTTCAATTTCATTAATTATGCTCGTCAAACTATCTTTCGTATTATATTTATGCCAATCTTCAAATAATAGTGCTGTCGCGTAACTATTTTCATGTAACTTATGCATTAATTCATCCTCATTATATGCTTTATATGCCTCAGGTATTTTTTCATAAAATACATTTAATCCACGGGTGCGACTATAATCCGCTTCATCATAAACATAAAAAAGCGTGGGTTTGTTTAATATGCTCGCTTCAATTGCTAGTGAACTGTAATCACTAATAATCACGTCTGCTAATATCATTAATGATTGCAAGTTAATTGTCGTCTGTTGCTCTGTGGCAATAGATGGGTGTAATTTGCTCAATAAAGTATATTCTGGTAACTTTGCTTCAAATTTCTGTTTATCTATCTGACGGTTAGCCTGCTTGTGTTCTCGATAGGTAGGTACATAAACAGCTACCTTGCCGTTTATCCCATATTGTTGTTTCAATTCTTGTTGTCTTTGTTCAACGTCCAACCTTGTGTATGGCACCAACCTAGGCAATCCCGTTCTTAAAAATTGTTTTTCATTTGCTCCAAATGATTTTTTAAAGCAGTCTGCCATTGGTTCACCACCAACAATATACTTATCTGTTGCGTCATAAACTTTTTTATATTGTTGAACTATTTTATTATTTGATAAGTCAACTTGTCTATCTGTAAATCCGAAATTTTTCAATGCGCCTGCCGCATGCCATGTTTGTACGACAGTTTGCTGTTTTTTCTTCTTAAATCCACCCATTATCAGATAATAAGTGTCAATTACAATCACCTTTGCGCTACTCAACGCTTTGATATGCTTAAATACTTGTTTATTTCCTGCAGGTAAAAACACTGTATTCTCTAAATGTTGGATATATTTACGATTTTTTTCTGTGCCAATAACTGTCAATTTATATCCTTTACGGTTTAACGCTTCAATAATAGGTAACACATCTTCAGCAAAAGTCATCATCAACACAATTTGGTCACTTTGAACTTTTTTCTTTCGATATATCATATTCAAAAAGCTAATGATAATGATATAAAGCTTTTTTATAATTTGTCTCAATACATTTCACCGCCGTTAATTATTAACTACTTTAGCTTTTATTATATCTACCCCACATAAAAAGTTATAGAAAAACCTTTTATATAATATAACATCAACACATCTTTAAAAACGTATTTTACTTTCATTCATAAACTCACATGATTTTAAAATTTATGTTTACCAGCTAAAGTTTTATGTTATTTAGGTATCGTACCAGTTCTATAACAAAACGTTAACTATAAACACTACTCTATTTAACAACTTTTAATTTTAGTAGAAAATAAAAAAGGGAGCAGATGCAGAAATCATTTTAAAAAAATTGATTTCTGCCCTACTCCCATTACAACACTACTCAAATGTAATCATTCCAATATTTCCATTACATAAAGTCTGCAAAATGATCTCTATAACGCATATGCATAATCGAACCTACTATAAATAAGAACAAGATGATTAATAGATTATACAATGTCAGTTCCCAATGCGTTATAAAATACCACTCTTTATGTAACACAGCAGAACGATATGCTTCAGCTAGATAATATATTGGATTTAATTTCATTATATCTTTTACAATGCCTTCTGGAGGTACAATTAAAATAGATGATGCAAAGAACACCATTCTCATGAGCGCTTGAATTGCCTGTTGTGTGTCCTTTACAAGCACTCCTAACGTTGATGTAAATAACGCTATTGCAGTTGTTAATATTAATGCAAATGGTACATATAAGAAAAGTTGCAACGTGTATATCGTTGGATAGTAACCTGCCAACATACATAGTAAAATGACTACGACAAGTAGTGCAAGATGACCGTAAAACCTACTCATTACTATGTAAGAAGGTATGATTGATAACGGAAAATTCATCTTCGCTACTTGGTTATATTTTGTTGCTATTGATTTAGTACCTTCCAAAATTCCTTGGTTAACAAAGAACCACATGCTGATACCTACGAGTAACCAATAAATAAATGGCACACCATCTATAGGATTGTTACTTCTAATACCAAGACCAAATACAAACCAATAAACCATGATTTGCATAGCTGGATTAATTAACTCCCAAGCCATACCTAGATAGTTATTTGTATTAGAAATCTTCACTTGGAACTGTGCTAGTCTTTGTATTAGATAGAAATTTTTAAAATGCTCTCTAAATACTACCCATACTGCATTCATTTAAATAAACCACACTTTCAATCGATTTGCTTATCACAATTTACTTATGACACTATTATATTCAATTTCAATATACGCTTTATTAACTATCATAACAACTTTCAGTGACTTTCGGAAATAGTTATTTAAAAAAGTGTTAAAAAGTTGAATCTCTTGTATACTGAATAATGAATATAGATAGTTGATATAAGTCTAAATAATAGCTATCGCACTTTATATATTTTTTAATTTTGTCGTTATAGTTGATTTTATAATTTTAATTCAGTAAAATTTAACAACTGTATAAGCATTAATTCCGTTAAATTATACTCACTTACTTTACAATAGGTTTATAAATTTAACAACTAATATAATGTATAATATAATAGTACTATCTGTAAACAAGGAAGGTAAAATTATGAATGTATCCGTTAACATTGAAAATGTAACTAAAGAGTATCGTATTTATCGTAATAACAAAGAACGTTTAAAGGATGTCTTACTCCCTTTTCATAAAAACAAAACATTTTACGCCTTAGATAACTTGTCCTTGAAAGCATATGAGGGCGATGTGATTGGATTAGTTGGTATCAATGGTTCAGGAAAATCTACCTTAAGCAATATGATTGGTGGATCTCTATCTCCTACTGATGGTGGTATTAAGCGTGATGGTGATGTAAGTGTGATTGCAATTAGCGCAGGACTAAATGGACAACTAACAGGTATTGAAAATATCGAGTTCAAAATGTTATGTATGGGATTCACTAGAAAACAAATCAAAGAATTAACACCTGAAGTTATTGAATTCAGTGAATTAGGAGAATTCATATACCAACCTGTTAAAAAATATTCTAGTGGTATGCGCGCTAAATTAGGTTTCTCAATTAACATTACAACCAACCCAGATATCCTTGTTATTGATGAGGCTTTATCCGTCGGTGACCAAACTTTCGCGCAAAAATGTTTAGATAAAATTTTTGAATACAAAGAACAAGGTAAAACCATTTTCTTTGTGAGTCATAATATGAAACAAGTACGAGAATTCTGTACTAAGATTGCTTGGATAGAAGCTGGCAAACTGAAACAATTCGGTGAATTAGATAAAGTATTGCCTGAATATGAAAAATTCTTAAATGACTTTAAAAAACGTTCTAAAGCAGAACAAAAGAAATTCAGAAGTGATTTAGACAATTCTAGATTTGTCGTAAAATAATATAAAACGTGATACCCCCTAGCATTGATTTCATATTCAGTGCTAGGGCTTTTTATACTTTATAAACTTTTGAATTAGT
Source organism: Staphylococcus xylosus NJ (assembly GCF_000338275.1). Classification (GTDB taxonomy): domain Bacteria; phylum Bacillota; class Bacilli; order Staphylococcales; family Staphylococcaceae; genus Staphylococcus; species Staphylococcus xylosus_B. The sequence continues at coordinate 71,759 of NZ_ANMR01000007.1, forward strand.
GAATTACAAACAAAGCACTTTTCAAAGTATATTAAAAGCGTTACCATATATTTATGTGTCTATAATAATAAATATTATTTAGCAAATGGGGTGAATATCATAGAAAAAAATAATAAAACCCAGGCATTCGCTAATTTAGTTCGTGCTTATAGAAAAACTTATATCGGCAAGGGTCCAGAGACTGTTAAAGTTTTCTTTAAAGACAATTGGGCTGTAGTTCACATGACCGGTAGTTTAAGCATACTCTCTAAATCTTTATTTGCGTAATAAAGATTTAGAGAGTATGCTTAAATATGGAAGGACTGAAGAAGTAAAAGCATTATATAAACAAAGTCCACCAACTGAAATGGAAGAACTTGTCGGAGCAAAATTCGTTAAACTATTTACCGACCTCTCTTTAGAAGACGACGAAGTTGTTTCTATATTTGTTTTCGATCAAAATATTGAATAGATTTTAAAAACTAACTATATCATTATCATTTATAATTTACTTCAACTTTTTATAAGTTACTAATGCATACAATGTATTGAGTAAATATTAAAAAGTTATAAATATTAAAGGGATTGTCAAAAAGTACTTGGTGCTGTATTTGTTACTCCCCTCACTGAACGTATTAACATTCAAGGAGGTGGTTTATACAAATCCATCAAGTACTTTTTTTGATTCAATTTAAATATGAATCACTCAACGTAATAAGTGCTTTTCATCATAGAAATAACTCAATAAAAAAAATTAGGAGTGTATATTATGAAAATTGTAGCATTATTCCCAGAGTATATAGAGGGCCAAGAAAACCAATTATTAAACACTAAGAAAGCAATCGGTTTAATTCCATTTTTAGAAGAAAAAGGACACGAACTCGTTATATTAACAGATAATAACGCGGACTTAGACAAGCATTTATCAGATATGGACGTTGTAATTAGCGCGCCCTTCTATCCAGCATACATGACAAAAGAACGTATAGAAAAATCACCAAACTTAAAATTAGCGATTACTGCTGGTGTAGGTTCTGATCACATAGATCTACAAGCTGCTAGTGAAAACAATATCGGCGTAGTTGAAGTAACTGGTAGTAATACCGTTAGTGTAGCTGAACATGCACTTATGGATCTTCTCATTTTATTACGTAACTACGAAGAAGGACATCGTCAGTCTGTTGCAGGTGAGTGGAATTTATCTAAAGTTGGAAACCACGCACACGAATTACAAAATAAAACAATAGGTATTTTCGGTTTTGGTAGAATTGGTCAACTTGTTGCTGAAAGACTTGCACCATTTAACGTTAAAATTCAACATTATGATCCAATTAACCAAAAAGATAACAAAGATTCTAAATTTGTTAATTTTGATGAACTTGTTTCTACTAGCGATGCACTTACAATACATGCACCTTTAACACCAGATACAGACAATTTATTTGATTATAATGTATTAAGCCGTATGAAAGTTGGTAGTTATCTAGTAAATACTGCACGTGGTAAAATTGTAAACACAAATGATTTAGTAGAACTTTTAACTGCAAAACACATCCAAGGATATGCTGGAGATGTATGGTACCCGCAGCCAGCACCAGCTGATCATTCATGGAGAACTATGCCTAGAAATGCAATGACAGTGCATTATTCTGGTATGACTTTAGAAGCACAAGAACGAATTGAAGAAGGTGTAAAAGATATTTTAAATCGCTTCTTTAACAATGAACCGTTTCAAGATAAAGATATAATTGTTTCCGGCGGTAAAATTTCAAGCGCTAGTTATAAGAGCAATAAAAGTAAGTAATAACCAATTAATAACAGATATATCAGATATTCTAATTAGTAGAAATGTATTATTTTAAATTAATATCCACATCTAAATCCCACACTTTAAAGATAATGTATAATATTAATAACGATTAAATCAAAGTTAACTACTAATATTAAATCTATTTTGATTAACTAAAGCATATGTAATGTTTAAACTGATCATACGACAGAAAAGGCTGAGACAATTAAAATTTGTCTCAGCCTTAATCATTTTATAGGAAAAGATGACGAAATATTTTTAAATAAAATATATTTCTGTCCCAATCCTTTTTCACTATTTTTTAAATTTAACTTTAGCTACTTTAAATAAAAATTTAGGTATCGATTTCATTCTACCTATACGCTTCCAATCAATTAACAAGCGATAAATCCATTCAATATTTAACTTCCTAAATACCATAGGTGCTCGTTTTTTTGCACCACTGAATACTTCGATTGATCCACCTACCCCCATTAACACTGTTTGGTTAAATTGATCTAAGTGACGTTCTATCCACTGTTCTTGTCTTGGATAACCCATACCAACAAACACATAATCCGGATCAAAAGAAGTTACTTGTTTTAATACCATCTCATCTGATAAATCAAAAAAACCATGGTGGTAATCAAAAATAATATTAGGGTATTTTTCAGCTAGTTTATGTTGCGCCGTTTTAACAACATCATTTTCAGCACCTAGTAGAAATACTTTTTGTTGATTTACATTAGCAATTTTTAAACATGCTTCCATCAATTCAATACCTGGAACTCTGGATTTTAAAGGCGTATTAAGTATTCTCGCTGCCTTAACGATGCCAGTCCCATCCGGCACTACATAATCTGCACGGTTTATTAAATTTCTATAATTCTCATTCTCCGTAGCATAATCTACAATTTCAGGATTTGCAGTTACAATAAACAAACTTCTAGAACTTAATGTTAAGAAAAATTGTTTAATATTGTCTTGCATTTCCTCTAGAGTAACGTTATCAAAATATACAGATAACACATTTACTTTATTTGCTTTGTTGCTTCCCGTCATGTTTTAGAATCTCCTAACTCATTTATAGCGCTTTATCATTATAGTTTATGATTGTTATATTAACACATTATGATTCCTCCATATAATATAAGTAGATACTAATCATCTTTTTATTCAAAATCTACATCCAAAGTCCAAATGCTTTATTTCAAAATTTACTTTATACTTAATATTGCGCTATGACTGTTTTTACTTTCTATAAAAGCGTTTATTGAAAACTAAAATCGAGGTTATATTATGTCATATTTACAATCATTTTTTAGCTCTTTAATACAACTCAATTTATACTGGGTCGTGTTGATAGCTTTAATATATGTTTTGATTCATTCTTATCGCAACAAACCAATAAATCAAATTTTAGATATATACTTAAATTACATCCCCGTATTAACACATGAATTTGGACATATCTTATTTAATAAAATAAGTGGCGGTAAAGCTAAAGATTTAGTGATTGTTTCCTCACCTTCAGAACGTATCGAGACTTCTCAACAAGGTTTTGCCATTACTCAATCCAAATCACGCTTAGGACAATCCATTACCACTTTTGGCGGGTATGTTATGCCACCACTAATGTTATTTATTGGTTTTTGGGCACTAGATTCACAGTATCCTAGTTTATTTATTACGGCATACTTAATCATTTTTATATATTTTTTAATATTAACTTCCAGAAAACTATTGCCACTTATCATTGTAATATTGTTATTTACTTTGCTTTATTTCTTATTCCAAAGCGATAATCAACTCATGATGTTTTACATTGTAGCAATCACCTATCATTTCATTCTAGGTGTACTTTTAGGCGAGGTTATACAATCCTCATGGACTATTTTTAAACTAACATTTTCACACCAATCAGTTACTTGGGATGGCTCAACTCTTAAATCATTAACTTATATACCTACATTCATTTTTAGTATTATTTGGATAGCAATCAATCTATTTACTATTTATCAATTGTTTCATGTTTATTTTACAACCTAAAAACCTAGTTAGATTGGTATCAGAAACTAGATAAACGCCTTCATGAGATATGCAAATAAACCCCCTCCAAAGTTTTCATTTTTTTATGATTACTTGGAGGGGGTATCATTAACGATAGTTTAAGCACCTTCATAAAGTGGAGGTGCTTTTTTTGAATACAGCATATGTCAAAGCTCAATTTGCAGCATCATTTTTCTGCATAGATATGTGCTGCGTTATCATAGCTTAATACTGTAACTTGATCACCTTTTTTAACAATAATGACTTTGTTGGTATCATCTCTATTGATAATTTCTATTTGCTCATCTATTAAAATTGCTTTACTTGATAAATAAATTAATAAGTCCGTTCTATCACGTACTCTTTTAATTGTTACTATATCACCAGTTTCAAAAGACAATAGATTCGTTGTGTATAGTTCTTTATATTGATTTTCTCTTGGTATTACGCCCCCATGAGGACACGTTATTGGGTAATCTAATAATTTATCTAAACGATCAACAAACAAATGAGATACTCTATGTTCTAATACCTCTGCTTCTTGATGCACTTCTTCCCAATTATATTGCAAAATTTTTATTAAAAATAATTCCAATAAACGATGACGTTTAATTATATCTAAAGTATAAGTTAAACCCGTTTCAGAAAGTTTCACACCTTTATAAGGTTTAGTTTCTACATATCCCGACTTTTCTAAACGATTAACCATTTCACTTACAGAAGGTGGTTTAATATTTAAATATTGGGAAAGTGTTTTGTTTGAAACGAAAGAATGGTCGCCATCATGCGTTAAAATTGCTTTTAAATAATCTTCCTTTTCTTCAGTTAGCATTATCTCACCTCTCAAGTCATTCATCTTATTGTATCACGAATCGACTTGACACGCTAAAAGTTCATGGTATATTATAAATGAAATTAGTTTAACCTAAAATTATTATTAAGGAGGATGAAAATGCTAGAAGTTGAAAATTTGAATCTTACATTAGGAAATAAACATGTTCTACAAAATGTTAATTTATCCATCCCCATTAATGGTGAAATAATCGGGATTATGGGTCCTAATGGAGCTGGGAAATCATCTTTAATTAAATCTCTTATCGGAGAATTTAAATCGACAGGCAAAGCCCAATTAAATGGTTCTCCCATACAAAATGATTTAAAATCTATAACTTATATCCCACAAAAAGCGCATATTGACTTAGATTTTCCTATTAATGTGGAGCATGTGGTCATGTCAGGTGCATATAAAGATATAGGGTGGTTTAAATGGGTAAATCCCGAAACAAAAAAAAGATTAAATCAATTAATGGATACCTTAGAATTAAAAGATTTACGTCATCGTCAAATTTCAGAACTAAGTGGTGGACAGTTACAACGTGTGCTAGTAGCTCGCGCTTTAATGACTGATAGCACATTATACTTACTAGATGAACCTTTTGTTGGAATTGACTTTCACAGTGAACAAATCATTATGTCACAATTACGAATTCTAAAAGAATCCGGAAAATTACTGCTCATTGTACATCATGATTTATCAAAAACTGATGAATATTTTGATCGCGTAATTCTTTTAAACAGAAATATTCGTTACTTTGGGGACAGCAGCACTGCTATGAAACCTGAGCATTTAAACAACACATTTATAAGTGCTCCGTCACAACATGAAACTGCCTAGTATTTTAGAAAGGACGTAACTTATAATGGAATTTTTTCAACAATTACTCGATTATAAATTTTTAAGTAATGCATTAATTATTTCAATTGTTGTAGGTATTGTATGCGGAACAGTCGGCTCTCTTATTGTTCTTAGAGGCCTTTCATTAATGGGAGATGCCATGAGCCATGCCGTACTACCAGGTGTAGCATTATCATTTTTATTCAATATACCTATGTTTATTGGTGCTTTAGCAACTGGGATGGTGGCAAGTATTTTTATTGGTTTTATTACTAAAAATAGTAAAACCAAATCCGACGCAGCTATTGGCATTAGCTATACTGCATTTTTAGCTTTGGGTATTATATTAGTCAGTTTAATCAATAGTACTACCGATTTATATCATATTTTATTCGGTAATTTACTCGCAGTTACACAAGTCACATTCTGGTCAACTATCGTTGTTGGAGTTTTAGTAATGTTATTAATTATTGTTTTTTATAGACCTTTAATGGTTTCAACATTCGATCCAGTATTCAGCAGAATGAGTGGCCTAAATACAACATTAATTCATTACTTTGTAATGCTATTACTATCTCTTGTAACTGTAGCAAGCATTCAAACTGTCGGTATTATACTGGTGGTAGCTTTACTTATAACACCAGCATCTGCCGCATTTTTAATTTCTAAAAAATTACATACCATGATGATTGTGGCTAGTCTAATTAGTACTGTAAGTGCTATTGTCGGACTATATTTCAGCTACGTTTATAACATCCCTAGTGGTGCAACGATTGTATTCTTCGCATTCTTAATTTATATCGTTATTTTTGCTTTAACTAAATTAGAACTTTTTAAAAAGAGAGGACAACAAACATGAAGAAATTACTATCACTCGCTTTAATATTTTTACTATTTTTAGCAGCCTGTGGTAACGACAAGAATGACTCAGGTTCAAATTCTAACGAAAAATTAAAAGTTGTAACAACAAACTCTATTTTATATGACATGGTTAAAAACGCTGGCGGCAAAAACGTTGAAATTCACAGTATCGTACCAATAGGCCAAGATCCACATGAATACGAAGTTAAGCCTAAAGATATTAAAGCGTTAACTGATGCTGATATCGTTTTTTATAACGGCTTAAATTTAGAAACAGGTAATGGTTGGTTTGATAAAGCCTTATCTCAAGCTGGTAAGTCAGCAAAAGATGACAGTGTGGTAAAAGTGTCTGACAAAGTAAAACCATTATACTTAAACGATGCTGAAGGCGATGAAAGTAAACAAGACCCACATGCTTGGTTAAGCCTTGAAAATGGAATAAAATACGTAGAAACAATTAGAGATACCTTACTTAAACACGATAAAGCACATAATGATGATATCAAATCGCACAGCAAAGATTATATCGCTAAATTAGAAGAGTTAAATAAAGAGAGTCATGAAAAATTCAATGATATACCAAAAGATCGGAGAGCCATGATTACAAGTGAAGGTGCATTTAAATATTTCTCTAAACAATATGATATTACACCAGGTTATATTTGGGAGATAAACACTGAAAAACAAGGCACGCCAGAACAAATGAAACAAGCGATTCAATTCGTAAAAGATCATGACTTAAAACATCTTCTTGTTGAAACAAGCGTAGATAAGAAGAGTATGCAAAGCTTAAGTGAAGAAACTAATAAAGATATATACGGTGAAGTATTTACTGATTCAATTGGTCAAGAAGGATCAAAAGGTGATTCTTATTACAATATGATGAAGTCAAATATCGAAACTGTTCACGGAAGCATGGAATAAATGGTTTGGGCTATTTAACCTAGATAATAGGTGAATAGTCCCATGCCGTACAGCTTTCCTCCTAATTGCGTACGGCATGGTGGTATTCAAGCCTTAAATCATCTCCCTAACTCCATCAATGGCTGGTTCCTCCCCCCATTGATGGAGATTTTTATAATACTTTTAAATAAAGTACATAATTATATTTTTCTAAACAAAATAATAGATTTCATAAAAAAGCAGATTCCATCAATGGAATCTGCTTTTTTATGATTTAATCCGTCAGACTATCTACAATAATCATTTCATCATAATTTATCGCTTCACGGATTTTTAATGCTGTCACTTCACTTACTTCTTCATCTTCAACAAGTTGATTTAAAATACGACGTTGCTCTTTCAGTGCAAGTAATTTAATTTTTGTTATTGAATTTTCATTTTTAGGATTAAAGAAATTGGAAGGTGTTAAGTTATCGATACGAAGAAGGTAGCTATCACAAATCATACCGACTTCTAATTTATTATCCTCAGTTGTTTCTTTTGCTAAACGGCTCACAACACGATAGTGAACTGTACGCATTACATTTGAAATCTCTTGTAAGTTATCAATTATGGATAACGGAGATGCCGCATTAGTTTTTACTTTATACTTAATTCTTCTTTTTAAAATCATTGCTCTGAATTCAACTTTTATACGTTGTATTAATGAAGCCTGTTTATAAACTTGAGTACGCTCTGTATAACGCATATAGTTATCTAACACGTTAGTAGTAATATCGCCATTCTCAACTAAGTTATTGAGTGTATGGTTCTCTACATCAAATGCTAATTTTTGTAATCTTTGAAGTTCTTTAGTATTTTCATCTTCATTTTCAACAGTTCTTAGGAAAGCCAATTTATCATGATAATCCTTAATTACGTTGCCATATTGAAAACTAGATTCTACTGAAGACATTTGATTTAAATTATCTATTACTTTTTCTAAAATATACACACGGGCTTGTTTGAAATTCATACCCACAACTTTAGGTTTTTTAGCGTTAGGAGTAACAATAGGAAGTACAAATTGTGCTACGATTAAACTGATGATGACCATGCCTGAAGCTATAAACAATAGATCATCTCTAAAAGTAAACGAGTGATGATTTGCAAGCATATAAGGTAATGTTAAAGCAATGGCTAAAGAAATCGTCCCATGAACACCACATAAAGTCATGATAAATGCATACATGCCACGTTTAGGTGGTGTTTCCTTTACTTTGGTTTCATCTTCATTATATGAAATCATTTTCTGGAATGGGCTCACTGGTAAATAAAAATACGGATATAAAACAAAAACCCATAAAAATCTAAATAAATAAATAGCTAAGGCGATTAAACATGTCACCACTATTAAGAAAATTAAATTGTGTGGTTCATTTTCAATGATACGCCCAACCACTTCAGGAATTAAATAGCCTAAAATAGAGAATACAAAACCATTCAAAGCATATCCCAAAATATTCCAAGTATGGTTATAGCTCATCTGCAATCTTGTACGTGCTTGAGCAATACGATCACGTTCAAAACCATGAACTAAACCAGCAATTACTGCTGCAATAATACCAGAAGCATGGAACATTTCTGCCACGATATAAGTTACAAATGGTGTGACTAATTGAATAAATGTAAACATATTAATATTTTCAATACCACGACGAGACAATGTCACTCTAAATCTAACAAGCGCAACACCTATGATTAAACCTACGACAAAACCGCCAATTGAAGAAATTAAGAACTGTTCAACAGCATTAATCATTGAGAAACCACCTGTAATCAGTGCTGCTACAGCAATTTTAAAGGATATGATACCAGCTGCATCATTTAAGAGAGATTCACCCTCTAAAATTGTCATAGAACCCTTCGGTAATACTTTCCCATTAGTTATAGCTTGTACTGCTACTGCATCAGTTGGACATAATATCGCAGCCAACGCAAAGGCAGCTGCCATCGGTAATTCTGGCCAAATCCAATGTACAAATAGTCCTACCACTATAACTGTAGTAACTACTAGTCCTAACGCCATCATTAAGACTGGTTTTATGTACCGTCGCAAATGAACACGTGAAACTTTAACACCTTCAACAAACAGTAGCGGTGCAATTAAAGCGACCATAAATAGTTCCGAATCAAATCGAAATTCAACGGGGATTGGTGTCACATACAATAACATACCTAATACAATTTGGATAAAAGCCAATGGTACCTTAGGAAGTATTGTGTGGACCAGCGAACTTACAATAACAAGTGCTAAAAATATAAGTATCGTTTCAAATATTTGCAAGGTTTCACCTCTTTTCAACATAATTATTCATTCATAATTGTTGAGGTTGAAACATAAAATAATATTGTTTTTTATTGAATATATTGTGTTTCAAACTCTTACTCATCAAATACCAAACGTTTTTCATCCCCAATTTGATAATTAATTTAAAAATTAACATAATTACAAATATATATTATTTTATCATTTTATAGACTATCCCTTAAACGTAATGCACCTAAAAACTACAATTTTCTACTTTAAAGTAAAATTATAGTTAATTAACCCATTTTAACAAAAAGACACTTCTTAAAATATGAGAAGTGTCTCCTTGAAACAAATTAGTAATCATGTTCTTTTTCATAAGTTTTTCTTCTGCGTTCTTCACGCTCATGTGCACGTTTTTTCAATTGTTCAAATGTGTTATTCTCAGTAGCGCTCAATAATATATTCGTTTGTCTAGGGGCATCACTTTTTCTATACATATACGCGCCAGTACGGTATGCTGCACGAGAAATTAAGTGTCCCCCAACAGGAGATGTTAAATTAATAAACACTAAAGCGAGAATAAGTCTTACACTTAAATAACCTTGTGACGAAATAAAATATATGATAACGCCCACAAGCGTCAATAATACAGATAACGTTGAACTTTTCGTTGCCGCATGGCTACGTAAAAAGACATCTTGGAATTTAATTAAACCAATGGCACTAATTAAAGCTATAATACTTCCTAAAAATATCATAAAGGCTGCAATAAGATTAACGATTTCGCTTGTTATTTGCATTGAAGACGTGCCCCCCTTCTATAAATCTAGAAATCGACACTGTACTTACAAAGGAAATAATGGCGATGAGTAATATCGAATCCAAGAATGAGAATGTGCCAAACACGATGCTTAACAATCCAACCATCGACATTAATATTGCACTGGCAGCATCAAATGCAACTACTCTATCTGCAGTAGTCGGGCCCTTTATCAATCTAAATAGTGTTAGTAACAAAGCTATGCCAAATATAATTAGCGCACTCGTAATAAAGAAGTCTATTAGATATTCAATCATTCTGCCACCTCCAATATGAGTCCTTCATATTGTCTGATACTTTTCAGTAATTTCTGCTTTTCTTTATCTGAAACATCAATAGCATGTATAAAGAACTTTTGCTTTTCTTTGGAAATTCTAATAACTGTAGATCCAGGTGTGATAATAATTAAAATTGTTAGGAAAGATACTTCCCAATCTGTATCTAAAGTTGTTTCATAAGTTACTAATCCAGGATTTAAGTCCTTTGTTTTAAATAATATATAATTGATTGTCGTAATACTTGAAGTAATTAGCTGATAAAGATAAACTACTAAAAACTTAATGCTGACCCAAACTTTTTTTAAATAGAATTGTTGCCCAAAGAAACGATGTAAAATATAGATAACCAATAAACCTATGAGGTAACCTGCGAAAAAGGTCGATATTTTAAAAGAATCTTCATCTTGAAAAAGGACCCATAAAAAGGCAATTACGATATTAAGTAAGACTTGTCTCATTATTTATCCTCCTTCATTAAATGAGGATTAACCATTTTTTCGTACAATCCATCATCCATATTTAAATGCGTCGCATTATCGGTTACTTTAAATATTAACGGCGCCGCGATACCCATTGCGATAATTGTTGCCACTAAGATACCTATAAGGACTTTTCGGTATTGTGGAATTTTTTTAAATACAATAGCCTCGCCTCTTTGTTCATTGCCTAGATACATCACAAAGAAAACTCTAAATAAACTAAACATTGCTATTAAGCTTGTAATAATCATCAGCGTTAAACCAATATAGTTGCCATTTTCAATTGCACCTTCAAAAATGAAAACCTTACCAGGGAAACCGCTTAATGGAGGCACACCACCGATTGCTAAAATCATCACTACAAATGCTACACCAAAGAATGGTTCTTGTTTCGCCAATCCATGTAAACTTCGATATTGTCTATAACCCGTCACGTATACTAGACTACCTATAATAAAGAATAGTAACGTTTTAACTACAATATCATTCGCTAAATAGAAAATAGCACCGTTCACACCTGCAAAAGTATTTGTTCCCAACCCTAAAATTACGAAACCAATAGATAAAATAACCTGATATGCTGCAATTTTTTTAATATCTTTATATGCAAGTACACCAAAAGCACCTATTAACATTGTAATACAAGATAAGAAAACTAATAATGGGTGTGAAATCCCATGATGTTCATCAAATATAAGTGTAAAGAAACGAATTAATGCATAAGCACCAACTTTAGTCATTAATGCTGCAAATAGTGCTGCTAATTCTGTATTTAGCACTGCATATGCTTTAGGTAACCACATAAATAGTACTAATGCAGCTTTTGCACCAAATGCAATTAAGAACACCATTGAAACAATTACGATAGAACTCTTGTCATTCATTTCATTTAATCGTTGGGATACAAGTGTGAAATTTAATGTACCTGTTAATTTGTACAATAAGCCAATGCCTAATAATAATAACCATGAACCTAAAATATTAAGTACGACATAGATAATTGCAGCACGTAATTGTTCTACTGATTGCCCTAATGTAATAAGTACGAATGATGCCAATAACATCACTTCAAACATAACATAGATATTGAATAAGTCTGCAGTTAGAAATGAGCCTATTACGCCGACAGTTAAGAATAAAATAAAACTAGGTAAATAGTAACGTATCGCTCTTTTCTCAGTTCGTCCAAAGCCATATGCCATAATCAGCGTAACAACAAAACTTGAAGTTACAACCAACAATAAACTTAAGGAATCTCCGACAAATTGAATGCCGTATGGCGCTTTCCAACCACCAAAATCTAACGCAAGTGGTTTGTTATACATCACATAAATAAGCAATGTTAAAGAAACTAACGTTGTAAGAGCCATTGTACCAATTGAAAAGATCCTAGATAACCTACTGTGCGTACGAATGAACACTAAACCTAAACCACAAACAGCTGGCAGTAGTAATGGTAATATTAATAAATTACTCATCATTGTCGTCATCACCTCTCAGTACATCGATTTCGTCTTCTTTAGTTACACGATATGTTCTATAGACAAGTACTAAGAGAAAGGCAGTCATTGCGAAACCGATAACAATTGCAGTTAATACAATCGCTTGTAATAAAGGATCCACAAATTGCTTGCTTCCTTCACCAATTAAAGGCTCAACCATATCTTTGCTGTATTTCCCCATACTCATAATAATTAGATTACCAGCATGCGTGTATATCGAAATTCCAATAACAATTCTTATTAAATTGACTGATAATATCATATACGTTCCAATAAATATTAAAAAGCCAATAACCATTAATAAAATTAAATTCATGAGCGACCACCACTAATTGAAAGCATAACTGTAACAACCACACCTACAACGGATAATACAATACCCGCTTCAAATAGCGTTACAGTCGATAAATGTACTTCACCTAGCAATGGTAGCTGTACATATGCATCTGTTTGATAAAGGAACGGTTTACCAAAGAACATAGGTACAACTGCTGTAATAAATGATAGTAAAGAACCACAAATCATTAGAATTCTGAAATCTAATGGTAATGCGACTAAAACTTGTTTAACGTCGAAGGCCAAAAACATCAATAGAAATGCTGAACTGAAAACGAGACCGCCAATAAAGCCACCACCTGGATTATTATGACCAGCTAAAAACAGATAAAATCCAAAAGTTAATAAGATAAATACGACAATCTTCGTTATCGTTCGTAATACAACATCATTCTCTTTCATCTTGACCCCTCCGTTCTTTAAAGTTAAGTAATGTGTAAATGCCTAAACCAGCTATGATTAACACCATACCTTCAAACAATGTATCTAAAGCACGGAAATCACCTAGTATTGAATTCACAATGTTTTTACCACCTGCTAAATTATAAGCATCATGATAAAACGTTGAAATGGTAGGCATTGAATCACTTTGTTGAGCGATAAATACCAGTGTCACGACAATGATTGCCATCAACAGTGAAACGACAATTTTGACTGCTTCACGCTTTTTGTGTACTTTAGCACGTGGGACGTTTGGTAGTCTTGAAAAACTTACGATAAACAGAATCGTAGTAATCGTTTCTACCACTAATTGTGTTAATGCTAAATCTGGCGCTTTCATTAAAATGAAGAAAATTGTAACACAATAACCAATAATTCCATTAAGTATAACCATAGTTAAACGTTGACGAATAAACGTTAAAGCTATACCGAGTACAAATACAACGATTAATGTAATTACTTCAATTGGACCAAATTCACTGACATGAATCTGTTGGACGTGTGGGAAGCCTGCTTGAATAATCCCATAAATGACAACCATACTAAATATTAATAAAGTTAAGGTAATATAATGATTTAAGCGGTTATTCATTAAAGTACGAATACCATAACCAGAAAAGTGTTCGAATTGATTATATGACCCCAAATATAAGTCGGTGATAGATTTCACCTTAAGTTTATTAGCATAGTTTTTCCAATTTATTTTAAAGGCCATCGTAAACCCAACAACTATTACAATAATGCTTAATATGAGAGGTAAATTGAAGCCATGCCACTGAGCAATATGTGGCGCCACATTATCTACTTTTTCTCCAATTGTGATACTTCGAAATGCCGGTAAAATAACATAATGTCCAAAAACATTTGGAACAAAAAAGATAACCGGTAATAAAATCATCATAATTGCAGAAGGTAGAGTAAAGACAAACGGTTCATGTGGTGATTTTATCGGTAAATCTGCTTTTTGATAATCTCCCCAGAATACTTCCTTAATCATGTAAGCTGAATATATTAAAGTAAAGATACTTGCTAAAACCCCAATAACTGTTATAACTATAGTTAATGAAAGATTAAATTGAGGTAGTTCAACCGCACTAATTAGGCCATCAAAGAACATCTCTTTACTAAGAAACCCATTTAGGAATGGTATACCGGCCATAGAGAACGCTGATAATAACATAACAATGTGGGTGATTGGAAACACCTTTCTTAATCCAGACAATCGACGGATATCTCTCGTACCTGTTTCATGATCGATGATACCTACGCCCATAAATAATGCACCTTTAAATAGCGCATGATTCATAAGATGGAATAAAGCTGCAAATAAGATAAAACCATATGCTTCAGATAATGTACCAGTAGGGTGTTGTGCAAATCCACCACCTAAACCAACCATAGCAACAATCATACCTAATTGACTTATTGTTGAATAAGCTAATATAGCTTTCATATCAAACTGTCTTGTTGCATTAACTGCTCCAAATATCATGGTAATTAGACCAATGAATGTCACACAATAAATATAAAAATCACTCAATCCTAATAATGGTGTAAACCTAAATAATAAGAAAATACCTGCTTTAACCATTGTTGCAGAGTGTAAATAAGCACTTACTGGTGTAGGTGCAGCCATTGCTTTCGGTAACCATATGTGGAACGGAAACTGTGCTGACTTTGTAAATGCACCAATCAAGAATAATATAACAATTGGGATAAAAAGATTACTTTCAGCAACCTTATCACTTTGCTCAATAATAGAAGATATAGAATTCGTACCTGTTACAGTATAGACCATGATGAACCCTACTAATAAAGCAAGTCCACCAAACACTGTAATCATAAACGATTGAATCGCACCAAATTGACTCTCACCTTTACTATACCAATATGCAATTAGTAAAAATGAAGAAACACTCGTCAATTCCCAAAATACATACATTAAAATGGTATTATTTGCAGTAACTACACCTAACATACTAATCATAAAAAGTAATAAATATATATAAAAACGTGGTAAATTATCATGTTCTTTCGATAGATACTGAGTAGCATAGAAAAATACTGCTAATCCAATAAGTGAAATCAACAAGCTAAAGAATAAACTTAAGCCATCCAATCTAAAATCTATATTAATATCCAACAATGTAAGCCACGGTATTTTTACTGATACAAAATGCCCGTGCATTACTTGTGGTAATTGCCATAAAAAGTATATAGAGGCAACGATGGGCGCTAAGAGTGCGATATGACCTGCAAATCTTTGGATTTTAGGCGTAGCCATTGTTACTAATAAAAGTAACATTATTAAAAATAAAGCTCCAAGTAGATAGACTAAACTCATCGTATTCCCCCTTTAATTGTAATTTATAAGTTTAACGCTATTGTCGTATTACTTTTCTTTGTAGAAATACCTATAAATTTCATCGTTTCATAAGTAGTTTGATGGCCGAGGTATTTTTGAATAATAGATATAGATATACCTGCTTGATAAGCATGATATGCAAATGTTTTCCTCAAAGTGGTCAAACCAATATGCAACATTCCTAAGTCGTTAGCAGCCGCATGTATAATTCGGTAGGCTTGTTGCCTCGATAAACCTTTAAATGTTCTATTTGATTGAAACAGCAATTGATTTTCCTTTAGACCTTCCTCATTTATATAATCAAATAACTCACTTCTTAAATCATCAGGTAATTTGATATAAATGTTAGGTGCATGGTCTTCAAGCCAATATAATTTTATGTGATTATCTGCTCCTTTGACATCATTCACACATAAATTCAATAATTCAGATAGTTTAACACCTGTATGTATTGCAAATTTAAACAGTAAATAATCCCGTCTAGACTTACAACTCAATACTTTATACATTGATTTAATTTCTTCAATATCCCTAATAGGATCTACTTGATTCATATTTTCACCTCTCACACCATAAATGTTTCTTATTTAATGATATATGATATTTATGTCACATGAAAGTGTTTAATACAAATTTTTAAAATTTTTTTGACCGTTTTGCTATTCTCAATCGATATATATAGTGAAAGGAGGTTAATTATAATGAATAATATAAGTCAACTCGCAGTTACATTATCTCGTACATTGTTCGACAAAAATGGTAAAGCTAGTCAGTTTAAGCGTCATTTCACTAATTTAAATACAGACGTAAAACCTGAACAACTTAAAAGTTTCAAATCCATTATAGAGCAAATCACAGGAGAAAGATTTGACAAACTTGAAGTCATTAAGACAGAAACGATTAATTAAGGAGGAAACAGAATATGTCACAAACGTTAGAACTTATTTTCAACGATGCTGTTAACAAGACGGTTAAATTACAAATACCTAAAATCGAGCACTTTATAAATGAATCGGCCGTAAAAGAAGGGATGATCAAATTAATTCAGTTAGATATTTTGAGACCGAAAGCAGGCATTCCTAAAACAGCGCATGCTGCACAAATTATAGATAAATCTACTAAACTTATATTTGAAAATTAACTACCTAGCAACTACGACGTAATGGACTATAATTAAAGTCATTACGCAAAAAGGCTTGAAACAAATGTTTCAGGCCTTTTTACTGGTTAATAATAAATGTCACATCATAATAATCAACTGACTACTTTTCTATTCTAATCTATCATTAATCTCTCGAAGGTCTTAGCCTAACGGTATCACCAAAAAATATCTTCTTCTTACCCAATTTTTTACACATTGAATATTTATCATATACTTCAACAATTTGAGCTAAATTTTTATAGGTACGTCTAGGATTTAACACTTCTATAAATTGATTCTTTTTTATTTGATCGTTACTGCCTGCACCAACAAAAAAAGTTTCCTCATCTAAAAGACGAATTATGGAAAGTTGTTTCAATATCTATAGTCACTCACTTCTAAAATTACTTTCATTATTCAAAATACATTAATTTTGTTAATTTTTATTATATAAAAAACATCAACATACGTATTTTATTATACTTTGTTTGTTGTGTACATTATTTTCTCTGATATACATATATTTCTGCTCCTAATTTAAATGTATGCATACATTAATCTTTCCTTTATAATATAGTTATCTCGAAGGAAAGCGTGATTTAATGTTTCTCTTATATATCATTGGTATTGTTGCAGGAATGGTAGTTCCATTTCAAACTTCAATCAATTCTAGATTGAGTTTATATACAAGATCTTCATTCTATGCATCAACGATTTCATTTGCAACAGGAACTCTTTTTTTAATTTTAATTAATCTTATTATTAACCCCCATGTCTTTACAGGGCAATTTTATAGTAATCAATCGTTAAATTATCAATGGTTTGTTGGTGGTATACTAGGTGTTATTTTCTTAACAGGGAATCTATTACTTTTACCTCGTTTAGGCGCTTCTTTAACAGTCGTTATGACTGTAGCAGGCCAAATTATAATGGGCGTGGCAATTGATAGCTTTGGATGGTTCGGCGCCGATAAACATACTTTCACCTTACTAAAAGTATTAGGAATCCTTTTTTTAATTTTCGGCATTTTACTTATGAATTATGTCCGACGAGATCCTAAAGACAAAGCACAATATTCAACGGTATATATATGGCTTATAATTGGCTTTATATTTGGCTTCTGTCCACCTATCCAAACAGCTATTAATAGTGCGTTGGGTCAACAACTACATTCATCAATAATGGCATCACTTATATCCTTTACAGTTGGAACCATTGTATTGTTTATATTGACACTGATATTTAACAAAAGTCTTAAAGTTGCAACTTTTAATAATAAACAAGGCAAATTAAAACCCATTTATTTTATCGGTGGCATATTAGGTGTAATCTTCGTAACAACAAATATTATCTTGATGCCACATTTAGGCGCTGCGCTAACAACTATTATTGTTATGCTAGGTCAAATGCTAATGGGTATCGTCATAGATCATTTTGGTCTCTTAGGCACAAATGTTAATAAAGTAACACCACGTAAAATTTCAGGGATTATAGCCATTATGATTGGTATTATATTGTTAAGATTATTTTAAAATTGTGATAGTGCGTCATTTACTTTTACCAAACTGTAAATGATGCGCTTTTTTTATAGCACATTAAGTCATTTTCACTGTATAATCAAACCATATTAACAACAAGAGGTGACCTCATTGCGAAAATTTTTTGTATTACTTACATTAATAATAATTTTAAGTAGTATGGCATTATTTTACTGGTTTTACTTAAAATCAATGTCCCCTAATCAGACAAATTCTCATATAGAAACTATTAAAATTAAGTACGAACCCTCCTATCACTTTTCAGGCATACAGTCCCCAACCCAAATAACAAAAATACTATTAGAAACAGATAAAGGTTATATTCATAATTGGTTTATAAAAAATAATGACATTGTAAAAAAACATCAACCACTCTTCGAATATTACAATCCGACCACCGAACATCTCATCGCTAAGAAGCAAAAATATCTTTCACACTTAAAACAAAAAAAACCACGATTACAGTCAATTATTAGTAATGAAATCAGCCGAACTCAATCAGAAATTGAATCACTACAATCAACGTTACGTACCGTCATATATGCTCCTTTTGAAGGTAACATCCATATAAACCAAAATTTTCCTACTAAAGATAAAGAACTTATTCTGCAAATTTTTAATTCTAATGCTATAATCAAGTCTGTTGTTTCTGAATCACTTATAGCACAATTACATGAAAATGATAAAGTATTGCTTAAAGATGATAACCAACAAAGTTTCACTGGTGAAATAAAATATATTTCTAAATTACCATTACAATTTGATCCTGCAGCTAAACATTCACAATATAATGTAGAAATAAGTAGTAACTTTAAAACATTATATGGCAGACATTATAATATTGAAAAACCTAATAAAAAAATTGTAATACCAAAAACTGCAATATATGATGACAAATTTGTTTTCTTACAAAGAAATAAAAAATTTATTAAACGGGTTATCAAACCACAAAATATGGGTAATAAAAAAGATGTATTAATTCTTGAAGGTTTAAAACAAGGAGACATAATCGCTAGAAACGTTGATGCAGTGCCGTCTAAAAATTAGATGTGCACTGTATAAATAGCGATTATCTTTAAATACAAAACGCTTATTTACTATTTTTATCAAATTACGACAAATTGAAACAAAGATATATTAATTTCAATTCAATCATTGGTATGTATAGAATTGAATTAATATCTGAAATCATTTACGTAACGCTTAAACAGTTTTTTGTTTACTTTCTATTTTTATTTAGTTATAATAAACTAAATAATAGTGGTTTTAATATATTTTACCCAAATATAATTAAGCCATAGATTATGATAAACTCTTTGTTTTACACTTTGAATTAAGACAAATAATTATACAAAAATATTTTTAATATGTATATTTGATTGGGCATATAGAATTAGGGAGGAATAATAGGATGGCTATCACCAAAATCAATGATTGTTTTGAATTATTAGCTATGGTTACTTACGCTGATAAATTAAAAGGTATTATCAAAAAAGAATTTTCTGTAAGTTTTGAGGAGTTTGCTGTATTAACATATATCAGCGAGCACGAAAGTGAAGAATATTATTTAAAAGATATTATTAACCACTTAAACTATAAACAACCTCAAGTTGTTAAAGCAGTTAAAAACTTATCACAAGAAGATTACTTCGATAAAAAACGTAATGAACATGATGAAAGAACTGTATTAATTTTAGTAAACACAAAACAACGTAAGAAAATTAATGAGTTATTATCACGCGTTAACGATCGTATTAAAGCAGCAAACGACGATAACGAAGTATAAATTTTTCATTAACAGAATTAGAACGGTTAGACATAACTGATTAATAAGTGACTTACAGCCCCTGTTAGAAGCACTTATTTTATTTAAATCAGCCTATGCAAATTAAAAATAAGCCTAAGACATGATTCATTATGTCTTAGGCTTATTTTTATGTATGTCATAGTTTACAAGTGCTTACCATTGAAACAATACATAAAAAAGAATATCAAAAATATCACTTTAATATTTTTGATATTCTGTAGTATTTATAAAATCGCTATAAACATCTAAAAAATGTTTTGGTTCTTCAATATGAGGTGCATGACCAGAATGTTCAAATTCTATCATTTGTAATGAAGTAAATGCATAATGATACTTTTCTATTACTTCAATAGGAACTAATGGATCATACTTTCCATTAATAATCAATGTAGGTGTATCCGTATTTTTAATAACGACATCTTTATTAAATACTGGAAATTCCATTAATGCTCTCGTGGCTACTGCACTATCTTCAGCCGATTGTCTACTATAAATTAATTGGTTCTGGAACCATCTTTTTGCTTTATCCTCTGCTTGATACATATAGGGTAACAATAAAATGAGTGATTCTGATTTATCGAAACCTTCAATTTCATCTTGATGTTCAACCATTAATTTATTTAATCCATGTACGCTATCAATTAAGTTACAAGCTATCAATGTCAGCGTCTTTACCATCGAATTATATCTATCACTAAAATGTTTTGCAACCAAACCGCCCATATCATGCCCAATAATATGCGCCGTTGAAATATCTAACTTTGTCATCAATCCCTTTAAATCTTCTACGTGATCTTCTAAATTAAATGAATTGGGTTTAGATGATTTACCGTGACCTCTAACATCGTAAACAATAACTTCGTAATGTTGCTTTAAGCCCTCTTTCAAACTAAATAACGAAGCCATATTACCATCTAGTCCATGGATTAATATAATAGGAAAACCTTGACCCTCTCGGATGTAAGCAATCTCGTTGTTACAGTTTGTTACTAATTTTTTCATTATGGGTCACCTCCCCTTACAAAAGTAATATACCCCATTTCGAAAGCGCGTATGCTATATTTTTTATTTTTAATTATTTTATAATCTGATATGTTTTATACACACTTTAAGTACAATAAAAACACGTACCATTTTGTAGTCATAAGACTTTGAATAAACGGCACGTGTTTCAGTTCACTTTTTAATTAATCCAAAAATTGATATTAGTTTCGTGAAGAAATTCGAATAGTGTAATAAATAATCACAATAAGTAGTAAAATCCATATAACTATAGAGGCAATTTGTGTAATACTTGAGTTACTTATCATGGCATCAATAGTCTTTTGACATAAAAGTAAACCAATACCTGTAAATTCTAATCTTCTAAAATACAGACCTGATATACTAAATAAAATTCCGATAAAAAATACAGCTTGATGTGCATAAATTGTAACAGCAACAATGCCTAAATTGATATTAAAGCCTTGTAAGACAACAAGTACCATCGATATAACAGCGACTCCTAATCCTATAACCATTTCGAATTTATTACTATATAGATAATTCTTCCAATCAATCCTTAAATATATAAAAATTGAAATGGGTAAAATCACTAGACAATAAAAAATAGAGGTGCCTGTTGCTGCTTGGAATGGCACATATTGTTTATCATATAAGTAAGATAACAAGATAAAATTCACGATAAAAAATATGATGGGATTCAATTGTAGAGTGAATAAATTACGTTGTATAGTTAATATAATTTCCGCTGGTGATTTACGTCTATATTCTATATAATCTTCATCTTTTGCTTCTGATTTTTTCAAATCTTTTTTTAGTTTCTCTTTAATATCATCTATTAAATTGGGAGAAAGCCCTTTATGAGTAAAATAGTCATTTATATTTTCTACTAAAACTTTGTCATTAACTCTCATGATTGGCTCCTTTGAATCATTTTTTATTTATGTAACGCCCCATTATTTTAAAGTCATTAAAATAGTTTAATCTTTAATTCAGTTAATAGTCTCACATTACTCTCTATTTTAACAATAAATTAAGGCTAAGACATTAATAAATGTCTTAGCCTCTCAATTAATATTGGTATTTCAAGTATCACTTTAAAGAACCACTTTTTTAAAGTCACACTATTTAACCATTAAAATTATAATTCGCTACCACACAATTCGTTAAAATGTTACAAAGTAAATGTTATTTCCCCATATCTATACGATATAGTTTGATATTTTTATCACTTGGTGATGCTGAACTAAATTGGTAAGATAATTCATCATCTTGTACATAGCCAAAGTTACCAGTGACATCATTATAATGTTCACGTGTAACAGCATTTTTACTTACCTGTGACTTAACATCTTTATATGTTGGGCCATTTGTATCATTGTAACTCATAGAAACACGGGTAATTTTACCTTTGTTTTTCTTACCGTCTGCCGTCACAACAAGCACACCGTTATCTTTTTTAAATTCATAATAATGTTCATTACCATCAGGACTATATGAATAAATTGGTGCGTTATTCTCATTCAATACGCTTTGTATAGAAGCACCTATTTTAGCACCTTCTAGCGTTGTATCTCCTTGTTGAAGTGATTTAACACTTTGGATAGAGTTACCTGATGCTGCCTCAACACTACCTGTACTAAATCCAGAGATCGCTAAACCTGAAACTAGGACTGCTGCAAATACTTTTTTCATAAGCACTCTCTCCTTCTGTATATATAAGTTATCTTGTGCTTATCTATATTGTACTATAAATATTACTAAAATAACAGTGGTGTTACAAAAATATTACAAAGACTCTTCATCCTGTAATCAAAGTAACAATTATATTCTAACGACCTAGATTGTGTTATTAAGCTTTAGATAGATGAAATCATCCCATTTTCACAATTCCCACTCAATCCTTTTATATTATTATCTAATGACATTTGTTCCTCCCACAGTAATGGCATTCTATCGAATCACACTTCCCATTTTGCTTTCAAACAAAAAACAAACCAAATGCTATAATTAACTTTTGGTTTGCTTACAATATTGTATTTTAATATAACGTTGCTGGTTCATTTTCTTTAATAAATTCAGTTACAACATCTACAAATTTTTCTTTTTCTTCTACAAATGGATATAACCCTGATGCTGTGAACACTTCAAATTCCACTTTTCCTATATAGTCACCTACTTCTTTTGCTTCAACAACGGTTGTTCTCGCACCATGTTGCCCTGCAACAATTAAAGTTGGTGAATTAACTTCACTTAAATAACGCATAATATCGTTATCATTAAATGAGGCTTTTACAGCATTTAATTCTGCTTTTGTTGCAATGCTATTTGTATCATCTACTTGTTTTAAGAATTTTTTAGCTTTGCGTTTAGAATAATATAAATGCTTATCTAGGAATTTTTGTTGTGTTTCTTTATCCCAATTTCTAATTAGGTCAGCGTGCTTACGATACAAGCGTTCCTCTGGTGACATATCACTTAATAACGTGGGATTAATTAATGTTAATGAACTTGTCATATCTGGATATAATGATGCAAATGATACTGCAACAGAAGCACCTAATTCATGACCGATAAATGCGCACTGAGTTACATATAAGTGATCTAATAACGCTTTAATATCCTCTGCATATGTTTCAAAATTAATTTCATTTGGTTTATCTGAATAACCATGACCACGTAAATCCACTAATATAACTTGGTTATTCTTATTAAATTTTTCTTCAATATCATTAAAAACAGTTAAATTGTCTAAAGCAGTGTGTATCATCACTATCACATTGCCTTCTCCACTTGTTCTATAATTTAAGGCTACACCATCTCTAGTTGTAAATAGATTCATAATTATCTCCCTTTCTTTGCAATAGGTAATATAGAAAGCAGTTCTTCAGTTGTATTGATTGTAAAGTCTACTTCTTCCGGTAAAGGCTCTACATCGACTGTTTCCTCTTCTTTAAACCAGACACTAATCATGCCCATCGCTCTTGCTGGCGCTACATCATTTAGAGGGTCATCGCCCACATACATTGTCTCTTCTGGCTTTGTCCCTAATTGCTTTAACATATCTTCAAAAATCCTTGGATGTGGTTTGCGATACCCGACAGTTTCTGAAGTGGATAAATAGTTAATAGCATCTTCTACACCTAATGCATGCATTCGATATTGCTTAATTTTAGATTTACCATTGGCTATGACACCTGTTAAATAACCACTGTTTGTCAATTTTTCTAAAGTATATAATGTATCGTAATATGGAAAGACGTAACGGTAAAAATGCATTTCAAAGTCATGAAATAAATCTTTCCAAGTTAACCGATCAACGTGAAAATCTTTAATAATTGCTTTATACAGTTCTGGTTTATCATGATCTTCATCATCATCTAGTTCAATAAATTTTCTTTTAAAATCTTCAAGTTGAATGCGCACCAAATAATCATGGAATCGTTCATATTGCTCTTCAATAAATTTTTCACGTGATTTTTTTCTGTCTAAAAGTGTACCTTCTAAATCAAATACGACCGCTTTAACTTGTGTTAAGTCCATCATCATAACCTCTTTATAAACATTTTTTCAAACAAGCAAATTTTGCTTTAAAATTTTTAAATAGCACTATCTAACTATGAACACGCGATTGTGTTATCATAATATAAAATAATACTGGAATACCGAGTAAAGCTAAAATAATACTAGCTGGTATTTGGAAAGGATCTAGCAACGTGGTCCCCAACCAATCTGAGAGTACCATAATTGTACCACCTATAAGCACGTTCAGTCCCATTTGTTGACCTAAATTATAATGTACCCTATTTCTTCTTACAAGTTGAGGAATAACCATTCCAATAAATCCAATAACTCCCACATATGCCACAATCACTGCAGTCATAATTGAAGCAATTAACAATAGAATATATGTCACTCTTTTCACATTTAGTCCTAATGATTGCGCACGTAAATCTCCAAGTTGTAATAACTTTATTTTAGAAATCATACCAAATAGTATTATCACACTTATGAGGGTTACAACACCAATATAAATGACTTCATTGTACTCTGCAGATGAAAACCCACCAAACATATAATTTACTATATTCTTCATTTTACTTTGATTAAATATAACCAAAACATATAAAAATGCATTAAATAGTGCGCCTATCATAATGCCAGCTAATATTAATGTTCTAATTGGATAGCCTTTTGACATGGCTGTAGTTAAAGTAATAACTAAGATTAGTGTAATTATACTAAACACTACTGAAAACATTGGCAACCATATAAATGAAACACCTATGACAACAGCTAAACCTGAGCCAAACGTTGCACCACTTGCGAGACCTAAAGTAAAACTATCTGCTAACGGGTTATTTAGTAACGTTTGAAACATATGTCCTGCTAATGTTAAGCCTACTCCTGCTAATAATGCTTGCAACATTCTCGGCATTCTCACTTGATATAAAATTGTTTGGGATAATTCATCATTCACTTGTCCAATTCCCCACATCAAACTAAATAAAATGCTTGTTATAAGAAGTATTAACCATATGATGATTGCTTTATAATATCTCATTTCTTTCTAAGCCACGCTTTCACTTACATATTTCAACTATTACAATACCACCTGTAGCCCATTAACACTATATTTAATCATATGAATTTCTTTAAATTATAAAAAGAGAGCGAAACATAAATCTAAACTTTTACTTAGATTTATGTTTCGTCTCTCACAACTTATGACTAACTCAAATGTTTTACATCTCAACAAGGAAATATGTAATAATCACTAGGAGTTATAGTTAATACTTCCTATGCTAATTACACCCTATTATGAATTCCTCGTATTTTATTGTTTATAAATAGCATCTCTCAACGCTTTTAATCCGTCATCAATTCTTGGTCCTGGACGTGAAATTTGATCTCCATTTATAGCTTTAATATTATTGTTTTTTACCGCATTAATTTCATTAAAACCACCACGTTGGTTAATAACTTTCTCATACTCCGATTTTGAAATACCCATCGTTGATATCAAAATATCAGGATTCTTCTTAATGATATCTTCTTTACTAACTTTTTGCCATCCTGTTAAGTTAGAAAAACTGTTATCTACTTTTAATTTATTTAGCATATCATCAAAAAAAGTTTCTTTACCTGCAGTATATATTTCTGGCTCAGATGATACCTCCATAAATACTTTTTGAGTTTTAGCATTTTCAGGAATAGAGTCTTTAACTTCTTTAATATTTGCTTTTGTTTCTTTTATAAGTGCCTTAGCTTCTTTATTCTTACCTGTTACTTCCCCTATTTGATGAAATGTTTTATACATATCATCAATGGATTGAGCATCTTTGACATATACAACTTTCACGCCATTTTTCTTTAGTGAATTGAGTATTTTACCACTCGTAGGCTTTTGAGATTCATGCGCTAAAATCAAATCAGGTTTAGCCTTCAACAATGCTTCTTTATTTAACTTCATCGCATCAAATTGCTTTTTATCTTTTACTTCTTTCGGATAATCATCTACAGTTGAAACACCAACCACACTGTCGCCTAAACCTAATTCATATAAAATTTCAGTGTTACTTGGCATCAACGATACAATTCGTTTATAATTATGATTTTCTGACTGCTCCTTTTTTTCTGATTGATTAGAATTTGTACTACATGCTACTAAAAGCATAGACATAACAATAAAAAGACAGACTATTTTAAATTGCTTTTTCATTTCTTTAACTCCTATTATCAATTTTCTTTTATCATACCAAATTCCAATACATTTTTAATTATTTTTTAAAGTATTTCGTTGCAAATTCAGACAGATGTTGACATAATTCCATGAAAGTAGTGCACAGTTTTCCCAGTGCTTCTAATAAAGTTTATGAGGTTATGCCAACGTAATTGACATAACTTAAGCAAACCATAATTTTCATATATAAATCTTTTCAAATTAAAGTCATCGTACGAAATGTTTTTCTAAAAAATCAACTGTGTTTGTTCCGCCACCGTTAAAGTATGCTTTGCCAAAATTATCTAATAATGCATGAAATTCATTGGCATCTTGGTTCGTAAAGTTATCTGGTAGTATGACATGTTTTTTTAGCTTTTCGTAACTCGTAGTATGATCATAACCCAATTTATAATATATTCTTCGCGTATAACTGTCCGGTATAAATTCAACACCACCAAATATATAGACAAGTAAAACATCTGCAGTCTCACTACCAACACCTTTTATACTTAGCAATTCTTTACGAAGATTTTCTTGAAAACATTTGTTAATGGCTTCATAATCAAAATCAAATTGCTCTAACCAGCTCAATAAAGCGTGAATCGTTTGCGCTTTACTCTTGTAAAATCCACTAGATTTTATAACCTTTTGTAAAACATCAATTTCTAAATTTAGTATTTGTTGTGGTTCTAATGAAGTATTAAGTTTAAGAGATTCAATTGCATAAGCAGCGTTTCTCCAATTTGTATTTTGAACTAAAATTGCTCCTAACATTATTTCAATCTTTGTATCAGCAGGCCACCAGCCTTGTGGACCCATGTGATTATATAATTCCTGATATAACGTTTTAGTGTCTAAATTCACTTGAACATTCCCCTAATTATTTTTGACTTTCTTGAAATTTTAACACAATAAAGAGAGCTAGCACGATTTATTATTTTTTAAGTAAGTAACATCAGTCTACTCAAAAACAACAAATTCCATACTAGCTCTCTTTTATTTACTCTCTACATTGATTCTGGTGCAGTTACACCAACTAAATCAAGTGCATTGTGCAATGTAATTCTCACTGCATCTACTAACGCAATAAGGGCTTTTGTCTTATCTTCGTCATCTGTCAACACTTTTTCAGCATTATAAAACTTATGGAAATGTGAAGCCAAATCTTGAATATAGTTTGTAATTCTATGTGGTGCTCTATTTGTAGCAGCACTTTGTATCATCGTCTCAAATTCAGCAATTTTTTTCAACAAATCAATTGCTTTATCATTTGTAATAAGTGAATAATCTGCGTCTTTAGAAGGTGTAATACCTCTTTCAGCCGCTTGTTTCAATATTGAACAAATACGTGCGTGTGCGTATTGCGCATAATATACTGGATTGTCTTGTGATTCTTGTTTAGCAAGTTCCATATCAAAATCAAAGTGTGTATCAGGACTACGCATTGTTAAGAAATAACGTGCAGCATCTACGCCTACTTCGTCCATAATTTCACGTAACGTGATGGCATTACCTGTCCGTTTACTCATTTTAACTTCTTGTCCATCTTGCATTAAACGTACCATTTGCATAATTTGTATTTCAAGACGTTCACTATCCACGCCAAATGTTTCAAGTGAAGCTTTTAAACGATTGATATAACCATGATGGTCAGCACCGAATAAATTGATTAAAGTATCATTACCACGCTCAATTTTATCAAAGTGATACGCAATATCTGGTAAGAAATAAGTGTAATTACCATCATTTTTGATTAATACTCTGTCCTTATCATCTTTAAAATCCGTAGTACGTAACCATGTAGCGCCATCTTTTTCGTAAGTATAACCAAGTTCAGTCATCTTATTAAGTACTTCTGTGATTTCGCCTTTTTCATATAAAGTCGTTTCACTGAACCAACTATCAAAATGAGTATTAAAATCAGCTAAATCTGTTCTTAATTTTTCCATTTCATAATCGACGCCTAATTTTCTAAATGTTTTAATACGAGTTTCTTCATCTAAGTCTTTTAATTCTGGTTGTTTTTCAGCTAAATCTTTACCAATATTAATAATATCTTTTCCATGGTATCCGCCCTCTGGCATTTCAAATGAGTAATCACCAAGCGCTTCAAAATAACGTGCTTCAATAGAAAGCGCTAAATTTGTAATTTGATTACCCGCATCGTTAATGTAATATTCTCTAGTTACATTATAACCAGCTGCAGTTAAAATATTAGCTAATGTATCACCAACAGCGGCATTACGCGCATGACCGATGTGTAAATCTCCAGTTGGATTTGCTGACACATATTCTAGTAATATGTTTTTACCATTTTTTTCTTCTGTGCTTCCAAATTCAGAGCCTTTATCTATAGCTTCTGAAATGATAGCTGTTAAATAAGCGTTATCTAAATAGAAATTAATAAAACCAGGTCCAGCAATTTGTACTTTTTCAACATTAGCTGCAGTTGTATCTAAGTTGTCTACGATGGCTTGGGCAATTTCACGTGGATTACGTTTCGCAATCTTAGTTAAAACCATTGCAATGTTCGTTGAATAATCACCATTTGAAGTATCTTTAGGGATTTCAACTTTAATTTCTGGAATTTCACTTGCGTCTGCAAGTTGTGCTTGCTGTATACTATGATTGATTTCTTCAATCAATGTTTGTTTCACTTGATCAATTATATTCATTTACGGTGTCTCCTTATAAATAATTTCATATTGGTAAGAACCCATTTTTTCTTCATCTTGAATTAAATCATAGTGCACTTTTAACTTGCCGCCACCATCTAATACAAAATGTAAAATAGAGTGTGTACGTACAGTCAACGGAATCCGACCACCACTAATTTCGTATAAAGTAATTGTATCTTCACCTTCAACAAAATGAAGATTCATATTGATATCACCTTTACGAATAATTTTTACACCAGTTTCTTCAATTTTAACTGTCACATTTACAGTCATTTCGTTAACTTTTTCTTGATAACGTATAAATTCAGCGTTTCGTTTTTGCCAAGTGCCTCGTGTATTCACATTAAATTTCTCTTTATTGTCAAATTGTTTAACAACTTGTTTAGTTTGGATATTAACATTGTTTTCCAATGTACGTTTCACCCTAATCTTTTAAAATAATACACACCATTATAGCATACTTAATATACGCATTACAGTTGATAAAATGATTTTATTATAGAATCATTTTATCAACTGTAATGTATATCCATACAAGATAAAGAAATTATATAAACAGACTCCTGTTATTAAATACACATGGAATAACTCATTTTTTCTAAGTATGATTAAAGTTACTAAACTAGAAATCCTCAGGGCAACAATTTCAAGCGAAGTCTTCACTTAACTTATATAGAGAAAGGGAGACAACAATACCTTAGTTTAAGGCTTAGCCGTCTCCCAATAATATGAACTATTTACTTTCTAAAGTTTCATGTAATATAGCTGCAGAATTACGCCACATCTCCGCATCATGTGATTCAAGGAATTCTCTTAACACAGCTTTATTTTCCTCACCAATATGGTCAATTTCAATTTGATGTTTCATTGATTTGTCCATCATATTAACATGTTCAGGCATACTCTTATACCCTCTACGTATACTTTTGTTCACCAATAAGTAACAAGCTGTAACACCGGCATAGTAAGGACCATTTTCTCCTCTTTCAGTTGTAACCCAACATAGCCAATATGGTTTCGCTTCGTCACCTTCTACTACTTCTTTTTCTTTAATCCATTTAACACCTTTTTCAACGCTCGAACGTGCATGCATACCACCTATATCAATAAAAGCTTCTTTATTTTGAACATCTATAAAGACAGGTGCTACGTTGTCTAAAGTAATTGAACCTATATTTGTACCCTTATGTCCGTCTAGTGGATCATTTTTGATAATATTGAATTTAAACCCTTTATTTTCAGCCATTATCGCACACCTCCCACATTTTCATTTAATTTATAATAGTTTTTACGTTTAATCAATTATTGTCTATTAAATATTGAGTTTAACAGTGATGTTTTGTTGTGTTAAGTATAAACGTAAATCATATGTAAACTAGTTGTATATCTGAACTCTCTTATAAATTTCAATGTCTACAAAATGACTGTGTTGTTATTACTTAACTCTATACTTACTTAATCTACATGTTAATTACATGCTGCAATTCCACTTAAAACTAGTTCAATTCATCTAAAATGCTATTAATAGCATTCTTTATTTGGTCATCCTCTATTTGAGAAATTAATTCCTTAGGATAATATAATTTATAATCCTCTCTATTAATACCTGTAATACTATGGATAACCAACGATTGACTACTTATTTCCCGAGTCTTACCATTTCTTTTTAGCAGGTGGATAGGTTTTCTATCAGATCCTGGTCTGTCGTAATCATATGGTAAATCTGAAAAAGACTCGCTTACGAAATAATAATTTGGATCAATCCCTGCTTGAACAAATAAATCCGTTAATTCTGTAATCGTTATAATAGATCCATCAAATGGCATATATTTAAATAAGTCGCGATTAATGAAACGACGAGATAAGTCACTCAGTATAGGGTCATCTTCTTTAACCCAAGCTTTTAAGTAATATAATACAACCGCTTCATCTAAATCAACGTATTGCTCAATTGTCATAGACTCTTCAAAGAAAGGTATGAAGTCAGTCGGATACATTTTAAATGTGTAACCTTCGTTATACAATTGTTTCGCGCGTTTTAAACAGTTGTTTAATAAAACCTCGCCACCTCTACTTACCGGATGAAAGTATATTTGCCAATACATTTGATAGCGACTCATGATAAAGTTCTCAACGGCGTGCATGCCACTCTCTTTAATGAGGACCTCATCTTTAGAAGGTCTCATCAGCCTTAATATACGTTCCATGTCAAACTGTCCATAAGATACACCTGTAAAATAAGCATCTCGTTGTAAATAATCCATTCTATCTGCGTCAATTTGAGAAGATATCATTGAGATTACTAATTTATTTTTATGTGTTTTATTAATTACATCAGCTACTTGTTGAGGAAAATCTTCTGACACACGTTTTAAAACTTCGTTAACTTCAGTTGGCCCAGTGATTATCGCTTGTGTAAAAGCTTCATGATCTGTATTAAATATTTTTTCAAAACTATGTGAAAAAGGCCCATGCCCTAAATCGTGTAGTAAGGCTGCACATAAGGCTAATGGTCTATCATTGTTATCCCACGCTTCTCGTCCATCAAATGAATCATCGATTATTCTACGCACGATTTCATATACACCAAGTGAATGCCCAAATCTACTATGTTCAGCTGTATGGAATGAGAGATATAGTGTACCTAATTGCTTGATTCTTCTCAAACGTTGGAACTCTTTTGTTTTAATTAAATCCCAAACTACTTGATCTCTGACATGAATGTACCTATGAATGGGGTCTTTAAACACTTTTTCTTCTGGTAATTTTTGTGTAGCATATGTTGTAAAAGTCAATGTCATTCTCCTATCCATATCTATACTGCGTAGCTTATTTTAATGTTTTACGCATTAATGCCAAATCCATTGCTTCTCCATACATTACATGTGTGTAAGAACGGAGTTTTTCGAAGCCCTTTTGCTCATAAAATGACACTGCTTCATCATTTTTATTATCGACTTCTAAAAAGACTTCGTCATATTTATCCTCAAAATAATTCAATCCTTCAGTTAACAATTTTGAACCGTAGCCATGGTGTTGCCATGATGGCCTCACATAATGTGCAGATAAAAATAATTCTGTGCCATATATGAACGTTGCAAAACCAATAATCTCATTATCTTCTTCTACGACTAAGAATAATTGATCTTCTAATCGTTTAAGTAAGTGTTGAGCATTATATGAAGCAGCCAATAGCTCATTGACTGTTTTAGCTGCGTAAATATTCAAATAAGTGTTATACCAAGCTTTCGTTGCTACATCTCTGATACCCACAACATCTTCGGGTGTTGCTCTTCTAATTTCTTGCATGTCGCTCTCCCCCTATTTAGATAGGTAATAATAGCTACATTATAACATAATATTTGTATTCAAAATACTTTATCTCGCTTGATACAAATAGTTTGTTATAAGCGCATTTTCATTTCAGTTATCTGTTGCTTATGTGATTAAAAAGTCCGAGACACGTAATTATGTCCCGGGCTTAAAATATTTGTTATATATTTACTTATGTTGTAATGTTTGTTGCCACTCTTGGGCACGTGTTAATGCGTATACATCTTTTTCTATGTCTCCAGGTCTTTCTGCCGTGCCTATAATATAGCCCGATAAGCTCGCGCCTAAAAATTCCAAACTATATTTGACTTGTGTAATACAAGGTTTAGCTTTGACTTTAGGGCAATCGCCGCCCACGATAATTAATCTAAAATCTTTTTCTGACATTTTTTCTTTAAAGTCTTTATATCTTGGATCCATCAACGTTTCAGACCAATGATCAATGAACGATTTCATTGATGCTGATAAGCTATACCAATATATTGGTGAAGCAATAATCACGGTATCACTTGCTAACACTTTATCTATAATTGTTTTGTAATCATCTTCGTATGATCCTATAGTGGTATTATCGTGTCTTACGTCTCTCACAGGATTTAATTGATATTCTGTTAAGTCTATCCATTCGTAGTCATACCCAGCTATAGCCATCTTAGTTAAATGCGCAGTATTTCCATCTGGTCGACTGCCCCCGAATAACACTGTAATCATAATAATCTCCTTCTACTACTAATTTAAAAATACATCACATGAAAAGTTATAAATATACAATCCCATAAATGTTCTAAACTTAATTAATAATCCTACACTAAAAAGTCTAGTTTATAAACAGTTTAATGAAAATAGATTAAAAAATTAAATTATTTGCTCAAAATCAGAACTTTTATCTATATTATAAATGCATATTTTTAGAAATAAAGTTATAAATATAAAAATAAGACAAACTAAATTCTAGCTTGTCTTATTGTATTTATTATTTTACAGGAAATAATTCTTCTATTTTATTAATCTCGTCTTCCGTCAATTTCACATCTAATGTCGTTAAATTATCAACTACTTGGTTTGGTCGTTTTGCGCCAGGTATAACAATATCTAAAGAAGGTCTAGTTAAATAGAATGCCAATACAATATGAGCTACATCAACTCTATGATTATCAGCAATACCACGCAATTGATCAACTTTAGCTAAATTCTCTTTATATCTTTCACCTTGAAATTCAGGATTTTTTGCACGAAGATCATCAAAAGTTGTATTTTCATTATATTTTCCAGCTAATAAACCAGAAACTAGTGGAAAATATGGGATAAAGGTAATATTATTTTCACTTGTGTAATTAAAAATATGTTCATTTTCTCGGTTTAATAAATTATATTCCATTTGTACAACATCTACGTAGCCATCTTTATTAGCTTCTTTTAGTTGGTCTAGATTAAAATTAGACACACCAATCGCTTTAATTTTACCTTCATCTTTAAGTTCTTTTAAAGCAGCGACCGCTTCATTCTTCGGTGTGCTATCATCTGGAAAATGTATATAGTAAACATCTATATAGTCTAATTGCAGTCGTTTTAAACTTTGTTCAACTTGATCCTTTAAAAATGCAGGATCATTTGACATTTTCACATTGCCATCATCATCAAAATAATGCGCACCTTTTGTAGCAATAGCATACTCTTCGCGTGTGAATTCTTTTATAGTTTCTCCTATTAATTCTTCAGAACGCTTTGGACCATAGATAAATGCTGTGTCAATTAATGTTATGCCATTTCTAATTGCAGTGCGTACTGTTTCCATACCTTGTTCTTCATCCAAGTCGTTATATAAATTATGTCCGCCAACAGCATTTGCTCCAAAAGCTATTGGATTTACTTTAACATCTGATTTCCCAATTTGTACTTTTTTAGTCAATATTATCCAACTCCTTCACAGAAATTTAAATTTTATTTTATCATTATATTTATTACTTAGATTTGTCATTTATAATCAGTTACCTTTTTAATCACTGAGTATTATGGTTCACATTCTTCTTTACCCAATTTCAACAATTTTAATAATGAGAAATATGATAATTTAATCTATTCTAAACTTAGCACGATTTGGTTATAAAACTAAATAAATTTGCTTATTAAACAACTTAATTTGATATGTAATTAATAATTAAACGTCTCAAATAATGATAATATTCTAACTATTTTTAGAACTATCTATAAAAAACACCCTAAAAGCCAGAAGTTTAATTCTAACTTTTAAGGTAATCCTTTTTCTCCATTATTTTCAAATATGTTAAATCCGTTTTGTGTAATTACTTTATAAACTCATGTAACTTATTGCATACTTTTACGTTTTGCTAATTTTTCTTTAAGTTTTCTATCTTGCTCTTCTTTACGACGTTTACGTTCTTCATTTCTTTTTCTCAAACGTTCTTCTTCTTCAGGATCTCTTGGTTTTTGTAATTGTTTTATCACTTTTTCCATGAGCTCATCTTCTGAAAGTGCCGCTAACGGACGATTATTAACAAAAGCAAACGTTTTACGACGGCCTGGGCCACAATATGACTGACAGCCGATTTCAATTTCAGCGTTAGGATCTAATTTAGTCAACTTTTTTTCTAAAGTTTTGCAATTTACAGCTTGGCAATCATCACAAATCAAAAATTTATTTTGCAATTATACCCTCACCTTCCTTATCATTGACTTCCACATATTCAAACAATTTATAATAGCAATAATCTTATCTTATTTAATATTCCATATATTTTATGCGACATTTCTATTTCATGCGACATTTCTATTTCATGTCTCTTTCTATCTACAACTCTAATTATTTTACCCTTTTTAATAAAAATTTCAAGTTCTTAATTTAGCAATTTTTAAGTTTTATTTAAGTTACATAATGGAATAGAAGGCAAACAAGAAAACAAAATTTAAATTCACTTCGTTATTTGGCAGTATTTTAACAGATATATTATTAATATTTACTTAATTGCCTTATAACTAAAATCATTGTAATGTGGTAGGTCTATAATATGGAATTGCGGCGATGGTCTGCTCATTTTAATATTAAATGTTTATCTTTATGTCCACCATAAATCTGGTGCAGGATTCTCAATATTAATTGACTTCAAATTATTCACTGCCTTACTAAACCCTTCTTCGATAGACATGATAGGATCTTCATGCTCTATACTTACAACATAATCGTAACCATTTATCCTTAGTGCACTAATCATATCTCCCCACACTTGAGTATTGTGACCGTATCCTACTGTCCTAAATGTCCAAGCCCGAGTTTGCACATTGCCATAAGGTTGCATGTCTGTCAGACCATACATATTTACATTTTCTTGATCAATGTATGTATCTTTTGCATGAAAATGGTGAATAGCATTTGCTTTCCCTAATATTTTAATCGCTGCAATTGGCTCAATACCTTGCCACCACAAATGACTAGGGTCTAAATTAGCGCCAATATATTCATTAGTTGCCGCTCTTAATTTCAACATGGTATAAGGTGTATGTACTAAAAAGCCAGCATGTAATTCTATACCGATTTTCACATCATTTTCTTTAGCATATTCTGCAACTTTTCGCCAATAAGGTATAAGCTTTTCTTCCCATTGCCACTCTAAAATTTTAGTATAGGCTGTTGGCCATGGCGTCACTGGCCAATTCGGATACTTAGCTGTTTCATCTGATCCTGCAACACCAGAAAAAGTGTTAACTACAGGTACATTTAAAAGTGAGGCTAATTTAATTGTTTTAAACAAAGTATCATGTGCTTGTTGGGCTTCTTTTTCATTAGGAGAAATTGGGTTGTTATGGCAACTAAAAGCACTAATTTCCAATCCACGTTGATGGATACTTTCAATAAAAGCATTACGTTGAAGTTCATCATCTAATAAGTTATCCATTGGACAGAATTGATTCCCAGGGTTACCTCCTGTTCCTATTTCCACCATTTTGACTCCAGCATTTGCTACATAATCTAACATTTCTTCAAATTGTTTATCTTGGAACAATACAGAAAACACACCAATTTTCATAAATAATCCTCCTTTAACATTATAACTAGTTCAATTTAATACTTTGACCAGTTTCACTACTTTGATAAATTGCATCTATGATTTTATTTATTTTTAATGCTTGTTCTGGTTGTATGATAAGTGTTTCATTACCAAGACAACTATTTACAAAGTTCTGAGCTTGTCGTTGTGCCGCTATATCTTCATCATGTTCTGCATATACTTGTTCAGTAAAATAAGTCCCTAATTTCGGTCGATATATTTCAAATGGGTATAAATTTAGACCGCCATCAACTCCAGAGATACTTAAATGTTTTGTGTCTTCTTTTATATTTGCTGACCACGAACACTCAAATTGAAGCGTTGAATTATCATTAAAAGATATATAGCTTGTCACGTGATCATCTACATCAAATTTTTCATGGTCAAATGGTCCCCAATCATTCAATTGATTTGGTAATTTGCTAAGACGATTATAAGTTTTACCTAACACCTCTTTTGGTTCAATATCATTTAGTAACCAAAGTGACAAGTCGAGCATATGACAGCCATAATCTATTAGACTACCTCCGCCCTGCAACGTTTTATTTGTAAACACACCCCATCCAGGAACTTTACGTCTACGTAATGCTTGTACGCGGGTAACTAGAGGATCACCTACTACACCTTTATCAATAGCTTTTTTTGCCGTAATCGCTGCATCTGTGAAGCGGTAATGATATCCTATTGCCAACAATTTATCAGCTTGTTTTGCAGCATCCACCATAGCTTCACATTCAGTTAAATTCATGGCCATTGGTTTTTCACAAAACACATTAACTCCTGCTTCTAGAGCAGCAATACTTATTTCCGCATGAAATTTATTTGGTGTACAAATAGCTACTGCATCAACTTGTTCAAACATTGTATGATATGATTCATGGATATTTTCAATGTGAAAATCATTTGCAACATTTTTTGCCAACGCTATATCAACATCTTGAACTGCCACAACATCCACTAGATGATTTAAATTTTGAAAAGCTGGAATGTGTCTGTTACATGCAATGCCACCGCATCCAATAATACCCACTTTTAATTTATCCATAAGCAGACAACTCCCAACATTATTTTTTTGATATTTCTTCTAATGGTTGCGCGTTTCCATATTGATGTCTTGGCGTATTATTGTTAAATGCCCACTTCACAGCATTCTTAATAACCTTTTGCACATTTACATTGTAATAAGTAGGATAGCTTTCATGGCCCGGTCTAAAGTAAAATATTTTTCCATTACCTCTTTTAAAAGTCACTCCACTTCTAAAGACTTCTCCACCTTCAAACCAACTGATGAAAACTGTTTCGTCTGGTGACGGTATATCGAAATGTTCTCCGTACATTTCTTCTTTTTCAAGTTCAAAATATGAATCAATTCCTTCAGTGATAGGATGCGTGGGATCAACGACCCAAAGACGTTCTTTTTCATCTGCCTCTCGCCATTTAAGGTCACATGATGTGCCCATTAAACTCTTGAAAATTTTTGAAAAATGTCCTGAATGTAATACAACTAACCCCATACCTTCTAATACTTTTTGTTTCACTTTTTCTACCACTTCTTCATCAACTTCTTCATGTACTTTATGCCCCCACCAAATAAGTACATCTGTTTGTGCTAACACATCATCTGTTAAACCATGTTGAGGTTCATCTAATGTTGCTGTAGTCACAATATGATCATCTGTTAAAAATGATGCTATTACATGATGTATACCGTTTGGATAAACAGCCTGTACATCTTCATTTTCTTGTTCATGTCTAAATTCATTCCATATTGTAATATTCATAAAATACCTCCATAAGCTTTATTTATCATTTAAATAAACAGCTTGTCCTGTTTTAGCTGATTCGTATATAGCTTCTAATATCTGAGTTACAACAAACGCTTCTTTAGGTTTAACCACGGGTTCTAAGTTGTGAGTAATACTATTTATCCAAGCTCTCGCTTCTTCTTCTGCTTCATCTATCTTTTCACCTTCATAAAAATCAACACCAGCATTTTCTAATTCAATTTCAGAAGTATACAGTGTTTTTAAGTCTTCACCGTGTATACGTAAGCCATTTTTCATGTCAGCGCCACCATCAGTACCTGACAATGAACATTTAGCTTCATCAACGTCTAAAGAATTAAGCGCCCAACTTGATTCTAATATAATTGTGGCCCCGTTCTTCATCTTGATAAATCCAAATGCAGAGTCTTCTACCGTGAATTTATTTGGATCCCAAGAACCCCAAGCATTAGCTGCATTCGCTTGTTTACCTAATTTATGAAATGTAGAACCCATCACGGATTCAGGCTCATAATTATCCATCATCCATAATGTGAGATCTAACGCATGTGTTCCTATATCAATTAACGGGCCACCTCCCTGTTTCTCTTCATCTAGAAAAACACCCCATGTTGGTACTGCACGTCTTCGAATAGCATGAGCCTTACTAAAATATATATCTCCTAGATCCCCACGTTGCGTTACTTTTCGTAAATATTGACTATCAGCACGAAATCTATTTTGATAACCAATAGTTAACTTTTTATTGTTGTGCACTGCAGCATCAATCATTAATTGTGCTTCTTCAGAAGTTTTAGCCATAGGTTTTTCACACATCACATGCTTGTTTGCATTTAATGCTGCTACAGTAATCTCTTGATGCGTATTATTCGGTGTACAAACATGAATAACTTCAATCGAATTATCTTTTAATAATTCAATGTAATCTTCATACACTGTTGCATTTTTATCACCATAGCGCTTTGCCGCTGCTTCAGCTTTTGTTTTATCTATATCACAAAAGGCAATCATTGATACCTCCGAAATTTTTGCTAAACTTGGTAAATGTTTACCATTTGCTATACCTCCACAACCAATAACACCAACTTTAACTGTCATCATCTCATCTCCTTAATTTTTGAACTCTCTAAAAGAAAACGCTTACAATAAAATACAAAAAAATATTTAAGTCTTCTTTCTTACTTTAACTCCTTTAAAATTATAGTAGAATAAAAAATTAAAAACACCAATAAGTTTGACGTATTTAGAATTTATATATTAACATTAGAATATATTTTCAAAATTCGGAAATTTTTCCAATGGATAGGTGGAATCTTTTTATATGGTACTAGATCATCTTATTAATAAACATTTTGAACAACTAACAGAAAATGATTTACATATTATCAATATTATCAGACAAAACATTGATCAAATTTCGAACATGAAAATCCATGATTTAAGTAAACTTACACACACATCTATCTCTACGATTCATAGGTTAGTTAAAAAAATGGGATTTGAAGGTTATAGTAATTTCAAGTTTTACTTGAAAATGGATACAAACACATCACCTACGCAATTCACGGATGCAGATACAATTGTTGAAGATGTTCAAAGGACTGTTGAACATCTTGAAATGTTTGACTATCAACCACTTAATGAATTAATTGAAGCTGCTCCATTCATCTATATCTTTGGCACAGGTATGGCGCAACAAAACGTAGCTCGTGAAGCTCAAAGACATATGCTATCTATTTCTAAAAGAGCTATTGTTATTAACGATGAAACGGAATTACGTTTAGCTATAAACCAAATGTCCTATGATGATTTACTTTTTGTTATATCATTATCAGGAGAAACTAAAAATTTAATAGAGCCTATTCAACTCATCAAGGCCCGCGAACTACTTTACGTGTCAATTACGACTTTGCACGATAACTATATTGCTAAACATGCTGCATTTAATATTTACGTTAATAGTGCACCTATTCAATTTTTTAATAATACAGAATACTACAGTTTCACACCTTATTATGTGGTATTTGATTTTATAGCAAGAACTTATCATAATTATAAAATTAATAGTTAGTTTTCATGTACATCCACGTCTGTTTTTATTACTACAAAATTTCAAATAAGTCATTATATACGCTATATCGATAAAAAGTGGGGCGTTGTTTGAAAACTCATCTCATGTTTTACTTTCTACACTGCCCCACTAATTTAAAATATTAACAAGGCTAACTTAATTTGTTTAAAATTTGTTCCACTTCTTCTCTTACTTGTGAAACCGAAAGTCCAACAATAACTTGAATATTTTTACCACTTTTAACAAGACCATGGGCCCCGCCTTCTGCTTTAAAATAATTATCTGCTGCTACCTTTTCAGGATCATTTACAGTCACTCGTAGTCTTGTGGCACAATTAGTAACATCAACTATATTATCTGCACCACCTAACCCTTCTATATATACATCTGCTTTCATTTGATATTCACTATAACTATCAGAAAGCGAATCTTGTTTTTTATTTTCACGGTAGTCTTTTTTTGTATATAGTTTAGTATCTTTATTGTCATCTTTTTCTCTACCAGGCATTGGAATATCAAACTTCAAAATTATAAACCTAAACAAGTAATAATAAATAAAGATAAAAATAATACCTATTACAAATTGAGCTAAATAGGTGCCCCAATGTGTTCCAAATAAAGGAATCCAATTGGTTGCTGCTATTTCAATAAAACCGCCACCTAAATTTCCAACTAAGCCAAATGCATGCATAATTGTAACCATTGTTGCACCTAAAATAGCATGTATCAAGAATAAGAAAGGTGCTATAAATATGAATGTAAATTCTAATGGTTCGGTAATTCCTGCAAAAACAGCAGTCAATGTGGCTGCCAATAATAGTGCACCTACCTCTTTCTTTTTATGAGGTTTAGCTGTGGAATATATCGCCAGCGCTATGCCAATTGAACCAAATATTTTTGTGTTACCTTGTAATAAGAATCCACCACCAGGGAATATATCTTTCAATGATTTAGTTGTCTCAGAATATTCAGTAAGATGTGATATCCAATATGATTTAATACCACCATCTACAACAGCTGGACCATACTCAAATGGTGTATAGATAAAATGATGTAAACCTGTTGGTATCAATATCCTTTCTAAGAAGTGAAATAACCACACGCCAACATAACTTGATGAAGCAAGAAAGACTTGTAACGACGCAATCCAACCTTGAACAATCGGCCACCCCCAACTTGTTAAAAATGCAATTGGAATCATACAAAAGAATGCAAGCATAACTACAAAGGGTGACCCCTGGAATATACCTAATGATTCAGGCAATTTCTTATCATAATAACGGTTATGTAACCATATTGCGATACTCGAGATAATTAAAGCACCAATAATATTAGTATCTAAGGTTTTAATACCTACTAATTCTGTCAGTCCTGTCGCATCGTCAACATTCTCTTTAAAGTTAACGCCAAAAGCAGGTCCCCACGTCGTTAATATGCCATTAATAAAATAATTAAACATCATATAAGTAACTACAGAAGACATCACTGCATGTCCTGCTGATTTTTTCGCTAATGAAATAGGTAATCCAATTACAAAAATGAGTTCTATATTTTCAAATACAGTCCATCCTCCGTTTTCAATTAATGACCATATTTGAAACCATAAACCATCAGGATTGGCGAG
Source organism: Staphylococcus xylosus NJ (assembly GCF_000338275.1). Classification (GTDB taxonomy): domain Bacteria; phylum Bacillota; class Bacilli; order Staphylococcales; family Staphylococcaceae; genus Staphylococcus; species Staphylococcus xylosus_B. The sequence continues at coordinate 114,296 of NZ_ANMR01000007.1, forward strand.
CCCTCCCATAATAGCTTCATTTTTGAAAAGTGTCGCAATTCCAATAATAATACCGAAAAATGGGAACAATAACACAGGTACTATCATCGCTCCACCGAACCTACGTATTGCATTGCCAATGTTTCGTCCAATATTCATAATCATCATCCTTTTCATACAACTTGGAAGCGCTTTCTTAAAATGATGATATGCTTAAATATTTATAAGTTCAATATAATAACCTGATTCTGACATAATGTACCCTTGAATGATTTTATTTCCATCAAAAGGTAAATTTTCCAATCTTTTAATAAAGCAGCAATTATAAATATATCTCCTAAATTACAAATTCTTGATTCTATTTATTAAAAAAACAGCACTTTAATCCTCGTATTCGGATTAAAATACTGCATTCACCTTAGTATTCATTATTTATTGACCATGATAAATATTAAATTCAAGTGGTTTCACTTCATTGTCTAACCATTCTTGATAAATTAATTTTTTCTTCACTTTATTATCGATAATTGTAATACCACAATCACCGCCGCCTGCGCCTGATGTTTTAGCTGCACCACCGTATTTTTCGGCTACAGAGCATAAAACTTTCAAGTGCGCTGTCTCAATATCAATCGTTGCCTCTTTATCCATCGATTGGATAATCTCACGGTTTGTACGAATCATTTGCTGTACGCCTTTAATGTGATTTGTTTTGAAGGCGTGAATCAGCTTTTCTACGCATAAATGTGAGCGTTCTAAGAATTTACCATAAAATGTGGGATCTGATTTTAAGCGTTTAACTTCACTAACAAGATGATGTGATGATGCGGGAGATCCTGTCCAACCAATTAGCACCTCCATGTTTTCAGGAGGCTGTAATGGTTCAATATGTAGACCAGGCCAGTTTTTATTTAGTACTTCGTTGACAGAAGTATCCTCTATTTGTTGTGAAACCCACTCATGGTCAAATGTACTATACGCTAGCCACCCTGTGTAAATACTTACAGCAATATCTCCACATGAACTTAAGCTTTGTAACTTCATATTAGCAATCACGGCTAATTTATATATATATAGGTTGGATAAATGTGTCTCATAAAATTCATTTAATACTTTTACAACTGAAACGAGCACAGCTGCACTAGACCCTAGCCCATACTTATGACCATTCGCATCGTCTAGATTACTATCTATCGTTAAATTAAAATGTTTCAAACTGATATTGTTACTACGAACATACTGCTCAAACACTTCAATCGCAGTAATGACATACTTCAATTGTTTAGCAGCATGTACATCTGAAACAGCAATTCTATCTTCACGTCTTTGGAAAGTCACAGGTTCATGGTGTAATGTTTTTGAATGTATTGTGCCTTGAGAAACACTAGAATCTTCAATAGTAGCTGTTACAAATCGATCTACTGCAATTAATACAGATTTATATCCAGGTTCAGTAACAGCATATTCACCTGCAATATATAGCTTACCTGGTGCTTTGACTTGAATCATTTTATCTCTTCCTTACTCAATAATTTCAACGCCTGTGCTTATAATATCACTCGCAATGATTTGTGTTTCGTCAAATGATTTATATAAGGCATCCATCACTGCTTGTTGATTTTTCTTTTCAACTAAAATTTTCACATTAGGTCCAGCATCCATTGTAAAGTAGCACGGATAACCTGCTTCTCGACATTGGTGTACAATATCCATTACAAGATAACTATCATCTACCATATACGTAAATGGTGGTTGTGCTCCTAAGTTCGTTGCATGCATACGTAAACCATTTGCCTCTATAACTTCACCTAATTGCTTAAAGTCTTTCTGGTTTATTGCATGCTTAACTGCTGTTATATCTTCATCTACATGATCCAACCAATATTGATAAAATCGAGATGTATCACGTGTTAGTGACATACCAGCACGGCTAGATACTTTTTTAGATTTATTGTTGATTACTACGAATATCATTGCTAAGTCATTTTCCCAATTGTCTGCTTCAACAGGAAAACTGTATGATGTTTCATCATCATGACCTTTTTCCCATTCTACAAAGCCACCGTAGATACTTCTTGATGCTGATCCAGAACCTCTACGAGCTAACCTAGATAAGGCTTTACCCGTTAATCCAAGATTTAAAGCCTTGTCACACGCAGCTGCTAATGCGGCATACGCACTTGCTGAAGAAGCAAGTCCTGCTGCAGTTGGTACATAATTCTCACTTTCAATATACGCATGCGCAGATGTTCCACCTAATTCTCTGACGATATCCATAAATTTACTTATCTTAACGGCCTCATTTTCTTCAACCACTCCACCATTTAAAATAAGCATATCTTTGGCATAACTCTCATCAAAAGTAACTTTTGTTTCAGTATAAAAACGGTCTAATGTTACAGAAAGACTATTATTCATCGGAATGATATAAGTTTCGTCAGCCTTCCCCCAATATTTAATCAGTGCAATGTTTGTATGCGCACGTGCTTTACCACTATTGACCAACCTCATTACCCTCCTAAGTATTCAATCCATGTATGATGTGCACCTAAATCTGTTGCACATTTAACGATGTTCTCTGCTATTTCTAAATCAGTAGCTAGTACAATCATACTACCACCTCTACCACCACCAGTTAACTTACCGGCAATAGCACCTTGTTGCTTACTTACTTGTAATATTTCTTCAATCTTCTCATGACTTACAGTTAATGTTCTCAAATTCTCTTGGCATAAATTAAATACAGAGGCTAATTGTTCGAAATCATGGTGTTCAATTGATTCACTTGCTTCATGTACAAGTTTACCAATATGCTTTACATTTTGCAGATATTTACGATCTTCCTTACATAAATTATGCACATCTTCTACTGCTTGTTTCGTAGAACCACGAACACCTGTATCGATAACAACCATATAGCCATTTAAATCTAATGGTTTTAAGTTTTGTACTTGTCCTTGTTGAAACCACACAGGCTTATTGGAAACAATAGTTTGTGTATCAATACCGCTTGGTTTACCGTGTGCAATGCGCTCAGCCCAATTCGCTTCTTCAATTAACAATGCATCAGATAACGGTTTTTTAAGATAATCAAAACTTGCACGCACAAAAGCCACTGCCATAGCAGCACTAGAACCTAATCCTCTAGAAGGTGGTAAGTTTGTATCAATCGATACTTTTATAGGCGTTTTAATACTATATTTTTCAATAAATCTTGTAATTACTGCTTTTAAATGTTCAGGTGCCTTGCTTAATTCACCTTCAAATACTTCACTTTTGATAAAAGAAACACTTGTTTCCTTCAAAGATTCAATTGTTGCTTTTACTTTACCAGTCGTGAATGGAATTGCAATTGCTGGTTCACCAAATGTTACAGCATGTTCACCAATTAATATTACCTTACCATTCGCTTCCCCGTATCCTTGTTGTGCCATATTTTCAATCACCTTTAGTATTTTCTTTAAATTGTATTTATATGTACTTATTTGTACAGTTCAGGCTTCTATTCATTTACCCATAAAAATGCATTCATCATTTAAATCATATTTCCAAGGAAATCTTCTGTTTTCATTCTATGAAAATGAAAAAGAAGGCGTATTTAAGTATGCAATTTTTAAATTTAGCTAAAATCTCATTAGCATTAAACATTTTCATTATTTTTGCAAACATCATTTTATATTATCTCACAAATTCTATATAATGCCATACGACTCTGGTCATAGTTTATCAAATTCTATAAACTACACCTTCTTACATTATGATAGAGACCTATAAACAACCATCGCAAAAATTAATACCAGATGCTAATTCATGTTCATACTTACTCATTATAAAACGCCTAGGCCATATATTCAAAAACTTACATTGAAAATGGCCAAATTTATTAATTATTAGTTTTTAAACCATACTTTCACTATATTACTTATTTCATTTCTATAATTCAACAGATTTAAAAACCTATTGCTATAAATCTTATTTAATTTAACAAAATAAAAAAAGACTAGTATGTATACTTAATCTTCAAGTACCCATACTAGCCTTACTCTAATCTAATTCATTGTTTGATTGATTTTAGCGTTACGCTCTATCATTTTTTCAAAATAACCTTCATATAATTGCCATTCCTCATCAGTTATTGGCTCCATGTTCAAGCGTCCGCCTAAATCTTTGATTGCATACAACAATTGGAACATCACATCTTGGACTGTTATCTTCTTATTTAATAGCGTTTCTAAAGACGCCATACAAGATGGTTCAATATTTGGATAAGTGAATTTGGTTTCGCCATCTTTTAATGCACGTTCATAAAAGGACTGCATCATCTCAGCTCTTTCACTGCCATCACCTTCTACACAAAGGTAAACTTGAACTGCAATACCACCACGAACGCGTCTTTGCGAAATACCAGCAAACTTTTTACCATTAATGCTCAAGTCAAATTTACCTGGACAATATGACCTTTCGATTTCATGTGTCGCTATTTCAACATCTTCATCTTCAAACATTTTAGCAATTAATAAATACATTACTGAAAAAGCTTCATCAATCGTTATGTCATGTTTCCCTTTAAAAATCAATGATATGTTCAGCACACCTTGATCTAAGACCACACCTAGTCCGCCCGAGTTTCTAACAATAGCATTATAACCACGCTCTTCAGTAAGATAACGTATACCATCTTGCAAATAAGGTAACCTTGAATCATGAATACCTAATATTACAGTATGTTGATGTACCCATGTGCGAACAACACTACATGATAAATCTTTCCCTACACTTTCAGAAAATGTATCATCAAATGCAAATGACTGCATAGGCGCCAAACCCGAAGAATGATCTATATAACGCCAATCTGAGGTATTAAAATATTTACTTGCTAAATCCATTATTGTAATGATTGTGCAGCAGTAATGATTGATAGATTATATACGTCTTCTATAGAACAGCCACGTGATAAATCATTTACTGGTGAGTTAAGACCTTGTAATACTGGACCAACTGCATCAAAGCCACCAAGACGTTGAGCAATTTTATAACCGATATTTCCAGCTTCTAAACTTGGAAATACGAATACATTTGCATCGCCTTGAATTTTAGCGTCTGGTGCTTTTTTCTTCGCAACTTCTGGTACAATTGCTGCGTCAAATTGGAATTCACCATCTACGACGACGTCTTCAATATTATCAGCTTTAATTTTCTCTTGAGCTATGTCTACAGCGTTTGAGACTTTTTCAACATCATCTGATTTAGCAGATCCTTTTGTTGAGAAACTTAACATTGCCACGCGTGGTGACATACCGAAACTTTTAGCAGACTTAGCACTTTCAACTGCAATTTCAGCTAAATCTTGTGCTTCAAGTGTAGGATTAATTGCACAATCACCAAAAATGTATTGCTGATCGTCTTTAATCATAAAGAAGATACCTGAAGTTTTAGAGACACCAGGCTTTGTTTTGATAATTTGTAATGCTGGACGCACAGTATCTCCAGTAGAATGAGCCGCACCACTAACAAGACCTTCTGCTTTACCAGTATAAACAAGCATTGTGCCGAAGTAGTTAACATTTTTCAACATTTCTTGTGCTTGTTCTTCTGTTGCTTTACCTTTACGACGTTCAACAAAAGCAGTTACTAATTCTTGTTTTAATTCACTTGTTTCTGGATCAATAATTTCTAAATTTGCAATATCTAAACCTTTGTCATTAGCTAAGGCTTTAATATTTGCTTCGTTACCTAGTACTACAGGTGTCACATAGTCTGTCCCTTGTAATTGTGTTGCTGCTGTTAGTACTCGTTCGTCTTCTCCTTCAGGTAAGACTATTTTCACGTTTTTTCCTGAAAGTTTTTCTTGTAATACATCTAATAAAGACATAAGGGCCTCCTCAAAATTTCAATTCTTTTTATTTTACGAATACCATTATACGTTATTTTTTCTTAGAATTCCATGTCACCAATTTGTAATCATTTACTTATGTTTTAATACTCCCTTTATGGTAAAATTTTGTAGTGAAGACATAAAAATTTTCATAAAAGGAGAGATTTAAATGCCACAAGCACCAGAAACACTAGATGGATGGTACAGTTTACATTTATTATATGCTATTGATTGGTCAAGCCTACGTTTAGTTCCGAATGAAGAACGTCAAAATCTCGTAGAAGAGTTACAATCATTTTTAAATAAACATGAATCAGCTCGCATAAACAATACTGGTGACCATGCATTTTACAATATAACAGGTCAAAAAGCAGATATTCTTTTATGGGCATTACGACCAGAAATGAAAGACTTAAACGCCTTTGAAAATGAATTCAATAAATTAAGAATCACTGATTTCTTAATCCCAACATATTCATATGTTTCAATCATAGAATTAGGAAATTATCTTGCTGGAAAATCTGATGAAGATCCTTATGAAAACCCTCATATTAAACCAAGATTATTCCCTGAATTACCACATTCTGAATATATCTGTTTCTATCCAATGGATAAACGTCGTAATGAAACTTATAACTGGTACATGCTCCCACTTGAAGAACGTCAAGAGCTTATGTATGCACACGGCAAAATCGGTCGTCAATACGCTGGAAAAATCAAACAATTTATTACAGGCTCAATGGGATTCGATGACTTTGAATGGGGAGTAACATTATTTGCAGATGATCCATTACAATTCAAAAAAATCGTCTCTGAGATGAGATTTGATGAAACAACAGCACGCTATGGTGACTTCGGTAGTTTCTATGTAGGCCACATTGCTAAGAAAGAAAATTTACAAGACCTTTTTTCATTATAAATATATGAAGAAAGAAAAACAGAATGAGAAGTAGTTTACATTAGTGCTACTAGCTCATTGAAAAAATTTCACATTACGATTAGAAAAGACCTCGTCACTAGCTTAACTAATGACGAGGTCTTTTAATTTTGAGACAAGGGCGACGCCCTTATACTCATTTTATTGTAGTGTGTTTGGGAGAACTTTAGCCACTACTTAATTTAAATATTAACTGTTTATATTGTCGCTACTCAATATATGTCTGTACCAGTTAACTAATACTATTTTAACCTATTTGAAATATTTGAAACATAAATGTATCAGAACAATTGCACGAAATACATTAATTCCCTTATATAATAAGTTCAGAGCGATTCTTATAACAAAATGTAATAATAAAGTGTTACAATAAAAAATATTAATTCAATAACTTATTCCCACTCTATGAGAATGATTCAATAGTGTTGGTTAAATACATTTTTATTTGGTGATTAAATGACAATTTATAATCAAGCAATCGAGAGTTATGATGAAAAAATGGCAAAAGATGTTATTATGCTTGCTGGAAGAATTCTATTAGAATCAGGTGCAGAAGGTTCACGCGTGGAAGATACAATGACTAGGATGGCTTTTACTTTAGGCTATAAAGAGAGCAATAGTTTTGTTACAAATACTGTCATCAATTTTATGCTACATAATGAATCTTATCCAAGGATTTTCCGGATTAAAACACGTGACACGAACCTACTTCGCATTTCACGAACAAATGGCGTTTCTAGAAGACTGTCACTTGGTGATATTTCTTTAGAAGACGCATTTCAAGAATTACAAAAAATATACAATGAACAAAGCATTCAAAGTCATTATCTTTTTTACAAATTTATAGCTGCCGCAATTATTTCAGTTAGCTTTTTATACTTACAAGGTGGCTATTTAATAGACGTTTTTACCGCATTAGTAGCCGGGTCTTTGGGCTATATTGTAGTAGAATTATTACATCAAAAATTGCATGCTCAATTTATTCCTGAATTTATGGGGGCATTAGTAATTGGCTTAATAACAATTATAGGACATCACCTCATTCCAGGTGGTTCAGTCGCCACTATTATAATTGCTGCAGTTATGCCAATCGTACCAGGTGTGTTAATCACAAATGCCATTCAAGATTTGTTCGGTGGACATATGTTGATGTTTACCACTAAATCCTTAGAAGCACTCGTCACTGCTTTTGGTATCGGAGCTGGCGTTAGTACAATACTAATTATTTTTTAGGAGTTATGTTTATGTTTTGGATATTAAATTTTCTATTTAGCTATACCGCCTCCCTCTTTTTCGGTGTAATATTTGATGTTCCTAAACGTCTATATAACATTGTAGGACTTGTTGGAGCTTGTGGTTGGATGGTTTATATTTTATTTTATGATGGATTTTCTACGCACACGATCTACTCTAGTTTCTTCGGAAGTCTAGCTTTAGGTTGTTTAAGTCATATCATGGCTCGTGTTAAAAAAGAACCGGTTATCATCTTTATGATTCCAGGAATAATTCCATTAGTCCCTGGTGGACTAGCCTTTGATGCAACTAAGAATCTAGTACTGTTAGAGTTTAGTAAAGCTATAAATACAATGTTAGAAGTCACACTTATAGCTGGTGCAATAGCGTTAGGATTGCTCTTCGCTGACCAAATAGCCAAACTAATTGTTTCCGGAACAAAAATACGTAAAAAACGCGTGTGAATTATATATTTACGTCAATAGACACAAAAAAGAGGACAGCTAATCACTATAGATTGCTGTCCTTCTTTTTAAATAATTAAGCTTTTATTAATCCATGCTAAATACATATTTTTACGAAAAGTAATAACTATTGATTGGCTTTCTCTGACTTATGTTCATTTATTAAATCTACGACGTCATCTTCTGAACGATTTAAAATCAATCTGCTTAATTTATCGTTGTCCATACGCTTCAGTTTTGGATAGCGCACTACAAAGAAGATTAAACCAATCACTAACCAACTACCTAATGCAATATATGAAGGTACAGATAGTGACGCTGGTGAACCAGGTACTAATAATAACAATAAGAAAATAAATGATACGATTGAACCTAAGATTGCAAATGTTTTATAAACAGGGCTATACGTATTGCTAGATTTATTGAAGCTAAATAACCTAGCTGCTGACAGACAAGTAATAAAGTATGCAATAGATACTCCTGTTGACGACATATCGACAATCCAAGTCAAGGCGGTACGTCCTAACCACGGTGCAATTAAAGTAATAGCAACTAAGAAGATAATTGCAATATATGGTGTTTTATATCTATTGTGCAATTTACTAAATACTGATGGCATAATACCTGAACGGCCCATAGAGAATAGCAAACGACTAGAGCTCATTAAGAAACCATTTAATCCAGTGAAAATTCCCATGATAATAGCAATTGCTAACACTGCTAAGCCAATATAACCAAAGGCTTCCTGTGTTACAGCACCTGTTAACCATAAGTTTCCATTTAAACTGGTCGATGAAGTACTTAACCAACTAGTGTATAATATCATCAATACATAGGTAAACGCTGCAGCTAACAAACTATATACAATAAGTTTGAATGTTTTATTAGGCGAAAAATCAAATTCTTCAGCTGTCTGTGGTATATTATCAAATCCAACATATGCCCATGGCGCAATTGCCACAATCATTATGATTGAAGTAAACCATCCCTTACTTTCATTAGTTAATGGTTGTAAATTTTCAAAGGAAAAGTTATTACCAAAGAAAGAACCGAAAAATAATAATAATATTGTAATAACCATTGCTACACAGAAATAGTATTGCAGAGATCCTGAAACACTTGCACCTTTAATCGCTATAAACATAAAGACAATTAATAATAATGAAGCAATCAGAATTTCAGTGATATACACATCCCATCCTGCTATCGTATATAATTTACCAGTTTCTAAAATATCAGGTAATAAAAATTTAATTAATAAACTAAATGCTGTGGCGTTTAATGCAACCACACAAATATACCCAAATGTTAAGAACCAGGATGAGAAGAAACTTACGTACCTCCCAAATCCTAAAAAGCTAAATGCAAAGGCTCCGCCTGAAACCGGAAAACGTTCTACTAATGCACCATAACTTACCGCAATGAGTATCATTAATAATGCACCAATTACGATACCTATAGCTGCAGAAATCGGGCCTGATTGACCTATCCAGTCACCTGGTAATATAAAAGCGCCCCAACCTATACACGATCCATAGGCGATTGCCCATACAAATTTCTCAGATAAGTTCTGTTTTAAATCTCCTCTATCTATCTGTTTTTCATTTTGACTCATAAATAAAATTCACCTCATGGAGTGTATTATACCCATAAGATGAATTCTATAACAATTATAAATTTATAATTTAATCGTTGCTATAACTAACATTAGCCAGCCAGCAATAAATAGTACGCCGCCAATTGGCGTAACCGCGCCTAATATACGAATTTGAGTTAAAGCTAAAATATACAATGAACCACTGAAAAATATAATACCAAAGAATAGTAACCAACCTGCCCAATTGACATTAATCGATGTAGTACCACTAATGATACCTATCGCTAATAATCCTAGACCATGATACATCTGATAAGTTGTTGCCTTTTCCCAAATTGATAAGTATTTTTCCGATAGTTTATTTTCTAATCCATGTGCTCCAAAAGCACCTGTACCCACTGCCATCATCGCATTAAGAGCACCTAAAATAATAAACACTTTCATCATGTTAATTTCCATCCTTCCATCATTTAAAAATCAAAAATTGAGTCACCATTACCTATTTCATCATCTGTAACCAATTTATTAGAATTTAATCCAGTGTCGGTTGTCACATTCTGACTGGAACTATTTGGAACTTTTCCACCCATTGCTCTAATTTCATTTTCAGAAATATGCGATTTAGTATTTCCTTGTTGTACTGTTGATGATTTAAAAGAAGATGATACATTAAAATTATTGTCAGTATAACGTTGTTTATTAGAACGAGTCTCAGTAACTAATGATGTTAATGTATGAATCGCATATATATGCTTCTCAAAATCAACATTACTTTGAGCTTCGTCTGCTTGGACTAACTCCTGTTCAATCAATTGAATAATCTTTTCTTTTTCCATATATTAATCCTCACTCTCACACCAATTCACTGGTTGAATGCCATTTGTTTGTAAATATTTATTTGTCAGAGAATACGGTTTTGATCCAAAGAAACCACGATATGCTGACAACGGGCTTGGATGTGGAGACTGAATAATATGGTGTTTTGTAGTGTCTATTAGCTTAATTTTCTGTTGCGCGGGTTTCCCCCATAAAATAAACACGACATTTTTCAATTGTTCAGATACCGCTTTTATCACTTCATCAGTAAAGGTTTCCCAGCCAATATTTTTATGGGAATGCGCTTGCCCTTGGCGAACCGTCAAAACAGTATTTAATAATAAGACACCCTCACGTGCCCAATCCTGTAAATGTGGAGATTTTCTTATACAACCAATATCATCTTCAAGTTCTTTATACATATTTCGTAAAGAAGGTGGAAACTTGGCATCTGGCTGCACTGAAAAAGCTAATCCATGTGCTTGATTCGGTCCATGATAAGGGTCTTGACCTAATATGACCACTTTCACGTCTTCAAAAGGCGTTAAATCAAATGCTTGATAAATGTTTTCTCTATCTGGATACACCACTTCAGTAGTATATTCTTTTTCTAAAAAATCGTGCATGGCAGTAAAGTTATGTCGCGTAGTTATATCATGAAAAATATCCGACCATTCCATATCGTCTCACCTCATTCATATAGTAACATAAAGAACCACTTTTTTGCTTTAGCAAAATTAGTGGTTCTTACACATGAGCCTGTGCTCAGGTGTTCCTCTGACTTTTCTCGGTAACGAGATACTTTCACTCTTTTTTGCTTTAGCAAAATTAGTGGTTCTTACACTTGAGCCTGTGCTCAGGTGTTCCTCTGACTTTTCTCGGTAACGAGATACTTTTACACTTTTTTGCTTTAGCAAAATTAGTGGTTCTTACACATGACCCTATGCTCAAGTGTTCCTCTGACTTTTCTCGGTAACGAGAT
>NZ_ANMR01000008.1 GCF_000338275.1 Staphylococcus xylosus NJ
TGCCCCTGCCATGGCGGTTGTGGCGAAGTGGTTAACGCATCGGATTGTGGTTCCGACACTCGTGGGTTCGATTCCCATCATCCGCCCTCTATATTAATGGGCTATAGCCAAGCGGTAAGGCAATGGACTTTGACTCCATCACGCGCTGGTTCGAATCCAGCTAGCCCAGTTTTTTATTGGCGGCATAGCCAAGTGGTAAGGCAGAGGTCTGCAAAACCTTTATCACCGGTTCAAATCCGGTTGCCGCCTTCATCAAAATGCGGGAGTATTTCAACTTTCAGAATACGTTCCTTCCCGGAACGTGGTATAGGTGTAAGTCCTATCTTCCGCTCCATAATTTAATAATTAAGCGGGAGTAGTTCAACTCTCAGAACACATTCCTTCCCGGGATGAGGTATAGGTGTAAGTCCTATCTTCCGCTCCATAATTTAGTAATTAAGCGGGGGTATTTCAACTTTCAGAATACGTTCCTTCCCGGAACGTGGTGTAGGTGTAAGTCCTATCCTCCGCTCCATAATTTAATAATTAAGCGGGAGTAGTTCAACTCTCAGAACACATTCCTTCCCGGAATGAGATATAGGTGTAAGTCCTATCTTCCGCTCCATTTATTCTTCCTTATGGGAAGTTTTTTTTTATCTTTTTAGTCTTAACATGTAATCTTATTTTAAATTCTAATATTTGTAGCAATTTCTATATAATATGGTAATATGAATAATCATAATAGTATTTTGTACTATTAATTTAAACAACATACATTATTATAAATATTTTGTGGTAGGAGATTGTATATAATGATTAGAACAATGATGAATGGAAAAATTCATAGAGCGAGAGTTACGGAATCAAATTTAAACTATGTAGGTAGTATTACTATAGATAAAGATTTATTAGAAGCAGTTGATATATTACCTAATGAAAAAGTAGCTATTGTAAATAATAATAATGGGGCAAGGTTTGAAACATATGTGATTGAAGGTGAACGAGGTAGTGGTAAGATTTGTTTGAATGGCGCGGCCTCTAGATTAGTTGAAGTGGATGATGTGGTAATCATTATGAGTTATGTTCAACTGAAGGAAGAAGAGCTTTCTACACATGCCCCAAAAGTTGCTGTTTTGAATGAATATAATCAAATTACACAAATGATTCATGAAGTTGAGAGTGAAGTCATAACTAATTAGCATTAATATTTTACTTTGATCTTTTTAATTCCTCTATATAATTATATAGAGGAAATTCATGTTTTATAGATTTTAACTTTTACTTAATTTTTAACATTTATCTAAGTTATTATGCTTAAAGCTTTGAAGTTGAATAGTGACAAAATTTACAATTTACATTTTAAATTATTGTACTTAAACCTAGCAATTACAGGTTTATTTAATAAATCTATTGACGACAAATGTAGTTAGTAATATAATGTATTTATGCCATTTAGAAGTTGTATAATATTTACAGATATAAATGATGATTAATAAATAGTCTCGTATGAGCTATTGAGCCGGCGTGGCGGAATTGGCAGACGCGCGGGACTCAAAATCCCGTTCCTTTTTGGAGTGTCGGTTCGATCCCGACCGCCGGTACTATGACAACATCACAAGACATCAACACAGTTTAGAAATCCCGTCTTTACGGGGTTTCTTTTTTTATGACCTACATTAATTATCATTAAGTTTAAAAATTTTGGTCACTGAGTGGACACAAGGGATATTTTAGTGTGGTCACGTGTCCAAAAATCACTGAATCGATTGGGACATAAGGGATAGGGCGATTAAAAGTTGCTTTATACTTTACTCATAAGTTCAACCGTACGTTCTTCATCTTCTGCTAAGGATTCTTTTAGTAGGTGACCATATTTATTTAGCGTGATAGATATATCTGAATGACCTAATCGTTTAGATATATAATATATGTTTACTTGTTTGTAAATTAAATAAGATGCGTGAGTATGTCTGAATGCGTGACTAGTTATATTACGTTTGATGTCTAATTTCTCACATGCTTGTTTGATTGATTTATTAACACTTGGGTTAGTAATTTGTTCACCATTATGTGTGAATAGGTAACCGCTCAAATTTGCAGGCCGTTTATTCGCATAATCTAATAATACTTCGATTAATTCTTTAGATACTTTTACATATCTTGGTGCAGTATCATTTTTTGTACCGTTTAAAAAGACTTCGTTTTTTAGTTGGTTTATGTCTTCACGTTTTAAATTAATACAATCACTAAAACGTCCGCCAGTTTCAAGCATTAACAATATTATGTGTGTGGATGCTGAAAGGTGTTGTGTGCGTTTCATATAATAATCTTTTATCATACTAAGCTCATCTAAATTTAAATACTTATCTGTTTCCTTTTTGACGGGTGGCTTTGTAGAATCAGCTTTTGCATCAAATGTAAAATTCTTAGTTAATAAACCATCATACATAGCATTTTCTACTAATTTTTTGCATAACGCATTTATTCTTCCTAATTGATCTTGAGATAATTTTTCTTTGTACTCAGTTAGAAATTTTTGATATTGTGTTCGATTAATTTTATTGATCGGGACATCGCTAAAATAATTATTTATTTTTTCATAATGTCTATAATTATCTCTATATGTTTTTTTAGATACATATGGTTTTTTATATGCTTCAATCCATTCTTTAGCGTATTGAGAAAATGAGATTTTATTATCTAAATCAATACCTTTAGTAGCTTGATTATATTTTTCATTACCTGCATATTCTGCTTCTTTCTTTGTCCTAAACCCTCCTTTTCGATAGCGTTTTTCATTATATCTAAAATCATATTGCCATTTTCCATTACGTTTAATTATATTCATCGTCATCCTCCTTATCTTGTCCATCTATCTTTCTGAAAAAATCAATAAATGTTTCAACCATTTTTTCTACATTTTCATCTGATGATTCATTTATATATTTTGGAGAAATATTTGTATAGATTTCTTCATTATTCAATTTATTCAAAGCTTCTTTTTTTCTATAACTTAAATTCATAATTAACTCCTTTGAAAATTACTTATCTATGTTTTTATAAATCCAATAAATAACTAATGGTAAGATTACAACAGCGTAAGAAGTATAAGTAATAACAGTGTCTATAATAATATCTCCTTTTAGAACGTACGTTCTTTTTGGTTTTAAAAATATATAGGGCAGGGGTACTGCCCAAATATGATTATGTAATTAATATAGCTAAAATTATAACTAAAAAGCACATAGTTAAAGCTATTTTATCTTTGGTTTTGATAGTTATCTTCCTTTATTTTAATCATTCTAAATGATCTACAGCGTATTTTGCTTCGTCAGGAGTAAATTTATCACCAGCATCTGAAGTGAGTTGAGAGTATACTTCATCGTCAGACATATCCATCATATCTAAATAATTTTCAGCAGATTTCAAAGCGTTCTCATTATAATCTACTTCTAGATTATCGACAGCATATTGAGCCGCATTTTCTGGATATTTGTCACCTGCTGAAGAAGTTAATTGGTCGTAAATGGCATCTTTAGACATGTGCATTGTATCGGCATATGTTTTAGCTGATCCTAATGCAGCTTTTGCTTCGCGGTTTGGTTTATTTTTGTTCGTATCTTGTTTAGCTGTAGGTTCTTTTGTATCTTCTTCTATTTTAGATTCTTTATTTACATCATTTTGTACATTTGACTTTTTAGAAGATTCATCTTTTCCATCTTCCTTATCACTATTATTTTCAAGTTCTTTAATTTCTTTTTTTAAGTCCTTATTTTCTGCGTTTACATTCTTTAATTCTTTCTTTAAATCATTATTCGCCTGGTTTTCTTGATTGGAGGAGTTATTAACTTTCACATCATCGTTATTTCCGAAACTGCTCAAATAAACTATTACAAATAAACAAGTAATAACAACTCTTATCCATAATTTCCATTTTTTGAATCCCCACATTAAAGCTAAACCAATTGGATAAATGAATATAAGTGCTAAAATAACTAATAAACTCCGTTTGTACCATTTTGATTTTTTAGTTGAACTTTCCATATTCTCGAAAGTTTTAAAATCTTTGTTCATTATAAATTCCCCTAATAATATATTTATGTTATAAAAACACATTAGTATTAGTTTACAAAAACCATATTATCTTTTGTAGTATGTATAACAAAATATTTTTAACATTTTACACAATTTTGTAATTAATATACAGTTTATCGAAAATGTAGTTTAATTATTTAATTCATTTGTATTTTCTATTCCGAACAACTTATTTAAACGCACACGTGTACAAAGACACGTGCATTAATTCGTATAGTATATTTTGTTGATTTTGTAAATCTATGGTTAAAAAATTAGAGGATAACTCTGCCTGCAAATTTAACATCAGAATCCCCATAAAAATTCATATCTCCATATTTAGGATTTAGAGAAACTAAACGAATATGATCTTGATATATAAATACTTTTTTAACGTATGCTTCGCCATCTACAACGAATACACCTAATTGTCCACTATTAATACTTGTATTTTCTTCTACAAATATAATTTCTTTGTGTTCAAAAAGTGGTTCCATAGAATCACCATTCACTTGTAAAGCAAAATCATGAGGTGGTACAACGCCCGCAGGGTAGTTAACTGTGAATTCTATATCATTTACTAAAGTTTCACCGGTGCCTGCTGACACGTAACCATTTACAGTTACTTCTTCAGTCTTAGAATCTTTATATGATTGTAGGTAAATAATATTCTCACCTTGTTGCTGCACTGAGTAATGATGTTCCGCATATGCTAAAACGCGTTTTTGTCTTTTTTCTTCTAGTTTACTCGAGACTTCATTTATTTGAGTTATAATATTTTCATTCGAAACTTCACTCATATTTTCTTTTAACAAATCTATAGGTGTAACATTAAAAACACTTGCTATTTCTGGTAGTTTTTCTAATTTCGGGCTTCTAACACCTGTTCTCCATCTTGTAATTGTGGTTCTATTGACATCAACAAGTCCGCCAAGCTTTGTATCATCTATATCATGTTTATTCATTAAATAAGAAAGATTATTCGAAAAAGCACTCATTCATTAATACCTCCTGTTTTTAATTACTTTATACTTCAATAGTATATAAAAAGTTCCAAAAATGCAAATAAAAATTCAAATAATGGAAAAAAAATAAAAATATGCTTTTGCTACTTGCAATTTAGGAACTGTATGTGTATAGTATTAGTCAGGAGGTGTTCCAAAAATGCACAAAGTTTTTATAGTTTCCGAAAAGGAGCTAAAAAAACGCAAGAGTACATGGGGGAATTAATCGGAGTTACCGGTCAGCAATATGGAAAAAGAGAACGAGGAGAAATGTCTATAGATTTAGATGAGGCGCTAACCTTTTCGAAAAATTTGGAAGTGCCAATACACATTTTATTTCCAGAATATTTTTTTGAACAAAAAGTTCCAAAAATGCACAATTAATATTAGGAGGGTTTAAAATGCAAGACTTATTAACAATAAATATAGAAAACAATTCAGAACTTGGACCAGTAGTTTCAAGTAGAACAGTAGCAGAAGAACTAAGAAGAGAACATAAAAATGTGAAACGGGATTTAGAACAAATTTTAATAGGCTCAGATTTGAGCACATTAATAGTTCTTGGTCAGTACAAAGATTCAAGAGGTAGAACACAAAATGAATACCTTTTAACTAAAGACGGTTTCACTTTATATATGTTCAATATACAAGGTCATAACGATTTTAAAATGGCTTATATTAATAAATTTAATGAGATGGAAGAACAACTTAAACAACAATATCAAGTACCTCAAACACCAATGCAAGCACTTGAGATGATGTTCAGCGTGCAAAAAGAGCAAGAACAATTTAACAAACGTATCGAAACGGAAGTTACAGGCATTCGTAATATTGTTGGTATTGAAACTAAGAATTGGAGAAATGACACTAACAAAATTTTAGGTGCAATAGCTCAACACTTAGGTGGAGGAGATAAACATAAATCAATTCGTACAGAAGCATACAAATTATTAGAAGAAAAAGGGCGTTGTAAGTTAGATCAGCGAGTGAATAATCGTAGAGCAAAAATGTTATCTAAAGGTGCTACTAAATCACAAATAAACAAATTATCTAAATTAGATGTAATTAATGATGAGCCAAGGTTAATTGAAATTTATATCTCAGTAATTAAGAACATGGCAATCAAATACGGCGTAGAAATTAGCCAATTCGAAATATAGGAGGAAATTATGACACAAGAACAAAAAGAATTACTTATATTCATTACATTTTAAAAATGAATATCAAAGATAAATCAGAAATGTTTGAACACACAGTGGAAAAAAATGGTGTAATTGAAATATTTGAGGTAGAGAGAGAGCCATTTAGAGTAAGTAATGTACTGAGCAGCGCAAGAAATTGAAAAATATTTTGAAATAATAAAGGAGAGATAGACGATGACTCAACTTACGGTAACCATACCTGAACAATATGTAATTATTACACAGGAAGAACATATGGATTTAGTTATGAATCAACAAAAAGCAACGTGGAAGAAGAAAGATTTTATAGAGAACTCTCCATTCAAAAGCGAAACGACTGTAAACGAACGTATATTATACAAACCAAAATTCAGAAAAATATTAGAAAGAGAAGGAATAGCGAGTTATCCAAACGCAAACAGTAAAAATTGGAGTTTTGATGGTCCTAAAGCTTATCAGTTTTTAAGAGATTATAGAAATGAATTTTAAGGAGGTTACGACATGAAAGGTACATTAGCACTAGCTACAGCAGTATTAGCATTCTTCATAGCATTGATATTCACTAAAGACTTTATCTACTTGTTACTGATTTATTGGGTAACAGCATGCTTTAGCTATATGGCATGGGATGCATGGATTAATTATTTAAAGACAACAAAAAAGACCGCTAAGCGTTGGAGCGCTTAACAGTCAAAATATACTTGTGAATATAGCTAACACAAGTATACCACCAAAAATAGGAGGTAGACAAGATGTATTACGAAATAGGTACAACTAAAAGCAAAGTAATCAAACTATTAGGTTTTGAATTCAGAATTAATTTGTACAAACACGAAGACAATATAGAGGTCACGTTATTAAATGAAAGCAACGATTTTATAGATAGCGTCCCAATTTACGATGAATATGCTGGAATCGCTACAGCACAAGAGATTCTAGAACAATCTGCTTTCACATGGATAGAACAGAACACAGATGAAGCAGACCGTATTATGAATCGGGTGATGCAGTGGTGAAGAAACAAAAATTTAAACGATTAGCCATTGATCTATTACAGAAAATAGAAGATGAAGGCATGATTATCGAATATATAGATAATACGATTTGGTTTCATCATTCACACGATAACTATAAAGAAGGCATGGCAAGTATCTACATGTTTAATAACACACATAAAGATACTGAAATATTAGCACGCTATGAACAAGCAAAGAAAGTTATTGCGGGCGAAAGGTTGGTTTGCGATGAGTAATATATTTGAGTTAACAGATAACTATAAGCAAGTCTATGACTTAATTTCTGAACAGGGCGATGAACAAGCTTTAATAGATACTTTAGCAAGTATTAATGATGCGTTAGAAGATAAAGCAGATGGTTACGCATCAGTGATTAAATCGTTACAAGCAGACAATAGCGCAATTGATGAAGAAATCAAACGTTTAAAACAGCGTAAAACATCAAACGAAAACGGTGTTAAACGTTTAAAAGATAATTTAAAAGAGTCTATGGAATTAACTGGTAAAGAAAAATTTAAAACAGCATTCAACAGTTTCAGCATTTCTAAAAATGCACCTAGTAAAGAAGTTTTAAATGAGAAACTCATACCTAAAGATTATTGGATAGCTCAAGCACCTAAAATAAATTCCAAATTACTCTTAGATGATTTGAAAGCAGGTAAAGAAGTGCCAGGAGCAGAAATTAAACAAACTAGAAGCTTAAGGGTGAGATAAATGAGTGAGGAACTTAATATATATCAAAAAATAGCAGATGTAAAAGCTAATATAGATGGATTTACAAAAGATACAAAAGGCTATAACTTCACTTATGTATCAGGGTCACAAATATTGCATCGCATTAGAAATAAAATGATTGAACATAGGTTGTTATTAATACCTAGTACATCAAATGAAAAGTGGACTACACACACTTATAAGAATAAAAAAGGTCATGAAGTTATAGATTTTATAGTAGAAATGGATTTGAACTACAAATGGGTTAATGCAGATAAACCAGAAGAACAATTGGATATTAGTTATCACGCATTTGGTCAACAAAGTGATATATCACAAGCTCATGGTACAGCTTTAACTTATTCAGAACGTTATTTCTTAATGAAGTTCTTTAACATACCAACTGATGAAGATGATGCAGACGCTAAAGAAAAGCAAGAAAAATATACAAAAGTTAGTCCAGAAATAAAAGAGTTATTACAGAAAGAAATAGAAGACTTTGTAAAAGAAGTTGAAATAAATAACCAAACAGAAACGTATGAGAACAAAATCAAAAATTTACAGATTATGAACATTGATGAATTGAGTAATGAACAAATAAATAAATCAAGAAAATCAATCCAAACATGGTTAAAGGAGCTTGAACAATGATTAACAGAGTCATATTAGTAGGACGTTTAACGAAAGACCCAGAATTTAGAACAACACCATCTGGTGTAAATATTGCAAACTTCACCTTAGCTGTTAATAGAACATTTACTAATGCACAAGGTGAACGAGAAGCAGACTTTATCAATGTAGTTGTTTTCCGTAAGCAAGCAGAAAATGTAAACAACTATTTATTTAAAGGTCATTTAGCTGGAGTTGATGGTCGTATGCAATCACGTAGCTATGAGAATAAAGAAGGACAACGTGTATTTGTTACTGAAGTTGTCGCAGACAGTGTTCAATTCTTGGAACCTAAAAACAACGGACAGGCAAACAATATTTCTAAAGGACAACAGACAGGCACGAATAACCAACGTTCAAGCAATGATAACCCATTCGCTAATAACAATGGACCAATTGATATTCAGTCGGATGATTTGCCTTTTTAGGACGTGATTAAGTGGCAATAATTAAAAGTTACATCCAACAAGATGACGGCACAATAACTGCTGTCATCGAGGGTGTAGAACTAACAAATAAAGACTTTCTGTTACTTGATAACGGATTAGAAGTCGAATGCGATGTAGATGTGATTGATCCATACAAGATAACTGGTAAGCAACGTCGTAAAGTGTTCGCAATGATAAGAGATATATTCGACCACTACGGGCAACCGATGGACTACTTAAGATATATGTTCCAAAAGCAATTAGAGTTTTTACATGGCTACGAACCGATGTCGTTAAGTAATTGTAGTCGAAGACAAGCTAGTGAATTAATCGAACTTATATTAGATTTTATATTCCAATATGACATACCTATGAGAAAGCAAACGAGCGACCTCATGAGCAATGATAAATACTTTCTATACAAATCTACCATTAACCGAACTTGTGTTATATGTGGCGATGTAAATGCTGATTTAGCACATTATCAAACCGTAGGTAGCGGGCGTAATAGAAATAAAATAAATCATACAAATAATAAAGTATTAGCCTTATGCAGAAAGCATCATACAGAACAACATCAAATAGGCATGAACACATTCAATAGTAAATACCACTTACAAGATAGTTGGGTGGATGTAGACGAAAAACTGAATAAGATGTTGAGAGGTGAGAAACATGGCGACATTTAGAACTATAAAAGAAAGTGGCGAGTTTGTAACCGTTCATAAAACATTTGTATTTGATGAAAGACTAAGTGCTAAAGCTAAAGGGATATTATTGTATTTCTTAAGCAGACCAGATGATTGGCAAATATACAGTTCTGAAGTAGTTAAACATATGTCGGATGGTCAAAAATCTGTTAACAGTGGCATTAATGAACTTATCAATTATGGATATGTGGAAAGAAGTCGTAAACGGAAAGAAAACGGAGATTTTGCAGGTTATGAATATTTAGTTTATGAGAAGCCAAAAGAAAAGCGCGAAATGCCATTTGGGGAAAACGCGAAACGCGAATACGCGGATGGGGAAAACGCGAAACGCGAATACGCGAAAGGGCGAACTACTAATAATAATAGAACTAATAATGATTTAACTAATAATAACAATACTAAGAATGACAGTAGTAGTACACAACCATCACCGTTTGATTTCTATCAAGAAAATGGATTTGGAATGTTGCAACCATTTATAGCAGAAAAAATAGGTTGGTGGATAGACGACTTTGAAGATAACGGTAATGAGATTGTAATTGAAGCAATGAAAGAGGCAGTTAACAATAATGTAACTAATTGGAGCTATGTGAATTCTATATTAAATGCGTGGGACAACGATGGCGTAAAAACTACAGAAGATATACAAGCAAGAAACAAAAAGCGTTCAAATAAAAATAATGGGTTGCAAGGGCAGGACATGTTAGATGCTATGCAAGACCCTAGTTATTGGGATTAGGAGTGATTACATGCAGTCGATGGCGAGCTTATCAAGAAATTTCAAACCTAAAAGTAATATCGTTGAACAAGAATTAGATTTGTACTGTGACGAATGTAAACGTAAGTATGATTATTACAAATTTGAAAATGGTCAAGAATTTAAACATGGTTGTGATTGCTCAATGAAAAGAGCAGCTGAAGCAACAGTAAGAGAAAAGAAACAAAAGCACATCAATTATTTATTTAGTCAATCTAACGTTAATAAGTCACTTCAAGAAGCGACAGTAAACAACTACCAACCACAAAATGAATCGCAGGATAATGCGAAACAAACAGCTATTGAATATGTAAAAACATTTTCAGTAGATAATCCCAAGTCGCTTATCTTACAAGGATCATACGGTACTGGTAAATCACATTTAGCATATGCGATAGCGAAAGCAGTTAAAGCACAAGGTTATACCGTAGCATTTATGCACATTCCTAAGTTAATGGATAGAATCAAAGCTACTTATAACAAAGATGCAGTAGAAACAACAGATGAATTAGTAAAACTACTAAGTGAATTAGATTTATTAGTACTAGATGATATGGGTGTAGAAAACACTGAACATACATTAAATAAACTATTTAGCATTGTAGATAACCGTAGTGGAATGAATAACATTTTTACTACTAACTATAGCGATAAAGAATTAAAACAGAACCAAAATTGGCAACGTATTAATTCAAGAATGAAGATGAACGCAAGAAAAACAAAAGTCTTAGGTGAAGACTACAGGGAGAGAGACGCATGGTAAAAACAATTCAATATGTAAAAGACTTTTTAGGTGCACCAAAATTAAGTGATATGTATGCACAGAAGTTCATAGATGGGGCGCATGGAGACGAAACAATGTTAGATGAACTTTTATTCGCAGAGAAAGCAAAACGTGCTACAACAGACGCTATTCGTGAGGTGTGCTAAATGGGATTGAGTACAGAATATAGATTAAAACAAAGCAACAGTAATATAACTATCGATGTTATCCCACTAGATAATAATAGAAATCGTGTATTTGGATTGCATAATCATTTCGGCATTGATGAATACATTATTAGTGATGAGAGATTAGAAGAAATCAAACGTACACACAGATTAGAACGCGCAGATCAAACAAGCATATTTGATTACATGTAGGAGTGAACAGCATGAGTAAATATAATGCGAAGAAAGTTGAATATAAAGGTATCGTGTTCGACAGCAAAGTTGAATGTAGATATTACCAGCATTTAGAACGACAAAAAGAACATGGGCTAATAGATTATATTGAACTACAACCTAGATATGAGTTGATTCCTAAGAATGGAAAGCAACGTAAAACAGAATATGTCGCTGATTTTGCGTTATGGAATAAAGGGCGACTGCTGGAAGTCATAGATGTTAAAGGTATGCCAACAGATGTTGCTAGATATAAAGCGAAACACTTTAGATATAAATATCCAGACATCCCATTGATATGGGTATGTGAAGCACCTAAATATACAGGTCAAACTTGGATAACATACGAAGAATTGAAAAAGGCAAGAAGTGAACGCAAGAAAGCTAAGAGGTGATTGCATGAATGAACCAGGAACAATGAAAATTAAATACTACGCTAAATTCGAAAAGGTAGTGCCATATATCCAACGACCAAATGAAGAAGAACAAGAAGCTTTAGCGTGGATTGGTCAAGACATGGACAAGCACGTTAACGATTACTTAGATGGTACATTCATAGAATTTGGCGAACCAGAGGTGAAAGATTAGTGGAAACAGTACTTGTTAAAGGCAAAACATATCACATTATGGGCGAAAACCTTAAATGTATGTATAAGAATGATTTAAGTAAAAACTATGTAAGCAAAAGATTGCTTTACGGTTGGACATTGCATGAGGCGTGTCAAGCACCTAGACATTATCGATTAAATGATTATAGAGATGTACAAAAACGTGAACAATTAAAAATTTCAAAAATGAAAAATGAGCAGTATAAAAAACTTAAACATAGAGACAATCATCCTTGGTTGTATGATGGCACACCGCAAGTACATCCACGTGGTAAATATGTAGCAGGTTTAATGAAAAATGATATATTTCCAAAGGTGGTTAAGTAAATGAAGATAAAAGACTTAAATAAATATGATCGCGTTATCGTGCATGATTTAGGCAAAAGTGAATACAGTGAAGGTATGAGGGTCGTTGGGAATGTGACAAGGCTTGCGAATTATGTAAGAGCAGAAAATGAAGAGCAAGAAGATGGTTATACTGTTGCAGTGATTGAACAAATACAAGGCATTGAATACGTAATCACAGACGACAATCATTTTGAATTGTGGAGTAACTATATAGAGAGTAAGACGGAAAGTGTGAGTAGTACAGCAAAAATAATCTTAGCTGACCAAAAACAATCCAACGACTTACAACAACGTAAGCGCAGTTGCGGAGTGATCGCGAATGAAAGACTAGAAATGATACAACCTGGAGAATGTGTAATACCATTAAGCAATTCCGAAAGGGCTCAATTTATAGAACAAGTAGTTGAAGGTTTTGACGCAGTAACAGCATACAATATAGGTAAAGCGATAGAACATATATTTGAATATGATAGTGAGCAAGCAAAAAAATCATTAGAACGTGCATATGAGAATTGGGATTAATTCAGTTATAGATATAAATATATTATAGAGTTTAAAGATTAGTGATATCTATTATAGGAGGACGAATGAATGGTAAAGATTAAACGTAAAGTAGAAATGACATGCGGAGAGTTCGCTAAGTATATGGTTGATAAGTTTGGTTTCTCAAGTTATGAAATTAAATTGTCAGACGGTTATTGGGTAGGAAATCCAGAACGAGAATATGATGTATCTATTCATTTACCACCTTCTAAAGTTAGTGATTTACCAGACATTAAAATAACTGAATCTGGTGTTGTTATTTTCGAAGTCGAGGAAGAAATTACAGAAGACACAGTACTTGAAAAGGCGATAGAAGTTTACAGCGACAAATACGATAATTTTCTAGCAACTTCTTGCGAAGGGAAAAGTGTAAAAGACATATTGGATAGTAATGTAGGTAACGATACAAAAACCGAAAAAATATACTTGTTTAATGATGACGACACAATGACTTTAATCTGGCGTGACGGAAAGCTGGTGGAGTAGATGATGTTAATGCAGATACATCCAGATAAGGGAGAACCTTATTTTTACAAAAGTATGATTGGCAAACATGCGGTTTTCGGTACTGATAACCCTGCAGAAGCAACAAAGTTAACCTTTCAAGAGTTTTGGGAAGTTTGCGAATTAATCAACAACTTTTTGAGTTGCAAACCGATATTCATATTAGATTGAGGAGTGATGGCGAGTGAGTTTTTATGACATATCTTACAAGGCTTTAGAACAAGAACGTGTAAGACTTAACGACAAGCTAAACCAAATATACGAAGATGCTCATCAAATGGAAGGTAAATGGCACGATGCAGTAAAAGAACGTAACCAATACAAAACAGAACGAGACACACTAATCGATGATATAGAAGCGCTGAGATGGAAGAACAAAGATTTAGCGCATGAAAACAAAGCGTTACGTTTACAATCCAACACTTACTTTGATGAGTGGCAGAACGCACTAAGTGAGAATGAAAACCTACAATCAGTTATCGAACAATTTAAACATGATTTGCAGTATACAGAGTGGGAAATAGTTCCATCGCTCAAGAAACAGAAGGAACAACAGGAAGCATTGTTAAAAGACTTCAGCAAATTCATTAACTATAAATTAGAGGTTATACCTGCTAACGCTACCTATAAATATTATAGAAGCAAGCTAGATAAGTTGGGGGTTAAGTAGATGAGTGAACGAAACATTTATATAGAAGATATTAGAGCTGTTTTCGATAAATTGGTTGTAAGTAATTTAAACTCCGACGACTTAATGATATTACACATAGCGCTAGGTAAATTTAGCAATTTAGAAATAAAATATATTTTACGTTTTTAAGGGGCGTGATTAGATGGCGTACGAGTATGAACATAGACTTAGAAATTATTTAATTGGACATAAAAATGTTAATCCTAAATTTGACGGTTTCGAAGTATTGAAAAGTCTTGATGAATTAAAAGAAGTCTATCAAAAAGCAAGGCTACTAGACGATATAGTAATAGCAACTAAAAAACGTTTATCAGAGCAAGAATGCAAAGCAAAGGCGTGGGATAACTATCTACTTTGTGTGGAAGAGGATGCTAAAAATGAATTCGGAAATAACGAAGCTTTAATAAAACATGCAGTTGAGTTAAATAAGAAAATATTTATGGAGGACGAGTAGGATGGTGAATAAATTTGATGAGTTATTAGATCAATTTGAACGTAAAGAGCCTGTTGATTATCAAAAGGCATGGGACTCATTGAAAGAAGAATTAAATAGAAAATACGACATGGAAAGTGAACGATTAAAACGAGTTGAGAAAGATTCAAAGGATGGTTTGTTTCAATACTATATTATAGGAAAAATCACTGGACAACGTAACCAATTGTTGAATGCTATGTTAACTATGGCGTCTTTAGAAGGAACAAACGAATTTAACAACTTATTAAGTGATTTGGAGGCAGAATAGATGGAACAACGAATACGTAGAAAGACAGCGATGGTAATTAAAGTTATTGGTCAAGGTTATTTAGCAGAAACTGATCGTATTGTTGATTTTAATCATGCAGGGATAATAAATAGTCCTGTTATAGCTGAAGGTATTGCAAGAAGATTTAATACTATGACAATGCAATCTATAGGTATGAAGTATGATTTGGAATTAGAGTTAGTGGATGTTGAATATAAAACCAAAGGGACATATAAAAAATTTATGGAGGACGAGTAATTGGCTGAATCAGTAATTATCACTTCGAAAACATATAAAGAATTAAAATCTAAATCGAGATCTTGGGACAACTACATTTCAGAATTGAGAGAAAATAAAACAGAAGAATTGAAAATTGCATTTAGCGCAATGTTACATCAACAAGTAGATAAAGAAGTTAAAAAGATAGAACAACAATATATGGAGGACGAGTAGATGAATTTAAAAATCAGAAGTAAAAGTGGAAAAAACTACTACACTACTTTTGCAGTTAATGACTTAGGACAATTAGCAAAAACGATTGTTGAAAATGATTGGATTTATTTAAGAGTGTTAGATGAAATTAATCGTAAGGCAATATTAAAGGTTGATGAAATAGAGAGTTTTATTGAGGAGGACAAACAAAATGATTGAACCCAAAAATACAAAATTAGGAAACGACAACTACACTATCTTACAGGGATATGAAAACACCCAATCACTACAAATCAAACTATTAAGCGACAACGCAACTAAACCTAAACGAGCAGATGATGAATCAGCTGGTTACGACATATACGCAGCAGAAACAATAATACTTGAACCACAACAGAAAGCATTAATTGCTACTGATCTAGCAGTGAATATTCCTAAAGGCTATGTGGGATTACTAACAAGCAGAAGTGGTGTAAGTAGTAAGACACATCTTGTAGTTGAGACAGGGAAAATTGACGCAGGCTTTCAAGGCCATATGCAGATTAATGTTAAGAATGATTCAGTAGTGTTAACGCCAAATGAAATTAAAACACGTAACATCATGGATATCAAAGGCGAGATGATGACATATGAATTAGCAAAAGAAGGTTTTAGTATAGGTTCTTATGTTATCAACAAAGGCGACCGAATAGCACAGTTAGTTATCGTACCAATATGGACACCAGAGTTAGAGACAGTTAAGGAGTTTAGCAATGA
The DNA here is from genome assembly GCF_000338275.1 of Staphylococcus xylosus NJ. Classification (GTDB taxonomy): domain Bacteria; phylum Bacillota; class Bacilli; order Staphylococcales; family Staphylococcaceae; genus Staphylococcus; species Staphylococcus xylosus_B. The sequence goes on from NZ_ANMR01000008.1 coordinate 16,322, forward strand.
AACAGCAAGAGGAGAAAAAGGTTTTGGAAGTACAGGATACTAAAGACATACTACAAAAAGTTAAAGAGTTACTTAATAAGGAGTGAGTGTGGATGTTAGGTCTAATTAAAGGTATTACAGATACATTTAGTATGAGCGAATGGAATGTATTGTGGGTCGATGATGAAGGCAAGTCGCATAAAAAATACTTTTATTGGAAAACTGAAGCAAGAGAATTTTATGACCGTTTGCCATATATGAATAAGAAAATAGAAAGAATTGGTTGGTGATTATATGCAACATCTAATACGCACATTAACAGATTCAACCGGTCACACTTTCACTCATATTACACAAGCACGAGAGAATGAAACGTTTACTGTGGTTGAGGCAGAGAGTAAGGAAGAGGCTAAGAGGATAGCAGAGTATAAAAACATATCAGAACATTTTATTGAATTATCGTTAAGAAAGGACAGTGAGTAAATATGAAATTAAACGTTTTAGATATACAAGTTAAGATACGTGAAACAATTGAAGATATAAACACACAAGATATTGATGAATATAAAGAAGGTTATAAATACGCATTAGTTGATTTATTGTGGTGGATTATGCAAGAAAAAGGTGAGGTTAAAGGGTTAACAAGTTATTTCAAACGACCAGGTGGCACATTAGAAGAACAATTGCAAAGAGTACAGGATAAAGCTTTAAAAGATGCAAGGAAGGACAGTGAGTAAATGCAAATAGGTAAAGAATATTATGTAGTTATGCATGAAGATAGAATGTACCAAGATATTGTAGAAGTATTTGCAGATAGCAGACCTAGGGCAAGAATTATCAATACAACCGAGGATATTTTTAGAGCTGAAGTGTTTGAAGACTATAACGACGCTATAGACTTAGCTAATGAATATGATTTAGAAGTCAAAAAAGTAAGAGCAGATATTTTAGGATTGGGGAGTAAATAAATGAAGAAATTAGGATGTGTAGGAACAATAAGTTTACCTGTAATATTAGTAATCGTGTTACTTATAGGCGTACCTATTGCTCAGTATAACCACAAACAAGAATTCAGTGGGCAGATAACAGATAAATACAATAAGCGTGAGAGTGATAGCGATAAATTTTATATAGTGCTAGATGATAAAACAGTAATATAAAACAGTGATTTATTATTCAAAGGTAGATTTGATAGTGCAGATGTACAAGCTCAATTGAAAGTTGGGGACAAAGTGAAAGTTAAAACTATAGGTTATAGAATACAAATTTTAAGCATGTATCCAAAAATGTATGAAGTGGAGGACGAATAAATGGCTAAATATAAAATGAAAACAAGTATTAATATCGAAAATTTAAACGAATTTACTTTATTAACTAAGAGAGTAGAACGTGCATTAAAAGAATTAAGAGTAGCCACGAAAGAACTTGATAAATTCAAACTTAAAATGAGTATGGAAACGGAGGATGGCAAATGACTAAATATATGTTAAAGGAACCTGATAACGTTGGAGATACAGTAAGATTTCCTGGCGAAGTCTTTGAGATAAAGAAATTAAAACATTCGATTAAGTTAAAGGGAATGAATGAAACATTTAAATATATTGTTGTAGGTGAAGATGAGTTACTTAGTAAGAAGTCATTGAAAGCACGTTTTACAAAAGGCACATACAAATCCGAAACGCTTAAACGTATATTCAATATATTATTAATCATAGCGCTATATGAACTAAGTAAAGAGATCACATATGAAATCATAGTTAAGAAACAGGCTAACGATATGGTAGAGCTACTTAGTTACGATGAAGTAGATGCATGGAAAAAGTATTAAGGAGGCTTAGTTAATGGATAAAGATATAATGAATTACTTAGATAAAGTTGGTCAGTACCTACAAGGTGCAGGAGAAAAAGGGTTTGAAGTTTATGTACACGGAACTTATGTAAGTTCGTTGATGTTTACAATACTTGGTTTAACTATCATAGCAATCTCTATTTTCTTGATTTGGAAATCATCAAAAAGAGTTGAAGATTATGATTTATGTGGTTTGATTATTGGAATATCATCGCTAATGATACTGACGGGTTGTCTTTTAATCGCTTTTAATATTGTAGGTGTATTTGCACCAGATTATGTAGCAATTAAAGATATAGCCGAGAATATAGGAGGTAAATAACATGTGGGTAATTCTAACTTTTGTGTTTAGTATAGCGATCATATCATTAATTATTAGCCTGATTGTGCTGAATGATAAAAAGAACGAGAAGATATTTAATCTATCTAAGCAAAATATATTACTACAACAAGAGATTAAGAGAGAACTTAGCAGTAAGACACATACAGAACCTAAAAAATTAAGTGAATCATTACGAGAGAGATCACAAATGAAAAAGTATAACACTGATAACATACATACTCATGAATAATATGTAAATGAATCAGATATATACAATAATCTGAATAGAAAGTAACTGGAGGAATTGGATGTATCAGACACAAGATATTAAAACAATGATATTTGAATACCATTGGAGAAAGAACGTATTACTCAAACAAGGTTATGAATACGATAGTAATTCAACAGCTCAATATGGTGTAGAGTCTGTTATGCCTAAAGCACAAGGCAGTGTAGGAGACAAGGTATCAAACATAGTTATTGGTAATAGTAAGATAGAACGCATGTATTATAAGCATGTAGAGGTAGTTAACTTCATTGATAGCTATGAACAATATATTGATAATGATAAGAACTTTAATATATTACAGTTACTTAAAGATAATGTTAGCAAGAAGGAAATACGCGAGATATTTGATATTGGTCAAACTAATTTAGATAGTAGAATAGATGATATCATTCGTGTGCTATACCAACATCAAGCGTCTGACCAATACAATCAATACAATCAGTAGTATCCTTACAACCAATACAATCAGTACAATCAATAGCATCAGTATCATCAGTACAATCAATACAATCAGTACAACCCGTAACGAATTTTCTTTAAGTTATTGAATTGATATAATTGATTTAGGAAATGAGAATACAACCTCAAACAAAGTAAATTGGTTATTATAAATAAGCAATACTATATTATATCGAGACACATCCATTCCGCGGGTGTGTCTCTTTTTGTTGTGTAGACTAACGCGTAAGGGAGTGAATAAGTATGAGGATAGTAGTTGTATATGGTGCACCAATGAGTGGCAAGACAACATATGTTAATGACGTAATGCAATCTACAGACTTAGTATTTGATTATGATGCATTAACGCAAGCAATAACGAATAGTCAGTATCAACAACATAATGATAGTGCGCATAAGTTAGTTATGGACATAAGAAACAAGATGATAGACCATGCTAAACAAACAACAGAGGGTACACTCTACATGATTACGACATACTTATCTTACATGCTACAAGACAAGGTAGAGACACACTTTAATACACAGTACAAACAAATGGATACATCATTAGAAGCGTGTAAGCGAAGACTAAGCGTCAGTGATAGACACAATAAGCAACACGTTATGCAAGTAATACATGAATGGTATGGCAAGTATATATACAACAAAGGATTAATAGATAGTGATGAATTAACAAAGGAAACCAAGAGGTTATACAAGTCTAAAGACTGGCATACATTGAGACACATGGCATTAGAAAGAGACAATCATTTGTGTCAAATGTGTTTAAGGAAACATAGATATACAGATGCTGACTTAGTTCATCATATGATTTATGTTAAAAGTGATTTTCAAAAAGCGCTAGATTTAGATAATCTCATGTGCGTTTGTTCGAAGTGTCACAATAGAATTCACGCGAAAGATGAAGAGGAAGTTTTTACAACAGAAAATGTAGAAAGAAAAGTGCGAACGATAAAACTTTAATGCCCCCTGGTTTTTGTTTTGAGAAAAAGAAATAAAGAGACCGCGGACAGTTTCGTCGTTCGCAACGCAAATGATTTTTTCATGAAAGGGGGGTAAAGGTTGGAATTAACAAAAAAGCAATTAGTCAGTTATATCGATGGTTATCAAACTTCAGATGATATCTTAATAGATCTCTATTTAGAGACTTATAAATTTTATTGTCGATTAAGAGATGAACTCGAAGAGTCTCAGCTTATGTATGAACATACGAATAAAGCAGGCGCTACGAATTTAGTTAAAAACCCATTAAGTATTGAATTAACAAAAACGGTTCAGACGCTAAATAATTTATTAAAGTCATTAGGATTAACTGCAGCGCAAAGAGAAAAAATTGTTGAATCAGAGGAGGACGGTTTTGGTGACTATTAAAGTATTGAATAAACCCTCACCTAAATTGCTCACCACATGGTATGCGCAACAAGTCGTTAGAGGTAATATTACGGCGAATGAATACGTTAGAAAAGAATGCCAAAGGCATTTAAATTACCTCAAAAATGATAATCATCGGTGGGAATTTGATGAAGAAAAAGGACATAAACCAATAAGATTTATTGAAAAGTTCTGTAAACCTTCGAAAGGCGAATACGGACAACTCATATTACAACCATGGCAACATTTCATTATTGGTTCCTTGTTTGGTTGGGTAGATAAAGAAACACGCTTACGACGCTTTAAAGAAGGCGTCGTTTTTGTTGGGCGTAAAAATGGTAAAACGACATTGATATCAGGTTTAACAACTTATGGTGCTTCAGAAGATGGCGAACCCGGGGCAGATGTTGTTCTACTAGCTAATGGTATGAAACAAGCTCGATTATTATTTGATGAATCAACCAAGATGATAAAAGCTTCACCTAAATTAAATAAAAATTTCAGACCAAGAAGAGATGCTATATATTACGATAAAACAAATTCGAAAATCGAACCCCAAGCAGCAGATAGTGAGAAGTTAGATGGTTTAAACACACATATTGGTGTGTTTGATGAAATCCATGAATACAAAGATTATAAATTGATTTCTGTTATAAAAAACTCTCGACAATCAAGAAAGCAGCCTTTACTAGTTTATATTACAACGGCGGGTTATCAGTTAGATGGTCCTTTAGTTGATATGGTTGGTGCTGGTGAAGATACTTTAAATGGTGTGGTTGAAGATGAACGTACTTTTTATTTCTTAGCTTCTTTAGATAAAGAAGATGATTTAGATAATCCAGAAAATTGGGCGAAAGCAAATCCAAATTTGGGTGTATCAATTGATTTAGAAACGATGAAAGAGGATTGGGAAAAAGCGAAGCGCGTTCCAGCGGAACGTGGGGATTTTATAACGAAACGCTTTAATATATTTGCGAACGATGATGAAATGAGTTTCTTAGACTATGAAACACTTAAGAAAAATAATAAAGTCATTGATTTAGAAGAACTCAAAGGGAAACCTTGCACGATTGGTTATGATTTATCTGAAACACAAGATTTCACTGCGGCTTGCGCTACTTTTGCCTTAGATGATGGTAATATAGCGGTTATTTCTCATTCGTGGGTGCCAGAAGAGCGCGTTAAATACGCCAATGAAAAAATACCCTTTAGAGAATGGCAAGAGGAAGGTTATTTAACAATAACACCTGGACAATACGTTGATTACCAACAAGTTTATGATTGGATTACAGAAATGAATCAATATTATCCTGTTGAAAAAATAACGTATGACCGCGCGAATGCTTTTAAACTCAATCAAGAATTAAAAAACTATGGTTTTGAAACAGAAGAAACAAGACAAGGAGCGATTACTTTAAGTCCAGCTTTAAAAGACCTAAATGAGTTATTTTTAGATGGTAAAGTTATTTTTAATAATAATCCAATGATGCGTTGGTATATCAATAATGTTCAATTAACTAAAGATCGTAATGATAATTGGTTACCAACGAAACAAAATCGCTATCGTAAAATCGACGGTTTTGCAGCGTTATTAAATACTTACACTGACATTATGAATAAAGTGGTTACAGACGCAGGTAATGGCAATATTGAGTTTATTAGTATGAAAGAACTACTGAGTTAGGAGGTGAAGGCAATCGCTAAACAAAATTTACTCAGTAAGATGAAACAAAAATTGATAGATAATTGGGTAGACCAAAGCAGGCAAAAGCTTTATGACTTCTCGCCTTGGCGTAATAAAAACTTTTGGGGTGTTATTAATAACACTTTAGAAACCAATGAAACGATATTTGCGGCTATTACTAAATTATCTAATTCAATGGCGAGTATTCCTATCAAGCTTTATAAAAATTATGAATCAGTAACAAATGATATTTCTTTACTCATTACAGATACGCCGAATGGCTCAATTAGTAGTTTTGATTTCATTAATCAAATTGAAACATGTCGAAATGAAAAAGGGAATGCTTATGTATTAATCGAACGTGATATTTATCATCAACCTAATAAATTATATTTAATTAATCCAGATGTCGTTGAAATACTAATTGAAAATACCTCAAAAGATATTTATTACAGTATTCACGCAGCTACAGATAATAAACTAATCATTCACAATACAGATATGATGCATTTCAAACACATTGTTGGTTCGAATATGGTTCAAGGTATTAGTCCTGTTGATGTATTAAAGAATACAACTGATTTTGATAATGCCATTCGAAATTTCAATCTAAAAGAGATGGAAAAACCTGAATCATTTGTCCTTAAATATGGGACTAACGTCTCCGATGAGAAGCGAAAAGCAGTTGTACAAAATTTTAAAGAATTCTATGAAGAAAATGGCGGGGTTTTATTCCAAGAACCCGGGGTTGAAATTGACCCACTAAATAAAAAGTATGTATCTGAGGATATTGTGGCCACCGAAAATTTAACAAGGGAACGTATTGCGAATGTATTTCAGATACCATCGGTATTTTTAAATGCGAATAACGCGATGACATTTAAATCAAATGAAGAACTTGACCGTTATTATTTACAACATACGTTACTACCTATCATTAAGCAGTATGAAGAAGAATTTAATCGCAAGTTATTGACCAAATACCGACGGACGATGGGTTATTACTTCAAATTTAATGTTAAATCGTTCTTACGTGCAGATAGTAAAACACAAGCTGAGGTTTATTTTAAAGCTGTACGTAGTGGTTATTATACGGTTAATGATATTAGGTCATGGGAAGATCTACCACCTGTTGAAGGTGGCGATGTTCCATTAATCAGTGGTGACTTATACCCAATTGATACACCACCAGAACAAAGACATACATCGAAAGGGGGTGACAATCATGGACAAGACAAAGACTTACTTTCAGATGAACAAGAAGACCCAGAATAAAGGTGAAATTTATATTTATGGTGATATTGTTTCAAGTAAATGGGACGAAACTGATGTCACTGCTGTCGATTTTAAAAACGAACTCAACCAACTTGGTGATGTATCTGAGATAGATGTTCATATCAATTCAGCAGGTGGTAATGTTTTCGAAGGTCATGCGATATACAACATGTTAAAAATGCATAAAGCCAAAGTAAATATTTATGTTGATGCCTTAGCGGCATCCATCGCAAGTGTTATCGCAATGAGCGGTGACACTATTTTTATGCACAAAAACAGCTTTATGATGATTCATAACTCTTGGATTATGACCTTAGGTAATTCGAAAGACTTACGACAAACGGCAGATTTATTAGATAAAACAGACCAATCAAGTAATAACGCTTATTTAGATAAAGCGACGAACTTATCTGAATCAGAACTGAAACAATTGCTTGAAGCTGAAACTTGGTTAACAGCAGATGAAGCGTTAGAAAAAGGACTAGCAGATGAAATATTAGGCGCAAGTGAAATAGCTGCCAGTATTTCAAAAGATAGTTATCAAATGTTTAAAAACGTGCCTGAAAACATTGAAAAAGATGTTGATAAAATTACAACTGTTTCAGATATTCAGGCAGATAATACGGTTGAAACACCTCAAGAAACGATGACACAAGTGGAAAAAGAATCAAGAGAAATAATAAAACAAAATGCAGAAAATTTAAAATTACTTTATAAATAGAAAGGAGACATATTTATGTCTACATTATACGAATTAAAACAATCTCTAGGAGAAGTAGGAGAACAATTAAAAAATAAAAATAACGAGTTATCTCAAAAAGCTGGTGATCCAAATGTAGCGTTTGAAAGTGTAAAACAGCTTGAAAAAGATGTAGATATTCTCCAACAAAGATATGATATTTTAGAGAAAAGAAAAAGTGACGTGGAACAAAAACAAGCTGAAAAAGCAGAACAAGATATGGAAAAAACTTCAGTATATCAAACGTTAAGTGAAGATGATAAAAAAGTTAAAGCGAAAGCTGAATTCTATCGTCACGCTTTATTACCAAATGACTTTGAAAAACCATCTCAAGAAGCACAACGTTTATTGTATGCTTTACCGACAGGTAATGATACAGGTGGAGACAAATTCTTACCGACGACACTGTCTAATGAATTAGTTTCTGAACCATTCGCGCGTAACCAATTACGTGAAAAAGCGCGTCTAACTAATATTAAAGGGTTAGAAATCCCACGTATTTCATATACATTAGATGATGATGAATTTATTACAGATGAAGAAACGGCTAAAGAAATGGCATTAAAAGGAGATACAGTGAAATTTAGCTCACATAAATTTAAAGTCTATGCCGCTGTTTCAGATACCGTTATTCATGGCTCAGATATTGATTTAGTTAATTGGGTAGAAAATGCGTTACGTTCAGGTTTAGCTGATAAAGAGCGTAAAGATGCCTTTGCCCTAAGTCCTAAAAACAGTATTGAACATATGTCGTTCTATAATTCAGACGTGAAAGAAGTGTCAGGTGAAGATATATATGAAGCTATTGTTAATGCAATTGCTGACTTGCATGAAGACTATCGCAGTAACGCTACAATCTACATGAGATATATTGATTATGTAAAAATTATCAAAATCTTATCAAATGGCACAACAAATTTCTTCGATACACCAGCTGAAAAAGTATTTGGTAAGTCTGTCGTATTTACAGATAGCGCAGTTAACCCAGTCGTGGGTGATTTCAATTACTTCGGCATTAACTATGACAATACAACGTTTGATACGGATAAAGATGTTAAAAAAGGTGAATATCTATTCGTCTTAACTGCTTGGTATGACCAACAACGTACATTAGATAGTGCGTTCCGTATCGCTAAGGTTGATGGTGGTTCTGACGACTCGAATACACCCTAACAAACCCCAAAAGGTAGAAGTAGAGACGAGAGCGAAATCCGTCTCTATTTCTGCTGAATAGGGGTGGTTTTGATGAATCAAAGTGAATTATTACGCATCAAAAGATGGTTAAACATAGATTATGACATCGAAAATGATACGTTAGAAGATATGATTCTAAGCGCTAAGTCTGAATTAAGTTTAAGTGGTGTGCCTCAGTACGATCATAGTGATGAGGCATATCCTTTATATTGCCAAGCGATTAATTATATTGTTTCGCGTGATTATGAGACTCGTGGCTTTGTTGAGTATGAACGCGAAAATAAAGGATTTAATGACAGAACCTTACAATCATTTATTCTTAAGTTGAAAGTTTGGTGATTTAAGTGCAATTTAAAAACTTTAATACGTACTTAACTTTTTATGACATGGTTAAAACTGGTCCTTACCCAGATGATTTAGAAGAAAAAGAGGTTTATAGTTGTAAAGTTGAAAAATATGATAATTCCATTAAAGACAGACAAGTTCTAACGACAAACGGTAAAACCCAAGGTTTTACATTTATAATGAGAGACGCTCAACGACAATTTATCCCAAATTATCAACATACAATCAAAGTGAAGGATTATCGATTTGAAACACAACTATTTAACATATACGATATTCGATTTGATAAACCAAAAGCAGGCTATATTACGGTGGTGGTGGCTGAAAATGAGTAAACCTAAAAACAATGGTATATATGATGTAAAGCTTAAAGGCGAAAAAGAAATAATGAAAAAGATGGAAGCAAAATTTGGTCAAAAAGCAATGCAAGTAAAGAATGATAAAGCTTTAATTGAAGCATCTGACTTTTTAAAAGAAGAACTCAAATATCAATTTGAAGATTTTAGAGATACAGGCGCGACCATACAAGAAATGAAGCGAGATAATCCTGAAACGGTTGCTGGTCAAAGACGGATTATGATTCATTGGGAAGGTCCTAAAGAAAGAAAAAATATCATTCATCTTAATGAACATGGCTATACACGTAATGGTAAAAAGTATACACCTCAAGGTTACGGTGTCATTGCCAAAACATTAGATGCATCACAAACCAAATACCGTGGCATCATTCGAAGAGAGTTGAACAAAAAATGAATATACTCAAATATATTAAGAATATCATTATTAACGACCCTATACTTGTATCAGAAGTAAACAACCGCATTTATTATTACGAAGTAACAGAAGTGGATGATACGAGCGATGCGTTTGTCGTTTTAACCCCGATATTAGATCGTCCAAGCACATATGTTTCTGATAAATATCTATCGGAAACTTATTTTTTTCAAGTCGATGTTGAATCTTATAATCATCAACAAACGATAGATATAACCAAACGGATTCGTTATTTACTATCAAATGAAAATTTAAATCAAGCATCATCACAATTAGATGACTATTTTAAAGCAACACAAAGGTATGTGATGTCACGAAGATATCGTGGCATACCCAAAAATCAATATTACAAAGGTGAACGTGTCGAATAGATGCGTTCTTTTTAATTCAAGGAGGAAAAAATTATGGCAGTAGTAGGATTTGAAAAAGTACACGTAGGTATTTTTGATGAAGATGAAAAAATTAAGAAATTAATGACATGGAAAGATGAACACGGTGGTACAGTTAATCTTAACATTTCAGGATTAGCCCCTGAAAAAGTTGAAATGCGTGCTTCGAATAAGACCGTATGGTCTAAAAAACAAGGAACAGGCGAAGTTCAATCAGAACTTGATTTATTTAACGTGCCAGATAAAGATTTAGACGCCGTTTTAGGTCGTGATATGGACGATAACGGTACTTCATGGGTTGGTGAAGATTCTCGTGCGCCGTATGTCGCATTAATTGGAGAGTCTGCCGATTTATTATCAGGCGACCCTGTTTATTGTGCCTTAACTAAAGGGACAATGAGTCTTGAATCTATTGAATGGAAAACAACGGCGAAGGAAGAAGAAGAACCAGAACCACAACAACTTACAGGTGATTGGATTGCGCGCACAATTGATGGCAATTCACGTATTTATGGTTATCACGTTGGTAAAAAAGGGGCAGATGAATTATTCAAAAGTGTGTTCCCTGGTTATGAAGACGTTAAAGATGATGATTCAGACAATAGTAATGAAGATTCAAACGATAACGAAAATGAAGAAGAAACAGTAACGCCCTAAGGCTCCCCAAAATGTAGGGGTAACAGCTAAAAGTAAGTCGGCTGTTATTTCTGCAGAATAGGGGTTTTTATATTAAATTACTAGGAGGCTTTTAAATGGCAGATATTTTAAAAATTTATAAAGATGATGAAGTAGTCGCAAGTGCTGAACGTGGTGAAGATGGCAAGGCTAACGTTACGATTGAAGGTCTGGACGCAGACACAGAATATGAAGCAGGCACGTATCAAGCTGCTTTTAGTAACGATAACGGCGAATCTGATAAAACAGAGGTACCAGGATTTAAAACAAATCCCATTAAAGTAACAGGCGTTTCCCTTGATAAAGAAAGTTTAACGTTAAATGTCGGAGATACAGAAACCATTCAACCAACGGTTGCACCATCGACTGCGACTAATAAAGGTGTAGCTTATGCATCATCAAATAGAGATGTAGCTACAGTAAATGAAGATGGTACAATTACAGCCATTGCAGACGGTACAGCTAACATTGAAGTTACTACTGAGGATGGTAATAAAAAAGCGACATGTGCCGTCACAGTAGAAACTGAAGAAGAACCTGCACCAGATGAACCCGATAATGTAGAAGTAGAAGCAAATGAAAATGATGCAGATGTATCAGCAGAATAAATAAACAAGGCGACTTCGGTCGCCTATTTTTGTATACAAAAATAATTAACTTTAAGGAGACAATAACATGATCAAATTTGAAATTAAAAACCAAGAAACAGGTAAAGTAGAAAGCTATTCAAAAGATGTTATCACAATGGGCGAAGCAGAACGTTTTTATGAATGGATGGAAAGTCGCGAAAAAGAAGTGAATAAAGAAAAGCCAGATATGAAAAAAGTGAGAAAAATGGAACGTGATTACTTAGTTAGTTTGTTTGAAAAACAAGGATTAACAGAAGAGGACGTTTTAAACAACATGGGTACAAAAACATATTCTCATGTATTAGGTGAAATATTTCGAGAAATCAGCGGCGAAGATGAAGCAGATTCAGAAGATGAAACAAGCCAAGAGGGAAAGACAGAAGAACACTCTCAATAAGAGAGATTTTATCAAATATTAGGGATTTACAACGATTCTGTATGATGCATTACGGTTGGACTTTAACAGAAGTTAAGGCACAACCGTATTTTCAATTGTTATCGATTTTAAACGAAGATGATAAAAAAGATAAACAAAAAACTAAATCTAAAAAAGAACAAGAAGTTATTAAAGGTAAAGACTTAATTAAACTATTCGGTGGATAGGTAAGAAGGGAGGTACATATAATTGGATAATATTCAAGGTTACGCGATAAAGAACACCATGGATAATACGGGCGTGGAAGAAGGCATGAAAAGTCTTAAACGTCAAATGGGCGTATTGAGTTCCGAAGTGAAAGCGAATATGTCTAGTTTTGGCAAAGCTGAGAAGTCTGTACAGAAGTATCAAACACGCATTGATGGACTGAATAATAAAATGAAAGTCCAAAAGAAAATGTACGATCAGACTAAAAATGATTTAAATAATGTTAAAAGCTCCTATGAAAAAGCGTCGAACAGTATTAAACAACAAGAACAAAAAGTAAAAGAGCTTGCCGAAGCACATAAGAAACAAGATGATGCGATGCGCAAATCTAATCAAGAAATGAAAAAATCTAATAAAGAATTAGATAATGCTAAAACGAAGCAATCTTTATTAAGTGCTGAAAAGGCCAAAGCGAAAACAAAACTCGATGACTTACGTTCTGCAGAAAGACGTTTAAAAGAATCAGGTAAAGCCTCTACGGAACAAATTAAACAAGCTTCTAATGCGACGAAACAACAACGTGAAGTCCATCAAAAATTAATTGCGAGTCATAAAGAAGAAACCGCAAATGTTAAGAAGTTAACGCAATCTAACAAAGGTATTACAGAAGAGAATAAAAAAGTTAAAGCTTCTTATCAACAATCGAATGACGCAGTTAAAACTGCAGAAAAAGAATATAATAAACTTTCTAAAACAATCAAGGATTATCCGAAAGACTTAGCCAAAGCTGAAAAAGCAGTTAATAATGAAAAAGCATCGATGAACGGCTTACAAAAAAGTATTAATAAAGCTGAACAAGAGCTAAAGCAAATGAACAAACAACAGATGGTCGCTAATAGCTCATATACAAAACAAGCAGACCATTTAGATAAAATGTCAGAGAAGTATGGCAAAATGTCACAAAACATGCGTTCAGTGGGACGTAATATGTCTATTTATGTGACAACACCGATTGCTGGCGCTATGGGCTACGCAGGTAAACTTGGCGTTGAATTTGATGATGGCATGCGTAAAGTACAAGCTATCTCAGGCGCTACGGGTAAAGATTTAGACGCGTTGAAAGCGAAAGCCCGTGAGATGGGTGCGACAACTAAATTCAGTGCAAGTGATAGTGCAGAAGCTATGAACTACATGGCTATGGCTGGTTGGAAATCACAAGATATGATGAGTGGTTTACCAGGTATTATGGATTTAGCAGCTGCATCAGGTGAAGAATTAGGCACTGTTTCTGATATTGTTACCGATGGTTTAACTGCGTTTGGACTAGAAGCTAAAGATAGTGGTCATTTTGCAGACGTATTGGCAGCAGCTAGTGCGAATGCGAATACAAATGTTCAAATGATGGGTGACGGTTTTAAATATGCGGCTCCCGTAGCAGGCGCGTTAGGTTATAGTATCGAAGATACATCTATGGCTATTGGCCTTATGAGTAACGCTGGTATTAAAGGTGAAAAAGCTGGTACAGCGTTACGTACGATGTTTACTAACCTCTCTAAACCGACAAAAGCAATGAAAGATAAAATGGATGAACTTGGCATATCCATTACAGATAGCAACGGTGAAATGTTGCCAATGCGTGATGTTTTAGATCAATTACGGGATAAATTCAGTGGCTTATCTAAAGACCAACAAGCAGCAGCTGCTGCTACGATATTCGGTAAAGAATCAATGAGTGGTGCATTGGCTGTTATCAATGCATCTCAAAAGGACTATGACAAACTATCTAAATCTATCGATGGTAGTAAAGGTTCTGCTAAAGCTATGGCAGATACGATGGAAAAAGGCTTAGGTGGTAGTTTAAGAGAATTACGTTCCGCAGCAGAAGAACTTGGTTTATCTATATTCGAAACCATACAGCCTGCTTTATCTGGTATGGTTGGCGGTTTGAAATCAACCGTTGATTTCTTAAATGATTTACCTAAAGGCGCAAAAGTGGCAGGCGTCGCTATTGCAGGGATAGCTGCCGCGATTGGTCCTGTAACGTTAGGTGTTGGACTATTATTAAGAGCAGTTCAAGCAGCAGCTGGAGGTTATGCGCAACTTAATCGACGTATGGCTGAAAACACAGCAGAAGCTGCGATTAACGCTGGGGCAACTAAAGCGAATGCAGGCGCAATTGCAACATCAGGTAAGAGTGCTAAAGGTTCTGCAGGTTTATTTGGACGTTTGGGTAAATCAACAGGTAAAGCAGCTGGAAAAGTTAGTTTATTAGGTCAAGCAAGTAAAGTTTTAGGTAATGGTATTAAAATTTTGGGGGGGCCAATTGGCTGGATCATTACAGGTGTTACGTTATTAGGTGGCGCCTTTATTAAAGCATACAATAATGTTGACTGGTTTAAAAAGGGTGTTGATGGTTTATTTGATGTCATCAAAACGTTTGGTGGCGGCGCTATCTCTAAATTTTCAAGTTGGATAAATGGTTTAGGTGATGATTTTGTAAAAGCGCAGTCTAAAAATAATGAATTTGTTAAAGAATTTAAATCACGCTGGGACGAATTAACAGATGATGTGAAGCCATTATTTGAAAAAATAGGTAGTGCGACAGATAAAGCAACTGACACGACTAAAGTCTTAGGTGACGGTGTTTCTAAAGAAACTAAGAAAGCATTAGGTAGTTATGTTAAATATTCTAAAGACTCCAATGATATTCTGGAAGAAGTTAAGTATAACCACGGAAAGATAACGCAAGACAAAGCTAATGAACTTATTGATATAGAACAAAAATTAAGTGATGACTTAATTAAAAAATTTGAAAAACGTAAAGAAGACGAAATAAATAATATTAATGAAGTTTATGAAATGTCTAAAGACCTTAGTAATAAAAAGAACAAGTTAACTGAAGAAGAATATCAAAGCATGCTTCAAAAAACGGAACAAGGCAATAATGCTCGCATTCAGAAAGAACACCAATTAAATAAAGAAATTAAAAAAATGAAAGAAGAGTTTTCGGCTGACGGAGAACTCGACAAAAATGAACTTAAGCAATTAGCTAAAGTAGAACAAATGCGCAGAGATATAACAGTAGATGAATTGTCTAAATCTCAAAAAGAGCAACAAAAGATTTTAGATCGTATGGATAGTAATGAAGAAGCACTATCTATCAAAAAGGCTAGTCGTAATATCAAAGATGCTGAAAAAGCAAAGAAAAAACGTATCAATGAAATAGACGATGAATATACAGATAGAAAGTTATCTATTCAACAAAACGAAGATTTAAGCAATGAAGATAAAGAAATACAACTTGACGTACTCGAACAATGGAAAAAAGAAGAAACTAAAAAAGCTGAAGATAAGAAAAAAGAAGTCGTTGGTATCGCAAAAGATCAAAACGAAGATATAGAAACAGAAATGGATTTATCAAACGGTAGAGTGTATTCTAATTCTGAAAAATGGTGGAATAAAACAAAAGAGTTTTTATCTGATGATAGTATTTGGCAAGGAATCAAAAACGGCGCTTCTGGTTTAGGAGAATGGTTCTCTGAACAAGGGCAAGAATTTGGGGGCGCACTTCATGAAGGTTGGAACATTGCCATAGAAAACGGTGGTAATTTATGGAAGTCTTTAACTGGCTGGCTTGGTGAAAAATGGGAAGATACGAAAACTTGGTTTTCTCAAAAAGGTCACAGTATCTGGTCAAATATCAAAATAGGTTGGAATAACGGACTAGAAACAGGTGGTAATCTTTGGTCATCATTGACAAGTTGGCTCGGTGAAAAGTGGGAGGAAACTAAAACGTGGTTTTCTCAAAAAGGCGGTCATATTTGGTTGAATATTAAATCAGGATGGAATAATGCGCTTGAAACTGGAGGTAATCTCTGGTCGTCGATTACTAACAAACTCGGTGAAAGTTGGGAAAATACCAAAGGCTGGTTTAGTGAAAAAGGTCGAAATATTCAACAATCATTCAAAAATGGTTGGAATTCTGCTTGGGACACAGCAGGTAATATTTGGGGCAAAGTGACTAAAGGCGTGTCTGATACCTGGGAAAATGTGAAGACATCAACCCGTGACAAACTCGAAGAAGCTAAAGAAACAGCGACGACTAAAACACGTGGTATTTGGAAAAATACATCTAAATGGTTTGGCGATACTTACAATTCAGCGAAAGATAAAGTAACAGGTGTTTATACTAAAACGCGTGATAAATTTACAGACGCTGCAGGGAAAGTATGGGATAAATCCAAATCAGCATATGATGGCACTAAAAAATGGTTTGGTGAAACTTATGAGAAAGCCAAAACTAAAGTGACAGGTGTTTATAATCAAGCAAAAGGTAAATTTACCGATACAGCGAGCACTGCTTGGGATAAGTCCAAATCAACGTGGAAAGGCACAAGCAAATATTTCGGTCAAGCTTATAGTTCTGTTAAAACTAATGTAAGTAACATGTGGGGCAAAGCTAAAACAAGTTTCGGTAATATTGCTGGCGAAGGCTGGAAAAAAGCCAAATCTGTTTATAAAGGTTTCAAAAAATGGCTAGGTGACACATTACAATGGATTAAAGATGTCGGCGCCGACATGGGCAAAGCTGCAGGTGATTTAGGTAAAAAAGTTGCCAACAAAGCTATTGGCGGTTTAAATGGCATGATTGGCGGCGTGAATAAAATATCTAAAGCGATCACAGGTAAAGATAAACTTATTGAGGAAATACCCCGTTTAGCTACTGGTACTTATGATGGTTCAACACTCTCTACAGATTCAAACGGTGGTTTAAGACAACCAACGGTTGCGATGGTCAATGATAAAGGGCCAGGCAATGGACCAGGTGGACGTACACAAGAGCTCATTCAACGTAAAGATGGCTCAATCGACGCGCCACAAGGTAAAAATACAATTGTGGGCTTAGGTAAAGGCGACGGCGTTATTAATGCTAGACATACGCACAAACTCCAAGAACAAGGCATAATACCTAAACGCTTATCAACGGGTACAGGAACTAAAATACCTCGTTTCTCTAAAGGAAACAAAAAAGACTTGTATGAAGATATTATCGATGGTGCAGCTAATATAAGTAAAAATGTGAGCGGTAAAATATCTGATGGTTATCACAGTGCGAAAAAAGCAGGTAGCGACGCTAAAGATACTGTGAAAGACTTAGGAAGTAAAGGTTTAGAAAAAGTTAAAGACGGTGCATCATGGCTTGGCGATAAAATCGGGGATGTTTGGGATTATGTTAAACATCCAGGTAAATTAGTGAAAAATGTCATGGATAGTATAGGCATTAACTTCGGCGGTGGCGATAACGCTACCGTTAAATTAGTTACAGCCGCCTATAAAAACTTGAAATCTTCACTTGTAGAGAAAGTGAAGGACTGGTTTACAGAAGCTGAAGGTGGCGATGGTGACGCTAGTTGGTTGCCGTGGGACAATATCCTCCAAACATTTGGTAACTATACAGGCGGCTTAATGTTCAATGGTGGTAAACACTATGGTATTGACTTTGGTATGCCAACGGGTACTAAGATTAAGGCGCTAACTGACGGTAAGATATCACAAGCAGGTGCAGTTGCAGGTGGCGGTGGTAATCAAATCACACTTGATGAGCCTGGTGGTAAATGGTATCAGTGGTACATGCATATGAGTAAAATCATTGCTAAAAAAGGACAAAAAGTAAGTGCCGGTGATGTCATTGGCTTATCAGGTAGTACAGGTAACTCAACAACACCTCACTTACACATTCAACGTATGAAAGGTTACCCTTCCAATGAGACGGCCGTCAATCCTAAGAAGTGGTTAGAGTCTTTAAAAGGTGGCGGAAGCCAAAACAAATCAGCTCAAAAATGGTCAGGTGATATTAAAAAAGCAGCTAAACGTATGGGCGTTTCTCTAAGTGGCACAGATTTAAAAGATGTTATTTCGTTGATTAATACTGAATCTAATGGGAACGCAGGCGTTACACAACAAGTTCAAGACCAAAACAGTGATGGTAATGAAGCTCAAGGCTTATTACAGTATACTCCAGGTACTTTTGGTTCTTATGCAGTTAAAGGGCACAAAAATATAAAAAATGGTTATGATCAACTATTAGCATTTTTCAACAATAAATCCTGGCGAGGTAATTTGAGCGCTTGGAAATCAAGAATGGCAAGTGGTTTAACTGGCTGGGGACCAACAGGCGCAAGAAAATATGAAAATGGTGGCATCTCTACAACACATAAACTAGCTGAAATCAGTGAACGTAATAGAGCAGAAGCTATCATTCCACTTCATAAGTCTAAACGTAATCGTGCTGTTGGCTTGATGGAAAAAGCAATGACAGCGATTGGCATGGATAATGGTTCCGCAAATGTCACAGTGAACAACGATAATTCAACGATGGAAAAACTACTACAACAAGTTGTTCAGTTGAATGACACCAACAATCGTATGCAACAAACAATCATTAAGTTGTTGAGTGGCAATAATAATAACATGAGTAAGAATGAGGTCATGAATATCTTCAGTCAATTGTTAGGTAGTAAAGCTAATTTAGACAATTTTAACCAGGGTTTTTAAATAGGAGGTTTATATGATAGACGGCAGATGGGTGAAAATCATAACCCAAGAAGGGACCTATGATATCAACGATATCTTATCTAATTTTATTTTCTTAGAAGCTAAAGCTTCATATCCAAATGAAAATAATGAAAGTAACACATTTCAAGGTGTGGACGGCGAGCTACCAACAGTAGCCACGTTCGCACCTTTTAATTTAGAAGTAAGTTGCGGTTTTGATGGCATTGATGAAAACGACCGTAATTTAGCAGAATTAAAATTAAGACAACTGTTTTTTAGACGACAGCCCTATTATATTATTACGTCAGACAATCCAGGGTTGAAATATCGTGCAAATAATCCAGATGTAAATCCTGATTATTTAGATTTCTCGGCTATTAAGTTTGATATGACTTTTAGTTGTCGAGATGGCTATGCCGAAACTGTCAAAGAAACAGATGAGTACAGTTTATCAAATGGTAATTGGCAATTCGGTGTCGATTTATTGGCAGATGATGAAATTAAATATAAACACGATACAACAAGCTTTCGGATTTACAACGGTTCTTCAGATACAATCAACCCATTATTAAGACATAAATTCAAGCTATTGATTAATATTGATGCACCTAAGGGCTTTAAAATTATTAACCATACAACAGGTAATACATTTCAATATAAAAAAGGAATTAAGCAAAACCAACAACTTATATTAAAAGGTGTACACCCAATACTGGATAATCAACGTGTAGGCATTGATACAAATCGACAGTGGTTAACACTTAAAGAAGGTTTTAATGATATTGAAATTACAGGCGAGAATATTGGTAAAACAACAACCCAATGGATATTCCCGTTTATATTTAAGTAGGTGAATAACTTGGATGCATTAGTTTTAAAAAATAAAAAAGGCACGTTTGCGGAAATAATCACGGATTTTGATTTTGGTTCTTTTAAATATGAATATGAAAAGAATAATGAGCGTTCGATTAGTTTCACTTTATATAAAACGTCTAATAACGCAGATATATTTGATCATTTAGTTAATGAAGCTTTTATAGAGTGGCAAGGGCAATTATACGTCATTAAATCAACATCTATAAAATATGATGGTCTTAAACTTACGAATGAAGTTGTAGCTAAACATATTTTTATGGAATTTCAAAAGCATTATATTCAAAAAGATATGGATGTCGAAAGTGAAAGTAGTGATGAAGATGAAGACGATAGTACACCGACTATGACTTTAGAACAATATCTTGATTTTGGTTTTAAAGGCAATAAATTGGGTTTCGAATATGAAATTAGAGGTCAATTTCAAAAACGTGTACCTGTCGATGATTTAGGTGGTAAAAATGGAGTTGAACATGTATCAGAAGGTGCAGAATTATTTAATTATATCTATTTCGCTGATAATAAGAAATATTATATCTATGATGAAGCAACCTTTTACGAAATGTCCGACATACCTTTGATTTACTTATACAATTCAAGTGAAGCTACAGTAACTACGACGACTACGGATATATTTAATTATATTCAAGGATATGGTAAGAAAAAGACTAAAAAAGAAACACAAAATTACAACCCAATTAAACCTAAAGACTTGAATTACTCAGGTTCATTTATTAAAGAAGGGACTTGGCGTACAGAAAAAGTAGGCGCAAGTTATACGAAAACATTCGAGTGTAAACATGGTAATGAAACCCTTGAATGGACGTTAAAGAAAATGTCTAAAGGTGGCATACTCGATGTTTATTTAGATGGTGAAAAAATTGATACTTATGAGTGTTACAGTAAAAATGCGAAAAGTGAAAAAATTGTGATTGAGCAAGATTTAGCGCGAGGCAAACACACATTTAAAGCTGTATTTAGAGGTGCTAAAAAGGGTGTTGATTACAAAAAATCTGAGCCATGTATGTATGTCGGTACTGAGAAATCAACTGTATTAAATTTAACAGCTAAACTTAAAGGTAAAGACGCTTATCATACGTATGCCGATTACACATCACCTAATTATGATGGTGGCGATATTGCCGAAGCACCTACCATATTTGATGATAATATCACAAACAAAGATGAATTGCTTGAAAGGCTAAAAGAAGAGCTTAACGACCAACCAACGGTTGAAGTTTCTACGAACTATCTCGGTAGTGTAGAAGACAAACAATACATTACAAATGATGATATTAAAGAAAATAATAAAATACGTTTTATTCATCAACCTTTAGGTTTTAATTTAGATTTAAAAGTCGTGAAAATTACTGTGTCACATCCACTACTTAATGAACCAGTAGAAGTCGATTTTAGTAACTCACCTAAGGATATTTTAAAAATGCAGCAACAAACAACAAAGGCTATTAGAAAATTTAATAAACAAAGTAAAGGCGATTCACCTAGTGAGTCGCCTATTTCTATGGCAGAAAATTACTCGGATATTGTAGGAGTGACATTATTAGATGACTGAAATTAACCATAGATACTTAACTGACAAAAACGGTGAAATTTATTTTCCTAAAGTACATGTAGAAGCACTATTAGGTATTGAAGATACAGATTCAGAAAATCCTTTTATTGAAATCAATAATAAAATTTCAAACTTGGAACAAATAATCGAAGACCAACAAAAAGTTATAGAAAAAAACAAAAAAACTGCTGAACTTCATGATAAGACCTTATCGGACTTAATAGGCGATACAGGGTGGATTGAATATCAAGTACCGCCAGACATGAAAAATAAAGCTGTTAATTCAGGTTTTAAATGTGCCATTCGTGAAGTAAGAGCTGGTAACGACCTTATCGATAAACATTTTGTGGTTCGTTCAATCAGGTTGAATGTGTCAGAAATAACAGGGGCATCGATGCAGATTGCACAACTACCTACAGGATTTGTCACGGATAATCAATCCTTTATCGCAAGACAAAATGGCTATCGTCACCCAATTACAATTGAATGCTTAAAAAATGGCAAGGTGATGGCTTATGTACACCCAGATGACCAAAACAAAACAAATTGGGTGTATCAAGAATTCACATGGTTAGAATAGGAAGGGTGAAAAGATGAAATTAAAGAAAATGAAATTAAAAATCAATTTCCCAATCGATCTAGGTCAAAAGTTTAGACAAATGGTCGTTGAGAATTTTAAAGATGTGCAATATTTTTATGGGCAAGTCATAGACATTATTAGAGACCATCAAACTACTGATAAACACGCACATAATGCAAAACAAATTGATTACAAATCAACCAATGTTCATAACGAATTAAGATATCAAGATGGACGTATTGAAAGGTTAGTTGTAGGTCATAATGGTGATGGTATAGAAGAACTTAAAGATAGTCGCACGGCGATAGACGGCGAAGGGCATGCATTGTTATCTCAGCGTTTAAAATATGATTTCGATAATATGAATAAGAAAATAGAAGATAATTATAATTATCTTAATAAGAAAATAGAACGTATTGTAAACGTCAATGATTACGGCGCAGACCCTACAGGAGAACAATACTCTGATGAAGCTTTTGAAAAAGCATTTGGTGGAGGAAATGTCCATGTTTATATGACATCAGGTATATACAAAGTGAAAAATGGATTGAAATTACCGAATAACACCGTGTTATCGGGTGAAGGTGAAGACATTACGATTATCAAATTATCCGATGATTCACCAAGAAAAACGGTGGCAGTATCGAACAAAGAAATGGATGGCACAGCGACTAATATTTCTTATGAGAGTTTCTCAATAGACGGTAACAAAGGACGCTTTGATGAAAAATATGTAAGTAATGGCGTTCAATACAACCATCCAGGACCAAGTGGCGGTTCATTATCTTCAAACTTAAGATTTGCTGGTGTTAAATATGGATATGCTTATAACATTAAATCAGTTGATGCTTTGTTACATTGTTTTGATGTTACTTGTGCAAGTGATACTTATTTCCATGAAGGTGATGGTGTAAGAGTCGATGAAGCGCTAGAAAGCAAATATATTCATATTGATAACTGTGAAGCTCAAGGACATGGTGATGATGGTATTACGACCCACCATTCAAGATATATAAATATCACAAATAATGTGTGTCATGATACTAAAAACTATCATGGTAATAGTAATGGTATTGAGGTGGATGACGGTTCCCAATATGTATTTTTATCAAACAACAATACCTACAATAACCAATGTGGGGTTGAAGTTAAAGCGCATGCTGATGCTAACGCCGCATCTATGGTAGTTGTTGATGGTCACATTTCTTATAAAGATAATCGTTCATACGTTGCAAGACATATTGGACATCATAGAGCTGCTACAGATAAAAAGAGTAAAACAGCAAAAGATGTTATTTTCAATAATATTGTTTCCCTTTATCCTTATGCAAATGAAGTATATCCAGGTTGGACACCAAGAGCATTAACGATTAGTGCTTATACTAATGTGTCAGTGTCAAACTTTACAGCTATTGGGGATGGCACATATACATCAGGAACACCAGTTGTAGCAGTTCAATTTATGGCTGAAAATGTGCAACTTCATAATATCAATATAAGAGGATTTAAAAATGCATCAGCTGATATAAAAATTTATGGTGGAGACAATAGACCTAAAAAGGTAACATTCAGTAATATTAACCTCCATAATTCTTCTAATAATATTGGCATTGCTGGTGGTGCGGGTGTTTATGACACTAAAATTATTGGGGCAAATTTAATTGGTAACGGCACTGGTAATGCTATTGAAATGTATAACTCAACTACAACGATTATAGGTGTTCAACAAGAAGGTTATACAAACGGCGCGGTTATCATGAAGAAAAACTATAAAGAAGTACCTACGGCATTACGTGGAGGATTAGTGGCAGGTTCAACAGGTTCAGGCGCTATTTCAAATCGTTCTGTTGTATTGGCTTCTACTGGAGAATCATATGCATATAGTGATCGTTCTTGGTTACTGGGTGCTGGTATGAAATCAGAAGCACGAGGTTCTCGTAGTGGCGTAATGAATTCATTAGAATCTAAAACATCTCAAGGCAATTATTCACAAACAATTGTTAACTCACGTGGTGTTGAAGTAAAAGATAATTATATGTTTGCTATGGGTTATGGCTTAGGTGGACCCAAATATGAAAATACGAGATTCCAAGTTAAAGGCACATCAGGAACCGTTAAAGCTAAAGGGACAATTACAGCAGGTCATAATTTTGGTGACTATGCAGAGTATTTTGAATCCCAATCAGGGAGAGAAATTCCTAATGGTTACATGGTTACTTTAGATGAAAGATATATCCGAAAAGCTAACTCAAATGATACACCTATCGGGATTATTTCAGGAACTGCAGGCGTTATTCTTGGTGATGCGGTGTTCCACCATAAAGACAAGTTTTTAAAAGATGAATTTGGTGTAACGCAAACTCGAATAGAAACGAAAGAATGGCAAGATGATGAAGGAGAATGGTATTCAGAAGAAGTTGAAATAGAAATACCTAATCCTGATTACACTGAAAAAGATGAAGCATATGCATCCAGAGCGGAAAGACCTGAATGGAATGTCGTGGGGCTTATGGGTCAAGTGTATACACGTATTGACTCAACGGTAGCTGTTAATGACTATATTAAGCCTAATAAAGGTATTGGCACCAAAGATAATAACAACGGTTTCTATAGAGTTTTAGAAGTAACAACACCTTATGACAGTGAAAAAGGTTATGGCGTGGCTGTCGTATTAGTAAAATAAGGAGTGATATTGTGACAAATGGCATAGATAAAAAAGCGTTATTTAAATTAAAATCTGAACCTTATTCCAAACCAATCTCTGATTTAGGGGTTGTTTTTTATAATTTAGATGAAAATACTGCGGTGCTAAGGTTTCAGTTAAGCAATACTAAAGGCCCATTGTTAATTCATAAGAATAATCTTACAGCTTATGCTTATTTTGAATCTAGCAATGGTAGTGTATCGGATGTGATTGAATTAGAAGTAGAAGATTCAAATAAAGGATTAGTGACGATTACCTTAGATAAAGAGTTTCTACAAGCGAGTACATCTACTAAGGTGAAAGGTCAAGTTTATATCGGCGTAAACAATGTTGATAATAAACCAGAATACAATGAAGTTGCCGTATTTAGAGAGTTTAATTTTGAAGTCAAAGATGCGCTTATTAATAAAATATCTTCATTTACTAAGATTGAATATATTCGCATGTTCGACCAACTTAAGACAAGAATTAAGCAACGTGTTTTAGATATTGAAGAAGCAATAGCCAACGGTGAAGATTATGTAGCCGAAATGAAATCCGTATTACAAAAAGGCATCGAAACACTTAATCAAATTGTGAGTGATGGCAAGCAAGATATACAAGCCTATATTAAGGAAGCCAAAGCAACTATAGATACAACACAAACAGATGCCGTAGATACGATTGAGAAACTGTCTAAAGATACACAGGATAATGTGGAAGCGAAAGCAAATAAAGCAGTTGAAACGATAGCATCAACATCAAGTGAGGCTACAGAGCATATAGATGATAAAATGTCAGAATTTAAGCAAACAGTTGAAGATAATAATCTTATTACTAACGAGTTGTTGGATGACCAATTAGAAAAGTTAGATTGGCAAAGATATAAACTTACAAATGATGATGGTGGATATATAACAATTTCTTTAAATGAAGAAATAGAGAAGTTGCATGCTTTAGGACCTGGGTTCTACTATTTCACTTCAACACCTATAACTGGAGCTAGCTCAAAAGCAGGATATGCACAAGTTGAAACAAGAAGTGGTATCAGTAACATTAAACGTATCACTTTCAAACCTTACAACTCTGAACAAATATGGGTTAAGCGTTTGTATAATGATTGGGAAGACTGGGCGTTAGTAAGTCAAACACAAGATGATACAGGTTGGGTGCCTTTCAAAATTATAAATGGCGGGCGTACGAATACAGCATATGGATATGGAGGGGACAGAAATGGTTACGGTTGTTCATATAGATCAATAACTAACGGTTCTGTAACACAAAAATTCGTTAGAGTAAATGCAGATAATGTTGAACATAGTCAAGTCATTGCTCAATTGCCTTCTAACTTTGCGAAGAATGTGCAAGTAGGATTTATAAGAGCACCTTTAATTCATAATGGAACAAGCCTTATTGTTGAAAATGATGGGAGTGTCAAAGTATTTATAGCGAATGAACCTGAATGGGCGAAATCAAATGATAAATATATTTATGGCACAGTTAGTTGGATAGAATAGGAGGAAAGTAAATGTTCAAACAAGTATTTTTATATGATGGCACACCCTATTTAGCCTATAAAGGTGAAGATGGCGAATACCAATATCCCGAAGAAGCATGGACTGAAACACCTCCGCCAGAAGGTATTTACAGTCCTTTTTTCTTTAACGGTAATGAATGGGTAGGAGTCACTAAAGAAGAATGGGAATCTAATAAAGTTGATGAAGATAAAGAGCCTCATGTTCCTTCTGCTAATGAATACATGTTAGCACAAGCACAAATACAGGTGACTAAGACAGCGAATCAATTAGTAAAAACCCAAAATGAACAAGCAGCAACATTAAAAGAATTAACTAAAAAAGAACAACGTATGCAAGCGTTAGAAGAACAACAAGCCAACACGATGCTTGAACTTGCCAAATTGAAGGGAGAATAAATTATGTATCCAGGGTTTGAATCTATTAAATACTTTTATGACATCAATTGTTACACAAATGAGGATATACAAACGTATGTGGAGTTAGATGCTATAGATAAAGAACAATATGAAGAAATTACAGGTGAAGAATATCCAGAGTCACAGGCTGAATAGCTTGTGGCTTTTTATTAAGGAAAGCAGGTGGAACATTGGGGGAAATTAAGTTGAAAATTACTGAAACAGACGCTTTCCACACATTTATATATGCAGGTGATATGTACTTACTATATTTTTTGATAGTACTCATGGTTATAGATATTTGTACAGGTATAGGCAAAGCATTTAAGAACAAAAATTTGTGGAGTAGAAAATCATTATTTGGTTTTTCTAGAAAAATCTATATCTTCTTTATTGTTATTTTGGCTAATATTATAGACCAAGTTTTAGGGTTGCATGGCGGTTTACTTGTGTTAACACTTTTCTTTTATATCGCAAATGAAGGTCTAAGCATCGTAGAGAACTGTGCAGAGTTAGGTGTACCGATACCAAAAGAAATAGCTGAAAAACTGAACGTTATTAAATCAACTAAAGAAGACGTTAAAAATAACATTAAAGAAGATTTTAAAAATGAATCAAAAGATAAAGACAAGGACGAGTCATCACATAAGTGATGGCTTTTTATATTAATTAGGAGGAATTATAAATGGAACAAATTATCGCATTTGCTGGGATTATCTCAGTTATCACAATAGCATTAACGGAAGTTATTAAAAGAACGAAGACAATACCTAAAAACTTTATACCGATTGTTTCAATGGTAATTGGAATACTCATAGGCGGCATAACAATATTTATACCAGAAATTGTAAGTGAATTATCGGTAGCTGGTCGTTTACTAGCAGGGTTAATAAGTGGACTCATGGCTACAGGTATTTGGGAAACGTTCAAGAATAAAAATAATAAACAATCAAATCAATAATCAAATGTGGTCATGACAGAGTAGTCATGGCCATAAATTATATTAGGAGGAATTTAGTATGGCAGAGACATGGAAAGGCGTACCAGTTAGATATCAATTATTAACAATTGGTACAAGAAGACCAGGAAAGAAATTAAGACAAGGAAAACCAGAATTTTTAGTTGCCCATGATACAGGTAACCCAAATTCAACAGCACAGAATAACGTAGATTATTATGAAAATACGCATAACATTCAACAAGGTATTGCGTCAGCACATATCTTTGTGGATGACAAAGAAGCAATTATTTGTATTCCAGTTACAGAAGTTGCTTATCACGTATTACCTAGCACTACAATAGATAACGCTTGGTACGGTGTAGATGCAAATGATGGTGCAGCGGGCGTTGAGATTTGTTATTTCACAAATAAAACACGTTCACAAAA
This sequence comes from Staphylococcus xylosus NJ, assembly GCF_000338275.1. GTDB lineage: Bacteria > Bacillota > Bacilli > Staphylococcales > Staphylococcaceae > Staphylococcus > Staphylococcus xylosus_B. Next base: position 44,465 of record NZ_ANMR01000008.1, read on the forward strand.
ATCATTAGATAATGGGGCTCGTGTATTAGCTTATTTGGCTGAGTATTGGGGCATTGATTACAAAACAGAAATGCCAGGGCATCAAGATATTCAATATGATAAATCAGACCCTGGTAATGCATTAAAAGCTTCAGGATATGGTCGTGCAACGTCAAACCTAGATAGCATCGTAGCTAAATATTATAAAAAAGATGAAAAACCAACAGAGAAAACGAAGTGGGATTGGGCAGGTACTTATTACCCACAACCTACAAACGATAAAGGAATTAAAGTAAGGAAATCACCAAGTACCAGTGGTACTTTAGTAGATAAAAATTCATGGTTATACAGTAAAGATGATTGGGTTAATTTTGACCAAATTATCAAATCTGATGGCTATTGGTGGATTCGTTTTAAATATGTACAACCTGGTTCAAGTAAAGATTATTTCTATTGTGCAGTATGTCGCATTACTGATCCACAAGAAAAAATTAAGAATGAAAAGTATTGGGGAACAATTACTTGGAAATAACAGATTAAGTCGGCACATTGTGTCGGCTTTTTATTATTAAACGGAGGTAATATTATGGTAAATGCAGTAATGACAAAAAATGAATTTTTAGTTTGGTTGAATAATTCAATTGGTAAACAATATGATTTTGATGGCTGGTATGGTTTTCAATGTTATGATTACGCTAATGCAGGGTGGGCTCAATTATTCCCCGGTACATCTTTACAAGGCGATTACGCTAAAGATATTCATACAGATAATCAAGCGTTACTAAAGGATAGAGCGAAAGTTTATAAAAATACATTAGATTTCTTAGCTTTACCTGGTGATATGGTTATTTTCCCTTACACGTATGGAGATGGTGCTGGTCATGTAGGATTTGTAGTATCAGCAGATTTAAATCAACTAACGATTGTCGAACAAAACTGGTTAGGTGGCGGTTGGACAGAAGGGCCAGAACAAGGGGGTACAGGTTGGGAAACAGTCGCACAACGTGTACATCCATATGACCCGAATATGTACTTTGTGCGCCCTAACTTTAAAGCAGCAGAAAAAAATACATGGAATTGGTCAGGACGTTTTACAGCCAACACAATGATTAAAGTAAGACGTAGCGCTGGACTAAAAGGAGAAATTGTTGATAGTGGTTCATGGATTTACGCGAATGAATGGGTCGACTTTGTAAGCATAACTAAAAAGGATGGTTATTGGTGTATTAAATTTAAATATCCAACAAATCCAAGCGCTGGGTATTTCTATTTAGCTGCATGTAAGATTACTGATAAAGACGAGAAAATAAAAAATGAAAAATATTGGGGGAATATTGATTGGTAATAGGTATATTATTTTTTTGAAAAAGTATTGCAATTTTATATTTTGCATTATAAAATTGTATTCATGAAGTTCCTCCAGAACTTCATTCCTTTTGAACCACTCTACGGAGTGGTTATTAAATTATGATTAATTATCAAAAATTAGGGAAGAAGTAAAAATAGGTATACTCCAATTTACCTATTTCCGTTAAATTATACGCACCCCCCGTAAAGGGA
>NZ_ANMR01000009.1 GCF_000338275.1 Staphylococcus xylosus NJ
TTATTCGGGGCTTCTTCTTCTTTTTCTACTTCTGCTTTATTCGGGGCTTCTTCTTCTTTTTCTACTTCTGCTTTATTCGGGGTTTCTTCTTCTTTTTCTACTTCTGCTTTATTCGGGGCTTCTTCTTTTTTTTCTACTTCTGCTTTATTCGGGGCTTCTTCTTCTTTTTCTACTTCTGCTATTTTATTTTCATTATCAACATCTGTTAACTGAATTTGATCAATATTTTGATTAACACTATTATTTTTTTCAATAGTTGTATTTTCTTTCTCTGTTGGTGCTTCTTGAATAGTAGGTGCCTTTTGTTTTACTAAGTCATTGTGAGATGTGGGAGATATTTCAGATGATTGCTGACTTAATTCTTCAGATGCATTACTTGATTCTAATTTAAAATTATTTTCAGAAGAGGCTTGTTTATCTTGGTTTGAATTTAAGGTATTATCTTTATCGTAGTTAATCGTTGTAATATTTTTTTCATTATTACTTTCTTGTGCATGATTCAATTCACTTGCTTCAGAAATATGTCCACTTGCTATAAAAAATGTTGCTGCTAATACTGAAACCGTTCCGACTGAATACTTTCTAATACTGAACCTTTGTACTTCTGTTTTCGTAGATTGTTTTTCATTTCTTTTCATTAAAATCACCTCATAGTATATTTTTTAAAACTACATCCCTTAAAATAAAATTGCTTCCCCATTTAATAACTGTATATTTACAACTTAACATATTTTATATTGTAATAAATTAATTTAATTTAAAATTTCAATGACATTACTTTTATATTGCGTTAATATATTTAGTTTTTTAAAATAATAAGACTTAATTTAAGACCATTTTTATATAAATTAAAACCTTTAATCATCGCATTCAATCCGACTTATCTATCTACTATTAGTACAAATAAAAAATGACAAATTACTAACATAGTAATTTGTCATTTTTTATATCGCTCATTAAATTATGAAAGTGCAAAAAAATAGAATTGTCTAAGCTTGATAATTATCCATAAATATATGTTCATCAAATTGTAAATCTTTTTCCTGCTGTGCATAAAGTTTAAATTGAGATTTATGATAAGGCTGTTGGGAATCTATTTTAATCAAGCAATAATGTCCCACTGCATATAATTCAAAAGCCTTTTCAATAGCTAAACTTCGCTTTCCAGCAATCAAATAATTTTTTCGTTTCGTATTATCAATGTTTCTAGACATTTCATTTGTCATATCCATGACTTTACCTATAATAATTATGCCTGGCGTCATTCCTAAATCTTGTTCTTCTACTTGTTTAATTATCGTAGTAAGTTGGCCAGAAATCATTTGTTCATTATAAGTAGACACATTATAAAAAATTGCTATAGGGAAATCTATTTTTGTTTCTTGATATATTTGTTTTACTATTTGAGCTAACCTTTTTATGCCCATATAAATAGCCAATGTGCCTCCGTGCATAAGACTGTGTAAATCAAGTGCCTCTACTTGCCCTTTACAGTGAGAAGCAGTTGTGAAAGTAATAGCTTTAGCAACATTTCTTGCAGTTAGCCCTATACCCATTTTCGCAGCCGCAGCACTAGCTGATGTAATACCTGGTACAATTTCAAAAGGGATTCCCTGTTCAGATAATGCCACGGCCTCTTCTTGTACTCTTCCAAATATTGCAGGGTCCCCACCTTTTAATCTGACTACACACGAATAACGTTGTGCCGCTAAAACGATTTGTTCATTTATTTCAGTTTGTTGTATATGCTTTTGGTAAGGTCGTTTTCCTACATCAATAATTTCAATTTCTGGTTTAGCTAATTGTAATATGAAAGGATTTACTAACCTATCGTAAAATATAATGTCTGCACTTCTTATCAATTGCTCAGCCTTTCTTGTTAAAAGTGTTGGGTCGCCTGGCCCCGCACCAACAAGATGCACTTTGCCTGATTCTACTAAATGCATATATAAACATCCTCATCGATAATTTCTACTTTATATACTTCTACACATCCTGTATCTGGTTCTTGTACAATGCCAGTCTTTAAATCAATCTTTTGATCATGTAAGGGGCAATAGATAAAGTCACCACTCACTGTCCCTTCCGAAAGTGGCCCTTGTTTATGAGGACAAATATTATTAACTGCATGAATTTCACCATTAGCAGTTAAAAAGATACCTATTTCATGCTCTTTAACTCTTACTTTCTTTCCTATTAATGGCGTGAGTTCATCAACGCTCGCCACCTTTACTTTGTTCGTTGCTATCATACTTTCACTTCCTCCACCTCAAATATACTTTGTGCAAATTCATTATCTACAATCTGTCTCCACGGTTCACTGTGGACTGCTGCTTTAGCATCCATAATACGATCAAATAATTTTTGTTGTTTTTCTGGATCTAATAGTACTGTTTGTACATTTTCAAAGCCCAGTCTGTCTAACCAAGGCGCAGTACGCTCAGCATAATTTGCAGTTTCTCTATAATATTGCATCAATGCACCACATAATAAAATCACTTCATCTTCAGTTTCTACAGTAGTTAATTGCTGTCCAACGGTTACTTCTGTTCCACCGTTACCACCGATATATATTTGAAAACCGTTTTCCACACCAATGACACCAAAGTCCTTCACACCTGATTCTACGCAGCTTCTTGGACAACCAGACACGCCCATTTTAAACTTATGCGGTGTATCTATATACTCAAATGTTTTTTCTAACCTGATTCCTAGTTGTGTTGTATGTTGTGTACCAAATCGACAAAATGATTTTCCTACACAACTTTTAACTGAACGTGTCTTTTTACCATATGCAGAAGCAGAACGCATCTCTAAATCTTCCCAGACTTGTGGCAACAACTCTTTTCTTATACCGTATAAGCCGATACGTTGAGACCCTGTTACTTTCACTAATGGTACGTTATATTTTTTAGCTACTTCCCCTAATCTAATTAATTGATCTGCATCTGTAACACCACCACGCATTTGTGGAATTACAGAAAAAGTACCATCTTTTTGAATATTTGCATGATAACGTTCATTAGCAAATCTTGAAGCAATTTCATCTTCATGATCAAATGGATATACCATATTTAAATAGTAATTTAATGCTGGTCTACATTTAGGACATCCATCTTTATCTTTAAAGTTTAATTGATTTCTCACGTCTTCAGACGTTTTTAATTGTTTTGCTCTTATTTGCGTCACAATTTGATCACGTGTTAAATCAGTACATGCACAGATACCTGTAGGCTTAGCAGCAATGAAGTCATCACCTAATGTAAACTCTAATATTTGACCAATTTGTCCTTTACATTTACCACATGAGTTACCAGCTTTTGTCGTCTTTGTGACTTCTTCCACATTTGTTAGTCCGTTTGTTTTGATGGCTTCTACAATCGAACCTTTTGATACACCATTACAACCACAGATTGTTTCGTCGTCAGCCATATCTTCAATACTAAGTCCTGATGACTCACCACCTTTATGCAGTAGCGATACCATCGTATAATCATCAAGTAATTCTGATTTTTTCATCATGTTAAAGAAACGTGGTCCATCTTCAATGTCACCATATAATACTGAACCCACAATTACATTCTCTTTTAAAAACACTTTTTTATAATGTTTTTGTTGACTATCAAAAATTTCAATACCTCTAACATCTTTATCTTCAATAATATGTCCAGCACTATACAAATCACAACCTGAAACTTTTAATGAAGTAAATGTTGTAGAACCTTTGTAACCTTCCGTACTACGTCCTGTTAAATAATCAGCTAGAACTTTTCCTTGTTCGTATAAAGGAGCAACTAATCCATATACTTTTCCATCATGTTCTGCACACTCACCTACAGCGAAAATAGCTGAGTCATTAGTTTGCATATAATCATTTACCTGAATACCTCTATTTACCTCAAGCCCACTTTCTTTAGCAACTTCCGTAAATGGTCTTATCCCGACAGCCATAACTACTAAGTCCGTTTCCAACGTTGTCCCATCTGATAGTTCAATACCTGTCACATCTTCATCACCAAGTATGGCACTTGTACTTGCTTGTAATTTAAAGTTCATACCTTGTGCTTCTAAATCTTCTTTTAACAGTTCTCCTGCTTTTTTATCAAGTTGCATTTCCATTAACCACTCCGATAAGTGAACAACAGTAACCTCCATGCCTTGATCCATTAATCCTCTCGCACATTCTAACCCGAGTAATCCTCCACCAATCACAATTGCGTTTTTTTTGGATTGCGCTATTTCAATCATACGTTCAGTATCTTCAATAGTACGCCAACCAATTACACTTGGTAATGTTGAACCAGGTATTGGTAATACAAATGCTTTTGAACCAGTAGCAAATATACATACATCATATTCAAATTTACATCCCGCTTTTGTTGTTACATATTTTAATGCACGATTAACTTCTACAACAGTATCACCGGTAACAAGTTGTATATGATTTTCTTTATACCAATCGTAGCTATTCATAATAGTTTCTTCCACTGTCATTTTCTTTTGTAAAATATTCGACAACATGATTCGGTTATAGTTAGGGTAGGGTTCTTTGCCAATTATTGTTATTTCATACTTTTCTGCATCCCGTTCTAATACTTCTTCTATCGTACGTAACCCTGCCATACCATTACCGATCATTACTAATTTTTTCTTAGTCATGTTTATCCTCCTTATAAGCCTCTGTTAAATAAGTTTGTATTGCTTGTGATATTTGCTTCACTTTTACACAATCATTTCCATTTGATCTCAAACAAATTTTTATATCTTCAAATTCTATCTCCAACATATTAAAGAAATCGGACTGTCTCTGATCACTTGCATGATTAACAAGTTGGTGCTCCTTTGCATCTATTTTTATTTGGTCATTAACCTTTGAATCATCAGTAGCAGCTATAATCAAAGATGCATTTTTAATATCATTTTTGTCATAACATTTTGTTAATAGCTTTACTTTAGGATGTTCAATCTCAAAAAATTGAGGTAAAAATTTTTTACTAATAATCATTACTGAACAAGCATCTTCTTTTAATATTTGCATTAGTTTTCTATATGCAATCTTGCCTCCACCTATAATGACAATTTGTTTATTGGTTACGTTAAGTTGAATAGGATACATTTGCTAATTCCTCTATTTCTTGTATTCTGTCTTCTATTATTGCTAAAAGCTCATTATTAAAATTAATCACATCGCTATAATAAACACGCGACGCTATATTTAATTGGCTAATTTCTTTTTTTATTTTATTTACTAAAAAGCCGTTATAAAGAAAAACTGGCACAATCAATATACTTTCACATTTATTTAAATACTGTTCTAAGTGCAATTGATAGCTATAGTCGCCATACACTGTCATCATCTGTATTGGTGTATTAAAGCCATTACAATCGTTCATTAATTTTTTTAACGCGTAATCTGGTTCTTTATAATAAGAACTTCCATGTGCAATCAAAATAATTCTGTTTACATGACCTGCTGATACTAAAGCATTAGCAATCCGCCTGTTAATAATGTTCGGCAGTTCTCTATGTGTCCCCAATGGTTGTGCAATATTGCTTCTAATATGAGGATGGTCGCTTTTCAAGGATTTCAAAACTGATGGTATATCATGTAAATAATGTTTTGCCGGAAACAACAACAGAGGAATGATATTAAATTCAAAATATCCTTGTCGTATTAAATTGCTCATGACAACTTTCAAATTGCGCGTTTCACACTCTAAAAATGCAATATATACATGTCTGTGTTTTGACATCATCAATTGTTTTACAAATTCATAAATTATGTTGTTTTGTTTACCTTTTCGCATGCCATGTATTACTAAAATATTTTCAGCCATTCCCTCACCACCCATCTTATACTTGCATTGTAATACAAATCTATGAATGAATGTGAATATATTCACATTTATATATAAAAATAGGGAATCCCCTTATACCTAAGATAAAAGGATTCCCTGACATATATTCTTATTAATTAATGAAAAGGTGGCATACCTAAAACTTCTTCATCAAATCTTTCAGGTATTAACACTTTACGCATGATTACTCCTAAATCACCATTATCACTTTCATGTTCCGCGTATACTTCATAACCACGTTTTTTATAAATATCTAATAACCATGGATGTTTACGTGCAGAGGTACCTAAAGTTACTGCAGGTGCTTTAAGTGTATCTCGTAAGAATGTTTCTTCGACATAATTTAAAAGTTTACTACCATAACCTTTCCCATCATAAGAGGTTTTTGTAGCAAACCACCAAACGAATGGATAATGAGAAATACGACGTTTACCTTCCCAAGGATAACGAACCGTAATTGTTGAAATAATTTCCGACTTATTTTCCAATACAAATGTCGTACTTGTAATGATATTTTTTTTGACCAAATCTACATTGGCATTAACAGATGGCCAATCAATACCTAACTCTCTTAACGGTGTAAATGCTTCATACATTAGCTCTTGTATTACTTCCGCATCGGATTCTACCGCAACTCTTATATTATAATCAGACATGTCGTCACTCCTATCTATTGTTCGCACATTTATCCACTAAAATATTCCTATAATAATAAACAATTTTGCAATCATATCAATACAATATGGCTTCTTAATAATTGAGTCAATCGATACGTTTTATAAACTTAAATTAAATAAAAAGCAGTGAGACAATCATCTATTCCTAATGAATAAACTTTCGTTACCTCACTGCTCGAGAGATGCTCAGTATTTAAATAACTTAATTTGCTTGCTAAGATTCAACATAAACTTTGAAATATCATAATTAAAATCACAACTAGTATTTTTGTTAAAGATAAATTAATTGCTCAAACTATCTCTTCTACCATTTAAATATGCATATACAAGCCCAACAAAAATACCACCACCAATATAGTTACCAATAAATGCGAACACAATATTTTTCAATACGTGTAACCACGCCACGGCGTCAAAATCATAAAAAACCATACCTGAGTACAATCCAGCATTAAATACAACATGTTCATAGCCCATAAATACAAAAACAACTACCCCACAAGCAATAAAGAATGCTCTAGATAAACCATCCTTAAATTGAATTGATACGTAAATACCAATATTAATAAAGAAATTACAAAAAATAGCTTTCGCTAAAATAGCGTACCACGTCGCATCAACTGTTTTTCCATTAACCATTTCAGTTAAACTGTGAACCATTTCTGTTGTCATAATAGGTGTGAATTTCATTAATCCAAATAGTATAAAACCACCTATAATGTTAAAGAAGAAACAGACAAGCATAATTCCAAATGCTTTATTCATCCCAATAATTTTATAATACCAACCGACAGTTAAATACATAAAATTACTCGTTAATAATTCAGAATGTGTTAATACAATTAAGACTAATGCTAAACTAAAAGAAATTGCCCCCATTAAATTAACTAAACCTTCATTTGTTCCAGCAAACTGCGTCTTGATAGCTAGCATAAAAACTGTAACAATAGCTAACAAAAATCCTGACATAACAGATTTAAGTGCATAACGCCCTGGTGTCTGGTTAAACATAACTTCTTTCATTTGTACTTGGTTGTTTATGTTTTCAATAGTTTCATTCGACATATATGTATCTTTTATAGACTTGTTATTATCTATCATTGACATTTAAGCACCTCTTGTAATTCATTTTTTAACACTTTTCTATACTAATAACCATATTATATTGGTTTCACTTAGTATTTAATAGTGTATTCAGCAATTTTTTATAAATTTAATTTATTGCGATTTTGCAAAATTATCGTGAACTTCATGAGTATAAAAACAAACATAGGTTTATAGTTAAGGTTATTACTTGGAACATACAAATTTCAGTGTCGATACATATTCTCAGTTTATTAGTCACAAAAAATGTGCCTGTGTCTAGTCAATATATTGTAAACAGGATCGATAGCAATGCTACACTCGCTAGAAAATTATGTCTTAACTTTTAAAGACGTCATTAATCAATTATAAAAACGCTTGTGCTACATGCTTATGACTTATTTAATACATTGAGTACAGCTCATAACACAAGCATTTTATTTTTGCGAAGGTATATAAAAATAGGCATTTTGATAATGGTAATGTAAATGAGAACAATCAAATGGAATCCCTGTCGTTGTATAAAATACTTGCTCATAATTTAAGTAAGGATCCCCTTCTGCTAACTCCAACTTGTCTGCATCTGACGCATTTAATTTGTCTACGGTAAAATAAATATCAGAAAAACCGATTTTAACTTTTAGATGTTGCTCTAAATAATTAAAAATAGAATGTTCAGCAATCGACTCATTTAAAAATAATACGATATCTTTATTAAAATATGATCTTTCATAACAAAGAATATCACCATTTACGTATACGATGCGCTCTAGTAAATAAACTGACACGTCACCTTTTAGTTTTAATTTTTGTTGAACACTTTCAGGTGGGGCCACTTCATCTACTTTCAAGACTTTATTAGTCACTACTAGACCTACAATCTCATCACTAAATCCTCCGGTAGAGAATAGATTGAGGTAGCCTTCTCTTTGTTTATTACGTACATAAATGCCACTGCCCCGAGCTTGATATATAAATCCTCGTTTCTCAAGTACTTCTAAAGCTTTAATCACTGTACTTTTACTCACTTGATATTGCTCTTTTAAAGTTTCAACACTTGGTAATTTATCCCCTGCTTGAAAATGCCCTTCTTCTATAAATATATTAATCTTTTGTGCAATCTGTTCATACTTGAGCATATATTTACTCCTTTAAATTATAAATTCAACTCATTATAACATGTACACGACATAAATAAACCGAATTATATTTTTGTAAGGGTCTTTACAAATTATACCGGTATAATTATAATGAAGTTTAAATGAAACGCTTACATTTTATTTATGTGCGTATATTAAGGAGTTGAAGCATGTGGCTGATAAAAACGAGATACTGGCACAACACATTTTAGATGCAGTCGGCGGTGAAGAAAATATTGTCAATAGTACGCATTGTGCTACGCGATTACGTTTAGTATTAAAAAGATCAATTCCTGATGCTAAACAAAAGGTATCAGAGATCGAAGGTGTTGTAACAGTCGTAGAAAATAACGGACAATTCCAAGTCGTTATTGGTAACAATGTTGGTGAAATCTTTAAATCTTTTGAAGAATTAACTGGTGAACGTCAAAACGATAGCAATGATCATTCTGATAACAAAGGTTCTATCCTCAATAGGGTCATTGCAACCATGTCTGCAGTATTTGCACCATTCATTTATATTTTAGCTGCAGCAGGTATTTTACAAGGGTTATTAATTGTCATAAATCTTATTATTCCATCGTTTAAAGACACAGGGACTTATGAAGTATTTAACTTTATGTCCTGGGCACCTTTCACTTTTTTACCAATATTTATTGCTATGACAGCTGCTAGACATTTCAACGTCAACGTCTATATCGCTGTCGCTTGTACTGCTGCACTTGTTAGTCCTGATTTAACTAGCATAATCGAAAGGATACAGGATGGAGAAGCAATCAAACTGTTCGGTATCCCCTTAACAGAAACAAGTTATACGTCTTCTGTTTTACCACCACTATTCTTAGTATGGATATTATCTTACGTTGAAAAATATTTGAATAAATGGATTCATGATGTGGTTAAACCTTTATTCACACCATTTTTAAGTATTGTCATCATGGTACCAATTACATTACTAGTTATTGGACCTATCACAACAATTGCTGCACATGGAATTGCAGGAGGCTTTAATTATCTTGTAGACGTCGCACCATGGTTAGCAGGTGCCCTTATTGGTGGTTTATGGCAAGTATTTGTCATTTTCGGAGTACATTGGGGTATTACGCCTATGGTACTAGCTAACTTTGAACAACATCAAAGCGATGCCTTCCAAGCTTTCCAAACCATTGCTGTAATTTCACAAATTGGTGCTGTTATAGGCGTCTTAATCAAGGCTAAGCGTACAGAAATTAAACGTGTAGCTTCATCAGCAGGTATTACAGGCATATTCGGTATTACCGAACCATCAATGTATGGGATTAACTTACGCTTCAAAAAACCATTTATTATCGCATGTATAAGTGGTGCAATTGGTGCTTTTATCGCTAGTTTCTTTAATCCTAAATACTATGCATACGCTGGTTTACCAGGACCTATTACAATCGTTAACGGTTATAGTGCTGATAATCCTTCATCAATTTGGGGAATTATAATCGGATCAATGGTTGCTATACTCTTACCGATTATTTTAATTCAATTTTTAGGATATGGGGACGATACAACTGAAGAGGTTGATAATAAAACCGACCCAACAACTAATGTTCAAAACACAGACGCTCCTTTAGAAACGATCGCCTATGCACCTATTGACGGACAAATCGTATCGCTTTCAAAGGTCAACGATCCTATATTTGCTGAAGGCATGATGGGACACGGTATAGCTATTAAACCTGAAGGTCAAATAGTCCATGCGCCTTTTGATGGTGTTGTGAGTATGGTTGCAGTCAGTAAACATGCTATAGGAATTACTTCTTCAACAGGAGTAGAACTATTGATTCATGTTGGTTTGGACACTGTTCAATTGAACGGAGAAGGATTCAACATTTTAATTAATGAAAACGACTCAGTACAACAAGGTCAACAGATATTAAAATTTGATAAATCCTTACTTGATTCAAAAAATTATGACAGCATTATCCCTGTCATTATAACTAATTCCGCTGAATTTAGTGAGACTATAGCAACAAAAGAATCAAACATAACAACAAACGATGGATTACTCACTATCATTAACAAATAATAATTTACTAGGAGGCAATTAAAATGACAAAATTACCAAAAGACTTTTTATGGGGTGGCGCTCTCGCTGCCAATCAATTTGAAGGTGGCTATGATCAAGACGGTAAAGGGTTAAGTGTCATAGATGTGATGACCGGTGGCGCTCATGGTAAAGCACGTGAAATCACTCAAAATGTAGAAGCTGATAAATATTATCCAAATCATATTGGTATCGACTTCTATAATCGCTACAAAGAAGATATTGCTCTATTTAATGAAATGGGATTGAAATGCTTACGTACTTCAATCGCTTGGTCTCGTATTTTCCCAAACGGTGATGAAACTGAACCAAATGAAGCAGGTTTAAAATTTTATGATGACCTATTTGATGAATTATTAAAATATGATATTGAACCGGTCATCACATTATCTCACTTCGAAATGCCCTTACACCTAGCACGTGAATATGGTGGTTTTAGAAATAGAAAAGTAGCAGACTTCTTTGCACATTTTGCGGAAACAGTATTCACTCGTTATAAAGATAAAGTTAAGTATTGGATGACATTCAATGAAATTAATAACCAAATGGATACAGATAACCCTATTTTCTTATGGACCAACTCAGGCGTAATTGTTGAGGAAAATGAAAACCCTGAAGAAGTTTTATATCAAGTTGCCCATAATGAACTCATCGCTAGCGCAAAAGCAGTTAAAATTGGTAAAGAAATCAATCCAAACTTTGAAATTGGTTTAATGATTTCTCATGTGGCAATCTATCCTTACTCATCAAATCCTGAAGATATGATGGAAGCAGTTAAAGCAAATCGCCTACGCTTCTTCTTCCCTGATGTACAAGTACGTGGTTATTATCCAAGTTACGCAAACAAAATGCTCGCACGTAAAGGTTACGACATAGGTTGGCAAGATGGTGATGAACAAATTTTAAATCAAGGTACTGTGGATTACATTGGCTTTAGTTATTACATGAGTACAGTTGTTAAACACGACGCTGAAGCATACACTGGTGAAAATGTTACAAACGGCGGGTTAGCTAATTCAGTAGATAACCCTTATATTCAACAAAGTGATTGGGGTTGGGCAATTGACCCGACAGGTTTACGTTACACGTTAAATATATTATATGACCGCTATCAAATTCCATTATTTATAGTAGAAAACGGTTTCGGCGCAGTAGATGAGATAAATCATAATGGAGAAATTAACGATTCATATCGTATTGAATATTTAAAAGCGCACATTGATGCTGCTATTGCTGCTGTTGATGAAGATGGCGTTGACCTTATAGGCTATACACCTTGGGGCATTATAGATATTATTTCATTTACTACAGGTGAAATGAAAAAACGCTATGGCTTAATATACGTAGACAGAGATAATGAAGGTAACGGCACGTTAGAGAGGAAGAAAAAGACATCCTTTGATTGGTATCGTAAAGTTATTGAATCAAATGGTGAATTGTTAGATTAAATATATGCAGAATAAAAAGGACCGAAGCATAAATATATGTTTCGGTCCTTCTTATTATTGTTTAAACTTACTTAATATGTGTAATCCATAGGCAAAAATACCATATCCAGCTAATGTACGTAATACCCATTTCAATGTATGATTGGGTACTAATTTTTCAGTTGCTATGATAGCTGGTATAAAAGTACTAAAAGAATATAATCCAAGTACTTTAATATATCGTTTTTTCATTTAGACACACCTCTTTTCACTCCCTATTATATCTAAAAGAGTGGTGTCCCAACTGCGACATTTTTAACATTTCTTTGACTTTTATGCTTTTAGTTATTTTCAACTACTTTTGCCAAGTTGTCAAAAGTACTATTCATACCTGCTTCAACACCCATATCCAACAACTGTTGCGCTGCTTTAGGGTCTGGTAATTCAGCTGTAGATTGAATCGTTGTAGTGCCGTCATCATTTTCTGTTAAATGAATGATATTATGCATACCTGCCATCTTTTCATCTATATTTCCATCTTTATCAGCAAAATAATCATTATAGTCAATTTTTTGGGGTTCAACAACGACATTATACTGTGTCACTGTATAACTTGTACCTTGAGCTGCACGAATTGCAAAAAATGCGCCACCTCCCGTTTGTACATCAAATTTATATACTTCTGTGGTAGCGTCTTGAGGGTGAAACCATTTTTCAAACAACGATGGATCCGTATAAGCGTTAAATATTTGTTGGGCTGTTGCTTTAAAGTCTCGCGTAAAAATGATTTTATTTTCGTTTATTTGAATACTCATTTAAGATTCTCCTTCATTCATAATGATATATGACGTGATAGCTTTAACTTTAGCATCTTTGCTGTGACTTTCAAATTTAAAAATATCTGTAAAATACACTATTGAGCCATCTTGCGCTATTTGAGTTCCATGTATCGCTCCAACTTTTCCATGGGAAATATTATCCTTTACTTCAAGAGAGGCAATATTAATTTTATGGTCTTCAAGTTCTTTATAAAAGTCATCAAATCCTTCTAACTTAAAGCTACCTGGAACTTCCCATACAAAGTCATTAGTAACTATGTTTGATAGTTTCTTTTTATCAACTGTTGCTGAAGCGATTAAAAATATTAACATTGTCCTTCTTTTTGGCGCATTATCACAAGACAAATCACCTGTTAATTCAAATGGAACTTCAAAGTTCATTTCATTTTTAAAATTCAAATCATTCGCTTTTAATGCTTCTTCAAGAAGTTCAATCGCTTTAGGTCCTACTCCATGAATGCCTAGCAGTTCAGTACGCTCGTATTTAGATACCGCTTCTAATGACTTCACCCCTATATTATGCAAAGCATTAGTTGCTGGTTTACCTATCTTTGGTAAATCTGTGGACATCCCATCCACCTCCTCTTTTATGCTTATTATACCCAAGTTAGTAACAATTAATTTCCACTTCAACTATCTTATTATAAAAGATAGTTAACAAACCTAAATTCCTTTACTATCTTATATAGTAAGATAGTGAGAAGAGGGATGTCATGTCAGTTTCAAATCAAATGATGAAAGGATTGTTAGATGGTGCAATTTTAGGTCTTATTGCTCAAGGAGAAACTTACGGCTATGAAATTTTAGACAAATTGAAATCTCAGCAATTTCCTGAAATTAGTGATGGTAGTATTTATCCCGTATTATTAAGATTAAGTAAAAAAGGATATATAACTTCTATTTCAAAAAAATCAAATACAGGTGGTCCACAACGTAAATATTATAGTATCACAACAGAAGGCAAGGAAGAATTATCTAATTTTATTCACAAGTGGAACTATTTAAATAATGGTATGAACAATTTAATGAGGAGTGTTTATGATGTTAAGTAAAAAAGCAGAAGATTTCTTATTAAAATTAAGAATCGAATTATTATTTCGTGGGAAAGATGAAGATGAGGTAAATACAATTGAAGAGGAATTACGGGACCATATTACAATTGCTGAAGAAAATAATGAAAATATCGACACTCTATTAAACACACCTATTAAGTCTTACGCAGACAAATTCTCAACACATTTAAATATGACACAAGGTTTGTTCAAATATATTTTATATTTCATATCCTTCATGTTTATTATGACGACAATTCCTAGAATGTTAGATAATTCTTTTCAGTTAACGGTTGCTTTAATTTGTTATTTCCTCTTTATTTTTTTGGGGTCATTTATCTTTATTTTATACTTTGCCAAAAAAGTAATTATGCGCTGGGGAGACAGTAAAATCACTTATACTATTATTGGAATTTCATCTGCAGCTATTTTTGGTATATATGTATTAAGTGAATACTTATTACGCAACTACCCACTTTATATAATTTGGTCACCTAATCAAACAACTAATTTCACACTAGGATTAATACTCTTATTATTAACAATGCTGACTTGCTTTATTTTAAAACAAAAATTTTATGCTGGTCTTATTCTATTGTTATGCATACCCAATCTGATTGGTACAGTATTTACAGGTGGTGACTTTACGAACAAAAACTATGTAATTATTTCTTCAATTGTCTTACTGATTATATCTTGGAGTTTTATCATTTATACAATTATCAAATATTATCGCGACAAAAAGTTAAATGACCCAGGTCAATCGTAAGTATAAGTGAGAGAAGATAAGTTCGAACTACCGCGAACCATCGAGCAAGCATGCACAGTCAAAATCATAAGATATTTATATAAAAAGGACTAATCCGGATTAAAAAAACGGATTAGTCCTTTGTTTTGAGAATAAGTATTTTTACTATGACTCATTCTACTATATTTAAAAACTGTATTAGTCTTCTAAAGCAAATTCTAAACTTACTTGGAATAATACATCTTTACCAATCATAACGCCACCTGTTTCAAGTGCTTGGTTAAATGTAATTCCGTATTTTTCACGATTAATTTTACCATTAACGATAAATCCAGCTGTTGTAGCACCATTTAATGGATTTTTACTTTGGCCTTCATATGATAAATCAAAAGTTTCTTCATTGGTTACACCTTTAATCGTTACATTACCTGTAACAGATGAATCATCCACTTTTGTTAATTCAAATTTAATTTCAGGATGGTTTTCAACATCTAAGAAATCTCCACTACGTAAATGACCGTCACGATCTTCTACACGTGTATCAATTGAATTAGCATTGATAGTAAAATCACCTGATAATGAACTTAAATCATTTAAGTCACCCTCTAAATTTGCATCAAATTCTGTAAATCTACCTTTAATATTAGATATCATTAAATGTTTAACCGAAAATTCAACTACTGAATGTGCTGGGTCAAAATTAAATTTTGTCATTATAAATATACCTCCAAAGTCTTTAAGTTTTATTGATACATTAATTATATCAACTATATAATATATATCAACCGTAAAAGCTTATTTTCTTTGTTACTTTAAGTTTTATTCCCTTTAAATAGAAATTTATGCATTCAAAATATAAAATTTAAATGTAGGTATAATGATTTTTAGTGCGCCAACATCTCTTCTTTGATTTCAGTTTTCGTTAATTTTTCAGGGTAATAAGTTGGCCAGTTATCTAGTTCTTTCAACACTTTATCTTTGTCGTTACCTATAAAAATATGGAAGTGTCCTGTCTTCTTAGGCGCTATATTATGATCACTAAACTGAACATATTTTGGTAATGCTTTATTATTATCTACTAATTTATATGTGTATCTAACGCCTCTATTACCTTTTTCATATTTCAAAATATCTTTACCATCGTAACTATATTTTCCAGTTATATCTTTACCATTTTTGTTAAATGTAATTGTATCGTCAGTAATTTTTATCTTATCAACATCTGTTTTATACCCTTTATCGTAGTATGCCTTATATGCTTTAGTAGTCATAGAGTCATCATCTTCAGCTTTATGTTTCATCACTTCGTCTAAAGTGCCATCTTTGAGATAAGGATAAACCGATTGCCAATCTCCTTTATAATCAGATAATGCTCTATCTTTAACTTGTTTATCTTTAAAATAACCATCAGAAATAGCCTTATCATGTTTCGATTCATGCTTATCATCATCACTATGGATATTGTCACTTAATGCTTTATCAATATTTTTAATATTTTCTTTCATTAATTTTTGATAAGTTAAATTTTCATCTTTTTGTTGTTCTTTATTCAATGATTCCATATTATAGAATTTTAACGGTTTCGCTGATGTTTCTTTTCTTATTGTATCTGTCACTTTATTAGATACATTGTCTTCGTATAATATATATTTAGCGCCTGATTCTTTGATTTCTTTGACAATTTTAGTAAGTGCTTTTTGTGATGGGTCTTCTGCATTCATATTCTGAACTCCTTTTTGAACAAAACCATATCTATCAGCTAGATAACCAATAGATTCATGTGAAATAAATACAGTATTTCCCTGCTTCTTACTACTAGTTTCTTTCAACTTCTCATCAATGTTTTTTAATTCGTCATTTAATTTTTTGTAATTTTTTTCATAATATTTCTTATTATCAGGATCTTTTTTAATCAATTCATCTTTAATTGCTTTTGCAAAAACTTGATCATATTTAGGATCTAACCAAACATGTGGATCGTATCCACCATGATGATGGTGTTCACCCTGTTCGTGTTCATGCTCCTCTTCATGTTCAGCTTCACCGTGACTATGTTGGTCAGTGAGCAATTGTGATTTGTCTAATTTATTTTCTAAAGATAATTTCTTGTCATCTTTTTTAATTGTAGCTGCAACTTTTTTGGCAACAGGATCTAAATTATCGCCAGTATACACGAATAAATCCGCTTTTGAAGCATTTATAATATCTTTTTGCGTTGGTTCATAACTATGTAAATCTGTACCTGCTGGATAAATAGACTCCACTTCTACATGTTTGCCACCAATCTCTTCTGCAAATGATTTTAAAGGAAATACAGTCGTATTAACTTTTATTTTTTCATTTCCCTTATCAGAATCAGCTTTGCCACACCCTGCTAGCACCATTACTAAAGCTATAATGCTAAACAGGATATATGTATATTTTTTCATTTCTAAACCCCCAAATAGTAATTGTTACGATTTATTATTATAATCTTCTTCTTTCTAAAGTGCAATAGCAAATAGAGAATTAATCGTAACTTTTACGATTAAAATTATATTATAAAAAAAGCGACATAACACCAACTTATATATCCTAATAAGTCAGGTTATGCCACTCCATTAAAAAAATTTATTATAATGATTCTCTGTATACTTTATATACAATTATGTTTATTTATCTAATATTTTTTTATAATTTTTAAATTTATAAGGATCTTCTAATTTTTCACCGCCGACATATACAGTTGGTGCTGTCTTAACATGATTTTCTTTAGCTTGCTGTTGATCTTTCTTTGCAGCTTTCCAAGATTTACTGTCTGTCGTTGTATATTCCTTTTTAATTTTATCTTTCATATCTTGGTTTATCGGTAATTTATCTATTTGATTATCTACTAATGATTTATTAATCCATTCCTTTTCAGAATCTGGCTGTTGCTCAAACATTAACTTTTGAAACGTTAGATATTGATCAGGTGCAACGTGCTGAACCGCGTGACCAGCTCTCGAACCTATAATAGAGTCATCACCTAAAAATGCCATATTTACGAATTGATAATCTACCTTGTCTTTATCAATATATTCTTTTTTTAATTTAGGCATTACATTAGTTTCTACCTTTTTACAGTATGGACATTTAAAATCACCGTATTCGATTATTTTAATTTTGCCATTTTCATCTATTTTATCATCTTTATGTACATGTTGATCACTTGAACATGCTGTGACTAATATCATAATAGCTACTAATCCTATACATAACCATAACTTTTTCATATTCCTATTAGTACACCTCTAACTCGTTATTTTATTTTTTGTTATTCTTCCAGATTCATATTTTCTTCTTTATAGTCTGGTTCATGTTTATGCAAATAACCTTTAGAATTAAAATCTTTTATATATTTGGCTTTTCCATCTTTAAACTTATAAGTATAATAATGAACTTCCTCGTCATTTTTTAATGGTTTATAAGCAATTGTAACGTGTTTTCCTTTTTCATTAACGTAGATATTAGCATCTTTTTTATCGAATTTACGCTCTACATCCCCTTTATGTTGTTTAGCAAGGTTACTTTGGTAGTGCTGTTGCTTATTTACTGCCTTATCTATTTTATCAGCGTATTTCCCACTGCTACAACCAGCAAGTCCCAGTCCAAATATTGCAAGTAAAATCAATAACTTCTTCATAGTATAAAACTCACTCCTAAAACATATCTATCTCAAGTAGATACTTTAATATACATTATCACCGTAAATATTATCATACACCGAATATATAAAATATACTATATCAATCTGTAAGCAAATACATGATTTCACACCACAAAAGCGTGGCAAAACTTATGTTTTATAACAATGTTTTGATATAATAAAAATATTGCGCAACTTATTATTATAAAGTTGTCATTTAAGGAGGCAAAAATAATGTTATTCCTGGAAATTACTCCTGGAGAGTTCGAAAAATTCACACAAAAACATTTCTCACATTATACCCAAACACATATAAATTATAAAGCTCATTATCAAGCTCATTTATTAGGTGTTAAAAATGATGATGGCGTAGTCATTGCTGCAGGTATGTTTACAGAAGCGCGAGCACTCAAATTTTTAAAATATTTTTATAGTCAACGAGGTCCTATACTAGATTATTCTGATATTACATTAGTTAACTTTTTCTTTAAATCACTAACCGCTTATTTAAAACAGCATAATTGTCTTTATGTCTTACTTGATCCCTATATCTTAGAAAATTTAAGAAATGCCGATGGTGAAATAATAAAGTCATATGATAATCGAATGTTAATATCTACGTTAGACCAACTAGGGTACCAACATCAAGGCTTTCCTGTAGGTTATTCAAAATCAAGCCAGATTCGTTGGTTATCTGTACTTGATTTAAAAGATAAATCAGAACAACAACTGTTAAAAGAAATGGACTATCAAACACGACGTAACATCAAAAAAACTGAAGAGATGGGAGTTAAAGTTCGTCAATTGCCCATCGATGAAACAGCACGCTTTTTCAAATTATTTCACATGGCTGAAGAAAAACATGGCTTTAACTTTAGAGATCAGCAATATTTTGAACAATTACAAAAAGACTATCAGGGTTATGCCTCTATACAATTAGCATATATTGACTTGAATGAATATAAAGATAGCTTAATTAAAAAGCTAGATTCATTACAATACCAATTGACTGATGTACAAAATGCATTAGTAGAAAGTCCAAATTCTAAAAAGCAAAAAACGAAACAAACACAACTCAGACAACAAAGCACTAGCACACAGCGTAAAATCGATGATATAGACGCTACCATTGTATCAGATGGTTCAATATTAGACTTAGCTGCTGCTATTTATATCTATAATGATTATGAACTATATTATCTATCTAGTGGTTCAAATCCAACGTACAATGCATATATGGGTGCTTATAAATTACAATGGGAAATGATAAAATTCGCTAAGGCACATGGCATTGATCGCTATAACTTTTATGGTATTACCGGTGATTTTAGTGACACTGCAATTGATTGCGGTGTACAGCAATTCAAAAAAGGATTTAACGCCCACGTTGAAGAATATATCGGTGACTTTGTAAAACCTATCAGGCCAGTAATATACAAATTAGGAAAATTAATCGGTAAATTATAATAAGATAATATGAAATAACCAATTCTATAAAAAATACCCATTCATTCTATTAGCTATGTATTGCTTAAAGGTTAGGCTTGAAAGCCAACTTTCAGTTACATACTAAAGTAATGAATGGGTGTTTTGAGTTATATCATTTAGTCTATTTCATATGATTGAAACTATTTGGTTATTAATCGAATTTCAATCGCTAACGCTCCGTAAGCCAACTCATCTGTTTGTGAGTATATCTGATAAATTGATGCTAATTTTTGTGATAGTTGTATATCATTGCTAAAGCCAGTCACTTGATTTGAATAATGATTCAACAGAGCTTGAAACGATGTAAATACTTCGGCTCCAATAACCTCAACTGTTATTTGCTCTGCTGATTTTAAATTTGTAAAAGTAATAAAGTCTCCACTTTGTATTTTCTGTCTTTTAGTATCATTCAGTCTCACTTCAATGGTCTTTGTACCTTCTTTTACTAATTGAAATGGTTCATCATTTAATCTCATCGAATGTTCTATAAGGCTCACGCTCCATTATTATAAATTTTCTTGTTCTAGTTCAATTTTACGTTTACTTTTCAACATAAACACGCTAATTAAGCTAATAAATGAAATAATTACAGCAAACCAAAAGGCTGCATGATATCCACTTAAAAGTGCTTCATGTTGTATTTGCATAGCCATTTCTTTTTTACCCATACCTTTATAATCACTCATATTAGGTGTAAAGTCTTTTGCTACTTGACTCATGATCGTAATCAAACCTGCTGTCCCTATTGAAGCAGATATTTGTTGCACTGTATTAGTCATAGATGAGCCATGGGCGTTCATATCACGAGATAATTGGTTCATTGTATGTGTCATTAATGGCATTAATCCAAGTGCAATACCAATCATACGAATCGCATAAACAGTTGCTAGTACTGCTGCAGAAGTATTTTCATCCATTATAACAAAGTATGATGTTGTAATTACTACGATAAGCATACCGATAAATGCTAATATTTTCGCGCCATACTTTTCATATAAAAAACCTGAAGCTACAGACATAATCCCCATTACGATTGCACCAGGTAATAATATCAACCCTGATTGAAGTGCTGAATCATTCATTATATTTTGGACAAACATAGGCAGTACAGTCTCAGATCCTATCATTGATATCATTGTAAATGCCATAATAACAATACCTACTGCAAATTGACTATTTTTAAATACTGAAAAATCAAGTAATGGTGTTTCTAGTCTTGTTTGACGGAAAATAAAAATCGCAACAAGAATTATACCTCCTATTACTGACGTTAAAACAATAGGATCACTCCACCCGTCGCGTGAAATTGAACTTGTGCCGTATAGAAGTCCACCAAATCCTAATACTGATAATGAAATAGATATTATATCAATTGGTGCTTTCCTATTTGTTCCTACATTTTTTACAAACTTAAATGCACCTATAAACGTCAACGCTGCAATTGGAGCAACTACATGGAATAATGAACGCCAATCAAAATATTCCACAAGATATCCTGATAAAGTTGGACCAATTGCTGGAGCCAAACCAATCACTAGACCAAAAGTCCCCATATATTTACCACGTTCATGTGGTTCAAATATATCTAATATAGTTGTCATCATTAAAGGCATCATGATACCTGAACCAAGTGCTTGAACAATCCTTGCACTTAATAAAACTGTAAAATTCGGACTAAAGCCCGCAATAATTGTACCAATAAAGAATATTGAAATTGCTGTTAAAAATACTTGTCTTGTCGAAAAGCGTTGTATCACCATTGCTGATAATGGTATAACGACACCATTAGTTAACAAGAACGCTGTAGTTAACCATTGTACTTGCGTATAATCTATATTAAAGTCTTTCATTATACTTGGTAATGCTGTGGTCAACAATGTTTCATTTAAAAGTCCAAAGAAACCCCCAAACAACATCATCAATATCATTATTATTTTAGTTTTTTGAGTCATTTTTATCTCCTACATTTTCTTATAGTTTAGCTTTTGAGAAATTAGCCACATTGGTGCATTATACATATATTTTTAAAATATAACATTAAAAATACTCAAAAATATTGTAATTTTTACATATCGTTAATAAAAGTGATAGTTTTTATATAAATCGTAATAATTCCTATTTACAAAACTGTATATTTCGTCCATAATTACTTTTGTGAAGGAGGTCATAACTTATGAAATTAGATTTACAAACAGCACGTCGTAACTTGAATAGCCCAAATATTAAAACAAGAAAACGTGCACGTAAGATTATTCAACAACATAAGCGTAATAAATAATCCATCAAGTCCTTATTTATTATAGATCATTAATTTGGTAGTGATCCCCCTAATCTTAAAACGGCAGTTATAAAAAGATTTGATAAGCCCAATCTCAAATCTTAAATAATAACTAAACAATCAAATACACAAGTGTTAATACATATAAAAAAGTCCGAGACATGAAATCAATGCCTCGGACTTTTTTACATAAACTTTATTTATTATTTTCACTATAAATAATACTTATCTATTACTTGTAAATCATCTGTCAATTCATATATTAATGGGGCACCTGTTTTTATTTCATAGCTAATAATATCTTCATCAGATACATTTTCCAAATATTTAATAAGTGCACGTAACGAATTACCATGTGCAGAAACGAGCACAGTTTTACCATCTAAAAGTTGTTGTGAGATTTGATCATTCCAATATGGTATTACTCTTATTAATGTATCTTTCAAACTTTCTGATTCAGGCATAACTCTTCTATCTAAATGTTCGTATTTTCTATCATTTAAATAACCTTTTCTTTGTTCTTCACCTTGTTTAGGTGGCGCAACGTCATAAGAGCGTCTCCAAATATGCACTTGTTCTTCGCCAAATTTTTCACGTGCGTCGTCTTTATTCAGACCCTGCAAATCACCATAATGTCTCTCATTTAGCCTCCAAGATTTTATAACTGGGATGAACAATTGATCCGATTCATTTAACAGGTGAAACGTAGTTTTAATTGCTCTTTTTAGTAAAGAAGTATATACAATATCAATTTCGATACCTTGTTTTTTTAATTTTTTACCGGAAGTAATGGCTTCGTTTTTACCTTGGTCAGATAAATCTACATCTGCCCATCCCGTAAATAAATTTTCAGCATTCCAAACGCTTTGTCCATGTCTACATAAAATTAATTTTGGCATATTATTCCTTCTTTCATTAAATAAAATATAATTTTTCTGTTTTTTACAGAAATGTTACAACAAAAATAAATTATGAAATATATCATAAATGCTTTCATAAAAGCATTTACGTATTTATCTTGATTCTATATATATTAAAATTATAACAATTTACACACATTTTTGAAATAAATGTCTTCTTTTATTCACAAAAGATACTTTATTTTTATTTCACTGTAACCTACACGCTTTTTTATAGTGTTATAGTTGTAAACGTTGAATTAAGAAATTAAGAATGTGCAAGTAAATACCACACATAACTGGAAGAAATATATAAACCTGTATAGTTCATTTTCAGACACAGGTAAAATCAATTAGGAGGATTTTTAACAATGAAAAAATTATTATTAGCATCTTTCGCATCGATTACAATTGCAGCAACTGGATTTGGCGTAAGCTCAAATGTTTCAACAGCAGAAGCAGCTGAAACACCTGTACAACAAACAACACAATCAACAAATGATGTATACGATCAATTTATTGAAGCGGGTGGTACTAAATCTTTATGGGACAATATTGTAATGCCAGAATCAAGTGGTAACCCAGATGCTGTAAATGAATTAGGATATAGAGGTTTAGGACAAACTAAAGAATCTTGGGGAACTGGATCAGTTGAAGAGCAAACAAAAGGTATGATTAACTATGCCGAAGAACGTTATGGTTCAGTTGACGCAGCAATTGATTTCCGTGTAGCTAACGGCTGGTGGTAAGTATAATACCTAATTTCTAGGCTTAAATAATATAACCAAAGGTTGGGACATAACCCCAGAAAAATAGCACTCAGATGATTTAATACAATTCATCTGAGTGCTTAGTTTTTATTCAATACTTCGTATTGTTAGCTTACTTTTTAGGGAGCAGCTTCAGTCTGTAGTCTTCTGCTTGTCCTGTTTCCTCAAGAGTCTCGCCAAAATACGTCGCATTTATATGGAATCTCACATCAAGATACTAAAAAAACAATGCCCATTTGTATAGTAAAATTACTATACAAATGGGCATTATATAAATTTTAAAACATGGCTCAACTAATATTACCAATTGAAACTTCTATTTTAATTCACTACAATGCGAAATACTTTATTAGCTTTTAGCGTTGTTACTATATACCTATTCAGTTGTATGAGATTAATAAATTATATATTTTTTTTACAATAATATCCAGTTTTACTGTATTGAAGCAGGTTCAGGATGCACATACACAGATGATATACCTTTACCATGCATATGTTGTTCTACTTTATCACAAATATGGTGCGCCTCTTCTAATGATAAGTCTGAATCTACAACGATTGTTACATCGACAAAAATACTGCTTCCATGATATCTACCTTTAATAGTATGAACATCAATCACTTCTTCAATGTCTAATACATAATTCTTATATGCTTCTAGCTCCTGTTCATTAAATCCGTCACTTAATGTAAATATAGCCTCTTTGAAAATACCGAAACCTGTATATATAATTAATAGACCTAAAACCGTTGCTAATAATGTATCAATGATTGGTAAACCAAACTGAGTAAAAACTAAACCTATCGCGGTACCAATACTAACTAAAGCGTCTGATAAATTATCTTTTGCCGCTGAATTAAGTGAACTACTATTTGTACGTTTGGCAAGCTTTTGATTAATAATAAAAACGACTAACATAATCACGCCACTGATAACACTGACATAAATCGTAATCGCATTCGGTGTACTGTGTTCATTAGAAAATATATTGGGCAAATTTTCAATTACTACTTGAATACCAACAAACATAATAATGAATGAAACCAATAATGACGAAATATTCTCAGATTTCAAATGACCGTAGGGATGATTTTTATCTGCAGGTTTAATAGAAATTTTCAATCCGATAATAACTGCTAATGAGACAATAATATCTGTCATATTGTTGATACTATCAGCTCTTACTGCCGCCGAATCATAAATATACCCTACTATAAATTTCAAAATAGAAAGTATAATATAGACGATTAAACTCAGATATGCACCTTTTTGTGCAAGTTTTAAATTCTCACTTTGTGTCATGTGCTACAGCCACCTTAATTGATATTGGATTATATATTATGACCTATCACAAGCATATTTACAACATTTTTTATTATAAAATTATTTAATATTTTTTAGTTAATTATTTTTTTAGCCATTCCTAAATTACACTGTTAAATTGTGCAAAAATTAAAATAAAAATCTCGAAATCACAAACGCCTCTCCAAATATTTCTATCGGCGTTCTACTGGATATTTTCTAAAAATATAACAGTATAAATAAAAAAGCATTATCATAGCCACTCCATAACCATAGGTAGCCAACTAATAATGCTCAATAATATAATGACATTTCGTCAAAATTTAATTTAATGTCAGTCTCTTAATATATATTTAGATAATACAAACGTAATTGGTATAGTAATAATAAGTCCAGCAAATGGTGCGATAACAGATGAGATGTGGAACCATTGTACAAATATATATAGTAAGATGGTTTGCATCCCCATATTAACAACTTGAGTTAATGGGAATTGAATAAATTTGCGCCATGTAGGTTTTACTTTGTATACAAAATAACAATTGAGATAATAAGAAACTATAAAACTAACAACAAATCCACTGATATGACTGACTAAATAATTGATATCAATTAACTTTAATAAAAATAAATAAACCACGTAATAATTAAAAGTGTTAATACCACCAACAAGAATAAATTTTATAATTTCATATTGTGTCTTGGTTAAATGCATCAATTTTCTCCTTTGTGTGACAATCTAAAATGTCCATACTACAATAAAACATAACTTGTCTAACAACTTGAGATATGTCTTAAAAATATATTACTTATTAATCAGTATTTTAACATAATATATTGTATTATATATTAAAAATAATATCTCGAACAATGTGCACGTATTAAATATGTAATTTTGTCATTGCATTTATATTCATGTGTGCGATAATAATCTAGTTACTAAACATTCAATTTTTCATTATAATAACGTAACTAACTGTGCTTAAAGGAGTACTTTATATGGATAAAATTACAAATCGCCAACTACCTTTGATGGTCATTATTATGTTGGGTATTATGACTACTTTTGGGCCTTTAACAATAGATATGTATGTCCCTTCACTACCAAATGTGCAGAGTGATTTTGGTACAACTACTTCACAAGTACAACTTACACTGTCGTTTGCTATGATTGGACTTGCAATTGGACAATTTACATTTGGACCATTATCTGATGCATATGGTCGTAAAAAAATTGCATTACTTATTATTTCAATATACGTCATTGCTTCGTTAACAGCAGTATTTACAACATCACTATCACTGTTACTTGTAATACGTCTTGTACAAGGGTTAACTGGGGGAGGCGCTATCGTCATTGCCAAAGCGTCCATTGGCGATCAGCATAAAGGAAAATCTTTAGCAAAAGGACTAGCCTCTTTACTAGTTGTTAATGGGATTATCACCATTCTTGCACCCTTAATCGGCGGGTATGCCTTAAGCGTTTCAAATTGGAAAGCAATATTCCTAATTTTAACCATTGTCAGTTTTGCAATATTAATTTTTGCATTTTTTAAAATGGAAGAAACGAGAGATACAGATCTTACCAAACTTAACTTTTCCTTAATATTTAAAGATTTTGGGTATCTACTAAAGAAACCTGCGTTTATCATTCCAATGCTGTTGCAAGGATTAACCTATGTGATGCTCTTTAGTTTTTCTTCTGCCGCACCGTTTATTACGCAGAAGATTTACGAGATGACACCACAACAATTTAGTATTTTATTCGCGTTAAACGGTATCGGCTTAATTATTATGAGTCAACTAACAGCCTTACTCGTTGAATATATCAATCGCTACTTTCTCCTTGTACTGCTGACATTAATACAAATTTCAGGTGTTGTATTGATTATTTTTACTCTTATATTCCATTTACCACTGTGGGTATTAATCATCGCCTTTTTCCTTAATGTATGCCCTGTAACAGGAATTGGTCCATTAAGTTTCACATTAGCTATGGAATCTCGAACAGGTGGTAGTGGTAACGCATCAAGTTTGCTTGGTTTATTCCAATTTATTTTAGGTGGAATTATGTCTCCTCTTGTTGGTTTAAAAGGTGAATACAGTGTTATGCCTTATCTCATCATCCTAACTATTACTGCTATATTAATTATTTTATTGGAAATACTATTAAAACCTATCATGTTTAAGCGAAATGCGTAATCTAATGGGGTTAACAACACCGATTAACTAGCCAAAAATGTCTAAGATAAAAATTATATATGTATGATTTTTATCTTAGACACTCTTAATGGGACAGGTATACAAAATCAATTTTAAATTTTTTGATTTGTATCCTGTCCCTATTTTAATTAAGCATTCACTTTTAGTTTAAACAATCGGTAACCAGATTTCTGTAATATAATCTTCAGCTCTAATTTCCCCTTCTTTATAACACTCAAAAAATGGCGCATTTCGCAATTCATAATCTAATGTTGGTAAAATATGTCTATTAATAGATTCCATTGCGTTTTTTATAGAACCTGGCACTGGTCCTTCAGCATCAAATACGAGGTATCTCCCGCTTGCTATTTCTGTGTGTTGCCATATTTCATCATCTTCATCGCTCGTAACACCTATTAAATAATGCATTTCTCCATTATCAAGTGGTTTACATACTCCTAATAGACCTGGTAAATGTTCATTACCTAATTTCAATAAGTCGTGTTTTTTGCCACTTTCATCAAAATCCATCCAGAACATAAAAATATTTTCTTGTGCTTTTTGTCCAGTGGCATATTCTCTTTTTTCTCCTAATACAGATAACGTTGGTAGTGTTTCTATTCTGTGTTTCATATGTAATCTCCCACCTTCTTTTTTATGCTATTATAACCAAAACATCTTAACAATATCTATTCTAAGCTATTTCCATATTGCTTAAGCATCTTAATAGGCAACTTTTAAGAATAGCTATATAATAAATACAATGTAAAATCGCTTCATTTTTACTTTGAAGTACAAATCATTAGGGAGAGCATCATCATGAAATTAAATATATTACCTGTTAAACCAATTAGTCAATTATTTCCAATACCAATGATTATGGGCTGTGAAGGTGTATCGACAGCAATGATGTTACAATTCAATCAGCATAAAATACCCGCCACTCAAATAATGAAACATTGGCCTAAACATAAAAATAACCCTTATAAAGGATATGTAGGACATCACTTATGGATTAAATGGGGACATCATCAAACTATTTTCCCTTCCGCTCTCGTTCCACATCTCAAACGATATGACCCAAAAATTATAGATAGTACTGGTCAGTCGTTAACTGATTTATGTGCAATTTTAGACAATGGTCAACCCGTTGTTATTTATCATACTGTACTCGGACAACGACCTTTGCGTCGTACTTATAAATTTGATAATCAACTTACTAAATTGGTGTCTAATATTCATGTCACTTTACTCATTGGCTATGATGATGATTATTACTATTACATCGATCCGCTTTGGTCTCATATGGGAAGATTAATTGTATTTCCAGCACTAATGCCTAATAAATATCAAATAATAAAAATTAAAAAATCAAAGTTAGCACAAAGTTATGATGCGCCCGGCCGTTTGAGTTTTCATATTCAACCATAACTATTTTTGTGTTATCTTAACAAAAATGGGGCGCTTATCAATTAGTCATATTAGGAATTACTATAGATTATTACAATAAAAGAAGCGACCATTAATATTTATGGTCGCTTCTTTCACTATACGTTAATTGTATATAAAGTATGATTAATTTCTTGTTCTATATTATTAGAACGCCATTCTCTTTGATAACCAAGACACGAGCAAATATATGTTATCCCCTGTTCTTCAAAAGAGTTTCTAAAATGAACATGCCCCATAATGCTATATCGAATATCATATCGCTGATAAACCTCATCAAAATCAGAAGTCCCAATAAAAGCATTAAAATAATCAAATATTCTATGAGGCATTGGCACAGCAAATTTAGGGTGTGTTACAATATGCGTCATTAAAATAATACGCTTATGCTTCACTTCCTCCATGTCTTTAATTGTTTGTTTTGCTGCAATAGCTGATAGCTTTCTATCTTCTATAGGCCAGTCTATTTTGATTTTGTCTTGCCAAGTTGCACCGTAGTATTTTCTACGAGCAATGCGCTCAAGTGAAAATTCTGGACTTGCATACGTATAGTCATACCAACCTGTATTACCAACAATCGCCCATGAATCATTGAGGTGATAAGGATTCCCTATCAAACACGCTTCCATATTCATATAGTAATCTAAAATTTCAGCGGACGATGCATCCGTATCTGTAGCCCAAAAGTCATGATTTCCTGGAATAAATAATATTTTTATATGTGATTGCGTCTCTACATCATCGATAAATCGATGCGTTAATTTATAATTATTAGAAATATCTCCTGCAATAAGTAAGAGTTCTATCTTTTGTTTCTGTATGGCTTTTACTAATTCGTGTGTATAATCCTCTGGTGTTAATTTCTTATGGCGATCAATATGCAAATCTGATATGACACCTATTTTCATTACTATCACAATCCTCTATTATCTTAACAGCTCTATTATGACATATTTGTATATTCATTTTTAAATCATGCGCCTATAAATTAATTAAATATTGAAGTCTATTATATTTCCAAAAAAATTACTATCTATGCTTTGGTGATAATGGTAATATAAAACAATCAAAAAAATAAGGAGTAAGTATGTTATTATTAGAAGCTTTTTTAATATTTATTATAGCAGTAATTATAAGTTCAATTATACATAACAAGTTTCCAAAGATACCAATGGCGTTCATTCAAATTGGGTTAGGTGTTTGTTTATATATTCTCCCTATCCCTTTACACTTTGAATTTGAACCAGAAGTATTTATGATGGCTGTGATTGCCCCATTACTATTTGTTGAGGGGACACATGTATCTCGGTCTAAACTGTTAGAATATCGCAAACCTATTATTTTAATGGCAATGGCGTTAGTATTTACAACTGTGATAGGCGTAGGTTATTTCATCGGATGGATTTGGCCTGAGTTACCAATGCCTGCTGCCTTCGCAATAGCAGCCATTTTATGCCCAACAGATGCAGTCGCTGTACAAGCTATTACTAAAGGTAAAATATTACCTAAGGGTGCATTAACTATTTTAGAAGGTGAATCGTTATTAAATGATGCTGCTGGTATTATCTCCTTCAAAATTGCTGTTACAGCACTTGTTACTGGTGCGTTTTCTGCATTCGATGCAATAGAACAATTTATTATTTCAACTATTCTAGGCATATTGATAGGTGCAATTTTTGGCTTTATGATTGTACGACTACGTGTTTATCTATCCATGCACAAAGGTCTTAAAGATGGTAATACAATGATTTTCATTCAATTATTAACACCTTTCGTCGTCTATTTCATCTCCGAAATGTTGCATGCATCGGGTATCATTGCAGTTGTAGTGGCTGGATTAATACATGGATTTGAACGTGAACGATTGATTCGTGCTCAAACTGAGCTACAAATGAACTATAACCAGATATGGAGTACATTAAGTTATGTTCTTAATGGCTTTGTCTTTGTTGTATTAGGTTATATTGTACCTGAAGTTGTTTCTGCAATATTCAAAGACGAACCGCAGAACATTATATTCCTGATCATTACAACATTACTAATTGCACTAGCTATTTATGCTTTCCGTTTTATATGGGTCTTTATATTATTCAAACAATTTTACTATCCAAATAACATTCAATCTTATCTCAATGACCAATATGAAGTACCGCCAAAACGTGCACACTATGCGTTCATTATGACAATGTGTGGGATCCACGGAACAATTTCTCTATCTATGGCATTAACATTACCTACATTATTAGCACAACAACAAACCTTTACTTATAAAAATGATTTACTATTTATTGCCTCATTAATGGTAATTATTAGTTTAGTCATGGCTCAAATCGTGCTACCTATTATTACACCTTCGGAAGAGAAACCAACATCAACCACTATGAGCTATGCGGTTGCCAAAATTTATATAGTACAACACGTTATTAAACATTTTAAAACAAAGTCTAATACACACCCATCAACAAATTATAGTAGCATTATTTCTGATTATTTTGATGAACTATTCTTCCTACTGCAGATGACACCTGAAGAAAATAATGCTAAAGAATTAAAACGACTAGAAACGATTGCTAGCGAAATAGAGACAGAAACGTTAGAACGTTTAGTAACTCAAAATAAAGTTGACCGTCAAACGATTTTGAACTATCGCTCAGCTATAGAAACTTCAAAACAATTTAAGGAATCATCAGCTGTTCATAAATTTAAAGTTGTGATTAAAATGTTAATCTTAAGGTGGAGAGCAAAGAAACATGTAGAAAGTTCACAATTAAAGCAATTTAAATCGAATTTTCAAGAAGTGAAGAAAGTTATGCGTATCGTACATCATAATGTTTCACTGCGTTTAAAGGAAGAGCAAACTAACGAAAACGTATTAGAAGTAAATATTGTCTTAAACCAGTATTACAACAGACTTCACAGAATCAGAAGAAATCGTAATACACAAAATGAAACACCAGACACAATCACTGAAGCGCATAAATTAGAAGGATTATACATTCAGAGAACGTATCTTGATGAACTAATCCAAAACAAACAAATAGACACGCATGTTGCTGCACAAGTAAGAGAACATATTAATTACAATGAAATAATCTTAACTTCAAAATAAAACGACTGTCACTACACCCTATTTCACATTGGGGGTAGTGACTTTTTCATTATTACAATATAAAATATGCAGCTAACTTTGTTTTTCAAAAACCTTAAAATAATATTTGAATTGTGTTAAATTTATATTTAATAATACATTAATCGGAGGAAATATATTATGTATTGGAAAAGGCGCTTAGTATTATTAGTCCCCTTATTTTTAGCTGGTTGTGATTATTCTAATGATGAAGATAGAAATGGTTTATTTTATTCAATTTTTGTCCAACCCATAGACATGTTGTTACATGGATTAGGACATTTGTACAGAGATAATTATGGTTTAGCAATCATCACAATCGTGTTACTAATAAGGCTTTTTCTACTTCCTTTTATGCTTGCACAAGTAAAAAATATGCATATGATGCGCGAAAAAACAAAAATTGTCCAATCGCAGATTGATGAGTTAAGAAACAATATTAAAATTGCGAATTCACAAGAAGAAAAAAACGAAGCACAAAAATCGCTAATAGATCTTTATAAACAATATGATATTAATCCTTTAAAAAATGTTCTAGGATGTTTGCCGATACTTATTCAATTACCTATATTATTCGCTTTAATAATAACTTTAAAGTATCCTACAGGAGATGGTATTGATCGTTATCCAGACTTTTTGTGGTTCAACTTAACCGAACCTAATTTTTGGATTTCACTAATTGCAGCAATAATATATTTCTTCCAACCATTAGTCAATGCATGTCATTATCCTAAAGATCAAAGAAAAACACACTATGTATTGATGATTTTATCACCTATATTTATTACGTATATTTCCCTACACTCTGCTGCAGCACTTGGGTTATATTGGACTGTTGGTGGATTATTTTTAATTATTCAAATGCATTTTGCGCATTCTTATTACAGTAAACTGGCATACAACAAAGCAATTCATCTTCAAGGTGAGTTAGATGAACGTAAATTGACTTAAATATATTTTAAAACTTTGTTACTTAGCCACTTAATATTATTGATTTTTATATTTTTTGAATTGAAAAATTTCTTTTTTTAAAATATTAATGCTATAATAACATCAATTTAGTTTAGCGAGGGGGCATTCTATGGATTTTACAATTAGAGCGTTGACGGAGGAAGATCGTCATGGTAAAGCCAATGTCCATTACGAAACTTGGTTAAAAACATATAACCATATTTCTGAAAACAACTACCTAGAAAACCTTGATAAAGAACAATTTATCAAGAAGTCCTCTATACACGATCTTCCTACCTTAGTTGCAACTGTTAAGGATGAGATTGTAGGGTTTATCACTTATGGTAAAACAAAATCTATTTCAGAATCTGACAATTGGAGTGAGATATATGCGTTGTATCTTTTAGAAGCATATCAACGTCATATGATTGGCTATGCTTTAACACAACGAGCACTAGAGTTGTCTTATCCAGATAACGTGACACTCTGGGTTGTAGAAGAAAATACTAACGCTATTAATTTCTATGAACAAGTTGGATTTAAAAAAACTCCATATAAACAACCCACTTTCTTTGGTAAAACATATAACGAAATTCGCATGGATTATACACGTACTGAACACGATAATTAAATTTAACTCATCAAATAAAAAGGGCTAGGAAATCTTGTTTTAAAGATCTCGTAGCCCCTTTGTTTATATTATTCAATAGAATTTGTTAACTTTTACTTTAGTGTGTTTCTCCAAGTGCGACTTTAATATCTTCGTCGGACTCAATGATAGCTTCTAATGCAGCATTTAATCCCTTCCGAATCGTTTCCACAGACATTGAAGGTTTTTCGGGTTTATCTACAACTTGTTCAGGGATAAATGGCACATGAATAAAGCCGAATTTTATATTAGGAAATTGTGTTGCATGTAAGTAACCTAATTGATACAAAATATGATTACATACAAAAGTGCCAGCTGTGTTAGATAAACGTGCAGGTACACCACTCGCTTTAATTGCTTCAGTCATACGTTTTACGGGTAAGTTTGAAAAATACGCCTGCGCCCCATCTGGATGAATAGATTCGTCAATCGGTTGTTGACCTTCATTATCCGCTATTCGTGCATCATCAACGTTAATACCAACACGCTCTGGTGTTAATTCAAACCTTCCACCTGCTTGCCCAATTGCTAACACAATATCATAATCATATTGTTTCATATGTGCTTCGATTACATGTTTACTTTTATGAAAGACAGTTGGTATTTCTAACTTATCTATCGTATGTCCTTCAATATTATCTGGTAATAGTTTCACCGCTTCTAATGCAGGATTAATTTCTTCTCCACCAAAAGGATCAAATCCAGTTATTAAGATTCTCATTTTAAAACGCCCTTTTTATTGAAATCAGTTAAAACGCCCATACATACATTAAACCAATATGTATTACTATAAGTATAAGTGCAATCGGTGCTTGTGCTTTGATAACCCCAAATTCATGTTTCATTTCTAACAATGCTACAGGCAATGTATTGAAATTAGCTGCCATTGGTGTTAGTAAAGTGCCACAGAATCCACCAGTCATAGCTAGTGCACCTGCGATAACAGGATCTCCACCTTGTGCGATGACAAATGGAATACCGATGCTTGCAGTAATCACTGTAAAAGCGGCAAAAGCATTTCCCATTAACATAGTAAAAACTACCATACCTAATATATAGGCAGTTGCACCTACCAAATGATTTCCTTCAGGTAATACCGATGAAATACCTTTCGATATAACATCTCCAACTCCACTTACTGTAAATAATACTCCTAAAGCAGCTAAAAATTGAGGTAATATACCCACGGTACCAATTTGTTGTGTTAGTCGATCACTATCATAAAATACATATTTTATTTTAGGTTTAATTACTATATAGGCAGCTATTAATCCTAATATAGAAGAAACACCTAAACCTATTGCACCACCTAAAGGGGTCCAATTTGAAACAGCAATCGCCGCAATTGCTAAGATGACAGCTGGAATAAATAGTTTGTTTCCATATTTTCGGGCACCATGCAGCCCTTCTTCTTCAGTTACATCGACAATGTTATTAATTGTCACTTGTTTAAATAAAGTCAGTACCCCCATCATTAAAATAAATAAACCATTAATTACATTTGGAATATATGGACCAACAATAAATGTTGCAGCTAGCAAAATCCAAAATAACGCTGTACCGTATTTCTTTTTATGTGTAGAAGATTTCAAAATTCGAAACGCAGTGTATAGTAATTGTAAACCTATTAAAATATAAAAAACTTCTAAGATATTATTTAATACTTGTTCACTCATCACGTTTCACCTGCTTTGAGTCATATTTTTTATCTAAATATTTATCAAATCTTATATTATTAATCCAGACAAGTACTAATACAATTAGTGCTATGGGTACTGATGCCAGCACTAATTCAATTGCGTCAACCTTAATGCCTAATGATTGAAATGTTCCTACCATTAATAAAACTCCTGCAGCACCAACGAATAAATTTTGCCCAAAGAAGTTGCCATAATTTTCCATTGCAGAAGTTTGTGCTTTTATCTTTTCAATGTCTGCTTCATCAACTTCGTCGTCTTTCAAATTATATCTAGTTTTTAACGCACCTTGAACCATTGGATTAATGAGTGGACGCACAAATTGAGGATGACCACCGATGCGTATTGAAGCCACGCCAGCTATTTCTCTAATTAATAAATATATAGTCATCAGACGCCCACTTGTAACTCGTTTCACCTTTCCTATCATGTTAGAAGCTTGTTTTTTTAAACCGAAGCGTTCGATTAAACCGACCATTGGTAATGTTAATATAAATAATGTAACTAAACGATTATCAACAAACGCTTTACCCAGTGTTTCTAAAATGGAATAAAAATCTAATCCAGAAACGATACCAGTAACAACAGCAGCAATTAAAATCACTGCAATCGTATCAATCTTAAACAGGAACCCCAATATAATAATTAGAATACCAATTAACTTTAACCACTCCATAAAACCCCTCCTTATGCCTACATTATAATTTTAAATTTTCTAAATACAATAAAAATCACCAAAAATTCAATAGTTTATAACCTTTTGTCATAATCATTAATAGTTTTAAATATTACTATTAGAAAACTAGACAAAAAATACTTACACTTAACCAGTCTAAACTAGTACCAATGATTAATATATCGTTCATAGCAATCCAACATGCACACGCTACCTTAAACATTTTATATTGTTTTTAAGGTATGGTAATTTGTATTTAGAAAAAGGCAACACACATAAGTGTATCGCCCGATATTCCCGTTAAAAAACGGTAACTTATATAAATCAATGACTAATAACCATCTATCCATTTTACCCACTTTTTTAAGACTAGGCATGTATGTCCCAAACTCAGTCGTCACATTTAAAATAACTTTCGTCGTTGTATAAAATTACAACCATTTTAATTCTGAATCGGCCACATTACGTGATGGTAATAATGTTTCTACCACCAGGATTATTGTACAGATTAACGAAATGATATTTAATGATATAGCAACACTATTGATTTGAATAATATCAAAGGTAATATTAACAAATATAGATAGTACAATTAATATGATTGCTGTTGCACGTTTTCTACCGGCATCATAAAATCTGCGCAATGTAATTGCAAACATTGGTAAGATTATCGCTACCGCAAATATACCCACAAAAGCTGATAGTACTGCCGCTACAATAAAGATACCTGTAATAAAGCAAACGACACCAATGAGCGCAATAATGAATATAATAATGATATGAATTAATACCGGTGTCCAAAATTCTAGTCTGTTTGATTTGCCATTAAAATCTATATATCTTCTCCAAAAATCTTTATACGCCTCTAGCATGTGCTTACCACTCCATTTTCTTCTTGTGGAACTTTTAATGTACATATCTTCACTAATATATCGTAATACCCTATTTTTTCAAAACTTATACTAAAAATATTAGTAAATTTAAAAACATTATATCAAATCATTACTTATATTGTTTTAAATATATGACTTTACGATACGAGTTAATACGAATGGTAATTCTATAAATGCACTATCCTTATGTAGTCTTTCACTTAATTTATGTGCATCTTTACCGATTGGTCCACAAAGTATGATTGGCGCACTAATAGCTTGTATCGCTTCAAAAGGAATCGAATAAGTTTGATTAAAATTAGGTGCGTTTTGCTGATAAGTAATCACTTGAGACATGTCGCCTGAAAAATTCAAGTAACTACTATCACTAATACCATTAAAATAATGTATACGTTCACTTTTACGTTGAAATTGTTCTTGTAATGTTTGACGGACCAATTCAATAGTTTCCTCAACTTTTACATCATAAGACGTATTAACTGCTGGATAATATGGTGTTGCAAAAAAAGTCACGACCGCCGGCGCAATATTTCTGCAAATTTGCATTAATCTATCTGTCACTTTAATACTTTGTAAATGTAGATCTTTAGTTTGCTGTATCACTGCTGTTATTTCTTTATTTACAAATGCTTCACCATGATGTTTAATCGCATATGTTTTCAATTGTTCAAATGTCAGTACATTAATTTTAGTATCAAAAGGAATATCTTCACTTTCTAAAATTGATAACCAATCACTTTCACAACGTTCTGTTGCTTTTATTACTATATCTATAAATTGTCTATATAAGTCAGCAGGTTTCTGTTTGAAAAGGAACATATTAAATAATGCCATTGTTCTAAATGGCGTTTGTACATCGTATGTTTGCTTAATATCTCTTGTCATTAACGAAACAGGCAAAGGTGTCGTTTCATTTTCAAATGTTTCTTTAAATATACCATTATATTCTATCGCTTGATTAATATAACTCATCATAAAGTTAGAGCTCAATCCATCCATTGGATTTCCTACATGAGTTTCTTTTCCATAACATAATACACCTGGCATTATTTTTCCAATAGAGCCAGAATATATATAATGCTGTTCATCTGCACTTGCCTGTTGGAAAGTAGGTTCACTGTTTAAATGAAGCTGAATATCTAACTGATGTTGTTGTTTTAATCTTGCAATGGTCTCTACAGCTTTGCGCATACCTGAAGAATTCACTTCCTCATCTGGTACTGTGACTAAAATTAAATTAATATCCCATGCTTCAATACTCGCTTGTTCTATTAAGGATAAATGTAGCATTAAACCTGCCTTCATATCCATTACACCACGACCAAATAAATATGTATCACGATTTAAATCCTCAATAGCATCTTCACTAAGATAACTACTATTCTTTTTAAAA
Source organism: Staphylococcus xylosus NJ (assembly GCF_000338275.1). Lineage (GTDB taxonomy): Bacteria > Bacillota > Bacilli > Staphylococcales > Staphylococcaceae > Staphylococcus > Staphylococcus xylosus_B. The sequence continues at coordinate 38,343 of NZ_ANMR01000009.1, forward strand.
ATATTCTTTAATGCATCAGGATCAAAAGCATACTCACTATATGAGCCAAAGTCTTCTACACCTACAGTATCAAAATGACTGATTAGTACGATTGTTTTTTTAGAAGTAGGTGCCTGATAAAAAGCTACAACAGATTCTTTTTCATCTTCAGTAACTTCAAGTAAAACCTGAGATTGATGCTGTTGAAAATAATCCAATTTTAATAGCAGATTCTTTACAAAATTAGGAAATGCAATCTCACCTTGAGTATTAGTAACCGTTTCATGTTTAACTAAATTTTTTAATAATTTCAATCTATCTTCATAAGTTTGCCATAGTTCCTGTGCCACATAACCCCTCCTAATGTAAACGATTCCCCAATTATAATATGCTTTTAATTTCATAATCAATATATTCTCATGAAAAAGCTTTGTAAAATTAATATTTGTTCACTTAATTATAGTATGAATAGCAAAGTTTATATAAAAATTCAAAAAAGAAAAAACGGAATTACGCAATCAATTCTATAAATTGAATGCGCAATCCCGTTTCGACAATAAATAACTATACTTTAAAGTTCTATTAGTTTTAAGTTAATTATTAAATTGATTTTTGGGTACTAATATGAGTACTGCCAAAAATGCGATAATTGCTAATGCTGCATTGAACCACAAGCCAAACATTGCTCCAACTTGTATATTTGAAACTACAGTCATCACAGTAAAGATAGTACCAGATAATGCGACACCAAATGAATTTCCTAATGATGATGCCATTTTATAAACACCAGACGCAACCCCAACTTTATCTTCTGGGGCAGTTGATACTGCTGTATCTGTCGATGGTGTTGCGTACATACCTAATCCCATACCATAGATTAAATAACCTATTATACAAGTTACAATATAAACTGGCGTAGGTAAAAACGTGAATGAAATTAAAATAATTCCTATAGCATTAAGTGCTGCACCAATTAGCATCGGTCTCCTTGGACCAATCTTTTGTAACACTTTTTCTCCGACTCTAATCATTACAAGCACAGCTACTAAATACGTAATAGACATGACACCAGATTGGAAGGAACTAAAATGTAATCCTGATTGGAAATACGTATTAGCGACAATAAGTGTCCCTGCCACTGCATTTAATAAAAAGTTAGAGATTGTAGCACCACTATAACCTTTATGTTTAAATAGTTTAAAATCTATAAGTGGATTTTTAACTTTACCTTCATAATATAAAAAGCAAAGTGTTGAAATAATAAATACAACAATTAGTGCCATGATAAATGGTGAGAAAAGCCCATAATCAGATGATTCTGTGATAATCAAATTAACACTTAGCATTGCAATAATTAAAATAATAAGGCCTACTATGTCAAATTTAGCTTGTTTTGTTTCTTCAGTTTGTACGGCTTTTGTTTCTGGTGTATGTCTCATTAGAAACATTGCCATTAATGCTACAAGAATTGAAATAATGAATATTGATCTCCAACCAATAAACGTAGACATTACACCGCCAAATAACGAACAAACTCCTGTGCCTCCCCAAGAACCGATTGACCAATAACTCAATGCGCGCTGACGACGACTACCAATATAATATTCATTGATAATTGCCAAAGTTGAAGGCATAATACATGCTGCAGATAACCCTTGAATCGCGCGTCCAACAACAAGTAATGGCATAAACCCTGGTATTATGATTAATAACGAACCAACAATACTTAATATCAATCCGATATAGGTCATTTTCACCCTGCCATATCTATCAGCAAGCCCTCCTGTTCCTACTACAAATAAACCACATAATAATGCAGTTAAACTTACAGCCACATTTATTGTTCCATAATTCGTATCAAATGATGATTCTAAATCTGGAATAATATTTACTAATGATTGTGCAAACAACCAAAATGTAATGACTCCTAAGAAAATACCAACAAGAAGTTTATTATCTCCTTCAAACGAATGTGTTGATTCCATATGCTTTTTTCCTCCTATATTTCCCGTAAACACATAGATCACATTTCAAAACAGGTATACACGCCTTTAACGCTATTCTCCATACAAACTGAAAAACCGCTAAAAAAGTCTATATCTATTTCAAAACTAATCTTTTAATATACAATTGGTTTAAAATTCTGCAATAATTATATGCAATTAATTTTATATTAATATCTACATTTTTTACAAATCCTTTTAAAAGCCAATATTAATAAAATAACACTTAACTCTTAATAATGCTAAAGAACTGCGTCAATTATGTAGTTATTTACATAGAGAGTAATTTGATTCTTCCCTCTCATCACTGCTATATTGGTACATTGGATATAATTTATAAAAAATAATTCACATAAAACTCATAATTTTATAAAATTCTGTATAATCAACCATGTCAAACTAATTAAAAAAAGGTGAAACCATGTTAAATTTATTTATCTTATTATTAGAACGCGTTGGTTTAATTATACTGATTGCATATATTTTAATGAATATTAATCATTTTAAATCGATGATGAATGACCGAGAAAAGCGACGTTCGCAATGGCAATTGATTATCATATTTGGTTGTTTCTCCATGCTTTCAAATTTTACTGGAGTACAAATTCGCGGTGATGAAATTATCAACGGTACGGTCTATAATCATTTGAGCCCTGATGCATCGTTAGCAAATACACGTGTATTAACAATTGGAGTATCAGGACTAATCGGTGGTCCATTCGTTGCCTTAGCTGTAGCACTGATTTCAGGGATTTACCGTGTCTATATCGGAGGTGCAGATGCATACATATATTTAATTTCTTCTATCATTATTGCCCTTGTTTCAGGTTATTTTGGTCATAAAGCTATGCGAGCTAATAGATATCCAACTATTGTAAAAGGCGCGCTCATCGGTGGTGCTACAGAAATTATTCAAATGCTTTGTATTTTAGTATTTTCTGATAATACCGTACACGCATGGACGTTAGTAAAACTTATTGCCTTACCTATGATATCTATAAATTCAATAGGTACAGCTATATTCTTATCTATCATCCTTTCAACAATTAAGAAAGAAGAAGAAACCCGTGCAATCCAAACTCATGATGTTTTACAATTAGCTAACCAGACATTACCTTATTTCCGTTCAGGTTTAAATGAGCAATCCGCTAAACAAGCTGCTGAAATCATTCTAAACCTAATGCGTGTTTCAGCAGTTGCTATTACAAATCGTAAAGACATATTAACTCACGTTGGTGTTGCAAGTGATCATCACGTTGCACAAAAAGCAATTATTACGGATTTATCAAAAATTGCTATTCAAACTGGAACTTTAAAAGAAGCTTATTCAAGTGAAGATATTGGTTGTAACCACCCTGGTTGTCCGCTAGAAGCTGCTATTGTTATGCCATTACATGTAAAAAATGAAGTAGTCGGTACATTAAAACTCTATTTTACTAATAAGCATGACGTTAACTTTTCCGATAAACAGCTTGCAACCGGTCTAGCAGATATATTTTCTAGCCAACTTGAGCTTGGACAAGCTGAAACGCAAAATGCGTTAATAAGAGATGCTGAGATTAAGTCGCTCCAAGCTCAAGTTAATCCTCACTTTTTCTTTAACTCAATTAATACTATTTCAGCATTAGTACGAATCGATAGTGAAAAAGCAAGAGAATTATTATTACAACTCAGTCAATTTTTCCGTTCAAATTTGCAAGGTACACGTAATAATACCATTTCTTTAGAAAAGGAATTACAGCAGGTTGAGGCTTATTTATCATTAGAACAAGCGCGTTATCCAGATCGTTTTAATGTTAGTTTTGATATCGCTGATTCAAGCTATGGTGCTTTAGTGCCACCTTTTGCAATTCAAATCCTTGTAGAAAATGCAATTAAACATGCATTTAAAAATAGAAAGTATGACAACAATATTATTGTAAAAGCTCACCAAAATAACTACGGATTAAATATTTCTGTCTCAGATAATGGACAAGGCATACCAGTAAATAAACTTGATAAAATCGGAAAAACTAGTGTTTATTCAGAATCTGGTACAGGAAGTGCATTAGAAAATTTAAATCAAAGATTAGATGGTTTATTTGGCCATAAAGCTAAACTTCATTTTGAATCAAATAAACAAGGTACAAAAGTAAGTTGTACCATTCCACATCACACTACAGAGGAGGGGTAAATTATGAAGGCAATTATCGTAGATGATGAACCGCTAGCACGTAATGAATTACACTATTTATTAAATCAAATTCGTTCATTTGATTTAATTAAAGAAGCCGAAAATATCTCTGAAACTTTAGAATTATTACTTTATGATAACTACGATGTTATTTTTTTAGATATTAATTTAATGGATGAAAGTGGTCTGGATTTAGCTAATAAAATTAAAAAAATGAAACATCGCCCTTTGATTATTTTCGCTACTGCACATGATACTTTTGCGGTAAAGGCGTTTGAATTAGATGCTATTGACTATATTTTAAAACCATTTGAGCAACAACGAATCGCACAAGCTATCCATAAAGTTGAACAAGTGCTTAACTCAAATATCGAACAACAAAATTTTATAAATAATGATAATAACCATAATGAGACACACAACAAACTTGAGAATAGGCCAAACGTACTCCCTATTGAAGTAAACGAGCGTATTCATATTATTAATTTAGATGATATTATCGCAATTTCCGTCAATAACGGGGTCACAACGATAAATACGACACTCAATGAATTTGAAACTTCTGAACCGTTGAACCATTATGAAAAAAAATTAGACACTACTCAATTTATGAGAATTCATCGTGCCACTTTAATTAACAAGACACATATTCAAACAATTGAACATTGGTTCAACTATACTTATCAATTAACCATGACTAATCAATTAAAATTCCAAGTGAGTCGCTCTTATATGAAATCATTCAAACAAGATATGGGGTTATCTTGATTTTCAAGTTCTAATTTATGCATTTCAGAGATAACGTCTAGTAAGTCGCTTGTCAATCCAACTAAAGTAATCGCTTTCATTCTATAATTAACCCAACATTAATTCGGGAGGAACTTTAATTATGGAAGCAAACAAACAACAAAATGCAGAACAAACTCAGCATTCAAAAACATATAATTTTTTCCATCAAGCACTTGTGATTGCTATTATCATGCTCATTTCAAATATTATCGAAAGTTTCATGCCAATTCCTATGCCCGCTTCAGTTATAGGTCTTGTGTTATTATTTATAGCGTTATGTACAGGTATTATTAAACTTGGTCAAGTCGAGAAAGTCGGTACAACGTTAACGAACAATATTGGTTTTCTATTTGTCCCAGCAGGTGTATCAGTTATTAATTCACTAGGCATTTTAAGTACGAGCCCTATCCTAATTATTTTATTAATCATTATTTCAACACTCTTATTGTTATTATGTACAGGGTTCTTTGCTCAAATGCTTATAACTAAATCCTTTATTCCAAGAAAAAGACCACAAAAACAACTTGCGGAGGATAAATTATGATTGAACATTTAGCTATCAACACGCCCTATTTCGGTATTTTACTTTCATTGATACCATTTATTATAGCCACATTTTTATTTAAAAAAACTAATGGCTTTTTCTTATTCACACCGCTATTTGTAAGTATGGTAGTAGGTATAGCATTTCTAAAATTTACTGGCATAGATTATGCAAATTATAAAATTGGCGGAGACATCATTAATTTCTTCCTGGAACCGGCTACTATATGTTTCGCTATTCCTTTATATAAAAAACGTGATGTTTTAAAAAAATACTGGAAACAAGTACTAGGAGGTATTACATTAGGTACCACGGCAGCACTAATTTGCATTTACTTAATAGCTGAAGCATTCCAATTTTCTAATGGCATTATTGCATCTATGTTACCTCAAGGTGCGACAACTGCTATTGCACTACCTGTTTCAGCGGACATAGGTGGAATTAAAGAACTAACTTCATTAGCTGTTATATTAAATGGCGTAATTATTTACGCACTCGGTACAAAGTTAATCAAACTATTTAATATTACCAATCCTATCGCTCGTGGCCTTGCACTTGGCACAAGTGGGCATTCCTTAGGCGTCTCTTCAGCACAAGAATTTGGTGAAACAGAAGCTTCAATGGCATCTATTTCATTAGTTATTGTCGGTGTAATTGTAGTAGTTGTTGCTCCAATTCTTGCAACAATATTACTTTAAATAATAGTAATGATAACTAATTTTTTCTTTATCGTTTATACAATCAACTTTTCAAGTCAAAAAACCTCAACCATTTTTATGATTGAGGTTTTTTATTTATGCTAAATCATTGTTTTAAATTGCTATTTACCCTATGAACCATTCAATTGCACGTTTTACTGCCTTGTCCCAATAAGCATAATCATGCTTACCAGGTCCATCTTCAAATTGGTAAGATACTTTTTGCGCGTCCAAATATGATATAAACTGTTTATTGTCTTCGTAGAGTTGATCTTCTGTTCCACACATAATAAGTAACTCTGGTATTACTTTGCTTTCAGCTATTGCTTTATCTACTAAATAATACGGATCAAGTTCTGTATCCTGTGTCATTTTATCTACACCTGCAATTGCTTGGCCTGAAAAGTCATTCCAATCAATGTCTATAAAGGTTTGTGCATTAAATACAGATGATAATGGGCAAGCTTTAGCAAAACGATGACCTTGTGTTAAGGCATATTTTATCGTTCCATATCCTCCCATAGAATGGCCTGCAATAAAGTTATCCTCTCTCTTCTGTGATAATGGTAAGATTTGATGTGCATAATCTAATACTTCTAATACATAGTCAAAGTATTTATGACCAAATTTCATATTACTATAACCACTATGGTCAGCGTTAGGCATAATAACTGCAATTTGATGGTCATTTGCATAACGTTCAATACTTGTATAGCGCATATAAGAAGTTTCATCACTTGATAAACCGTGTAACAATAACATTGTCTTTAATTGTTTAGGCTCTATCTTCGTATTAAAATAACTAACATCTTCAGGTAAAATTGCTATAAATTGGTGGTTCATACCAATAGTTTTGGATTTGTAATTTATCGTTAACAACGCCATATCATTTCACTACTTTCATTACTGATTAATACCCTGAGGTCTATGCTTTTGTTTCTTCTGTGTTCTAGTCGTGGGGTCTAATCGTTTTTCTAATAATCTTAATACGACATCTATTAAAATTGCAATTAATGCAATAGGTATAGCACCAGCTAAAATAAATGTTGTGCCATCTGTAGCATTTGTCCCACGGATTACAATATCACCTAAGGTCGGTGCGCCAATAAATGACCCCACAGCGACAACTCCAATAGCTACAACAAGCGCAATTCTTAGTCCGCCTAAGATAACAGATAAAGCTAATGGTAACTCTATCATACGTAAGACTTGGTTACGTGTCATACCCATACCTTTACCGGCATCTTTAATATTTTCATCTACGCCCACGATACCTGTAAAAGTATTTTTAATAATCGGTAATAAAGCGTATAAGAATACCGTTACTACTACTGTCGTTGGTCCTAGGCCCATAACTAACATCAAAATAGCAAGCATTGCTATAACAGGTACAGTTTGTATAATATTCGCAATCGTAATAATCGTCCATGATAGTTTCTTATATCTAGCTATAATAATACCTAGCGGAATACCCACAATTGCTGCAAACAACACGCCATACACAGACATAAGTAAATGCTTAATAAATAAATCCCAAAGGTAGCCAAAGTTTACTGAATAATATTCGACTAATTGCTGTAATAGATTACCCTCCATTAGTTTTGACCACCCTTCTTATCATTTTCAAAATAGTTATGTTTTTTCAAGAAGTTTTCTGCAACAACTGCCGGCTCTTTGCCTTTACCATCAGCTTGATAATTAAGCTCTTGCATTTCACTTGTTGAAATCTTCTTCTCTAACTTATTAATAATCGGTTTTAATTCAGGATATTTATCTAATAATTCATTTGTTGCTACCGAACTAGCTGCATAAGGTGGGAAAAAGCGTCTATCATCTTTCAACACTTTTAAATCATATGCCGCAATTCTTCCATCTGTTGAATACCCTACTGCTACATCGAGATTTTTAGAATTTAATGCATCATATACTAAACCAATTTGCATCGGTCTAACTGTATTAAATTTAAATCCATATTCTTTCGTAAACCCTGGATAACCGTCACCTTCCCGATTTAACCATGAACTATCGACACCTAGTTTTAATTCATCACTATGTGCTTTCAAATCAGAAACTGTTTCCAAATTATATTTTTTAGCTGTTTCTTTTGTAACCATAAACGCATATGTATTTGCAAAACCATATGAATTAAAGAACGTTTGATTAAATTTCTTTTGGAAACCTTCTTGGGTAGCTTTCATTGCTTTTTCGGGATCTTTAATAGGATCTTCATTTAATGCACCTGTTAAGTCTGTACCATTGTAACGAGCACCAGACATATTTGCATCACCATTTACAAGAGCGTTGTGCTGGATTGTACTCGATCCTAAGTTATTTATTAATGTTGGTTTAATCTTTCCATCTGTATCATGTTCTATTAAAAGTCTCAACATATGAGACATAATTTGTGATTCACTCGTCGCAAGCGCTGTAATCTTGACTTCGTTGTCTGAGCTATTTCCACCTAAACCGGGTAAACTACATCCAGATAACACCGTCAGACACAGTACAAGCGCGATACAATACTGTTTCAATCGTTTCATAATGTCCTCCTTAATTTATCTGGATACTTTTAATCCTTTTGGCACTGCCCATTTTTCAACTAATGATAGTAATAGATCTACAATTAATGCTAATGCTGTGACAAGCACTGCAGCACTTACAATCATCAATGGATCGTATAAGTTTAATCCGTTAAATACAAAGTCACCTAAACCGCCGGCGCCGACATAACTCGCAAGTGTAGCCCAGCTGATTACATAAACTGATGATAATCGAATACCACCTAAAATCAACGGTAAGGCTAATGGCAATTCCACATCTTTCATTAATTGAAAACGTGTCATACCCATGCTTATTGCCGCTTCTTTAATATTACTATCGATATTTTTAACACCTAAAACAGTATTATTTAATATTGGTAAAAGTACATAGATAAATAAAGCTATGATTGCTGGTAATTTTCCCACGCCAAAAATTGGTATCATGACCGCAAGTACAGCTAATGTAGGAATCGTTTGTAATACACCAGCAACTGTAAGCACAATGTTTGAAGTTCTTTTCATCTTGGATAGAATTATTCCTAAAGGCACAGCTACTACAATGGCGATTAGCAAAGCGATCATTGAGATATAAAAGTGTTCTACTGTTTTAGAAATCAGTTGACCACCATATTGCTCTATGAATTGTTTCATTATATATCAGCTCCTACATTATCGGGCTCTACAATTGCAGCTTCAGTAGCACTAACATCCTCATCTAATTCTCCCCAAATACTGTCATAAACGATATCTACTAAATTGGCTCTCGTAACTAATCCAATCAATGTTTTACCATCACTATCCACTACTGGTACATTTCTTACATTTCTCTTAAGGATTGTACGAACAGAGTCTTGTAATTTACTGTCTATTCTCACTCTATAAATATCACGTTGCATCATATCAATAAGATCCTTACGCGTTCTTAAACCTTGATTGATATCTTCAATATCTAAGTAACCTAATAATCTGCTATTGTTACCTACTACAAAAATAGTATCGACACGACGTGCCCTCATAATTTCTACTGCTTCATTTAATGTACTATCTGCATGTACTGTAACTGGTTTAATCATCGCATCTTTAACTGTACGCATGTTAGGTCTATCTTGTATTAATCTGTTTTGACCAATAAAGTCACGTACAAAGTCGTTTGCTGGATGACGTAAAATATTGTCGGGTGTGTCATATTGAACCACTTGACCTTCTGACATAATACAAATTTTGTCGGCTAGCTTGATAGCCTCATCCATATCATGAGTGACAAATATAAATGTTTTACCTAGTTTCTGTTGTAACTCTTTAACTAAATCTTGTAGCGTGTCTCTAGTAATTGGATCCAATGCCCCAAAAGGCTCGTCCATCAGAATAACATCTTGTTCAGCCGCCAATGCTCTAACAACACCTATACGCTGTTGTTGACCACCAGAAAGTTGTGATGGATATCTATCTAAAAATTCTTCAGGTAAGTCGACTAATTTAATTAATTCTTTTGCTTTTTTTTCTTTCTTTTCTTGTGACCATTTCAATAACTTAGGTACTAAAACAATATTTTCCCTAATAGTCATATGTGGCATTAATCCAATTTGTTGTATAACGTAACCAATTTTTCTACGCAATTCCACTGGATTCATCTTACGGACGTCTTTGCCATTAATTGTAATTTGGCCTTCAGTTGCTTCTATCATTCTATTTATCATTCTTAAGGCAGTTGTCTTACCACTACCACTCGTACCAATAAATGCTATAAATTCACCAGATTCAACCTCTAATGAAATGTTATTCACAGCTTTTTTACCGCCGCCATAGACTTTAGATAAGTTTTTAATACTTAACATGGGTCAATTCCTTTCTATGTATATATTCAATTTCAACTATTTCCTAATAAATTTAGGGCTACCTGTGGATGTTATACAAATCCTAAAATAAGTAAAAACATGAGCACATATAGCCCTAATTTATTCATGTTTCGCTAAATACAACTAAATAAATAGCCGTTTTTGCTTAGATATTTTATCAACCTATATATAACAAGATACATCAATTAATAAAATTAAACAATTTATAATAGTGAACTTTGTTTCCCAACACATTCAAAAAAACCTTTTATTCAATAGCTTAAAATTTATTTTCGTTTGATTCCAATATGATGCCCAAGTTCTTCAGGTTGATGTTGAATTAATGCACTATCTGCATAAAATTCAACTGATTTTCTAATAGTTTCTGGAAATGGCTTCGGTTTATTAGATTCAGTATCCATACCCATTAGCATCACTTCATATGTCGCACATCTGTCATTTTGCCCATTTTTTAATGTCATAAATACGTGTAAGCGCTTCGCATCAAAATCAAACAATTCTACTGTGACAGTGATGGGCTCATTTACTTTTATTTCTTTTAAATACATCACGTGATTTTCAAGTGTGAATATTGTATATTTCAATTGTTCAATCGCTTGTAGATCTAATCCCAAAGTAGCTAACCAAGCGTCTGTTGTATCGCTGAATACTCGATTATACTCAGCATCATTCATATGACCATTATGATCTACCCAAATTTGTTTTACTGTTGTCGTATATTCAAAAAGTGATTGAGTCATATTAATACACCGACTGATTATTTCTTTTTTTCATTGAAGGTGACTCTTCTGGCCAGTATGTTTCTGCAAGTTGTTTCACTTTAACTAAAAATTCATTGCGTTTTTGGTCAAGTTCTGACATTGTTTGTCCTTGTGATGATGATTCACATCCATTGACGACCTCATCATAAAGTTCTTGTGTTAATTCAGGAGCTAATAACTTAGTCCAAGGTTTTTTCAATGCAGGGCCAAATTGTTTTAACATATGACGCATACCTCCCTCACCACCAGCTAAATGGAATGTCATAAACGGACCATATTGTGCATAACGCAATCCAGCTGCGTGGGTAAATGCTTTATCTACTTCTTCTGTAGTAGCAACGCCATCATTGACTATATGCAATGCTTCTCTCCATAACGCCTCCATTAGTCTGTCAGCTACATGTCCTTCAATTTCATGTCTCACATGTAGTACATCCATACCAATACTTTCGTAAATTGTTTCAGCTTTTACAGTTGTTTCTTCTGTTGTTAATTTACCAGGAACAATTTCAACTAATGGTAAAATATATACAGGATGGAATGGATGAGCTACCACTAGTCTTTCTGGATGTTGTAAATTCTTTTGTAATTCTGAAGGCATAATACCCGATGTACTAGAACCTATTATAGCATCAGGTTTTGCATAGAAATCTATCTCAGTTAGTACTTGATCCTTTAATGATTCAATTTCCGGCACATTTTCTTGAATGTGATCTGCATCTTTAACTGCTTCTTCTAAATGAGGAGTGAACGTTAAATTTTCTAAAGAGGCATTTTCTGCTAAACCAAGTTGTTCAGCATATGGCCAATTTTGTTTTACTTGTTTCAACATACTTTCATATGCATTTTCACTCGGATCAGTCGCGATGACTTCATGTCCATGTGCTAATATTCTTGTAATCCAACCACTACCAATTACACCTGTACCTACAACTGCAAACTTCATTTTGTACCTCCTTGTGGTGCTCTAAGCTGATACTTTTCACGCGCCTCTGCCGGTGTCATCGGCTCAATATCTAAACCATTTAGTATTTCTACTGCTTTTTCAACAAGTTGCTCGTTAGAAGCTTTTACGCCTTTTGCTAAATATAAATTGTCCTCTAAACCAACACGAACATTACCACCACGTTTTGCTGCTTCCTCTACTGTTGGAAATTGCATTCTTCCAATACCAAATGCTGACCAATCTGCATTTTCAGGTATACGTGTTTTAAAATATTCGATGGTTTCTGGATCATTTTCAGCGCCCCATGGAATACCTAAACAGAATTGGAATAGCGGCGTCCCTTCAATAAATCCTTCATTTATCAATTGTTTTGCAAAAGAAATATGACCGCTATCAAAACACTCTAATTCTGGTTTAACACCTGCATCCTTAACTAATTGCGCTTGTTTTCTCAACCAATCTGCAGGACTTAAATAAATAGCGTCACCCATATTGACACTACCACAATCTAATGTACACATCTCAGGTAATAATGTGCCAACTGGTTCATGTCGCTCATCAGGGGTTTGCATATCAGATCCTTTCTCTGCTTTATATGGATCTTCGAGGCTTGGAATGAAATCTCCGCCTCCACCTGACGTAATATTAATAATTATATCTTCATCTGCTTCTCTAATTAGTCTTACTGCTTCCCTAAAAAACTCCACATCATGACTAACCCCCCCTGTTTTTGGGTCTCTCGCATGAATATGTGCTACAGTAGCACCAGCCTTCGCACATTTAATTGCAGAATCAGCAATTTCTTGTGGCGTCACAGGGACATGCTTATTTTTATCTACAGTATCTCCAGCACCTGTCAATGCTGCTGTTAGCATAACTTTTTTCATTGATATAAACCTCCAAGAGAGTTTTTAATACATCGGTTAGTGTACCAACTGGACGGTTTAGTTTCAAGCCCTTGAAAATTTAAAAAAAGGAATAATCAACTTTAAATTGTCGATTATTCCTTTAGTAACAGTACTTAACGTAGTTTATTCATTTTATTATTTTTTTATAAATTACATAGACTCAAAGAATAATTTAGTCGTTTTTATCAATTTGAGTATATTCCGTCAATCTATCCAAGACTTTTTCTCTCATCGATTCATCTAAATTATCTAAACCGAAAATTTCTGACAACCATAATCCATCAACTGCCAACCTAATTATAGTTGCGTCTACTTTATCTAAACCATCATTTTCAATTTTCTGTTGCCACTCTTTGTATGTGTCTTGTAATGGTAATAGTAAATTACTGTTTATGCCTTGGGCAGCAAGCATACCAGATGTAATCGAACCGTTTTCAGCACGATGTTCACGAGTTGCTTCAATAAAGGCACGAACCCATTTACCGCTCCCATTATTATCTTTTTCTACATGTTCATTAACATTATTGCGATATAGTTCATCTGCATGGTCAACGAGTCCTTGTATTAACGCAAATTTGTTTTGAAAATGATACAATAACCCGCCTTTACTAACACCAGCTTTTTTAGCAACAGCATCTAAAGTTAAATATTCACTACCTTGTTCATCAACGATAGTTGCAGCTGCCTGTAATAATTGTATCCGTTTGGAAACTCTTGGCATTCATACACCTTCTTTCTCAATGTACTATCTGACCTGTTGTCGCGTAGTATTTTATATTCGAGCAAACTATATACGATAAACGAAAAAGTTGCAACTCTATCTTTCTATAACTTCCAAATTAAAGACATAAGTATATTATCATATTTGCTAAAATAATTTATTCCATATATACTGCTATGACATATGTCACTATAAGGATAATTAAAGGCCGAGACATTAAATTTAAGCCCCGGCCTTAGAACTATACACTTTGAGAATTATTTATCATTCATGCCTTTACCATTTAAAATATGATCTATATATTTCAGCACGCGATCCTCACGTGTTGAAGCTCTTTTAGCCTGGCCTATATAGTACATATATTGTCTTTGTCTACCAGGAGTTAATTGATAAAATGCTTTTTCCAGTTTTGGCATTTCATCTAATTTCGCTTGTAATTCTACTGGCATTTCGTAATCCTCTGTTTCTTTCATAGGTACTTTTTTGCCTGATTTTTCAATTCTTATGGCTTCTTCAATATACCATTTAATTTCTTCTCTACGTCTTTCTATTTCTTCTAAACTTTCAAAACGTAATTGTCTAGCTGCTTGTACATTTTTTGTTTGTTGAATCAACGTTTGATAAGGATCTTCCATAATAGCACCTTTTTCAAATAACAGTGCACAATAGTACTTAAAGTCTTGTACAATCACTACGTTTTTATTTTCTAATGTATAACAAGGATGCATCCATTTATAATTTTCAACTAATTCAGTTTCTGTAATAATTTCACGCATCAATTTAAATTCATCTTGCCACTGTTTTAATTTATCAATAAATGCATCTACTTTTATATGATTTTGTTGATTTGTCATAATAATTGCACCTCATTATATTTTTAATTTATTTTCATTCTACTATAAGACACTCTATTTTTGCTATCATAGACCATCTCATCCTTAAACCAAGTTTTCCGATTGACGTACTATGAATTAAGTGCAAATTATGTTATGATTTTTTTAATATTTTTACAACTACATAATATAGAGGTGATTGAATGCAACAAGCAACAAATTTAAAAAAAGTCTTAGGTCTTACAGATGTTTTGGGAATTGCGATTGGTCAAATTATCGGGGCTGGTGTCATGTCATTAACTGGTATTGGTATACAGATGACAGGTAGTGGTATAACACCAGCATTCATTTTATCTGCTGTTATAACATTACTGACCATGTTTCCAATAGCAATCTTAGGTTCAACGTTACCTACTACTGGAGGTATGTATCAATATACTAGTCGTTTATTGTCCCCCAAAACAGGTATATTTTGGCTTATGTTGTTTATGTTTTTACAAATTACCTTGTCCTTATATGCGCTGTCGTTTGCGCAATATTTAGAAGGGCTTTTTCCTGGTGTACCAGTTAGAACTGTCGCCTTCTTATTGTTAACTATTTTATTTATCGTGAATATCGTTGGCATAAAATCTGCATCAATTATAGGAAATTTGATGGTAATTACTTTAATTGTAGCTCTATCTTGCTTCAT
Organism: Staphylococcus xylosus NJ; assembly: GCF_000338275.1. GTDB lineage: Bacteria > Bacillota > Bacilli > Staphylococcales > Staphylococcaceae > Staphylococcus > Staphylococcus xylosus_B. The sequence continues at coordinate 53,785 of NZ_ANMR01000009.1, forward strand.
CATCTTCGGTATGTCACATGTTAATTTTGGGGTATTTAATTCAAGCTCAATGTTCCCAGATGGATTTACAGGATTCTTCACTGCAGTCGGTTTAGTTTCTTTTGCTACTGGTGGCGCGCAAGTTGTTGCTGAATTAGGTGGAGAAATGAAAAATCCAAAAAGGGATATACCATTCGTTATAGTTGTAGCTACTATTTTTGTTGGTGTATTATATGCCTTTATTGCATCAATTGCAGTTGGCGTTTTACCGATTCCCGAAGTAGCAGGCAGACCTTTAACAAGCGTAGCAAAAGAAATACTACCTACCCCCATTTTTATTTTCTTTATGATTGGAGGGGCAATGTTTGCTTTAGCTACCACACTTAATTCAACTTTTACATGGGTAACTAAAAGTTTATTAATTGCAATTCATGATGGTTATTTGCCCAAAGCCTTAGGGCACGTAAACAAGCGATTTGGCACACCACATTGGTTACTGCTTATTTTTTATATTATTGGTGCAATACCTATCGTTACGGGGATGTCACTAAATGTTGTTGCCCAATTAGGTACAGGCATATCGTTAATAGTATTTGCATTTCCTGCATTAGCAGTAACACAATTACCTAAAAAATATCCTGAAGCCTATAAACAATCACCTTTTAAAGTGCCCTATCCTGTACTAATCGTTATAGCAATTATTGCTATAATTGTTTTACTATATCAGTCTTATTTATTAATATCTGACTTGAAAGTTGGTTATATGATAGGTACTTTAATATATATTTTACTTTCAGCTGCTATAGCGCAAGTTTCAAATACTAAAGCTAATTTAAATATAGATGATATACGCTTAAATTCAACTCAACTTTCAGAAAAAACAAATTATCTTTAACAGGAAGCAAGTTAGAACTCATATTATTCTATTATGAGTTCTAACTTGCTTCCTTTTCTATATTATACATTTAAAAAAATATAATTCCTCTCAGTACATTTGTTTTACTTATTATTTAATATAAGTAAATTAATATGAAATAACACAAGAATAATCACTTAACAATATTCAATTTTGTTACAATTATCTATAATCATTACAATTTAATCAGATGATGATCATTTTTGTAAGCGCTTTAACTTAAGGGGGAAGTAAAATGCAACAAGAAAGTATTTGGTTAACGATTGTAGGCCTAGTTATTATTATTTCCATTGTAGGCTTATTAATTGCGCAACGTATTAGCCCAGTAGTTGGTATGATTTTAATACCGAGTATTGGCGCATTACTTTTAGGTTACAATGTTGGGGATTTAGTAAAATTTTTCAATAGTGGATTGGATCAAGTTATAAACGTTGTTATTATGTTTATTTTCGCTATTATATTCTTTGGTATTATGAGTGACAGCGGTATGTTCAAGCCACTTGTAAAAAGGTTGATATTACTCACTAGAGGTAATGTCATAGTAGTCTGTATCGTTACTGCATTAATAGGTATCTTCGCACAACTTGATGGAGCTGGAGCAACAACTTTTTTATTATCTATTCCTGCATTATTACCACTTTATAAAGCATTAAATATGAATCGCTATTTATTACTACTATTATTAGCACTAAGTGCAGCTATAATGAATATGGTTCCTTGGGGAGGACCAATGGCTCGTACAGCTTCAGTATTAAATGTCAAAAATGTTAACGAACTATGGTATGGTGTAATTCCTGTTCAGTTAATCGGATTTGCACTTGTTTTATTATTCTCAGTATATTTAGGCATTAGAGAAAAATCACGTATCAGTAAAAAGATTAATAATGGAGAAGTACCTGATACGCAACATCTAGATATTCATAAAATTGTAGATAATTATGAAAAAGATCAAGCTGTAAAGTTCCCAGTACGTGGTACTGCAGTTGATAAACCTTGGATTATATGGATAAATGGAATACTAACGATTATTGTAATCGTTATGATGTTAGCTAATATCGCACCACCAGAGTTCGCTTTCTTGATTGGCGTTGCAATCGCATTGGTAATTAATTTTCCAAATGTAGATGAGCAAATGAGCCGCTTAAAAGCACATGCACCTAATGCATTAATGATGGCTGCCGTAATTATAGCAGCAGGTATGTTCTTAGGTGTATTAAATGAAACAGGTATGTTAGAAGCTATTGCTGTCAACTTCATAACAATTATTCCAAACGCAGTTGGACCATACTTACATATCATCGTGGGCATCTTTGGTGTTCCACTTGATTTACTTACGAGTACGGATGCTTATTATTTTGCCGTGCTTCCAATCGTAGAACAAACCGCGAGTCAATTTGGTGTTCCTTCGATTTCTACAGCCTATGCAATGCTAATTGGTAATATTATTGGAACCTTTGTTAGTCCATTCTCGCCAGCCTTATGGTTAGCAATTGGTCTTGCAGAGGCAAATATGGGAACATATATAAAATATGCCTTTTTCTGGATATGGGGATTTGCTATTATCATGTTGATTATCGCTGTATTAATCGGTGTAGTAGCAGTCTAAATTTCTTATATAAATTTTAACTTTCAAACTTAAAATGGGGACAACTATCTGACACTAAGCTTTAGTTAGTATTTCGGATAGTTGTCCCCATTATTATATATAAACTTTATACCTGAGCTTTATTAAATTTCGCGACATTTTTTAAACTAATGATTAATATAAATGCTAATAAGGCAATTGCCGCACTAAAATACGTTGTTGCAAAAACATCTACTTTTGAAACAACTAAGCCACCTACTATGCCACCTATACCAATTCCTGCGTTTAAACTAGACATGTTCCAACTCATAACTTGGCTCGTATCACCTTCTACATGTTCAATGATACCACTTTGTACAGCTGGATTTGTACTCCACTGCATGATATTCCATATAAAGATAACCATCAATAATAGACCTGTGCCTGGTAAGAAGACATTTAAGATTAACATCATAATGATAAAAATGGTTGTCGCAATCGTTAACCAACGTTTACTTGTGAGTTTATCTGATAAGAACCCACCCATTGAGGTACCTATTACACCTGCTACACCATTAATCAACAATGCGATAGACACAAATGATAAATCATGGCCACTTTTCAGCATCAATGGATTAATATAAATAAATGTCACTGAATTGGCAACGAGTAGTAAAAACGTTATACTCAAATATTTTACAATTTCTGCCGGTCTTAATATTTTAGAATAACTACTTGTACGTTGCGTTGTCTCTGTATCTGTTTTAGGCGTTTCAAATTGTGGCTGTGGTACATAAAAGTACATTAGTATACCAACTAGCACGCTGACTGCGACGATAAATAAGAATGTATATCTCCACCCTACTAAGTCACCTATAATTGTCCCAATAGGTACACCAAACACATTAGCACCGCTAAATCCTGAATATACAATACCAATCATTTTCCCACGGTGTTGCGGAGCTGTTAATAAGGCCGTTAATGCTAATATTTTAACCACGATTAACGCTGCCGCAGCAGATGATAATATACGTCCAAACACCAAGATTGAAAAATTTGGCGCCATAGCAATAATTACATTCCCTATAATAAAAGTTGCTAACGCCCATAATAATACTGGTCTCGGTGAAAAGCGATTAGTTAATTTCACTAATATTGGACCAGCTATAGCAAATGTGATCGCATATAGAGTTACTAACTGCCCAACTACCGCTTCAGTGACATGTAAATCATTACTCATTAAATTCATAATTCCAGCAACCATCATTTCAACCATACCTACGATAAATATACTTAAAATGAATGTTGCAATTCTCATCACTGACATAGATTCACTCCTCCCTTTTATAAATTTTTATTTTTACATAACCACTATATTATAAACCATTCGTCAACACGTTTGAACATTTTAAAATAATAATGATTATCCATTTGTAGTAAGGAGTTAAGATATCCATTTGTCTTTGGATTGTTAAATTTAAGTATCCTATAAAGAAGCGCTAAAAAACCAACAAAACACTTAGCTTTGTTGGTTTTCCGTCTCAACTCTAAATATGATAAATACAACTTTAATTAGCGTACACCATTTTACTTTTTGAAAAGTAATTTTAGTAATAACCAAATAGACTATTATAACACTGTTGTATATTATCTTTCTTTTGTATGCATATGGCGTCCGATCAGTTGATCTCGGTGATTAAAGAATTGTTTATAGCTTAAGTAAGTCGCAATTAAAGCTGACATAATTGTCGCAGTTGTATGAATAAATACGACCATCAACTGAAACTTCACTGCCTCTAAAGGTGCAACGCCACCTAGTATCAAACCAGTCATCATACCAGGTATAGAGACAATACCATATGTTTTAACAGAATCAATCGTAGGTACAATAGCTGTTTTAATACTGTTTCTAATCGTTGCCTTAGAGGATACTTTAGGGTTAGCGCCTAAAGCCAATTTAGCTTCTATTTGACTCATTTCTTTTACAAACTCTTTATCTAAATTTTGATAGGCTAAATTGATGGCTATCAAGCCATTACTTCCCAACATACCTGCTATCGGTATAACTTCATTTGGTTTAAACTGAATTGCACCAGTTAAGATAACACCAACTAATGGCAAGGCAACACCAACGAATATAGCTATAAATGAAATCCAAAACACATGATGCATGACTGGCGAAGCCCTACTTATTGTATTCCAAGAAGCATTTATAATAATTATTAATACAAATGTAAGCAGTAGCCACTTTTGGTTTACTCCAAAAATAAAATGTAAGAGATACCCTAATATAACAAGTTGAACCACTGCACGTAATGTAGCAATTAATAAATCTTTAATTATATGTAATTTTTCTTTATAAGAGACGATAATAGGAAATAGCAATAGAAGACCGGTTAATGCTAACGCAGTTGTGCTCATGATAAATCATCCTCCTGTGCAATTCGACCTTCAACGACTTTAATTCTTTTCTTAAAGTGCCTACTACTTTGTTCATTACTATGAGTAATCCATAAAATAGAGACACCTTCTTTGGCCATATTAAAAATTAGTTTTTCAATTTTTTCACTATTTTGCTCGTCTAGTGCACTAGTCGCTTCATCTAATAATAGCATCTGTGGTTTGTACATTAACTGCCTTGCTATGGTTATTCTCTGTCTTTCCCCACCGGATAAATGATCTATTCTAGTATTGAAATTGTAATGACCCAAACCAACAGATTTCAATAAATATTTTGCTCTTTTGCGATCAAATTTATCATTGCGTACTTCTGCTGGAAAGGCTAAATTCTCTCCTATAGTTCTATCAAACAAGTCACTCTCTTGTAATAGATAACTAATTTTCATACGCAATGTTTCTGGATCAATCTGCTCATAAGGCTTACCATTTAAATATATTTCCCCTTCTGTCGGACTAATTAAATTATTAATCAATCTCATTAATGTACTTTTCCCGCTTCCTGAAGGTCCTACAATCGCAATAGTATCCCCTTCCTCAATTTTCAAAGAAATATCGTTGATGATGTCACGGTTATCAACATGATATGAAACATTTTTCAGTTCTAACATGCTTCGGCCTCCCTAATATTTGCTTTACTCATCATTATTCCCTAACACATGATGTAAATAACCAGTTTCTAGAAAATATAACTTAACAATACTTTATTAAAAGTTATTTTAAAATAACAATTGTTAAAAATGATATGAAATTATTTAAACTGTGCAATATGATAGAAACAGCTAAATTCATACCACTTTTTAGATAAACAAAGGCTAAACTTGCACCAATTATAATATAACTTCCTATTTCAAAAGGCGAAGTGGCACCTAGAACATGTACACTCGCGAAAAGAATCACTGACAGAACTGTAGCAAAACCATAGGTAATTTTTTTACCTAATTCATGAATAATTAAGTGCCTAAATAATAATTCTTCAATAAAAGAGGTCAAAATGACGATATCTATAAACAGCAATGGAAGCATCCAATTATTATCAAACAGTTCTTCTAATAACATTTGATTCTGAGTTTCTCCATATTGAAGAGATTCAGGCAAAAAATCTGTGATCCATTCATATCCAGTAATCAATACTAGTGAAACCATATAAGTTAGCAAAATTATTAATAAATATTTTTGACCTTTCTTAAAACGCTCTATCGCAATCGGTACTAATCGATGGTTCTTATGTATTAAATAAAAACTTAACAAAATAATAATTTCAGAGATTATTGTACTTATAATCTTGTAATCATTGCCTGCTACTTCATTTTTAATATTAAATAACAAGAAAACTCCAAATATTACAGCTAAGACAATTAAAGGTACAACTTGATTGAATAGTATATAAAAAGGAATAAGCCAGAAATCTCTTTTCACAATATGCTTACTTTGCCATTGGTTTTTTTCTTGAAATTGTTTCGTTCTTTTTAAAGTTAATTCTTCATCCATATGACACCTTCCTTTATATTTATATATTGTAAATATATCACGATTCAAATTACTTATATATGTTTTATAAAATTTTTCTTAGCATTTCATTTTTTAGAATTTTAATATTAAGTAACTTTTTCTTTTTTTAGTTATTTCATTGTAAAATGATCATTTTGTTGTAACATATAGTTAAATGGGGGGATGCTTTATGACAATATTAACCGTACTACAGTTTATTGTTAATATAATCATTGTTTTATTTCTAATAAGTGGGCTTATTATAGGTGCACTATTACTATTTAAAGATAAGCGTCAAAAACAACATAGCGTATTACGTAATTATCCTTTATTAGCTAGAATACGTTATTTTGGTGAGAAAATAGGTCCGGAATTACGTCAATATCTCTTTTTGGCAGACACTAAAGGTAAACCTTTTTCTAGAAATGATTTCACTAATATCGTTGTAGCAGGCAAATATAATTCCAGGATGACAAGTTTTGGTACTCAATGCGATTATGAAGATGGCTTTTATATTCAAAACACTATGTTTCCACTACAATCATCCGAATTGCACATCGATCAATCACCTATGATATCTTCTTTTATTTATCAGATAGATAATGAGCGTCTATTTGATCGTGACGAGCATAGAATAAAAACAGAAATTGACCCTTACTATTTATCAGACGACAATCAAATTATACTCGGACCAGAGCTTGAACAACCTTTCAAACTAAAACGTTTGGTTGGTCAATCTGGTATGAGTTACGGTGCATTAGGTAGCCATGCTATTACTGCCCTTTCTAAAGGGTTAGGACAAGCTGGTACATGGATGAATACAGGTGAAGGTGGGCTATCAAAACACCATCTGTCTGGTGATGTAGATATTATTTTTCAAATCGGGCCTGGTCTATTCGGAGTACGTGATAAACAAGGTGATTTTGATACAGACGCCTTTAAGCATTTATCACAGCGTCCTCGAATTAAAGCTTTTGAAATCAAACTAGCTCAAGGCGCTAAAACAAGGGGCGGCCATATGCAAGGCAATAAAGTCACTGAAGAAATTGCAGAAATTCGTAAAGTTGAGCCATGGAAAACGATAAATTCACCTAATCGTTTTGAGCAAATCAATAATCCGTCTGCATTACTTTCTTGGGTACATCAATTACAGCAACTTGGTCAAAAACCTGTTGGCTTTAAAATAGTAATCAGTAAAGTTTCAGAGGTAGAAGATCTGGTGCGCACAATGATTGATACACAACAATATCCAAACTTTATAACAATAGATGGAGGAGAAGGTGGGACTGGTGCAACTTTCCAAGAATTAGAAGATGGTGTAGGTTTACCTCTTTTCACAGCACTGCCTATACTTACTTCTTTACTAGAAAAGTATGGCATTCGACATCGTATTAAAATATTTGCTTCAGGCAAACTAATCACACCTGATAAGATTGCTATTGCACTTGGTTTAGGTGCAGATTTAATCAACGTTGCTCGTGGCATGATGATTAGTGTAGGTTGTATTATGAGTCAACAATGTCATATGAACACTTGTCCAGTAGGCGTTGCCACTACAGATCCCAAAAGAGAAAAAGGGCTAATTATTGATGAGAAAAAATACCGTGTCACTAATTTTGTAACAAGTTTGCATGAAGGTTTATTTAATATCGCAGCTGCAGTTGGTGTTGAATCACCGACACAAATTTCTAAAGAACATATTATTATTAAAAATAAAGATGGTAACATTCAATCTATCCAAGACTATAAATTAAAATTGATAGAACATGTATAAAAATCCAAAAAACACTATGACAATCGTTTGAAACGATTGTCATAGTGTTCTTATTTTATCTACTTAATTGGTTTATTTTGTCAATAATCAATGTCTCTATTTCACTTTGTTTATCTTGTAATGGGTTGAACTCAAATTGAACTTCATTAATAAATACTGTTGGAATGCCTTTAATACCACGTTTAAATGTTTCTTCATTAATTGCTAGTGAACGCTCATCCGCTTCTTTGTTAGGCGCTAAGTTAAATGTTTGAGTCATTTTTTCTTCAATTGCAGTAAAGCTTTTTTTCCATTCATCTTGCGTATCGTATAACTCACGTATAATTTCTATCGTTTCATTAACTTTTTGATAATCTAAATGTATATTTGCAACCGTTCCTTTTAATAAGGCTTGCTTAGTTTTATCAAAATGTTTGATTACATGTTGCACTTTACCTGCCTCAATAAATGGTTTTAGAACCTTGTCTGCAGCTTTAAAATAATTCTTACAATATGGACATGCAAAATTAATAAAAGATTCGACTTGAATTGGCGCTTCATTTGAACCCAATGTAAGATAATTAACTTCTGTCATTTTAACCCCTCCACTTTATCTATTATCTTTATTGAAACACGATTGTTTGTCTATTGCACACTTTTAGTCTTAGTGAATTAGTAAGATTTATTTTTAGATTTATACAGTTCTTATCAATTTTTATTTAAATCAAATGACTATATAGTATTAATATTAAAATGGTAAAATATATCTATAAATCAAACTTGGGAGGGTTAATATGAATCAATCAGTAGAACTATTAAAATCTTTAACTGATGTCGACGGCATCGCAGGTCATGAAATGAAAGTGAAAGCTTTAATGCATGATTATTTAAAACCTGTAAGTGATGAAATTATAGAAGACAACCTTGGTGGTATTTTTGGTAAAAAATCCGCAACAAATGGTAACAAAACATTGATGGTTGCTGGGCATTTAGATGAGATTGGTTTCATCGTTACTAAAATTGATAATGATGGATTTTTAAAATTTACTCCAATTGGAGGTTGGTGGAATCAAGTTATGTTGTCACAAAAAGTTACGGTTACAACAGACAAAGGTAAGAAAATAAGAGGAATTATCGGTTCTAAACCACCGCACGTACTATCACCTGAAGAGCGTAAAAAAACGATTGATATGAAAGAAATGTTTATAGATATTGGTGTTAAAAGTAAAAAAGAAGCTGAGCAATTCGGTATTGAAATTGGAAATATGATTACGCCATATAGTGAATTTGAAACATTAGCAAACAACAAATATTTAACTGCAAAAGCATTCGATAATCGCTATGGATGCGCACTTGCCGTTGATGTATTACAACATTTAAAAAATGATACCATTGATGTCAATTTAGTCGCTGGCGCAAATGTCCAAGAAGAAGTTGGGCTACGTGGTGCTAAAGTCGCTGCTAATAAAATCAAACCCGACTTAGCAATTGCCGTTGATGTTGCGATTGCATATGATACACCAGGAATGTCTGGACAAGTTAGTGATACAGCTATTGGTAATGGACCTGTTGTCATCATTATGGATGCTTCTAATATCGGGCATGTCGGCTTTACTAAACATATTAAAGAAGTAGCTAAGAAACACAACATTTCTATTCAATTAGATACTACAGCTGGTGGCGGCACTGATGCTGGTAGCATACATGTCGCGAATGAAGGCATACCAACTGTATCTATTGGTGTCGCATTACGTTATATGCATTCAAACGTGTCAGTACTACACACAGATGATTACAAAAATTCAGTTGCACTTGTGACCGAAATTGTTAAATCTTTAAGTGATGACGTTGTAGAAGAAATTATTTGGTAATCTTTCTAACATAACTTGAATAATTTTATTAAACTAATTTTTATATGGTAATGATTACACACTATTTAAAAAGACATAATACAATTAGCATATCAGCGAGACTTTAATCTATTACTAATATGTGCTTAAACAGCGAGGCTGAGACAATTACTTTGTCTCAGCCTCGCTGTTTTATATAATTATT
>NZ_ANMR01000010.1 GCF_000338275.1 Staphylococcus xylosus NJ
AATATAATGATAAAAAAAGCGGCTAGGACCTTTAATGGTCCTAGCCGCTTTTTTTATCATATTAGTATAACTCGAGTTTCGTCCTATTTTTATAATTGAATTAAAACAATTACGATACATATGATTAGTATTTAAAGCATTGTATGTAATGAGTGCATATCTTTTTCTTTTTCTTTAAAATCAGTGTTTGGATAATACATGTTTTTTACAAGAACATTAGGACCAAGACAACTAAATGATGAACAATGACAATTGAGAGATTGTGCGAGTGAAGAGTTTAACCAATGGTTAAATACATCGGGTAATTTATCATTTTTAATATTTGAAATAGTGCCGTTTTCGTCTCCAAAATCTGTGACAATTACATTACCTGTAAACACATTAACATTTAATCTGTTTCTACCATCCGGGTCATTGCGCATTGTGACATTTGGCGTATCGCGCAAACGTTGAAGCAACGCTTGGTCATTTTCGTCATTAATACATGGATAAATTGGTAGCGTACCAAATAGCATCCATAAGTCTGGATCACGTAAATCTAAAAGATGATGTATCGCTGCTTTCATGTCTTTAAGTGATAATACATCCAATTGACTCGCAAAATCTGCAGGATACATCGGATGAATTTCATGTCGTTGACATTTCATATCATTAACGATTTCTTTATGAATCTTTTCAAGATATGGTACAGTACTTTGATTTAACATAGTTTCAGCTGAAACAAACATACCTTGATCAGAAAGAGTGCTAGAATTTGTAAGCATCTGATCATATAATTTAAGTTTTGCTTTTAAAGGCGGTTGCTTATCCATGGCTCCGAAACCAACGTCTGTAAATTCATCGATGGTACCCCAATTGTGGGAAATGTGCATAACATCTATATATTCAGCGATATCTAAATAGCGATCTAATGGTAATGTAAGATTTGAATTCATTTGCGTGTAAATACCACGGTCATAAGCGTATTTTAATAATGGTTTAACGACATTTTTAATAGATTTCTTAGAAAACATAGGTTCTCCACCGGTAATTGACATTGTTTTAAGATCTGGTATTTCATCCAAACGACGATAAATTAAGTCCATAGGCAGTGGATCAGGATCGGCTGTTTGCAATGTATAACCAACAGCACAGTGACTACAACGCATATTACATAAATTGGTCGTAGTAAACTCTATATTACTTAACGTTAAACGCTTGTGTTCTTGCATGTCATTGTAAGCTTCCCAAGGGTCATTGTTTAGTGAAATTGGTTTTTTTGACTTAGTAGTGTGTAGATTTAGCATAAATTAAACTTCCTTTTTATTAACTTTGTACTTAGGATAATTGAAAATAAATGAATTTTAGTAATTGCATCATAGCATAATAAATAAATGAATTTAGTGAGTAGTAATGTGATTTATAAAATAATGTATGTATGATTTTTTGAGGTATGGAAACATAAAACAAATCAAACATTCAATTTAATATTATTAAGACTATACCAAAATTTGTCAAATCCATGTTAGGATATAACTATCATAAAAAAAGGAGTCATTTTTAAAAATGGATGAAAATCAAACGATTGATCAAATAAAGGCTAGATTAGAAAAATTTATCGATGACATTGACCATGTTAATCCAGATGAAGTCAAAGTGGAAGATATTGATGAGTGGATTGGCTTACTCGATCAACTAGAAGAAAAAGTTAAAACTGTTTCAAGCACTTCTAACTCAAACAACGCATAAGTAAATGAAAATAAGAAACTATGTTTAAATCCTAGTTATTTAGTCTATATAGTATGTAGAACTTAAATAGAGAAAGGTGATTATACATGGCGAAAAAAGTAGCAATCATAGTAACTAATGAATTTGAAGATAGCGAATTAACAAGTCCTAAAGAAGCAATTGAAGAAGCAGGACATGAAACAGTTGTAATTGGCGATGAAGCAAATAGTGAAGTAGTCGGTAAACACGGTGAAAAAGTTACAGTAGATTTGAGTATTGCAGATGCTAATCCTGAAGATTATGATGGATTATTAATTCCTGGTGGATTTTCACCTGATCACTTGCGTGGAGATTCTGAAGGTAGATATGGCACATTTGCGAAATACTTTACTAAAAATGATGTTCCAACCTTTGCAATTTGCCACGGACCACAAATTCTAATAGATACTGATGACTTAAATGGTCGTACACTAACTGCAGTATTAAACGTCCGTAAAGATTTGGCTAATGCCGGAGCACAAGTTGTCGACGAATCTGTAGTGGTAGATAAAAATATCGTTACAAGTCGTACACCAGATGATTTAGATGATTTTAATAGAGAGATTGTGAATCAACTTAACGACTAAGAGTAACACTAATTAAATAAAATAGTGGTTTAATTTTCCATTACTGGAAAAACATATGATAACGCATATTAATAAGTGATATTTTTTAATTTATCATGAAATAATATGTAAGTGTCTCTGTTTTTCCAGTTTTTTTATGGAAATGTAAGTTATTTTATGTGGCTTAGTTATAATGTAAAACTTCATGTTGAGTATGGCATACACCCTTGGACTGATTTTTACAATTAGCTCTAGATAAACATTTAAACTATTGATAAACTCACTTATAATGATATGAGAGCAACATAAAGGAGCTACCGCATGAAAAGAAGCGATCGATATAAAGAAAATAAACAATATAAAGCAAAAGGTTCGAATATACCGCACCACAATACTTACTCACAACCTGTTAGTAAGCCAAAGAAAAAGAAAAAAGGCATCGGGTTGTTATTTAAACTATTAATGCCAATTATTCTCATAATAGGGGTTTTTATAGGTGCAATGTATGCTCTGTCTTTACGAGCAGATGTTGATGAATTAAAAACAATTGAAGACAAAGAAAGCTTTGTTTCTGCTTCAAATATGCCTGATTATACAAAAGGCGCATTTATTGCTATGGAAGATGAACGATTTTATAAGCATCATGGATTTGATTTCAAAGGAACTTCAAGGGCACTTTTTTCAACACTAAGCGATAAAAGTGTTCAAGGTGGAAGTACCATCACCCAACAAGTAGTGAAAAATTATTACTACGATAATGAACAGTCTTTTACTAGGAAAGTCAAAGAATTATTTGTCGCTCATAGAGTAGAAAAAAATTATGATAAAAATGAAGTGTTAAGTTTTTATATGAATAATATATATTTTGGTAGCAATCAGTATACTGTAGAATCTGCAGCGAATCATTATTTTGGGGTAACAACAGATAAGAACAACCCTAATTTACCACAAATATCAGTTTTACAAAGCGCGATCTTAGCAAGTAAAATTAATGCACCAAGTGTGTATGACATAAATGATATGTCAGGGAATTTTATTAATCGAGTTAAAACAGATTTGGAAAAAATGAAGCAACAAGATTATATAACAAATGAACAATATGAAAATGCTATACAAGAATTAGGTGTTTAACTAAATAAAGCAGCAATATGATAACTAGTACCAAAAGGATATCATATTGCTGCTTTTCTATATTTTGGAGAAAGTATATGCAAACTGTTTTATGTTGTTCGTACTAATATTCGTTTGAATTTATGATATATTCATAAAATTTTTTACGTTATTAATGTTATAATTTAGTAATACATATTATGAATTAAAATTAATTTTAAATATGCTAGACACTATAATTCCATTAATAAACAATATAAGTTATCCTAATAAGTGGAGTGAGGATTATGCCTAAAATTACTAAAATAGAAGTTCAGAAAAAGAATAAAGAGCGCTTTAATTTATATTTAGATGGCGAATTTGAAATGGGTATAGATATGGACACGTATATTCATTTCAATTTAAAAAAAGGCCAAATTGTCGAAGCGCAAGATATGGAAAAAATTCAAAATTATGATCAATATAGACAAGCTGTAAATACAGCGATTCAATATATATCTTATCGGAAAAGAACAGATCATGAAGTTATACAACATTTACAAAAAAAAGAAGTTTCAGAATCTGTAATAGCAAAGGTAATAGAATACTGTCATGATCAACGTTTGATTGACCATAACGATTACGCTAATAGCTTAAAAAACACTATGATTTTAACTACTGACAAAGGTCCAGGTATATTCAAAGAAAAATTACGTGAAGCTGGTGTCGAGCAAATTATCATAGATGATTATGTAGACAAATATGAAGCAGAACAACCATTAGAAGCGGTTGTTAAAGTAGCGAATAAGATTTTAAAGCAAAAAAAAGGTCCAGTAGTAAAGAGAAAAGAAAAATTAACTCAGTCATTAATGCAAAAAGGATACTCATTTGAAAAAATTAAAGAAGTTATAGATGAATTGGATTTTTCTCAGCCAGAAGAAGAATTAGATGGTTTATTACAACAAGAATTAGAGAAAGTATATAACAAACAGTCTAGAAAATATTCGGGCAGAAAATTGATTAATAAAACGATTGAAGGTCTCATGAGAAAAGGCTATAAATATGATAAAATTAAAGGTAAATTAGAAGAGAGTGGTATTGTCGATGGAACAGAAGAAATTGAGTGAAATGAGTGAAATAGAATTACGTCACGAAATTCAAGGTTACAAAGAAAAAATGAGAAAAGCAGAAATGAATGGTATTTTAAATGAATATGATGTCTATCAAAGTAAAGTTATAATTGCAGAAAGCTACTTAGTTGATAGAACAAAAATTGAACTAGGAAAAATATACAAATTAAATGATGGTACAGGAAACTATTTTAAAGTTGAAAGATTAAAAGGTGTATTTGCATGGGGCTTTAGAATTAAAAGTGCAGAACCTGAAGAAGGTTTACCTATTGCATTATTAAAATTATAGAAGGATGAAGATAGGATGGGTAGTTCAATTATATTAAAGTTACTGAATGTAACGCATTATTATAGAAATAGAAAATCCAAAAAATGGTATCAACCCTTTGGTTATGATGCAGAAGATATAGAATTGAATAATATTAACCTACATATCTATCAAGGTGAAGCCTTAGGTATAATTGGTGAAATCGATTCCTCTAAATCATTGATAGGTCGTTTGTTGAGTGGTGAAATCAAACCAGATAAGGGTAAAGTTGTGAGAAAGACAGATATGTTTTTCGCGGATATCGAAGATAAATCGTTGTTATCTTTATCGGTAAGTGATTATGTAAAAAATGCAATTACATTATTCCAATACAACACTTCTGAACATAAAGTAGAACAAATAATAAAGTTTTCACATCTTCATGATGTAACAAATGCACCAATTAACTCTCTAACCGATCAACAGTATGCTCAATTGCAATTTACGTTAGCTAGAACGTCTAAAGCTAGCATTATTATCATGAATCAAATCTTACATAATTTGGATGAAAGTTATTTTGAAAAAGCAATTGAATTAACAGATGAATACATAAATAATAACTTAACAATAGTTATGATAGATGATGATATAAATCGTATTTCAAGAGCTAGTAATTATTTAGCATGGATTTCTCACGGACAATTAAGAATGGAAGGTTCAATCAAACAAGTATTGCCTATGTTTAAAGAACATGAAAAGGATAGACAATCATTAAAGAGTGAAGAAGAGAAAGATAATTTTGATGTGGACTGGAAAAAAAGTAGAACAAGAATTCCAGAATTGACTTACAATTTTAGAAGAATTGAACGTTATAAACATGCGAAGCCACCTGTTGCATTGGTTCGTTTTTGGACTTTGTTTACGGTTTTCTTTATGGGTCTGTTATTTATGGCATTATTGATGTTTAATGATTTAGGTAAACTTGAGATTGGTGAAAATCAAGACCAGGCTTCTATTCAAAATCAACAGAAAAATCCATATGAAGAGAAATTGGCGTATGGCATTGTATTAAATGATGCTGTTAATTTAGAGAACATGAAAAATGGTAAGAAAATGAATGCAGATCAATATTCATTCGTTACTATCACTGGTGAAAATTCTAAAAACTACCGTGTTGTTGTAGATAATACCAATTATAAAATTGCCAAAAATAAATTACGCTATTTTGACCCAGCGGGATTATTTGAAGAGCATAGCTTGAAATCATTATCACCGTATATGCATACAAATTATAGTAATTACAATGAGTTTTTTAACAGTCATTTGCATAAAAAGCATAATAAAGTAACAGACTCACTTGTACCTGAAAACGGGAAAGATAATCGCTTTAATGTACCAATTGTACAACAACCAATTGCTATGATTTTTGACGATCAAAATAAATTAACTGGTTTCACTTTCCCTATTAAAGATAAAAAAGAATTGAAAGATAAATTTGATATTAAAAATAATTTCTGGATTACTAAATCAGGCGATGGTTTTTTCATGGCAGATTTAAAGAATAATAAATGGATTTATATTGAATTGTAGGTGTAAAAGATGATTGATAGTATGATTAGCTATTTTAAAAATACGCCATATTTAATGAAACATGCATATCATCGTTTGAAGTCAAAGTGGATGTGGTTAGTAATACCGTTTATGGTAAGCATTGCTATGTTACTTATAATGATGTTGATATTTCATTTAAGTGGTACTGAAGAAATTAAGCAAGCACGTGGTTATTTTAGATTAACTTCATTAGTCTGTTTTGTGTTTATTTGGGTTGCGATATACCAAAGCTATAACACATTTAAAGACGATTATTTTATAGTGAAATTATTTAATTTAAACCCTATTTACCAAAATGTTCTTATTGCGATTGTTACAAGTATAACTATGTTTATTACACTCATAATTATTATCTTAGCAACGCCTGTTAATATTGAAAGTTCTATTTATTCGGCATTATTTTATGTTGTTATGACTATGCTGTTTATAGTAGTTATATCTACTCTTTTAGGTTTAATTTCAATCATACAAAGTAAAGTTGATATCATATTCTATGTTGTTACATTCATTATGTTCTTTACTGTACCAATTATTTTTATTCCTAATAGTGACACCTCCATATGGTTGCATATTTTAATGTTGAACCCTTTGTTCTATTTGGTTGAAGGTATTTCACAATCTGTAGTGTTAGGTGCATTGAGTTTGAATAATATTCCATATCATTTATATTTTGTTTTGTTTTTAGCAATTATGTGTGTATTTATCTATGCATTGTATAGAATAATAGCATATAAAAAATATGTTTACGCAGAATCACTTTCAAATAAGGAAGAGACAACACAAGAAAATCAACAAAATGAAGAAGAACAACATACACCAGAATATTAAATGTATAACCTTAATAGTATGAAAAATTCAAATTATAAATGATTTCTAATATAAAGTATTATTTTCGTTGTTTTAAAAATAATATTTGTAAATGAAACAGAAAACTGGAGGCAACCGTTAAAAAATAACGTGTGCCTCCAGTTTTATTAATGAAATATTGATTTTTACTTTGCAAATAATTTACGTTGTAATTTATCTTCGCTAAATACCCAACCAATGTATGAATGGTCTATCTGCATATTTTTATCTAAGTGAGCAATAGCAACAAAAGAATAGTGACCATTTTTTAAATAGCGTAAATCAACTAGCCTTATTTCAGTAGTACCATCCTCTAATTTTTTGGCTTGCCAACGATAAATAGAGGAAAAATTAAGGAAAGTTCTTATGTTTTTATCATTTTTTACATATTGCATTAAATCATCATTAGGAAATGACTGCCGTTTACCTTTATCACTGAAGACTATATTACGTCCATAACTTCTTCCTACATAATCGTGTTTTTCAGTTTGAATAGCAACGCGCCATTGCATAAAACGAATAGTTGGTGCTACAAAAACTTTTACAGGATTATGTTCTTGCTTGATTTGTTTCAATGCTTGTTGTTTAATTATCGCTTGCATTCTAAAACGTATCATATAATATACTACAAGAATAGCGATGATAGGGAAGAAAGCGACATATGGATGGATACCAATTAGCCAAAATAATATTCCTACGCACCATAATATGAAAATAATAGGATCAAAAGTATTGATTACGCTTAACTGAATCCATTTATTAGTAATGGGTCTAAGGGCTTGCGTACCATAAGAATTGAAGATATCAACAAATACATGAAGAAATACAGCAAGTTGAGCCCATAACCAAACATGTGTGGTATCTACATTTTTAAAAAATGTGAAAATGAAAAGTGTGATTAATAAAGGCCATAGAATTGTAAAAGGTATTGAATGTGTTATCCCTCTATGATTGGATATATAAGTAGCATTATCTTTTAATTTAAAAACCGTGTCACCATCAGGTATTAATGAACCAACTACTAACGTTGTAGCTGTTGCTGCAAAAGAACCAGCCATAGCTGGGTCTTGGGTAGCTAATGCAGTGAGTCCGATACCCATGACTATATGTGTTCCTGTATCCATAAGTATTCACTCTTTTCATGTCAATATTATATTCATTATAATCGAATATGCATAATTTTAAAAATAACATACTATGTTAATCATAAAAAACTTTTACTAAACTAAAGAAAGAGATGTGGAAAATGTTTAATGAACAGAAATTTAAAAACAATCTTGTAACATGGTTTGAAACCAATCAACGTGAAATGCCATGGAGAGAAACTTCAAATCCTTATTATATCTGGTTAAGTGAAGTCATGTTGCAACAAACACAAGTAAAAACAGTTATAGATTATTATCATAGATTTATTAACCGTTTTCCTACAATTGAAGATTTAAGTAATGCAGAAGAAGATGAAGTGCTAAAGTATTGGGAAGGTTTAGGTTATTATAGTAGAGCGAGAAATTTTCATACTGCAATTAAAGATGTCCATGAAAACTATCGTGGACAAGTGCCTAATTCACCAGAAGTATTTGGTGAATTGAAGGGCGTGGGACCGTATACACAAGCCGCAGTGATGAGTATTGCATTTAATTTACCTTTAGCAACTGTAGACGGTAATGTCTTTAGAGTATGGTCAAGGTTAAATAATGATACTAAAGATATTAAATTGCAATCAACAAGAAAAGCATATGAAAAAGAATTACAACCATATGTTGAACAAGATTCTGGTACATTTAATCAGGCTATGATGGAATTAGGAGCTTTAGTTTGCACCCCTAAAAATCCACTGTGTTTATTTTGTCCTGTACAAGAGAATTGTGAAGCATTTGAAAAAGGGACTGTCGAGGACTTGCCTGTAAAAACAACAAAAATTAAAAAGAAACATGTAAAGCAACATGTATACATTGTTAGAAATGAAGATGATCAATTACTAATAGAAAAAAGAATGCAGAAATTGTTAAATAATATGTGGGAATTTCCAATGTATGAGGCGGATGAAGCAGAAAATATTAATACGAAACTAAATACAAATCTTCAATTTTCCCAAGCGCCTATTTATAAATTGAAACATCAATTTACTCATATTACATGGGATATTGAAGTATACTTAGCGGATAAAGTAATTAATAAAATGGATGTTAATTTACCTGAAAATATGACATGGATGCACGTTAATGAGAAAGAAATGTTTAATTTTCCTGTGAGTATGTCGAAAATATTTAAATTCATTTCAACACATGGTTAGACTCGTTGTTGAATCCATACTTATGTTATAATTTATATTGTGAAATTAAGAAAAGGTGGTGTGGAGCATGGTAAAAGAATCCATACCTAAAGAAGGTCAGACAATTAAGATTCAAAGTTATAAACATGATGGTAATATACATCGTGTTTGGTCTGAAACTACTATATTAAAAGGTACGGAACATGTTGTAATTGGTGGAAATGATCATACGCTTGTTACTGAAAGTGATAGTCGCACATGGATAACTAGAGAACCAGCAATTGTTTATTTCCATTCTGAATATTGGTTTAATGTTATATGTATGTTTAGAGAAGATGGTGTGTATTATTATTGTAACTTGTCATCACCGTTTGTTTGTGATGAAGAGGCGTTAAAATACATTGACTATGATTTAGATATTAAAGTTTATCCAAACGGTAAGTATCATTTATTAGATGAAGATGAGTATGAACAGCATATGAGACAAATGAATTATTCTTCAGATATCGATGTGATTTTAAGACGTAATGTTGATATTTTACAACAATGGATTGAACAGAAGAAAGGTCCGTTTGCTCCCGATTTTATAAAAGTTTGGCGTGAACGATATAAAAAAATTAGAAATTATTAAGCACATTTAATGTTTTTAATTACATTATCATTTATAGTGATATGCGTATGAGCTATTTAGGCATGGCAAAACATGTTTGATATAAATAATCGTATGCGCGCGAATGAAATGATAAACAAACCAAGATAACGCGTTTACTACAGCCTCGTTGATAGCTCAATGTAGGCTGTTTCATTTGCTATCAAGTTTGGGGGAGGAATGAAATATATGATTCGTAGATATTTACAATTTGTAAAACCATATAAATGGCGAATCATTGCTACGATACTTGTTGGTATTTTAAAATTTGGGATTCCGATGTTGATTCCATTATTAATAAAATACGTTATTGACGATATTATTAATAATAATTCAATTTCGGTAGAAGAGAAATTTACAAGATTAGCTATTGCTTTGGGGATTGCAGTATTTATTTTTGTAATTGTACGACCACCAATTGAATTTTTAAGACAATATTTAGCACAGTGGACAAGCAATAAGATTTTATATGATATACGCAGAAGACTTTATAACCATTTACAAGCATTAAGTGCTAGATTTTATGCAAATAACCAAGCAGGACAGGTTATATCTAGAGTAATCAATGATGTCGAGCAAACAAAAGATTTTATTTTAACAGGATTGATGAATATTTGGTTGGACTGTATCACCATTGTGATTGCACTTTCCATTATGTTTTTCTTAGATGTTAAATTAACACTAGCAGCACTTGTGATTTTCCCAGTGTATATACTAACTGTTTACTTTTTCTTCGGTCGTTTAAGAAGTTTAACTAGAAAGAGATCACAAGCATTAGCGGAAGTTCAAGGTTTTTTACATGAGCGTGTACAAGGTATGTCTGTTATTAAAAGTTTTGCCATTGAAGATAATGAAGCGCAAAATTTTGATAAACATAACCGTAATTTCTTGCAAAGAGCATTTAATCATACACGTTGGAATGCTTACTCCTTCTCAGCGATTAATACAGTAACTGATATAGGGCCGTTAATTGTTATTGGCTCAGGTGCATTTTTAGCTATCAATGGCTCAATAACTGTTGGGACATTGGCTGCATTTGTCGGCTATTTAGAACAATTATTTGGTCCGTTACGTAGACTTGTATCTTCATTTACAACATTGACACAAAGTTTTGCTTCAATGGACCGTGTTTTCCAATTAATGGATGAAGGTTATGACATTAAAAATAAAAAAGGTGCATTACCAATTGAAATTAATAAAGGTCATATAGAGTTAAATGATGTAAGTTTTAAATATAACTCAGAAGAGTCAACAATTTTAAATAATATAAATTTAGAAATTAATCAAGGTGAAACTGTGGCATTTGTTGGTATGAGTGGTGGAGGAAAATCTACTTTAATCAATTTGATTCCAAGGTTCTACGATGTAACAGATGGTGAAATAAAAATTGATGGAACCAACATCAAATCATATTTAACTGGAAGTTTAAGAAATCAAATAGGTTTAGTCCAACAAGATAACATCTTGTTTTCAGATACAATAAAAGAGAATATCTTATTAGGTCGTCCTGATGCCACAGATGAAGAAGTAATAAAAGCTGCCAAAATGGCAAACGCTCATGACTTTATCATGGAATTATCTGAAGGCTATGATACAGAAGTTGGAGAAAGAGGCGTAAAACTTTCCGGAGGGCAGAAGCAACGCGTATCTATCGCTCGTATTTTCTTAAACAACCCACCTATTATTATTTTAGATGAAGCTACAAGTGCATTAGATTTAGAGAGTGAATCTATTATACAGGATGCATTAAATATTTTAAGTGAAAATCGTACGACATTGATAGTGGCACATAGACTTTCAACTATTACGCATGCTGATAAAATTGTGGTAGTTGAAAACGGAGAGATTGTCGAAATAGGCACACATGAAGCGTTATTAGCTAAAAGAGGTGCTTATGAACACCTTTATAGTATACAAAATCTATAAAATGCTACTTTTCTGCTGCTGATTTAAATAAATGATATAAAAAAGCCCGAGGTTGTTGTAATAACACAACCTTGGGCTTTTTTTATAAATCGAAATCTTCATCTAAAATATCAATTTCATTATCGTTATTATGATATGAGAAGAAACTGATGCGTAATCTGTCTAAGTGTTCTAGTGTATAGCGATATTCTTCTATAGCAGATATAATTTGCATAATATTAGCATAGGAGTATACCGTTTGATATGGGTTTTTAATTATTTCTTTTTGGAAAGCATCCATAAGCTCTTTTTTCTGTGGATTCTCTATTTGACTATCAAATTGACTGACATCATATTTAGCTTTTTTAGATAGACTTATAAATATTTGTTCATGATATGCAATTAGTGTATCTAGTTCTAATTTAATTTGTAGTAATAACTCATGATTTAAATTGTGTAAATCGTTTTGATAGCGATTCATTTTTTTTAGTACCTCATATGCATGACGAGTACTGCGGACGACTTCTTTAAAAAGAATCTTTTTACGATTTTGCGCATATACTTGTTTTTTAGTAAATGGTCGTTCTTCTTCATAATAACTAAATGTTTGTTCAAGTCTCTTAATACGACCGCTTATTACACCTCTATCTTCTTTAATATGATGATATTCTGATGTATCGTTCAATACGAGTTTAAACCATACAAAAATATCAGAACATATATTCAAGGAGTTGTAATAAATTTTCGATTCAAATTTTGGTGGTAAGAATAATAGATTAACTGTTGAAGAACTAATTACACCAATCATAACTAGTACAAATCTATAAAATGCAGAAACATAAAAATCTCCTGAGTGCTGTCCCATAATAATTAACGCTGTAACACTCGCTAATGTAGCAACATGTGCTAAATTGAAACGGAAAAGTATAGCAATTAAAAGTATGACAGTAACACCCATAATTATGACGTTATCTCCAAATACCGTAACCATTGCTACAGCAAGTAATGCGCCAACGACATTACCAAGCGCTTGGTCAGAAACAGTTTTTATAGATCGAAAAACGCTTGGTTGCATAGCAACGACTGCACTGACTCCAGCGATTGCTTTTAAACCAGCTTCATCAGGTAATAGAGAAGCGATAAACAAAGCAAGTATAATGGCTATACCTGTCTTGAGAATACGGGCTCCTAATTTCAAATGTACCGCTCCTTAATAAATGTATTTATACTTGTTATACAATGATTGGAGCTAAAATTCAAGTTTATTTCATTTGACTAAAAGCGTAATCAGCTGCTTTTAATGTTATATCTATTTCTTCTTCAGTATGTTCCGTTGTTAAGAACCAAGCTTCGAATTTAGAAGGTGCTAGGTTTATACCTTGATTTAGCATCAATTTAAAGAATTTAGCGAATGCCTCTCCGTCAGAATTTTCCGCCTGATCATAGTGGACTACAGTTTCTTCTGTAAAATAGAGTGTCAAAGCACCATATACTCTATTAACTGTCGCTGTGATATTATGCTTTTCTATTAATGAAAGAAGGCCATCTTCTAAACGTTTACCTAAGTAATCTAATTTTTCATAAACACCTTCTTGTTCTAGTACTTCTAATAACGCAATACCTGCTTTCATAGATAAAGGATTTCCAGCCATCGTACCAGCTTGATATGCAGGTCCCAATGGGGCAACTTGTTCCATGATGTCTTGTTTACCACCGTATCCACCAATTGGTAGACCGCCTCCGATAATTTTGCCAAACGCAGTTAAATCAGGATAAACATTATACAAATCTTGAGCTCCGCCAAAATGGAATCTAAACGCAGTTATCACTTCATCATAGATTACTAAACTACCATTGTTATGTGATATTTCATTCACTTGTTCTAAGAAGTTGGGTTGTGGTTTCACCATACCAAAATTTCCGACAACCGGTTCAACAAGAACTGCAGCAATTTCGTCGCCCCAATAATCTATAGCTTCTTTGTAAGCGTCAATATCATTGTAAGGCACAGTAATAACCTCTTGAGCAACACTTAAAGGTACACCAGCAGAATCAGGAGAGCCTAATTGTGATGGACCGCTACCAGCAGCTACTAATACTAAATCTGAGTGTCCGTGATATTGTCCGGCAAACTTGATGATTTTTGTTCGATTGGTATAAGCACGTGCAACACGTATAGTAGTCATTACAGCTTCGGTACCAGAGTTAACAAACCTAATTTTCTCTAATGAAGGAATTGCTCCACGTAATTTCTTGGCGAATTCAATTTCTAATTCAGTAGGCGTCCCATATAACACGCCTAATGCTGCTTGTTCTTGAATCGCTTTAGTAATATGTGGGTGAGCATGCCCAGTGATAATAGGACCATATGCTTGTAAGTAATCAATATATTTGTTTCCATCTACATCATAAAGATATGCGCCTTGTCCAGAACGCATCATTACTGGTGCACCACCGCCAACTGCTTTATATGAACGTGAAGGTGAATTAACACCACCTAAAATATATTCATCAGATAATTTCTGAAGATTTTCACTTTCAGTAAATTTCATAGTTATCAACCTCTTTTTATTTAATATTTGCGACTATTATCGTATCATAAATTAAAGAATAAAAAGAAATAGGGTGAATGAAATGTTAAAAAAAGGAAGTCAGTTTCCAAAATTTGAATTAGAAAACCAGAATGGTGAGTTAATATCAAATGAAAGTATTAAAGGTAAAAAGGCTGTGCTTTATTTTTATCCAAGGGATAATACACCCACATGTACTACAGAAGCTTGTGATTTTAGAGACAACCTTGAAATGTTTAATGAATTAAATGTAAATGTTTATGGGATTAGTGGAGATAGTAAAAAGAAACACCAAAATTTTAGTAATAAGTTAGAGTTGAATTTTGATTTATTGGTAGACGAAGATTATAAGCTTTCTGAAGAAGTTGGTGTATACCAATTGAAGAAATCTTTTGGTAAAGAGTCTATGGGTATTGTAAGAACTACTTTTGTTTTAGATGAAAATGGGATTATTATAGATGTGATTAATAAAGTTAAAGTGAAAACTCAAATAGAAGAACTAAAAGATATATTGGGGTGATTTAAAATGAAAGCTGTAAGCTTAATGAGGATGGATGATCTAGAAACCGATTTAATTGAACGCTTTCCCAATGTCGACTTTGTATTTACAAAGGGTGTTTCTAGTATCAATGCTGAAGATAAACAAACTTTAGATATATTGTTTGGTTACGATAGTGACTTAGATGCTGCATTTTTAAGTGATTGTCCAAATTTAAAATGGATAGCCTGGTACTCTACAGGTGTCAATAAACTTCCGTTAAAATTTATTGACGAAAATAATATAAAACTTACAAATGGTAAAGGTGTACATGCAAAACAGATGTCAGAGTTTATCTTTGCATATATCTTAGATGATTATAAAAAAATGAGAACTTCCTATTTAAATCAAATTAATAAGCATTATGATTCAAAAATGAGTGGTAAAAGATTAAGTGGCCAACGTATATTATTTCTAGGTACAGGCAGTATCGCACAAAATACCGCTAAAATAGCTAATACTATGAATATGGAAGTACTTGGGATAAATACAAGTGCTCATGATGTAGATGGCTTTAGTAAAACATATGCTATTAAAGATTTAAAGAAAGTTATATCTGAAGCGGATATTATTGTTAACACACTCCCCGAAACAAATGAAACAATACATCTACTCACAAAAAATCATTTTGAATTGATGAAAAACGAAGCATTATTTATTAATGTAGGTAGGGGAACTATCGTAAAAGAAGAAGCTTTAGTTGAAGTTTTAAATGAAAAATTGATTAGACATGCATATTTAGATGTATTTGAAAATGAACCATTAACTTCTGAAAACCCACTATATGAATTAGAGAATGTTACAATTACAGCTCATATTACTGGTAATAACTCAGAAAACAAAGCAGAAGTAACAGAGATTTTTATTGAAAACCTAACATCTATTCTCAATAATAATAAGCTAATTGAGAATTTGGTTGATCCAAAGAGTGGATATTAACGAGTTTAGACTAAGAATATTGACATTTCCCTAATTTAACAGTTATATTAATATTAAGTAATAATAATTCTTAAATAGAAAGATGGTGAGGGAAATGAGTGCAGAGATGGAAACAGTTGAACATCAACTAGAAGATTCAATTGCATCTTTAAGAAATAATGGCGTGAGAATAACTCCACAAAGACAAGCAATTCTTAAATTCTTAATTGCTTCAGAGTCACATCCTACAGCCGATGAAATTTATCAAGCACTTTCACCTGATTTTCCAAATATAAGTGTTGCTACTATATATA
The DNA here is from genome assembly GCF_000338275.1 of Staphylococcus xylosus NJ. GTDB lineage: Bacteria > Bacillota > Bacilli > Staphylococcales > Staphylococcaceae > Staphylococcus > Staphylococcus xylosus_B. The sequence goes on from NZ_ANMR01000010.1 coordinate 16,402, forward strand.
ATAATTTACGTGTCTTCAAAGAAATAGGGATAGTTAAAGAATTACCGTATGGAGATTCATCAAGCCGTTTTGATTTCAGTACACACAATCACTACCATGTTATATGTGAAGATTGTGGTAAAATCGTAGACTTTCATTATCCACAACTAGATGAGGTAGAACAATTAGCCCAACACGTAACAGACTTTAATGTAACGCATCATCGTATGGAAATTTATGGTTTATGCAAAGATTGCCAAGATAAAAAAGAATAATCGTAACCATAGTTGAAGTAATGATTAATTTAATAGCTATGAAGAAACTAAATTGAAAGTAAGTAAACATATTATGGAAATAATTTACTTTTTATGCACAGAGAAAACTAATTATGTTTGAAATTGATATTTAGCATCTTTAAGCTTCTAATTGTTTATCAATTAAATGGACTGTTAAATAAGTTCAACTTGTACCAGTTAGTTGTTGTCTTGTACAAAGCTAGAAACCGAGATATCTGATATCTCGGTTTCTTTTTATTTTCAATTCTTTCTATAAGTAGAAACAAGTATTATTAAAAATATATGATTATTTAAAATATAGGAGATAGATCGTATATAAAAATACATTTACTTACTAGGAGGATGAGAAATTACAACAAAATGTGTAATTAGTTATGCAATGTTATTACACCATTTTAAAAACCTGTACATCTATTTACTAAATAGTGAATATAAAGGTAAAATTCAACTAAAAAGATTCGCAATAATTATTGACGATATGGAATAATCTTGATACTATATAAAAGTCGTCAAAACAAGACGCATTGCAACATCAATTGAAACAAAATGAATTTTAAAAAGTGTAAAATTAACGCTTGTGAATATCATTTGTAAGTTATATAATAGTAAATGTTGAGTTGAGGAAAATGAAACAAACTTAACAAAAGAATTAAAAATTTATCATTGACTTAACAAAAACTTAATGATAAAATAATTTCTTGTAACACATTAATGAACATTGAAAACTGAATTGCAATATGTCAACGTTAATTCCGAATACAACATTAAATTGTTGGTTCAAAACAAGTGTTAGAGATAACACAAATTAGTATTTTATGAGCTAATCAAACATCATAATTCA
>NZ_ANMR01000011.1 GCF_000338275.1 Staphylococcus xylosus NJ
TAGGAGTCTGAGACATCCATTGATGTCTCAGACTCCTATCCTTATTATATAATACTAAAATTACTAATCAATATATGAAAGTTTGGGGTGTGTTTTACCTAATAAGTCATGTAATGACTTATATCTTTGGAATAGTAGTTCATATTGTTTTACTTTTTCTGGTTCTGGCTGTTTACGATAATATATAGGTTGCTTCATTTGTTGCACAGTTTCTTTTAATGATGCATATGCACCACCTACATTTGCACCTAACATTGCAGCTCCTAAAGCAGTAGCGTTGCTTGAATCAATGACTACAATTTCTTTATTAAGTATGTTTGCATAAATTTCAACTAAGAGATTGCTCTTAATTGGAATGCCACCAGCAGCATATACCGTGTGCACCGGAATATTATTATTTTCAAATTGTTGCATAATCATTTTAGTACCAAATGCAGTTGATTCGATATGGGCACGATAGATCATTTCATAAGGTGTCTGTAAAGTTAAGCCAAAAATACTTCCAGTTAAATGACTATCGCTCAAAATACTACGATTGCCGTTATGCCAATCAAGCACTGTAACATGTTGCTCGTCAATGGCTATTTCGCTAGCAAGTTTTTCTAAGTATTCAAAAATAGAAAGTCCTTGTTGTTCAGCTTGATCTACAATTGCTTTTGGTGCGAGTTCTGCAACGTAATTGAATAAATCACCCACTGCAGCTTGTCCAGCTTCATATGCATATAATCCAGGGATAATTGCATCTTTTACAGAACCAGTTATCGCAGGAATAGGTTGCTGTTTAGGGTCTAACATAAGGTGGCAAGTACTTGTCCCAATTACTGGCGTAAATTCACCTTGTTCGATTGCACCTACGCCTAATACACCTGAATGAGCATCAATGATATAAGGTGATATTTCAACATTGGCAGAGAGGCCCCACAATTGTTGATAAAATAAACTCAGATTACCGGCACTTTCACCGATATGTACTACAGGGGCTTCGCATTTGTTTTTTACAATTTCAGGTAGCTCTGGGTCTACAGCTTCAAAAAAATCATAATTAAAGCCATCTTTTTCATTATAAAAGCCTTTAAAGCCAATGCCACAATTTGAGCGAATATTTTTATCGGTAAGTAAACTTACAAGGTAATCGCCCGCTTCCATTATATAAGAAGTTTGGTTTAATATTTCGGGCGCTTTATGTTTAACTTCTAATATTTTTGGTATCATCCATTCACTGTTAACACTATGTCCGTAATAATCCAACCAGGATGGATTTATTTCATCGCTGACTTCTTTCATTTGTGTTGCTTCATCTTGTGCACCATGATGTTTCCATAATTTCACATAAGAATGTGGGTTATCTTGTAATTCAGGGTTAAGATGTAATGGTTTGAAGTCTTCGTCTAAGAACACAATTGTGCAGCTTGTAAAATCAATGCCGATACCAATAACAGAATCTAGTTTAATATTACTATCGTCTAATACATGTTTAACGCCTTCTTCTAAAATTGAAGTATAGTCTTCAGCATGTTGTAAAAAATAGTTATGTGGTAAGGGGTTACCGTTTAAAGATTCGGAGATGGTGCCATGTGAATATTCTTTTATATAGGTAGAGATAATTTCTCCATTAGATGTATCCACTAAAAACACTCTACCTGAAGCGGTGCCATAATCGATGCCGATACTATAAGTCATGTTGCTATGCCTCCTATTTTTTATTGGTGAACAATAAGTATGAAGTCCTTATTTAAGTTTATGATAGTGCTTACATTATTTAATGTAAAGCTAAGGACATTGTGAGTTTTATTGAGTGATACATTTTGTTGAAAATAAATGTTATACCTTTATAAAATTTAATATTTAAAATGTATGTGTAATAGAATAAATGGTATGATGTGACTAAAGTAATTTCAAAAGAGAGGGGCCCGTATGTCATGTCATTACTTATTGAACATGTCACGAAAAAATATAAAAATTTTACTGCTGTGAATGATATTTCACTTTCGCTAGAAAAAGAAAAAATGTTAGGTTTTTTAGGTAGAAACGGAGCAGGAAAGACAACAACCTTTAGAATGATTTTGGGGTTAACGCCAATTACAGAAGGAAAGATAACATATAATGATAAAGTAATTGATAGATCATTATATAATCGTATTGGTTATTTACCTGAAGAACGTGGTTTACATCCTAAGATGAAAGTGGAAGATGAATTGCGGTATTTGGCTACGTTAAAAGGCATGAAGTCAAGAGACATTACTGAAGCAATTGATTATTGGCTAAATCGATTTAACATTAAAGAAAATAGAGAAAAGAAAATTGAAGCTCTCTCTAAAGGTAATCAACAAAAAATTCAACTTTTAGCAAGCATGTTACACAAGCCGGAATTATTGATCTTAGATGAACCATTTAGTGGACTTGATCCTGTAAATGTGGAATTACTGAAATCTGCAGTTCAAGATTTAAATGATGAAGGAACAACAATTATTTACAGTTCACACCGTATGGAGCATGTCGAAGAACTTTGCGATAACGTCTGTATTTTAAATAAAGGGGAACTTGTTGTTTCAGGACCTATTGATGAAGTGAAATCAAATCATGGTCATAAACGTGTAGTTATTGAGACAGAACATCAAATGCCTGAAATTGATGCTATTACAGGGGTGATAGATGTAGAAAGAAATAAACGAGAAATTAAAGCGACCATTGAGTCAGAAATGATTGCGGAAAAAATTTATGATGTTGTTACGCGGTATGGCTTTGTTAAACGTTTCCAAGTTGTAGAACCATCACTTAATGAAATCTTTATAGCAAAAGTAGGTGATATTCATGAATAAATTTTGGGCTACATTTTCGCTAACTTATAAAAATAAAGTGAAAGCTAAATCATTTATGATATTCACGGCTGTAGTGATAATTCTAATGCTTGGCGCATCAAATATTAATAAAATTATTGATTTATTTGATGATGGTCCAGATAAAGTTGGGGTAGTATCGTCTAATGATGAAATTTATAAAGTTATAAAGTCTCAGGGACATCAACTGGATGAAGGCGCGAAATTTAGTAAAGTATCTGAAAAACAGGCTAGATCACAAGTGGAAAGCGAAAAATTAGATAAAGCTTATATCATTAAATTAAATGATAATAGAAAGTTATCAGGTAAAATTTTAAGTAAAGATACTGTTTCAGAGCAAGATAAACAAAAATTAAAGGCAACACTATCGACGATTCAAACTCAATTGGTAGCTAATAGTCTAGATTTATCTGAAGGAGAACTAAAGCAATTACAAGCCCAAAGTGATGTCTCCTCGGAAGTAATTGCTAATAATGCTAAAAGTTCGAATCTAAGCGAAGCGCAAAAAGGTTTTAATACTGCAATCGTTTATCTTGGTATTATGCTCATGTTCTTCATTATATTTAATTACGCAAGTCAAGTTGCAATGGAAATTGCAACTGAGAAAACGTCACGTGTCATCGAAATGATTATCACAAGTGTATCGCCAGTAACCCATCTCTTTGCTAAAATGGCGGGGGTAATTGCAGTAGCATTAACACAAATTAGTATTTTTGTAATAGTAGGCGTGATATGCTTCTTAACGTTTGACATCAGTGATATGTTACAAGGATTTAAAGTAGAACCCAATGAACTAACACTTCAATTAGCTATTGTAGGTTTTGTATCGTTGATTATAGGTATTTTTTCATATATAATTTTAGCCTCAATCCTCGGGTCAATTACGTCCCGTATTGAAGATATTAATCAGGCATTAATGCCTATGACATTAGTTAGTATGATTGCTTTCTATATCTCATTATTTAGTGTGATGAATCCAGATACATTGCTTGTGAAAATTGTGAGCTTTATTCCGCTTATGTCACCCTTTGTTATGTTTGTTAGAGCATCTACACCAGATGTTGCGACTTGGGAAATTGTGGTTAGTGTAGGCTTGTCAATCATAACGATATTTGTATTATTATGGATTGCAGTACGTAGTTATAAAGATACAATTTTAAGTTTTGATAAAGGTTTTGTGAGTTCGATGAAACGCATTTTTAATAAAAAGAATTAATAAACTAAAATAAGAAGCTAGAGCATAAAATGTTCTAGCTTCTTAAATTTATTTATCCGTATCTAGTAGCTTTAACTCAGATAATATTGAAATAATCGAAAATACATGAAAAAATAGTGAAAAATAGAAAAAACTATAACAATTTTCAATATTGTTTGATAAAATTCAACAATAGTATAGCTAATTATTTGTATAAATTGTTACAATATAAGAGACTTATGTTATAGATGCGAAATTTTTTATATACATACCAATTGATAACTTAATATATTTAACTGGTTGTTTAAATCATAATTTATGGTTGAGGGAAGCGTGAATTATGAAAGAAGGCATACAGTCAAATAGCGCAATGATTAAAGGGTGTGTAACAGTATAGTTTGACTATAAGCGATTTTAGTTATTATTTTCGTAATAGTCCTATATACAATGAAGTCTTTAAATTGCCAAATAATACACTTGATGCCCTCAAGTTTTGCAATTTTTAGCTTGCATTTGAAATTGATGTTTTATTCATGACAACACCTATCGCTATTAAACGAACTGTGATGGGTTTGAAAGGGAGTAATTGAGGATGTTTGCAAAAGTAGAAAGTCAAAGTAATGGTATTGATTTGATTAAAATTGATAATGAAGACACGAAAATAGTTTTCACAAACTATGGTGCCAGAATTGTTTCATGGAAGTATGACGATAACAATATTGTGCTAGGTAATGTAGTTGAAGCAGATGAGTTTTATATTGAAAACCCTTATAACTTTGGTGCTACTGTTGGAAGATACGGTGGTAGAATTGCAAATGCAACATTTGAACTAGATGGTAACAAATACAATCTTGAAGCCAATAACGGCCCCCACAATATTCACGGAGGTCCAAAGGGTTTAGATAAACGCTTTTTTGATTACAAAATTGAAGAGCAAGTTGGCCAAGTTAAAGTGATTTTTACTACAGTTATAAAAAGTGAAGACGACTACTTTCCAGGAGATATAGATTTAGAAGTCGTTCACACTTATGATGTTGATCATAAATGGACGATTGAATACAGAGCTATATCTAATAAGAAAACGTTGTTTAATCCTATGAATCATGTATACTTCAATCTTAATAGAGACAACAATGTTATTGATAATCATAGTATTTCAAGCTCTAAATTAGATATGTATACATTGGATGAAGATAATATTGTAGAGAAGAAAGAGCCGATTGACTTAGTAGATATATTTAATGAACAAAACATCCAATTTAAGGATATTTTTAATAGTGAAGATGCATTAGTTAAAGAACAAATGGAACGTTTTGGTGGCGTAGACCATCCGTTCGATATAGGTGGCAATGAGATGACCGTAGAGAACAAACATTTTTTGCTAACTGTTAAAACAGACATGCCTAATATTGTTATATTCACATTTAATGATACAACAGGTTGGCAAAGTGACTTCAATATTTATAAAGCGCACTCTGGCTTTACTTTAGAAACGCAATGTATTCCGAATGATATCAATTTATTTGGAGATAGAGCGCCATCTATATTAGAGGCGAATCAGCCATATTACTCTAAAACATCATATAAAATTTCAGAGAAATGATATAGTTTACGATGAGTCGTGATTGGTATATTAAGGTATTTTACCTTAGTCTATAAATCAGAAATAGGGAGTGAGTGTTAGAAATCAAATGTTATATTTGATTTCCGGCCCGCTCCCTTAATTATTTTTTAGCTTTTTCAGCTCGTGTTAAAAATCTTTCTAGTTTTGATATTCTTTCTTCTGTTAAATATGGGTTTTTTAAAGCATATGTTAAGCGCTCAATATTTTTATTATCAATATAATAGATTTGATTTAAGTCAAAAACTGAAAGTAATGTTTCGTTATTGGCTTGTTTAATTAACTCTAAATTTGAATCTTCTTGAACATAACCTTCTTTTAAAACTCTAAAATAAAAACCAGTTTTTCCAGAAGTGGACATACGCTTAATTAAATTGGGAATTTTATACTTTTCTTGAATTTTCCAACATGGCTCTCTAATCTCTGAAACTTCTAAGACCGCATTGCCTAATTTGAATTGGTCTCCAAAATGTACATCTTTTTCGTCCAAATCAGAGACAGTGATATTTTCGCCAAACATCGCATATTCTGGAAGTACTGACACATCTTGTTCCCACAGTGAATAATTTTTCTTACTGTAAAGACAAACAGCTTTATTAGGGCCACCGTGATCTTTATATTCTTGTTCATCTTCCACGAATCCAGTCTTTGATAGCCACATGCTACCGGCAAATTTCTTTTTATTTAAAGCTGAGCGCATTGGTCGTTTAGTACTATAAGGTAAATCTTCAACTTTACCTGTTGAGATAGCTTCTAAAGTATAAATCATCATTTTGTACCTCCAGATAGTTAATAACTATAATTTTAAAACAATATAATGAATATGCAAGTAAAGATATAATTTACTCTAGAAAATGATTTTTGAACTATGTATTTTAATGAATCTCATGTACAATAAGGATAAAAGTACAGTATAAAAAGGGGAAGCATTATGGATAAGAAACAGTTGAAAATAAGTACATTTAATGATGCATTAGACCAAATCAAAGACGGTATGGTTGTTGGAATTGGCTCTGGATCAACAATTGAATTGCTTGTCCCAAAAATTGCAGAGAAACTGGAACAAGAACAAATTAATATAACTGGCGTTTGTACCTCCAATAAAACTGCATTAATTGCGAAAGAATTGGGGATACGTGTGGTTGATGTTAATGATGTCGAAGTAATTGATATTGCTATTGATGGCGCTGATGAGATTGATAACAACTTGAATTTGATTAAAGGTGGCGGCGGCGCTTTATTTAGGGAAAAAGTCATTGATGCCATGGCTGATAGATTTATCGTTTTAGCGGATGATAGTAAATGTGTGGATTATCTTGGTCAAACGTTTAAATTACCTGTTGAAGTTGATAAATTTAATTGGTTGCTCGTGTCTAAAAAAATAAAAGCATATGATAATTTAAAGGTCATACGTCGCATGGTAGATGATGTACCATTTATTACAGACAATGGTAATTATATATTGGATGTTGATTTAAATGAAAATATAGAATCTGCCGAAATGCACGAATATTTAATACACCTCGTAGGCGTCTTAGAAACAGGGTATTTCTTAGATGTTGCAGATCAAGCAATTATTGGAACGAAAGCTGGAGTTAAAATTATTAATAAATAATTTTTGTCTCTCACTTCACTTAGTTTTAATAATAATAAAGATTAAAATTGTTCGTGTACTTAATGCTTGATTAAAGATGGTCATAATATATAAAAACAAGAGCTAAGACATTAATGTCTTAGCTCTTGTTTTTATATATTAACGACGATGACCACGTTTACTCTTTAAATCAAATGGTGAGCGTTGGTTACTGTTGTCATTGTCGCTTGGGTTGTCATCTTGTGCTTTAGTCTCTTGCACATTCGTGTCATGTTGACGCAGTGATGCATCTTTAGAGTTTGGGTGTGCTTTTTCTGTTGATGCTTCAACAGCACTATTAGTATGACCATTTTTATTATTATTATCTTCTTGTGGTTCGTTATGATGTGCCATTGCATCAGATTCTCTTGAATCAGAAGAAGGTGTATTTTCTTTAATGATATTAGCATGGCTATTATCTTCTTCTGTATCAATTGTGTTCTCTTCTGTATAGTTAGAATCTGCTGTTGTGTCATCGTTAGTATGATTTTGTACTGCTGTTGTCGAACCGTGTGCCACGGAGTCGTCTGAGATTGATTGTTGCTGATTGTTCTCATTTTGATTAATCTCATTTACAGTAGTAGAGTTATCATCTTGATGTTCTCTATCCTTAACGTCATCAGTATGATTTTGATTATCTTCATTAACATGATCAAGGTAATTGTTTTCTTCAACTTCATCTAAGTTTCGTTTCGTGAAGAAATAAAGAATTACACGGATGATTAGATTAATTAAAATGTATACAACTGCTACCGCAACTGTAGACAATGCAATTACTTTCATAGCAAAAACTTCACCTAATTCTTCATTAAATAAGAAGACAAGGCCAAATGACATTGACGCATGGAAAATTGTTGCGATATAAACTGTACGTCCTTTTGTAGCACGAATCAATTCCCCAGCAATCATTGAAAAGGCAAACGAGTAAAGGAAACTATAAATTGCATAATCAAAACTAAAGGCAATATTAACGTTCCATATAGAATACATAAAACCAACGATAATAGAGGCGAAAAATGTATTCATTTTGTTTTCAACGATATTTTGTAAGTATGACCGGAAACCAAGTTCCACAAAGAATGCCATTACAATTTGTCCAATTATGATAGAAAGAATTGAAACAGACAAGTCTTTTGTTTGTAATAGAACAAAACTATCAGCAAAGATGTTAAAACTTACCATAGCAATGATAAAAATAAGTAATGGTAACACAAGTGCTAAAATGACACGTTCGATTACTTTTAAATCAATAGTGAGTTTTAAGCTCGCTAATTGCGTACGCTTTTGTTTGAAAACGATAAGACAAATTATAGTAGCAATTAATGGCGCTAAGGTACTCATGTCAAAGACAAAGCTCTTAAATGGTACTGTACTTTGAAAATCTTTAAGTATAATCGGTAATGCATAGGCTATAATGAAGAAAATAAATATCATCATTGCCCATTGAAAACCAGGTATACGTTTTGTATTCATTATGTAACCTCCAATAGGGTTTCGGAAAATCATTCGTTCTTAATTATACATATTTATAGTCGAGAAATAAATTAAATTAAAGATTTATCATTGAAATGTAATAGTTTTACATTATCTAACATCTAATTGAAATAATTTTTGACAATTTTTTAAATTATCATGTGGGCAATTGGGTAAAGATAATTATAAATTGAATTGGTTAAAATGTAAGCGTATACTTTAAGTGGTAGTTAAGTAATTAAAGGAGGAGAATTATGTATAAACTAGCACAACGTGATCTTTGGACAGGCAGAATAGATAGTGAAACAGATGAATCGCAATTTAGACATTTTCAAACGATACAGTTTCGCAATATTGAGGACGACTACAATGAAACACGTCAAGGTGTAGGTTTATTAGGCTATGCAGTAGATAAAGGGGTCGAACTTAATAAAGGCAGAACAGGTGCTAAAGATGGGCCTGATGCAATTAAAAAAGTGTTTGCTAATTTACCAGTAGCTAGAAAATGTAACGTATATGATTATGGTAATGTAGAACATGACCATCAAACTTTAGAAGAAACACAAGAAGAGTACGCCCATTTCGTAGCCAAATCGATTAAAAGACATAAGCAAACATTCCTGCTAGGGGGTGGGCATGATATCGCATATGCGCAGTATTTGGGAACACGTGAAGCTTATCCAGAAGCATCGATTGGTGTTATCAATATAGACGCTCATTTTGATACGAGAGAAGCAGAAGGTTCCACATCTGGTACAAGCTTTAGGCAAATATTAGAACAGGACGAAAATGTTGATTATCTTGTATTAGGTATCCAACAAGGCGGTAATACACAAGCATTATTTGATTATGCTGAAACTAAAGGTATCGGTTATGTTTATTCGGAAGAATTACTGCATCAAATCTCTCCTCCAATTAAGGATAAAGTAGAACGTTTTATTCATGATCATGATGTCATCATGTTTACGATATGTATGGATGTTATTGATAGTGCATTTGCACCAGGTGTAAGTGCTAACGGTGTTCTAGGCTTATTTCCACATGTTGTACTCGAACTATCAAAACGTATTATACCGAATGAAAAAGTTTCAACAATAAGCATTGCTGAAACTAATCCTAAATATGATGTCGATAATAGAACAGCCAAATTATCAGCAAATTTCTTCCACCATTTTATTCTTTAAAATTCCAATAGTTTATACATTGGTCAATGAAAGAAAGCACGCGTTCAGAGTGCTTTCTTTTTTTTAGATAATTGATGTAAATAGAGCGACTTAACATCGGACGAATATCTATTGCATCTAAGTCTCGTGCGTTAAAAGATTGATAATAAACGCGTGGAATAATTGCATAGCCCAATCCTCTATGGACAAAGTTGGTTGCCGCTTCGAAGCGATCAGCTTCAATAACTATATTTGGATGCATATTCATTCGGTTAAAATAGTCATCAAGATGTTTACGCACTTGGGAACCTTTCGTAGGCAAAATAAGCGGTAAAGACGTAATTGATGTCGTTCGTTTATATGGAAATGCATTTTTTGGTGTGATTAATACATAAGACTCTTCATACAATGGTATGGAAGTTATATCTTCATGAATGATTTGCTCGTTTGTGAAAGCGAGATGATTTTCGAAATTAATAAGTAATTCTATAATCTTAGTCTGATCATGAATTTCTGAAATTAGATAAGTCTGGTCTGCGTTGTGCTTTTTATGTGTTGCCAATACTTGAGAAATCCATTGATTTGTAGATTCTAAAATAGAGATTTTGATTTTAGGCACATGTCCCATATTGAGATCATACATTTTCTCAATTGTTTGATGATAATTTTGTATGAGTTGTAAAGCATAGTTATAAAAATGGATACCTTTTTCGGTGATTTTAATATCTTTAGTAGTTCGCGTAAATAAATCATAACCTAAGTCTGATTCCATCTTTTTTATCGTAGTAGTCAGTGATGGCTGACTAATATGTAAAAAATTAGCTGCTTTCGTAAAGCTATTGTATTTTACTACTGCTACAAAATATTCTAATTGAACAATCTTCATATCTTAAACACCTCTAAAATTTTATTTATAGTTTTAAGTTATTAATAATTAGTTTATTTATATTGGTAGTCTATATAATAACATACTATACTGTGAAATATAGAGGGAGGCGTACTTTCATGTAAGGGGCGTGAAGTACATGTGGAAATTTTTCGTTTATAGTCTTATTGGTATTATATTTTTCTTTGTACCAATTACTATTAGCGGTCAATCAACGATTATGATTGATCATATCGTACAGTGGATATCGAAATTGCTTAATCCAATTTTACCGTACTATGTATTGATTTTAATATTGATTGGAGCAGCACATCCATTTATCAATAAGAAATGGAATAAGTCTAAAACAGATATAGTCTTTAGTTTATTTAAAGTCATAGGGGTATTAATTGCTTTTATGGTGGTATTTGATTTTGGGCCTGATTTTGTATTAATAGAAAGTATTGGACCATTTTTATATGAGAAGTTGGCAATACCTTTAAGCGTATTAATTCCTATAGGTGCAATATTCTTATCCTTTTTAATAGGATTTGGATTGCTGGAATTTATTGGTGTTATTTGTAGACCGATAATGAGACCTATTTTTAAAACTCCAGGAAAATCAGCTGTAGATGCTGTTGCTTCGTTTGTAGGTAGCTATTCGATAGGTTTATTAATTACAAATAAAGTATATAAAGATGGGGGATATACGCACAAAGAGGCAGTAGTAGTTGCAACTGGGTTCTCGACGGTATCTGCTACTTTTATGATTATCGTAGCAAATACATTAGGTATTATAGAATACTGGAACCTTTATTTTTGGTTTACTTTAGCAGTGACTTTTATTGTGACTGCAATAACGGTACAAATCCCACCTATAAGAACAGAAAAGACAACGACGTATCAAGGCCAACCGTACAAAGAAGAAATTCGTAGAGATATGCCATTATTAAAAGAATCATGGTTAGAAGCTAAGATAGCTGTCAAAAATTCGCAAACTTTGATAGAAAATGTAATAGAGAATTTGCGTGACGGTGTAGTAATGACGATTGCTATTTTACCATCTATCATGTCGATAGGATTTTTAGGATTAATCATCGCGGAATATACACCAATTATTGAATATATTTCTTACATTTTTTATCCGATTATAAGTATATTTCCTGTAAGTGACGTTGCGGTTTTAGCACAATCTTCAACAATCTCTATAGTAGAGATGTTATTGCCAGCAGCAATAGCTCAAAGTGCAGATTTAGCGACAAGATTTACAGTGGCAGTCATGAGTGTTTCAGCCATTATATTCTTTTCAAGTGTAGTGCCAGTAATTCTATCGACGGAAGTTAAAATATCAGTCGGTAAACTAGTAATAATATGGTTTGAAAGAGTGATATTCACATTGCTTATTACTATTCCATTTGCATTATGGATATTTTAAACAAAGGAAAATTTTATTAAATTAAGGAGTGACTTTCATGAGAAAAATAGTAGCAAAAAAAGGTTTAGATATTGAGTGTAAAGGTTGGGAACAAGAAGCAGTTTTAAGAATGTTATATAACAACCTTGATCCTGAAGTAGCTGAACGTCCAGAAGACTTGGTAGTATACGGCGGTATAGGAAAAGCAGCTAGAAATTGGGACGCATTTGAAGCTATTGAAGACACATTACGTTCATTAGAATCAGATGAAACAATGTTAGTACAATCAGGTAAACCTGTTGCTGTATTTAAAACACATGAAGAAGCGCCACGTGTATTAATTTCTAACTCGGTATTAGTTCCAGAATGGGCAAATTGGAATCACTTTAACGAATTAGATAAAAAAGGACTTATGATGTATGGACAAATGACGGCAGGCAGTTGGATTTATATTGGTTCTCAAGGTATAGTTCAAGGCACTTATGAAACATTTGGTGAACTTGCCAATCAACATTTTGATGGTAAATTGAACGGTACAGTAACACTAACTGCTGGATTAGGGGGTATGGGTGGCGCACAACCGCTTGCAGTTACAATGAACGGTGGTGTTGTAATTGGCGTAGATGTTGATGAAACACGTATTGATAAGCGTATAGAAACACGTTATTGTGATGTGAAAACGCATGATTTAGATGAAGCGTTACGTTTAGCTGAAGAAGCACGCGGTAAAGGTGAACCACTTTCTATTGGTTTAGTAGGTAACGCCGTCGATACACATAAAGCCATTTTAGATAAAGGTTTTAAAATTGATATCGTAACGGACCAAACAAGTGCCCATGATCCACTAAATGGTTATGTACCACAGGGTTATTCGTTGGAAGAAGCCCAAGCAGTTCGTGATAAAGATCCAAAACAATATGTTAAAGAATCTCAATCTTCTATGAGAAAACATGTTGAATATATGCTTGAATTCCAAAAAAATGGTGCTGTTGCATTTGACTATGGTAATAATATTAGACAAGTGGCATTTAATGATGGATTAGAAAATGCATTTGATTTCCCTGGATTTGTACCTGCGTATATTCGCCCGTTATTCTGTGAAGGTAAAGGTCCTTTCCGCTTTGCAGCTTTAAGTGGAGATCCTAAAGATATTGAGCGTGCTGATGAGGAAATGAGAAAAATCTTCCCAGACAATGAAAAATTAATTCGTTGGTTAGATTTAGCTCAAGATAAAATAGCATTCCAAGGCTTACCATCACGTATTGCTTGGTTAGGATACGAAGAACGTGCCAAAATGGGATTAGCGCTAAATAAATTAGTACGTGACGGTGAAATTTCTGCACCAATTGTTATTGGACGTGACCATTTAGACTCAGGGTCTGTTGCAAGCCCAAACAGAGAAACTGAAGGAATGAAAGACGGCTCTGATGCTGTTGGTGATTGGGCAATCTTAAATGCATTAATCAATACTGCAGCAGGTGGATCATGGATTTCATTCCATCACGGTGGTGGTGTTGGTATGGGTTATTCGTTACATGCTGGTATGGTTGTTGTTGCAGATGGTTCTGAACGCGCAGATAAACGTTTAGGACGTGTACTTACTACGGATCCGGGTATGGGTGTAGTGAGACATGCTGATGCTGGATATGAATCTGCAATTGAAGTTGCAAAAGAAAAAGGCATAAAAATCCCAATGATTACAGGTAAAGGAGACAAATAATGAACGATTTAATCATTCAAAACATAAAAGAACTTATTTTACCAAAATCAACTGAACGTCCATTAAAAGGAAAAGAATTAGATGAGCTAAATATCATTGAAAACGGAACTATCGTTGTAAAAGATGGCAAAATAGTTTATGCAGGTAATCATACTAATGATTATGAAGCGCATGAAATTATTGATGCAACAGGAAAAGTAGTTTCACCGGCACTTGTTGAAGCTCATACACATCTTGTGCACGGAGGATCACGTGAACATGAAATGTCACTTAAAAGGCAAGGTGTTTCATATTTAGAAATTCTTGAACAAGGTGGAGGTATTTTATCTACTGTTGAAGCGACTCGCAAGGCTACTGAAGACGAATTGTTTGAAAAGGCAGAGAAGAATCTGTTAACTATGATTGAGCATGGCGTGTTAGCTGTAGAAAGTAAGAGTGGATATGGTTTAGATAAAGAAAATGAACTGAAACAGTTACGCGTATCTAATCGTTTAGCAGATAAATACAATTTAGATATGAAGCATACTTTCCTAGGACCTCATGCAGTTCCTAAAGATGCGCAATCAAATCAAGCATTCTTGGAAGAAATGATTGATTTGTTACCTGAAGTTAAACCGTACGCAGATTTTGCTGATATATTTTGTGAGACAGGTGTATTTACTATCGAGGAATCAAGAAAATATATGCAAGCTGCTAAAGCATTAGGATTTGATGTGAAAATACATGCTGACGAAATCGATCCATTAGGTGGACTCGAGTTAGCTATTGATGAAGGTGCAATTTCTGCAGATCATCTTGTTGCTTCAAGTACAGAAGGTAAAGCAAAATTAAAACAAAGTGATACTGTAGCTGTATTACTTCCGGGAACAACATTTTATTTAGGTAAAGAAACATATGCAGATGCAAGAGGCATGCTAGATAATGATGGCGCGATTGCAATTGCAACAGATTTTAACCCTGGTAGTTGTGTTACCAACAATTTACAACTTGTAATGTCTATTGCTGCGCTAAAATTAAAACTATCACCAAATGAAATTTGGAATGCGGTAACGGTAAATGCTGCAAAAGCAATAGATGTAGATGCTGGAACAATTAATGAAGGAGATAGAGCAAATATTGTAATTTGGGATGCACCTAACCATGAATATATCCCGTATCATTACGGTATTAACCATGCAGAAACAGTAATTAAAGATGGCAAAGTATTAGTAGATAATAAAATTCAATTAAAAGGTTAATATAATTTTTTCTATCAGTCTGGGATATCTTTTGATGTCCCAGATTTTTTAGAACCACTTCTCAATTTATTGAGTTAGTGGTTCTTACACATGAGCAAGAGCTCAGGTGGCCCAAGACACTTCTCTAAAGAACCACTTCTTAATTTATTAAGATAGTGGTTCTTACACATGAGCAAGAGCTCAGGTGTTGATAATTTTATATTTTGATAAACAGAATTGATAAAATATTTCGACAATTATGATACCATGTGACAAGAGGAACATATGGAGGTGACATTCGGCGTGACACGAACTGATTATATCAAACAATGGCAAGGTAATATCATTCCGAATGTACTATCTGGTATATTAATAGCGCTCGCACTTTTGCCAGGTGCTATCGCATTTTCTTTTATCGCAGGCGTGAGCCCAATAATAGGTATGTTGAGTACTGGATTAATGATGATTGTCATTAGTTTCACAGGCAATAGAAATTTAATGGTTTCAGCGCCAAGTAGTGGTGTCTCTTTAGTTGTAGCACCACTTATGGCTAGTCATGGCATACAAGCAGTGATTTTAGCTACAATTTTTATGGGATTAATCCAAATTATATTTGGTTACTGTCATACAAATAAACTATTAGATTATATTCCTACAGGCGTTGTCATAGGATTTATGAATGCACTTGGAGTACTACTATTCACATCTCAGCTTGATAATATATTTCAAATTTCTAATACTACTTATGTTTTTGTGTTAATTTCATTTTTAATTATTTGGTTGGCGCAAAGATATATAAAATTTATACCTGCACCTTTAGTTTCAATTATTGTCTTAACCTTTGCTGCTTGGTTAATTAAACCAGATATACAATATGTTCATAATTTAGCCTCTATACATGTACATTTGACAACTATTAGTTTACCTAAAATGATGTATGATTTAGAAAATACATTTATTATTTTTATTTATGGATTAACAATGGCTATTGTTGCTGTTGTACAAACAACCTTAACTGCACGAATGATGGACGTTGTGACGGATACGCCTAGTGATAAAAACAAAGAGTCAATTGGTCAAGGTATTGCAAACTTTATTGTAGGATTGTTTGGTGGATATGGTGGTAGCGCATTAGTGGGACAATCAAAATTTAATTTAAGTATGGGAGCAACATCGAGAGTTTCAACTTTGATTACTGGCAGCTTTCTACTTTTTAGTTTATTTGTATTTGGAAGTATTATTGGTCAGATACCTATGGCGGTATTAGCGACCGTATTAATAACGATATCTTTAAATACATTTGATAGAAGAACTGTATCATTTGTTAAAAAAGCACCGATTTTTAATGGTTGTATAGTAATACTAACGATGGCGATTATATTAATAACGAATAATTTGGCTGCGGGTGTAGTGATTGTAACAATTTGTTACTACCTCATTTTGCACTTAAAAAATAAGAAAGGGTGTGACATATAATGCCACAATATGAAGATTACATAAATTGGAGAAGAACTTTTCACCAGTATCCAGAATTATCAGATGCAGAATATGAGACAACAAAAAGATTAAGAAGAATTTTAGAATCATATGAGATTACAATCTTAGACCTACCATTAGAAACTGGCTTAGTAGCAGAGGTTGGTCAAGGTGAACATTTTGTAGCAGTTCGAACAGACATAGATGCTCTGCCTATTAAAGAGCAAGTTGTACATGAATTTACATCCACTAATGAAGGTATGATGCACGCTTGTGGACATGATATTCATATGGCAAGCATACTTGCAGTAGCGACAAAATTGAAAGAAATTGAATCGCAATTAACTGGGCGCGTACGCATTATATTCCAACCTGCTGAAGAACTAGGTTATGGAGCATATCATATTACTGATACAGGTGCGATAGAAGGTGCTAAAGCAGTATTAGGTTATCATAATTACCCTACATTAGACATTGGTGAATTTGCAGTAAAATCAGGAGTTATTACTTCTTCTGTAGATCGATTTGAATTTAAAATTAAAGGTGTAGGAGCACATGCTGCCAAACCTGAACAAGGTAATGATCCAGTTATTGTATTAGGACAATTAATTAATAGCGTGCAGTCTATTGTTAGTAGAAACTTATCAGCATTTGATAATGGAGTCGTTACTATTGGTGAAGTGTCTAGTGGTAATACATGGAATGTGATTGCCGATGAAGCCTATGTTCAAGGTACAGTGAGAAGTTTTGACGAAGAGAAACGTAATTATATCGAAGAACGCTTGCGTGCAATTGGAAGTGGCCTTTCAGAAGCATTTGGTGTTGAAATTGAAACGTTATATCATCGTTTACCAGGTGCGGTTGTTAATGATGAAAAATTAACAGAAGACGCAATAGAGATTGCTAAAGAGGTTGGTTATAATGTGAGTATTATGGATCAACCATTAACGATTGGAGAAGATTTTTCTGGTTTCTCAAATAAATATCCAAGTGTATTTGTGTTTATTGGTTCTAATAGTGAATATGATCTGCATCATCCTAAATATGATCCAGATGAGCGTATATTAGAACAAGTACCTGAGTATTTCTTAAGTTTTATACAAAAACTTTTAAACGAGCAATCTAAATAGAATCTTTGAATGATGTATTAAAACTTTAAAAATTAGGGTATGCATAAGCATATTCTTTAAAATAAGGAGTGTTTGCATATGCCAGGACAAGATCCTAGAACAAAATTCTCAAGTGAAGATTTCCCGAAACAAGAACAAGACGTTCCAGGTTTACAGGATAAATTAGACCCTAAGCCTGATTGTGGTGAAACAACTTATATCGGTTATGGGCGTTTAAAAGATTATAAAATGTTAGTTACTGGTGGGGATTCTGCTATCGGTAGAGCTGCTGCCATAGCGTATGCTAAAGAAGGAGCAGATGTGGCAATTAATTACTTACCTGCTGAGCAAGTGGACGCTGAAGAAGTACAACAAGTGATTGAAGCAGCAGGACGTAAAGCTGTATTAATCCCAGGCGATATACGCGATGAACAATTTAACTATGATTTAGTTGAAACAGCTTATAACAAACTTGGTGGATTAGATAATGTAACAATTGTAGCAGGACACCAACAATATAGAAACAACCTTAAAGGCTTTGATACTGAATCATTTACTGAGACATTCGAAACAAATGTTTATCCTATTTTTTGGTCAGTTCAAAAAGCAATTGATTATTTAGAACCTGGCGCAACGATTACACTGACTTCATCTGTACAAGGTTATAATCCGAGCCCTATCTTACATGATTATGCCGCTTCCAAAGCAGCTATCATTTCACTTACCAAGAGCTTATCTGAAGAATTAGGTAGCAAGGGAATCCGTGTAAATTGTGTAGCACCAGGTCCATTCTGGTCACCACTCCAAATTTCTGGTGGACAGCCCCAATCTAAAATTCCGACTTTTGGCCAAAAAGAAGTGCTAGGTAGAGCAGGGCAACCGGTTGAACTTTCGGGCGTGTATGTACATTTAGCAGCTGAGGAATCAAGTTATACTACAGGCCAAGTTTATGGCGTGACAGGTGGTACTCAATTAGATTAGAATTGATGAAGTAACGAGGCAGCAATTTAATTTAACTATTAGTGTTTCAATGTCTCGGTGATACAAAGCATAAGGAGGGAAGGATATATTGATATCCTTCCTCCTTATTTTTGAAAGGTAAGGTAATCATTTATGAAAAAATTTAAAGCAGATGCTTTAACCAAAAAACAAAATTATAAATTATTAAGTGGTAGTGTAGTACCTAGACCTATCGCATTTGTTACTTCTCAAGATAAAGATGGGCATTTAAATGCAGCGCCGTTTAGCTTTTTTAATGTTGTTAATAGTGCACCACCAATGATTATGATTTCTACAGGTCGTTCTGCAGGGAAGCGGAAAGACACTTCTTTAAATATTGAGGAAACGGAATCATTTGTAGTACATATTACAGATGAAGCTACAGTCGAACAAATCAACCATACAGCAGCCCCTTTGGCCCGTAACCAAAATGAATTAGAAAGAACAAGTCTTAATTGTGTTGACTCTGAATTAGTTGCAGTACCTGGTATCGAACAAGCTAAAATTCGAATGGAATGTAAGTTAGATAGAATTATTCCGTTAGGTGACTCTCAAGAAGGATCTGATTTAATTATAGGTGAAGTAGTTATGTTTCATATTGATGAATCAGTTTATTTTGAAGATAGTAAAATAGATGTTGACGCACTTAGTGCTGTAGCTCGTTTAGCTGGTAATGATTATGCTTCTTTAGGTAATAAATTTACTATCGAACGTCCTATGAAGTAAATATAAAGCGATTAAATAAATAACATAAGCTCTATTGAAATAATAGATGTTGAAGGGATTAGATAATGAAATCGTTTGTTAAATTGTTTTCTGTTCAATTCCATATTTGACGAATTACAATTAATACTGTACTGTAATAAAATAAAATAATAACTTATCAAGAGAAGTGTAGGGACTGGCCCGATGATACTTCGGCAACATGATGATGCGTGTGCCAAATCCAGTAGCATAATTCATGCTAGAAGATAAGAATGAATCAAGTTTACTCTTTCTTCTTAATTTAGAAAGAGTTTTTTTATTTTTAGGACTTACAAATAACAGAAGGTTGAGTTCTGTTTTAATATTTAGGAAAGTTGGTTATGTATGGAGGAGACAAAAAAAGGTAACGCATGGGCCTTGATACCTTTAATCGTATTTGTTGGTATGTTCTTAGGTGTGGGTATTAGTACAGGCGACTTTACTACGATGCCACTGAATGTAGCTATATTAGTAGCTTCTATTGTTGGATTAGCGTTAAATAGAAAAGAATCATTTCATAAAAAAGTTGAAGTTTTTACAAAAGGTGCAGGACATTCCAATATTATTTTAATGATGTTAATTTTCTTATTAGCAGGCGCCTTTTCTCAAACGACTGAAGATATGGGTGGCGTGCAGTCGACGGTTAACTTAGGGTTATCATTAATACCAGAAAATTTAATTATCGTCGGACTATTTATAATATGTATGTTTGTATCTTTATCAATGGGTACGTCTGTAGGGACGGTAGCTGCTATAGCACCAGTTGGTTTTGGTTTAAGTCAGGCTACAGATGTTTCGGCAGCTATCACAATGGCTACTGTTGTTGGTGGAGCTATGTTTGGTGATAACTTATCAATGATTTCTGATACTACGATAGCTGCAGTACGTACTCAGAAAACGAAAATGAGTGATAAATTTAAGGTGAACATAAAGATTGTTTTGCCTGGCGCGATATTTACTATTATTGTTCTTTGGTTTTTAACAAATGGTGCACATATAGATGCAAATAAAAGTTATGATTATGACCTTATTAAAGTAATTCCATACTTATTTGTGCTTATTTTAGCATTAATAGGTGTAAATGTAGTTATCGTATTAATCGGTGGCATTGTACTTTCTGCAATTATCGGCTTAATCTACGGTTCATTTAGTTGGACAGGTTTATTAAGTTCTATATCTAAAGGTATTATCGGTATGGAAGATATAGCGATTATTGCATTGCTCATTGGTGGTTTAGTAGCTTTGATTCAACATAATGGTGGTATTACTTGGCTATTAAATTTTGTGCGCAGTAAAGTGAAATCTAAACGTGGTGCAGAATTAGGTATTGCTGGCTTAGTCAGTGTTGCAGATATATCAACAGCAAATAATACTATTTCTATATTAATGGCAGGACCATTAGCAAAAGATATTTCAGAGGAATATGATGTGGATCCGCGTAAATCAGCTAGTATTTTAGATATGTTTGCGAGTTGTTTCCAAGGAATGCTGCCATATAGTCCTCAATTGATTGCTGCTGCAGGTGTGGCGTCTATATCTCCATTTGAATTAGTGCCTTACTCAATTTATCCAATGATACTAGGCGTTTGTGGACTTGTAGCAATTTTCTTTAGGTTACCTAGATTAGATAAAAAGTAATTAAGATACATTGCAATATCAAGTTGGGCAATGATTTTTAAGTTCTAAATAGAGTAGTGGAGTTATATGTTAATAAACATGATTAGATAACAGTTGAAAATTGTTGATATTCATTGTGTTATTTAATAGCAATAGACTATAATCTAGATTAAATTTGAGTCCGGGATGTACGAATGTCCCGGGCTCATTCGCTATTTTAAATAAGCAGTATGTTAACAGAATATGCTAAGATAAATGTGAAGTTTATTTGGTATAATATTCAATGAAAATGAAAGTTTTGACGTTTCCTGACTAATAGCGATAAAATGAGGTTGTTAAAGCTTTATAAATATTAAAGAACATCACTATATTTACTTGATAATTGTTTAGAAGTATAGTGTAATGCGTTAGAATAGTAATAAGAGTGAAAGTAGGTGAACAATCGATCGTGGGAAAATACAATGTAGAAAATGAGAATGTTGAAATTCGTCTTGAAAGGTTATTTAAAGTAGAACCTGAATTATTATACCAAGCTTGGACAGACCAACGTTTTCTTAAACAATGGTTTATGACAACTGAAAGAACAAATAAAACTATTGAAGTAGCTGCTGAACAAAATGGTAAATACAAAATTGTTGATGTTCGTAAAGGTAAGGAGAATATAGTACAAGGTAGATTTGCTTCATTAACTCCTTATGAATATCTCGTCATGACAATTGGTATGCCAGAATTAAGTGATTCAGAAGATACGATAGAAGTTGAAATATTCGAAAGAGAACCAGGCATTACGCAAATGATTTTCAATTATATTGCTTTTGTACCGAGAGAAAGAAGATTAACATCTTTAGAATATAAACAGAAGAAGAAAGAATATCATGATTCAACGGCACATGGGTTTGAAATGTTATTTGACAAACTACAATTAACGCTTGAAGAGTTTGAAGCAAATTTATAAAATAGTTCGCTGATATAGAAATTACACGGGGTGATATGATTTTACTGGATTATTTCAATCCTGGTAATATTATCTAAGTTTGAATAAAATTCAGACCTGTATCAAAGTAAATTCTTTATATGTTTTGCTCAATCAGCACTTAAAATAAATAATGCTCCCTTTAAAAGTAATCACTAAATGTGACAATCTTTAGAGGGAGCTTTTGCTATTATTAACAAATTTAACATAATTATTCAAACTCCAATACGGTTATTTGAACGTAGCGAATAAGACAATAGTTGGGCACTGTATTTTAATACAGTTCGCCTATTACTTTACGTTCATTATATTTTCGTAATAAGGTTTCGAAGAAAATATGGTAACTAATAAAACTTGAATAATCTATACCATCAGCTAAGTAAAATGTATTACTAGATACATAGATATTATAATTTGCTTTTTGAGCAAGGGTATTATCTTTTAAAGTGGTTACAGAGAAAAAATATTTTTGACGCAACTGTAATAAATTGCTGATATCTGTTAACTGCTCTGATTCACCAGAAAGAGAAATGATAAAAAAGATATCTTTTGGTGTTGTTTTATTCAATACCATTTTAAATTCGTGTACGTCATGAAGTACGATAATACTTTTATGTATCGTTAGTAATATACGCTGTGCTTCTTGAGCCACATTCATTTGGGCTAGTCCAGTTCCATATAAATAAACGGTTTCTGCTTCGTAAATTTTATTTGTAATAAGGTCATAATCGATTCTTTCTAAATAAGTGAAAGTATTTTCGATTTCTTGTTTAAAACCTTCTATTGAATCTGAAGGTAATTGATGTGATTGTTCGGTTTCAAATTTTAAATAAGATTTAAAATCACTATAACCATCAAAGCCTAACTTACGAGTGAAACGATGAATGGTGGCGTTAGATGCATGTGTGTGTTCTGCTAATTCTTGTATTTTCATCGTTTTACATTGTAGGATATGTGTATTAATAAAATGTGCAATATGTAAGTCATTTTCATTTAATTTATTAAAATTAGTATTAACACGTTCATCTAAAAACAAATTTATCACCTCACACTTCATGAAAATATTTTCACATTTTGAAAATATAATCTGATTATACAAAATTGTTCCGAATGGCGTCAAACTATTGTTTGTATGTAAGCGTTTCCTTTAATATTAAATTAATCACATGCAACACATACTCAATGAATTATATTTATAGATTTATTATGAATGATGTGTAGACAAATGCTTACGTATAGAAATAGGAGGTTATACGGCTATGAATGCAATTAAACGATTTGGGAGTGCGATGATTGTACCTGTATTAATGTTTGCATTTTTTGGTATTGTTTTAGGATTTGCCACTTTATTTAAAAATCCATCGATTATGGGAAGCATTGCTGCTGATGGTACAACTTGGTTTAAAATTTGGTCAGTAATCGAAGCTGGTGGTTGGACAATTTTTAATCATATGGAAGTTGTGTTTGTGGTCGGTTTGCCACTATCTTTGGCTAAAAAAGCGCCTGGACATGCAGCTTTAGCAGCATTGATGGGCTACCTTATGTTCAATACTTTTATAAATGCAATACTTACACAATGGCCGCATACATTTGGAGCGAATTTGGAAAAAGGCGTTGAAAATGTAACAGGGCTTAAAGCTATTGCTGGGATTGAAACGTTAGATACGAATATACTTGGTGGAATTATCATTTCAAGTATCATAACTTGGATACATAATCGATACTACAGTAAACGTTTACCAGAGATGTTAGGGGTTTTCCAAGGTCTAACATTTGTGGTGACGATATCATTCTTTGTTATGTTACCAATAGCTTTACTTACATGTGTTATTTGGCCGACTGTGCAAGGTGGTATTACTTCATTACAAGGCTTTATTATTGGATCAGGTTATATAGGTGTTTGGTTGTATCACTTCTTAGAACGAGTGCTAATTCCAACAGGATTACACCATTTTATATATGCACCAATTGAAGTTGGTCCTGTTGTAGTCAATCATGGCTTAAAGGCAGAATGGTTTGAACACGTTAATGAATTTGCTAAAAGTACCGAACCGTTAAAGGAACAGTTTCCATATGGATTTATGTTGCAAGGCAATGGTAAAGTATTTGGAGCTATAGGTATTGCTTTGGCTATGTATTCAACAACGCCTAAAGAAAATAAAAAGAAAATTGCAGCATTACTTATTCCAGCAACATTAACTGCTGTTGTAGTTGGTATTACCGAACCGTTAGAATTTACATTCCTATTTATAGCACCATATTTATTTGTATTGCATGCATTATTAGCTGCAACAATGGATACAATGATGTATGGATTTGGTTTAGTAGGTAACTTTGGAGGAGGACTATTAGACTTCTTTGCAACAAACTGGATACCGTTAGCACAAAATCATTGGTTAACTTATGTGATACAAATCATTATAGGGTTAGGATTTACTGCGATTTATTATTTCTTATTTAGATTTTTAATTCTTAAATTTGATATACCACTTCCTGGTCGTAAAAAAGATGAAAAAGATATGAAATTATATAACAAAAATGATTATAAAGGTAAAAAGAACGAAGATCATAGCGCAGTAGCAACAGGAAATGAGTATGAAGATAAGGCGATTTATTATTTAGAAGGTTTAGGTGGCAAGGAAAATATCAAAGATGTAACCAACTGCACAACACGCCTAAGACTTACGGTGAACAATGTTGAGAAGGTCGAAGATAGTGCGTATTTTACACATAATCAAATGGCGCATGGATTAGTAAAAAGTGGTAAAAATGTTCAAGTGGTGGTAGGTATGTCTGTGCCTCAAGTAAGAGAAGCATTTGAAAATATAGTGAATAATGACGATATAAAATAATGATATATAAGCAATAGAGGAAGAACTATTCAAGGCTCAGTACTTGTATAGGAACTAGTTAATAGTTTCAATTCATGTAACGATTGCCTAATAGATTAAGAGGAACCAAAACATCAATGTCTTGGTTCCTCTTTTTTGATACTTATTTTAAATTGGTAATTTTTATAAGTAGTTTATTTAAATTATGAAATTCTAGCTTTATTCATCCAACGAGGCTGGTATACAGCGCCAAGGATATCGATGTTATGCGTAGCAAGCATGTATATGAGTTTCGCAAAAACTGAGGGTGACGTCGATACGTTTATCTTATTACGATTGAAAGTATATGTAATATATTCGGTTTGATTTATTAAATTTAAAATATCGATGACCTTGTCTTTAATAAATGCGTCACGAAGTCCATCTACAACTAATTCAAAACGTCTGGAAGATAATAATAAATGATCTAAATCTAAAAGGTCATTAGTATCTGTACCTTGTAGTATTTGATAAATAGAATAGTTATGAAAACTAAGGAAACTAATCATATATGGTAATTGCTGCTTTGGTAAATTAATCTCTAAAGCATACAAATTATTTTGTTTGAAAATCGTAAATTTAAATGAATTACAAAATTGTATTTGCTTACATAGTTTGGTTAAATTTTTTCTTGTGGCACGATTATTTAATCCTCCAATATTTAACACAAAAGTTTCAGTTCTATCTAAAAACATATGATACCCCCAATATCTATAGAAAGTGTTT
Organism: Staphylococcus xylosus NJ; assembly: GCF_000338275.1. Classification (GTDB taxonomy): domain Bacteria; phylum Bacillota; class Bacilli; order Staphylococcales; family Staphylococcaceae; genus Staphylococcus; species Staphylococcus xylosus_B. Next base: position 25,653 of record NZ_ANMR01000011.1, read on the forward strand.
TATCTCTATTAATCATAATATTCAATTACACTTAAATTTCCACAAGTTATTATTTCTATTAGATTGTACCACTCTTTTTTATTAGAATCACTAGGTCTTAAGAACGAAGTTAAAATTTTTACATAGTAATTGATTACAGATATTATTTTTAGAATATTTAGAAAATTAAGTTGTTTGGGAGTATAAAGTATGATACATTTTTCTTTGTTAATACATAAAGGGAAGTGTTTATAGATGTTATCAAAAGTAAGTAGATTTGCAACCAACACATTCTTATTATGGATGTTAATTGCTGCAATTATAGGTTTTATTTTTCCTGCCCAATTAGCAACATTAAGTGGATGGGTTCCTTATTTATTAGGTATTGTAATGCTAGGGATGGGTTTAACGATAGACCCTAAAGATTTTAAAATTGTATTTCAAGCACCGCGTTCAGTGATAATTGGCGTTATATTACAATATACAATTATGCCATTAGCAGCTTTTTTAATTGCTAAATTATTTAATCTGCCACCAGAAGTAGCTATAGGTGTCATTTTAGTGGGATGTTGTCCTGGCGGAACATCAAGTAATGTAATGAGCTACCTTGCTAATGCGAATGTCGCTTTATCAGTTGCAATTACAAGTGTCTCCACACTATTAGCGCCTATTTTAACACCAGCCTTAATATATTTATTTGCTAATCAATGGTTAGAAGTATCATTTATGAGCATGTTTTGGTCAGTTGTCCAAGTAATCTTAATTCCAATCATCATTGGTTTTATATTACAAAGATTATTTAAAAACTTTGCTGCTAAATCAGCGACAGCTTTACCAATTGTTTCAGTTGTTGCAATTTCGCTTATCTTAGCGTCAGTAGTAGGGGGAAGTAAATCACAAATACTTGAAACAGGCTTATTGATTTTTGCTGTTGTCATCTTACACAATATTGTAGGTTACACGCTTGGATATACTTTGGCTAAAATATTCCATTTGGAAAGAGCTGATAAAAAAGCTGTTTCTATAGAGGTTGGTATGCAAAATTCAGGGCTGGCTGTATCATTAGCCACCGTTCATTTTAGTCCATTAGCTGCAGTTCCAGGAGCTGTGTTTAGTCTGATTCACAATATTACTGGACCAATATTAGCTAAATATTGGAATAAACGATAAAAAATAAGAAGAGACTAAATTTATGAACTGTGTTCACTCAAATAGACAATTAAATAATTAAAGTAACTTAATGGTTCGATTCATAGTAATGCTATGGATTGGGCCATTTTTAATATTATTCACTTGTGTTATAAAAATGGTTATAATTAGTTAATTCAAACCTGAAATATGATAAGCTATCATTAAATGAATGTGACCCCATATTAAATAGGAGGTGTAATTATGTACAAGGCAGTTGTATTTGACTTTGATGGCACGATTATAGATACAGAAAAACATCTGTTTGAAATTATTAATAAGCATTTAATTCAGCACAATTTACAAGAAATCTCATTAGATTTTTATCGTCAATCTATTGGAGGCGCTGCAACGGAATTACATAGTTATTTGGAAACACAACTCGGTACGAATGATAAGGAAAAAGTTTATTTAGAACATAATGAAACGAGTGTTTCTTTGCCAATTGTTGATGCAATGCATCAACTTATGGAATATTGTAAAAAACGTCATATCCCTATGGCAGTTGCCACAAGTAGTTATCGTGAAGATATTCAGCCAACGTTTGACAATTTAGGATTGAGCGAGTATATAGATGTTATTGTAGGACGTGAAGATGTAGAGTCAATTAAGCCTAACCCGGATCCATACCTCACTGCTGTTCAAAGATTAAATTATAACCCAGCAAATTGCCTAGCGATTGAGGACTCAGTAAACGGTGCAACAGCAGCTGTTACTGCTGGTCTTGATGTTATTGTCAATACGAATGATATGACGGAATTACAAGACTTTAGTCATATTGCATATACAGGGAAAGATTTGTCTGCGAATGAAATCATAGCGTTATGTTTTGAAGCTGATAGGAGTTAGTTTTATGAATGGTTATTTATTAATATTTTTCTTAGGCGGTCCTATCATCTTAGCCATAGGTAATTTAGTTTTAGGACCTGTATTTAATAAAAAGATTCCTTTTAATATACAATTTCGTTCATTTATAGTCGGTACGATGGTTTATTTATTAGGTGCTATAGCATTATATTATTTAGTACTACAAGATAGGTTTTGATTATATATACTAAAACAGATGACGCTTTATGAGACAAGCGTCATCTGTTTTATAAAAGTTGAAATATTAATGTTACACAAACAAGAACAAGCAGTATAGCATCTATACCTATCATGATAGCAAACCGGGGATTTTTTTCTCCGGTTTCTTTTGTTTTTTTATAGGCTTTCAAATTTGGAATTAAGCTTACAATTAATAAAATAATTACGACGATTCCTAAAATTACACTCATTATTTGTCACCACCGTTTTGATTTTTTACTAGAAATTCCCAAACGTAGCCGGCAATAACACCTATGATTAATCCAATAATAATCCCGACTTTTATTGCTGAAAATAGAGCGCTTATGATAATCGCGATTAATAATGCAATCGGAATAGTTATACCAAATTTATATTTTCGTTCTGGAGAATTTACAATAGAAAACAAAGTATAATATAAAATACCAAAAACAAAGATAACCATTACACTTTTTAATATTAAAGGAAGAACTGAACTATCAGATTCACTAAAATAATTTAAAAAGAAAAATAACACACCAAATATAATGGAAACCGTAAGCGTACGTTTCATTAAGTGTTTATTCATATATAACTCCTTTGTAATAAAATCTACTGAAAATTATACCATATAAAACAGATGAATTATTGTATTAGCAGTTATCTAGATATATTACGTTCATATTGGTGATGATCGTTTAAATAAGCATAGAACAAGCCTATAATTAATCCTCCTCCGATGTAATTGCCGATACCTGCACCTAATAAATTGATGATAACAGGCATAAGTGCTAATTCATTACTTTGATAGACTAAACCACCACCAAATAAAACAGAGTTATAAACCACGTGCTCATAACCCATAAATGCAAATATAGACACACCAAACATCATGACGAACATTTTAGCTAAAACATCGTCTATTTGCATCGCTATGACTAAAGAAATATTGATGAAGAAATTAGCAAAAATACCCTTAACCAATATTGCAATAAAACTAGCAGTTAAAGTTTTATGTTCAATTGTATGCTCTAATTGTATTAACATTTCAGTGGTCATCACATCAGAATGACGTAATAATAAGAAAAATAAAAATCCACCCAATGCATTACCAATAAAACATAGGGTAAAAATTTTAAAAACTCTGGTAGGGCTGATGACATGATAATATAAACCCACTGTAAAATACATAAAATTACTCGTCAGTAATTCTGAATTGGTAAATAAGATAAGCACTAGAGCAAAACTAAATGCTATAGATGCAATTATATTAATAACACCAGAAGGTAGATGAGTGTCTAGCGATGCTTTAATAAGCAAAACGAAGACTGTAATGACACCTAGAATAAAACCAGCCATTATGGCTCGAAGTAAATAACGTTTGAAATAAAAACTTTG
>NZ_ANMR01000012.1 GCF_000338275.1 Staphylococcus xylosus NJ
TACATGGTCAATCCAAGCTTTTCCATAAAATACTTTATCCCATTTAATGTTTTTTTCGCTCATTTTTTATCCTCACTTTCTACAATTATTTATAAGTATACTATGCCATGTAGAATTTGTGATATTTTTCACAAATTCTACATGAATTCATGCTTCACTTATATTTTTATAGTTGATTTTTAAGAAAAATAATTTTTAAAAAAAGCTTTACTTTCCAATGTAAAATCGCATACAATTGACAAACGGGAATGTAAGCCCTTACATTATTCGAAAATAATTGTTTAAATTTTTTGAATTTATAGTATAATAACGACATAATAAGTGAATTTAGTTCCACTTATATTTGAAAGAGATGGGGTTTGAATGATGAAAGATAATAATGAATTACAGAGGGGGCTAGGTGCACGTCAAATGCGTATGATTGCACTTGGTGGAACGATTGGTGTAGGACTATTTATGGGAGCTACAAGCACTATAAAATGGACAGGTCCTTCTGTTATATTTGCGTATTTAATTGCAGGTATATTTTTATTCTTAGTAATGAGAGCAATGGGAGAAATGGTTTATTTACATCCAACTTCTGGTTCTTTTGCTAACTTTGCAAGTGATTACATACATCCAGTAGCAGGTTATCTAACGGCTTGGAGTAACGTTTTCCAATGGGTAGTTGTAGGTATGAGTGAAGTTATTGCAGTCGGAGAATATATGAACTATTGGTTCCCTGATTTACCACAATGGATACCGGGCGTTATTGTTGTAGCTTTATTAGCTGGAGCTAACCTTGTATCTGTTAAAGCGTTTGGTGAATTTGAGTTTTGGTTTGCAATGATTAAAGTAGTTACAATTATTTTGATGATAGTTGCAGGTTTTGGTCTTATCTTCTTTGGTCTAGGAAATGGCGGAGAAGCAATTGGTCTCTCAAATTTATGGGCTCATGGTGGGTTTATGCCTAATGGTTGGATTGGCTTCTTCTTTGCACTTTCAATTGTTATCGGTTCATACCAAGGTGTTGAATTAATTGGTATTACTGCCGGTGAAACAAAAAATCCACAAAAAAATATCAAGAGCGCGGTTAACGGCGTTATCTGGCGTATATTGATTTTCTATATTGGTGCAATTTTTGTAATTGTTACAGTTTATCCTTGGAATGAATTAGGAAATATTGGTAGTCCATTTGTAGCTACGTTTGCTAAAGTAGGTATCACTTTTGCAGCAGGATTAATCAACTTTGTTGTACTTACTGCAGCGATGTCAGGTTGTAACTCGGGTATATTTAGTGCTAGCCGTATGTCATTAAATTTATCTCAAAAAGGAATGTTACCTAAATTCTTTGGCAAAGTTATGAAAAATGGTGTCCCTATGTGGACTGTACTTGCAATTGCAACAGGTATTTTAATTGGTGCTTTACTGAATGTAATTTTACCGTTATTTATCAAAGGCGCGGACAGTGTATTCGTATATGTTTATAGTGCTTCAATTTTACCGGGTATGGTGCCGTGGTTTATGATTTTAATTAGTCATTTAAGATTTAGAAAAAATCATCCTGAAGAATTGGAAGGTCATCCATTTAAAATGCCAGGTGGCGCATTTACAAACTACATTACAATGGCATTCTTTATTATGGTATTAATCGGCATGTTATTTAATAAGGAAACTGTGGTTTCAGTAATTATTGGTATAGCGTTCCTATTGTTTATGACAATGTTCTTCTTCTTGAAGGGCTACCATAAATTAAGTAAAGATCAACAACTTTAAAGTATAAAGTCTCACTGCTCTAAAGAACCATTGCTTTAAAGAACCACTGCTTTAAAGAACCACTGCTTAATTTATTAAGCTAGTGGATCTTACACATGAGAAGTTACTCAGGTGTTCTGCTTTTGAGAGCTAGTGGTTCTAACACATGAGAAATTACTCAGGTGTTCTGCTTTTGAGAGCTAGTGGATCTTACACATGAGAAGTTACTCAGGTGTTCTGCTTTTGAGAGCTAGTGGATCTTACACATGAGAAGTTACTCAGGTGTTCTGCTTTTGAGAGCTAGTGGTTCTTACACATGAGAAGTTACTCAGGTGTTCTGTTTTTGAGAGCTAGTGTGACTTATGCATGAACGTTAGCTCAGGTAAATCTTCTATTTTTATCAAATATAGTCATCTTAATGGGGTGGGACGATGAAATCTTTTTAAATAAATTAGATTTCTGTCTCGCTCCTTTGTCTATTTATAGTCATTTAATCTCCTAGTTGAGAAAGGATTGATACAACGAAGTTGCTTAGCAAAGATAGTTTTTTTGTTCATCTATCATTTTTAATTGTTAGCAGTATGAAAGTTTTTAGCGCACTGTATACATAACTTTATTTTTAATTTACATAAAATTTACTGCATTAAAATAATTACTCAAAATTTGTGCACTACACTTAAAGTGTAGGTCGATAATACATATTTAAAGGAGTTATTACTTTATGAAAATTTTTAACAAATTAGCAACTGTTTCTGTGGCAAGTGTAATCGTTATGGGTACTGTGTTGGGGAGTGCGCAGTCAACCTATGCCTCGGCTGGAGGGCATGCGTCAAAAGAAAATGATGTTTCATATATGGGTAATACAAAAAATCCAAAGAATGTAATATTTTTAGTTGGGGATGGTATGGGCCCTTCATACAATTCTGCTTATCGTTATTTTGCTGATAACCCAGAAACAAAAGAAATGGAAAAAACTGCTTTTGATAAATATCTAGTAGGGAATCAACGTACAAATCCAAGTGACCCAAAAGAAAATGTAACTGATTCTGCGGCTGGTGCAACAGCGTTTAGTTCTGGTCACAAAACTTATAATGGGGCAATTGGCTTAGATAATAAGAAGAAAAAAGTAAAAACTGTGTTAGAGCAAGCAAAAGAGAATGGCAAGTCGACTGGATTAGTTTCTACTGCAGAATTAACTGATGCAACGCCAGCAGCATACGCAGCACATGTTGATAGCCGTGATAAAAAAGATGAAATTGCTAAACAATTCTATAACGATAAAATTAATGGTGAGCATAAAGTAGATGTCTTACTCGGTGGCGGCGCAGAATATTTTGGTAAAGAAAATGGTAATTTAGTAGATAAGTTTAAAAAAGACGGCTATGATGTTGTCGATAATAAAACAGATATGAAACAATCTACGAACAAAAAAATCTTAGGGCTGTTTGCAGATAATGATATGCCGTTGCAAATCGATGCACCAGATAAAAATCCTAAACTTCTAGATATGGCAGATACAGCAGTAAATAAATTACAAGAAAATGATAAAGGTTTCTTCTTAATGGTAGAAGGTGCCTCTATAGATAAAGCTGGTCATCCAAATGATATAACCGGTGTAATGTCTGAAATGAATAGTTTCGAAAAAACCTTTGAATTTGCTACAAATTATGCAAAATCAAATCCTGATACATTAGTCGTTGCAACGGCAGACCATTCAACTGGTGGTTTGTCTATTGCTAAAGGCAAAGATTATGTGTGGAACCCAGAAGCAATTCATTCTATGAAACACTCAGGTATGCATATGACTAAAGAAATTACTGAAGGCAAAGACCCACAAAAAGTAATTCAAGACGGCTATGGTTTTGAAGTTGAGCAATCACAAATTGATAAAGTTAAAGATGAAGCAACAAAACTTAATAAACTAGATAAAGAATCGGATGAATATAAAGAACAAATGCAAAAAGTACAAGATGCAGTACAAAAACCAATTAATGACAAATCTCACACTGGCTGGACAACATATGGTCATACTGGCGAAGATGTAAACACATATGCATACGGACCTGGTAGTGAGCATTTTAGAGGAAATATTAACAATACAGATAATGCGAACAATATCTTTGATTTCTTCAAAAATGAACAAAACTAATTGAATAAAATAAAATTAGTCTAAAATCAGTGAAAAAATTATAAATAATGATGAATAAGAAAGAAGTGAGTTTGATAAATCACATAAACATTGGTTTATCTCTCGCTTCTTTCTTTATTTGGTGGTTAAAAATTATATGAACTAAAATTTTTGATTCATACAGTAATTATAAAAACATAAATCCAACCTACTCAACGTAAAGAAACAGTTGCTAGGTTGGATTTATGTTAATGTTTGAAATATATATTTGATAAATGCTTTCGATAATTATCTAAAGCCATTTTAGATTGAGTAATAGCGTCTAATGATTTGTCGTAATTTAACGCGATGTAACGGTAATATAAAATATCGACTGTGAACAATTGAGCAAATAAAGATGTTGTTGCAGCCATACGTAATTCGTTTTCATCTGTTTGACCATATATCAATGTATAATCTGATATTTTTGCAATAGGATTATCGTTCGAACTTGAAATAGTTATTATAGGAATTTGGTAATCTGTTGCTACTTTTGCCATGGACTGCAATTCACTGTGGCTACCTTGATTTGTCACAAATATAATACAATCACGTTCATCATGTGTAGCAAGTGTAGACATGAACAAATGTGTTTCTTGCAAAAGTCTTACATTTAATCCAATTCTAGATAACTTTTGAAATAGGTCTGTAACAATAACAAGTGAAGCCCCGTAACCAAATAGAAAAATTGTGCGAGCATTTTGCATCTTTGCGCATATCATATCTATATTTTCATTCTCAATATGGTTCGAAACGAAGCTCATCGTGTTGGTAACACGTGACAACATTTTAGACTTCAATACATCTACAGATTCATTATTCATTAATTCCAGATGATTGTTATTTAATGTTTCTTCGGGTAAATAGCGAGATATAGCTATTTTAAGTTCTTGAAACCCTTTTTCAGTCATTTTCTTACTGAATCTAACAATAGAAGCGGTACTTGTATCTATTTCATGAGATAAATCTTGAACTGACATATTGATAATCTTGTGTGGTGTATTTAAGATATAATCAGCAATTTTTTTCTCACTTTTAGTTAATTCTGGGTATTGTCGATCAATTTTATATAATACGTTGGACATAGTTAATCACCTAGAGTATCAGTTTCTCGCATAGCCTTTGTAGTGCCAAAGAAATAAGTGAATAAGAAACCACCGGCATATGCTGCAAGTAATCCGGCTATATAGCCTAAGTACATGTGGTCCGAAATCAATGGTAATAATGATATGCCACTTGGACCAATTGCGGTTGCTCCAATATGGCCAATGCCTCCAATGACAGCGCCACCGATACCACCGCCAATACAAGCCGTTATAAATGGTTTACCTAAAGGTAAGGTAACACCGTATATAAGAGGCTCACCAATTCCTAAAAAACCAACCGGTAGGGCACCTTTAAGTGTATCCCTTAGCGTTGTGTTTTTACTACATCTTACCCACAATGCTAAAGCAGCTCCGACTTGTCCAGCACCAGCCATAGCGGCAATTGGTAATAAATAAGTTGCACTAGTTTGATTGATCATCTCAATGTGAATAGGTGTGAACATATGATGCAAACCTAACATAACTAATGGTAGGAAAAAGGCGCCAATAATAAATCCACTAAAGACGCCACCAATGTCGATAATTGCATTGATAACTGAGACAAGTCCATCTGAAACGAAGCCAGCTAAAGGCATAAAAATAAAGATTGTTAGAAGTCCTATAATAAACAGAGTAATTGTTGGCGTAACGATAATATCTATGGCATTTGGAACAATTTTATGTAATCGTTTCTCAACGATACTAAGGAGCCATACTGCAAAAATTACGCCAATTATACCACCTTGACCAGCTTGTAACGGTTCGCCTGTGAAAATGTTGGTAATCATATTTTCATCAGTTAAACCCGTTAATAATGTTGTACCACCAATAACACCACCTAAACCTGGTGTAGCGCCAAATTCTTTAGCTGCATTGATACCAGTAAAGATTGCCAAATACGCCAACATACCATCTTTAATAACATTAAAAACTGTGACGAGTTGTGTTACCCATTCGCCAGAAATCTGACCAGCCGATAAAAGGTTACTTAATACAGCCGCGATACCACCAATTAAACCTGCCCCAATAAATGCCGGAATAAGTGGTATAAAGATATTAGCAATTGTTTTTAGTAATTTATTAAATTTACCGCGTTGCTGTTTACTTTGAATAGAAGTTTTATTTTCTTTAGCTTTCGCTTCAGCATCCGCACGGTAATTTTTAGTGTTATGGGGGATAGTTTCACCTAAACGTACACCACTTAAGTCGGACATATGAGTAGCAACTTTATTCACCGTTCCTGGTCCGACAACAACCTGTACGCGATCGTCTTTTACGACACCCATCACGCCTTTAATTGCTTTCAGTTTCTCATAGTCAACCTTATCTTCATTGAGTACTTTTATTCTAACTCGAGTCATACAATTAATAACATTATCTATATTATCAAGTCCGCCTACAGCGTCTATGATATTTTCGGCAAGTATTTGCTCTTTTGTCATAAAATGACCTCCTTTTTTGTCATTAAAGATTTATGAAATGTATAAATAAGTGACAGTTGTATTTAAAAGTAATTAGTCTTTAATGGCTTGTTTGATAATATTGTCGTTTTGTTGTAAACGTTTTGAAGCTTCCGATTTGGATATATCGCATAGGTGCATGACAACAGCAACTTTTAAATTTTGGTCTGCGTCTTCATATAATATTTGAGATTGCTCGTATGTGGTATTGCAAATATCTTGGATTATACGAATAGAGCGATCAATTAATTTTTGATTTGTTGCTTTAACATCAACCATAAGGTTGTCGTACACTTTACCAACACCAACCATTGTGATAGTAGATATCATATTCAATATTAATTTTTGTGCAGTTCCTGATTTTAGTCTAGTAGAACCAGTTAATACTTCTGGTCCAACATTAACTTCAATAGGGTATTGGGCTAATTTGCTAATTTGAGTGTCTACATTACAAGAAATTGCTACGGTAGATGCACCAACTTTGTTTGCGAATTTTAGTCCTCCTTTGACGTAAGGGGTACTACCACTTGCAGCAATACCAATAACAACATCTTTTTCAGAAAGATGGATGTGCTTTAAATCTTCCTGTGCGAGATTTTCATCATCTTCTGCACCTTCAACTGCAACAGTCATCGCACGTTGTCCACCAGCGATTAAACCAATGACCTCATTTTTATTCGTATTAAATGTCGGTACGCATTCGGCGGCATCAAGTACGCCTAACCGACCACTTGTACCTGCTCCCATATATATAATACGGCCACCTTGTTTAAACTGGTGTGTGGTAATTTCAATTACTTTTGTTAATTCAGGCAAGATGACTTTTATTTGCTCTGGTACCTTTTGGTCTTCTGCATTCATCGTTTCTAAAGCTTGTTGAATAGTCATTTCATCTAAATGCATGGTTGCTTCATTTCTTGATTCGGTTATTGATTTTTTCATGATTTCAACTCCTTAGCATTTATAGTGAATTCAAATGAATCATTAGGTCGCATACTGTTGATGATGGGTATGTCGTCGGTATCAATTTGCGCTACAACATTGATATTTTTATGAGGTGGTAATACTTTCTTAATGATTTGTAATTCACCTTGATAACGTCCGTTATGTTTATTGTCTAAAGTTATTGCTCCGAGTGTCCTTTCGGTTATCAATGATGGCTGTATATCAGCTTTACAGTAATGGCGTGCTTCTTGAGATCTGATTAAATTACCGGGATTGTCAGGACGAACTGTGTGAGGTTTTAGTAAAATCTCTTCTGCCTGTGTATCAAGTAATGTTATTGATAAGTTAAAATGTCTCTGTTTTAAAAATGAAATAAGTTGTTGCGCACGATGACAGTTTAAATACGGATCACCAATCATAATATGGTGTGTATTTAAGTCTTGAAGCAATTGGGCGCTCTCAATTGTATGCAAATATCTCGTAGTTTCTATTGTTGGTAAGCCTTTGAAAAGTGGCCCGCGAAGTGTAGTTCCTGCAATAAACCCATAAATATTAGCCTGAGGATTATACGCTAAAATCAAGTCGTTTTGTGATTTAACAAATTGCGCTTCTAACCCTGTGTCAGGGCGAGGATAATAGTTATGGCAATAACATAAATAATTAAAATGATTTAAGTGTTGATATAAATGTTGTAGTAAATGATCTGAAATAATACTAGCGTTTAAACAACATTGAAAATCATTACTTATAATTTCATTAACAATGTCAATAGAAGTACTATGATCAATTCGAATAATAAATTGCGCAGAGTCATATTGTTTTAAAAATTCATAAAAATGATGATCCAGCAATGAAGGATTGATATCAATCATATAGTTCAGCTGGTCGTTTGATAAAAAATCTAAAAGTTCTCCCAAATAGCGATATTTAGTGTCATCATTATCTTCAGGTATTTGAACTGAAGTAAAAATCGTTTTGTACCCTAAATCGACCATGCGTCGTATATACGACTTATCGATGGGGTGGCCGAGATAAATGGAAAAGCCATGCATCAGTTATCACTCCTTAATTACTGTAATCGTTTTCATTGTACAATACATGAAAAACTATTACAATTTCGTTTTCAATAAAACCTTAAAGTGAAATTTTATTACAAAATAAAGGAGAGTGATTTTAGTATTTTGAGTAATTGTCCTTGGATAATTTCAATATGTTTAAGCGTATTGCCAATTGTGAACTCATCCATTGGATCTTCTATTTGATTGGATAGAAAGTTGAAATAGTTATAATGAAAAAGGGAATTGTGTTGTAAATTATTTTGAATAAAGTCGTTGTAGTCGTGTTCTATGTATATATGTAAGTTTTGCTGAAATTTTAATTTGTCTCTATGATTGGTCATAATGCCATATTTGTATAATTCGATTAAATTTAATAATTTCATTATACGTTGTTCTAAGTTGTGTAATTCTAGGTGATACATAAAAAGACATCCTTTCGTAATTTATGATTTTAATATTAGATAGATTTTAAAGCGTAGATAAATATTTAAAATAAATGAACATTATTTAGTGGAATGTAGTAGAGGTTGTTATATTAGCTTAGTTTCAAGTTCAATTTACTTAATTGCAAATTGAACTTGGAACAAAACAGAAAATAAAAAATCCAACTGGCACATTAGGACTCAGTTGGATTTAAAAATTGCTGATAGTTGTTTATATTTATATCTTGTGTCTTAATTGTTTTTTCAAATGAATACGAAATATCATGAATATCAATAATCGGAATTTCATTTGTTTTACCGAGTCCAATTTCAAAGATAATTGCTTTCCACAATCCTTCATCACATAAAAGGCCAATAAAAATGACATTTTCTGTTACAACTTGATTGTTGTTGTAAAATTCCATCGCCATTACGTTTCTTTCGGTACTATAAATGAGTACATCCGAAAAGATGGGTGGTAAGTTTGTGTGTTGCTGTTTGTCAAATTTAATATAACGATCTAGTTTTTTTAGTGTTCGTCTCATTTTAGTATAAGGTAAGTTGAGACATTTTTTAATAATAGCATTAATTTCTTCTCTGTATGGAAGCGTTGTATATGATTGACTTTCATTGAGTACCAAGAATAAAGCAGATAATTGATTCTCAGTCAGCTCAATTTCATAACTATTTGGTGTTTCTTGCAGTTGATAACCACCAAGTTTGCCGTGTTTTGCTAGTATTTTAACACCTTGATCTTCTAAATCTTGAATATCTCTTAAAATAGTACGTTTTGACACATTTAAATTTGAAGCTAACTCTGATGCTGTAATCTGTTTATTCTCTTGAATGGCTAGAACAAGTTTATTTTGTCTTTCGCGTTTGTTCATTAGAAAGTCACCTCCCGAATGATTACATATTACATTTATTATAGCATAAAAGTGACAATGACGACATTTAGAAAATAAATTTTTAAAAAATTAAAGAAAACGCTTACATTTTCGAAAGGATTATGTTAATATGAATTTAGTAACAAGGGGATAGCGATTAGATGACAAAGGGGTAGGCTATTACATAATAGTTTTGTTAACATCTATTCGTACGAGTTACTAATCAAACATCTTCAATATTTATTACTTACTTTCCTTTCTATTTAACCGACTAGCATCGCTAGTCGGTTTTATTTATGTTATAGATGGACTTTAAAAGCCTCATATTTAAATATAGGAGTTTTCAAAGTTAGTTTCTATCATATATTTCTTTGATAATTCTATGATAGAATATAACAAATTATACATAGCGATTATTTTGTTAACATACTATTTAAAAGAGGTGTACTACACATGGAAAAAACACAATTAAATTACATAGATGAGTCAATAATAACTTGGTTAGAAACTTTGGACGAGATTATTCCTAGCCTTATACAAGAAATGGTAACGAGCACGAAACAGAATAGATTTGATTTAGTGACAAATGTTGATAAATCAATTCAACAAAACTTTGAACAATTTTTAGCTGAAAACTTTCCAGACCACCAATTATTCGCTGAAGAAAAATCTAATATTAATATCAATGCTAAACAAGGGCACGTATGGATAATGGATCCTATAGACGGTACGACAAATTTAGTTAAACAACAAGAGGATTATTGTATTATCTTAGGCTATTTTGTTGATGGAGAACCTGCTTTGTCTTATATCTACGATTATCCACATAGAAAACTATATAAAGCAATTAAAGAACACGGTGCTCATGTAAATGGAGAGCGACTTGTAAAACCAGAGCCTATAGATTTACAAGAGGCGATTATTTCATTTAATTCATTAGTGATTAATGACGAAACTATTCATGATTTACAGGAGGCATCATTTGGCTATCGTTGTATTGGTTCGTGTGGGTTAGATTCAATTCGTGTTATTAAAGGACAATTTGGCGCTCATATAAATACAAATCCTAAACCATGGGATATTGCAGCGCAATTTTTATTTGCAAGTGAACTTGGTTTGAAAATGACAACATTGGACAACACTGAGTTAGATTTTTCTAAGGCAGGTCCTTTTATAATTAGCAATCCAGCATGCCATGAAAAAATATTAGCAATTTTGAATTCAGGTAATGGATATAAGAAATAAAACTAATTTACTTTATTAATATTTTATTTAATAAATAATAGGTCTTAAGAACTATGTCATCTTAAAAGTAATACTATATAATGTATTATTAAATAGAATAGAAAATTGAATACGGAAATGGAGTATGATAAGAGTGAATCGTTCTGAGAAGAATAGGAAAATGGGCTTACCTGCTAAAATATTTTTATGGTTTTTTGGGATATTAGTTTTATTTGCTTTACTAGCAGTGATTTACCTAGGGTTCAAAATATTTTCTGTCGGCGGGTCAATACACAACCCATTAGATAGAGATAAATCAGCATTAAGAGATAAAAATGTGAATTTAGATGATGGTGATCCATTTACTATAGCGTTATTCGGTGTAGATTCAGATGCTAAAAGGGATGCAGCTGGAGGCGGACAACGTAGTGATACGGTGATGGTACTATCGATAAACCCACAAAAGAAAACAACTGAAATTGTAAGTATCCCTAGAGACACACAAGCTGATATCGTAGGTAAAGGAACTACTGAAAAAATTAACCACGCCTATGCTTATGGCGGTCCAGATATGGCAGTAAAATCAGTCGAAAAATTATTAAATGTCCCAATCGATCATTACGCAACGATAGATATGGATGGTATGAAAGATATGATAGATACGGTTGGCGGTATCTCAGTAACAAGTAACGCTACATTTTCTTATGATGGCTACCAGTTTAACCAAGGTGAAAACACAAAAATGGACGGCAAAGAAGCAATGGCATTTATTAGAAGTCGTAAAGAAGATGGCGCAGGCGGAGACTTTGGACGTCAAGAACGTCAACAATTAGTTATACAAGGTCTTGCGAACAAGTTAACAAGTGTAAGTTCAGTTACACACTTTAATTCATTGATGAATCACATTGAGGACAACGTTAAGACAGATTTAACAGTTGGACAATTAAATAAAGTTAGAAGTAATTATAAAGATGCTAATGACACTGTCAATAGACATCAATTAGAAGGTCAAGGTGGCATACAAGATGATGGACTTTATTACTTCATTCCAAGTGAAAGTTCATTAAGTGAAATAGAATCAACAATTAAAAATAATTTAGGTATATAATTTATAAAGCTATATGTTTGCACTATCATGTAAATATATAGCTTTTTTATTTTGGCTATTGTAATGGTAATAGTTTCATGTTCTATACGTTTAATTTTGCACTATATACTAAATAAAAAATAAAAAACAGTGAAATATAATAGAATACCTTAACATTTAATGTAAATACATATACAATGTAAGTAACATTATCTTAAAAAGTGTGGGGCTTTTTAGATGGAATGTTGACCAACATCTTATGAAGTTTTTACATGGGTAGAATAAATAATAGGGGTGAAGATTATGCAAGAACATTTAATTGTCTCTTTAGACGGTAAAGACTATCTTGTGGAACCCGGAACAAATTTACTTCAGTTTATTAAATCACAAGATACTTTTGTTCCGTCGATATGCTATAACGAATCGTTAGGTCCTATCCAAACTTGTGATACATGTACTGTGGAAATTGATGGTAAAATGCAACGAGCATGTAGCACGACGATAGACAAACCAATGATTGTTAATACGCAAAACGACAAAGTCCAAACAAGTCAAAAAGAAGCACTTGATAGAATTTTAGAAAAGCATATGCTTTATTGTACAGTGTGTGATTATAACAATGGTGACTGTGAAATTCACAATACAATGGATCAATGGGGATTAGAACATCAAACTTATGAATATAAGGAAAAACCCTATGAAAAAGATTACGGTCCATTCTATCGTTATGACCCAAATCAATGTATTTTGTGTGGTCGTTGCGTTGAAGTTTGCCAAGACGTTCAAGTTAACGAAACACTTACAATTGATTGGGAACGTCAACAGCCACGAGTAATCTGGGACAATGATACAACGATAAATGATTCATCATGTGTAGGCTGTGGACAATGTGCAACGGTATGTCCATGTAATGCAATGATGGAAGTGAATATGGAAGGTAACGCAGGTTACATGACAGATTTAGAGCCAGGTTCACTTGCAGCGATGATTGATTTAACTAAAAAAGCAGAGCCCGGTTATGGTCCGTTGTTTGCTGTTTCAGACTCAGAAGCGGCTATGCGCGAAGAACGTATCGAAAAAACTAAGACAGTGTGTACATACTGTGGTGTAGGTTGTTCTTTCGATGTGTGGACAAAAGATAGAGAAGTGTTAAAGGTTCAGCCACAACACGAATCACCAGCAAATAAAATTTCTTCTTGTGTTAAAGGAAAATTTGGTTGGGATTATGTTGATTCAGATGAACGTTTAACGAAGCCTTTAGTACGTAAAAATGGGCAGTTTGAAGAGGTTGAATGGGAAGAAGCATTGAAAGTTGTTGCGGACAATTTTAACAAGGTGAAAGCATCGCACGGCTCTGATGGTTTAGCATTTATTTCTTCTTCTAAAGCTACAAATGAAGAATCTTATCTCATGCAAAAACTCGCTAGACAAGTTATTGGTACAAATAATGTAGATAATTGCTCACGTTATTGTCAAGCGCCAGCGACTAAAGGGTTATTTAGAACTGTAGGACATGGCGGTGACTCAGGCTCAATAGACGATCTTGAGATTGCAGATATGGTTGTATTGATAGGTACAAATACAGCAGAAGCACATCCAGTGATTGCATCTCGTATTAAACGAGGGCATAAATTATATAACAATACTTTAAATGTTTTTGATATACGTAAACATGAAATGGCAGAGCGTGCGGATAATTTCTATCAACCAAAACCAGGTACAGATTTAGTGTGGTTATCTGCTGTAACAAAATATATTATTGATAATGAATTGCATGACAAGTCATTTATTGATGAATGGGTAAACCATTTTGAAGATTATTATAATTCATTAGCACCATATACTATGGAATTTGCAGAAGAAACTACAGGTATTTCTAAAGAAGAATTAATCGATTTTGCGCAACAAGTAGTAGACGCTAAGTCAGTATCTATTGCATGGGCTATGGGTGTTACACAACAAGATATAGGTAGTGATACGTCAACTGCAATTTCTAATTTATTGTTAGCGACAGGTAACTATAGAAAACCAGGCACAGGTGCTTATCCTTTACGTGGACATAATAATGTTCAAGGATGTAGTGATATGGGCAGTATGCCTGATCAATTCCCAGGCTATCAAAAAGTTGTAGACGACGAAATTAGAGCTAAATTCGAACGCGAATATGGCGAAGTATTACCAAGCAAAGTTGGTAGAGATAATCATCAAATGATGGAAGGTATACACGAAGGTGAAATCGATTCCTTATATCTATATGGTGAAGATACGGGGATTGTCGATTCTAATATCAACTATGTACAAGCAGCATTAGAGAAAGTTGGATTCTTAGTAGTACAAGATGAATTCTTTACATTTACAGCAACGTTTGCAGATGTTGTATTACCAGCAAGTCCTTCACTTGAAAAAACTGGAACATTTACAAATACAGAGCGTCGTATCCAACGTTTATATCAAGCTTTAGATACTAAAGGCGATTCTAAACCTGACTGGGAAATTATCCAAGCAGTAGCCAAATCATTAGGGTATGATTGGGGCTACACACATCCAAGCGAAATAATGGATGAAATTGCTAGAGTTACACCGCTTTATTCAGGGGTAAGTTACGACAGACTTGAAGGATATAATAGTTTGCAATGGCCAGTTGCTAAAGATGGTACAGACGAACCAACGTTATATCTTAATGGATTTAATTTTGAAGATGGTAAGGCTAATTTCTATCCATTAACATTTGATAATTTCTTTAAAGTGAACGAAGAGTATGACTTACATGTTAATAACGGACGTTTATTAGAACATTTCCATGAAGGTAATATGACTTATAAAGTACCAGGATTGGAATATAAAATGCCACATGCATTCGTAGAAATATCTCCTGAACTTGCTAAAGAAAGAGATATTCATGAAGGCGCAGAAATTAAATTAATTTCTGAAACTGGCGAAGCAGAATTAATTGCTCACGTAACAGATAGAGTAAAAGGTAAACAAATTTATATTCCTTTAAATAATAATGCAATGGTTCATGGTGATAAAGGTGCAATCAACTTATTAACTAATAGTGATGTTGATAAAGATACAGATACGCCATCATACAAACGCACAAGTTGTCGTATGGAAGTGAAAACGCGTAGAGGTAAATCACCACTGAATCCTACGAACTTCCGTGTTAATAAACAACGTCAACCACAATATAGTGTTCGAGTTCAAGACAAATGGAAACGTGAGGATTATACATTCCCAGGAAGTCAGGTGGATAAATAATGGCTGAAAGAATAACTAATATTAAACGTATGCAAAAGTCCGAAGAAGAACTGAAACAAGATAGTTTGGCGGAAGTTACAGATGCAATTGTTGCCAATAAAGATAGTATCTTAAAAGCAATTAATATTATCAGTACATTAGATGATGCTAAATTATTAGATGCATTATCCGGTGCAGTGAAAAGCAGAGGCGTCATTGCTAACAAGTTTGCAGTTGAACTCAACAAAGAACAGTATACAGGGTTAATTTCAAATATGGCTTCACTTGTGTTCTTACTTGGTGACTTAGATGTAAATGATTTATCTACAATGCTTAATAAGGTAAATAAAGGTTTGAGTGTTGCTAATAAAGCAAACCCTAATCAAAAGACATCTATTACTGGTTTAATGGGTATATTGAAAGATGATGAAATGAATCGTAGTTTAACCTACATGCTGAACATGCTAAGAGGCATGTCTAGAGAATAGAAAGTTTGCAATTATAAAATTTAAAAAATAAGCGAGGCTAGGATAGTTATTATTGTCCTAGCCTCTACTATGTTCATAGGTAGGGTTAATCGACATCAATTGATACATATTTATTTACTTAAAAAGTAAATAAACAGTTAGAAATGTACAAAAATTAATCATGAAATTTGATTTTCTTTTAATCAACTTACTGTTACTGTTTTTAAAATGACATATTGAAAGATGATTAAATGTGATACAATTTCTATTATTAGTGTTTTATTTAACTTATTATTTAAGGCAAGGAGTGGAAGACGTATCAATCCGAAAATGATAAAAATCTCAGCTATAATGTCTAATATATTTCTAGTTATTGGAATTGTATTTTTATTAACTTTTAATATTTTAATGGCGATGACGATGTTTGTGTTATCTCTAGTCATTAGTTTAACTATATTTAACACGTTATTTAGAGATCGAAAAGGTATGAGAATAGTAATTAATGTTTCCTTTATAATTGTTTTAATTGCTATTGTATTTGCTTATGTTACATTAACAAAATAAGTGTAGGATAAGGGGTTATTTCACATAATGAATGAAAATCTAAAGCGTAAATTACCATTGATTTTGGTGGGGCTAATTGTATTAATATTTGTTGTTTTATTGGTTATTAATGAAACAGATTTATTTGATAATCGCAAGACCCACACTTTTGATGAAGCGGTTGATAAGCAAGTTGGAGCAGGTACATTAAATATGACTGAAAAGGATGGTCAATTTGTTGTAGCTTCAAAAAATGATGTAAAGCAAGCAATGAATGTTAATAATGAGAAAGATAATTTGAACCACATGGATATTTCTGAAAAAGTGCCAATATCTGAAAAGGAATTAAACAATATTTTAAAAGATAAGGGCATTTTAAAAAATAAAGGTAAGGCGTTTTTAAAAGCACAAGATAAATATGAAGTGAACGTGCTATATTTAGTGAGTCATGCGCTTGTAGAAACTGGTAATGGCCAGTCAGATTTAGCTAAAGGTATTAAAGATGATGGAGAGCACTACTATAACTTTTATGGCATAGGCGCATTTGATGAAGATGCTGTTCATACTGGTAGTAGTTTTGCAAAGAAACAGAAGTGGACCTCACCGGAAAAGGCAATTATGGGTGGTGCTAAATTTGTAAGAAATAATTATTTTGAAAATAAGCAACTTTCGTTATATCAAATGCGTTGGAATCCAGAATCCCCAGGAGAACATCAATATGCTAGTGATATTGAATGGGATGAAAACATCGCAACCTTTATGCAACGTTACTATGATGATTTAGGTATAAAAAAAGATCATGTAAAAAAAGATTACTATTTATAAACAATAACAATAGAGAAGACTAGGGAAATATGGAGTGGTTTGAAAATGAAAATAGCTATAGTTGGAGCAGGCATTGGTGGTTTAACCGCAGCAGCTTTATTAAAGGAGCAAGGACATGAAATAAAGGTGTTTGAGAAAAATAGTGAAATAGCTGAAGTTGGAGCAGGTATAGGTATCGGCGGCAATGTCATTGATAAATTAGGCAAACATGATTTAGCTAAAGGTATTAAAAATATTGGGCAAATTATAGATATAATGGAAGTATTGGACGACAAAGGAAATGTGTTAAATAAAGCAAAACTTAAAAAGAATACTGTGAATTTAACTATGACAAGACAAGGGTTATTAGATGTTATTAAATCGTATGTACCAGACTCTATCATATTTACAAATCATAAAGTAACACACGTGGATAGTGGCGCCTTGAAAGTTGAATTACATTTCTCAGAACAACAATCAGAAGCATTTGATTTATGTATTGGTGCAGATGGTATACACTCTCATGTTCGTAATACAGTAGTGACTAATAGTAAAACATTGTATCAAGGCTATACAGTATTTAGAGGCTTAGTAGAGGATGTAAATATTAAACCAGACAACGTTGCCAAAGAATATTGGTCATCTAAAGGAAGAGTGGGAATTGTCCCGCTATTGAATAATAAAGCATATTGGTTTATTTCAATTAATGCTAAAGCAAAAGATGCTACGTTAAAATCTTATGGTAAGCCTCACTTACAAGCTAGATTTAATCATTTTCCCAATGAAGTTAGGCAGATTTTAGACAAACAAAATGAAACGGAAATCTTATTACACGATATGTATGATTTACGACCATTGAAAGCATTCGTATATCAACGCGTAATACTCTTAGGCGACGCAGCACATGCAACTACCCCAAACATGGGACAAGGTGCAGGACAAGCTATGGAAGATGCTATTGTACTTGCAAATTGTTTGGAGTCGTATCCATTTGAAGAAGCACTTCAAAGATATGATAAGTTACGCGTTAAACATACAAAGAAAGTAATCAAAAAGTCTAGAAAAATAGGTAAAGTGGCACAACTAAGTAATAGAATATTGATTGCTTTAAGAAATAAAATTGCTAAGTTAATACCAAATCAATTGGTATCTAGAGAAACAAAATTTTTATACAAATCAAAGAGCAAATAAAATACTGTAATAAATAAGAACCTAGAAATACGTTTGAATTGTAAAACGGGTTTCTAGGTTCTTTATTTGTTGTTAATAATTAATAGAATAAGGATATAAAACTTTAATTAACTACGTATTTAGGTTTATTGTTAGTCAATTTACTAACTGTATCATTTGCAACAATCTTAGACATCATATCTCGAGATTCAAATGTTGCATTACCAATATGTGGTGTTAGTACAACATTGTCCAATTTTTTAAGTTCATCATTGATCTCTGGTTCGAATTCAAAAACGTCTAATGCTGCGCCTTCAATTTCTTTATCTTTTAAAGCTTGTACTAAGGCTTGTTCATGGACAATAGGCCCTCTTGATGCATTAATAAGGTAACTTGTTGGTTTCATCATTTCGAATTGCTCAGTGTCAATCTGATGGTGCATGTTTGGATTATATGCAGCATTTATTGTTACAAAATCTGCATTTTTTAATAATGTTTCAAAATCTACATATTTGGCGCCTATTTCTCGTTCTCTATCAACTTTTTGATTAGGGCCTGTATAAAGTACATTCATATCAAATGCTTTGGCACGTTTTGCCACTGCACAACCTATTTCTCCAAGACCGATTATACCAATAGTCTTACCAGAAACTTCTCTACCACGGAAAAATAATGGCGCCCATCCATCAAAACCAGTTGTACGGCATAATTTATCTCCTTCTACAATACGTCTTGCAGCTGAGAGTACAAGGCCAAATGTTAATTCGGCTGTTGAGTTAGTTGATGCTTTAGGTGTATTAGTTACATCTATATTGCGTTGACGTGCATAATCGCCATCTATATTATTAAAACCTGCACCATAATTCGCAATTATTTTTAAATTACTTGCTGCATCAATCACATCTTTATCTACATTTGTTGAAAGTAGGCTAATTAATGCATCGGCATCTTTTATACCTTCTTTTAGTGTTTCTTTATCAATAATGCCTTTGCCCTCATACATATCAACTTCAAAACCTTGATCTTTTAATAAGTTGAGTCCTACCTCTGGAATTGGACCTGCTATATAAACTTTTACCATGTATAATCACTTCCTTTATATCAAAGTATAGTAAATTTCATTGAGTCAAACAAATAAAAGTAATGATTATATAGAAAAATATGAGAGCGTTTTATAATCTGTAAAATTTAGTTTACTAATTTTAATCCAACAATGGATAAGATAATGAGACCAATAAAGAAAATGCGCTTTATACTTTTAGATTCATTATAGATGAGCATACCAACTAAAGTGCCGCCTCCAGTACCAATTCCACTCCAAATGGCGTAAGCAGTTCCCATTGGTATATCGTTCATTGCTACTTTAAGTGTGCTAAAACTACAGACAAAAGCGACAGCTAAGAGTATGACTAACCATTTCTTTTTAGTTCGTGCAATTTCATTTAAAATAACAACGCCGATGACTTCTAATAGTCCTGCGATAAATAATATAAACCAAGCCATCAGCTTTCAGCCTCCTCTGTTGATAATTTTAATCCAATAATACCAACAACTAATAAAATGATTAAGCCGACTTTTAAAAAGTTAAATGGGTCACCCAAAAAGATCATATCTACTGCTACAGTTCCAACTGCGCCAATACCAACAAAGACAGCATAAACTGTCCCAACTGGAAGGTATTTACAAGCGGAAATAACTAGGAAGAAACTAATTATAATCACGATGATTGTACTAGCCCAACTAAGTAAAGAATCAGCAGCATTTAGTCCTGTTACCCACAATATTTCAATTAGTCCGGCTAAAATAACTTTAAACCACTGCATAAATTGTGCCTCCTTTTATCACTAAACTATTCTATTTTCTCAAATAATATATAAGAATTCAATGTTATTAATTGTATAAAAGTTATAGTGATTTTCTATTAATTTTAATATAAAGAGAAACTAATAGAAAAATGAGGGATAAAAAATCAAATCTAGATATTAATATATGAATGACAAGGAGTATGAGGTTAGAAAAGTTTAATAAGCATTTAATTGAAGTTAATCTGTAGAACACTGATAATTTTCATAAAAGGAACACCTGAGCTAAGGCTCATGTGTAAGAACCACTAATTTTCATTTATGAAAATTAGTGGTTCTTTAAAAAAAGTCCGAGACATATGTTTATGTCCCGGACTCAATAGGGTATTTTCTATAAATAAGTTGAATTAAAATTACTTATAGTAAATAACAATATTTATTATTGTGTAACTATAGATTAGTTTACGTGGATATAGTTATAAGAGCTTGCTTCACCAGCTGAAATTGTACGTTCGCTTACTGAATAAGGTCCACCATTATAGTTCATTTCTGATACTGTAACAGAGCCGTCACTACCAACGCTTTCAACGTAAGCCACGTGACCCATTGGACCTGAACCTGATTGTAAGATTGAACCAGCTTCTGGATTGTTATCTACTGCATAACCTGCAGAAGAAGCAGCAGAAGCCCAGTTATTCGCATTTCCCCAAGTAGAACCAATACCTCCACCTACTTTGTCGAATACATACCAAGTACATTGTCCTGCTGTATATAAGTTAGCGCTTGAATGATTTGATTGTGTAGTTTCATTTGTTTGTTGTGTTTGTTCAGCTGCATCAGCTTCGCTTCCGTGATCTAATCCTACGATTGCTGCGCCAATACCTGCTGTTAATGTTGTAGCTGTAACTAATTTTTTCATAATTAATAAATCCTCCCAGAGATTTTAAAAAGTTTATATTTTAGCTTAAATGCTTATCTTTAAATTTTTTTTCGCTTTGCTTTCAACGACAAGTAATACTCTAACAGATGAATCAAGCTTTGTGTGGAATGTTACGCTTTTGTAAAACAATTAAAAAAACCTCACATATCGTTGTAATAAACGAGATGTAAGGTTACAAAATCGTATCGAACCGTAATATTTCAAAAACGGTGATATTATAAGGTTTTTGTTATGAATTTAAAATACACTTCGACGTTATTGTTACATTCATTGTAAAAAGTCACAAAATTGTGATTCAAATTATTTGAAGAATCTAATGGATAAGGGTGGTAAATAATCTTCACCATTATATGCTTTTACAGCTGCTACAATTGTGAAAATGAAATTTAAAAGTACAAGTATAGGAAGAATGATAATTCCTATAATAATAAATATAGCGATTGTAGCAACCGTTATCCAAATTAAGTAAGAAAGTAAAAAGTTCAAGTAATTCTTGCCAGCTCTATCTACAAACGGTGATTCATCCCGTTTAATTAGCCAAATAATTAATGGTGCAATTAAAGATGTAAAGAAACTTAATACATAGATAAGTGTTGCCATTAATCTAGCATCCGCATCTGGCTCTTGATTCCCATATGTGTTTGAAACCTGTTCGTCTAAATGTGTTGTCATAAGTAACAAATCTCCTTTACTTTAATATAATCATATCAAATCTAAGTGTACTTAAGTATGTAATTAAAATAATTCAAAAACTTTTAAAATATACCTATTTTGATATGACATTAGTTGTTAAAATATAGCAATGTCACTATAGATACTTACTTATGTTATAGCCATAAAATTAAGTTGTAAACCAGTGTTTATTCAATTTCTTATTAGGCTATAGTTCAAAGTAATGATTTAATATTGTACTTAATAATAAATTTGGAAAGAAGGTTGATTATGAAAATTGCTATCGTAGGCTCAGGGAATGGAGCGGTAACAGCAGCATTAGATATGATTAATAAGGGACATGAAGTGAAGTTATATTGTCGAAATCAATCTATTAATAAATTTGATAAAGCATTGGAACAAGGTGGATTTACTTTTAACAATGAAGGTGAAGAAAACTTTGTAGCATTTACAGACATTAGTGATGACATGGAATATGTAATTAGTGATGCAGAAGTCATTCAAGTCATTATACCATCATCATTTATTGAACATTATGCACATACTATGGCTCCTTTTGTGAAAAAAGACCAACTGATTTTCTTCAATATTGCAGCAGCTATGGGTTCAATAAGATTTATGAATGTTTTAGAGGATATGCACATAGATGTTATGCCTCATTTTGCGGAAGTCAATACACTAACATACGGTACTCGAGTGAATTTTGAAGAGGCACGTGTAGATTTATCATTGAATGTAAGAAAAGTACATTTTTCAACTTATGATAAAGATTATTTAAGTGATTGTTTCGATAAAATTGAAAGACTATATCCATATATTGTAAAAGAAGAAAGTTTATGGAAAACTAATTTAGAAAATGGTAATCCTGAAGTTCATCCAGGTCCAACATTATTAAATGTAGGTCGCATCGATTATTCAGATGAATTTGCGTTATATGAAGAAGGCATTACTAAGCACACAGTTAGGTTACTACATGCGGTTGAATTAGAACGTCTAACATTAGGTCGTAAATTAGGATTTGAGTTATCTTCGGCAAAGGAAGCACGTATTGAACGTGGTTATTTAGAAAGACAAGATGAAGATGAGCCATTAAATAGATTGTTTAATACAAGTCCAGTATTTTCACAAATTAAGGGACCAAATCATGTCAAAAATCGTTATTTAACAGAAGACATTGCCTATGGCCTCGTATTGTGGTCTAGTCTTGGACGTGAGATTGACGTTCCAACACCGAATATTGATGCAATCATAGTAATTGCTTCAACTATTTTAGAGCGCGATTTCTTTGAAGAAGGACTGACGATAGACGAATTAGGGAAAGATAAGTTAGGGCTTGATTAATTAACATAATTAACGAGGGGGATTGCGTATGAAAAGACAACCAACATTTTTAGAGTCAATCTCAACCATATTAGTAATGATTGTAATCGTAATTACAGGTTTCGTTGTTTTTGAAATTCCGATACAAGCATTGTTGATTCTATCTTCTGCATATGCAGCTTTGATAGCAAGACGTGTAGGTTTAAAATGGCAAGACTTAGAGGAAGGTATAACGTATCGTTTAGCAACAGCGATGCCTGCAATTTTCATTATTTTATCAGTAGGTATTATCGTTGGAACATGGATGTTTTCAGGAACAGTACCTGCATTAATTTACTATGGATTAGAATTGTTAGATCCTAATTTATTTTTAGTATCAGCATTTATTATTTGTGCTATTACATCTGTAGCAACTGGTACAGCATGGGGATCAGCATCTACAGCAGGTATTGCATTAATAGCTATTGCTACACAATTACATATTCCAGCTGGTATGGCTGCAGGTGCAATTATTGCAGGAGCAGTATTTGGAGATAAAATGTCACCGTTGTCTGATACAACTAATTTAGCTGCATTAGTTACAAAAGTGAATATATTTTCACATATCCGAGCAATGGTCTGGACGACAGTTCCTGCTTCGATTATAGGACTTATAGTTTGGTATATTGCTGGAAGACAATTTGGTGGCAATACGAATACATCAAATGTTAATGCATTACTTAATGAACTATCGCAAATTTATAATATTAATATTTTCGTTTGGTTGCCATTAATCATTATTATCATATGTTTATTGATAAAAATATCAACAGTACCAGCAATGCTTATTTCGAGTTTAAGTGCCATTATTGTTGGTGTGTTCAATAATGGGTTTAACGTGGTTGACGGATTCAAAGCAACATTTGACGGATTCAATAAAGGAATGGTGTCATCAAGTAATGGAGAATTAACTGATAGAGCGATTGGCTTAATTGAACAGGGCGGTATAATGAGCATGACTGAAATTGTCGTTACTATTTTTTGTGGTTATGCTTTTGCTGGTATTGTTGAAAAAGCCGGTTGTTTAGATGTAATACTTAATAAAATTTCTAAAAACATCAATTCTGTTGGTCAGTTAATACTAGCTACAGTACTTGGCGGAATTATGATGGTTCTTGCAGCAGGAGTGGCTTCTGTTGTAATTATTATGGTAGGTGTATTGTTGTTGGAAATGTATAATAAAATGGGATTAGATCGTACTAATTTATCTAGAACACTTGAAGATTCTGGTACTATGATTATTCCATTAATTCCATGGGGAACGTCAGGCATTTATTATACTCAACAGTTAGGAGTGACTGTAGATCAATTCTTTATATGGACAGTTCCATGTTATTTATGTATAGTTTTTGCACTATTTTATGGTTTTAGCGGTATTGGTATTAAAAAAATAAAAACTACAGAATGAGGGTTTTATAAAAAATTCTAAAACAAGCAAGATGGTTAGAATTTTTAATATTTGAATAGCAGAATGCTAAAGAAACTGGGGTAAATTTAATCGTCCAGCCTTAAATATTATAAAAGCATGAACATCAAGCTTAGTTGAACTCTTTTAGAATTTTCGACATTAGTGATTTTTACTGTGATAGAAAGACGAAATTTTTAAAATAAATTTTATTTCTGTCTCGCTACTTTATACTTACTCTTTCTTTATTCTGCGTAGTTAATTATTAATTAGAGTGATATTTCGCTATATTTATAGGTAGAACTTTTAACTATTATTCATATATAAATTTCAGAGTAGAAGTTTAAAAAAATATAAACAGGATATATATAACTATGAATGAGATGAATCTTTGTTATACATAGTAATAATTGTAGCGATATTACTATTAGACATTGAAACTCATCAATATTTCAATATAGATAAAAATTGTTAAATATACTTCCGTTATCTATTGTATAATCGGTTTTGTTTTGTATATTGTAGCGATATTACATGACAAAATCGATTGATTAATGTAGCTAAGAATTTTAGTTGTTATGAAAATTACGATATGACATTTAAGTGCATCACTTAAGTAATAACTTTCTATCACGATAGCATAGATTAAATTATTCCTTTACTTAATAGATAAGCTTGAAAGAGGAAGTAATAAATATAAATACAGTATGACATTGGTTAAGATAATCTCTAAGTGGATATTATTATCAATAACTAGTATGTGTAGTTAATATCTTAATTGTTAATATAATAAAAAAGACCAAACGCTAATAATAGCGTTTGGTCTTTTTTGTATCACTAATTAGTGAATATAATTATAACCTGAAGCTTCGCTTGCAGAGATAGTACGTGAAGTTACAACACCAGCGCCTTGGCCGTAGTTCATTTCAGAAACGTTGATTGAACCGTCGCTGTTAACATTTTCAACGTATGCAACATGTCCCATAGCACCTGTTGAAGATTGTAAGATTGAACCTTGTGAAGGGTTGTTGTTTACTGTATAACCTGAAGCTGCTGCTGCGCTAGCCCAGTTATTAGCATTACCCCAAGTAGAACCGATTTTACCGCCAACTTTATCGTATACATAGTATGTACATTGTCCAGCAGTATATAGGTTGTTTGAAGAACCTGAAGTACTTGAAATTGAGTTTGAAGAACTTGATGGTGCACTAGTTGTACTAACTTTAACATTGCTGCTTGAAGTTGAGTGTGAAACTGCGCCACTTCCACCAGTACCTTGGTTGTTTGCTGTATATGATTGAGTTGAGTTCGTGTTGCTTGTAGCATATGAACTATTGTTATTGTAGTTATTGTAGCTATAACCACTGTTTGAGTGACCTTGGTCTGCTTGACTTGGGTTCCAGTTACCTTGCCAAGTGTAGTTGTAGTTACCTTGTTGATCTATTGTATAAGAATAGCTATATGAAGTAGGGTCATTTGGATTATACCCACCGTTATTGTTTTCTGCTGCGTCTGCTTCGTGTTGAGCTAAACCAAAAGTAGCGATTCCTGCAGTAGCGATTGTAGCTGTAGCGATTTTTTTCATTGTTAAATATCCTCCTAAGAATTGTAAATAAATATATCCCAGTCTCTAAACGACAATTTTTATAATTTTTTAATTCGCTGTTTTAACGACAAGCAATACTTTATCAGAAAAACTTACGTTTGTGTGGGTTGTTATCATTTTGTAATTTAGTTCTAATAATGTATCGATTTATGTAATAAAAGAAATATAAAACTTATGCGTTTAAACGGCGTTGTTATAGCTTTTTAAATTTAAAAGGTGTAACATTGCACTACGCTTTATTACAACGATGTAAAATAACAGAAAATTTGAAACACTAAAAAACAGGGGGATTTAATATTTAAAAAATAAATTATTACTCGTACAAAGTGTAATGATTTACATTATTTAAGTTAAGTAAATTAATATTTTATTTACTATTCAAGCAACGATATTGACACCTTATAGAGAAGATATTAATATAGTAGTATAAAAATTATACTTATATTGTGAGGTGAATAAATGAAAATTGAATTGGGTTTAACATCTTTCGCTGATAATAGTGATATATATATGGAAGATGGTTATCAATCTGCTATAAGTAATGCACAGAGAATTCGTAATATAATAGAAGAAATTGAAACAGCAGATCAATACGGACTTGATGTTTATGGTCTAGGAGAACACCATAGACCTGATTATGCTGTATCAGACCCAGTCACTGTATTAGCAGCTGCAGCAAGGAATACTAAGCATATTAAACTTAGTAGTGCAGTAACTGTACTCTCTTCTGACGATCCTGTACGTGTATACGAAAGATTTTCTACATTAGATGCAGTTTCAAATGGGCGTGCAGAAATTATGGTAGGTAGAGGATCGTTTATTGAATCATTTCCACTATTTGGTTATGATTTGAAAAATTATGAGGAACTTTTCAATGAAAAGATTGAGCTATTAATGCAAATTAATAAGAAAGAAGTTGTAAATTGGGAAGGTCATATGAGACCATCAATTCATAATTTAGGTATTTATCCAAGAACAGAAAAAGGTTCACTACCGATTATTATTGCTACTGGAGGTACACCTGAGTCTTCTTTAAAAGCAGGAGCATTAGGATTACCGATAACTTATGCTATAATAGGTGGCGATCCAAAAAGATTTAAAAGAAATATAGATATGTATAAATCTATTGCTGGGTCTTATGGGCATAATGTAAATGAACTACCAATAGCTACGCATTCTTGGGGATACATTGCTGAAACAGATGAACAGGCAAAACGAGAGTTCTTTCCATCAGTTAAGGCAAATCATGATATATTGGCAAAAGAACGTGGATGGCCAATGTATGATGAGAATAGTTTTGAGCGAGAAGCCGGACCAAATGGCGCACTATATGTAGGTGATCCTGAAACTGTTGCTCAAAAAATAATTGAAACGATTGAGGCTTTAGGTATTACTCGCTTTATGTTGCATACCCCTGTTGGATCAATGCCACATGAAAATACGATTAACACAATTAAATTGTTGGCAGAGCGGGTAAAACCTATTGTAGATAAATATTTTGAAAACAAATAAAAGGAGATTTTGTAATGATATTACGTTATTTAACAAATTTAAAATTAGCTAAAGAATTATATGGTGCAGCAAAACCTAAACTTAAAGGTGACCAATCAATGAAAGAGACATTTGTAGAGGTGTTTAATTTACCTTCAAATGCAGTACCTTTAGCTGGTGCGGTAGAAGCGTTAAGTGCAGTATTCTTCGTATTAAGTTTTGCTAGTAAAAGACTTTCTCGTGTTGCTTCTCTATTAACAATTTCAGTTTTAGGTGTAGCTGCTTACAAACACTTTGAAGCTGGTCATGGTAAAGCAGGCGCTAAACACGCTTTAGATTTATCAGGTTTAGCAGCATTAAGCTTCCTTGATACAATTGATTGTAAAAAAAAGTAATTCATTAATTTAAATATATAAATAAATAGTGTCACTTTTAAAGTGTCACTGTATAAATGATAAGAGCCGGGACATTTAAGGATGTTTCGGCTTTTATTCTTGTAAAGAATAATATTCATACACGAGTTTATTCTATTAGTATGTTACATTTGATGACATTCTAGCATAAAGAATGCATTTTGAAATTGGATGCCTAGGTATTCTTTTATTGTTATATTGATAATAATTTGGAAAAGCTAACAGGAAATGTTGGGTTGATTTTTACAAAGTCATAATTTGTTAAATGCAATCGATGAACATATTCTTTTTTTAGTAATAAAAAGAATGAATATCCAACTAAAATTTGAATTTGAAAAGTAAATATTAAAAAAATAGTAGTATTTTTTAACATTTCTTATACTTGGACATATTGAATTAGCGCAAAGTAATAGTATAGAATTATTATATTAATATTGTTAAAAATCGCTTTGACATATTAACATCATGAAGAAACAAAAGGAGTGGTTTTATGATTGAACAAAATTTTAAAACACTGAACGAACTAATCACAACTTATCAAAAGGGCAAACAATTTTTCAAAACAACTAAAAAGCAACACAAGCTTAACTATGAAGAAATATTTATTTTAAACTATATCTATAGTTGTAACGAAAATGAAATTACAGCAAAAGAAATAGCTAAGTATTCAGAACTACAACCTTATTATTTAACGAAAGCTTTACAAAAATTGATTAAAATGGGGTATTTGAGCAAAAAGAGAAGTGAAATAGATGAACGAACAGTAGTTGTTCGTGTGAATGAAGCACAACGTGGTAAAATAAATGAGATAATTAAAATACTGCAACAAACGTTGTAATGGCTGATGAACGTAATGATAAAATAGAATTGTACATAAGTAAAAATAAAATGAATATTCTGAATAATGTAAAATTAAAATATTTATTAAGTATTTAACTAATATTTGTTTTTAGAAACAAATTAACTGTGTTATACTAATATTTGTTGAATGAAAGCGCATACAAAACGACTGGGAAAGGTGTTATTATGAATTTACTAATTGGAGTTATATTTTTAGGGATTGTTTTATGTTTGTTTACATTATTCACAAGTAAAGCGCCTAATGGTGGTAAAGCGATGGGAGCACTTGCCAATGCTGCAATTGCGTCATTTTTAGTTGAAGCATTTCATAAGTATGTAGGTGGAGATTTGATTGGTATACCCTTTTTAGGAGATTTAGGAGATGTTGCTGGCGGTCTTGGCGGTGTTGCAGCTGCTGGTTTAGTCGCATTAGCAATGGGCGTGTCTCCTGTATATGCATTCGTAATTGCTGTTGCTTGTGGCAATATGGATTTACTACCAGGATTCATTGCAGCTTATATTGCTAGTTTTGGTATGAAGTGGATGGAAGAAAAATTACCAGACGGACTCGATTTAATCGCAGCAATCATTGTTATTGCACCAATTACCAGATTAATTGCAATTGCAACTAAACCTTTGGTTGATGCAAGCTTGCTTCAAATCGGTAATATTATTAAAGAATCAACTACATCAAGTCCAATATTAATGGGTATTGTTTTAGGGGGGATTATTACAGTGGTTGCTACTGCACCATTAAGCTCAATGGCATTGACTGCATTACTAGGGTTAACTGGTACACCAATGGCTATAGGTGCATTAGCAGTATTTGGATCTTCATTTATGAATTTCGTACTATTTAAGCGGATGAAGTTTGGAGATCGTAAAACAACGATTTC
Source organism: Staphylococcus xylosus NJ (assembly GCF_000338275.1). Classification (GTDB taxonomy): domain Bacteria; phylum Bacillota; class Bacilli; order Staphylococcales; family Staphylococcaceae; genus Staphylococcus; species Staphylococcus xylosus_B. Next base: position 29,715 of record NZ_ANMR01000012.1, read on the forward strand.
AGTAGCTATTGAACCGTTATCTCAAGCAGATATTGTAACTGCAAACCCGGTGCCTGTATACATAACTAACTTTATGGGGGGTGCAATTTCTGGGGTGATTATAGCTATGTTTGGATTAGTTAATGATGCAACAGGAACTGCTACACCAATAGCTGGACTTATGGTTATGTTTGGATTTAATAATGCGTTAACTGTGATTATAGTCGCAGTCATGTGTGCTCTCAGTAGCGCAATTTGTGGATATTTAGGTTCACTAATGTTTAAAAATTACCCAATTATCACTAAAGATGAATTACAAAATGGCACGATGTCTAAAAAGGTCAAAAAATATTACAAATTAAAAAAGCAATATGCTAAAAGTTTAGCTTTATAAAATTTTGTAAGTGAAATGTTGACTGATATAGAAAGGGTAGAGACAATAAGCGCTATTTAGAAATTATTTATTTTTGTCATGTCCTTACATATTTATATGTATAAAAATTATTAAAAAACAAAGGATACAAAGTTCAAGATGTAAAAGCTTGATAATGTATCCTTTGTTTTTTATGAGTTAAATTCCTCAATTGTAATTATTTTGAAAGTGATTTTGTATTTATGATATTAAAGGGACTGAGTTAAACGTATAACCATTGAATATTTTTAATTATGGTAAGTTAAATAATTTAGAGAAAGAATAAAACTACCAATAAAGCAAAAATGTTGCAGTTTTAAAGGTATAGGTAAAAGATGTATTACTTTAGTAATGAATTTATCCATCCTTTAAAGCTATTTAACAACCTATTAACCTATATTAAGTTGTACGCGTGTTTAAATAACGTGTTGTTCTATTTTCCATTTTTGAAAAAAAGAACTCTAATAAAATCGCTAATAACCAATAAAACGCTGCAGCAACTGAATAAACTGTTATAAACCTATATCCTTCATTAGCAATTATATGACTTACTGCCATAATTTCAGTGACTTGTACGGCAAATGCCAGTGAGGTACCTTTTATTAGCATAATAAATTGATTTTCTATATTAGGCAGGGCATACGCAAAAGCTTGAGGCAAAACGATTTCTTTATAAATATGAAATCTTGAAAGACCTACACTTTGAGCTGCTTCTATTTGAGCAAATTCTACCGACTGTAATCCACTTTTTATTGATTCAGATAGATAAGCTATCGCATGTAATGAAAAAACAATAAAAGCAATAATTAAAGGTGAAAAAATATCTGGATTAATATGCCAACTGAATTGATCGTTTAAAAATATAATAAATGTAGGTAATCCATAATATAAAATAAACAGCTGAACAATTAATGGTGTACTTCTGAAAAATGAATTATAGACTATGATAATTTGTGATAGTACGGGAATGTGTTTTAAGCGAATCAGTGCAAAGCAAAATCCTACAATTAGACCTACGATTATGGCAAAAATAGAAATCATTATTGTATTAGGAACTCCTGTAAGCACTTCAGTTATTGTATATAAAACAAAGTCCAAATGAATATCCTCCTTAAATGCGGTATGGTTTTTGTGAGCGTTTATCTATTAAAGTAAATGTGCCTTGTATAATTAAAGCGATAATCCAATAGATGATTGAAATGACAATATAAACTTCTAACATGCCTAAACCGTAATTATTTCCGATGATTAATTTAACTTGCCCCATCATGTCAATGATGCCTATTGTAAAAGCTAATGAAGTATCTTTTACTAATTCGATAATTTGCGTTGTTAAATTTGGAATACTATTTCTTAAAGCCTGTGGAACGATTATTTCTTTTAGCATTCTAGGGTAGGATAGGCCGATTGATAAACCGGCTTCTATTTGATGGTAGTCTACAGATTGATATCCAGCACGTATTATTTCTGATAAATAAGCTCCAGTATGTAATGTGAAGGCTAAGATAACGAAAAATAATCTACTAAAATGATTAATATCTATATGAATCAATAACAATAGTTGTGGTAATGCAAAGTAAACTAAAAATAGTTGTAAAAGTAGTGGTGTGCTACGTATAAAAGATAAATAAATTCTTACAATTGGCGAAAGTACCTTAATCTGTTTAATGCGAATAAGAGCTAACATAAAACCTAGAATCAACGCACATATTAATGACATAACAATCATTAACAGAGTTAACGGCAATTGCTGTAATACTTGTCCAAACAAATCTAACCAATTTACAGATTGCATTATCGTTGCACCTCCAATTGCGACTTTTTGTGATTTATTTCGTCTAAGTCATCGAATACATTAATATCAAAATATTCTTCTGAAAGTGCTTGTAATTTACCTTCCTTTTTAAGTTCTAATGTCGCTTGATCAATGTCATCATGTAATTTTTGATGTTTTTTATTATAAACGATATGCAGAGGCTCTTTTTTTACAATACCTCCAATTTTAACATTTTCTTTGACTTGTTTTTGAATGGCTTTATAAGTGTTCCAGTTTAATAACATAGCGTCACGTCGCTGCTGACTGACCATTTTTAAGTTGTCTCCATTAGAAGGTTCTTGAATCGTATTAATATTGATTTTTGATGAATTATTTTTGTTGTACTGAGATAAGATGGAATATAGTCCACCACTAGGCGCCATGGGTGTAATTGATTTTCCAGGTAAATCGTCTAAACTGTGTATATCCGTATTGTTACGATTGACTACTAACATAGGCAAGGCATAACTATAGGGCACATCTTGGTACAGAAATTGTTTTTCGCGTTCAGGTGTTTTGAAAAACCAGTTAATTCCCATATCAAATTTACCAGCACCAATACCAACTAAATTTGATTCTTCTTCACCTACTTCATATTTAAAATCATATTGTGGTAACTTTTTTTCGATTAATTTCATATAGTCCATATCTAGCCCTACAAACTGGTTTTGCTTATTGGTATACAAGTAGGGTGGATTCACCTCTGCTGACAGTGCTACTTTAACTTCTTTTTTGTGAGATTCTTTATTTGAATTATCATTTTGAGTACAAGCAGTTAAAACGAAAATCGATGAAAGTATAATGGCGGTAATAAATCTTTTTTTAGATGTCATTGTTTATCACGCTCCGTGCTTACTTTGTTTAAGAAGCGATTTATTCTTTCTGAGTTATTATTATCTAATACCTCTTGAGGTGTGCCATGATGAATAATTTGACCATCATCAATAAATATCATTTGATCGGCAATAGCTTTAGCAAATTCAATTTCATGTGTTACTAAAACCATCGTCATACCTTCTTGTGCAATAGATTTAATGAGAGATAGTACACCTTGTATAGATTCTGGGTCTAGTGCAGAAGTTGGTTCATCCAACAGTAATACATCCGGATTAAGAGCAAGAGCACGGATGATACCAATACGTTGACTTTGACCGCCAGACAATTGAATTGGGTATTTGTCTTTTTGGCTTGCTAAATTAACACGTTCTAAATAGGAGAGCGCTATTTCTTTTGCTTGAGTTGTACTGTGATTTTTACCATGTATTAAACCGACAGTTATATTTTCTAAGATAGTTTTATTCTTAAATAAATTATAATTTTGGAAGACCATTGCAGATTTTTGTCGTAATTTTGCAATGTCTTTTTTAGTATGTTTTGAAGTGTTAAATGTTTCATTGCCAATAGTAATCGTTCCAGATTCTGGTAGGGCTAATGCATTTAAAGTCCTTAACAGCGTTGTTTTACCAGAACCACTTGGCCCGATAATTGCAGTGACAGTTCCTTGTTCTTGGCTAAAACTTACGTCATTGAGTATCGTATTTTCATTATATTTATGTATAAGATGTTTAACGTTAATCATTCAATTTCCCCCAATATTTCATTAAGTATAAATTATCACAATAAATCTTATCGGTAAAGTAAGGATTTTGTGCTTGAAAAGCTTTATTTCAATCATGGCGAGTGTTAAACTTGTATTTAATAAGGAAAAAGTGATAATCGAGGTGAAGGAAATGAATACGTCCGCATTAATACATACGGAGATTCAAGAAAAATGGATTGCTAAATTAGATACTGTAAAAGACGATTTTAGAGAGAGAGCGGAATATAATGATATACATTCACATTTTCCCTACGAAAATATTAAATGGCTTGTAAATGAAGGTTATACATTGTTGACGTTGCCTAAAGCATACGGCGGTGAAGGTGCGACTATTGAAGACATGGTGATACTTCAAAGTTATTTGGGATCAATCGATGGTGCAACTGCTTTATCAATAGGTTGGCATTTAAGTGTAATTGGACAATTATATGAACAACAAATGTGGGAACCTGATATGCTTGACCAATTTGCTGAAGCAATAAAACAAGGGGCATTGGTGAATAGGGCTGTTAGTGAAGCGGAAACTGGTAGCCCAACGCGTGGAGGTAGACCTGCAACAAACGCAGTAAAAGTAGACGGTGGCTTTGTACTTAATGGGGTGAAAACATTTACTTCTATGAGCAAAGGGCTTACACATTTTGTGGTAAGTGCTTATTACGAAGCTATTGACCAAGTAGGATTTTTCTTAGTTACTAAGGATACTCCAGGTGTGGAGATAGCTGATAACTGGAATATGGTAGGTATGCGTGCAACAGAAAGTCATGACCTTGTATTAAATGATGTATATTTACCAGAAGGAAATTTTGTTGAAATAAGGGGAGCTAGTGGTAAAAAGCCAAATGGCTGGATATTACACATACCAAGTGTTTACTTAGGTATCGCTCAAGCAGCACGTGATTACGCAGTGGATTTTGCTAAAACTTACAGTCCTAATAGTATAGAAGGGACTATTGGTGATTTACCTACAGTCCAACAAAATATTGGAAAAATGGAAACACTTTTATTATCTGCACGTCATTTTTTATGGAGTACAGCTGCTTTGTATAATAATGAAGGTTCCGAAAAAGTGAAATGGAATGAAACGTCTGCCAGTAAAGTAATGGTGATGAACCAAGGTTTAGAAGTTATAGATATTGCCATGCGAATTGTAGGAGCGAAAAGTCTTGAAATGGAACGCCCTTTACAACGTTATTATAGAGACATGCGCGCAGGTTTGCACAATCCGCCTATGGAAGATATGGCATATACAAACATTGCACACAGTGTATTAGATCATTTTTAAATATTAAGAGCAATACAATAACCATGCATTTAGACAAATTGTCTAAATGCATTTTTTAATAATTAAAAAAATAAAAATTCACTTGTTTACTATTGTAAAATTACTAGAATCATTATATAATCAATTGGTACTGATAATCATTTTCATTGGAGGAGAATTATGAAAAAATTATTGTTTCCGTTACTTGTTTTAGTACTCATTTTAGCTGCATGTGGTAATAAATCAGATAGTGACAAAAAAGAAGAAACAAAATCTTATAAATTAGATAGTGGTAAAAGCATAGATATACCTAAAAAACCCGAAAGAATAGCAGTTGTAGCACCTACATATGCAGGTGGTATTAAATATCTTGGCGGTAATATTGTAGCTGTTAACGAACAAGTAGATAGTAGTAAATTGCTAAAAGATAAGTTTAAAGGGGTAGAAAAAATTGGGGAAAATGATGTAGAAAAGGTAGCAAAAGCAAAGCCTGACTTAATCATTGTTTATTCTACGGATAAAAATATTAAAAAATACAATAAAATTGCACCAACTGTTGTTTTTGACTATGGGAAGCATAAATATTTAGATCAACAAAGAGAATTAGGTAAATTACTTGGTAAAGAAGATAAAGTAGCTTCTTGGGAAAAAGAATGGAAAGCTCAAACTAAAAAAGATGGACAAGAAATCAAAGACAAAATTGGTGAAGATGCAACAGTCTCTATCTTTGATGAATTTGATAAAAAATTATACAGCTACGGACCGAATTGGGGACGTGGTGGCGAAGTATTATATCAAGCATTTGGTCTTAAAATGCCTGACAAATTAAACGACTTAGTTAAAAAAGAAGGTTGGGCAGAAGTGAAACAAGAGAAGATTGCAGATTATGCAGGTGATTATATTGTTTCGACAAGTGAAGGTAAATCGAAACCAGCTTATGAAAAAACAGATTTATGGCAAAATATACCAGCTGTTCAAAAGGATCAAGTGATTCAAGTTCAAGCAGAAACATATTGGTATAATGATCCTTATACACTAGAATATATGAGAAAAGATTTAAAAGAAAAATTTTTAAATAATTAGAAATTCATATTCTTTAAATGTATAAGATAGTAAATTTAATAACGAAATAGTCTCTAAGGAGCGAGCATATGAATTCAAAGGTAGACTTTTGACTTATAACTCGCTCCTTAAATTGTGACGTCACAAATGTAAACTAATAGTTTTTATTAGTTTACATTTGTGGTATAATTTTTTTCATTGAAGGAGGAATCACTTTGACTACAAAATATTTAGTATATACAGCTTTGATGACAGCAATTATAGCTGTTTTGGGGTTTGTGCCTGCCATCCCATTGCCTGTCATGCCTGTGCCAATTGTATTACAGAATATCGGTATATTTCTAGCGGCAATTTTGCTTGGTCGTAAATATGGTACGTTAAGTGTCATTGTCTTATTATTGCTAGTAGCTGCAGGATTACCTTTACTATCAGGTGGCCGAGGTGGCATCGGTGTATTTGCAGGACCGTCAGCAGGATTTTTATTTATGTATCCAGTTGTTACATATATTATTGGCTTGGTAAGGGACTTATATTTTAAAAAAATTAATTTTGTTGTACTATTAATTACAACAATAGTTTTTGGTGTCTTACTATTAGATATCGCAGGTACAATTATAATGGGCTTAATAACTAATTTACCTATCACGAAATCTGTTACATTATCACTATTATTTATACCTGCTGATATTCTAAAAGCGATTGTCGCAAGTTTAATTGGTAATATTATGTTAAATCATAGCCAATTTAAACAGTTATTAAAATAAACTTTTAGACATTCAATTAGATAAGAATTGATGGGCAGAAGAAGATAGGGTGACGGTTCATGGCAATTTCGATGGCAAACATATTTCAAGAGGGTAAAATTTTTTCTGATGATCAGATTAAAACAATTTATTTAACACCTGAAGAACCTTTAGTATATGATGCGAATAAATGGGTGTATAAAGAAATGCCTACAATCAAGGATTGGAAGCAACATATGGAAATGCAACAAAGTTTACATAGACAACAATATTCCGACCATTTAGCATTTACTTTTCCAGAGAATACACCTTTAAGCCAAGCTTGGTTAGATGAAATTAAAGATTGTGGTTTCGAATTAGGGTGTATGGAACTTTATGCAATTGAATCACAGAATATTCGTAGAAGCCAAAATAACCATGTCGAAGTAAAATTTGTCACGGACCAAAACTTAGAAGATTATATTGCAATCTATCGACAGTTTTCAGAACCTTTTGGACTTGAATATGCAGAAGAAAGTATACGAGTAATACGTGATCAATTTCATTATGAAAGTAAATCACGTATTATTGCCTATGAGAATAACACACCAGTAGGTATTTTAGATTTAATAATTACTAATAAAACAGTTGAAATAGATGGCTTTGGTGTATTGGAAAATTTTCAAAGACGAGGGATAGGTCAAACAATGCAATCATTCGTAGCTGATGTCTCGGATGATAAAGTAATTATACTTATCGCTGATGGCGAGGATAGTGCCAAACATATGTATATCAAACAAGGATACATTTTTATCAGTTACTGTTATCAAATATTGAAAGAACAGGCTTAAATATAAAATACAAAGCGATCCTAGGACATACAGCTATGTCCTAGGATCGCTTCATATTTATTTAATTAGTGGATTATTTATTTATATGCTCTAATTGTACACGTTCAGGACGGCTATATATATTGAAATTTCCATCTCTAATAAACCCGACTGCAGTAATATTTAAGTCTTCAGCCAGTGTAACAGCTAATGTGGTCGGGGCAGATTTTGAAAGTATAACACCTACGCCTATTTTAGCGGCTTTAATTAGTATTTCAGAGGAAATGCGACCACTGAAAATTAGCACTTTATTTCGCACAGGAATGTGTCTTTGAATACAATAACCATAAAGTTTATCTAGCGCATTATGACGGCCGATATCTTGACGGTGTTCGAAGAAAGCCTCTCCGTCACTAATAGCTGCATTATGAAGACCACCAGTTTGTTTAAAAACGGCACTTGCACTTTGTAAACGCGTCATCATGTTTAGAATTTGTTTTGGGCTAATAACAATTTTTGACATAGAAGTTTTAGCTACAGCAGCATCATTTTGAAAATAAAATTCTCTACTCTTACCACAACATGATGCAATCATCCGTTTAGTTGAATATTCAAAACGTTCCCCTAATGGTCTTGTTAATTCAACGTGAGCAAAGCCTTTACTATCATCTATTTGCACTGATTTTAAGTCGTCACTTTTTAGAATAGCCCCTTCAGACGCTAGAAAACCAAGCACAAGTTCCTCCATATGATTTGGGCTACAGATTATAGTAGCAAATTCTTCTCCATTAACCATAATTGTTAAAGGGAATTCAGTTACATAGTGATCGGTTTTATTAATAAGTTCACCATTTTCGTATCGTACGATTGGTTGGTTGGTTAAAACGTCTTCATTCATTCGTACACCTCTTTTCGTATTCACTTTATATTTTAGCGCATTTTTAATTATAAAAAAATAATTCGGTTTTACTCATGTAAATTGGCATACATTAATGTAGTGCTTAAATCAAAATTAGGAGTAGTCAAGATTGATTTACGAACTTAATGAAAGTAAACTTGGGGTAAACAAACTAAAGAGGTGAATTTGACATGGTTAGTATACGAGATATTGCACATTTAGCAGAAGTTAGCCCAGGAACTGTATCCAGAGTATTGAATAATGACCCAACTCTTTCGGTATCGAAAAATACTAGAGAACGTATCCATCAAATTGCGAAAGAGAAACAATATCTTAAGTCAGCAAGAAAAAATAAAAGTATTCAAATCATTACTTATGCATCAAGAGCTAAAGAAATGTCAGATCCTTATTACAGAGAAATTCGATTGGCAATTGAAGCGGAAGTTAAACGTTTAAACCTATCGTTAAAGCGAACAATTCGTATAGATGGCAACCAAAATAATAATGAGTTAAATACGATAGAAAAGGCAGGCGCAATAATAGTTATAGGTAATTTTTCTATTGATGCTCTACAAAAACTCCAATCGTATAATCCTAATATGGTAGTTATTAATAATCCCCATGTACCTAAATCTATAGATGCAGTATATTCAGATCTTCATTACTCTATGACTCACTTGCTAGATAAGATAAAGGGGTTAGGTTTAACACGCATAGCATACATAGGTGGGTATCATACAATAAGAGATTTAGATGGCACCCCAACTTCAAATGCAACTGATGTACGATATAAAGCTTATCAAGATTGGTGTGAAAGACATCAATTAGAAACGATAGCATTGCTTAATGGATGGAAAAAAGAACACGGTGAGATGGCGGTTAAAACATTTATAGAGAACAAACAGGAGCTCCCACAAGTTTTTGTTGCGGGAAATGACATGGTTGCAATAGGCGTTTTACAGCAAATTCAAGAGAATAAAATTGAAATACCTGAACGCGTAAAGTTAATCAGTTTTAATGATTTAGAAGTTATTCAATATGCTGTACCTTCTATTAGTAGTGTACATATTCCTGTAGATGAATTTGGTCGAATAGCAGTAAGGATGGCAGAAGAACGTATTAACCAAACAAGAAAGCTTGCTATTCATATAGTAGTAGAAGCGCCATTGAAGTCTCGTAATACTTTTAAAGCCTGAGTGAAGTAAATTACGTTGACAAAACTTTTAGTAAACAAGTAAACTTTGTTTGTGTTTACTAATAAGAAGAAAAGAATTAATCACTTTGCATTTAATGTAGATAAAAAGGAGTGGGAATCTTATGTTACAAGCAATGCGCGAAAAGTTTGAAACGTTATTTGGTGTAGCAGCTGAAGTTAGCGCTTTTGCCCCTGGAAGAATCAATTTAATTGGGGAACATACTGATTATAATGGAGGATATGTTTTTCCAGCGGCAATAGAATTAGGAACTTATGGGTTAGCAACTAAAAGAGATGACCGTAAAATTCAACTTTACTCAAACAATTTTGAAGGAAAAGGTATTATCACTTTCACTTTGGATGATCTAGTATTTAACCAAGATGATGACTGGGCAAACTATCCCAAAGGCGTGGTAAAGTATTTAACTGAAACATTCGATAAAATTGACCACGGATTTAATATTTTAGTAGAAGGCAACATTCCAAATGGAGCCAGTTTGTCGTCGTCTGCTTCAATCGAAATACTTACAGGTTGGTTATTAAAAGATTTATTTGATTTAGAATTAGAACATCTGCAGCTTATTAAAATAGGTCAAGTTGTCGAAAATAAATTTATGGGTGTAAATTCAGGCATTATGGATCAATTTATTATTGGAATGGGGAAAGCAAATCATGCAGTATTACTTGATACTGCGACACTGGATTTTGAATACGTTCCAGCCAAATTTGGAGATTATGTGATTTCTATAATGAATACGAATAAACGTCGTTCATTGACTGAAAGTAAATATAATGAGCGCAGAGCAGAATGTGAATCTGCACTTGCTGACTTAAAAGAAGAATTGAATATAGAAGCTCTATGTGAACTGACATTAGCTGAATTTGACCAAAATATGCATCTTATTAAAGATGACGTATCGCGTCGTAGAGCTAAACATGCTGTATCAGAAAATGAACGTACAAAACTTGCGCGTAAATTACTTGCTGAAAATGATTTTGACCGGTTTGGCAAACTACTTAATATGTCGCATGCTTCATTGAAAAAAGATTATGAAGTTACAGGAATTGAATTGGATACATTAGCTGAAACGGCTCAACAAGTTAATGGTGTATTGGGCGCAAGAATGACAGGTGCCGGGTTTGCAGGTTGTGCGATTGCCTTAGTGCATAAAGATAGTATCGAGCGATTAGAACATGAGGTTTCCCAAATGTATTTAGAAAAAATTGGTTATACACCTTCTTTTTACCACGTAGGTATTAGCGGTGGCGTAACATCTTTATAAGTGATACAAAATAAATGAAGGAAGGTTTTTATATGTCTGTTTTAGTGTTGGGTGGGGCAGGTTATATAGGCAGCCATGCCGTAGATCAATTGATTGAGAAAGGTTACAAAGTTGTAGTTGTAGATAATTTAGGAACGGGACATAGAGAAGCAGTACATCAAGATGCAAGTTTCTATGAAGGTGATATTCGTGACAAAGCATTTTTAGACCGTGTTTTTACAAATGAACAAATTGAAGGTGTTTTTCACTTTTGTGCATACTCGTTAGTTGGAGAATCTGTAGAAAAACCATTAGCCTATTTCAATAATAATGTATATGGCTTACAAGTACTATTAGAGGTAATGTATGAGCACCAAGTAAAACATATTATATTCTCGTCAACGGCAGCTGTATATGGAGAACCCGATACAGTTCCAATAACTGAAGAAGATTCTAAAACACCAACGAGCCCATACGGCGAAAGTAAATTAATGATGGAGAAAATGATGCATTGGAGCCATAATGCTTATGGTGTAAACTATGCTGCACTGCGTTACTTTAATGTTGCTGGTGCCAAACAAGGTGGATGGATAGGTGAAGATCATCGTCCTGAAACGCATTTAATTCCTATTGTATTACAAGTAGCATTAGGACAACGTGATGCTTTAACTATTTTTGGTGACGATTATGATACTGAAGATGGTTCTTGTATACGTGATTATTTACATGTTGTAGATTTAATTGATGCACATATTTTAGCTTATCAATATTTACAAAATGGGGGAGCATCGGGTGCGTTTAACTTAGGTAGTAGTCAAGGCTATTCTGTTTTTGAAATTTTAGAAGCTGCACGTAAAGTAACGAAAGAACCGATTAAGTCTGAAGTTGGCCCAAGAAGAGCTGGTGATCCAAGTAAATTAATTGCGGCAAGTGACAAGGCACAATCTGTCTTGGGTTGGAAACCACAACATGATAATATTCATGAAATCATTGATTCAGCATGGCAATGGCATCATCAGCATCCTGATGGTTATCAACAAAGTATGGAGGGATAACGCATGTTATTAAACCAACAATTAGTGCAACAATTTATTGCACAAGCAATTTCATTTGGCGATTATGAACAAGAAGATAGCATCTATATTCAAAATCAAATATTGCGTATTTTAAATGCACGAGGGATAACTGAGACGTTAGAATCACCTTTACCTAAAAATGTTACAGCAAATGATATAACACAATATTGGATTAATGAAGCTATAAATGAAAATTGCATTGAAGATGCGTTATACAATAAAGAAATTGTTGAAGCACAACTTTTAGACATAATCACGCCAAGACCGTCTGTTATTAATAGAAAGTTTAGAGAAGCTTATGAACAATCACCGGAAACAGCGACAAAATATTTTTATGAAATCGCTAAACGTAATCATTATGTGAAAGAAGACGCGATAGCTAATAATATTAATTATGAAGTAGCCACTGAATATGGTGACATAGAAATCACCATTAATTTATCTAAACCAGAAAAAGATGCAAAGCAAATTGCAAAAGCTAAAGCTGCGCCGGCTACTGAGTATCCAAAATGTGCTTTATGCATTGAAAATGAAGGTTTTCAGGGGTCTGTTACGCAAGCAGCACGTACTAACCATCGTGTGATACGTTTAAATTTAGATAGTCAACCATGGGGATTTCAATATTCTCCATATGCTTATTTCTTAGAACATAGTATAGTGTTTTCTGAAAAACATGTTCCGATGGAGATTAACAAGCAAACCTTTGTTAATTTAATTGATTTTATAAAACAATTCCCACATTATTTTATAGGATCTAATGCGGATATTCCGCTTGTAGGCGGTTCTATATTATCGCATAACCACTATCAAACAGGGAAACATATATTCCCGATGGATAATGCAGCAGAAATTGAAAAATTTATTATAACGGGTTTCCCAATAGTAGAAGCAAGTACTTTAAATTGGCCAATGAGTGTGATTCGATTAAAAAGTGAAAATAGTTATGAGCTAATCCAAGCGGCAACACATGTTATGGTACAGTGGAATCAATATTCTGATAATAGTGTAGACATTAAGGCTTATAGCAAAGATGGAGAGAGACATCATACGATTACACCTATTGCCAGGTATAGAAATGGATTGTATGAATTGGATATTGTACTGAGAGATAATCAGACTTCTGCGGAGTTTCCAGATGGTATTTTTCACCCACACAAAGATGTGCAACACATCAAAAAAGAAAATATTGGATTAATCGAAGTAATGGGAATGGCAATATTGCCTGGCCGTTTAAAGAAAGAATTAAAACAAGTGAAATCATATTTATTAGGTGCAGTGCATGTTGATATAGGTGTTCATCAACAATGGGCCGATGACATGAAACAAAATTATGATATCGATACTAACAATGTAGATGATATTGTTGAAAAAGAAGTAGGTTACAAATTCAAACGCGTATTAGAAGATGCAGGTGTCTTTAAAAATACTGAGATTGGTCGAGCAGCGTTTAAACGCTTTATAGACATTTTATGATTAAAATAAATTATCAATTGTGACATGAATAAGGTAAATAAAGTAGCTTCTATGAAACTTTATCTACTTTTTTATTAATTAGGAGTGTGGTGAGGCTATCAAATGATGAAATTTGATAGCTATCTATCATGCTCCTATTTTCTTACTTTTATTTTATTATATGCAAGCATATAATAAAGTGAAGGAGTGATTTTTTTGAAAATTAGAGCCAAATACATACTTATTACATTTATTGTTCTGACATTCATTTTAACTGGGTGTTCTAATGAAAATAAAGGTAATGAAAATGCTAAGAAGAAAAATGAAGAAAGCCAAAAACAGGTATTGCATGTTGCTGCAGCAGCAAGTCTTACAGATGTAACAAAAGATTTAGAAAAAGCTTTTAAAAAGCAACATAATAATGTAGATGTTACTTTTAATTATGGAGGTTCGGGCGCTTTAAGACAGCAAATAGAAAAAGGAGCTCCTGTAGATGTTTTTATGTCAGCAAATGAAAAAGATGTAGACGCACTTGTAGATAAAAATCAAGCACAGAATACATACGAATATGCCAAAAACAAGTTGATGCTTATCGCTGGTAAAGATAGTGATTATAAATCTGTAAAAGATATTAAAGATGGTGATAAATTAGCTATTGGCGAAACCAAATCAGTGCCAGCTGGTAAATACGCTGAACAATATCTCAAGAGTAATGACTTGTTTGAAGGTGTAAAGTCTAATCTAGTATATGCAAAAGATGTACGCCAAGTATTAAATTATGTTGAAAAAGGTAATGCACAATTGGGATACGTTTATCAGACTGACTTATATCAAAGTCAACAAAATGGTAATAGCAAAGTTAAAGCGATTAATACAGCAAATTTAAATAACCCAATTGTTTATAAATCTGCTACGATTACAGATGATAAATCTGCTAAAGAATGGATAGATTTCTTAAAAACAGATAAAGCGAAAGCTATTTTAAAAGAATATAAATTTGAAGCATAGGAGGTTTTAGTAATGCAAGATATGACGCCATTTTGGATATCGCTTAAAGTAGCTCTAATTAGTACTATTATTGTTACTTTGTTGGGTATTTTAATATCAAAATGGCTATATAAACGCCATGGTATCATTGCTAGAATCTTGGAAAGTGTCATTGTCTTACCAATTGTCTTACCACCAACTGTAATGGGTTTTATTTTATTGATTGTATTTTCACCACAAAGTTATGTAGGTGCATTTTTTAAAGACATACTAAATATGCCAGTAGTTTTCACTTTGACTGGCGCAGTTATTGCATCAGTAATTGTAAGTTTTCCACTGATGTATCAACATACCGTACAAGGTTTTCGTAGCATTGATCATAAAATGTTAAATACAGCTAGAACAATGGGAGCCAGTGAGAATAAAATATTTTTCAAACTAATTTTTCCTCTATCGAAAAGACCAATACTTTCAGGTATTATGATGAGCTTTGCACGTGCGATTGGTGAATTTGGGGCGACGCTCATGGTTGCTGGTTATATTCCAAATAAAACGAACACCTTACCGTTAGAAATTTATTTCTTAGTAGAACAAGGTAAAGAAAATCAAGCTTGGTTATGGGTGATTGTGTTAGTAGCATTTGCAATCACTGTGATTGGAACTATAAATATATTAAATAAAGATCGTTTTCGGGAGGTGGACTAATTGTTGAAAATACATTTAAATCATCTATTAAAAAAGCAACAATTAAAAATCCACATTGAAGACAATGAGCCTAAAATTTATGCTATTAAAGGTCCGTCGGGAATTGGTAAAACGACATTATTAAACATTATAGCTGGTTTAAGAAAACCAAATACTGCTTTTATCCAACTCAATGGTCATGTTATTTGTGATACAAAGGAAGATATAGACGTGAAAATACAAAAACGAAATATTGGCTATTTATTTCAAGATTATCAATTATTTCCTAATATGGATGTTTATCACAATATAACTTTTATGGCAAAACCTTCTCAACATATAGACAAGCTTTTACAGCAATTAAATATAGAGCATTTAAAGGATCAATATCCTTTGCGACTTTCAGGCGGTGAAGCACAGCGTGTAGCATTGGCTAGAGCACTAAGTACAAGGCCGGATTTGATTTTATTAGATGAGCCATTTTCAAGCTTAGATGATGCAACTAAAACAGAAAGCATAGAGCTTGTTAAACGTATATTTGAACAATGGCAAATACCTATTATATTTGTAACACATTCCAATTACGAAGCTACTAACCTAGCGCATGAAGTTATAAATATCAAATGAGATTAACGCTGTGTTGCATTTATACAAAATATTGAAAAATTAAACAGTTATGGGCTTTAATGTCTCAAACTGTTTTTTTATACAGCCTTTTATCTTTATGTAGTAATCGATGATGTCAAAGAAGCAATTTAGTAGCTCAAGTTCTTTATATATTGTGTGAAGAAAAATGCAGAAATTAAATACTTCATCATGTATGGTAAATGTAATTTAAATAATTTTAAATATTTTTGAATGAGGTGTATACATGAGAATAGAGTTTTTGGGGACTGCTGGTGGCGTACCTTCACTATATAAATCAGTTTCTCAACATATAGATACGATTCAGCGAACAGGACCTGCTATTTACATTCACGACTTACAATTGTTGATTGATACATCAGAAGATATTTTTTATCAATTACGACGCTCTCAAATACATGATATAAAATATGGTATATATTCACATTGGCATCCAGATCATACAATGGGTCTTAGAATTTGGGAAACACTCAATTATGATTTTATTAATAAAATACCGCAATCTAAAAAGTCTAAAATTTATATTACGAAACAACAAGTGGCTGATTTTAAAAAGTATTTTGGCCACTGGGATCATTTGAATTACCTGAGTGAACTCGGTGTTATTGAAAAAGAAATTGTAGAAAACGACTCGCGAATAAAGATAAATAATGTGTCAGTCGAGTGGATTCAATTAGCAGAGGAGTTTGCATTTGGATTTTATATTACATCTAATGCGCAACGTATTTTGATTATTCCGGATGAGATAAAAAAATATACACCTATAGAAAAAGTAAAAGAAGTTGATGTGGCAATTTTACCTTTTGGTAGTAATGAAGTTAATCCTGTAACTCATGAACGTATACATGAAGCGGGGATGCTTGATGAACTAGGAGAAATACGATTTGAGGAAAGCATAGAACTTGCTTACGAAATTAATGCAAAATATACTTATTTTACACACATAGAAGCAACAGAAAGTTTAAATGAAATGCAAGTAATAAAGTTAGAACAACAACTAAAGCAGTCTGGGCTGAAGGCGACCATCGCTTATGATGGTTTAATAATACAGACATAAAAAGGCATAAAGTTCCAATTGGAACTTTATGCCTTTTACTCGTTATGGGTATTTGGAATGGGGAAATGTTCGAAAATTTCTCCACTATTAAGTGATTCAGATAATGTAGATAACCAAGCATAATATACTTTAGAATGATCTAATTGTTTTGACATTTCTTTAGCTTCTTCGATGACTTCCTCAGATGCACTTTCTGAATGAATAATGGGGTCCAATAATTTTTCTGCTCTTTGAATTGCTTCTAAATTTAATTTAATCTCTCTGTTCCATTTTTGTGAGAAAAAATTACCAAAGAAAGTAAAGAAATCTTTTTCAGCAACAAAATGCTGTTTTCTACTGCCACGTGTAAATTGTTGTTTAACGCCGTCAAATTCTTGGAGTTTTTTAACTCCTGCACTCATACTTGGTTTACTCATTTGTAATTCGTAGCGCATTTCATCTAGTGTCATGCTTTTTTGTTCGAATACCATTGTTCCATACAAATTGCCGACGCTACGGTTTACACCGTAAAGATCCATAGTCTCACCTATAGAATTAATAACGATGTCTTTAGCTTGAGTTAATAGTTGTTCATAATCCTTTGAACGTGCCATTGATTCACCTCCGAATAATATTCAATTAATTGTACCACGAACATTTAAGCAAGGGGTATGATTAATTAATATATAGCGCATTGAATATGATTTCAATATAGAAATATATTTTAATCACAAATAATTAACATAGGGAAAACGCTACTTTTTATAATATTAATATCAAAACATTGTTACATTGTGACCCAAGATTTATAATAGTAACAATGATGTATAGAAAGGGTAATGCTTGTGACTAAAGATCGCTATTCGAGACAAACGTTATTTAAGCACATTGGTTCTAAAGGCCAAGATAAAATTATAAACGCGCATGTCGTGATTATTGGGATGGGTGCTTTAGGGACGCATCTTGCTGAAAGTTTAGTTCGTGCTGGGTTAGGTGAACTTACAATTGTAGATAGAGATTATATTGAGTTCAGTAATTTACAAAGACAAACTTTATATACGGAAACTGATGCAAATGAAGCATTACCTAAAGTCGTAGCAGCTGAACGACATTTAATGGCAATTCGCCAAGATTTAAATTTAAGTTGTCATATTGCACATGTTGATCGACAGTTTTTGGATGAACAATGTAAAAATGTACAGCTTATATTAGATGCGACAGATAATTTTGAAACACGTCAAATGATTAACGATTTTGCGTTTCAGCAAAGGATACCTTGGATATATGGTGGTGTTGTAGAAAGCACATATATAGAAACCGCGTTTATTCCAGGTTTAACACCGTGCTTTAATTGTTTGATGCCACAATTACCTGTTATTAATAGAACTTGTGATACAGTTGGTGTCATTCAACCAGCTGTAAGTATGACTACAAGTTTACAGATGAGAGATGCGTTAAAAGTATTAACCCAGCAAGATATTAGCACCAAAGTAACATATGGAGACTTATGGGACGGAACACATTTTACGTTTGGTTATAGTAAATTACAGCGACTACATTGTCCAACATGTGGGGAATCACCTACATATCCATATTTAAACGAAACAAAGCGTCAATTTGTCAGTTTATGTGGGAGAGATACGGTACAGTATGAAAACCCTAACATTTCCCAGGAAATGTTAGAAGCATTTTTAACAGAATATGAAATTCCATTTAAACGAAATGACTATCTGCTTCAATTTAAATACAAAGGGTATCGCATAGTAAGTTTCAAAAATGGGAGAATGCTGATACATGGTATGACCAAGCCTGATATGGCTATTACACTAATGAATCAACTTTTTGGATAAAGGAGAATTAATAATGATGCATACAAATGTAAAGTTAGATAAAGATATTAATTGTGCAATATTAACTGTATCTGACACAAGAAACTACGATACAGATAAAGGTGGCCAATTGGCAATATCTCTTCTTTCTGAATTGAACGTTCATATTGCTGATAATCATTACTGTATTGTAAAAGATGATATAACTGCAATACAAACTCAGTTAAAGCAATGGTCAACCGAAGAAATTGACGTTATTATCACTACGGGTGGCACGGGTATTGCACAAAGAGATGTGACAATAGAAGCAGTTTCTTCTCTTATCACAAAAGAAATTGAAGGATTTGGAGAGTTGTTTAGGTATCTTAGTTATACTGAAGATGTTGGGAGCCGTGCATTATTATCGAGGGCGATCGCAGGCACAGTTGGTAAACAGTTAATTTTTAGTGTGCCTGGTTCTACCGGTGCAGTTAAGTTAGCATTGAACAAACTAATCAAACCTGAATTAAATCATTTAGTTCAAGAAATAACTAAATAAAATAGGAGAGAGATAAAAATCAAAAAATTTCAATTGATTTCGTTATCTCTCTCAAAAGTTTGACTCAATAGTCAAAACAATTGTGATACGTAGTGGCATCTATTACCAAACACGATATTGAATTTAAGGTCATATAATACCTAAGTCATATTGTGATATGTAATATAGTTTTGCAAGTGTCTAACAAACATGTATAACCAGATATTAATTCGGTCGTTGGAAATCACCGGATTTACCACCAGTTTTAGATAGTAAATATGTTTCACCAATAATCATACTTTTATCTAAAGCTTTCGTCATGTCATATACAGTTAACGCAACTGCAGATGCTGCGGTAAGTGCTTCCATTTCGACACCAGTTTTTCCAGTTGTTGAAACGCTCGCTTGGATATTTAAAGTAAATGATGTTTCACTTTCTTTCCAGTTAAATGAAATATCAATCCCGGTAAGCGGTAATGGATGGCACATAGGAATAATATCAGCAGTATTTTTAGCAGCCATGATACCCGCGATTTGTGCAGTATTGAGTACATTGCCTTTTTTATTTGTATTATCGACAATTTGCTGATAAATTGCTTGATTAACTGTAATACTTGAATGCGCAATGGCTGTGCGTTTGGTAATGTTTTTTTCTGAGACATCAACCATTTTAGCGTTACCTTGTTCATTGATATGTGTGAATTCAGACAAAGTTATCCCTCCTAATCGTTTCCTAGTATATCACGAAATCCATTTTTTTAAGGAGTAGATTTTAAATGCCAGTTGAAAAAAGAAATCCAATACCAGTAAGAGAAGCAATCGAGCGTGTTGTGAGCCAAGATATATATACAAAACAAATCGAAGTGCCTTTAGAAAACAGCGTTAATTATATATTAGCGGAAGATATTGTAGCTACATATGAAATCCCGAGATTTAATAAATCACCTTATGATGGATTTGCACTGAGAAGTAGAGATACGGAAGGTGCCAGTGGAGACCATAGAATTACTTTTACAGTGGTCGACCATATTGGTGCAGGATCAGTTTCTGAAAAGGAAGTAGGACCTTTTGAAGCGGTACGTATTATGACAGGAGCTGAAATGCCAAAAGGTGCAGATGCAGTAGTAATGTTAGAACAAACAGTAGAAGATGAACAAAGTTTTACTATAAGAAAGTCATTTACTGCTTATGAGAATGTATCTTTAAAAGGTGAAGAAACACAGATTGGTGATACGGTTCTAAATAAAGGACAACAAATCAACCCAGGTGCTATAGCAGTTCTAGCAACGTATGGTTACACACAAGTTAAAGTGTTTGATAAGCCTAGTATCGGCGTTATTGCGACAGGGAGTGAGTTGCTAGAAGTTGGCGATGACTTAGAACCAGGTAAAATCAGAAATTCAAATGGACCAATGATTGTTGCTTTAAGTCAAAAGTTTAATTTAGATGTTGCATCTTACCAAATTCAAGAAGATGATTTAAAAAGTAGTATTCAAGTTGTAAAAGATGCTATGTCTAAACATGATATTGTTATTACAACAGGAGGTGTTTCTGTTGGTGACTTTGATTATTTACCACAAATTTATGACGAGATTAATGCGGAGGTGTTATTTAATAAAATTGCAATGCGACCTGGTAGTGTTACAACAGTAGCTGTAGCTGATGGTAAATATTTATTTGGTCTATCTGGTAATCCATCGGCATGTTTTACTGGTTTTGAACTATATGTTAAACCTGCTGTACTGCATATGATGGGAGCAACAGCTGTTTATCCTCAAATAATACAGGCAACCCTAATGGAAGATCTAACCAAAGCCAATCCATTTACACGTTTCGTACGAGCAACGGCTACTTTTAATGGAAAGTCAATGACAGTCGTGCCTTCGGGATTTAATAAATCAGGAGCAGTCGTTGCTATTGCGCACAGCAATGCGATGATAATGTTACCAGGTGGAACAAGAGGATATCAAAAAGGGTATACAGTAGATGTTATTTTAACGGAGTCACAAGCTTATGAAACGGATTGTTTTATATGATTCTACAAATAGTAGGTTTTAAAAATTCAGGAAAGACCACTTTGATGTCTCATACAATTGAACTTTTGAAAGAACATGACTTAACTGTTGCTACTGTAAAGCATCATGGACAACATCAACAGGATTTCCAAGATGATGATATTACCTTACAAAAAGAACAAGTGGATCATATGAAACATTTTCATGCTGGTGCTGATCAAAGCATTGTACAGGGGCATTTATATCAACAAACAGTGACAAGAATTGAGGAACAAAGTCTTGAGGAAATCATAAATGAATCTGTTACAATAGACAGTGACATCATATTGGTAGAAGGTTTTAAAAATGCAGTTTTTGATAAAGTAGTTGTTTACACTAATGAATATGAGCGCCAAACTTTAGCCAAGCTTTCCAATGTACGGTATTATATGAAAATGAATGATATTAATGCAATGGAATATTATGAGAATTGGTTATTAACTTATTTTAAGATAAAAGGAATGCATTAAATGAAGCAGTTTGAAGTAGTGAATGAACCCATACAAACAGAACAGTATAGAGAGTTTGTTTTAAATGAACATCAGGGTGCGATTGTAGTTTTTACAGGACATGTAAGAGAATGGACAAAAGGAATAAAAACAGAATACCTTGAATATGAAGCTTATATTCCTATGGCAGAGAAGAAACTTGCTCAAATAGGTGATGAAATTGCAAAGAAATGGCCAGGGACTTTAACGGCGATCGTCCATAGGATAGGACCACTAAAGATATCAGATATTGCTGTACTTATAAGTGTTTCATCTCCTCATCGTAAAGACGCCTACCGTGCAAATGAATATGCAATAGAACGCATTAAGGAAATTGTGCCTATTTGGAAAAAAGAGATATGGGAAGATGGTGCGCAATGGCAAGGTCATCAACATGGTAATTATAATGATGCTATTTTAGGAGATGATTCTAAATGAAGATATTATACTTTGCAGAAATCAAAGATATATTAGAAAAAACGTCTGAAGAGATTGATTTGAGTTATGATATTACAGTAAATGAATTTTTAACAGATTTATTTGAGCGTTACCCACAAATCAATGATAAACAATTTCAAATCGCAATTAATGAAGAATTCGTTCAACAAGATGATATAGTACATCCAAATGATACAGTGGCATTAATTCCACCAGTTAGCGGAGGGTAAATAAGACATGAAGGCTATTATACTTGCCGGAGGACAATCAGAGAGATTCGGCGAACCAAAAGCTTTTGCACAAATAGATTCCCAATATTTTTATAAGCGAATTATCAGTGTGTTAGAAGCAACAAATATGTTTAATCAAATCATAATTAGTACAAATGAGAATTTAGCTTCACAGTTTGATTATGAAGATATTGTTATTGACGATGATCAAAATAAAGAGAAAGGTCCTT
Source organism: Staphylococcus xylosus NJ (assembly GCF_000338275.1). Taxonomy (GTDB): domain Bacteria; phylum Bacillota; class Bacilli; order Staphylococcales; family Staphylococcaceae; genus Staphylococcus; species Staphylococcus xylosus_B. Next base: position 52,418 of record NZ_ANMR01000012.1, read on the forward strand.
TGGCAGGTATTCGTTCCGTGATGAACTTATATAAAAACGAAGAGCTCTTTTTTGTGATTTCGGTTGATACACCAATGATAACGCAAAAAGCCATTAGTAAATTATATCAATTTATGGTGGAACATTTGATAGAAGATCAATTAGACGTTGCAGGTTTTCATGAACAGGGAAGACCAATACCAACTTTGGCATTTTATAGCCCACATACATTGAATACGATGAACGAAGCTTTAGCTTCGGATGATTTCAGCTTGAAAAATGTATATAGTAAAGTTAAAAGTGACTGGTTAAGTGTAGATACAATACAATCACCAGGCTATTGGTATAAAAATATAAATTATCAACAAGATTTGGACTCTTTACAACAAGATATATTAAATAGATAAGGAGGCCTAACGTTATGGTAGAACAAATAACTGATAAACTGGGACGTCCGATTCGTGATTTAAGATTGTCAGTTACCGATAGATGTAATTTTCGTTGCGATTATTGTATGCCAAAAGAAATTTTTGGTGATGACTTTGTGTTCTTACCTAAAGATGAACTACTTTCATTTGATGAAATGGTACGTATAGCTCATGTCTATACAAAGTTAGGTGTGAAAAAGATAAGAATAACAGGTGGAGAACCGTTATTAAGACGTGATTTGGATAAACTTATTTATAAATTAAATCAAATTGAGGGAATAGAAGATATTGGACTTACTACCAATGGTTTGCTATTAAAAAAACATGGTCAAAAGTTATATGATGCTGGTTTAAGACGTATAAACGTAAGTCTTGATGCTATTGAAGATGAAGTGTTCCAAAACATAAATAATAGAAATATTAAAGCTTCAACAATCCTACAACAGATTGATTATGCTGTTTCTATTGGTTTTCAGGTGAAAGTCAACGTTGTTGTACAAAAGGGTGTCAACGATAATCAAATTCTTCCAATGATTCAATATTTTAAAGAGAAGGAAATTGAAATTAGGTTTATCGAATTTATGGATGTCGGTAATGATAATGGTTGGGATTTTAGTAAAGTTGTTACGAAAGATGAAATGTTAGAAATGATTGAAAAAGATTTTGATATTGAAGCGGTCAAACCAAAATACTACGGGGAAGTGGCCAAATATTATAAACATAAAGGTACTGGAGCACAATTTGGATTGATTACTAGCGTTTCTCAATCTTTTTGTTCTACATGTACTCGCGCTAGACTATCATCAGATGGCAAGTTTTATGGTTGTTTATTTAGTACAGTAGATGGCTTCGATGTTAAATCATTTATGAGAGATGGTGCAACTAATGCTGAGTTATTAGAACAATTTAAGCTTCTTTGGAATATAAGAGACGATCGTTATTCAGATGAACGTACAGCCCAAACAGTTGAAAATAGAAAACGTAAAAAAATAAATATGAATTATATTGGCGGTTAATTCGATTCATATAACCACAGCCCTATTAAAGTAGTCATTTAACACTTTGAACACTTTAATAGGGATTTTTTATTTTGAAAAATAAAAAATAAAATAATTTATCATAGTAAATACTATTATATATGTATCATATAATAAAGAGATTAAAGTATTATAAAATAATAATGTTAAATAAAGAGGTTAATCGAGGTTGAAACATTTTAGTGAATACAAATTTTTAAAGATATTCATTTTAAGTGATATAAATAATGTTCAATAGAAAAAAATATTTATCTTTTCGATTAAAAATAATAGATTAAAAGAAGAAAGTGTTATATAATACTTTTGAAGCTTATTCATTAAGTAAAGCCAAATAAAAAGAATTAAAACAACTAGAGTAGTCAATAAGGAGGCCATTTTTATGGATAGTAAAGTATCATATTTTATAACATCTGAAAGAGATTTGTGTCAGTTAAAGCATTGGTTGAAATCAAAGCATAAAATGTCGATTGAAGAATTTGTTGTATTGTTTAAAGTATACGAAGCTACAAGAATAAGTGGTAAAGAATTACGTGACGTCCTTCATTTCGAAATGCTTTGGGATACTAGCAAAATTGATGTAATTATAAGAAAGATTTATAAAAAAGAATTGATTTCGAAAGTGCGTTCTGAAACAGACGAAAGACAAGTTTTCTATTATTATAATAATGAGCAGATACAGTTGTTAGATGACATTATTAAAGAGGTTGAACAAATTAACGTTGCGCAACCATCAAAATGATACATAAGTAATATAATTACAAAAACAAAGATAAGGCTGGGACAAGTTAATTGTCCCAGCCTTATCATAATATTGAGTTAGTGTTAGTTATAAAGTTTTTAGTTAGAAACGATTTTTTTTACTTTTCTACCATGTAAAAAATAATAAATAATTGCAGTTATTAGTACAATAATTGCCATAATGCCGTACAGCTGCGCATAACTAACAGTAGAAGTGATAAAACCTAAAACATAAGGTCCAAAACCAAGCCCTAAATCAAGCCCTATAAAATAAGTTGAAGTAGCTATACCATATTTTGCAGGAGGAGATACTTTTATAGCAATTGCTTGCATGCAGGAAGAAATATTACCATAACCGGCACCTAAGAATAGACCTGCTAGAATAAGTAACCAACCATTATTTGTAATACTCAAGGTTAAAAAAGTAATAATTAAGAAAAAGAATGCAGGGTATGCAATAACATTTTCATTTTTTTGGTCCATTAAGCGACCTGCTATTGGACGAGTAACTAATGAGGCAATAGCATAAAATATAAAGAAGTAACTAGATATGGTTACGAGATTAATTTCTTGAGTGAAGAACTGTAAAAACGTAAGAATAGATGAATAAGTCAGACCTGATATTAACATGATGATAGCGACAGGTACTGCTTCTTTTGCTATATAATTGTTTATATTAAATTTCTTATTTTTAACATTTTCAGAAGTGGTTTGTGTTTTTGTTTCTAATTTGAAATCTAAGTTTACAAAGAATGAAATAATAAAACTAACAATGCCACAAACTAAACAAATTAAAAATAATAATTTAATTGGAAAAGTATTGATAAGTAAGAGACCAAAGAATGGACCTATTGCAGCACCAATAACAAGACTTAGCGAGAATAAGCTAATACCTTCACTTTTTCTATCATTTGGTGTTACGTATGCTGCAATTGTACCAGTTGCAGTAGTAGTAATACCTGTAGCAATCCCATTAATTAATCTAGTGAACATTAATAGTGCCAATGAGCCTTCTATAAAATAAAAGAGCTGTGTGATGATTAAGAATATTAAACCTACTAATAAAATGGTCTTTGGACCTATTTTATTAACATACTTACCTGTAGCAAATCGTCCAATTAGGGACCCTATTATAAAAAGGCCTGAAACGAGTCCGGCTATACTATCGGAGACATGGTATTCTGATTTAGTATAACTCGCTATAATAACTATGAGTAAATACATGCTAAGATATATTGCAAAGTTCGTTATAAAATTGATATTAAAGCTTTTAGTCCATATAGGTGATCTCACGGATGATGATTGATTCATTTTTACATTTCCTCCATTTTAGTTATTTCTTCATGAATTTTTTGAATGACTTGAACTGTATGATTCAGGTCAGCTTCGGATAAATTAGTTTTTTGAAGTATTTCTTCTTGTACGATAGAAACGCGTTCATTTATATTGTCATAAAGAGTTTGACCTTCTTCAGAAAAAGATAATAATTTTTCTCTTTTATCTTCTCCAGTTTCAATTTTTAACAATGATTTTTCAGAGAGTACTTTTAAGATTTTTCGAGTTGTAGGCTTTTCGATTGCACGGCGTTTAGAAATTTGAACTAATGTTGTTGGTGCATTATGTGCAATATCTTTCATCACTAACCATTGTGCAGGATATAAGTCATAGTCTTCAAATATAGGTGAAAATAACTTTGTATAAGGTCGATAAACTGCAATTAAATTATTGAATATGCTTGGTGTATTCATAATGGCCTCCTAAATTAGTTAGCAAAGCTAACTTTTAATAACAGATAATATTCTAAGCCTTTTTATGAAATAAATCAATAGCATCGTTTTGAAATAATAATTAAAACTTACGGTAAAGAGTTAATTAACAACTTCCTTAGCCACTTATAAGAAGTAAAGTAGTACGCAATTTGTTATGATAAGGTTAAAGATGAAAATAGGGGAGAAAAGTTATGCAAAATTTAAAATTAGATCATTTAGTACACTATATTCAACATTTAGACAACTTTAAATACCCAGGACATTTGCTAACTTTACAACAAGGTGGACAACACGAGAGATTAGGTACATACAATAGGTTGTCTTATTTAAGCAATGCATATATTGAATTGATAGATGTTTATAAGCCAGACGTCTTGCAAAAAATTATTAAAACTGATGAAGGTAGAGTGTCATTTCCTTCTAAAATAGTTCAAGATAATTATGCACAAGGTTTAAAAACATTGGCATTTCGTACGCAAGATATCGACCAACTAAAAGTAGATTTAGAGGAAAAAGATATAGACGTTATTGGACCTGTAAACATGCAAAGAGAGAATATGAAAGGCGATAAAACATCATGGAAATTATTATATATTGCAGACCCAGACTATAGAGTGAAACCCCCATTTTTTATCCAGTGGAATGAACAAGAAGATACGCGAAATGAAAAGTTAGAGTCACTGCGTCAAAATGAATTCATAATTCAATCAGTAGAACTGTCTAGTACTGAGCGCAAACATACAGTGAATAAGTGGCAACGTTGGTTTGATATGGAAATAATAAACGAAACAGAAAGTGTCACAACATTAAAATTAAAAGGCGATGAGACATTATTTAACATTAGTGATGGCACTGACTCAGGTTATAAATCAGTCACTATAAAAGATAATAAAACAACGTCTCCTTACACATTAATTATACGCGGCTTAAGTTACAAATTTATAGCAGACTAATAAATATACAAGTATGCGCTGTGTGCGATTATGAATATGTGTATCAAAGATGTGATAAGTGTTAAAATAGCTAAGTAAGTAGAAATTTTTTGAGTACGCAATAGTAGTAAATAAACAGTTATTATAAATGTAAATGCTGCTAAAATAATTCTTAAACTTAAGTATGAAATTGTAAGTGGTTCATTGATAGCTTGAAAAATGAAAATTAAATTAATTAATAATAGTAAGCCAATAATAAAAATTCGCATAAAAAAACCTCATTTCTATATTTATTATAGTATAGCAAATGATAGTTTGTATGTGAAAATTAGAATAAAACAATATATAATATCATAGAATTGAATTGATAAAGGAGACATCAGTTTTTATGGAAAAGATGAATATCACTAATCAAGCGCATGATGCATTTGTTAAAGCTCATCCGCAAGGTGACTTATTACAATTAACTAAATGGGCTGAAACCAAAACATTAACTGGCTGGTATTCAAGACGTATCGCAGTTGGAGAAGATGGAGAAATTGTTGGAGTAGGTCAGCTATTATTTAAAAAAGTGCCTAAGTTACCTTATACACTTTGCTATATTTCACGTGGGTTTGTTACTGACTACAGCAATAAATTAGCTTTAGAGACGTTATTGGAAGCAGCAATGCAAATCGCTAAAGAAGAGAAAGCATATGCGATTAAGATTGATCCAGATGTAGAGGTAGATAAAGGTGCAGAAGCTTTAACCAATTTACGTGCATTAGGCTTTAAACATAAAGGGTTTAAAGAAGGACTATCTAAAGACTATATACAACCAAGAATGACAATGATAACGCCTATCGATAAAACAGATGAAGAATTGATTCAAAGTTTTGAACGTCGTAATCGTTCGAAAGTAAGATTAGCATTAAAACGTGGCACTACAGTTGAACGTTCAAATAGAGAAGGTTTAAAGACATTTGCTAAATTAATGCAAATTACAGGCGAACGTGATGGATTTTTAACAAGAGATATCAGCTATTTCCAGAATATATATGATGCCTTGCATCCTGACGGAGATGCAGAACTATTCCTAGTTAAGTTAGAACCAAAACCAGTCCTACAAGAATTAAGAAAAGAGTTACAAGAAATTGAAGCTGAAAAAGTAAAATTAGCCGATAAGAAACAAGATAAAAAGACAATTAACAAACTTAACGATGCAGATAATAAAATAAGTAAAACACAAGAACTCATTGAGGAAATGATTGAATTAGAAGCCAAACATCCTGAAGGTATATATTTATCAGGCGCATTGTTAATGTTTGCAGGTAATAAATCGTACTATTTATATGGTGCTTCTTCAAATGAATATCGTAATTTCTTACCAAACCATCATATGCAATTTGCAATGATGCAGTATGCTAGAGAGCATGGCGCAACGACTTATGATTTTGGTGGTACAGATAATGATCCAGATAAATCTTCTGATCATTACGGCCTATGGACATTCAAAAAAGTTTGGGGCACTTATTTGAGTGAAAAAATTGGTGAATTTGATTATGTGTTAAATCAACCACTATATCAAGTTATCGAAAACTTTAAACCTAAACTTACAAAAGCAAAAATTAAATTATCACGTAAATTAAAAAATAAATAAGCAGTTTAAATTCAAATGCATGCACGTTATAAAGTTTTAGAATTAATTTAATAAACTATATAACGTGCGCTATTTATGTATACATATTTTACCGGTATTTATATTAATTAATGTTATTGCAGTAAAAAGGGAAATGTTTGTTATTAAAATGGAATGTGTGATTTTTAAGAAACGGGAGAGGGGAAACAATATGATAAAGAAACTGTTACAGTTTTCACTAGGGAACAAATTTGCCATATTTCTAATGGTACTATTAGTTATTTTAGGTGGATTATATGCTAGTGCAAAAATGAAACTAGAATTATTACCAGATGTAGAATCTCCAATGATTACAGTACAAACGTCTATGCCAGGTGCCACACCAGAAACAGTTAAAGAGGATGTTAGTGATAAAATTGATGATCAAGTTAGATCGATGGCCAGTGTTAAAAATGTCACAGCGCAATCTATACAAAATGCTTCCATGGTTACAGTAGAATATGAAGAAAGTGTAGACTTAGATAAAGCAGAAAATGATTTGAAAAAAGAAATTGATAAAATAAAATTTACGGAGGGCGTTGAAGAACCTGAACTTTCAAGAAGTTCTATGGACGCCTTTCCGATTGTAGCGTATTCATTTACGACTAAAGACAATAACTTAAAAGATACAACTAACAAAATTAATCATCAATTAATACCGAAGCTACAAACAATAGATGGTGTACAAAATGCTCAATTAAATGGGCAAACATCTCGTGAAGTGTCTATTAAATTTGACCAAGAGAAACTCGAGAGCAGCGGTTTAACAAAAGATAGTGTTGAACAGTATTTGAAAAGTGCGACAAGTGAAACGCCATTGGGATTGTTCCAATTTAATAACACAGAAAAATCCGTGGTTATTGATGGTGAGTTTACATCTGTAGATGCACTCAAAAACATAGATATACCACTATCTGCTGGTGCAAGCTCAGGTACTCAGTCTCAAACTGAAAGTAATTCGAGTGATGCAACGATGCAAGAATCCAATGGTCAAACTGAATCACAAAGTTCACTTGAAGCTCAGTCGCAACCTGACAATTCGACAGCAAGTAGTCAAACTGACGGAGCCGAGATACCTTCAGTTAAATTAAAAAATATTGCTGATGTAACAGCTGGGGATGAACGAGAGTCCATATCTAAAACAAATGGTAAAGATGCTGTAAATGTTCAGATAACAAAAGCGCAAGATGCAAATACAGTTCAAGTGGCAAAAGATACGAAGAAAGAAATAGATAAACTTATTAAAGAAAATCCAGATATGGTAGCTACAAAAGTAATGGATACAGCAAAACCTATTGAAGATGCACTGTATACTATGATTGAAAAAGCAATATTAGGTACGATTGTTGCAATTATCGTTATTCTATTATTTTTAAGAAATATTAGAACAACTACAATAGCTATTGTTTCAATACCGATGTCTATTTTAATAGCGATGATTGCTTTGAAATTATCGGATGTATCACTAAATATTTTAACATTAGGTGCATTGACGGTTGCAATCGGTCGTGTCATTGATGATTCAATTGTAGTAGTAGAAAATATTTATCGGAGATTATCAGACAGAAATGAATCATTAACAGGAGATCGATTAATTGTAAGTGCAACGAGTGAAGTATTTAAACCAATCATGTCATCTACAATCGTAACGATTATCGTATTCTTACCCTTAGCGTTTGTTACCGGCTCTGTTGGTGAAATGTTTAGACCGTTCGCATTAGCGATAGCCTTTAGTCTATTAGCATCATTACTTGTTTCTATTACAATTGTACCTGCTTTAAGTGCTACATTTTTTAAAAAGGGTATTAACCATTATAAAGAGGAATCTTTAGGATTTATTGGTAGAAAATACAAAGTAATTTTAAAATGGTCTTTAAATCACAAATGGATTGTCATCCTAGTTAGTACAATCATCTTAATTGCAAGTATAGGATTAGGTGCAGCTAAATTAGGAACTAGCTTTATTTCCACTGGTGAAGATAAATTCATGGCATTAACCTATACACCAAAGCCAGGAGAAACAGAAAAAGGCGTATTAAATCACGCGGAACAAGTTCAAAAATATTTAAATAAAAAAGATAAAGTAAAAACCGTACAATACTCAGTTGGTGGTGCATCGCCAACTGATCCAACTGGAAGCTCAAACAGTATGGCTATTATGGTGGAATACGATTCAAATACACCAAATTTTGATGAAGAGCCCGATAAAGTATTACAACACTTAGAAAAATACAATCATCCAGGCGAATGGGCAAATCAAGACATGGGTACAGGTGGTAGTAATAATAAGTTAGAAGTTTCGGTTACAGGTCCAACACTTGAAGCCATTAAAGACACAGTTAATAAAGTAGAAGATGAGATGAAGGACGTTAGGGGTATGGCTAATGTCAAATCTGACTTAACACAGACATATGATCAATATAATATTAAAGTTGAACAAAATAAAGCAGCAAAATATGGTTTATCAGCTGCTCAATTAGCTATGACCCTGAACCAAAATACGCCAGAGCAAAGTGTGACTACCATCAAGGAAAAAGGGAAATCTATTGATGTGAAAATTAAGGAAGATAAAGAAACAGATTGGTCGAAAGAAAAGTTAGAAAGTACGAAATTACAAACACCGATGGGGCAAGCTATAGAGTTAAGTGATATTGCTACATTAGAACAAACTAAAACACCGAATAAGATAGAAACAAAAGCAGGTGATTATACTGCTACCGTTTCAGCTAAAGTGACAAATGACGATGTAGGTGGCACCTCTCAAAAGGTATTATCTAAAGTGAACAATCTTGATACACCTACGAATGTTAAAATTAACGTAGGAGGCGCGAATGAAGATATTGGTAATGCCATTACTCAATTAGCATTCGCAATGTTAGCGGCTATTATCATTGTGTATTTAGTGCTTGTATTAACATTTAAAGGGGCACTTGCACCATTCACTATATTATTCTCTTTACCATATACAGTGATTGGCGTAGTTCTAGCATTAGTCATTACAGGAGAAACGATTTCTGTACCAAGCATGATAGGCATGTTGATGTTGATAGGTATTGTAGTTACTAATGCGATCGTGTTAATAGATAGAGTGATTAATAAGCAAAAGCAAGGCCTAGAGATGAAAGAGGCGCTATTAGAGGCTGGTGGAACACGTATCAGACCAATATTAATGACGGCGTTAGCCACAATAGGTGCACTCGCGCCAATGCTATTTGGTGAAGATAGTTCAATTATTATTTCTAAAGGCATGGCAGCAACTGTTGTCGGAGGATTGATATCTTCTACAATATTAACATTGATTGTCGTTCCAGTTATTTACGAAATATTGTTTACATTAAAAGATAAAGTAACACGCAAAAAGAAATAGTTTGAATAAGTATAAGGACAGTCCGAGGCATAAGTATGTGTCTCGGACCGTTATGAATATAAGTATATTCAATAATAATCAGCTAATAGTATAAAACCATCTTAATAGAAGGCGTTTCTGCTCATAATTATTTAATTCATATAAAAAAGACGAGACCACAATCAATATTATAATATTGATTGTGGTCTCGCGTTTGTATAAGTATTCCATATTAATATAATACTAAAGTTAAAATAACATATATTACAAATATAATTATTGTAATAATATTTAAAATTTGAACCGCTTTTTGGTCTTTTTTACCACTTTTGAAACTTGTAATTTCCACGTTACCAACTAATAGTAAGAGTAGAATAAATACCCACCAGTTAATTGCGGGGAATGAGAGTGTTGTAATCGCTACTACAAATAGTAATAATAGAGCCATAATTATTCTTAAAATACGAGTGATAATTGTATTCATTTTAAATATGCTTATGTAACTCACAATTAGATAAAGTATTGGTAACAAGATAAGATATAGTTGCATATGTTGACATCCTTTCTATATTCGCTCTTAATCTTAGCATGTAAAAAATAGATTGACTAGGATGTTATTTATGATCTTTTCGACTAATTTCTGAACGCACAGATGCAATTTCTTCTTCTATCTCTTCAAGTTGTCTTACCAATGGGTCAACATCTTGATTGACGGATTCTCTTTTTTCCAAATCGCCTTGTAATCTGACATAATCATATTTTAGTTCTGCTAATTTATCATTTAAATCCATTGCTAGTCACTCCTTATTATTATAATAGCATTAGGCTACATGAGATTGACTAGAATTATAACATGAAATCGAAAGCTTCTAAAACAACCAACATTTATGTTAAAGTATGAAAATGGAATGAAAACGAAATAATGTAATGAAAGAAGGATTATTGTGACTCAACAATTTATCATAATTATTATACTGATTGCATTGGGTTATACATTAAAGAGGGTTAATTATTTTAAGGCGAATGATAGCCAAGTATTCTCTACCTTAGTATTAAATGTCACTTTGCCTTCGCTAGTAATAGTTAATTTGAATGGTGCAGAACTTGATTTATCACTTTCAATTTTACCAATAATGATGATTATTTATGGTATTCTTGCCAAGATTATTGTGGTCTGGCTATTTATAAAATATGATAACCAAATTCGCGGCGCGACTGGCATGATGATGGCTTCATTGAATATAGGTTTATTTGCTTATCCGCTCGTTGAAGCAATATGGCCACAAACAGGGATGATATATTTTGGTATGGCTGATATAGGTGGGGCTATTATCATGTTTGGTGTAACTTACTTTGTCGGTAGCTATTTTAGTAGCGCCGGCGATAGTTTCGACTTTAAATATTTAGGGAAAAACTTGCTCAAATCGGTGCCACTTATGACTTATATCATAATGTTTATTTTAAATATGCTTGATATTCATTTTCCAGACCCAGTAATTGATTTTTTCTCTGTGTTATCTGGGGCTAATATGCCATTATCAATGATTTTACTAGGTCTGATGTTGAACTTCAGCATTGATAAGAGGTTTTTACCGATTGCACTTAAATATTTAGCTATACACTATGGTTTAGGTATACTTGCTGGTTTATTAGTACATTTCTTTTTACCAGTAGAAGATGAGATGATCAAAACAACTTTACAAGTTGCTTGGTTATTACCTGTTGGTGTAGCTATCATACCTTATTCCATACAATTTAAATATAAAACTTTACCGTTGGTAGGTATGGTTACGAATTTAACTATTGTAATTAGTATTGTCATTCTGTACATTTATCAAGCTTTATTTGTTTAAACATTCGTAATCAATAATTTAATCACAAAATATAGATTAAGGCTGGGACAAATTGATTGTCTCAGCCTTAATCTATAAATAAGTATTTATCTCAGATAAACATTTTAACTTATAACAAATCTAGTCATCTTTGTCTACGCGGGATGATTACATCTTTTTAAATAAATTGCTTTCTACTCTACTTTCTTATTTGACTTATTAATTGAAAAAGGGAAGAACACAGGTACAGTTAAGATTAATTTAACAACCCTTATATATATAAACAAAAAGTACTCAGGACATTTCACTAACGTCTTGAGTACTTAATCGTAATTGTAAATTTAATGGCCCACAAGAACATATAAGCTTTAGCTTAAATATTCTTGTGGGCCATAATATCGAGACATAAAGATAAGTCGTGGTTAATTTAGATATTGCTGTCGGGGTGTGACAACGATATCGTTTGCGAAAAAATATTGCTACCTAAACGGGTTTACTAATGGTTTATCATTAAACAGGGATAAGTCTAATTGATAAATAAAAGTTAACCTTTACCGCCCATAAATGCTGGGTAGTTTGTCATACCACCGTCTACATAGATTGTAGTACCATGAATGTAGTCAGCTAAATCTGAACATAAGAAACGTGCAACATTTGCAACTTGATCAGCTTCACCAATTTCTTTGGCTGGAATCATTTCTAATGTTTCAGCGCGTGTTTCTGGATCAGAGAATTTCTCTCTTGTATGTTCTGTTACGATAGCACCAGGTGAAATATTATTAATGCGGATGCCGTGTTGAGCGTACTCCATAGACATTGTTTCCATCATTAATTTTAAGCCGCCTTTACTAGCAGCGTAGTTTACATAGTTTGGCCAAGGAATTCTATCGTGTACACTTGATGTGTTAAGAATAATACCTTTTTTATCTTCTTTAAGGAATTGATTAACTGCAGCTTTTGAACCGATAAATGCACCAGTTAAGTTGATATCAATAACTTTTTGCCATTCTTCTAAAGGCATCTCATGAGTTGGAATTGGTTTTTCAAAACCAGCATTATTTATAAGAATATCTAATGTTCCAAATGTATCAACTGCAGCTTTAATTAAATTATTTACATCTTCTTCTTTTGATACATCTGCATGTACTTTAATTGCTTGTCCGCCTGCATCTTCAATTAATTTGATAGATTGAGCTACATCGTCTAATGAACTTTCTGAAAGATAGTTAATAACAACCTTAGCCTTTTCTTTACCAAATTGTTCTACCATTGCTTTACCAATGCCGCTACTACCACCTGTGATAACTACTACTTTGCCTTCTAAATCTGTGAACATATTCAAACTCCTCCTTAATTAGTAACAATTTAAAGTATGGTCATATCTCTTAATTATAATTATGCTTTAATATTTCCGAGTACAAAGGCTGCAATAACGATAAGTACAATACCAGCCCAAATACCAATCATTTGACGTTTGTCTTTTTTCTCGCCTAATAGGAAAATACCGCCGAGTGTAGATACAATAACTAATAATTGTGAAAATGAGAAACTAGTTGCTACACCAACTTTTGGTTGTGAGTAGAACATAAATAAGTTACCGATACCCCATACAACACCTGGAATTAAATTCCATAGTGTACTTTTAACTGATGTTTCATGTTTAGCTGATAGTATTAAACCACCAATAGCCATACCTATAGATTGGAAGAATAAAGCATTCATTCCATCTACGCCAAATATTTGTGCTACTACTACGTAGACAACATAACCAACAGTAGATATTAAAAGGATAGGCATCGCTTTACCAAAGTTTTTGGCACTTTCTGATGCTTCATTTTTACCTTTAATAGATGTTAACGCAATACCAATAACAAGTAACACCATAGCAACAAGGCCTAATGTAACTTGCACACCAGTACTCCATTCACCTAAGAAAATGGCACTAAATAACGTTGTACCAACCAACTGTAATCCTGTTGAAATAGGCATTGTTTTTGAAACACCTATAAGACTTACAGATTTTAATTGATAACCTTGACCTAATGCCCAGAAAGCACCAGAAATTAAACCAACAATAATGATAGTAAGATCATCAAATTTGGCATTACCTGTAAGTAATAAGATAATACCGATGATTAATGCACCAAAAGTCGTCCCTCTAATCTGATTATAAGGGCCTCCACCTACAAGAACATTAATTAAAACTACACTACCCCAGAATAACGCAGGTAATAAAGCAATTAATAAATCCATACTTTTACTCACTCTCTCTCTATTTGTTTTTCTCCCCTTAAAACAATCACCAACAATTGTTTACAAACATTCATTCTAAACCAAACTATTATTTTAGTAAAAGTATTAGTTTATAATTTGGAATTTTTTTGTAATTAAATTGCAAAAAGAGAGCAATAGTCCACTATTGCTCTCTTTTATATAATTAAAAAGATTTTATTATAATAATATAGTTTAGAGATGTGCAGCTACGTATTTGAATTTTTTATATTCGTAATTAATATAAAAACCTAATTCGTTAAAACGCTCTACTAGTGTATGATTTTTATTTCTAATCTTGAAATATGTTTTATCAATATCATAATTAGAGAATGCAAAATTTAAGGCGTGCGATAATAAGTCAAATGCGATTCCCATAAATCTATAATCTGTATGAGATGAGAAATACTTAATTTCAGCATTTTTAGTATCTTCGTATATTTGTAAGTATAAGTAGCCTTTTAGAAGGCCTTCAGACATGAAAACAAAAAGTTTATGTTGCTTATCCAATGAATTAACAATTTCGTCAGCGGTCATTACATCATGTTTGAACGTGTGCTCATGTAATTTTTTGAAGGAACGATAGTAAGCTGGATGATAGTCTGTTATGTTTTGGATATTATCAACAGTACCAATGTCCTGTGTTGATATTAAATGATAATCTGTAAAACTATAAGATGACTGAATTGATTTCATAAAAGATGAATAATTTTGCTCATATTCTTCAAAGGAAAAATTAAAGTTGGCTGTGTCAGGTTTACTTTGCGCCATAGTTTCAAATAAAACTTTAAATGATTCAGTTGTTAATTCTCTATTTTTATCGATGAAAGGACCAATAACCTTGTATTTATTATCTTCATATTTGAATGCGAAGATAAGCATAACGATTTCATTTTGTTCATTGATTTGAGCAAATACACCTGGATCGTCTATAGCTTGTTTTATGGCAACTTCAACATTTTCGTGTGCTTGTGGTAATTTATATAGATAAGATGCGGTATGGTAATCAGCGTTATTAATAAACTTTACAATTTGATCATAGTTATTTAACTGAATAATTTTCATAACAATACCTCCATAGAATGATCGCTTAAGTTAATTATAAGAACTTTTTTGATTAAATGGAAGTTTTGATGTGCTACATACATGTTACAATGTATATTATATTGAATTTGAAAGGGCGAAATTATGAAATCATTAATTATAGCTGAGAAACCTTCAGTAGGTAGAGATATTGCAAATACGCTTAATATCAACGAAAAACGTAATGGTTACTTTGAAAATAATAAATATATTGTTACATGGGCGTTAGGTCACTTGGTAACTAATGCAACTCCAGAACAATATGATAAGAGTTATAAAGAATGGAAACTTAATGATTTACCGATCATACCTAATAAAATGAAAACAGTTGTTATTAGTAAAACTAGAAAACAATTTTCGACTGTTCAATCATTGATTAATAATAATAATGTGAAAGATATTATTATTGCAACCGATGCTGGGAGAGAAGGAGAGCTTGTAGCACGTTTGATTTTAGATAAATCACACAATAAAAAGCCAATAAAACGTTTGTGGATTAGTTCAGTAACGCAAAAAGCAATTAGAGACGGTTTTAACAAGCTTCAAGATGGTCGGAAATTCAACAACTTATACTATGCTGCGTTAGCAAGAAGCGAAGCAGATTGGATTGTAGGTATAAATGCAACGAGAGCATTAACTACTAAGTATGATGCGCAATTGTCATTAGGACGTGTTCAAACACCAACAATACAATTAGTCCAAATGCGACAGAATGAGATTAAACAGTTTGAACCGAAGACATACTATACAATGTCAGTTGATGCAGGAGGCTTAACTTTTCAATGTACTAAGCCACAGTCACATCCAGATAAAACAGTATTTGAAAGTATAGAAGGTAAAATTAAAGGCCACTCTGCTCAAATAACATCAATAACTAAATCACATAAAAAAGCTTATCCACAACAACTATATAGTCTAACTGACCTTCAGCAAGATGCATATAAACGGTTCCACTTAGGTCCAAAAGAAACTTTGAACACGTTACAAGCATTGTATGAACGCCATAAATTGGTTACGTACCCGCGTACGGATTCTAATTATCTAACTGATGATATGGTAGATACTTTAAAAGATAGATTGCAAGCAATTATGGCAACTTCATTAAAAGATGTGGCCAAAAGTCAAATGAGGCAATCATTCTCAGTTAAGCAAAAGTTTGTAGATAATAGCAAAGTTTCAGATCATCATGCAATTATTCCAACTGAGGTACGACCAGACATGGGTCAATTAAGCCAGAGAGAATCTAAAATATATATGATGATTGCACAAAGGTATTTAGAAAATCTTATGCCTCCACATGAATTCGAAGCTGTTTCAATAGAATTGAATATTAAGGGCTATGTATTTACTTTTAAAGACAAAGTAACTACTAAATTAGGTTTTAAAGAAATATATGAAGACAAAGACAAAGTAAATTACCAAATGGAGCAACTGCAAAAAGGTACAAAATTAAATATTAGCAAAGTACAAATAAATCAACATGAGACGACCCCGCCGCCATATTTTAATGAAGGAACATTGCTTAAAGCGATGGAAAGTCCTCAAAAATTCTTTGATTTAACTGATAAAAAACATAATCAAACATTAAAAGAAACTGGTGGTATTGGTACAGTGGCTACAAGAGCGGATATTATCGACAAACTCTTTAATATGAACGCGATTGAAACTAGAGATGGCAAAATAAGGATTACATCCAAAGGTAAGCAAATATTAGAATTAGCACCTCAGAAACTAACTTCACCATTATTAACCGCAGAATGGGAAGAAAAGTTAACGCTCATAGAACAAGGTAAATATGATGCAAATAAATTTATAGCTGAAATGAAGTCGTTTACGAACGACGTTGTATCTGAAATTAAAGAGAGTAATCAGAATTATAAACATGATAATTTAACAACAACAGAATGTCCAACATGTGGTAAATTTATGATCAAAGTGAAAACAAAAAATGGTCAAATGTTAGTCTGCCAAGACCCTCAATGTAAGACGAAGAAAAATGTACAAAGAAAAACAAATGCACGTTGTCCAAATTGTCATAAGAAAATGACGCTATTCGGTAGAGGTAAAGAGGCAGTATATCGTTGTGTATGTGGTCATACAGAAACGCAAGCTCAAATGGATAAACGACATAAAAATAAAAAGTCAGACAAAGTAAATAAAAAAGATTTAAAAAAATATATGAATAATGATGAAGGATTAGAGAACAACCCATTCCAAGACGCATTAAAAGGCCTAAAGTTCTAGATTAATCGAACAAATGGCATAAAAAATCTAGTAAGGTTCGTGTTTGCTATTGTAAAAAAGTTCGTTTGGTATTAGAATATGTAGGTATTTTAAAAAAAGGAGAACTAACCGTGAAAAAGTATTTCAAGTTTGATAAACACGAAACAAACTATAAGAGAGAGATACTTGGTGGGCTTACAACTTTCTTGTCTATGGCATATATATTAGCTGTTAACCCTCAAGTACTTAGTTTAGCAGGCGTTGATGGCGTATCTGAGAATATGAAAATGGACCAAGGTGCAATCTTTGTTGCTACAGCTCTGGCTGCGTTTGTTGGTTCATTATTTATGGGCTTAATAGCAAGGTATCCTATCGGACTAGCGCCAGGCATGGGTTTAAATGCGTTCTTTGCATTTACAGTTGTACTAACCATGGGCATTCCATGGCAAATTGGTTTAACAGGTGTTCTATTTTCAGGAATAGTCTTTGCATTTCTAACAATGACTGGACTCAGGGAAATAATTATAAATGCTATACCTTATCAGATGAAGATGGCTGTATCAGCCGGGATTGGTCTTTTTATAACCTTCGTAGGATTGCAGAGTTCTGGGATAATTGTAAGTAACGATTCTACATTAGTAACATTAGGACATATTACTAATGGACCAGTTTTATTAACAATATTTGGTATTATAGCTACTGTTGTATTGTATGCTCTAAGAGTACCTGGAGCTATCTTTATTGGTATGGCACTGACGTCTATTGTAGGTATGATTACAGGGCTTATACATACACCAAGTGCTATTGTAGGGCAAGTACCAAGTATAGAGCCGACTTTTGGCGCAGCATTTGAAGCGTTTAAAGACCCAAGTCAATTATTTACAGTGCAATTCTTAATTGTAATACTAACGTTCTTGTTTATTGATTTCTTTGATACTGCAGGTACACTTGTTGCTGTCGCTACACAAGCAGGCATAATGAAAGATAACAAGCTCCCAAGAGCAGGACGTGCATTGTTCTCAGATTCATTAGCGACAATTGTTGGTGCAATATTTGGTACAACAACAACAACTTCTTATATTGAATCAAGCTCAGGTGTTGCAGTTGGAGCTAGAACAGGGTTTGCAAGTGTTGTAACCGGGTTCTGTTTCTTACTAGCGATATTCTTTAGTCCCTTAATGGAAGTAGTAACAAGTGCTGTTACCACACCAGCATTAGTCGTAGTCGGCGTGTTGATGGCAGCAAACTTTGCAGAAATAGATTGGAAGAAATTTGAAGTAGCAGTTCCTGCCTTTGTAACAATTATAATGATGCCTTTATCATATTCAATTGCTACAGGTATTGCATGTGGGTTTATTTTCTATCCAATTACGATGCTTATTTCAAAACGTCATAAAGAAGTGCATCCAATTATGTATGCATTAATGATATTATTCATCCTTTATTTTGTATTTGTTCACGGATAATAAAAATATATAGAAGCGCACATTGTCTTTGTCATATGACCTAGAACAATGTGCGCTTTTAAATTTTATACAGCAAAAATAAAGTCAGTGTTAGGCTTAATTTGTAATGATAAATGATAGAAAGAACATTTTCCTTCATTATAATGATAGCAAAACTATCTATTATTAATACTTGTTGTTTATTGTACTACTTATTCCGTCTATCTTCAGTATAAATGACTTTAGCGTTCTTATTAGGAACATAAAGTGGAGTAGATAATAAGATGAAGACAAAAAATAACATTAAGAAGAATAATATCCAATGTACTACCATCCCCACAACGGGTATGAAAGCAATGATGTTCCCTATAACACCTAATAAGGGAATAAACATCATAGGTTTAATTGCATTTTGTTTATCTACAATTAAAATCACTATCATTATAAAATAAAGCAACATACTTATTAATAACGGTTGCCAACCCAAACTAAGAATAATACTGCCTCCAAAGAAAGGAATCCCGTATACTAATTCGCTAATTATTAAAATAATACTCAATACTAAAAGTGTAGTGCGGATTGCACTTTTCATTTCATTTCACCACCTAACAACAATTATTATATCTATCTATTATAAAGGAAATAATTAAAATAGAATAACAATAAGAAACAGTAGAATTATAGAAATTTAAAGATTACAATAGAAATATTAAGAAATAGGTTGAAGTGAAATACTTAATCAAGTACAATAACAAAGTATGTGTTAGACAAAAGTTTTAAAAACTTTTATAGAAAAGCTTGATAAATCACTGTTTATCATGTATCATATCTAATGTTGGACTTTAAGAACACGCGATGAAGCGAAAGGTTACTGACACACCCGGCCGCTTTGCCATGGCGCTGTGTGAGATAGTTTTCGTGGAGAAGTCTATCACTTAAATGTAGACGAATAAGGAGGGAAAATTATGGCAAAACAAAAAATCAGAATCAGATTAAAAGCTTATGATCATCGAGTAATCGATCAATCAGCAGAAAAAATTGTTGAAACAGCAAAACGTTCTGGTGCAGATGTTTCTGGACCAATTCCGTTACCAACTGAAAGATCAGTTTATACTGTGATTCGTGCCGTGCATAAGTATAAAGATTCACGTGAGCAGTTCGAACAACGTACTCATAAACGTTTAATCGATATTGTTAACCCTACACCAAAAACAGTTGATGCTCTAATGGGCTTGAACTTACCATCTGGCGTAGACATCGAAATCAAATTATAATAGAAAAAATTAGGAGGTGGACTTTCGATGACCAAAGGAATCTTAGGAAGAAAAATCGGGATGACACAAGTTTTCGGAGAAAACGGTGATCTAATCCCTGTAACAGTAGTAGAAGCAAGCCAAAACGTTGTATTACAAAAGAAATCTGAAGAGATTGATGGATACAACGCCATCCAAGTAGGCTATGAAGACAAACAAGCTTACAAAAAGGATAGTAAAAGTAATAAATATGCAAACAAACCAGCTGAAGGCCATGCTAAAAAAGCAGGCACAGCACCTAAGCGCTTCATTCGTGAATTCAGAAACGTTAATGTTGATGAATACGAAGTAGGTCAAGAAGTCTCAGTTGATACATTTGAAGCTGGAGACGTAATTGATGTAACAGGCGTATCTAAAGGTAAAGGTTTCCAAGGTGCCATTAAACGCCATAATCAAGCACGTGGTCCAATGTCACATGGTTCTCATTTCCACAGAGCCCCAGGTTCTGTAGGTATGGCATCAGATGCTTCAAGAGTCTTTAAAGGACAAAAAATGCCTGGACGTATGGGCGGTAACACTGTAACAGTTCAAAACTTAGAAGTAGTTCAAATTGACGCTGAAAACAATGTTATTTTAGTAAAAGGTAATGTACCTGGTCCTAAAAAAGGTTTTGTAGAAATTACAACATCAATCAAAGGTAATAAATAATATAAAACGAAAGGAGGAATTGCATAATGGCTAATTATGATGTATTAAAAGTAGATGGATCTAAATCAGGTTCAGTTGAACTAAGCGATGCAGTATTTGCAATCGAACCAAACAACAATGTTCTTTTTGAAGCGATTAACTTACAACGTGCTTCATTACGCCAAGGTACACATGCTGTTAAGAATCGTTCAGCAGTACGTGGTGGTGGACGTAAACCATGGAGACAAAAAGGTACAGGACGTGCGCGTCAAGGTACAATCCGTGCTCCACAATGGCGTGGTGGTGGTGTTGTATTCGGACCAACACCAAGAAGTTACTCATACAAAATGCCTAAGAAAATGCGTCGTTTAGCATTACGCTCAGCATTATCTTTTAAAGTACAAGAAAAAGGTTTAACTGTAGTAGATACATTAAACTTAGATGCTCCAAAAACAAAAGAGTTCAAAACTGTACTTTCTAATTTAGAACAACCTAAAAAAGTATTAGTAGTTACAGAATCAGAAGATGTAAACGTTGCTTTATCAGCACGTAACATTCCTGGTGTACAAGTTACTACAGCTCAAGGTTTAAATGTTCTAGATATCACAAGCGCTGACAGTGTAGTAATTACAGAAGCAGCTGCTAAAAAAGTTGAGGAGGTGCTCGGATAATGGAAGCAAGAGACGTTCTTAAGCGCCCCGTAATCACTGAAAAATCTTCTGCTGCAATGGCTGAAGATAAATACACATTCGACGTTGATACTCGTGCTAATAAAACACAAGTTAAAATCGCTGTTGAAGAAATCTTTGACGTTAAAGTTGATAATGTAAACATCATTAACTATAAACCAAAGAAAAAACGTATGGGCCGTTACCAAGGCTATACAAACAAGAGACGCGTAGCAATCGTTAAATTAAAAGAAGGATCAATCGATCTATTCAACTAAAAAGATTACCAATAAGGAGGTAAACGACAATGGCTCTAAAAAAATATAAGCCAATTACTAATGGTCGTCGTAATATGACTAGTTTAGATTTCGCTGAAATTACGAAAACTACACCTGAAAAGTCATTATTACAACCGCTACCGAAAAAAGCGGGACGAAATAACCAAGGTAAATTGACAGTTCGCCATCATGGTGGAGGACATAAACGTCAATACCGTGTTATTGATTTCAAACGTAATAAAGATGGTATCAACGCTAAAGTTGATTCAATCCAATACGATCCAAACCGTTCAGCTAATATTGCATTATTAGTTTATGCTGATGGTGAAAAACGCTATATCATCGCTCCAAAAAACCTTAAAGTAGGTCAAGTACTTGAAAGCGGTGAAGAAGCAGACATTAAATTAGGTAATGCATTACCATTACAATTCATTCCAGTAGGTACTGTAATCCACAACATCGAGTTAAAACCTGGTAAAGGTGGACAAATTGCTCGTTCAGCTGGTGCTAGTGCACAAGTACTTGGTAAAGAAGGTAAATATGTATTAATCAGATTAAGATCTGGCGAGGTACGTATGATTCTTTCAACTTGCCGTGCTACTATTGGTCAAGTTGGTAACATCCAACATGAACTTGTAAACGTTGGTAAAGCAGGACGTTCTAGATGGAAAGGCATTCGCCCAACAGTTCGTGGTTCTGTAATGAACCCTAACGATCACCCACACGGTGGTGGTGAAGGTCGTGCACCTATCGGTAGACCATCTCCAATGTCACCTTGGGGTAAACCTACGCTTGGTAAGAAAACTCGTCGTGGTAAAAAATCATCTGACAAACTTATCGTTCGTGGACGTAAGAAAAAATAAAAATAACTTATTTGCGTGTGTGGCTTAAAAGCCGCACGCACACAATAAGAAGGGAGGCGCCACTATGGCTCGTAGTATTAAAAAAGGACCTTTCGCTGACGATCATCTAAAGAAAAAGGTTGAAGCTCAAAGCGGAAGCGAGAAAAAACAAGTAATTAAAACTTGGTCACGTCGTTCAACTATATTCCCTGAATTCATCGGACATACATTCGCTGTATATGACGGACGTAAACACGTACCTGTATTCGTAACTGAAGATATGGTTGGTCATAAATTAGGAGAATTCGCACCAACTCGTACATTCAAAGGACACGTTGCAGACGACAAAAAAACTAGAAGATAATTTCTAACAGGTAGAGGAGGAAATTCCAATGGAAGCAAAAGCGGTTGCTAAAACAATAAGAATCGCACCTCGTAAAGTTAGATTAGTATTAGATCTAATAAGAGGCAAAAATGCTGGAGAAGCTATTGCGATTTTAAAATTAAAGAACAAAGCTTCATCACCAGTAGTTGAAAAATTATTAATGTCCGCTTTAGCAAATGCTGAACATAACTACGACATGAACACTGATGAATTAGTAGTTAAAGAAGCTTATGCTAATGAAGGACCAACATTAAAACGTTTCCGTCCACGTGCACAAGGCCGTGCAAGTGCGATTAACAAACGTACAAGCCACATTACAATCGTCGTAAGTGACGGTAAAGAAGAAGCTAAAGAAGCTTAATACATTTTTTAAGGAGGGAACACTTTGGGTCAAAAAATTAATCCAATCGGACTTCGTGTTGGTGTAATCCGTGATTGGGAAGCTAAATGGTATGCAGAAAAAGACTTCGCTTCATTATTACACGAAGATTTAAAAATCCGTAAGTATATTGATAACGCATTAACAGAAGCATCAGTTTCTCACGTTGAAATCGAACGTGCTGCGAATCGTATCAACATCGCTATTCATACTGGTAAACCTGGTATGGTAATCGGTAAAGGCGGTTCAGAAATTGAAAAATTACGTAATAAATTAAATTCATTAACAAACAAAAAAGTACACATCAATGTTATCGAAATCAAAAAAGTTGATTTAGATGCTAAACTTGTTGCAGAAAACATTGCACGTCAATTAGAAAACCGTGCTTCATTCCGTCGTGTACAAAAACAAGCAATTACAAGAGCAATGAAACTTGGTGCTAAAGGTATCAAAACACAAGTTTCAGGTCGTCTAGCTGGAGCTGACATCGCTCGTGCTGAACAATATTCAGAAGGAACTGTTCCACTTCATACTCTACGTGCTGACATTGGTTATGCACATGCAGAAGCAGACACAACTTACGGTAAGTTAGGTGTCAAAGTATGGATCTATCGTGGAGAAGTTCTTCCTACTAAGAACACTAGTGAAGGAGGAAAATAATAATGTTACTACCAAAACGTGTAAAATATCGTCGTCAACATCGTCCTAAAACAACTGGTCGTTCAAAAGGCGGTAATTATGTAACATTTGGTGAGTATGGTTTACAAGCAACTACAACTTCTTGGATCACATCTCGTCAAATCGAATCAGCTCGTATTGCAATGACACGTTATATGAAACGTGGCGGGAAAGTTTGGATTAAAATCTTCCCACATACACCTTACACTAAAAAACCTTTAGAAGTACGTATGGGTGCTGGTAAAGGTGCAGTAGAAGGTTGGATTGCAGTAGCAAAACCAGGTAGAATTTTATTTGAAATCGCAGGCGTTAACGAAGAAGTTGCGCGTGAAGCATTACGTTTAGCAAGTCACAAACTTCCAGTTAAAACTAAGTTTGTAAAACGTGAAGAATTGGGTGGTGAAACAAATGAAAGCTAAGGAAATTAGAGACTTAACCACTTCAGAAATCGAAGAGCAAATCAAATCTTCAAAAGAAGAGCTTTTTAACCTACGCTTTCAGTTAGCTACAGGTCAATTAGAGGAAACTGCACGTATTCGCACAGTAAGAAAAACGATTGCACGTCTAAAAACTGTTGCTCGTGAAAGAGAAATTGAACAAGGTAAAGCGAATCAATAATTCAATTGAAAGAGGAGGTTACTAAAGTGAGCGAAAGAAATGATCGTAAAGTTTATGTAGGTAGAGTCGTTTCCGATAAAATGGATAAAACGATAACTGTACTTGTTGAAACATACAAAACACACAAGTTATATGGTAAACGAGTAAAATACTCTAAAAAATACAAAACTCATGATGAAAACAACTCAGCTAAATTAGGGGACACAGTTAAGATACAAGAGACTCGTCCTTTATCAGCAACTAAACGTTTCCGTTTGGTAGAAATTGTTGAAGAATCAGTAATTATTTAATTAAATAGTGAAGATAAAGGAGGTTTAACTCATGATCCAACAAGAAACACGATTAAAAGTAGCAGATAACTCTGGTGCACGTGAAGTTCTTACAATTAAAGTATTAGGTGGATCTGGTCGTAAAACAGCTAATATTGGTGACGTTATCGTAGTAAGTGTTAAAAATGCTACACCAGGTGGCGTTGTCAAAAAAGGTGAAGTAGTAAAAGCTGTTGTTGTACGTACTAAATCAGGCGTACGCCGTAATGATGGTTCATATATCAAGTTCGATGAAAATGCATGTGTTATCATTCGTGATGACAAAGGCCCACGTGGTACTCGTATTTTTGGACCTGTTGCTCGTGAATTACGTGAAGGAAACTTCATGAAAATTGTATCATTAGCTCCAGAAGTACTTTAATAAAAATATTTATAAATATATAAATTTAAGGAGGTGCCACACATGCATATCAAAAAAGGTGACAACGTTAAAGTTATCGCAGGTAAAGACAAAGGTAAAGAAGGTAAAGTTGTTTCAACTGAACCTAAAAAAGACCGTGTCGTTGTGGAAGGTGTCAATATTATCAAAAAGCACCAAAAACCAACTCAATTTAACCCTGAAGGTGGAATCTTAGAAACAGAGGCAGCAATCCATGTTTCTAACGTACAATTATTAGATCCTAAAACGAATGAACCAACTCGCGTAGGTTATAAATTCGAAGATGGTAAAAAAGTTCGTGTAGCTAAAAAATCTGGCGAAGAAATCAAATCTAATAATTAATAACTAATTGAAAGGAGGATCCACTGTGAACCGTTTAAAAGAAAAATATAACTCTGAAGTTACTCAAAACTTAGTGAAACAATTTGACTATAGTTCAGTAATGGAAGTACCAAAAATAGAAAAAATCGTAGTAAATATGGGTGTCGGTGACGCTGTTCAAAATACTAAAGTATTAGATGACGCTGTAGAAGAATTACAGTCAATCACTGGTCAAAAACCATTAATTACAAAAGCTAAAAAATCAGTAGCAACTTTCCGTTTACGTGAAGGTATGCCTATCGGAGCTAAAGTAACACTTCGTGGAGAAAGAATGTATGACTTTTTAGATAAATTAATCGCTGTATCACTTCCACGTGTACGTGACTTCCGTGGTGTATCAAAAACTGCATTCGACGGTAGAGGTAACTACACTCTAGGTGTTAAAGAACAATTAATTTTCCCTGAAATCGACTATGATCGCGTAAGTAAAATACGAGGAATGGATATCGTTATCGTAACTACTGCTAACACTGACGAGGAAGCTCGTGAATTGTTAACACAATTCGGTATGCCATTTCAAAAATAATCTCTAAAGGAGGCTAATTAAGTGGCTAAAACTTCAATGGTTGCTAAGCAACAAAAAAAACAAAAGTTCCAAGTACGTGAATATACTCGTTGTGAACGCTGTGGTCGTCCACATTCTGTATATCGTAAATTCAAATTATGCCGTATTTGTTTCCGTGAATTAGCTTATAAAGGCCAAATCCCTGGCGTTCGTAAAGCTAGCTGGTAATAGAAAATAGTCTGAAAGGAGGCAACAATCAATGACAATCAACGATCCAATTGCAGATATGCTAACTCGTGTAAGAAACGCAAACATGGTGCGTCACGATAAATTAGAATTACCTGCTTCTAACATTAAAAAAGAAATTGCTGAAATATTAAAGAGTGAAGGTTTCATTAAAAACGTAGAATACGTTGAAGACGATAAACAAGGGGTAATCCGTTTATTCCTTAAATATGGTCAAAATAATGAGCGTGTTATCACTGGATTAAAACGTATCTCAAAACCTGGTTTACGTGTATATGCTAAAGCTAACGAAGTACCTAAAGTACTTAACGGTTTAGGTATTGCATTAGTTTCTACTTCAGAAGGTGTTATCACTGACAAAGAAGCTAGAAAACGTAACATCGGTGGAGAAATCTTAGGTTACATTTGGTAATAATAAATAATAAGGAGGTGCGATAACATGAGTCGTGTTGGTAAAAAAATTATTGACATCCCTAGCGACGTAACAGTAAGTGTTGAAGGTAACACAGTTACTGTTAAAGGTCCTAAAGGTGAATTATCAAGAACAATGAATGAAAGAATGACATATAAACAAGACGAAAGCACTTTAGAAGTTGTAAGACCAACTGATTCTAAAGAAGATAGAACAGTACATGGTACAACTCGTGCTTTAATCAATAATATGATACAAGGTGTTAAAGAAGGATACCAAAAAACACTTGAACTAGTTGGTGTTGGTTACCGTGCTCAAATGCAAGGTAATGACTTAATCTTAAACGTTGGTTACTCTCACCCAGTTGAAATCAAAGCTGATGATGGTATTACTTTCGGTGTAGAAAAAAATACAACAGTTACAGTTGCTGGTATTTCTAAAGAACAAGTTGGAGCTATCGCTTCAAACATTCGTTCAGTAAGACCTCCAGAACCTTATAAAGGTAAAGGAATTCGTTACCAAGGTGAATACGTTCGCCGTAAAGAAGGTAAAACTGGTAAATAATAAATAACTTTCTATAGAAAGGAGAATTAAGATGATCAGCAAAATTGATAAAAATAAAGTGCGTTTAAAAAGACATTCACGTGTACGCAGTAAATTAGCTGGTACAGCTGAAAAACCACGTTTGAATATCTATCGTTCAAACAAACATATCTATGCACAAGTTATAGATGATGTTAATGGTAAAACAATCGCGCAAGCATCAACACAAGAAAAAGATTTAGCTAATGAATCAGGTTCAAAAGTTGACTTATCAGCTAAAGTTGGCGAAACTGTAGCTAAAAGAGCAAGCGAAAAAGGCGTAAAAACAATTGTGTTTGACCGTGGAGGATATTTATACCATGGCCGTGTTAAAGCCTTAGCAGATGCAGCTCGTGAAAATGGATTAGAATTTTAATTTAAAGGAGGGACATTTACATGGCTCGTAGAGAAGAAGCGAAAGAATTTGAAGAACGCGTTGTTACAATTAACCGTGTTGCGAAAGTTGTAAAAGGTGGTCGTCGTTTCCGTTTCACTGCTTTAGTAGTAGTAGGAGATAAAAACGGTCGCGTTGGTTTCGGTACTGGTAAAGCGCAAGAGGTACCAGAAGCAATCAAAAAAGCAGTAGAAGCAGCTAAAAAAGATTTAGTTGTTGTTCCACGTGTTGAAGGTACTACACCTCACACAGTTACTGGACGTTTCAGTTCAGGCAGTGTATTTATGAAACCAGCTGCACCTGGTACTGGTGTTATTGCAGGTGGCCCTGTTCGTGCAGTATTAGAATTAGCGGGTATCACTGATATCTTAAGTAAATCTTTAGGATCAAATACACCAATTAACATGGTTCGTGCAACAATCAACGGATTAAAAAACCTTAAAAATGCTGAAGACGTTGCGAAATTACGTGGCAAATCAGTAGAAGAATTATACAATTAAGGAGGGAAAATAAGTTATGGCTAAATTACAAATTACCCTCACTCGTAGTGTTATAGGTCGTCCAGAAACACAACGTAAAACTGTTGAAGCTTTAGGTTTGAAAAAAACAAACTCTTCAGTAGTCGTTGAAGATAACCCTGCTATTCGTGGGCAAATCAACAAAGTAAGTCACTTAGTGACAGTAGAAGAAAAATAATTTTAAGGAGGTGCCGAAATGAAATTACATGAGTTAAAACCGGCAGAAGGTTCTCGTAAAGTTCGTAACCGCGTTGGTCGTGGTGCAGCTACTGGTAACGGTAAAACTAGTGGTCGTGGACAAAAAGGTCAAAAAGCACGTTCAGGTGGTAGTGTAAGACCAGGCTTCGAAGGTGGTCAATTACCATTATTCCGTCGCTTACCAAAACGAGGTTTTACTAACATTAACCGTAAAGAATATGCTATTGTTAACTTAGACCAACTTAATAAATTTGAAGATGGTACTGAAGTAACTCCTGCTTTATTAGTAGAATCTGGTGTAGTTAAGAGTGAGAAATCTGGTATTAAAGTACTAGGTAACGGTTCACTTGATAAGAAATTAACTGTTAAAGCTAACAAATTCTCTGCATCTGCAGCAGAAGCTATTGATGCAAAAGGCGGAGCACACGAGGTGATCTAATGTTTGAAACGCTTGTGAATTTCTTTAAAACTAAAGAAGTTCGTAACAAGATCTTTTTTACTCTCGCAATGTTAGTTATTTTTAAAATAGGTACTTATATTCCAGCACCTGGTGTAAATCCAGCTGCTTTTGACAGTCAACAAGGTTCTCAAGGTGTCACTGACTTGTTAAATACATTTGGTGGCGGAGCCTTGAAGAACTTTTCTATCTTTGCCATGGGTATAATGCCTTATATAACTGCATCAATTGTAATGCAGTTATTACAAATGGATATTATTCCGAAGTTTTCAGAGTGGGCAAAACAAGGTGAGGCAGGTAGAAAGAAACTTAATAACGTAACTCGTTATTTTGCGATTGTACTTGCTTTTATCCAATCAATAGGTATGGCTTTCCAATTTAATAATTATCTCAAAGGCCAATTGATCATGGATCAATCAGTCCTTAGCTATTTATTAATTGCTGTTGTATTAACAGCTGGTACTGCGTTCCTAATTTGGTTAGGTGAACAAATCACTCAGTTCGGTGTTGGTAATGGTATATCCATTATTATCTTCGCAGGTATTTTGTCTTCATTACCTTCATCATTAATACAGTTTTATCAACAGGCCTTTGTTGGTCAAGATGATACTTCTATGGCATGGTTGAAAGTAATTGGATTAGTTATTGGCATGATATTATTAACGGTTGGCGCAATATTTGTATTACAAGCTATTCGTAAAATTCCAATTCAATATGCGAAGAAACAATCAACACAACGATTAGGTTCACAAGCAACATATTTACCTTTGAAAGTTAACTCTGCAGGGGTTATTCCAGTTATCTTTGCAATGGCGTTCTTCTTGTTACCAAGAACTTTAACATTGTTCTTCCCTGACGCTAGTTGGGCGCAACGGATATCTGATGTGGCAAATCCATCGAATAACATCGGTATGATTGTATATGTGGTGCTTATTATTGCATTCGCATATTTCTATGCATTTGTCCAAGTTAATCCTGAAAAGATGGCCGATAACCTTAAGAAACAAGGAAGCTATGTCCCAGGCATTAGACCTGGCGAACAAACAAAACTATATATTACTAGAGTTCTCTATCGTTTAACATTTGTAGGATCAATATTCTTAGCTGTAATTGCGATTCTGCCAATTATTGCAACTAAAGTTATGAGTTTACCTCAATCTATTCAGGTTGGTGGTACTAGCTTACTGATTGTAATTGGTGTAGCGATTGAAACAATGAAAAGTCTAGAAGCTCAAGTGAGCCAAAAAGACTATAGAGGCTTTGGTGGTAGATAAATTGTAGGAGGGCACTTATGAATATCATTTTAATGGGTTTACCTGGTGCAGGTAAAGGAACTCAAGCGAGTGAAATTGTTAAGAAATTCCCAATTCCACACATATCTACTGGCGACATGTTCAGAAAAGCGATTAAAGATGAAACTGATTTAGGCAAAGAAGCTAAATCATACATGGATCGTGGAGAATTAGTCCCTGATGAAGTTACTGTGGGTATCGTAAAAGATAGAATATCTGAAGACGATGCGAAAAAAGGATTCTTACTTGACGGCTTTCCTCGTACTATTGAACAAGCTGAAGCATTAAGTAATATTATGCAAGAATTAGATAGAAAAATTGATGCTGTTATCAATATAGAGGTACCTGAAGAAGAATTAATGAACCGCCTTACTGGTCGTAGGATCTGTGAAAAATGCGGAACAACTTATCATCTTGTATTCAATCCTCCAAAAGTTGATGGAATTTGTGATCTTGACGGTGGTAAATTGTATCAACGTGAAGATGACAACCCAGAAACAGTTGCAAATCGTTTAAATGTCAATGTTAAACAATCTAAACCTATCTTAGAATTCTATGATAATAAAAATGTTTTAAAAAACATTGATGGTTCTAGAGATATTAACGTAGTCACTAAAGACGTAATTGATATCTTAGAGAATTTAAAATAAAGTCAACTTTGTACGGTCTATGTAATGCTAAAGGTATAATTAAATAAGAGTGACCATGCGTTAACGTAATTCATTTAATTTTGTTAAACTGATTAACAACACTTATAGACTCGTATGGTTAGAGTTGATTTTTTGACGATAACCAACTATTTCAAAAAGGGGGAAGTTAATTAATGGCTAAACAAGATGTAATTGAATTAGAAGGTACTGTATTAGATACTTTACCAAATGCAATGTTTAAAGTAGAATTAGAAAATGGTCATGAGATATTAGCTCATGTGAGTGGTAAGATCAGAATGAATTATATTCGTATTCTACCTGGCGACAAAGTAACAGTTGAAATGTCTCCGTACGATTTAACGCGCGGAAGAATTACGTATCGTTATAAATAATCGTCACTCCATAATATAGGGAGGTATTAAAATGAAAGTAAGACCATCAGTAAAACCAATTTGCGAAAAATGTAAAGTCATTAAACGTAAAGGTAAAGTAATGGTAATTTGTAGCAATCCAAAACATAAACAAAAACAAGGCTAATAAAGAGAGGTGTAATTAATTATGGCACGTATTGCAGGAGTAGATATTCCACGTGAAAAACGTATTGTTATTTCATTAACTTATGTGTATGGTATCGGTACTACTACAGCAAATAAAATTGCTGAAGAAGCTAACGTATCACCTGAAACACGCGTTAAAGATTTAACTGATGATGAATTAGGTCGTATCCGTGAAGTAGTTGACAACTATAAAGTAGAAGGTGACTTACGTCGTGAGCAAAACTTAAACATTAAACGTTTAATGGAAATCTCATCATACCGTGGTATCCGTCACCGTCGTGGATTACCAGTTCGCGGACAAAAAACGAAAAACAATGCTCGTACTCGTAAAGGCCCAGTTAAAACTGTAGCTAACAAGAAAAAATAATAGGTAAAGGAGGCAAAATTTAAATGGCACGTAAACAAGTATCTCGTAAACGTAGAGTGAAAAAGAATATTGAAAATGGTGTGGCTCACATCCGTTCAACATTCAATAATACAATCGTAACTATTACTGATGAATTTGGTAACGCGTTATCATGGTCATCAGCAGGTGCACTAGGCTTTAAAGGATCAAAAAAATCAACACCATTTGCAGCTCAAATGGCTTCTGAAACTGCTTCAAAAACAGCGATGGAACACGGTTTAAAATCTGTTGAAGTTACTGTAAAAGGCCCAGGTCCTGGTCGTGAATCAGCTATCCGTGCGTTACAATCAGCTGGATTAGAAGTAACTGCAATTCGTGACGTTACTCCAGTACCACATAATGGTTGTCGTCCACCAAAACGTCGTCGCGTATAATTTTATTGTTATTGTCGCAGGTCACTGAGAAATACAGTATATATCAAGTCGACGTAATCAAGGAGGATATTGTAAATGATTGAAATCGAAAAACCTAGAATTGAAACAATTGAAATTAGTGATGATGCTAAATTCGGTAAGTTCGTTGTTGAACCACTAGAACGTGGCTACGGTACTACACTAGGAAACTCCTTACGTCGTATCCTACTATCTTCATTACCAGGTGCAGCCGTTAAGTACATTGAAATCGAAGGCGTGTTACACGAATTTTCAGCAATAGATAATGTCGTTGAAGATGTTTCTACAATTATTATGAACATCAAAAAACTTGCATTAAAAATCTATTCTGAAGAAGACAAAACTTTAGAAATTGATGTTAAAGATGAAGGCGATGTAACTGCAAGTGACATTACTCATGATAGTGATGTTGAAATTTTAAATCCTGAGATTAAAATTGCAACAGTATCAAAAGGTGGACATTTAAAAATCCGTCTAGTTGCTAATAAGGGTAGAGGTTACGCATTAGCAGAACAAAACAAAACTAGTGATTTACCAATTGGTGTAATTCCAGTGGACTCACTTTATTCACCAGTAGAACGTGTTAACTATACTGTAGAAAATACGCGTGTGGGTCAAAGCAGTGATTTTGATAAGTTAACTTTGGATGTTTGGACTAATGGTTCAATCACACCACAAGAATCTGTTTCATTGGCTGCAAAAATCCTAACTGAACATCTGAATATCTTCGTTGGATTAACTGATGAAGCACAAAATGCTGAAATCATGATTGAAAAAGAAGAAGATCAAAAAGAAAAAGTACTTGAAATGTCTATTGAAGAATTAGACTTATCAGTGCGTTCTTACAACTGTTTAAAACGTGCAGGCATTAACTCTGTTCAAGAATTAGCAGATAAATCTGAAGCAGATATGATGAAAGTACGTAATTTAGGTCGTAAATCTTTAGAAGAAGTTAAATACAAACTCGAAGATTTAGGTCTAGGTTTAAGAAAAGAAGATTAATATAAAGGAGGTTAACTCATGGGTTACAGAAAATTAGGTCGTACTTCTGATCAACGTAAAGCGATGTTACGCGATTTAGCTACTTCACTTATCGTTAGCGAACGCATTGAAACTACAGAAGCGCGTGCAAAAGAATTACGTAGTGTGGTTGAAAAATTAATCACTTTAGGTAAAAAAGGAGATTTAGCTTCTCGTCGTCAAGCTGCTAAAACTTTACGCAATGTAGAAATCTTAAATGATGATGAATCAACTCAAACTGCATTACAAAAATTATTTGGTGAAGTTGCTGAACGTTATACAGAACGTCAAGGCGGTTACACTCGTATTCTTAAAGCAGGTCCTCGTCGCGGCGATGGCGCTGAATCAGTAATTATTGAATTAGTTTAATTTAAATATACGTAACTACTATGTATAAAGCAAATGAGTGCAACGATAATGTTTGCCACATACAAATATTGTCTAGCTCAGAGTACCCCATCAAAACTTAATAAAATTTAAAGCGTGAACTCAAAATATGATGGGGTGCGCGCTTTTTTTATTTAGTCCCCCTTAATTCTTTAGAATTTAGGGGGACTTATGCAATTGCGGAGCAATAGCGAACCGAAGTACCTTAATTCTTTAGAATAAAAAAGGAATACATTCGATAAACGAATGCATAAGCAGTACTAGCTAAACGAAGTTTAGAGAACTGCTATAGACTTATGGTATATAGCTAGTAATAAAATCTAAATTGAGTAATTCTTTAATGGTAGTATATATTCATATTTTCATGTAAAATAGATAAGGTATATAAAAAATGGACTTACTAAATATTGGAGGCAATCGTTATGGATACGCAAGAGCATATTATTACATTTAA
Source organism: Staphylococcus xylosus NJ (assembly GCF_000338275.1). Classification (GTDB taxonomy): domain Bacteria; phylum Bacillota; class Bacilli; order Staphylococcales; family Staphylococcaceae; genus Staphylococcus; species Staphylococcus xylosus_B. The sequence continues at coordinate 86,505 of NZ_ANMR01000012.1, forward strand.
TCATGTTTCATTTAAATATAATAGTGATGAACCACTTGCGTTGAATGATGTATCATTCAGTATTCCAAAGGGAAAATGGACTTCTATAGTTGGTCACAATGGTTCAGGGAAATCTACGATTGCTAAATTAATGGTAGGTATTGAAAAGCCATTTGAAGGTAATATTTATTTTAGAAATGAAGCTATCAACCAACAGAATCTTGATTATTTAAGACAACATATTGGTATTGTATTTCAAAATCCAGAGAATCAATTTGTAGGTTCAACTGTTGAATTTGATGTAGCCTTTGGTTTAGAAAATCACAGCGTCCCTTATGATGATATGAGAGCGATAGTGCCCAAAGCTTTGAATGATGTAGATATGTTAGATAGAGCGAATTATGAACCTCAATCGCTTTCTGGTGGCCAAAAGCAGCGTGTTGCTATAGCAGGTGTACTTGCATTAAATACTGATATAATTATTTTAGACGAAGCGACATCGATGTTAGACCCTGCTGGTAGAAAAGACTTAATTGATTTAGTTCATCGTTTGAAAGAAGACAAAGATGTAACTATTATTTCTATTACACATGACTTATCAGAAGCTGCAGAAGCTGATTACCTCGTTGTATTAAATGAAGGAGAGGTATATCAAACGGGACTACCAAAAGCTATCTTCAGTGATGGTGATAAACTAACTCAAATTGGTTTAGACTTACCTTTCTCTATACGAATGCATAATCAATTATTAGGTAGTATTGATTTCATAACATATGAAGGGTTGGTAAAAAAATTATGACTGTTAATTTTAACCAAGTAAGTTATGTTTATCAAAAAGGGACACCATTTGAGCATCAAGCCTTAAATGAAATTGTAACGACTTTTGAACAAGGAAAATATTATGCAATCATTGGTCAAACTGGCTCTGGAAAGTCTACATTGATCCAACAATTTAATGGTCTACTTAAACCAACAGAAGGTTTGCTTCAAATTAATGATGTGGTAATTAGTCATAAGACGAAAGATAAATATTTGAAGGATGTTCGCAAGCGTGTGGGCGTTGTATTCCAATTTCCAGAGTCACAGTTGTTCGAAGATTCAGTAGAACGCGAAATATTATTTGGACCAAAAAATTTTAATATGCCATTAGACGAAGTGAAGGAAAGAGCATTTCGTTTGCTCATAGAATTTGGATTTAATAGAGATATACTACAACAGTCGCCATTTCAAATGTCTGGTGGACAAATGAGGAAAATAGCTCTCACATCAATATTAGCAATGGATCCAGACATTGTTATACTTGATGAACCTACAGCGGGTCTTGATCCTAAAAGTAGAAAACAGATAATGGAAATAATAAAGAAACTTCAAGTTGAACAGCAAAAGACGATTATTCTTGTGACGCATGAAATGAATGATGTGGCGAAGTATGTGGATGAAATAAAAATTATGCAACACGGTCAACTGATAGAATCATGTTCACCTCGAAAGCTATTTAGTGATACGAATTATGTAAATCAAATGCATCTTGATGTGCCAGACGTTGTGAAATTGCAACGTGATTTAGAAGATAAGCATCAATATTATTTCAATAAAATTGCTTTGACAGAAGAAGAATTTGTTGAGATGTATAAGGGGTGGCAACAAGATGAAAGATAAATTTATTATAGGACGTTATCTCCCACTAGATACGATTATACATCGGTTAGATCCACGTGCGAAATTGATTTTTGTTTTTGTATTTATTATCTTAATCTTTTTTGCACATTCTTTTGCAACGTATTTATGGCTATTTATTTCAATTGTTGCATTTATGAAACTAGCACAAATTAAATTTTGGTTCTTAGCCAAAGGTTTAATGCCTATTTGGATTTTTCTAATATTTACTTTTTTAATGCATTTGTTCTTAACAAAAGGCGGTACAAGGTTATTTGAATTAGCTTTCGTTTCAATTGATACAAATGGTATTTTAGAAGGTATTTATATTGTTTTACGACTTATGTTTATCATTATGATTTCAACAATTATGACGTTAAGTACAAGTCCTATTGACTTAACTGATGCTTTTGAAAAATTACTATCACCACTGAAATTAGTGAAAATACCTGTACACCAATTAAGTATGATGATGTCCATTGCGTTAAGGTTTATTCCTACGTTGATGAATGAGTTAGATAAAATTATACTGGCCCAAAAATCTAGAGGTTCTGAAATTAGTTCTGGTAGTATAATCAATAGAGTGAAAGCATTTGTGCCTTTATTAATTCCTTTATTTATTTCTGCGTTCCAACGCGCTGAAGATTTGGCGATTGCGATGGAAGTGAGAGGTTATGATACGAAGAAGCAACGAACAAATTATCGTAAGCTACAGTGGCGATTCAAAGACAGTTTAACGTTGCTAATATTATTGCCACTATCAGTAGTATTATTTGTGTTAAAATTCATGGGAGTGTAGTAAATCATGCGTGTTTTAGTTAATATTTCTTATCAAGGAAGCCAATTTCTAGGCTTTCAAATACAACAAAATGGAAGAACGGTACAACAACAATTCGAAAAAATATTAAAGCGTATGCATAAGTATGATGTGAGAATTCATCCAAGCAGTAGAACAGATAGAGGTGTGCATGCAATTGAGCAATATTTTCATTTTGACACAGAGCTGAACATTCCTGAGCAACAATGGCAATATGCGATGAATCGAGCATTACCAGGTGACATATATGTCAATCATGTCAGCTTTGTTAGTGACGACTTTCATTGTAGATATGATTGTGTAGGCAAATCTTACCGGTATAAAATTTATCAAGCTGAACACAAAGATCCATTTCTTAATGGCTTAAAAACACATATCGCTGAAAAGCTAGATATAGATAAAATGAATAGAGCTGCACAATATTTTATAGGTACTCATGATTTTACAGGGTTCTGTTCACAAAAAACAGAAGTTGTTAGCAAAGTGAGAACACTTTACGAAAGTCGTATAGAAAAAACAGAAAATGGCTTTGACTATATTGTCACAGGCTCCGGTTTCCTATATAATATGGTGCGTGTGTTAATAGCCTTTTTAATTGAAGTAGGCAAAGGAAAACGACAACCAGAAGAAATACCTAAATTATTAGAGGATAAAGATCGTAATAAAGTGCCTTTTACTGCACCTGCAGAAGGGTTATATTTAGAGAAGATTTATCTAACACCAAGTGAATTAACCACTGATTTTGGTAATGATATAAAATTACATCAAAAAAAATCGATATGAAATTGTTAAATGTCGTTGACAAAATGACAAAAAAATTATACGATTACTAACGGTATTGTTTTATATCACCCACGATAAGCCCCGGAATCTTATTGTGTTACAAGATATAGAAGCACGTAGAAACAAACTATTTAAAAAAATAGATGAAATTTAAGATTTAGTAAGTATAAACTATTAATTTAAGAGACATTTATTTACTCTAGGAGGACAATTATATGCGTCAAACATTTATGGCTAATGAATCAAACATTGAGCGCAAATGGTATGTTATTGATGCTGAAGGTAAAACACTTGGTCGTTTATCATCAGAAGTAGCAGCTATTTTACGCGGTAAAAATAAAGTAACTTATACACCACACGTTGATACAGGTGATTATGTAATCGTCGTTAATGCTTCAAAAATCCACTTCACTGGTAACAAAGAGCGCGATAAAATGTACTATCGTCACTCAAATCATCCAGGTGGTATCAAATCAGTTTCAGCTGGTGAGTTAAAAGCTAACAACCCAGAACGTTTACTTGAAAATTCAATTAAAGGTATGCTTCCAAGCACACGTTTAGGCGAAAAACAAGGTAAAAAATTATTTGTATATGGTGGCGCTGAACATCCACACGCTGCACAACAACCAGAAAACTACGAGTTACGTGGTTAATTAAAAGGAGGAAATTACATTGGCACAAGTTGAATATAAAGGCACAGGCCGTCGTAAAAACTCAGTAGCACGTGTCCGTTTAGTACCAGGTGAAGGTAACATTACTGTTAACGGCCGTGATGTACGTAGTTATTTACCATTCGAATCATTAATTTTAGACATTAACCAAGCATTTGATGTAACAGAAACTAAAGGTAACTATGATGTATTAGTTAACGTTCATGGTGGAGGATTTACTGGACAAGCTCAAGCAATCCGTCACGGAATTTCACGTGCATTATTAGAAGCTGATCCTGAATACAGAGGTTCTTTAAAACGCGCTGGATTACTTACTCGTGATCCTCGTATGAAAGAACGTAAAAAACCAGGTCTTAAAAAAGCTCGTCGTTCACCTCAATTCTCAAAACGTTAATATTACCAAACTGTTGCGAATTCAATTTGCTTACAGATTTGGTACACAAGTTCTATAGCAATTTGTGTTCAATCAAACAAACGTTTAAACTTCCCAAGAAATTGGGAAGTTTTTTTGTTTTATTTTAATACTATTTATTTGTATCAAAATGAATGACTAATCATGTAAAGTGTCATAATATAAATAATAGGACACAATTTTAAATTCGAGGTATTTATATGAAGATTAACAAACGTAAGACTAATATATATCTGACAATTGTATTAATCGCATTTATTTTATTTGTCATTGTTTTGATTTCAGCCTTTAAAACATATAGTCAATATAAAGAAAATAATTATAAGTATACTAATATACCTACATTTTATTTACATGGTTATGGTGGAACAGAGAATTCTATAAAGTACATGATTAATTCTGCAGTACAAAAAGAAATTACAGGAGAAGTAATCAAAGCAAAAGTTTCTAAAGAGGGAACGGTGACATTCGAAGGAGAATTATCACCTGATGCAAAGAATCCAATTATTGAGATTATATTAGAAGATAATACAAATAAAGATTTAAATAAAAATGCGCAATGGATTCAACAAGTTATCATCGCTACGATGAGCCAACATCACTTTGATCAGTTTAATTTTGTCGCACATTCTATGGGTAATCAATCTTTCAGCTACTATATGTTGAATTATGGTGATAATCAGAACTTACCCAAACTAAATAAACAAGTAAGTTTAGCAGGTAATTTTAATGGTGAAGTTGACATAGATGGGCTTGATTTAGATGTTAAATTAGATGAAGATGGTAAACCAAATAAAATGCTAAAAGCATATAAAGATTTGTTGCCTATGAAAAAGTCATATCCAGAAACTACAAAAGTGCTGAATATTTATGGTGATATAGAGGATGGCACGCATTCTGATAATCGAGTTACCAATGTTTCGTCTAAATCATTAAGGTATTTAGTTGATGATAAAGTAAGTAGTTATGAAGAATTTAAAGTAACCGGAAAAAAAGCTGATCATAGTGAACTTCATGATAATACTTATGTCACCGATAAAATGAATCAATTTCTATGGGGGAAATAAATTTAAAGTACTATTTAATATATTGATTTTCTAACATTTATACAAGAGGTCAACTGCTTGTATTCTATATATTAAGCAAAAGGCACTTACACATCAGCTTTACTATATGTGTAAGTGCCTTTTATTTATTCTTAAAGTTCTCTGTTGCGAGTAATTGAATTAATTGTTTTCTATTATCTTCTCCATAAACATGTGGTTGAATCATAATTTCATCAACATCAAAGTCAGTCAACATTACTTTTAATTTGGAGATGACTTCATTAGCTGAACCTACTATGACTCGGTTATTGTGTTGATTCATTTTTTCAATTTCTCTAGAAGAAAATGATTTTTGTTTTGCATAGTTCACAGAGGGATAGAACTTTGGTTGGTTTAAATAACCAATACGTAATAACCACAAATGAAACGCATTAGCTAAATCTTCGCACTGATATTTATTATCTGCCGTAATTACAAAAGAAGTCATGATGACATAAGGCTGATGTAAAGGATGTTGTGCTTTGAATGAAGAACGGTAATGGGTTATTACAGATTTGATTTGTTTTTTATCTTGTCCCATATTGGCAATAACAAAAGGCAATCCTCTAATAGCAGCAAGTGAAGCACTTTTTTTACTTGTACCCAAAATAAACATATTAGGCTTAGTGTTGATGAGTGGCATCGCATATAAATTTTTATAGTGCTGATTTATATCGTTGTGACTGTCACTATTAAAATAAGATAACAAATCATCAATTTGATTCTCATAATCAACGGGTATTGTTTTATGTTCATTCAAAGCTTTATTTACATTTTTATAACTCTTAGAATGGCCAGTACCTAAGTTGACTCTGCCGGGGTGTCTAGCTTCCATAGTTTTAAATACTTCAGCCACTTTATAAGCACTATAATGTGGTAACATAACACCACCGCTTCCAATTTGAATTGAGTTAGTATTTTCTAATAATGACATCATAATCATTTCAGGTGCACTGGATGCTACTGAAAAGACTTGATGATGTTCAGCAACCCAATAGCGTGTGTAATTTAGTTTTTCAGCTAATTGAGCTAATTCAACAGCATGATTTAATGCTTGAGTAGCGGTACGTCCTTCAAATATTGGCACGTAATCTAAAATACTAAGTTTCAATGTACAATCTCCTAACGTAATAAAACGAAAAAATGTTTTATAAATTAGCAATAGCATAACACGTTATTGAAGTATTAAATAAGCGATTTGATTGATTGATGAAAAGTATCCCTTTAGAATAAAGTCAAACAATGAATGGAGGTAATATAATGAATACAGAAAGAATTGTGTTGGCAAAAAGACCTGAAGGGATCCCATCCGATGATGTATTTAGATATGAAACTGTTGAGGTAGATGGACCAAAGCAAGATGAAATTCAAATAGAATCGTTATATATTTCAGTAGACCCTTACATGCGTGGTCGTATGGATGATAGTGAATCATATGTAGCCCCATTCGAATTAGACGAACCAATGAATGGTCATGTAGTAGGGAGAGTTATTGAGTCAAGTGTAGATGGATTTACAAAAGGTGACATTGTTACTGGTACGTTTCCATGGCAAAAAATAGTGAATATAAAGGCCAAGCATGCTATTAAAGTAAGTCAAACTGACATCCCTTTATATCTGTATCTTAGTGTTTTAGGTATGACCGGACAGACAGCTTATCATGGCTTACTAAAAATAGGACAACCACAAGAAGGTGAGACTGTTGTAGTTTCAGCTGCCTCAGGTGCAGTTGGCTCAGTTGTAGGTCAAATAGCAAAATTAAAAGGCGCTCATGTAGTGGGTATTGCAGGTGGTAGTGAAAAAACCAATTATTTAACTGAAGAACTAGGCTTTGATGTAGGAGTAGACTATCAAGCGAATGATTTTGCTGAACAATTGGCGAACGCAGTACCGAATGGCGTTGATGTCTATTTTGAAAATGTGGGCGGCACGATTGCGGATGAGGTCATGAAACACCTTAATCAATTTGCTAGAATTCCAGTTTGCGGTGCTATTTCTGGTTATAATAATACAGAAGTCGAATATGGTCCTCGAATACAACCAATTATTATTAAATCACAAGCATTGATGCAAGGGTTTATTGTTGCTAATTATGCAGATGATTTTCCAAATGCTAGTGAAGCACTTGCACAGTGGGTTCAAGAAGATAAAATTAAAACTAAGACATCTGTTAAAAAAGGTTTTGATAGTTTACCAAATGCTTTTAGAAACTTATTTACAGGTGATAATTTCGGCAAACAAGTTGTTCAAGTCTCAGATGATGTTTAATTAAGAAAGGAGTGCGTACTATGAAAGCAATAGGTGCAGATCAAAGTTTTAATCTAGAAGATGGCAATTTATTTTATGAGTTTGCTATTGATACTCCCAAACCTGAACAATATGAATTATTAGTACGTGTTGAAACAATCAGCGTTAACCCTGTAGATACAAAAATCAGAAAGACAGCGGTTGAACAAGCACCAAGAATTTTAGGTTTCGATGCTGTAGGTGTGGTAGAAGCAGTGGGCGATGATGTTAGTCACTTTAACGTTGGAGATGAAGTTTTTTATTCAGGCTCTCCTAAATATCAAGGTTCTAACCAATCTTATCAAATTGTCGATGAGCGTTTAGTAGCGAAAAAGCCTAAAAATATATCTAATGTGGATGCAGCAAGCCTACCACTAACTGGTTTAACAGCTTATGAAACCCTGTTTGATGTATTTAAAATATCTTTTAATCCAGAAGAAAATAAAGGAAAGTCTATTTTAATCATAAATGGGGCTGGTGGTGTAGGAAGCATAGCAACACAAATCGCTAAACACTATGGCTTACATGTTATCACTACAGCATCTCGTGAGGAAACACACCAATGGTCTAAAGATATGGGTGCAGATATTGTATTAAATCATAAGAATGATTTAGCTGAAGAATTTAAGAAATATGAAATAAGTGAAGTGGATTATATTTTCTGTACCTTTGATACGGATATGTATTATGAAAAAATGATTGAATTAGTAAAACCAAGAGGTACGATTGCAACGATTGTTGCTTTCAAAAATAACCAAGATTTAAACTTGCTTAAACCTAAGAGCATTACATTTACACATGAATTTATGTCATCAAGACCTATTCATGAAACTGAAGATATGCAAATACATCGTGATTATCTCACTGATATTTCTGAAAAAATAGAAACGGGTGTATACAAACCGACCGTTAATGAAGTGATAGATGGCTTAACTGTTGAAAACTTGTACGATGCACATGTTAAGTTAGAAAATCAAAGTATGATAGGTAAGCTAGTAATTAAACTTTGAAATTAAGATTAACAAAAATGATTAATTAAATAAAATGAATATAAAGCTAAGCGTCTTCTATAGTTCATCATAATATGGTGGATAAGAAGATGCTTTTTATTTTAAATAATATATATTAAATTTATAATATGATTTATTTTATGAATTTTACGAATATATGCAATAAGTTAGGGTATGTAAGTTACATAAAAGTATAGGGAGTGTGTAATTTTGACATGCGTTTAAACAGATTAACGGTTGTATTTTGGGTAGCATTATCAATTTGTACACTGTTTGTTGTATACGGTGCAATATTGCCAAAACAACTAGAAACAGTCACACAAAATATTACAAATTTTATTGCATTAAATTTTGGTTGGTACTACTTATTACTAGTACTTGTCATATTAATTGTATGTGTATATCTATTATTCTCTAGATATTCATCAATAACATTAGGTGAAGATGGAGAGGATCCAGAATTCTCATTGAAATCTTGGTTTGCTATGTTATTTAGTGCTGGTATGGGGATAGGACTAGTCTTTTGGACTACAGCAGAGCCAATTAGTCATGCATTTACGTTAACGCCTTTACATAAAGCAGGTACGCAAGCTGCAATTAATGATGCCATGCAATTCTCATTCTTTCATTGGGGTGTCCACGCTTGGGCAGTTTACGGCATAGTTGGACTAATCTTTGCTTATTTTAATTTTCACAAAGGTTATCCGGGATTAGTAAGTGCGACGTTAACACCGATATTAGGCTCTAAAATGATGAGAGGACCAATAGGTGGTTCGATTGATGTTTTAGCAATTATCGCTACTGTTACAGGTGTAGCAGCAACACTTGGATTCGGCGCGTTACAGATTAATGAAGGATTGAATTTTTTATTTGATATACCTTCAAACTTTACAACTCAGGTAATTATTATTGTTTTAGCAACGATTTTATTCACGTGGTCAGCTTGGTCAGGTATTAATAAAGGAATCAAAACATTGAGTAATATCAATATGATACTCGCTTTTCTAGTACTCATCGTATTATTTTGTGTAGGTCCAACTTTAACTATACTAAATACCTTTACCAATTCACTTGGTGATTACATTGCAAATTTCTTTAATATGAGTTTACGTATTCCACAATCAGGTGGAGAAAAATTCCAATGGTTACAACAATGGACGATTTTTTACTGGGCCTGGTGGATTTCATGGGCTCCATTTGTTGGTATATTTATTGCTCGTGTTTCAAGAGGTAGAACGATTAAAGAATTTATTTTGGGCGTTTTATTTGTACCAGCGCTAGTTTGTTTCTTATTCTTTGCAGTATTTGGAGCGTCTGCTACTTATTTACAGCAACATGGTATTGCAGACATTGCGAAAGAGGCAACAGAGACTGCTACATTTGCAACTTTAGAACATTTCCCACTAGGGTTCTTGTTAAGTATAGTGACATTAATTGTGATTATGATTTTCTTTGTAACTTCAGCAGACTCAGCGACATACGTTTTGGGTATGTTGAGTTCTAAAGGTAGTATTAATCCTAAAGGCATTGTAAAAGTTAGCTGGGGTATCATATTAGCTTTATTTGCAATGATTATGATATACACAGGCGGTACGCAATCTATACAAAACTTATTAATTATTGCTGCTTTACCATTTTCGATTGTCATTATATTTATGATATGGTCACTTTTTAAATCATTAGCGATTGAAAAGCCAAGACCGAGTAATAAGTTGCTCATATCAGACGACAAACTATTACAATATCGTATTGCAAATCATCCAGAACTAGCTGATCAAGTAACAAAGGGTAAACAATAAAATGGTATAAAAAATTTGTTTTGTAATAAAAGTTAAAAATAAAATTCAATAAAAATGTTTCTAAGAATTTTTTTAAGGGTAGTAGTTCTGTATGACAAGTACATATTAACAAAGCATAGGAGGTGTCATACGAGGTGAAACGACTAAAGAATTTTATCCTAGGCATATTAATTGTAGTAATCGTTGGATTTTTACTCTTTATGTATATTCAAGATTCTAGAATTAGCCAGTATCAAGACTATTTTAATCAGTTTAACTGGTTTGAACCAACGCTAATTGGTTTAGCAGCGCTACTTATTATTATTGGTCTTATATTAGTATTCAGCTTGTTTAAACCTACGTATAGAAAACCCGGACTATATAAAGATTTCGAAGATGGTCATATTTATGTATCGAGAAAAGCAGTTGAAAAATCTGCATACGATACACTTACGCAATATGATCAAATACGTCAACCAAACGTGATTGCAAAACTTTATAACAAGAAAAAGAAATCGCATATTGCTTTAAAAGCAGATTTCTTTGTTCCTGGTGATGTTCAGGTTAATTCTTTAACTGAAGAGATTAGAAATGACATCAAGCAAAATGTCGAGCATTTTACAGAATTACCAGTATCAAAATTAGAGGTTAATGTTAGAGATCAAAAAACCTCAGGCAAACGTGTGTTGTAAGGGAGGGTTATCATGGCTAACAATAATAACCAAAATGGACAAGATTCTACGCAAGAAATTGTTGAATTTTTCAAAACGTTTAAATGGAGAATCATTGGTTTCTTAGCATTTCTAATCATAGCAATATTATTTTTAACTTTAGGTTTCTGGAGTACAATTTTAATTCTAGTATTATGTTTGATTGGAATTGGAGTTGGGTATACTAAAGACCGTAAGCAAGACTTTTTAAATTTTCTTAATCGATGGAGTTAATCGATTAAATTTTATGAATTCTAATGCAATTAAAAATTTTAAACAAATTATATAAGGTAAAGGAGAATGCAATATGGCAGTAGACAACAATAAAGCTAAACAAGCTTATGACAATCAAACAGGAGTTCAAGAAAAAGAACAAGAAAAAAGACAAGAGCAGCAAAACCAAGAGCCTCAATTCACTAATAAATTATCATTCTCAGATGAAGTAATCGAAAAAATTGCAGGTATTGCTGCACGTGAAGTTAGCGGTATCTTAGAAATGAAAGGCGGATTCGTCGACAATATTTCTAGTTCATTTGGTAGCAACAACAATGTTACACAAGGTGTTAGCGTTGAGGTTGGAGAAAAACAAGCTGCTGTTGATTTAAAAGTAGTATTAGAATATGGTGAATCAGCACCAAAAATCTTCCGTAAAGTAACTGACTTAGTTAAAGAACAAGTTAAATATATTACTGGTCTTGACGTAGTTGAAGTTAACATGCGCGTTGAAGATGTTATGACTAAAAAAGAATGGTCTCAAAAAAATGAAAAAAGCCAATCCTCAAACAATGAGGAAAAAGGTTTACAATAATTAAGAACCATCCAATTTAAATAAAAGGGGAGTGGGACAGAAATCAAATTTTCTAACATAGATTTCGTAGTCCCACCCCGGCAATAGTGACTAGCATTGAAAAAAGCTTGATATAAGCGTATTTTCAATTCAGTCACTTACTGCCAAATTGAAAAAGAGCCTGAGACATCTATTTATGTCCCAGGCTCATATAAAGCTACATAAAATATATAATTGCTATAAAATGGAATACTGAAGCAATCACAATAAAGAAATGCCAAATCATATGAAAATATGGTCTATCCTTTTGTGCGTAAAACCAAGCACCTATTGTGTATGCAATACCACCAAAAAGTATAAATAGCATAAATGTAATGGATGTATCAAAAATAATTTTAGGCAAGAACAATACGCCAATCCACCCCATTACAAGATACATAATTAAACTTAATTTATGATTAACATTTTTAGCTAGTGATTTGTATAAAATGCCCCAAATCGTTATTCCCCACAGTACAATCATTGCTGACCAACCAATCCCCCCCCCAACTAAAGCTAAACAAATTGGAGTATATGTACCAGCGATTGCAACATAAATCATGCTATGGTCAATTATGCGCAAAATGAATTTATGTGATGATTTATTTGGCATCGAATGATAAACCGTTGATGAAATAAACATTAAAAATATACTTATAACATAAACGGAAACACTAAAAGCACCCATTATACCAAAGTTTAAAAAACTTAAGATGGCAGCATAAGGTAGCGCACATAACGCTATAAAAGCTGCTACACCGTGGGATACTGCATTGCCTATTTCTTCACCGAATGTTAATGGTACAATATCTTTAAATGTTTTAACTACTTTATTATCATCAGCTTTTATTGATTGAGACAACGATGTAACCACCTTTTTTATATCATATTCATACGTTTTAAATCTGCTCTAGCTGTTTCAACACTATCTTTACCTTCTTTATTTTTGAGAGGTGAAAATTCTTCATCCCTCGGAACTTGTAAAGTAATAAAGCTATTTGCATATTGGAATATATCAAAATAAAACAATTCAAATTTCAAAGTTGATTGCTCAATCACACCAAAGTCCTCGTCTAATTGTTTTAATTTTTTGATTGCTAAATGGTATGGCAACTCATTGTCAACAACATTACTAATAAATAAGAGTTTGAAAGAATGAATTCCTATATTAGCATTATTAAATTCATTTGCTACATCTGGACTTAGTTCTGAATATTCAAGTACCGTATCTTTATGTTTTGTATGAACTAAACGGCCAACGCTTTCGCCATCTTTAGGTTGTATAGATTTTGTAGTAATATCCATACTATTTTGGAATGTATATCCAGCAAATAATGGATCAAGTACTTTAACTAGTACATTATCGATGTTATTTAAGAAAATATATTCGACACCATTATCTAACATTTCTTGTAAATATCCAGCTTTTTTAAGTGCTTTAAACACACCGCCATTACCATTTGGTGTTTCTAAAATATTATTATCTACATCTAATACTAATTTACCTTCTTCAGATAAAGCTACAATATTATCTTGCATAAAGAAATGCACATGTGCTTTATCATAACCAAAGTAATTATTTGATTCGAAGAATAACTGTGTTTCTTGATCATTCACTTTACTAGTCATGATATACCAATCAACGAATTCGCCAGTTTGCTCTTTTAATGCTAATAATTGTTTAGCCTGAATCTCAAACAAACTTACGCCTTCAATTTCGAAAGAACCTTTAGGACCCTTATATCCTAATCGAGTACCTTGCCCGCCGGCCATAAGTAGTACTGCAAATTTACCTTTACGAATAGCTTCAAGTCCAACTTTTTCATATTGCTCGATCTCTTCATCTGTAAATTCATTTTTTATATCATACTTTACTTCATTAATAGAAGTAACATCATTAATTTCTTTTTTATTTACATATAAATCCTCGTATAAATCTTGAATATCCGTTAAATTTAGTGCATCTAGTTTTTCAGATAGTTGCTCTCTCTCATTTGTGCTCATCAATTTTTCAAACTCAATGAGATGGTCTTGATTAAACTTTTCTAAAGCTTTCTTATCTAGCATGCTCTCTCTCCTTAATATCCAAATATTTAAATAAAAAATATATCTTATTTGCATTACGGATATATAATTTCACTATATGTACTTTATATTATTATGATGCTCAGTACAACCATAATCATAACCAATTCAATAATAACTTATGTATAGAGGGTTGAAAAATTACATAAATTGCTCCAATCGATAACGCACTGGCTAAAGACAAGTCAACTAAACCGCCTGTTTTAAAAACCACTGGGAATTTCACACTTATTGGAACAGGATAAAATAATTTAACACCTCTTGGGGTTAACATATCTAGTATAACATGCGAAAGCAAACCAAGAACAATACTACTCAAATAATAGTTGGGGGTTTGAATCAAATACAATAAAAAGATAATAATACCTATAAATAAAAGTGAATGTGTAAATGTCCTGTGTCCAAATAGCATTCTAATTAAGTAACTAATAAGTTTAAATCGTCTACCAATTTTACTTTGTGCGTGACAAATATCAGGTATTAAACTCGAAATAACTGCAAGCGTTATAACTGTAACAGATGTAAACAAATCAGTATGAAAATATTCTAATGTTAAAGCTCCGACTAATAAGCCGCATGATGCATGGGTTTTACCTGTCATTTTCACTACTCCTTATCGGATTACATTTTAGCACATTTAAGCGTTAAATGCGAACATACTTTCGTTAAAAACATGAGTATAACCTATTTTTAAAAAGTATCACACAATCACTTGAAAACGTTTGCAGTTTATTGTATGCTATAGCTATAAATTAATTAAAGGATGTGTTCGATATATGGCAATGACAGTAAAAAAAGATAACAGTGAAGTAAGAATTCAATGGAGAGTTGCAGATATTAAGATTCCAACAAATGAAATTAAAAATATTTCACAGGACCAAAATATTCATGAAGTTCCTAAACTTGATAGAAATAAAGTTTCAAGAATTGGATCTACTTTTGGAAAAACAAACCGTGTTATCATCGACACTGATGACCATGAATACATTATATACACTCAAAATGATCAAAAAGTTTATAACGAATTAACTAAATAATTAATTATAAACTAGCTTACATCAATAACCAAAACAACAATTTTCACATTAAAATATAGACAACCCCTACGCATTAAATTGTGTAGGGGTTTTATTGCTATTTATGTTATCAATTTTTCAAAATAATGTTATCCTTCCAGACCATTATAAGTCCTTTCACTAGCCAAATTTCTTTTTTAAGATAAATGTCAACGCAAATTAACGTGGTACCCATAGAAACTTTACCAAGTTCACTATATTTCATTGATTTCATAATCTGTCGCCAAACCTCTTTTCTACTGTTTAACTTCACATTTATTTTGGTTTTTATTGTACCAGCGAATCTTAAACTTCTGTGATATATTAATTCTCATTTATATTAACTTTAATATGCTTAGCTTTAGAACCTATTCCTACGGTAAGCAAGTTAACCTAATCAGACAGAATAGGGCAGTGCTCTCATAAAGCGTTCATAAAAAAACTGCTAACAAAGTCTAAGGCTTTGTTAGCAGTTTAATCAAATACAATCATTATATTTGATTTGTCTATATTTAATACAGACAATTTTTATAACTTACTTAAAAATAAAACAATCAGTTTTATTTCGTATCCTTGAACAAAAGAATTGAAATTCGAATAAAAATATCGTTTGAAAGTTCATTTCGTTGGCTAGATAAACCTATATCTTAACAAATCAACTTTTTAATCATATAAATCTTATATTTATAATCCTGATATGCACACATATACTTAACATGTCTCAGCAACATTTTATTTTATACATTCTTACTAACCTAAGTAAAAGCTACATTAGTTAAAATGAACTCCCCTTTTATTTAGTTCAATTTTCATATTGCTAAAGTTGGTGGTAACTTTGAAAAACCTCTAGTAAGACAAATTAGGTATATAAAACCAATACTCGTCCATACAGTACCTAATATTAATGCATGTTTATCTAAACTTATAAATAAACATATATCTAAAATCATTCCTATTAATGGTATAGTGAAATAAGTAATCCTCTTCATTCCTTGTCTTTGCTTCAATTTGACAAAATAAAAAACAATAACTGATAAGTTAACAAACGCAAATGAAATAAATGCACCAAAATTTATAAATGAAGTTGAAGTACTTACATTCATAAAGATACCAATCACACCTATAATGCCTATAAACATTAAATTGAAAATTGGTGTTTGCCTTTTCTTTTCAATATAACCAAAAATTTTTTTGCTGAGTACGCCATCACGCCCCATAGCATAAAGAAGTCTTGCTCCGCTAGTTTGTGCTGATAATCCTGAAGCTAATTGTGCTAATATTAAACCGCTTAAAAATAATGAAGATAGTAAGTTACCGCCTACAATTTTAGCTATTTCAAAAGCAGCAGAATCAGTATTGTTAATAACATTAAAATTCGGAAGTGTGATTGAAAGTATATATGCAACAGTAACAAATAGAAAACCACCTACAATAGTAATAATCATAATTGCCTTAGGAATAGTTTTTGTAGGATTTTGGGTTTCTTCAGCCAATGTAGTAACAGCATCAAACCCTAAGAATGAATAACATGCAATGGCCGCTCCTGCCAATATTGGGGAAATATGGTTATCCGTTATGTTAAAAATACGGCTACTTAAAATCCCTCCTTCCCCCATTCCATGTGTTACATGCCAAATACATAAAATAATAAAAATTGATATCACTAATAATTGAAAAATCATAATTAATAAACTCGTGGATGTAGTTGAATTAATTCCTATAATATTAATTAATGTCGTCATTATTATAAATATAATTATCCATGCCCAACTTGGTATGATTGGAAAAGCAGTTGACAAATATTCTGCTCCAATAAGCCATATAACTAATGGTAAAAATAAATAATCTAATAATATTGTCCAACCTATCATAAATCCCATAGATGGATGGAGACTTTTAGAAACAAAAGTATAAGCAGAGCCAGCAGAAGGAAAAGCTTTTGCCATTAAACCATAACTATAAGCTGTGAATAGCATTGCAATAGTAGCAAATAAATATGCATAAGGAACATAACCATTTGTAACTTCGTACAGTGTGCCATAAGTACCAAAAACAATCATTGGTGCCATATAAGCTAATCCGAACATAACAACTTGATATAAAGTTAGAGATTTTTTTAGTTTTGTCTGAACCATGTTATCTGCCCTCCTTAAATGCATCATTTAGTTTTTGATACATATTTGGATGGATTTGATTAACATAGTCTAAGCTCAAATCCTTATCTAAATCATTTTTTAAAGTAACATTTGCATTCTGTGTTGTTTGGCCATCTTTTAAATATAATAAATTTTCACCTTTATGATTCACTATACTGCTATGTCCAAAGAAATGGTGTGGTTCGTTTATTCCATATTGATTAGCAATTGCTATTGGCAATTCATTTTCCAATGCTCTGCTTGCTAAATATATATCTTGATAAAACTCATAAGGCGACATATTGGCCGTCGAAATCAAAATTATTTCTGAGCCTTTCAACTTCAATAATCGTGCTACCTCTGGAAATTCCAAATCATAGCATATCATGAGACCGACTTTACCAAATCTGGTATTTATAACTGGAAAATCGTTACCTTTATCAAAAATAAGTTGTTCATCCGCAAATAAATGTGTTTTACGATATTTTGCTATAATCCCTCTCGTAGCATCTATATAAGTAGTTGCTATATAGTATTTGTCTTTTTCAATTTCTGGAAATGAAATCACTGCATCAATATTATAATTTTTACAGGTTTTCACAATACTTGTTAAAAATTCACTACTGTCTGACATGGCTACTTTTTTTAATAAGTCACTATTTTGTATATAACCCGATATAGCTAATTCAGGAAAAAGTACTAAGTCTACATTCTTTTGGCTTTCATCTATCAATGTACGGCAAATATAATCTGTATTAATTTCAATTCTACCTAACATTGGTTCCATTTGTGCGATTGAAATCTTCATAAACATACCCCTTTGTTTACTCATTTATTAAATCTTTAGCTAGAATGAATAACTACTATATTCAATTTTCTGAATTTTACTATAATTATTGGATGTTTAAAAGCACCAGTTTTTCTATTTTCATGGTACCAATATTTTAATTATAATTTAATCTTATTGTCTAAATAAGCATTATATACTCTAAGCTATTAATTAATAAGAGTTCTCAATTATATTAATAAATTATCAATGGTATACTGTTCATATATTATAGAAAGAAGGTGCGTTTCATGTATGTAGTTACGAACAGAATTGATGTAAAAAAAGGATTTGCTGAAAAAATGGCTCCAAAATTTACTCAGGGCGGGAAAATACAAGAACTAAACGGCTTTCATAAAGTAGAAGTTTGGTTAATTGATGATGAGGAAGATTACGATCAAATGTATATCAATACATGGTGGGAAACTGAAAATGATTTTAAAGCATGGCTTCAAAGCGATGCTTTTAAGGAAGCTCATGAAGGAAAATCAAAATCTAGCAGTGAAGAATCACCTGTCTTAGGTAATAAAGTTGTCAAAGCAAATGTAATATCAGTACTTAGTAATTAATAATTATCATTCAACTGATTATAATTGTTATATCGTATAAATAAAAGGAAGCGCCATGGACAAGTAAATGTCTATGACGCTTCTTTTTGCTTTCAACTAAGTAGAGTTTACTAGATTTTTAGATTTAATTTTCTACATCCTATATTTTAATTGAAATATAAGTGAGCCATTAACGCTATAATAGGTAACGCTATAATTGTTCTTATTAAGAATATGATAAAGAGTTTAAAGATACTTACTGGTATTTTAGAACCTAAGATTACTCCACCAACTTCTGATAAGTAAATCAATTGTGTAATGCTCAATGCACCAACAACAAATAATGTAATATCGTTACCAACACCTTCAATTAAAATTGATGGTAAGAACATATCGGCAAATCCAATTAATACTGTTTCTGATGCTTGAGCTGCTTCAGGTATTTGTAGCAATTCTAAATATGGAACGAATGGTTTCCCGATAATTGCAAATAATGGCGTATAGGTTGCTATAATGGTTGCAAGCGTACCTACACTCATCACTACCGGTAAAATTACAAACCACATATCTATCACAGTCTTAAAACCTGATTTGAAAAATGATTTAACTCCTGGTGCGTTGATACCTGTTTCAGTCGCCATATCAAAACCATGGCCCAGAGCAGTTTTATTATCAGGTAACTTTTCAGTTCTCATTTCTTCAGACACTTCTTTTGAGTATTCATCTTTAATAGATCTAAGCGGCCAAATTCTTGGCAATATAAATGCACATACTAAACAAGAAATGATTACAGTTAAATAAAAATAGAAGAAATGATTTTGCATATGTACAGTTTCGGCAACAACAATGGCAAATGTTAGTGAAACAACACTAAACGTAGTAGCAATAACTGTCGCTTCTCTTCTAGAATAAAATCCTTCTTGATATTGTCTGCTAGTGATTAAAACCCCTACTGTTCCATCACCAATGAATGATGCTAGATTATCAACAGTTGACCGTCCAGGTAATGTAAATAAAGGTCTCATTATCGGTCTGAAGATTGGTCCTAATAATTCTAATAATCCGTATTCCATAAGTAATGGTAAAAATAACGCTGCAAAGAAGAAGACAGTTACTAATGTAGGTAATAGACTTTCAAATACAAGTCCACCCGTGTCTTCGGAATAAATAACGCTAGTACCTACTTTTAAATATGTCATCCAAACAAACACTACTGCTAATATTCTTAAAATCAACCAGACAAACTTTACATTAAATGCATTGTTCATTAGACCTTCTGGCTTAAATTTATTTTTCAATACTGTCGAACATAAAATAGATAAAATACCTGATATCGTAATGATTATTACAATAACCAATGGCATAGCATTTCCAATTAAATCTTTTAGTAATCCTGCTAAAAATGCAACAGGGAGTGTTGTTTGTTTTTCACCATCTTCTGTCACTGTAATTGGTACTAAGAATAAAATGATACCAATTAATGACATGATAATGAATTTAAGCTGCCCACGTGTGCGCTGTGATTTATTATACTGAGTCACTACATTCACCCCTTAGGTGTATTATTTGATATATACTTAAAAAAACAACACCAATAATTATAACGTATGATGTATAAATATGTAAATCTATAAATTGTGTCTATTTGTTGTTATTTTTGTATAAAAAAGTAGAGTTAATCCTAATATTTAGAATTAACTCTACTTTAAATGAAAGCGTTTACTTTTGCAATTTATTATTAAATTTTTCTCAATAAGAATAAAAAATAAGGTACACCGACGATTGCAACAACAACACCAACAGGAATATCGATAGGTGGATGTATTCCTCGCGCTAAACAATCACTTATTGATAATATTAACGCTCCTATCAATCCTGACATAATAGTAATGTGTACGTGTTTATGTCCAACAATTCTTCTGGCTATATGTGGAGAGATAAGTCCTAAAAAGCTCAATCCGCCCACTACTGAAATAGATGCACCTGCTAAAATAACAGCTAATAGTAACAATATCATTTTAATTTTTTTCACTTTTGTACCTAATGCAATTGCAATATCATCACCTAAAGTTAAAATATCGAGCTGATGACAGTAATAAAAGATAATCGGTAACGCAACGATGAACCAAGGTAAAATAACCAAAACGTTCGACATACTATGGCCATACAAACTACCTGTTAACCACACTAATGCTGTATTGGCATCTTGTGGATTACGTATTAATAAATATTGCACTACCGCTGTACAAATTGCACCTATTGCTAAACCTATCAATGCTAACTTAGACCCTTTGACATTAAATTTTGCAATTAGTAATGTCAAAATCAAACTTACACATAAGGCACCCGCAAATGATCCAAACGGTAAAATGAAGAGAGGCGCAGAAGGGAATAGCATAATTATAGAGACTGCTGATAAACTTGCACCTTTAGTTATACCAATAACATCTGGCGAGGCAAGTGCATTTCTTACTACGCCTTGAATAAGTGCACCAGAAATCGCAAGGCTACTCCCAACAATAATTGCGAGAATCATCCTTGGTATACGGTATTCATTTAATATAAAGTTATCTTGTGCAAATAAACTTTTAACCGCTTCAACTGGATTAATCCAAACTGCTCCGATAGACAATGATGCAACTGCTGAGATTATAATTAATATTACAACGATACCATAACGAAAAGTTAATCTCCCGATCATAGTCTATCAACTCCTCTAACTGTAATAAATAGAAAGTATACCGCTCCTACAAATGAGGTAACAATTCCTACAGGCGATTCAAACGGAAATGCTATTAAACGGCTTAAGACATCAGATAACAATAATAAATCTGCACCGATAATCATCGTCAACGGTACCATTAGCCTGTAATCTGTTCGAATATAATGTTTTACAATATGTGGCACAATTAGTCCTACAAAACCAATTGGTCCTGCTATTGAAACGGATGCACCTGCTAAAACAATGACAAGTAGTCCAACAGTAATTCGTACAACTTTGACATTTTGCCCTAGCGATGTTGCTAAATCTTCACCTAATTCCATAATAGTTAATTGCTTAGATATAAAAATTGCTCCAATGAAAGCCATTACTATCCAAGGAAATACACCAATGACTTGCGGCCATTGAATACTTGATAAAGAACCTACTAACCAAAACATTACAGTTGAAGTTGCATCTTCGTTTAGCAATATAATTCCTTGGGTCATACTAGAAAAGAATAAATGAATAGCCATACCGGCTAATGCTAGCTTTATAGGAGTCATTCCTTTAGTCGAACCTGATAGTGTATACACTGTCAATCCGCCGATAAATGCACCAATAAAAGCTAATATCGTTGAATACACAGTTAAAGCTGGTACAATCATTGAAATAAATACAATTACAAATGAAGCTCCTGAGTTAACACCAAATATTTGTGGTGATGCCAAAGGATTACGCGTCATCGCTTGCATTAGCAAACCCGAAACGCCAAGTGCGGCCCCTATTAAAAGGCCAGCAAACATTCTTGGCATACGGACGTTATGTATCAAAAATGTCTCTTTTGTATCAATATGTTTTACACTGTAATCTATAAAATCTTGAAAAGTAATTTGTGAAGCTCCAACACTAAGATTGAAGTATATAATGACAAAAAGCGCACATACACTCACAATAAATGTGAGTGCAGTACGTTTTTGAGTTTTCTTTTCATTTGATTTAGTTGGGTTAACGCTATGCGATTTAATCATTACCGTTCATCCTACTTTTGTTGTGAGTCTTTTTGCTCATTTTTAGAAATTTCAGCAAGTTGTTTTGCAATTTCTTCGGAAGATATAATACCTCTTGCACGTGCCCATGTATTTCTATCCACTACAGATACGCGATTATTTTTAACCGCATCTAAATCTTGCCAAACTGGATCCTCTTCTTGTTTTTTAAGGTTTGGATCATTTTCACCTTTATCAGCCATAATAAACATACGACCAGGGTTAATATCAGAAAGTACTTCTGGATTTAATTGTAAGTAAGGCCCTTTTAGATATTTAGATAAGTTATCAGTTTTCGTTTTATTTAACGCATTATCAAAACCTAACTCTTTTAAAAGCTCTCCAACATATGTATTTTCAGGATGTGCTAATAGGCCAGATTTTGCAACTACTGATGCTAATACAGGTTGTGATTTATCCATTGTAATTTCTTTACTGTACTTATCCATTAGCTCATTATGCTCTTTTAATCTATCTTTACCTTTATCTTCTTTACCTATTGCTTTTGCAATTGTTTTAAATGCTTCTAAGTTGTCTTTATAATCACTATCAAAGCTAGGAAGCATAATTGTTGGTGCAATTTTTTCTAAATCTTTTTGGATGCCTTTATGTCTATTGCTGTCTGCGATAATAACATCTGGTTTTTGGTTACTTATTTCTTCTAAGTTAGGTTGCTTACGTGCACCTACTGATTTATAATCCCCAATTTTTTCGCGAATAGGTTTAAGGATTCTATCTTTTTTACCATCATCTGCAACGCCGACTGGCTTAACATCTAATGCTGCAAGTGCATCGACAAATGAGAATTCTAATGCTACAACACGTTTAGGGTCTTTAGCAATTTTTGTCGTACCTCCATCATGCTTAATTGTTACACCATCTTTGTCGTCATTGCCTTTACTGGATTTGTCAGAACCTTTATCGCTGACGCTGCCACAAGCAGACAACATTACTACGGTTAAAGTTAAAAACAGGATAGCCATAATTTTATAACTATGTTTCATCGTTTTCACTCCTTAGAATATGTATAATTACATATTCAATTTTATTGATAATGATTATCGGTGTCAACAAAAACTTTTAAAACATTTAATAAAGTTTAAATGCGATTGGATTTTTGAATATTAAAGTTGTGGCATAATTTTTCAATAACGTTATCTTGAATATAATTTTTATCTAAGTTTGTCATATACATACTTTGTGCCAACGCCTTATACCCTAAACTAAATTGTATTTTATCCCCAATTTGGTAATGGTCTTGGTTTAACAAATCAATCATTACATGATCGCTAGTTGCCCCGATTACTTTAACATGATGGTGATGTGGTTTAATGTCTTCGATAAATGTATCTAAGTTGCCAATATCAACGATTGCTTGTAAATATTGCTGACTTGATGAAATATCAATACGTGGTTTAATTTCAACTATCTCCGCTTCTAAAATGATAGCGTCTTGATACAAAGAGGCTATCGGTTGATTAGTTGTTGTTTCAACACCTCTAAAAAGCGTTTCTCCTACACGTAACTCATTAATCTTCCCCATATCTTGATATAGCATTTGTGATATCATACTGGAATTGCCACCTGAGATTATTTTAAATCTTATATGCGTTTCTAATTCAACTGATTCTACGAATTGATTAATAAGTGATACATCTTCTTCAGTTGGAATAATTGATTGAAAGCACATAAAATTAAATGCTAATCCAACAACACTTACATGGTGCATCGAAAGTATTTCATTAATATAATCTACAACATCATATGTGAGTATGCCTTCTCTTGAATCCTTCCAATCAACCATAAGTAATATGTGATGTTTTACCTGGTGCTTTTGGGCAATTTCATTTAATCTGCGGATTGTCGCTATTTCTGTCTGTATACTTATATCGCTATATCTAACAACATCTTCCAGTTCATGTTGACTAGCCGTTCTAATCATCATATAAGATAAATTCTGATCATTACTTTTGTTAATATTGTCAATACGTGCATCAGCAAAATGCGTTATACCGATTTTTTTTAACGTTTCAACAATTTTTCTATCGCCACCTACGCATTTAATAACTGGTGTAAATTGCATATGATTCTGTTGAAAAATAGACAATAATACTTGTGCATTATATTTTATTTTGGACAAATTTATCTTTATTTCAGCCATCTATTACACCTCTTTATATATAGGATTCCTCAAATCAATGGTCACATATTGTTTTACTTTACTTTCCATTCTCATGCGTAAGAGCGCTTTTACTGTTATCGTTTCACCGAACAATGCTTGTTTCAACTTATTAGCATGTGGTTTATTTAGATCGATTGCGTCCTCAACTATTTCACCTACTAATTCAAATAATTCGGAAGCTTTTACAAATTCATATTCTGCAAAATGATGAATAAGTTCTGCAATTTGATTTTGAATAACTGCATGTTGAAATTTAGCTATGACCGCTTCAATATTTTCTGCAATTAAACTCGTGTTAGTAACATCAATATTAGGAATTTTATGTTTTAATGTTGTTAGATCTATTCTTGACCCACCTAAATCTCTAACGATAAACTTCATTTGATAATTCGGCCCTAGATTCACGATTGTATTTTGCATGTGCGCTTCCAAAGCAATACCATAATCTTGAATATAAGCAATTAATGGGTCGATTAATGCTTTACTATAGTGCAATAGAAATTGCTTAATCGCATCTGCCGTTAAACCATCATTTACCCAATTGATATAGCTATCTACGGTTACTTGGTTATCGACAGGATTTTTATTAACTAAACTTGCAGTTACTATAGTTGTGCCATTATCTGAAATATAAGGTTGATGTCGTACTATACAAGCCAAATGCTTTGCATCATCTGGTTCAGTTTTAGCATGTATACCAAATGGTTCCATAGCAACTTGTAACTGTGGATAGATTGCTAACATGTCTTGTAATTCATAGCTCAATTTAGGTCCATCTACCGTTGTTACGCTCGACACAGTTCTTATAGCACTTGTTGCTTGTATATTGACTGGTAATTTAATATGAAACGGCTTGTGAACAAGTTGCATAGTTCTAAATGATAAGGTCGCTTTAGACTCAACCTCAAAGGGTGTAGGTAGTAATCGTTTTTTTAATATCCAGTCTGCAAATTTGTGAACAATAACATTTTCATATTGCCAAGGATGTACAAGTACAACACTATAATCTTTCAACTCTAAATCATGCGGTGCTAAAAATCCTTTCAATTTGTAACGATATTCTGGAATAACTTCATCTATCATATAGTTTGCATCATCTTCCATAGAAGTAATTACACAATTATCTTTATGGATGAGCATAACTTTTAATGGAATAATCTTTTCAAACTCTGGCGCATATTTTCTTACCTCATCAGGTGTTAATGGAAGCTTAGTCTTAGATAATGGGTGTGTAGGATGCCCTTCAATAACAAGGCTTTCAGAATAATTCAAATCATTTATTTGCTTTGATCCAACCATATGCTGTAGCCATGAAAAGAAGTTTATTGTTTCAGGCATTCTTGAAAATTTTAGCGTTGCATGTATCAACGACTTTCTATGTTGAAAATGTTCATAAGTCAGTGCGAAACCTTCCCTACTAGAAATCAATTCATCTGTTAATCGCTGACTAATAGGCATATTGAAATGTACTTCTAGCACTTCTAATAGTTGTTCTAAAGTCTCAATCGTTACTTGTGCCTTACCCTTGATATAGAAAATCACACCATAAAATTCATAACGTTCCATAGCACTTTTTCTAACTTTGTTTAATTGCAACACTTGGCCTTGATATTGTATTTCAACACAGTGATCAAACTCATTAAATAGCATACCTTGTGGAAATATTTGCTCTTTAATAATTGCGTTAAAAATACGATACTGCACATTTCTATCTGCCAACTGCCATGTTTCATGCATCATACAATACTGCCTCCATTTTTTCTTTGCCTTCTAGAAATTACACTGAATAACAATGCAATGACAAATGTACTCATTCCCATAATAATAAAAGTTTCAATAATACCAATAAGTTCTGCTAAGAAACTCATCAACATGGCTCCTAAGGGGATCATACCTCTATCCATCATAATGACACTAAGTATTTTCCCTCTATGTTCAGGTTCTACTCTATGTTGAAAGTATATTCTATTTGTAGTTCTTGCCCATTGGCTGAACAGACCAATAAAGAATAATGACATAAATAATAAATAGGTATTACTACTAATCGTACACAATAGTGATACGCCAAAAAATACAGAGCTTATGTAATACATTTTGACCATAGATACTTTTTCTAAAATATTAGGTAAAACTATTGTTGCTAAAATACCGCCTATTGCACAACAGGTCATAGCACTACCAAATATCGTTACTTGATTAGGGAATGTCTTGTCTGTTAGTACTGGCAAAAGTGTAGTATAAGTAAAGCCAGTTGCCATAATAAGTAACGATGTCACAAATATTCTGGCTCCTACTTGATTATCTTTAAAGTAATTAATTACGTACTTAAAACTCACTTCAGGGTTTGCCTTTGGTAATACGTTATGACTAAATGATAACGGTAAACAAAGTATTAACGCTATGAAATAACATAGCGCTTGTATCCCAAAACTAATTTGCGCATTATAAGCAGCCATAATAAAACCAGCTATCGCAGGTCCAATCGAACGACATATATTTATAATAAATGAGTGATACGATACTGTTTGTGTTGTAGTTAATCGTTGTGTTAAATCTGGTAATACTGCTTGACGTACTGGTGTTTCTATTGCACTCATAATGCCACGACCTAGAGAATATAACAAAAATACAATTATCGGTAATTGTGGATTTTGAAATGTTAAGATACATAGTATCATTGTTAATAAAAATGAGGAGGTCATTGTTAATCTTAATAATTTTCCTCTATCACATCTATCAGCTAAACTTCCAGCCCATACACTTATGAGTAAAATAGGTACGAGTCGGAAAAAATTAATTAGTCCTAGATAAATTGCGTTATGATATAGTGTAAATGCATACCAATTTAGCGTGATTTGTCCAATCCAATTCCCTAAGAACAGTAGGAATGAACTAGGAAAAAAATACTTTGCCATAAAATTCCTCCTGTTTTTCAATTGATAATAATTATCATTATCGATATTATGGATTATACAAATATCTTATACATTTGTAAAATAATTTTTTTAGAGGTGCATTATGAATCACAAAATAAACGACAACAATTCAATTGAAAAACTCACTAATGACGAACAATACGCTTTATCGTATTTACGTTCGAGAGATGTACGATGGGCAAGTGCTTTCGAAGATATATTATTAGAAAGTCGCGATAAAATTTCTCAAAGGTTAATCACTTCTTTACATAGAGAAAATTTAGTTCAAAGTCGACATCACAGTGAGATTATTAAAGCACAAAACTTAAACTTGAATGTTGCAATCACGCAACCTTTCATTTTAAAAATAACGTTTCCGGAAGCTAAAAAAACTTTATATGCACCTATTTCAGGACAACATGCCTTTGACAGAATCGATGTTGAAGGGCCCTTTTATTTTGAATATGACAACCATTTAGAGCGTATATTACATCCAAATGAAATTTTAAATGCTATTTTAATAGAAGCACCTAACCTTGATAACGAAGCTAGTAACCAATTTAAGGATGATATAAATAACAGTGTCGCGAATATGGCTATTTCGTTAAGTTATCAATCCATTACATTATCTCAAAATAATGAACCGCTTTTAGAATTAATCATTAATGCAAAGGATAGCTATTTAAGGTCTGAACAAGCAGTTGTTGAAGGTCACCCGTTACATCCCGGCGCAAAACTACGTAAAGGTATGACGCCAGAAACGACTATTGACTATTCTTCTGAGTTTGGAAATGCCATCGCTATGAAATTTATATTAATTCACCATGATATTGCGAAAGTACAATCATTAACGAGGCCTTTTAATGAAACAGTATTTGCACTCTTTGATGGCCTTTACGCAGCTGTAGCAAAATTATTAACTGATGATCAAATTGATGATTATTATGTTATGGCAGTTCACCCATGGCAATATAATGCTGTGTTAGAAAATGATTATAAGAATGAGTTAAATAAGCAACTGCTGATACCTTTAGACTTTGATTTAAATTATTATGCTGGCCTGTCATTTAGAACATTAATGCCACAAAGCCCAAATATTGAACCGCACATTAAATTATCGACGAATGTTCATATTACAGGTGAGATACGTACTCTTTCTGAACAAACAACATATAACGGACCACAAGTTACACGCATATTGAACCATATTAAACAACATGATCCATTATTTAATCATATTCAGGCAGATACGATTGACGAAGTTGCCGGTATTCATTTTTATAATCCACAAGATAAACCATCACAACAAACAATAAAGAGCGAACAGTTAGGTACGCTGTTTAGAGAAAATATTTATAATATCAAGGAATATAATACAATACCACTTATTCCTTCTAGCTTAGTTGCACATTATAGCAATAATAGTGAGTCACCTATCGTGACATTAATTAAAACATACGCTAATAGTTTCAATATTGAAAGTTATGAAGAAGCATGTAGCAAATGGATTGCAGAATATAGTAAAGCTTTGATTGATATAACTCTGCCTTTATATGTAAAATACGGTATTGCATTAGAAGCACATTTACAAAACTCTATAGCTACCTTCAATCAAGACGGTTCAATCCATACATTATATATTCGTGATTTTGAAGGACTGCGTATTGATAAAACTTATTTAAATCAAGCTGGTTATAGTACATCAGACTTTCATAAAAAATCATTAATTCTTACAGATCAGTCGCAAACCGTTTTCAACAAAGTATTTTATTCTAGTATCCAAAATCATCTTGGCGAATTAATTATAACCATTGCTCAATCTAGTCAAAGTAATGAATTAGAGCAACAGATTTGGTCAGTCATAAGTGATATTATGTATGAAAAATTACAAGATATTGCATCTACAATGTCTAATAACGACAGAATTACAGAAATAAAATCTTTGTTATTTGCGCCACAAATCGATTATAAATGTGTTACTACAATGAGATTAGAAGATGAAGCAGATTATTATACTTATATTAAAGTGAAGAATCCTTTATACAGAACCATGAAAGAACAATAATAATTGTAGTATCTATTAGAACAATAACTATGTAAGTATCTTGTCTTAGGACATCAAAGAAGCTTTATATAATGTTATTAAAGTTGAAGATTATGAGTGTAAAAATCACTACATTTTAAAAATGCAATATTTGAGTTAATACTTATGTATATAAATTAATAATTTTCATACATAAATAAAAAAGGAGCCTGGGACATAAATAGATGTCTCAGGCTCTTTTTCAATTTGGCAGTAAGTGACTGAATTGAAAATACGCTTATATCAAG
>NZ_ANMR01000013.1 GCF_000338275.1 Staphylococcus xylosus NJ
CTGAACCAACTCCGGACCCTGAACCAACGCCGGACCCTGAACCAACACCTGAGCCTGAACCAACACCTGAGCCTGAACCAACGCCGGACCCTGAACCAACTCCGGACCCTGAACCAACTCCGGACCCTGAACCAACTCCGGACCCTGAACCAAATATAGACCCGTCATCTAAGGATAATGAAATTCCATTTTCACCTAATAATCGCAATAATGTGGTTAAACTTGAATTACCAAAAGATACAAAGTTAAATATACAAACTATCAATACTGGCACAATGGTAAAATCTAGTCAAATCGCTACAGATACAGAAGCAGTAAATTCTCTTGAAAAAACAAATACTTCACAGCATACAAATGAAAAGAAACAATTACCTAATACTGGTGAAAAAGAACGCAGTACATCTATGTGGAGTAGTTTCTTACTATTATTAGGTTCTACACTACTCCTCTTTAGAAAAAAGAGGAAAGAAGAAAAGTAAAACTTCTCTATAAACAAAAGCTAGAATGACTTATTTACTGTCATTAAGTGAATTTTAAAACTTAAATATACTGAAATTTACACTTTTTATGAGTTATATCTAAAACTAACAGCTAAATCAACTTAAATAGTTTTGTTAGCAAATTACTTACTGCTTCGTATTAAAATACGCTTCAAGAAATAACCTAAAAAGTTATTTTCTTGAAGCGTATTTTTTATAACCTAAAACAAAACTTCAGTTGATATATTCATACATTTTATAATTAAATCGATAAATTTATTTTATCGTGAATTCTTTGAATGTCTTCTGGTGTCGTTTGGCAACAACCACCAATTATTTTAACATCATGTCTTAACCAATCTGGAATCTGTTCAATAATCAAGTGGCTATCACCCATACTCTCCCATTGTTTTGTTTCCGCATTATATTTTGCGCCACCATTAGGATAGAGCGCAATTATCTGTGGTAAAACAGTAAGCCCTTTTTCTATAGCTTGATTGACCCCTGTTACAGAAGAACAATTAATACCAAAAACTGGAATTTCTTTTTTATATTTTTGGATAAACTCACATAAGTCTTCAAATTTTGTACCATCAGATAAATCTCCTAAATCATTTACCGTTACAGATAACCAAAATGTTTGGTCCATATAGTGTGGAACAATATACTCAACAATAGCTTTAATCTCTTCAAAGTTAGGCACCGTTTCAAAAACAAAGTCATGAATCCCTCTTGTAATTAATGCATCTATACGTAAACGATGAAATTTAAAATAATCCTCGTTGCTTAATTCATAATCACCTGTATACTCAGAACCATCACTTAAATATGCGCCATAAGGTCCTAAACTACCAACGATTACTTGCTTAGATGTACTCGAGTCCATGATTTGATCAACAGCTGTAGTAAATAGTTGTTCTATTTCAACATCTTTTAGTCCAATATCTGAAAATGTTTGATAACTTGCTTGATATGTACTCGTAAGTAATATGTCTGCCCCTGCGTCTGTAAATGATTGGTGTGCTTCTTTAATCTTCACAGGATTATTTTTTAATACTTTACTCGACCATAATGATGAATTTAAATTACAACCTGCTTGTTCTAATGTTGTTGCTAATCCTCCATCTAGCACTAGTGGTGATTGAGCTTCTAACTTTTCTAATAACCTCATTTATTTGCCTCATTTCTTGTGGTACTTAATAAAATAGTATAACAATGCGATTGCTGCAAATGGCACTCCGAAATAAAGCGCTGGTGCTTGATTAGAGTCAAAAACCATACCAACACACGATACTAAACACAAAATAAATCCAATAATAGGTACTGATTGATGTATTTTCAAACTATGATCAACTCTTTTGGCATTAAAGTAAGAAACACATATACTCATCCAAACAATTACTACGGCTAAACCAGCAATAGATACAAGTACTACATATAGTGAATCCGCTGCATAAATACTTGATAATAAAGCTAACAAACCACCAATCATACTAAATAGCGTTGCATTTACAGGCATTCGATATTTATTTAAACGTCCAAACCATCTAGGAAACACACCTTCATTTGATAAACTCCATATCATTCTGCTTGCAGCATATAACCCTGAATTAGCAGCAGATAATAACGCAGTAATAATCACTAAATTCATAATGTCCCCAGCATATGGAATCCCCATTTTTTGAAAAATTACCACGAAAGGACTTTCTAGAGATTTCCCTTGATAACTAGGAATTAATATCGAGATAATAACCATCGTTCCTATAAAGAAGATAACTAGTCTCCATAAAGTGGCGCGTATCGCCTTAGGAATAATTTGCTTAGGGTTTTCAGTTTCACCAGCCGCAATTCCTATTAACTCCGTTCCACTAAAAGCATAATTCACAGCCAACATTGTTAAAAATACTGCCCCTATACCATTAGGAAAAGTAGGATTAGTGTATCTCTGTGTAATTGTGTTTATTCCATCATATCCATTGTAATGGATTATACCTAAGATGACGCAAATACCTAAAATAATAAATACAATAATCGTGACCACTTTTACCATAGAAAAATAAAATTCAACTTCTGCATAGAACCTTGTCGATATGATATTAAAAATCAATACCAATATAATCGCACTGGCAGCAAATATGTATTCGGGTATTTCAGGGAACCATTTTTGCATCAAAATACCTACTGCAGTAAATTCAGATCCTAATGCTACCGTCCACGTTAACCAATAAAACCATGCAACAATATACCCCACAGAAGGATGAATATATTTGCTAGCATATGTATGAAATCCTCCTGTTACTGGATGTTTAATGGCTAATTGTCCCAAACAAAGCATAACTAAGTATACGAGGATTGAACCTACTAAGTAAGACAATACAGTACCTAGTGGACCTGCTTGCTGTAATGTATATCCAGAACTTAAAAATAAACCTGTACCAATGACACCGCCAAAACTCAATAACATAAGATGACGTTGTTTCATAGCACGTTTGAATGTCGTTTGTTCCATTTTATGTGCTCCTTATCTTTAAGTACTAAATATATAATTTTTTATATTATTAATCATTCTATTGATTTCTGAAAATTTAGTCAATATAAAGTTACAAATTATACTACTCAAAATTCAAACACAATTGTATACACATCAGTAAATTATTTAATAAAGTAAGCGCTATCTTTTTTAACTGAATTTTCGCACTTTTATAAAAATTCAGTTTTTGGTATTGATTTTCATTCTTCACAGCCTTAACATGAAATATAAGTAACAGATAAAGGAGATATGTAATGACAGAACATAATGATTTAGTAACTTCAACACAAGAAATTACGAAAGAAGCTTTACATAAATTAGGTTTTGACGATGGCATGTATGAACTCATCAAAGAACCTTTAAGATTTTTAGAAGTACGTATCCCAATCCGTATGGATGACGGTACGGTTAAAACATTTACTGGTTATCGTGCACAGCACAATCACGCTGTCGGTCCTACTAAAGGTGGCATCCGTTTCCATCCCGATGTAAATAAAGAAGAAGTTAAAGCGTTATCTATGTGGATGACTCTAAAATGCGGCATCACCAACCTACCATTTGGTGGTGGTAAAGGCGGCATCATTTGTGACCCTAGACAAATGAGCAATCAAGAATTAGAACGTTTATCTCGGGGTTATGTTAAAGCAATTTCACAATTTGTTGGTCCTGAGAGTGATATCCCAGCACCAGATGTTTATACAAATCCACAAATTATGTCTTGGATGATGGATGAATATAGTAAGATTAACCGTTCCAATGCCTTTGCATTTATTACGGGTAAACCCCTTTCTTTAGGCGGTTCACAAGGCCGTAATCGTGCCACTGCGCTAGGTGCAGTCATCACAATTGAAGAAGCAACAAAGCGTAGAAATATTGATATTAAAGGATCTCGTGTTGCGATTCAAGGCTTTGGTAACGCTGGAAGCTTTATCGCAAAAATCTTACATGATATGGGTGCCAAAATTGTAGCTATATCTGAAAGTTTCAGAGCGTTACATGACCCGGATGGTTTAGATGTTGATCATCTAGTTGAACTCAAAGAACAACATGGCAGAGTCACACATTTATTTGATGATGCTATACCTAAAGAACAATTATTTGAGGTTGATTGTGATATCTTAGTACCTGCCGCACTATCTAATCAAATCACTGAGGATAATGCGCATCAAATCAAAGCAAAAATTATAGCTGAAGCAGCTAATGGACCGACAACTCCAGAAGCGACACGTATTTTAACTGAGCGCGACGTCTTGATTATTCCTGATGTCTTAGCTAGTGCTGGTGGCGTAACGGTCTCTTACTTTGAATGGGTACAAAATAATCAAGGTTACTATTGGCCTGAAGCTGAAGTTAATATGAAGCTACGTGAAAAAATGGTAGAAGCGTTTAATACAATATATGACTTAGCAGAAGATAGAAAAATGGATATGCGTTTAGCTGCTTATGTCTTAGGAATCAAACGTACTGCTGAATCATCACGTTTCCGCGGTTGGGCTTAATGGCTAATACGTATCACGCAAGTTCATAAAACATATAAATAGGGCTTGCTTATAACATCCACTGGCGTTAAATGACGCTAGTGGATGTTTTGTTTATTTATCACTAATCTACCACTAAATATGCACTACTTAACCTTCTTGAAATTAGCTTTCTATTTAAAAATCATTTTATAAAAGTGTATATTATTTAGCTAATACTCCCACCTTCTAAAAATTCGAATTTTCAGATTTATTTGAAATACAAAATAATAATCTATATACTTATTTACAATAAAGGGGAGGATATACATTATGAAAAATAATATTTACGGTAATGTTCCATGTTTTTTAAATAGTAAAAACCTAACTCAAAAAAATACTTTAGACACAGATGTCATTGTTTATGGCGCACCGTTTGAAGGTGAAAGTACTTGGGGGAATTATACTGGGGTTGAATTAGGCCCAAAACAAATACGCGTTTGTTCCGCGCGTTACAGTCAATATTTACCCGAGTTAAATCATATTGATATCAGCGAACACTTAACTATTGGAGATGTGGGCGATGTTCCATTTGTAGCACACGACAATAAACAAAGCTATGATAATATTGCTAAATTCACTAAACCACTTTGGGAAAGTGGAAAGTTCTTAGTAGGCTTTGGCGGTGAACACGGTGTTACATATCCTATCCTTAAATCTTTAACAGAAACTGGTAAAAAAGTTGGCATCATACATTTAGACGCCCACTATGATAATATGCCGGACTATGAAGGTGAACCTTATGCACGTAATACACCTTTCATGCATCTTTATAATACCGATGGCATACGAAATGAAAGTATTATTCACACAGGTATTCACGGACCTCGAAACCAACCTGCTACAGGTCGTTATGCTCAACAAGCTGGGGCTGTTACTTTAACAATTAATGATATTCGTGAAGCTCAGGATTTAAAAAAATATGCACATGATATTTATGAACAAGCGAGTCAAGATGTTGATGTTGTGTATTTAACAATTTGCAGTGATGTATTAGACTTTGCATTTAATCCAGGAGGACCGGTAGATGGTAACGGCATCACCTCTTATGAATTATTAACAATGATTCATGAATTTGGTAAATTAGGTCTTTGTGGCATGGATTATGTAGAAGTATATCCAATGATGGATGCCAACCAAAACTCAGCTCACTTTGTCTCTACAGCAGTACTATATGTGCTTGCTGGCCACGTCGCTTATTTAAATCAATCAAAATAATTTGAGGAGTGGTTTAATTGCTAAAAAGTGCTAAGAAAGTTTTACGTTCACTTGGTCCAGGAATGATTATTACAGCCTCTTTCATTGGTCCAGGCACTGTGACGACCATGACTCAAGGTGGCGCAGGATTTGGCTATAGTTTACTTTGGGCGGTAGCATTTTCCATCATCGCTACAATTGTACTGCAAGAGATGATTATTCGGTTATCACTTGTCACCCGTGAGGGCTTGGGCGAGGCCATCCAAGACTTATTTAAAAATAAATTTGGCAAGCTGATTATAGTTTGGTTCACTTTAATTGCTGTAACTATTGGTTGTGCAGCATATATAAGTGGTGACTTGATTGGCACCTCACTTGGTGCTTCCTATTTACTAAATTTGCCTGAACATTGGGTAGCACCCGTAATCGGTGTCATTATATTACTCATCGGCTTATTTGGTAATTATCGTTTTTTAGAAAAAATAATGCTCTTACTCATGGTTATCATGGGCATTATATTTATTACTACTATGATTGTTATTAAACCAGATGTTATAGGTATCTTAAAAGGTATCTTTGTACCTACAATACCAAATGGTTCAATCCTCACGGTTATTGCACTTATTGGTACAACAGTTGTGCCTTACAATTTCTTCATCCATTCTACTGCAGTCCATGAACGGTTTGGTCATATAAAAGAATTAAAATTTGCACGTTGGGACACAGTCATCTCCATCTCAGTTGGCGGTATTATATCCGCAGCGATATTAATCTCTGCAGCCACTTTAATCCAAGGTAAGGAGGTTACAAGTGTGATACAACTTGCAGGCCCGCTAGAACCCGTGTTAGGTGATGCGGCTCCAATCACAATCAGTGTTGGTTTGTTTGCTGCAGGTTTATCATCAGCTATTGCTTCCCCCACAGGTGCTGCCGCTACTATTAGCAGCCTACTCGGATGGCAAGGCGGTATGAAAAGTAAAAAGTATAAGACAGTGTTTACTATTATCATAATTATAGGTATTATCAGTTCGGCCTTAGGCTTTGAACCGCTTCAAGTATTACTCATTGCTCAAGCCTTAAATGGTATCATTTTACCTATTGTGGCCATTTTAATTTTTATTATTATTAATAAGAAGAACTTAATGGGTCACTTTACTAATACCATTTGGCTTAATATTATCGGGGGAATAGTAGTTTTAGTCGTAAGCTTTTTAGGTATTTATAGTTTAATAGATGCTATTAGTAACTTTATGTCCTAATCTTTTATAATCAATTATCATAGTCTTACAGTCTCTGTACAACTTTTAAATATAACTTTTCAAACTACTAATCAACTGTATTTACGGGAGATTAGTAGTTTTTTGTTTTTATAGAGTAAATTATAACTTCTCTAGTTTCCAACGTGTATAAATAATATAGTAAAATATCGCTTCAACTTCTAATCAACCTATATGTGTCACCTTTATTAATATAAACAATGTTGTTTCTCTATGCTGAGAATTATTCTTTAGCCTTATTAGGCACACGATGAAAAAAGTAACTCGTATTACATAACATAGCTAACTAAAATACATACCAAAGTCCTCGTTACCTTCATTATGTAACGAGGGGCTTATACTCATATGGTAATACTATATAATGAGTTCACGTCTGTTATTAAGCAAGTATTTGCTTTAGTTGTTCAAACATTTCATTATATCCTTCTTCTGTTTGCTTTTTAGTAGCTTCCTTTGATTGTTCGTATGATTGCTTGTTAATTGTGTCGTTTAAAGGCACTTTTAAACCTTGATTAAATTTAACCTGTGTTTCATTTTCTAAATCTATAAACTCAACGGTTATGATATCTTCTAAATCATTAAATTGAGGCATTTTAAATGAGTACATTAATTTATATGGTTTTACAATATCCATATATATACCTGTCGCTCTATATGTTTTATCTCCTCTTTCATCAACTATCTCCCACTCACCATTAATTTCAAACTGGTTCTGTACGACTTTATTTGTTTCTTTAGAGGTATACAACCATTGCTTGAAAATCTTTGGTTCTGTCCATGCCTCAAACACTTTTTCAACCGAAGCGTTCACTTTAAATTCTATATTTAAATTTACGATTTCCCACTCCACAACAGTCATCCCCTTAATAATATTCATTACTATATCATTTCCTCTTTTGACACCTATAAACCACAAATACCTAGTGTTCCCAGTTGTAGCATTAACTATTTCAAATTGTATTAGGACTGTAAAGTTACATCAGTGCACTAACATTGCGCATAATACGTGCTTTTTTGTAACCATGTAAATCATGCAATTCTTTGTAAGCGCTGAATAATTTTTTATAAATACGTACTTGTTGAGGATCTGGTTCTACTTGATAAAGTACCGGTTCTTTCATCGCCTTTATAGCTGAATTGAAATCAGGATGGGCACCTCCACAAATAGAGCCTAATATTGCTGCACCAATTGCTGGTGCATATTCACTATCAATTACAGTAATCTTCTTATTTAATATATTGGCATAGATTTCCATCAGTAAACCATTCTTTTTAGGAATACCTCCACAAGCAAATACATGATCAACTTCCATTTGCCATCCTTGATATTGTTGCATAATCATTTTTGCACCAAATGCAGTTGCTTCCAAATATGCACGATAGATTTCCTCATGTCTTGTCTGTAAACTCATACCAAATAGACTACCTTTTAAATTACTATCACTTAATACACTACGATTACCGTTATGCCAATCTAAGGCAATAAGACCACTTTCACCTGGATAAAGTTGGGCAGCTTTTTCATTAAGTAAATCAAATATAGATATTCCACGTAATTTTGCTGTTTTAACATAATCATAAGGAGCTTGCTTAGCGACATATTCAAACAAGTCACCTACTGCCGTTTGCCCCGCTTCATAAGCATATAAATCCGGAATGATGGCTCCTTTAACTGATCCAGAAATTCCAGGAACTTTATGTTGTTCTTTATTAAGCATTAAATGACATGTGCTAGTGCCCATAACCATGGTCATTTCTTTATCTTTTTCTGAACCGATACCTAATAAACTTGCGTGTGCATCAATGATAAACGGACTGACTTGTGTATCTGGTGACAAACCTAGTTTTTCTGCCATCTCTTTGCACAAAGTACCTACACTGTCACCTATACTGACTATTGGTGCATCAACCTTTGTGCGTACAATATCAGATAAATTTGAATCTACTTTATCAAATAAATCATAATGAAAACCTGTTTCTGTTTCCCAAAATGATTTGAAGCCCAATCCACAATTAGACCTTACATTCTGACCAGTCAGGCGATTTACAATCCAGTCGCCCGCTTCCATAATATTTGCTGTAACGTCCATAACTTCAGGCGCTTTATTGTTAACTTCCATGATTTTAGGAATCATCCATTCACTACTAACGTTAAATCCATAGTACCCTAACCATCTATTTTTAGCTTCTAATGCAGTCTTAAATAATAAATCTGCTTCATCTTGTGCACCATGGTGTTTCCATAACTTTACATAAGCATGCGGATTATTTTGAAAACCTGCTCTGTTGTGTATGGGTTCCATTTGTTCATCTACAAATATAACTGTTGAAGATGTAAAATCAATGCCTATGCCAACGATTTCAGACACTGAAATATTGGTTCTTTCTATAATGGCAGGAATACCTGTCTCAATAATTTCCATATAATCATTGGCATTTTGGAGCGCAAAGCTTTGGGGTAGTTTCTCTCCACCCAACTCACCTTCTATTGTGCCATGTGTATAGTTTTTTATATATTGTTCTTCAATTTTTCCATTTTCAGTATTAATTAAAAATGCTCTACCTGAACCTGTACCAAAATCAATGCCTATGCTGTAACTCATTGTATAAGCCTCCATTCACCTTTCTTAAAGAAAACGCTTTCTTAAATCATAATTAAATTCAAACTAAAAATCAATACAAAAAATCACAAAAGGACAAATAACTGCAAAATAAAACAAATTGAGTTTGACAAATCCACTTGTAAGCGTTTACTATTGTCGATATAAACATATATGAACAAATAATATTAAGGAGATGTGCAAATATGAAAATTCAATCGAATGCTTTTCGATTAACTGAACCTGGTCAATTCGAACAAGCTACACTTATTCATGACTACGACGATAGAGATATTATTATTAGACCAACTAAAGCAAGTGTCTGTCATGCAGATTTACGCTATTACACAGGCAATCGTCGTCCTGAAGCACTCGCAAAAAAATTACCTATGGCATTGTTTCATGAGGGAATTGGTATCGTTGAAGACTCCAAGCATTCAGATTTCATCCCAGGTGACAAGGTTGTCATTGTTCCAAATATTCCTTCTTACCTACGTAAACAAACTTTTGCACCTTCTCCTTATCAAGATAATTATGATGAACATGCTTTATTTATGGGAAGTGGCTTTGATGGTATATGCCAAGATCAACTGGTTGTGCCTGGAGACAATGTAGTTAAAGTACCTTATACTTTAGATGAAGACGTTGCTTTGTTAGCAGAGTTATGTTCTGTTTCGTTATTCCCTATCAATCAACTTGAACATATCACTACAGATGACTCTCCTCAAGTTGCCATATTCGGTGATGGCCCCGTTGGTTACTTAGCAGCTACAGCATTACATTATATTTACGGTATAAAACAAGAACAATTGTTAGTGTTTGGAGCCATCGAAGAAAAGTTAGCTGCTTTCGAAAGTTTTGCAACGACTCATTTAGTCTTTGACTATGATTTCAAACAACATCGTGGCGTACATACTGTCTTTGAAT
Organism: Staphylococcus xylosus NJ; assembly: GCF_000338275.1. Lineage (GTDB taxonomy): Bacteria > Bacillota > Bacilli > Staphylococcales > Staphylococcaceae > Staphylococcus > Staphylococcus xylosus_B. Next base: position 10,528 of record NZ_ANMR01000013.1, read on the forward strand.
GTGCTGGAGGCAAATTCTCTGAATCTGCTATTAACCAAGCCATCGATTTAATTGATAGACAAGGTCATATTGTATTAATGGGGGTCACTGAGGAGCGTGTCGGTATCAATACGCGCGATGTACTTGAAAAAGGGTTAACATTTTCAGGAAGTTCTCGTAGTACAAAACGCGAATTCGAACAGCTTATCAATGCATTCAGCAACAAGCAATACCAGAAAGCGTTAAGACAATTAATTCCTGACACTTATTATCATATTTATAATACAAATGATTTAAAAGTAGCGTTAGATGATACAACAGCAAACAAAGGATGGAAGAAAACTTATTTACAATATCATTGGGAAAATGACTAAAAAGGTGGGTTATAAATGAATAATTCAAGTTCTATTCTAGGTATGCCTCGACAAATTATTTGGGGTTATATTGGTATCATCGTTTTTATGATGGGTGACGGCTTAGAGATTGGTTGGCTAAGCCCTTGGCTACATGGACATGGTTTCTCTGTTCAAGAAACAAGTTTACTCTTCTCTGCATATGGTGTAACAGTTGCTATAGCAAGTTGGCTCAGTGGTGTATTTGCAGAAGCACTTGGCGGTAAACGTACCATGCTATTAGGCTTATTCTTCTACATTATCGGTACAATTTTCTTTGTTGGCTTTGCAATTCCATCTCAAAACTTATCATTAATGTTGCCAGCATATGCATTAAGAGGGTTGGGTTATCCGTTATTTGCTTATTCATTCTTAGTATGGATATCTTATCGTTCCGAACAAAAGACACTCGGCGCAGCAGTTGGATGGTTTTGGTTTGTCTTCACAGGCGGCTTAAACGTGCTTGGCGCTCTCTATTCTATTTGGGCAATCGAATATTTAGGGCATATAAATACATTATGGAGCTCATTAATATGGGTTGTTCTAGGGGGCATCTTTACTATAATATTAAATAAAGATACACTACCTGCAAGCCAAGGTAGTGCTTTAGAAAAACTTAAAGAAGTATTTAAAGGTGTAACTATTGTTGCCGAAGAACCAAAAGTGTTATTAGGTGGTATTGTTCGTGTAATTAATACGACGGCACAATTCGCGTTTCCAGTTTTTTTACCTATCTATTTATCATCTTTTGGTATTCCGACCTCTAAATGGCTAGCGGTATGGTCCACTATTTTTGTTGGTAATATCTTGTTTAACCTTATCTTTGGTGTTGTTGGGGACAAGATTGGTTGGCGTAATACTGTAATGTATTTCGGTGGCATTGGAAGCGGTATTTCAGTACTATTGATGGGTTATGTTCCTATTTGGACAGATGGCAATTTAGCTTTATTAACAATTGTTGGTTTCTGTTGGGGCGCGTTTATTGCAGCATATGTACCACTATCTGCATTAGTACCTTCCCTTGTTAAAAAAGATAAGGGCGCAGCTTTATCCGTGCTTAACTTAGGTGCTGGTTTACCTGTATTTGTCGGTCCAATGATTGTTTATCTATTCATCGGTAGTATAGACGCAATCGGCGTGATTTGGGTCCTTGCCATTTTATACTTTATCAGTACATTCCTGACTTATTTTATTAAAATGCCAAAACATATGCAAAATGGTGAATATACCGCATAATTAGTAATAGCCAAACAATAATTTTAGGAGGTTGTCGTCGATGTTACCAGCAGAAAGAGAACAACATATTATTACATTTTTGAAAGCTAATAAAAAAGCTACGATACACACGTTAGCTAAAGAATTCAATGTACATGAAGCAACGATCCGTCGTGACTTAAATAAATTAGAACAGTACAACCACATCAAGCGAACGCATGGTGGTGTCGTATTAAATGACACGGAGGTTTGGGATGAATTAAACTTTGATGACCGTGAAACAAGTTATTATTATGAGAAAGTAGCTATAGGTCAAAAAGCTGCTGAATTTATTGAGACGAACGACACTTTGTTCATTGATTCTGGATCGACAACATTACATTTTGCGCGTGCGCTTGCACAAAAAAGCAATTTAACAATTATCACTAATGATATTCATATTGCTTCTATTTTAAAATCAACATCTAACCAAGTCATCGTTACTGGTGGTACCTTATATAAAGATAATTACTTATTGAATGGTATGATGACAAACGAAGCGCTTAAACAATTTAACCCTTCTAAATTATTTCTCGCAACACCTGCTATTGATTTAGAAAAAGGCGTTACACACTTTAATGACACACTAGCTTCTACAAAAATACAAATGGTTAAACAAGCCAAAGAAATTTATGTGCTTACTGACAGTTCTAAATTTGACAAAGTGTCTCTTTATCACGTTTGTCCTAATGACGCAATCGATGTATTGGTAACGGACCAAACTAACTCAAAAATTGATTGGCAAAGTTATCACAATCATTTTAATAAAATCATTACAGTAAATGTAAACACACAATCTTAACCCTTTTAAAAAACAGTCCCAATATACAAACACTATTTACTATTTGTGTGAACAAAAAAGCGTGCACCATTAGGTACTGAGCCTATTGATGTACGCTTTTTATTTATCTACTTTAAAATTAAAAAGTCTCAACTTCCGCAAATTGTGATGTGTAAAGTTGTTTATATGGACCGTCTTGTTGCATAAGGGTTTCATGACTTCCCTCTTCCAATATTTGTCCATCTTTTATAAATATTATACGATCTACATCTTTAATCGTTGATAACCTATGCGCAATAATTAAAGATGTTCGATCTTCTGAAAGTTTCTTAAACGCTTTTTGAATTTTATTTTCTGTTTCAATATCTAGTGCACTTGTTGCTTCATCTAAAATAATAATAGATGGGTCTTTCAAAAACATTCTCGCAATCGATATACGTTGTTTTTGTCCACCAGATAATTTTGTACCTCTTTCTCCTACGAGTGTATCAAGTCCGAATGGCAACTCATTTATAAATGTTTCTAGTTGAGCGTTACGGATGGCATTCCATATCTGTGTTTCATCGGCATCTAAATGACCGTAGACAATATTATCCCTTAATGTGCCAGAGAACAAGAAAACATCTTGCTGAACAACTCCAATTTCTGAGCGTAATGAAGCTAATTGGATAGAACGAATACTTTGCCCATCTATTAAAATATCACCTTCATCTACTTCATAAAAGCGTGGTAATAGCGAACTAATTGTAGTCTTTCCACTACCGCTTGGACCAACTAATGCGATCTTCTCACCTTGATGAATTGTTAAATTCATATGATTTAAAATGGGTGTCTCCCCATAGCCAAACGATACATCTTTATACTCAATCGTCTTAGGCTTTGTCGGCATCTTAGTAGCATGTGGATTATCTTGTATTTCGGGATCTAATGCTAAGATTTCTCTAAAATTATTAAATCCTGCAATAGCTTTTGGAAATAATTCGATAATCATGTTAATTTGTTCTAAAGGTTTAAATAATACGTTCGTAATCATAATAAATGCTACGATACCGCCGTAACTTAAATCTCCATGTAATACAAAATAACTACCTACGATTAACACAATAACCAGTGTTAATTTTTGGGCGATATGACTAATCGTAATATTCCATGACATGTAATTATATGCCTTTAATTTGGTAGCTCTAAAATTGTCATTTATACTATTGAATTTCTGTTGTTCATGACGTTCATTAGTAAATGCTTGAACTAATCTAATACCACCAACATTATCTGCTATCAATTCATTAAAACGAGATACATTCGCGAATAACCCTTTAAATGCTCGAGACATTTTTTGACTGAAATATATAGCTAATATAAAAACAATCGGCACGACACAGAATGTAATAAGCGCTAATTTCACATCAATCGTTAACATAATTACAAACGCACCGATTAAAGTCATAATAGATAGAAATATATCTTCTGGGCCATGATGTGCTGCTTCACCAATATCCATTAAATCATTGGTTAGTCGTCCTATTAATTTCCCAGACTTTTGATTATCAAAATACTTAAAGTTTAATTTTTGAATATGACTATATAAATCATTACGCATATCTCGCTCTATATTTGTGCCTAACTTATGACCCCAGTATGTGACAACAAATTTAAGCACTGATTCAATAGCAAAAATGCCTAGTAATACCAATCCAAAAGTTACAATAAGATTCCAATTATTTGTTGGTAACAGACGATCTATGTAAATACTCGTTATGAGTGGAAATATTAACTCTAATAAACCGACAACTATGGCAGAACCAAAATCTATAAAAAATAATCCTTTGTATGGCTTATAATATTTCAAAAATGATTTCACAACATCCCACCTAATCTATAATTTATAAATGTGCATATGCCTTTCATTATGGATTAAGTGATAATTATTATCAATGCTTTTTCATAATTGATCTACATCCATTTTGTAATAATGATGGTTACTTACCATAATTTTCAACGTTTTATTAAATAGTTATCTCATGCCTGTTCTCTGTGTTTATTAAATCTAAGCTGCCACATACTTTTACAATAAAAATAAGAGTGGATTAGAAACCAATTATGATGACATCGGTTTCGTATCACACTCCCTCAATAATAATTAACCATTCATACATTTGTTACAATATTTACTTCGTCACTTTTCGAAATGATAGTTATATGTGGTTAAGTATATAAACCTTTACAACATAACGTAACGCCTATGGTTCTATACTGAAACAAACGTTAGCTATGTAGTCATTGGGTTATTTTCTCCTTCGACCTGTCAATTAACTGACCCTCGGCCAGTTACAAATCTTTGCTAAACTCCAGAATATGATGAGAATCCACCATCGACTGGTACGACTATACCAGTAACAAATCCACTCATAGCGTCATCCATTAACCAATAAAGTGTACCTAAAATTTCTTCAGGTTCGCCAAAACGATTCATTGGTGTTTGGGATAAAATTTTCGAAGCACGTTCAGAATATGAGCCATCTTCATTACGCAACAATGCTTTATTTTGGTTTGTTTCAAAGAAACCCGGTGCAATTGCGTTCACACGAATTTGACCTGCAAAGTAAGTGCTTAACCACTGTGTAAAGTTACTCACTGATGCTTTAGCACCACTATATGCCGGAATCTTAGTTAATGGTGTAAAAGCATTCATAGATGAGATGTTAATAATTGTTCCTGTGTCAACTTCTACCACATCTTCACCAAATACTTGTGATGGTAAGAATGTACCTGTGTAGTTTAACTTAAACACTTTATCTACACCTTCTTCAGTTAAATCGAAGAAGGTTTTGTCACCGTCTTCATAATACATTTCATCATTCGTTGTAGCATTTGGATTATTACCACCTGCGCCATTAATAAGTACTGAAATTTTTCCAAATTTATCGTTAAACGTTTGTTTAGCTTGTTGTAATGACAATTTATCTAATACGTTAGCTACCAGTGCGACGGTTTGTATTCTTTCTTTATCAATTTCATTTTGTAAGTTCACAATTTTCTCTTCGGAGCGTCCTAGTATCCCCACATTCGCACCTTTTTCTACAAGTGCTTTCACAAATGTTGAACCTATTACGCCTGTTGCTCCTGTAATAACGACATTAACGTCTTTAAATTGTGCAGTCATTATTTACTCACTCCTTCAATTAAACCATTAATATATGTTGCTCCTAATGCTCTATCGAACAATCCATAGCCCGCTTTCCCTGTTTCTCCCCAAATCATACGTCCATGATCTGGTCTGATTGTGCCTTTATATTCTATATCTCTTAATGCTTCTACAACTGCTTTCATATCTACAGATCCATTTTTAGATAAGTGGCCTGTTTCAACGAATGAAAATTCATCTAAGCGTTTTACATTACGCATATGCACAAAATGAATATGCGTACCAAATTCCCGAATCATAGTTGGTAAATCATTCTCAGCTAAGGAACCTAGAGATCCAGTACAGAAGCAGATGCCATTATGTTTACTATCATTTATTGCTAGTAATTGTCTATAACTGTCATTATTCTTAATAATACGAGGAATACCAAAGATTGACCATGGTGGATCGTCCGGATGAATCGCTAAATCAATATCGTGCTCAATTGCAGTTGGTAACACTGCGTCTAAGAAATATTTTAAGTTTGCCCACAATTGTTCATCTGACATTTCACGATAGGTTGTAATGAGTTGATTCATCTCTGCTCTCGAATAACTTTCGTCCCATCCCGGCAAATTCAAATCTGTTGTTAAAGGGTCGATGTCTTTCAACTGATCGTGTTTATAAATTAATGTATTAGATCCATCTTCAAGTTCGTAGTCTAGCTGTGAACGAGTCCAATCAAATACAGGCATAAAATTATATGTGACTGTTTTAACGCCATTAGCTGCTAAATTTTTCAATGATATTTTATAATTTTCAATTAAAGCGTCGCGTTCCGTCGTCCCCATTTTAATTTTTTCACTAACCGGAAGACTTTCTACCACTTCAAATTTTAAGCCTTCCGCTTCAATAGATTGTTTTAACTGAGAGATTCTTTCGGAAGTCCAAACTTCACCAACTGGTATATCATAAATCGCCGTAACGATTTGCTTCATATCTGGTATTTGTTTAATATTTTTTAAAGTCACGGGGTCATCTTCCCCGTACCAGCGAAATGATAATTCCATAATTATTCCTCCTTAACTCCTTCAATTTTGAATAAATTAACTGCATTGTTATAGCAAATATCTTTCACCATTTGATCAATTGTCGATGGTGATAATGCAATTTCTCCTTTTTCAATCTTTTCTCCCAAGAAATTACATAATATTCTTCTAAAATACTCGTGTCGTGTATAAGAAATCATGCTACGAGAGTCTGTTAACATGCCGACAAATTTAGACAATAAACCAACGTTGGCATAATCTACTAGGTGACGTTCCATGCCTTCTTTAGTATCATTAAACCACCATGCTGCACCTAACTGTACTTTGTGTTCACTATTTGAAAAGTTACCAGCAGTCGCTTGGACCATTAAATGATCATTTCCATTATTAGGGTATATAATAGTGTCTGAAAGTGCCTGATGTTGCTCAAGATGGTCTAGCATAGCATTTAACCTTTTTGCGCTGAGTTGTTCTCCAACACTATCGAAACCACTGTCTGGACCTACTTTGTCATACATATTTGTATTATTATTTCTTGTAGGACCTAAGTGGAATTGCACTACCCAATTTAATTCGTGATAGACTTTACTAATTTCTGTTAAAATATAGCCGGCTAATTCATATTGTTCAGTTTCTGAAACACTTTGACCACTTACTAATGTTTCAAATATCGTATTAGCTTCTTCAGACGAAGCAGTCATTAATGGTGTTTTTTCAAAACTTTGATCCGAACTTCTAGCTCCTTGTCTATCAAAGTAATGCACACGTGCTTTCAATGCTTCGATATAATTATTTAAGTTATTAATGTCACAATCAGTCGCTTCATCTAATTTAGTTATTTTTTCTTGCACTGTGGCACTACTTAAAAATACATAGCTATCCGGTCTAAATGTAGGACACACCTTGAATGTTACTTTTTTATCTTCATTTAATAATTGATGATATTTCAAATCGTCACATGGGTCATCTGTCGTACATACAACTTTCACATTACTTTGCTTTATTAAATTCTGTGGTGTGTGTGACGTCTTAGCTAATTTACGGTTTAATGATTTATAAAGTTTTTTTATATTTACTTTATCTAAATCAGTATCCTCATTAAAATAACGTTTTAATTCAAGTGTACACCAATGGTACATCGGATTAACGATTGAATACGGCAACATATGCATAAATGCTTGGAATTTATCAAAGTCATCTGCATTACCAGTGATATATGCTTCTTCAATACCGTAGGCCCTCATTAACCGCCATTTATAATGATCTCCCCCTAGCCAAAGCTGCGTAATATTCTCATAATTTTTATTTTCATAAATTTCTTTAGGGTCTAAATGACAATGGAAATCATAAATAGGTAAATCTTTCGCCTTTTCATATAACTTCACTGCTGTTTTATTGTTTAGTAAAAAATCATCAGTAATTAATGACATAATATTTTGCTCCTTTTCTATAATCCTAATAATTTAGGAAGGAATAATGAAAGTTCTGGGATAAATGTTATAAATAGCATCAAGATAATTAATGCGATGAAATATGGTACTAAATATTTAAATACTGCTTCTACACGTACGTCGCCAACACTTGCACCTACAAATAATGCACTACCTACTGGTGGTGTGATGTTACCAATGCATAAGTTAAAAGCGATAATAATCCCAAAATGAATTGGGTCTATGCCTAAAACTTCTGAAATTGGTAAAAATATCGGCGTAAATATTAATACAGCTGGCGTGATATCCATAAATGTGCCGATTACCAGTAAAATGACATTTATTAATAGTAATAAAATGATTGGATTATCAGTCATAGAAATAATGCCATTTGAAATAGCTTCAGGTAACCCCGTATAACTCATAACAAGTGAGAACAATGCAGAAGCAGTAATTAAGAACAATATCATCCCACTTATCTCTGCAGTCTCTTTTATCACATTAGGAATTTGTTTCAATGATAAACTTTTATAAATAAGCGATAATATAGTCGAATAAAGTACGGCTACAGCTGCGCCCTCAGTCGCAGTAAATATGCCTGAAACGATACCGCCAATAACAACGACAATTAATAACAAACTCGGCAAAGCATCTAATGTTAAAAACAATTTATCTCTCCAACCAATACTTTCGGACACTTTATATCCTTGTTTTTTCGCCATAATAAAAGCTATTATCATACATGCAATGCCCCACAAAATCCCTGGTATATAACCAGCTATAAATAATGCAGCAATCGATGTACCTCCACTCACAAGCGAGTAAACAATGAGTAATGAACTCGGTGGAATCAATAAACCTGATGGCGCCGAGGCAATATTAGCAGCTGCCGAGTATTCTTTTCTATATCCTTGTTTTTCTTCCATAGGTCCCATGATGCGCCCCATTGCTGCTGCGGCTGCTACGCTTGATCCTGAGATTGAACCAAACAACATGTTGCCAACAATATTGGTATGCGCTAATGACCCAGGCAAACGACCTACAAGCACTTTTGCAAAGTTAACTAACCTAAATGCAATGCCGCCATTGTTCATTATGATACCTGCCAAAACGAATAGTGGTATGGCGAGCATCGTAAAATCGTCAATACCTGTAACCATACGTTGCGCTGCCGTCACTATGGTCACATCAAATGGTAAAATCATTAACAACGTGATGAGCGAACTCAAAATAATCGCTAGTGCAATAGGCAAACCGAATAATAGGAAGAAGAAAAAAGTTATAAACAATACTAAACCTGCCATTATTGTCATATATGCTCACCTCCATCTTCCTTATTAGCTTCTTGGACTGTCGCTAATTCTTGTTTATCTAACAGGTTATATATAGCATAAAAAATAATAAACAAACCAGAAACAGGAAGTGCGCTATACATCACAGCCATTGATAAACCAGTTGAAGGTGCTATTTGTAACCATGTTAATTTAACTACCTCATAACCGCCCCAAATCATAAGAACCAGTGCTACAATAATTAAAATAATATCCGAAATTTTTTCCATTATTAATTGTATTTTCTGTGGTAATTTTTCACGGATAAATAATATAGCTATATGCTGTTTGATACCGAACACATAACTTGCACTTAGTAATCCAAACCAAATTAGTAAAAATCTTACTATTTCTTCACTTACAGTACTTGGACTATTAAAGATAAAACGTGTCAACACTTGGTAAATCGACAGGATAACCATTACGAAAAGGGCAATACCAGCTAAAGTTAGCAATAATTTATCAATGATTGTCTTTGCTTTCTTCATAGCGTTGTTCCTCCTTTTCGATTAATTTATAATCCGCTTTAGTGTCTGGATTCTTTTTAAATTCATCTTGTAAAGGTTTTGAAGACGCTTTGAATGATGATTTATCTACGTTATGGAATTTCACACCCATTTTTTCTTTAGCTGTTTTCTTACTATCCTCAACCGCGTTATCCCAAATCGTTTCATGCTTGTCAGTTGAATAAGCCGCTGCATCTTTAAGCCACTGTTGTTGTTCTTTAGAAAAACTGTCGTAGGTTTCTTTATTTATTATTAGTATGTCTGGAACTATGGCATGCTCCGTATAGTAATAATGTTTAGCAACCTCACCATGATTATTACTTGTTAATGCTGTTTCGTTATTCTCCCCAGCATCAATCACACCTGATTGCATTGCAGTGTACACCTCTCCAAAATCCATAGGTGTAGGCGTACCGCCAAGAGATTTAATTAAATCGACGCTTGTTTTACTAGGCTGCACACGAGTTTTTAGCCCTTTTAAATCCTTACTTGTTTCAACTTTTTTATCTTTTGTATAGAGATTACGCATGCCTGCATCGTAATAAGTAATACCTAAAAATCCTTTATCAGCAGTTGATTTAAAAAATGCATCTTGTACAGATTGTTTTTGCATCACATGTCGATAACTATCTTGCGACTCAAATAAATAAGGCATATTAAACAAGGAATACGTTGGAGAAAAACTTTCTAATGCCCCTGCTGAAACTTTAGTCATCTGTATTGCGTTTGTTTGTGTCATTTCTATAGCTTCACGTTCACTACCTAATTGTCCATTTGGATATATATTAACTTTTATCTGTCCATGGGATTCTTTTTCTAATCTATCTTTAAAAATCTCAAGTGATTTGTGTACTGGATGTTCGGTTGGCTGATTATGCGCTAACATAATTTCTTTTTTCTTACTTTCTGCGCTAACTTTAGAATCTGATAACACAATAACTAACATGCCAGCTAAAAAGAATACGCTTACAAACAGAGCTAAAAATTTTTTCATGTTTTTCGCTCCTTTTAATTTAGACCTTAACGTTTCAGTTCACCAAAGTGCGAGGACAGGTTATGAACTGCACTTTCATCTATATTTAATGCATCTTTATTTGTCGTATGTTGTATAACTGAGCATTTTGTAGCAAAATTAGTTATAGCATTTAATTGCCATCCCTTTGCTAGACCATGTAAAAATCCAGCCATAAACGCATCGCCAGCTCCAATACGGTTAAGTACGGTATATGGGTATGCTTTACCACTTATGAATTTTTCGCCAGCTAATGCAATTCCTTGCAATGTACTTTGTTCAATATCTCGATTACTGGAAGCCATTAAATCTATATCAAATCGCTTTTGTATTGTCTTAGCACAAGTTTCAATATCATCATATTCGTCGTTCGTTTCTAACAAGTGAGTAGCGTCTTTCTTGCCAAAGAACAATACATCTACAAGTGGTAATACAGATTGAATTACCGGTAATGCCTCTGCTTTTGTCCATAAATTGCTACGGAAATTAATATCAAATACAATTTTAGTACCTTGTGCTTTTAATTCTGTAAGTACTGATACAATTTGCTCACGAATAGCCTTATTAACAGCTAATGTAATACCTGTGAAGATGAAGAAATCGCCACTTTGCGTAGCTAAGCCGTCGATAACTGTGTTTCCATGTTGCGCAAATGTAGAATACTCACGATCATATATAACTTTTCCGCTTCTATAACCAAAACTTTCTTCCATGTAATAAGTCCCTATTCTACCTTGCTGTTGTTTGACGAATTCAGTGCCTACACGTGTTTGATACATTTTTTGTAATGCTATGTGACTCAGTGCATGTTGTGGTAACACCGTTAACATCTCTGTTTTATGACCAAATTCTGCTAATGTAATGAGCGCATTCAATTCTGCGCCGCCGACATTTACGTCAAATGTATGTGTATCTTTAAGCTGTTCATAATTAGGCGGAGTATAGCGTAGTAACACTTCACCAAATCCAAATACCGTCATAAATTACCCCTCGCTTTTTAATTCATCTACATAATCCATTAAATCTACTTTACCTTGTTGTTGATAAATTTTTGTAATTTCACTTCCGATACCGACCGCAAAGCTTCCTGCGTCTAACCATTCTTGATGATTATCTTTACTAACCCCTCCTGTAGGAACAATTTCAATTTGAGGTAGAGGTCCTTTAAAATCTTTTATAGATTTTGGAGAAAACTGTGTCGCAGGAAATAGTTTCAATACTTTGCAACCGTATCGTAAAGATTCGACCATTTCTTTAACAGTCATACATCCAGGAATATAAGGTACATCATATAGATTAGCCATTTTCGCCGTCTCTTTATCAAAAGATGGACTTACTATAAATTTGGCACCATTTAAAATGGCATTACGTGCAGATACGCTATCTAATACTGTGCCAGCACCAATAAGCGCATCTTCTCTCTTTGATAACTCACCAATAATATCGATGCCATTCGGAGTTGTTAACGTTACTTCAATAACATTAAGCCCCTTATCTATGATTGTATGCGCAATATCTAAAAATGATTCAGCATCATCAGTACGCATCACCGCAATATGTTGTTCTTGTTGAATTACTTTCATTGTTTCTACGGAATTCATCTTGTCATCCCCTTTTTAAAAAATAGTTTGACCAAAAATAACAACGTTGTTATTAATATTCAAAAAAATATTGTAATGCTTGTCTCTATGGTATAATTAATTCTAACTTAAATCAATCTATTTCAAGGAGAAGTTTTATGGCTGTGACTTTAAAAGATGTTGCCGAAGCCTGTGGTGTCAGCTATTCCACAGTCAGTAAAGCATTAAAAAATTCCCAATTAGTTAAACCAAAAACAAAACAAATGATTCAACAAAAAGCGGTTGAGATGAATTATATCCCAAATCATTCTGCAAGAGCACTTGTTTCTAAAAAAAGTGGCACAATTGGATTAATCTGGCCATCTGTGGATCGCGTTGCTGTAACACATCTCATTACAGAAATTAATTTAGCTATTAAATCATTAGGTTATGTTATGTTTGTGTCAATCGATGATGTTGCTGCTGCTTCAAAAAAATTTGTTGAATTTGGCTGTGACGGTATTGTAATCTTCGATGAAGGCGACGACTCTAACCTACCTCCAGAAATATATAACAATGTGCCTGTGGTTGCTTATGGTGTTGACCGTACAATTCCCTACCCTATTATTAACGTAAATCACGCAGAAGCTATGGTCTTAGCAATAAAAGGATTGCTTGCTAAAGGCATCGATACAATAGACTATATCGGTGACATCAATACAACAGACGCTCGACAAATTGCTAAAAAAGAAGCCATTGTAAATTACTGCGAAAACAACAATGTTACCTACCGAATTATCGATTCTAACGGATTGAACGCAATAGATGCTGAAGCTGCGGTCAAACAATTTTTAAATAACGAAGCACTCTCTTCTGGTGTCATTTGCGGGAGCTATGATATTACGGTAGGTACGATTAATGCTATGGATTCAAATCAACAACCTATAATTTATTCTTATGACAATATTCCACAAATAAAAAAATTGGATTACCCAGTTCAAGCTATAGGTGTACCGACTGCTGAAATTGCACAGCAAATTGTCACAACTTTAGATCAAGTTATCAAAGGTGAACCTACAGAATCTGCGTATCACCTACATCCTTCTACAAGCAATGAAGACTAATTAATATATTGATATATACTATAAACAAAGCGCCCAAGACTACATGGACAGTGTAGACTTGGGCGCTTTGTTTGAGAGATATTTATCTAGAGGGTTAATGCATTTTTATGACTTCAAACGAAATATTCATTTCGTTCAATGTATTATAGTTTCGTCTGGTAATTGTTTTTTTAAATCTAACAAGTGACTTCATAAATGCGTATGTCATCTTATCGATTTACTACAACAGCCAGTATAACAATAAGTTTTGTTAAACACAGTTAATATAACGTATAGATAGGTTCATTATTTCATCTATGTGTGGCGTCCTGTATCGAAATGATGTTTTATCAATAGCGTTGGATGGGGTGTTTTTAACTTCATGACTGGGAGAAAGTTAATTTATCATTAGTTTTATTTACCATTTCGAATTATTATGTTTATATTCTCACAAGTAACACATCATTCATCTGTTTAAGGCTTACAAATAACAACCATGTTAGGTTATGCTACATCGACTCTGTGTAGCAATAATGTATTACCCAGGCAATACACAATTTCAAGCACTTTTAATTCACATAATAAGTTATGAACCCTAGTTAATAAAACGCTTTCTATTAAGCTGCTGTTGTATCTTAGGTGTACGATAAAATAAATACATTATGAAATACTTATCTATAAATCATTATAAATGATTTATTAGTGAGTACTCATAACCCTCTACGAATCTATTATAGTATGATAATTAACATGATTAAAATACATAGTTGGAATATTAAACATTCCCTTTTAGAATACTTGGTACTAACTAAATATAATAATTAAATAGTGTAATTTTACCTTTAGTTGTAATCTGTTAAAAATTGAATCCATTCATGTGTTACATGGTTCATATAACTATCTTTTTTCCAAATCAAACCTAAATTCCATGCAGCATCAGCCCCAGTGATTTCAATACCAACAACGTCATCATTCAAAATGCGTACAATACTCTCAGGCAAAATACTCACACCAATTCCATCTCGAATCATATTTTCTATAAAAGTAATTTGTGACATTTTTGCTACTGTTTTCGGATGAAAGCCAACTTTCCTACAACTTTCGATAATCTGGTCTTTTAAATAATAATCATCATGAAACATGATAAATTTTTCACTCTTCAAATCCCCTAGATACACAGATGAGTATTTCGCTAACTCAGCATTTTTATCGACCACTAGTAATAACTTTTCGTTATATAAAGGTACTGCATGGTAAATATCATCATCTACAGGCAACGTAGTAATACCAACGTCAATTTCGTCGCTATTCAAATAAGATTCAACAGCTTTTCCACCACCTTCTATCACTTCATACGTTACATTTGGATATTTATTATGAAATTCATTTAAACTTTCTGTAAATAAACGAACATTCATAATAGCAGAAATACCAACACGAATATGTCCTCGTTCTAAGTTTGTGACGTCCCCCATTTCTAGCGACAAATCATCCAGTACAGCCAAAGCTTCAACGCACTTATCATAAAATATTTGACCAATATCTGTCAGTATAATGTGCTTTTTTCGTCTATCGAACAAAGTAATACTAAATTCATCTTCAATACTTTTGATATTCTTACTAATTGTAGACTGCGCGATATAAAGATGTTCCGATGCCTGTGTCATACCACCATTTTTCACAACTTCCACAAAATACTTCATTTGCTTAATTTCCATTTCAAACTCCTCTATACCCTCTGTTTAATTATTATCAGTAATTGATTTGATTCTTCGATGGGACAAATTTATCACTTCAATTTTTTAATTGCTTCTTCCGCTGCTGCTGCGATGATTTTGTCATCAGGTTTCGCGTTTTTTTGATCTTGTTTCGTATAAACTGCTAAAATAATTGGCTTTCTATGTTTATCAGTATATATGAATGCTAAATCATTGCGTGTTCCATAAGTTAAACCTTGGCCACTCTTATCTCCAACAATATACTGTTTAGGCACACCAGCTTTTATCAAACTATCACCAGTTTCATTTTCAATCATAACTTGTTTTAATAACGCTTGATTGTCTTTATCCATTTGGTTGCTAGCTAACAATTTATGCAAGGTTGTTGCTGCTGCTCTTGGAGTCGTAGTATCAGCAATTTTAGTTGGGTCGTAATCATTTAAATCTGGTTCTAACCTTTGAGGTTTTGAAATATAATCTCCTAGACCTTGAAGTTCATTGTTAAACCCTTCAATGCCGCCAATTTCATCTATAATCTTATTATTTGCAGTGTTATCACTTTGGAGCATAGATGCCTGTACTAAACTTTTCAATGACATTGTTTTACCTATGTATTTTTCGGTAACTGGAGAATACGCAACAATATCTCGTTCATTAATTTTTATCTTTTTATTAAGCTTACCGTTAGGCACATTATTGAGTAAAACCCCACTCGCAATGGCTTTATAGGTAGAGGCAAATGCAAATCTTTCATCTGAGTTATGTTTGTATACTTTACCATTATCAGTATTCATACCGTAAACACCTATAGTGACATCATTCTCTTGTTCAATATGTTTAAGCTCACTCGCAGATGCGCTATTATAATGCATTAAATGTGCTAATATCAATGTAAACATACTCACCAAAGTAGCTAGAAATATTTTTTTCATAAGAAACACCATCCTCTTAATTGTTTAAAATGTTTTTATTAAACTTTTTTATAATTATAACTGTAAAGTTAACTAAATAAAATCAACATTATAAAGAAATGAGACAGAAACCTAATTTAATTTAAAAGTCTTTATCGTCACGCACCGTCAAATTAATTAGAGTTGAAGGGTGTAAAAGCTTAATCTGCGTTAAAATTCATGCATAAGCAATTCTTTCTCAATACACTGATTACAAGCGCTTTCGTCCTTGCATAAGAACTACTACCTCTTAAAAGCGGAACACCTGAGTTAATACTCATGTGTAAGAACCACTAACTCATTATTTGAGAAGTGATTCTTTAAATCAGTAGTTCTTTAGAGAAGTGGGTTAATGATTACCTGAGCTTGCGCTCATGCATAAGTCCCACTAACCCTTAAAAGCGGAACACCTGAGTATACACTCATGTGTAAAAGCCACTAACTTTATAAATTAAGAAGTGGCTCTTTAGTGAAGTCGGGCTTTATAATAATTAAGGCTGAGACAATTAAATTTGCCCCAGCCTCTCTATTCACTATTTTAGATTATTATTGCTATTAGATTATTCTATTGACCAATTGTCATTTCCATTAAATTGTCGTTTTGGTCAAAGAAAGCTGTATAGAAGCCATCATTTGTTTCATATTTAACAAACGTACCATCTTTATTACCTAATTTCCCTTCCTCAATAATTTCATTAGAATTGTGTGCATCTTTGAAAGTTTCTTTAGAAACTGAGTCCGGCTTTGTGAAGAATGTTATTTGAACTACTTCATTATCGCTATTAAAGGATACAGAAGTATCGTAGATTTTTTTAACGTGGTCAAACTCTTTCTTAGCATCAGTATCTACTTTATAACCGTTAATTGAAACATTGTCATATTTTAAAGCACGTACAAAGTTATAATCTTGAGTGAATGATGGGTCATATGTTGTATAGCCCTCATAGTTATACCATGGTGTTTCAGCTTTTAGTTCTGCATTACTTTCAGCATTTGCACCACTCGCACCACCTTCACCATGTCCCCATTTTTGCTCTTGCTCAGCTGCTTGTGCAGTTGGACTATTTGTCGTAATATATGCTGCTGAAGAACCTAGCACAAGTGTTGAAACAACGACAGTTGCTGAAAGTATCTTCCCTGTTTTACGCATAATAAATCACTCCTTTAAATTTATGTCCTTTTTTGCCAAACAACAAATTTTCGTAATTAATGAATTTCTATTTGATATAGATAACCTTGTTTATCAAAGTACACATTATAATAACTATCATTTGTTTCATATCTAACAAAACTACCTACATCACCTGGTGTTTCTCCCTCTGCTAAAATGTCATTACTTTGATGCGCATTTTTGAATTCAGTTTTAGAAATTGTATCAGGTTTTGTAGCAAATCTTAATAACACAACTTCATCTTGTTCATTAAAGTTAATCATTGTATCATATAACATTTTTGAATGATCAAATTCTTTATAAGCATCTGGATCCACTTTATATCCATTAATTGTGACATTATCGTATTTTAGCGCCTGTACAAAGTCGTCATCTACTGGGAATGACGCATCATGAGTTGTGTATCCATCATAATTGTACCACGGTGTTTCAGATTTTAGATCAACACCACCCTCGCCATCTCCCCATGTTTGACTTGTTTTTGTTTCTGCTTTTGCTTCTGATTTTCTTTCTGGATTGCTACTCGTTAAATACGCAAGAGATTGCCCTAGAAACAGTACCATCGTTAAGCCTACTATTGTACATAACCTGACTAAATAACGAATATAATCACTCCTCCATTTTTGTAGCACCTATCTGCAAAAGTGTAATTATTCACTTTCATCATACACCTAATATTTTTAATTGCAAGATAATATTAAACATTTAATTAATTAATTTTCTAGTTTTACCGGTATAATGAAAACAGTTTATTGTAATTATTTTTGCTTTGTTTTAAAATGTTTCTCATGACTAAAATTAATTTTCTTTCAAAACATTTAATGTCTGATGTATATAACAGAGATATTAATTAATTTTGTCATATTCAAAGGGGGAAACATCTATTGACAACTCAAGATTACCAACTATTGATTATAACTGTAATCAGTATTGTGTTACTGATTTTTTTAATCACTTCTAAATTAAAATTCCATCCACTACTAGCGCTGTTGCTTACAGCCATATTTGTTGGATTCACCTCGGGGTTAGGTATCGATAAAATTGTCGAATCGATAGAAGCAGGTGCCGGTTCTACACTTGGAGAAACTGGAGTAACTATTGCTCTAGGAGCAATGCTCGGCAAGATACTATCCGACTCTGGTGCAAGCGACAAAATTGCTTCATCTATACTACACAACGCATCTTATAAAAAATTACCTTGGATGATGGCATTGGCTGCGTTTATCATTGGTATTCCAATGTTTTTCGAAGTCGGGTTAATAATGCTTTTGCCACTGATTTTTACAATTGCTAAAAAATTGGAAGACGAAAATAAAATTAAAGGATCTGCGTATGTTGCAATTGGCGTACCTGTTATTGCAGCATTAGCAACTATGCATGGTATGGTACCACCGCATCCAGGTCCTCTTATTTCTGTAAACCAATTTAATGCTAACATAGGTTTAACGATGATTTTTGGTATTATCTGTGCCATTCCAACTATTATCATCGCCGGTCCTTTATACGGAAAATTTATTACACCTAGATT
Organism: Staphylococcus xylosus NJ; assembly: GCF_000338275.1. Classification (GTDB taxonomy): domain Bacteria; phylum Bacillota; class Bacilli; order Staphylococcales; family Staphylococcaceae; genus Staphylococcus; species Staphylococcus xylosus_B. Next base: position 29,415 of record NZ_ANMR01000013.1, read on the forward strand.
ATCCGTAAAGCCAAATCAAGATTTGTTAAACCAATATACTTCAGAAGATGATAATAAAGATGAACAATCACAATCGGTATCAACCATTTTAGCTTTTTCAACCATTTTAGTACCTGTCATCATGATGTTATTACATGCAATTGCAGGTGTTTTCTTTGGAGAAAAAACAATACAATATAAAATTTTTGAATTTTTAGGAAGTCCGATCATTGCAATGTTTATTGGTGTGCTCTATGCCATAACCGTACTTGGTTATTTTAATAAACAAGATACACAAAAAATCCGTGATGCTTTAGGTAGTAGCTTAAAACCTATTGCAGGAATCATACTCATTATTGCTGGTGGTGGCGCATTTGGTCAAGTCCTCGAAGATTCAGGGGTAGGCACTGCTATTGTTCACCTAGCACACAGCTTTTCGTTATCTCCATTACTCATGGGTTGGGTGGTTGCTGCACTATTATCCATTTCAACAGGCTCTGCAACAGTTGGTATCGTTGGTGCAACTAACTTAATCTTTCCACTTGTTCAAGCAGATCCTAGTATAAATAAAGAATTATTAACTATTTCAATTGGATCAGGTTCATTATTCTTCAATTATGTGAACCATGGTGGATTCTGGTTAGTCAAAGAATCTTTTGGTATGTCCATGGGTGAAACATTTAAAACTATTACTATCGTACAGTCGATTGTCGGTATTAGTGGTTTAATCATGGTATTGGTATTAAATGCAATTATAGGTATTTTTTAAGACAAAAAAGGAGCTATTCCTCAAACTTGGAATAACTCCTTTTTTGTCTTTGCTTATTTTTGACAACACTATACTTACAATAGCGTATCTTTATTAGACATTAATTGATTATAACCATCCAAATAAACTTTTTCTGATTCTGATGCTTTATCATAAGAGTTCATAGCACGATGCCATAGTGGATATATAGGCTCTGGGTTAGTTAAATCAGTAATTGCGGCTGTTTCTTGATTAGTTAATTTTAAATTATATGAAGCAATATTATCTTGTAGTTGTTCTTTCGTTCTAGCAGCTAAAACAAGAGAATCGACGTTGGGACGCTCTCTAAGCCACGCAAGTGTGACTTGAGCAACTGAAACACGATGTTGCACAGCAATTTCTTGTAAGGTATCTATGAGGTTATAAAATAACGTTTTATCTTTGATATATGGTTCTGCCCAACCATCACCTTGTCTTGTGCCGGACTCCCCAGACTGTTGTCTATTAATCTTACCTGTTAGTAACCCTTCTCCTAAAGGGGACCAAATGCTATTACCTATACCTAATTCTTTGGCAGCAGGTAATAACTCATATTCTGCTTCTCTTGATTCAGGCGTATAATAAATCTGTTGTGCAATTGGAGGTGCCATATTATTTGCTACTGCTAAAGTATGTGTCTTAGCTAATGCCCAACCACTATAATTAGACACGCCCCAGTAACGTATCTTACCTTTTCTAATCAAATCATTCATCACTTGTATCGTCTCTTCTACAGGCGTTTGGCCATCCCATAAATGCGTATAATATAAGTCAATATAATCTGTGTTCAAACGTTTTAAAGAAGCATCAATTGAGCGCTCTATGTTCACTCTCCCTGCTCCACCATCATTTGGATTATCTGTTAATTGAAACCCTGTCTTACTGCTGATAACCATCTGTTCACGTTTATCTCTAATCGCTTTACCTAATGCAATTTCCGCATCACCTTTAGCGTATAAATTAGCAGTATCGAATTGGTTGATACCTTGATTTAATGCATAATCTATCACATAGTCAGTCAACTCTTGAGACATACCACCTGCATTTTCAAAACCATTTGTACCTGCGAACGGAATACTACCAAGAGCATATTTCGATACCGATAAGCCTGAATTACCTAACAATTTATAATCCATAGTTATCCTCCTTATTAATATAGTTTTAACTATTTTCCCTTTAAAAGTAAATTTAAATCAAAATGACTTTTATAAAAATATATAAACCATATCTTCATGGCTATTTAACATTTATATTTTTAATGAAATATACGTCAAACTCAAACTTTTGTTGGTACACATCATTACTAATTCTAGTTATGATGAACTTATAGTTAACTTAATTTTGAAAGGATGTTTTTAATGGTAACAATTTTACAAGTAGATTTTCCTTTAGAGGGACCATTTGGTAATGAGATGGCTCAACAATTTGAAGATTTAGCAACATCTATCAATCAGGAACCAGGATTTTTATGGAAGATTTGGACTGAGAATGAGTCAGAACAAGAAGCAGGAGGTATTTACGCATTTGATAATAAAACTCATGCAAAGCAGTATTTAGAGATGCATAGCCAACGTATCAAATCTATGGGTGTACCTTTTGTAAATGCTAAAGTATTCGATGTTAATGAAAGTCTCACAAAAATTAATAAAGGTCGTATAAATTAAGCTATTACAATCAAAAACGCTCTCAACACATACTATCAGATGTATATGTTGAGGGCGTTAATTTATACCACGTAAAATTATTTCACTGAATTTCTCACAAAATCTATCGTATTCATCCATATGATATGACCAATCAATTCTGAAAAATGTTCTTCTGGTGGTATTTTATCAACTTTAGGCGTAAGTTTTAGTATGGGTAAAATAATCTCATGAAATAACACATGGATACCTATACCAAACATTCCACCTTTCCATCTTGAAATTGAGTTGTATTTTTCACTTAATAGTGCGTACAATGTAGCATTGACTATAGAAAAACCATAGTGAATACCCATGACTGAAAACGATACTTCATTGCCATTATATACATAAGATGCATTACGTATTTTATCAGGCACGTTAAATATTTCCATCATCTTAACAGGTGGTGGTTCTTCATCACGTTTAGGCGTTCGTGGTGGTAAAAGACCTTCCCACCCTATTTTTACAGCGCCTGCTAAGAAACCGCCGATGGTGCCTGTAAGCACAACACGTTTAATTGAAAATCTGACCATATCCTCACCCCTTCAAATATCTTGTAATATTACAATTACCCTAAATGTAGTGAATTATTTAAACAAGATAGGACAAAGGAATCAGAGAAAGTTCATTTCCCAAGAAATTTTAATTTATTGTAACTCTTTCATACCTTCTATAAACTTTTCATAAGTAATTTCATTTTCGGAGAACTGAGCAACAAGCATATACATTTGCTCATTTTTTGTATGTTCTTGTTTATATAATAGTGTGTCAGCTTGTGTTTCTGCTGGTAATGGATTAATAACGTCTTCACATTTTGAAAATGCTTGATAGTAACGCATACCAAATAGCCGTTGGGAAACTGCATTGATATGAATAGCGTCTGGATTAGAAGTTAATCCTTCTGCCGTAACATAATAGCAATTGTCTTTTTCTTCAGCCGTACGCTGTAAAACCTTATTAATTTCTTTATATTCTATGGCACTTTGACCAAATGCTGACCTCCCTAAGAAATCTGGAAGTAAACCTACCACAAACGGTACTTCAGGCAGATTTAACGTTGTTCTAAAATGATCAATAAGTTCATTTAATTTTAAAGCATATGTTTGATATTGTTGATTTAAACTATCGCTCTCACCTTGATGCCATAATATGCCTATAATTCCACTCGTTTCTTGTGCAAATTGCGCTTCAGTAATAGCATGCCTAGCAAGTATGCTTTCTGGTTCCCAATCATCTATAGAGGTACCACCATCTGCACAAGGTATCAAGCCTATCGTTTCATTAGGGTGGTCATCTAACCATAATTTAGCAAATGAGGCAGCTGGTCCAACACCAGCTACAGAACGATCACTATGAATCGGCTCATCCATCATTTGCCACCTACCATTTTTAAGAACCATAATACGCTCATCTAAAATAGGCGAAACATCTTCCAAGTAACCTCGCCCTGCCATATTTGACTGCCCTATTAGCAATATTGATTTCATATTAAAACTTCCTAACTTAATTACGTATTTGTTATAAGCATCATACTATATTCACGTAGTTAAGAAAATGAATTGCTTTAAAATTTCGCACTGTTATAAAGTATAAATCTTCACTAAGAATAATACATTTTCACCTAAAAGTGTTTACGTATCGATAAAAAAGTGAATTTAATTACTAATATGAACATATCGGAGGATGTAACTATGACAAGAATATTTGTTACTGGTGCGACAGGATTAATAGGTACTAAATTAACACAAAGATTACTAGAAGAAGGCTATCAAGTCGCTGGATTCACGACATCACAACAAGGAAAGGCAAAGCTGGTAGATAATGGCATTAAGGCATATATTGGAGACATTTTAAAATATGATACAGTTGAAGCTGCAATAGCTGATTATCAGCCAGATATTATTGTGAATGAGATTACAGATTTAAAAAATATAGATATGTCAGCCAATACAAGAGTTAGAATTGAAGGAACTAAACATCTTGTCGAGGCCGCTTTAAAAAATGGTGTAAGACATATGCAATCTCAAAGTATTGCTTTTACTTATGAAGGTGGTAATACGTTAGCAACAGAAAACACATCCCTTGATTATAATGCAATAGGAGATCGTAAAACTACAGTTGAGGGTGTTGAAGGTTTAGAAAGCGAAACTGCACGTATTGAAAATTATGTTGTACTTCGCTACGGCTTACTATATGGTCCAGGTACATGGTACGGCAAAAATGGCCTGATATATAATTCATTTATCGAAGGGGCTGTCACAATGACTGATGGCATACAATCATTTATTCATATTGATGACGCGGTAGAAATAGCAATTCAAGCATTAAACTTTGAATCCGGTATTTATAATATCGTGGATGATGAACCAGTTAAAGGTAATGTATGGGCACAATGGTATGCAGACTTATTAAATGTGGATCCTAAAATCAACATCCAACCTTCAGAATCACATGAACGTGGTGCTAATAATACTAAATTCTACGACCAAGGTGGAAAACTAATTTATCCTTCATGGAAACAAGGCATGGATCCAATTAAATAATTAAACAGTAAAAAACCCCTAAAGTTTAACTCTAGGAGTTTTTTACTGTTGATGGATCAGTTTAGTACTTCCATAGCTATTTCATTTTTTTCTGTGTTTTTCTAGTTCTAGAAATGATATATAAAATAACGACCAAGCACAGCGCAATTAATAAGTACCATCCATATCGACTTACCATATAGATATAATTCTGCTTAAGTGGTGTCACTATAACGCTTGGTTGTTTCATATCACTTGTGAGATATTGTCGCTTAGTATCCGCAACTAATAATTGATTGTTTTTAACTTCAAACTTAATTTGTTGTCCTTTTTCTACTACGTCACGTAAAGGCGTTTCGACGTTATACCATTTACCATTGATAAACTGCTTACCTTTAGGCATAACTTCTTTATATTCAAATTGATTATATACCTTATCCAATAGCGCATTGCCGATAACGTGTCGTTTGTACTCTGAATCATCAACGTCCCAATGCCCTACTCCCATAACTACTTGTACGAGTCCAAAGTTTCCTCTATCTATTGTAGCAGTATAGTTATATGCTGCTTTATCACTAGATCCTGTCTTTAATCCATTTGTTCCTTTATATTCATGAACATCGCCTTCCAATGAATGATGATACGTATGGAAATGTTCTTCATATGGTGTATTGGGTTTGCTGGTGTATGTAATATGTTTTGTAAAAGACGTTAAATATGGATATGTATTTTTTAAATAAAAAGCCAATTTGGCAAAATCTCGTGGCGTCGATGAATTATCTTCATCTAAGTTACTACCTGGTGGTAAATATTCATTTCCGACACTACGATTTTCAGCACCAAATGGATTGGTAAAATGTGTGTGCTCCATCTTGAGCTTTTTAGCTTTTTGATTCATCATTGTTACAAATTTACTCGTGTCAGGTTCCACTTGTTGCATGAGCATGCGTGTTGCAACATTCGAACTAGGTACAATCAGTAAATTAATAAGTTCTTTTATAGTATATTGTGTTCCCTCATGCATGATATTATTGCTTAGTAACGGATGATGACTAAAACGTTCATCATCGGCAGTTACAGTCACTGCTTTATCCATGGTGAGAGTGCCATCTTGAATTCTTTCTAACACAATTGATAATGTCATTAGTTTCGACATGCTTGCTGGCCGCCATGGTTTATCAATATGCTCTTCCCATAATATTCTACCTGTTTGACTGTCTGCTATAATACTACCTTTAGGTTGATAAAAACCACTCATGTTATGGCCATGCGCTCTTGTTACATCAATAGACGACTCAGCAAATATATAACTAGATTGCGATGTCACTAAAATTAAAAGAAATAATACAAATAATATGCGCTTCACTTTAACCTCCTTTTTGAATATAAAATATTAACTATAATATACTATGTTTCTTTAAAGGTTAAGATATTATTTTTTTACACTTTATCACCATTTTTTGAATTCTTTATATGCTCTAGATAGATAAAAGTGTTTCTTTTTTATTCAATACTTCATATAGTTAGCTCGCTTTCTTAGGAGACAGCTTTAGCCTATAGCCTTCAGTTTGTCCAAGAACTTGATATCCCAGATTCTTACGGTATGTTGAAATTGAGTAAACTACTAAATATATTAAAATGAGCTAAGGCAACACTGTGCCTTAGCTCGCTTTTTAAACATTAATTATGATTTTATCGCTTTTTGATAAAAGTAATTTGCGACCACAATATCTACAATAGCAACTCCTACAGATTTAAATATTGTGATTTCATCTTCAGACACGCGGCCTTCTAACTTTGAAGCAACGATATGTCCAAGTTCACCATATAAATAATCTTGTGCAAACATACCTTCTGATACTGGATTAATTAAGTCTCCCGTCTCTTCCATTGCTGCTTCTACTGCTTCAACAACGACCTTATCTGCATCTTCAATCGCTTCAGATGGCAATTCTTGCATGTCTGGTTTAAATGAACCAACCGCATTTACGTGCACCCCATGTGCTAAGCGTTGTTTGAACACAGGTGTTTTTGAATTAGTTGCTGTTACGATAATATCTGAACCTGCTATAGCTGTTTCAACATCATCACAAACGACTAGCTTTAAATGTTCATGGTCTTTTTGAACTCTTTTAGAAAAGTTAACTGCTTTATCATAAGTACGATTATAAAATTGTATGCGCTCAATATCTCTAACAGCTAACACCGCTTCAATAAGCCCTTGTGCTTGGTCACCTGTACCGATTACACAAAGTGTTTTCGCATTTTCTCGTGCAAGATACTGCGTAGCCACACCAGAAATGGCGCCGGTCCTAATCTTAGTTAAATATGAGCCTTCTAAAACAGCCAACGTTTCACCTGTTTCATAATCCGATAGAATAACAGAGCCGACTATGGTATTTTCACCAATTTTTGTATTATTAGGAGCTACTGTTACAGTCTTAAGGCCTACAATCTTTAACTCATCTGAAAGTGCTGGCATAACGAGATAGCGATTATCTTCGTTAAAAGGTAATGAATAACGCAGTGGGGTATTTGTCTTACCTTCAGAATATGCTTTTAGTGATTCTGCCACTGCCTCAATAATTTCTTTCATATCTAATAATTTTTCCTGTTCCTGTGCATCTATATAACGCATAAGCCACCTCTAATCTGTATGATTTTCTTCAAATATGTCAGTTTTAGATTCAATGAAATGCTCGAAAAATAATAATAGTGTGTATGTAGCTGCAATGGTAAGTATCGCTATCAATAATATCTTTCCTTCTATAAGCAAAAAACTAATTCCTAATCCAAGCATAAGACAAAATGCAATCATATTTTTAACAAAAATAATCCAATAATCCACTTTGATGCCAATCCATGTGCGAACATTAACATCTTCCGTTTTTATACCATATAAAGTGATCTTCAAATTTTTAATAGTTGTATAAATAAATGTTAAAATTATCAATGCAAGGATTATTTTTCTATATAAGTGGTTATCCATAGAATTAGACATAATAGCACAAGCCGCAGGAAAAATAATCGTAAACCAATTTGTATTATTTGCCTCTGGATTTTTCATCGAATGCCTACCTCCAATTATACTTTACGCTGTTAATTTTAACGTAACATATTTTAATTGGAAATTATCATTGATTTAAAAATAAATTGCTCTAACGTTAAATTATTGTACGGTGTAGCCTCCATCTATAAGAATCGCTTGTCCTGTTACACTTTTACCACTATCACTACATAAGAATAAAGCATAATCTGCAATATCTTTAATATCTAACAAACGCTTTTGTGGGATTAATGGGTACAATACCTCTTCTAACACTTGCTCTACTTCTACGCCTCTGTCTTTTGCTAAATCTGCCATTTGATTACGTACTAAGGGTGTGTCGATATAGCCAGGACAAATTGCATTGACTGTTATACCTGCTGTTGCTGTTTCTAATGCCGATACTTTTGTTAAACCGATAATACCATGTTTCGCACTATTATACGCCGCTTTCCCTGCAAAACCTATCACACCATTAATAGAAGCCATATTTAAAATACGACCAAATTTTTGTCGCTTCATAATAGGCAACGCATGTTTAGTTCCGATAAAGCTTCCTGTTAACATGATATCTATCATCTGCCTAAATTTATCTGTAGGAAAAGACTCAATACTTTCAACATGTTGTAAACCAGCATTATTGAACAAAATATCCAATCGTCCATAATAAGAGACAGTTTGTTCAATCATTGATTTCACAGCTGTTTCTTCTGTAACATCTACTTGTATAGCAATACAATCATAGCCTTGTGCTTTCAATTTGTCAGTTTCTTCATTGAGCTTATCTTGATTTAAATCAGCTAATACTACTTTGGCTTCATTTTCCAAAAATACTTTGGCGATACCTAATCCTATACCACTAGCTGCACCTGTAATAATCGTCACTTTATCTTTTACCAATTGTGCCACCTACTTTAATTCATTTTCAAAATATGCCTCTGTACTAGCTTCTACTTGCTCCAAAGTTGTATCAAGTTGCAATTCAATAAGTTTCATAATACCATTCTCAAATTTAAATACAGCTAAATCAGTAATTAATGTATTCACCACACCGGCGCCTGTCAGTGGTAGTTCACATTGAGATTTAATCTTAGAGTCTCCATGTTTATTCATATGCTCCATAATGACGACGACCTTTTGTGCACCAACGACTAAATCCATTGCGCCCCCCATTCCTTTCACTAACTTTCCGGGGATCATATAATTAGCTAGGTCTCCAGATTCTGAAACTTCCATCCCTCCCAGAATAGCTAAGTCAATATGACCACCGCGGATCATAGCAAACGATTCCGCATTATCAAAATAAGATGCGCCTTTTGCAGCGGTTACTGTCTCCTTACCTGCGTTAATTAAATCCGGATCAATTTCTGCTTCTGTAGGATACGGACCAATACCGAGCAATCCATTTTCTGATTGAAAATAAACATTCTCTACGTGATCATTAATTTCGTTTGCTACTAAGGTAGGCATTCCAATACCTAAGTTAATGACCATATCACTTTTAATTTCTTGTGCTGCACGTTGAATAATCTTTTTGCGTTGTAATTGCTTATCCATGGTTAGCCTCCTTAAACGTACGTTTCTCAATCCTTTTTTCAAAATGAGATCCTAGATAAATGTAATCAATATAAACACCAGACAGGTGTACCTCATCTGGATCAATTTCACCTACTTCAACTAACTCTTCTACTTCAACTACAGTTGTTGCAGCTGCCATCGCACATAGAGGGTTAAAGTTGCGAGCTGTCTTTTCAAAGACAAGATTTCCAAAAGTATCTGCTTTTTGTGCTTTTATAATACCGAAATCACCTTTAATTGCACGTTCCATTAAATATGTTTCTCCATCAAAATCACGTATTTCTTTACCTTCAGCAATACGTGTGCCAACACCCGTCTTAGTATAAAATGCAGGAATCCCTGCTCCACCTGCACGTAATTTTTCTGCTAATGTGCCTTGAGGCGTTAATTCAACATCTAGTTCTCCACTAATAAGTTGCTGTTCAAAAATTTTATTTTCTCCCACATAAGAGCTAATCATTTTATCAATTTGTTTATGCTCTAGTAAGCGACCTAAACCAAAATCATCGACGCCACAATTATTACTAACTACCGTTAATCCCTTAGTACCTTTGTCACGAATTGCTTCAATACTATGTTCTGGAATACCACACAACCCGAATCCTCCTGCTAGTACAGTCATATCATCCTCCAAACGTTCAAAAGCTTTATGTATTTCTTTAATTACTTTCGACATATATTAACCTCATTTCTAAGTTTACTTTTAATACCTAGTACTAAAACAATTATACGTGAAAATACTTATGAAGTCTTTTATTTATGTTTACGCTTACATTTATTACAATATATAAAAAAATGAGCCTAGGACATAAATAGATGTCTCAGGCTCATTCCTACGATTAGTCAAGTACTTATATAATAAAATAAGCATGAACTTTACTTAATCTTTCTCATTTCACTTTCCTATACACGGTTTCAAGAACCCAACATACTCCAATCGAATTTCAAAAGGCGAGAGTAAAGCTGACCGGTTTTTAATACGGATTTAAAATACAAAAGCCCGCACGATCTACTTCTCTCTATAACTATAAAAATAGCTATGAAAACATCTATCGTCATAGATTTCTTCATAGCTAATCTTAGTATGTTTTTAATTTTTGGCAGTAGGTGACTGAAGTGAAAATACGATTATATTAAGCTTTTTTCAATTCTAGTAACCTTTACCGGGGTGGGACTACGAAATCTACATTAGAAAAATTGATTTCTCTCCCACTCCCATAGTCTAAAAATTTATTTCAAATCTAAATTGTCTCGATATGCTTGGATCGTATCTTCATTATCACCAAGATAGAAGTAATAAAGTCCATCATCGCCTAAAGAGTTTTCACCTTTTAGTGTGTGGCGATTAACATTTTTTTGTGCTGCCTTATAATCCGATCTTATACTATTAAGTTCGGTTAAACTTAAATCTGTTTTAACGTTATTCTCTACAGCATCAAAAATTGAATTTATTTTCGGGATGGAGCTTGGATTCATAGATTTTTTAGCAACTGCTTCAATAACGAGCTGTTGACGTGCTTGTCTACCTTCGTCACCGCCAGCACCTGCTTCTTTTCTACTACGCATAAATGCTAAAGCTTCTTTACCATCCATGTGGTATTTTTGACCTTTAGAGAAAGTATAATTTCTGACTTTGAAGTCAGCATTACTCACAACATCGACACCATTCACTTCATCAATCAATGTTGAGACACCATCCATATTAATCGCTGCATAATGGTCAATTGGCACATTCATTAGTTTTTCAACAGATTTTACTGCCATATCCGGGCCACCATAGGCATATGCATGATTAATTTTCTCTTCTATACCTTTACCAACAATTTTAGCATGTGTATCACGTGGGACACTAATCATTTCCGTCTTTTTATCTTTCGGGTTAATTGAAAGGAGTACGATAGAGTCAGATCTTTGACCATCATTTTCTAATGCTCTTTCTTCATTTGAATCAATACCAAACAATGCGATAGAAATTGGTTCACCATCTTTTAAAGGTTGGTCTCTTAATTCAGAATGCTTTCTATCTAATGGATCATTAATAGAACTATTGAGTGCAGTTAACTTATAAACTATAATTGCTGCTATTATTAAAATAAGTATTGCTAAAACAAATAATATTGAAACTATTATCTTTTTGGCTCTGGATTTTTTCTTTTTTCTACGCTTTCTCTCCATGTACCTACCATCCTCATTTATTAACTTTTAAATTTTTTATTATTCTTATAATATATTGTTGATTTTCAAATGTCATATCAGTACCAGAAGGTAAACATATACCTTGTTCGAATAAATACTTAGCATTGTCTACTTCATCATAATAATATTCATATTGACTATATAGTGGCTGTAAATGCATTGGCTTCCATACAGGTCGTGCTTCTATATTTTCTTTGCTAAGCGTCTCAATTACATCATTTGTCGAAAATCCTGTCTTCTTCTCATCAATTGTTAATGCAGTTAGCCATCTATTAGATTTGGAGTTAGGTAATTCTGGTTGAAATTCAATACCTTCTATATCTGATAACGCTTGATAATATTCATCAAAAATTTCTCTTCTCTTTTGAACACGTTGATTTAAGACTTCCATTTGTCCTCGACCAATACCAGCTGAGATATTGCTCAATCTATAATTGAAACCTAACTCACTATGTTGGTAATGTAGCGCTTTATCTCTAGCTTGTGTAGCTAAAAACAGTGCATGTTCTTTTGATTCACTATTATTTGTAACTAACATACCACCACCACTGGTAGTTATTATTTTATTGCCATTAAATGAAAAAATACCATAATCACCAAAGCTACCACTCATTTCCCCTTGAAATTCAGCACCCAAAGATTCAGCCGCATCTTCTATTAAAGTTACATTATATACATCGCAAATCGCTTTAATTTCATCTAATTTAGCAGATTGTCCATACAAGTTAACCGTTATAACAGCTTTAGGTTTAATTGACTTTTTCTCAAATGCTTTGAAAGCTTTTTCTAGTGCAACTGGTGACATATTCCAAGAATCCAATTCAGAATCAATGAATACGGGTATAGCATTTTGATATAAAATAGGATTAGAAGTTGCACAGAAAGTTAAAGATGTACAAAATACATAATCATTTTCTGTTACGCCACTCTCTATAAGTGCTAAATGTATTGCAGCAGTACCGCTACTAACAGCTAATGCCTCATCTATATTGATATAAGATTTTATACTATTTTCAAACTCAGTAACATTTTCCCCTAAAGGTGCTATCCAGTTTTGTTCAAATGCTCTCTCGATATAAAATTGTTCATTTCCACCCATATGTGGTCTAGATAAATATATTCGTTCATTTGTCAATTACTCTCACTCCTTGGGTTTTGCTGGTGTTCCAACAACAATTTGTTCGTCATTAACATCATTAATGACGGTCGCTCCTGCCCCTATGATACAATTTTTACCAATTTTTATTTGTGGTAATACTGATGCTCCAATGGCGATATGTGAACATTCTCCTATTACAACATTTCCTGCTAATGTCGCATTTGGAGAAATATGCACGTAATCATCTATAACATTGTCATGTTCAATAACTGCTCCTGAATTAATGATTACATGTTTGCCTATCTTTGTATCTGCATTAATAACAACATTAGGCATGACAACTGTACCAAAGTCAATTTGGGCACTTGGACTTATGCTGGAAGTCGGATGCATAAGTGTCGGAAATTGGTTCTTATCAAGGTTCATTTCTTCAAAAAGTTTATTTCTAATAAAATTATTACCGATTGCCAAGCAGAAGTAGTAATCTTTCTTATATAATTGTATATTATCTAAATTATCATAAAAATAATTACCATTCTCTTTATATGAAGAGAATTTATTATCCAAAAAACCTGCAATCACATAATCTGGAGATGTGTCAATAATATCTTTGATCACTTTCGAGTGACCACCATTACCTATCAAGATTATATATTTCATTAAAAATTACCTCTAAATTTTTCTGCAGTGACATGTGACTCAGAACTAATGTCTTTTTTCTTTAATACATTTTCAAAAGTTTTATATAAAATATACATATCTAGTTTAAATGATTGATTTTCAGCATACCAAACATCAAGTTTAAATTTCTGCTCCCATGTTATAGCATTCCTACCATTTATTTGTGCCCAACCTGTAATACCGGGTTTAACATTATGACGCTTTTTTTGTTCTTCATTATATAAAGGTAAATATTCCATCAACAATGGCCTTGGCCCAACTAAACTTAAATCCCCCTTTAATACATTTATTAATTGAGGCAATTCATCAATACTAGAATTTCTAATTTTAGAACCAAGTTTAGTCATACGTAGCTCATCTGGTAATAATTGACCTTTATCATCAAATTCCATTGTCATTGTTCTGAATTTATAAATGTCGAAAGGTTTTTCATTTTTTCCAGGTCGCGTTTGCTTAAACAATACTGGTTTTCCGAGTTTCTTTGAAATTAATAGATAAGAAACGGTTAAAATCGGTAAGGTAATAACTAAACAACTTATACTAACTATTAAATCAAACATTCTTTTTAACATTAGATCATACCCCGCTTTCTTACTGTTCAACTTGACTATATATGTCAAGTTGCTTTTTAACAACATCAGCTTCATTATAATTTGTTTTTGCTCTTATAAAGCTCGCTTCTTTATATTGATTTAATTTGTTTTTATCATTTGCTAATTCTTCTATTTTATTTGCAATATACATACTAGATTGTAACGGTACTAAAAAACCATTTTCATTGTCGATTATTTCTTCTCGCGATCCTCTTATATTTGTTGCAATAATTGCATTTTTCATTGCCATGGCTTCAATGATTGACCTTGGCATACCTTCTCTATAAGAAGGAAGGCAATATATATCACTTAAAGTTAAATATTCATTGATATTAGAGACCTGTCCAGTAAATATTATATTTCTTTCTTTTTTATACTTATTTAGTAACTTAAGTGTTTCATTATCTCTTTCACCTTCAGGTAAGTCACCTATAATTATATATTTAATATTATTTGACGACAATTTTTGATATGAATCTAAAAGATCTAATATACCTTTTTCTTTAACTAATCTCCCTATAAACGTAACAACAATATCATTATCATTAATACCTAAGTCTATTTTTAATGCATTTATAATATCTTGATTTATTAATTCAAAATTAAACTGGTTATCCATATCTATGCCATTACTAATATGAAGATAATTATTTTTATTAGCTGACCTCAAAAAATTATTCTCTACAGCTGTATAATAATCTTCTTCACTTTGAGTAAATATATAATCAGTAAAATATTTTCCAATAAGTTTCTCTATATTAAAATAAAAATTGTATGTATTTAATGACATTCCATCATGAAAATAAAATCCATGAGCTGTATATATTATCGTGGGCACACCTGCAAGTTTAGCTGCTATTCTACCTAGAACAGCAGCTATAGGTGTATGGACATGGACAATATCTGGTTGGATTTGTTTAAACAACTTTATCATTTTAAAAATAGATTTCATATTGCTAATTGGATTTATATTTCTATCTATATTTATATTATGATAGTAAACACCTTGCTTTTTGACTTCATTTTGTTGAGAACCAAAAGTGCTCACACAATGAACTTCTATGCCGCTCGCAACACTAGCTTCATTCAAAGCTTTCAAAAGTTTTATGTGAGTCATTTCAATTGCAGCAATTTGCACAATTTTCAATTTTACAGCCTCCAAAGTTTTTGATTAACTTTAATATCTTCATTACTAATATTGCCCTTTATATCAACTATAATTCCATTTTCTTCTGCCAGATTAATATAATCAGCTCTTTGATTTAGATACTCACTATGAGGTACAGCAAATAATACTACATCGGCTTTTCTTAAGTCACTTTTACCTTTTAGATTTAGATTGAATAATTTCTTTGCTTCACTTTTGTCTGCTTCTACATCATTCACTGTTATTTTTAGTCCATATTCTTCAAGTTCTTTAACGATATGGATAACTTTTGTATTTCTTAAGTCTGGACAATTTTCTTTAAATGTCAGTCCTAAAACATTAACTGATGCACCTTGTACTTCTAATCCTTTTTTCAATAATTCTTTAATTATATTAGAAGAAACGTGCTGAGCCATATTATCATTTATTCTTCTTCCAGCGAGAATGACTTCTGGATGATGACCTACTTCTTGAGCTTTATGTGTTAAATAATAAGGGTCAACTCCGATACAATGTCCACCTACTAAACCTGGTTTAAAGTTTAAAAAATTCCATTTTGTGCCAGAAGCTTTTAATACTTCGTTTGTATCTAAGTCTAATTTATCAAAAATAATTGCCAATTCATTCATTAATGCGATATTCACATCACGTTGTGTGTTTTCAATTACTTTTGCCGCTTCTGCTACTTTAATAGAAGATGCTTTATGAACTCCTGCGGTAACTACTGAACTGTATACGTCTGCAACTACTTCTAATACTTCAGGAGTTTGACCTGATACAACTTTTATAATAGTTTCAAAGGTATGCACTTTGTCTCCTGGATTAATTCTTTCAGGTGAGTAACCAACATAAAAGTCTTTACCACACTCTAGACCCGAGTATTTTTCTAATACAGGGACACAATCTTCCTCTGTAGCACCAGGATAAACAGTTGATTCATAAACAACTATTGTGTCTGGTGTAATCACTTTGCCCACTGTTTCACTGGCTTTCAATAATGGAGATAAATCTGGTTTATTATGCTTATCAATCGGCGTTGGTACTGCTACAATAATAAAATCAGCTTTCTTCAAATCTTCTGCGTTTGAAGTATATTCTATATTAGTTTGCTTTAGTTTATCTTCTGTAACTTCATTTGTTCTATCATAATTATTTTTCAATTCTTGAATTCTTGATTCATTTATATCGAATCCAATTACTTTATGCTTATTCCCAAAAGTCACAGCTACTGGCAATCCTACGTAACCTAACCCTACAACTGCAATTTTTCTATTCATTTTTATATTCCCCCTTAATTGATGTTATTAATTGTAAACCGTGTTTTTCCACCTTTTGTTTTATCTAATTTATTCACAAAATTGAAAGTGAATTCTGTATTTTCTCCAAATCTAATTTTTAACTCTGCTTTAAGCTTCTTTTCTATTTGTCTCTTGTCGCTTTCTTTACTAACTATTAAATTAACTTCTATTAGGTCTATCTTATTTTGTATAAATTGTGATTCTATAACATCATTTCCCAACGTTCTTATAGCTGTCGATAAATTAATATTAGTAACAATACCTTTGTCTTTAGATTGTAAAAAATCATTATTTCTACCAATAATTCTTTTTATTCTTATGTCTTTTTGTGTGTAATTTGATGAAAGAGGTTCTTTTAACTCTACCGAATCTCCTATTTTGTATCTTAAAAGCGGTGTTGATGTAGTATAAAAACCAGTTACAATCAATTCATAAATATTGTCTTGTACATGTTCAAATTCAAAAACGCCTGTTTCAACATTGATTTCAAATTCTCCATCTTTATTTTCAGTAATAAAAGGTGCGCCTTCTGATGAGGCATATTGATTACGTACTGGACATTGGAATGCATTCTCTATATCTAACCTCATTTCATCAGTTAACGCTTCAGCTGTTGGAAATATTGCAATTGGTGAGAATTCTAATTTAATATCATTTTCTAATATATATTTTGCTATACGGTGGATAACAGTTGTAAATCCATCTAATGTTTCAGGCTTAAATTTATTAAATTTTTGAATATAATACTTTAAATTTTCACCATCCGCATGATAAGAAGAAATCATTAATTGGTTTAGAGGTTTATTAAATCTCCAAAATATTTTTTTCTTTTGATTATTTGGAATTATTTTTTTACCTCCAACACTTACTCTTCTCATTCCCTTATATACACCATGCTGTTCTTTAAAATAATCTAAATAGGCTATCTTCCTAGACATATCATACGGGCTTGTATAATAAACCATACTTTTACCCGTAGAACCACCCGTCCCCATTTTTATTAATTTGTTTTTAGGAGCAGTAACTATCTTATCTACATTTCTTCTAACATCTTCTTTGGTTATTAAAGGGAGATTTTTCAAATTGTAAATTGTAATATCTTTAGGATGTTTTTTTAGTTCTTCTCTATAATAATTACTATTCTCTCTTACAAAACGATAAAACTCTTGAAATCGCATTTTTTGCATTTCGAAAACATCTTCACATTTTCTTAATTCTTCCATTTCCTGATAATAAAATCGAGTATATCTTTGTTTCATAAATATTTTGCCTTGAACTGATACCATTAAATTCTGAACAAAGATAGGTGAATGGTTGTATATAAATTCAAGCATTAAATCATCCCTTTTTATGTAATACTATAATTTCTGATCATAATATTCTAAATACCAATCAACAAATTTATTTACGCCATCTTGAATTGTTGTTTCTGGTTTAAAATCAATATCTCTAAACAAGTCATCTACATTTGCATAGGTTTCAGGTACATCTCCTGGTTGTAAATCCATGTAATTTTTCTTAGCTTCTTTACCTAATTTATTTTCTATAGCTTCTACAAATTCCATCAATCTAACTGGGCTATTGTTTCCAATATTGTAGACTTTATATGGCGCATAGGATGAGCCAGGATCTGGATTAGCACCTGACCAATCTTTATTAGGTGACGCAGGTTTCTTAACAAGTCTGCTAATTGCTTCAACGATATCATCTACATAAGTAAAGTCTCTCATCATGTTACCGTGATTATAAACATCAATCACTTCATCATTTACAATTGCTTTTGTGAATTTGAAAAGAGCCATGTCTGGTCTACCCCATGGTCCATAAACTGTGAAGAATCTCAAACCTGTTGTTGGCAGATTATATAAATGACTATATGTGTGTGCCATTAACTCATTTGATTTTTTAGTCGCTGCATATAAACTAAGTGGGTGATCTATATTATCTGAAGTACTAAATGGTTTAGATGTGTTTGCACCATAGACTGAACTGGATGAAGCGTAAATTAGATTTTTAATATTAAAATGTCTACTACATTCTAATATGTTCATAAATCCAACAATATTAGAATCAATATATGCTCTTGGGTTTTCAATACTGTACCTAACACCGGCTTGGGCCGCTAAATTTACTACTACATCTGGTTGCTCATCTTTAAAAACCTTAGATAAATCGTCATAATTTTCTAATTTAAATTTAAAAAAAGTGAAATTCTCTTTTCCTATGGATTCCAATCTATATTCTTTCAAAGTAACGGAATAATAATCATTAATACTATCTACGCCTATTACATAATGCCCTTGCTTAATCAACTTTTTCGCAAGATGCGAGCCAATAAATCCCGCAGCGCCTGTAACTAAAATTTTCAATTATTAATCCTCCAGTAGTATATTTTTATATTTTTCAAGTGCAATGTTTCTTTTTTTGGTTACTTCACTCTTTTTATATTTTTCAATTTTATTAATATTTGCACTTATATTCTCTTTAGCAAAATCAATATCTAATATACATCGCTCAATTAAATTCGCTAATTCTTTCTCTTTTTTTACATCAAACAAGTATTTCTTATGAACACTATCCGGTATTCCTCCCACATTAGATGCAATTACAGGAGTTCCATTCCCAATCGCTTCTACTATTGATCTTCCGTGCCCTTCTGTCTTACTAGGCTGAATATATAAATCTAAACTACGATACCATTCGTTAATGTCATCCCTGTTATTTATTACACCAATATACTTCACATTTTCTTCCAATTTATAACTCTCAATTGTTTCTTTTATATAGTCACTTAAACCTTGACCTACAAATTCTAAACTAACACTGTACCCTTTTCTTTTTAATTCGCTCACTGCTCTTATTGCTGTAGCATGTCCTTTATATTTTACAAAAGTAGAACCTACTAATCCGATCTTAAAAGGTTCATGTACTTTATTAATGTAATCAATTTTATTCTTAAAATCATTTTCTACTTCGACATTAGAAATACTATCAAAGCTTACACCCATAGTAGGATATTTAGATTGTAAATATTCCTCAGTAATATAAATTGCAACACTTGCATTTTTAATAGAAATTTTTTGTAATAATTCTCCGGGAAATGCAAGTACTTTACTAAATAAGGTTCCGTAATGCCAGTAAGCATCAAATATAGAACCTACAACTTCTACTAAATAAGGTTTATGCTGCTTTCTACAAATATTTGCAGCTAAAAAACCTAAAATACTCGGTAGTCTAATTATAACTCCCTCGCTACATTGAATTTCTTCATTTAATTTTCTCGTTATTTTTTTATAATTAAAAATTAATGTTTTTAAAGATGAATATGTACTTAAAGGTGAAAATTCAACATTTTCACCACTTGAAATATTTTTAGTATCTTTAATTCCTTCATCAATTTTAATTCTAGAAACTACATTAATTTTGTTGAATATAGGCAAATATCTTTTCCAAATAGTATAAGGAAACCCTGTAGAATAATACTTATTATTCATAGGATTGTGCAACACTGGAAAATCATGTACAAATGTTATTTTCATATGATTATACCTTCTTTTTTAATTAAGTAAATTACTATTAAATATTTTATAACAGATTGGCTAAATGCAATTAAAACTACTGCCATAGCTGCACCTAGTAATCCATAGTTATTAATCATAATTAATGATGTTATAACAGAAATTAATAAAGTAATTATAGAAGTAATTAATTGAATTTTATAAACTTTAAAAGCCATTAAAACTGTATCAAATATCCAACTTTGGAAGTTAAATATAATCGAAATAGCAACTATGGTAAAAATATTACTGTGTTCTGCATACATATTGCCATATACAAAATGAATTATTGGTTTTGCTGTAAAATAAATTGGCATTATTAATACTATTACTAGTACTATCGAAACTATAAATATATCTTTATTGATAAAACGTCTTAATTTGGTAAAATTACCACTTCCAATATTATTTTTTATATTTACAATGATATTTTGGGAAATAGCATTCATGAATAAATCAATAATTGTTAATAAATAGCTGATTGAAGCAAAAATTCCTACCATCTTTATACTCAAAATACTTTCTATAACATACCTTGGAATCAATATGTTGTATGAATTTAGCAATTGCACTATACCTAAAGGAATACCAGTTAAAAAGATGGTATACACAAATTTTTTATTTATATTTTTTTCTTCAAATTCTATATATTTTATTGATTTTTTTTCTATCATATATAGCCATAGAATTTGAGCTGAAATTTGAATAATCAAACACAATAAAATATTTTCTGTCAATATTAATATTAAAAAAAACGTAATAATTATTATTATAGATTTACCCAGTTGCATCAAACATATTATCTTAAAGTTTTGTTTTTTATGTAAAATTGAATAGTAAATTTCAGACTGTAAATCTAACACTTTTATTATTGCTACCAAAACGATATATTCTATATAATGTTGAAAAAAAACTAGTCCAATTATAAAAATCAAGATTATACAAAAAACATTCAATATGTCTCTTAATAATTTTACACTTTTGAATGACAATTTATCTTCTACAACATATCTCAATCTTAATCTCATATTTGCAAACAACAATATAGGTGTAGTTAATGCTACAGCAAATGTATAGTTTCCAACTTCTTCAGGTGTAGTAAATCTTACAATCAGTATTAATATCAACCATTTTATAAATGCAAATACTACGTTCCCACCGAATGTATATCCAATGTTTTTAAATTTTTTCATTTTTTAACCACCAATTTATTATTAAGATAATATACTAATAAAAATAATGGTAAAAAGAAAGTTAAATCATTTATTAAAATATTTCCATTTTGCGCCATTACAAATCCAATGCGTCCACTAAATAACGTATATACATATATTAATTCAATTCTTTTAAATTTTATTATTTGTTTAGTTAAAAATACTGCTATAAAAATGAATATTATACCCAATAATGGTGCAAATATTGGGCCTAAATATAAATTACCTTGACCAATCATTGGTATAATTTGAGACACATGATCCGATAAATAAATCCTATAATTAAATAATTGAGCACTTGTCGCCATTTCAATATTCTTTAATAATATATTAGGGCCAATAGCAGATTTAAATATGTCTACAAACATCAATAATATATTTCCATTGGGATTAGTAATATCTAGACTCATAGCTACGTTATATATTCCTCCCAAATATACTTGTAAGTTATCTGTTACATCTATTAATTTATTTGAACCACCAGTTATTGTAACCGTTTCTCTAAATTGAGACATACCACTTACAACTATAGGTAACAACCCTAAAAACAGAATGTTTATTATGACACCCAACTTTTTGTACAAATAAATTAATACTAATAGGTTCACAGCAAAGTTGAAAATAAAATCAGATCTATTTGTACCAAAAAATATTAGTGAATTAATCAGAGTTATTAATACTACTAAAATGAAAGAAAATAAATAATTTTTTGGTTGTATAATTTTAATTATCCAACCTATAATAACAAAATAAATAATTAACCTTGCTACATTTAAAAACATTATTACAATTGAAGTCAATATATCTAGTTCTTCAAGTTTTGTGAAATTATTATTAACTTTAAAAAACGAGAAAAAATTTAATGAACTGGGCCTGATGATAACTAACATAAACGTTAAAACTATGAATGCTATATATATGATATTACTTTTACTAAAATTAATTTTCTTACTTCCCTCTATAATTCCATCGTATAATTTTTTCCTATTATTTCCAAAAAAGAATTTATGAAATATGTAAATTGTAAAATTGTAAATTAAAAGCTCGTAAATCATGATATATATTGCATTTTTAAAGAACAATGGTGCTGGAGAATAATTAGAACGACCATAGAACCAATTAGATTCTACTAATAATACACTTAATATTACAAACCTAAAAAAGCTAACAATTATATAAATCAGCAAAAATAAACTTATTCCATACTTTTTCATAACTGATCTAATGAAGAAATTGTAAAAAATACAAAAAGCCATTGGTAAAAGAAATATGTTTTGATAGCCATTTGGTATCATTTCATTATTTATAAATAGATACAAAGTTGAAATTATAGATATACAATTTACTATCATGGTTATTAACAAATTTACATTATTCGATTTATACATCCGTTTCACCCAGTGATTTTATTGCATATGCCGGTACTCCACCAATCAATAAATTATTACCTCTAATGGTTTTGTTAATTAAAGAATTAGCAGAAATTATACACCCGCTACCTATTTCCACCCCCATGCCTATAGTAGAATTACCCGCTATCCATGTTCCTTTACCAATGATTACTTTTTGATTAGTAGAATAGTAATTACTTACTTTATTATCTTTTCTTAAATGTTTAGTAGTAGTTATAATTACATTGGGTGATATTATAACTTCATCTTTTATAATTAATCCACCTGTGCCATTGATCCATGCATTATGTGCAATATATACATCATTACCTATAGATATATTTCTATGCATGTTTATTATTACTCCACTAGCAATTTGGAAATTTTTTCCACAATTTTTAAATAATACAGAGAACAATTTACCCCTTATTCGATTTGTCATTTTAGAATTTGGAAATAGACTTAATAAAGCATTAATTATATTTGGAAATAAATGATATTTAAACATATTTAATATTCTCATTAGTACAACACTCCTTTCAGTACTTAATAATAATTATCATTTGCTATACTAATAATTGTCTCTTTTGAAAAATTATTATTAATATCTTCAATAATCTTATCAATTTCTGTAATAGATATTTTTTTCACTTTACCCCTATATATTTTTTCATATACTTGTTCTGGATGAATCTCTTTTTCATTTAGTAACTCTTCAAAAAGTTTTTCCCCAGGTCTAATGCCTGAATACTCAATACCTATTTCTTCTTCTTTTTTACCGCTTAAACGAATAAGATTTTTTGCTAAATCAACTATTTTAACAGGTTCCCCCATATCTAAAACAAACACTTCACTACCTTGTGCTAATGCTCCTGCCTGCAATACAAGTCTTGAAGCTTCAGGAATGGTCATAAAATACCTTGTCATTTCTGGATGTGTTACTGTCACTGGTCCTCCATATTCAATTTGTTTTTTGAATAATGGTATAACGGACCCTCTTGATCCTAGAACATTTCCAAATCGTACTGCTACAAAACTTGTCTGACTCGATTTTTCATTTAGACTTTGTATCACCATTTCTGCTATACGTTTTGTGGCTCCCATTACATTAGGAGGATTCACTGCTTTATCTGTAGATATCATTACAAATTTTTTAACTCTTGCTTCTTTTGCAGACTCAGCAGTATTTTTTGTTCCTAAAATATTATTTTTAACTGCTTCAAGTGGATTAAATTCCATTAATGGTACATGTTTATGTGCAGCTGCATGATATACTGCATATGGTTTATATTTTTTCATAATTTCTAAAACACGACTTTTACTTTGTACGTCAGCAATTACTGGAACAAATTCAATTTTATCTCCATAAGTTCCATCTAGTTCTTGATGAACTAAATAAATGCTATTCTCTCCATGACCTAACAAAACAACCTTTTTAGGGTTGAATTTACAAACTTGTCTACATATTTCGGAACCAATTGATCCACCAGCTCCAGTAACTAATATAGTTTTATTAGTTAACTCTTTTGATATTAATGCCATATCTAATTCAACTGGGTCTCTGCCCAATAGATCTTCAACTTCTACTTTTTTAAGTTGGTTAACTTCAATTTCCCCAGATAATACATCTTCTATATTTGGCATTTTAAACAATTCAACATCTTCAATGTTACATATTTCGTTAATTTCATTTAAACGTTTCTGGCTTAACGTTGGAATGGCTATAATGATTTTTTTTATATTAAATTTTTTGACTAACTCCGGTATATCTTTAATATAGCCTTGTACCTTTACTCGTTCAGTGATTGTGATTTTCTGTTTGTTTTTATCATCGTCAACAGCTAATACTGGTTGCATACGCATATCATGACTTCTTAACATCTGACGAATAAGCATAGAACCGCCCTGACCAGCTCCAACAACTAAAGTTGGTTTTTTCTCCATCGGACTATCTATAAAATATTTTCTATACACTCTCCAAAATAGTCTTGATCCTCCTATTAACAATAGATGCATCATCCATGTAATAAAATATAATCTTAAAAATGGACTTTCCATTGTTATTAGTGCAACTAATATAATAGTAATAATTATAGAACTTGTAACCGCTTTTACAACTGACATTAATTCACTTACACTCGCGTATTCCCATGCACGATGATATAAATTAAATATATATGCAAAAATATGATGCGAAATTAATAGTATTACCGACGATAATATTAGTAAATCTATTGAATAACCTTTGAAATAAGGTTCTAATATTGAATATCCCAAAAACACCGAAAATGTCACAATAAGCGAATCAATAATAATTAATATTAAAAATCGCAGCTTCGCAGAAATTCTTGTCACTTATAATCCCCTCATTCACTTTTTCTAAAAAAGACCAAACCATTTCTTCTGCTTATATTCTTGAGTTGGTAATTGTTTGGAAATTCTTTCATTTTCTAAAACTGCTTTACCGTTTTCTAAATAACTTTCTAATTCTTCATAATAAGATTTTAATTTTCTTTCGTTAAATAACTGCTTTAACATAAATGGTCGATTTGTTACATTATGAGCATCCGATGCTATAAAATGCGCTAAATTATTATCTATCATTTTTAACGATAGTTTTCTTACGTTACTCCCAAATTCTCCCAATAATGAGGAAGTCGTAATTTGACTCAATGCGCCACTATTTACTAACTCAAACAATAAATCCATATTTTGAACTATCGCTTTATTACGTTCTGGATGGGCAATAATAGGAACGTAACCCATTGTTTGTAACTCATAAAACAATTGATTACTATAATGAGGTACTTCATTACTTGGAAATTCTAATAACAAATACCTAGATCCATTAATTCCTTCAATTTTACTATTCTCTAAATCATCAATAATTCGATCCGTTATTCGAATTTCTTGACCAGCATATAAACGAAGTCCCAATCCCTTTATATCTGGATTATTTTTTAATTCATTTAATTTCACTTTCACTTTTTGAATATCGTTACTATATCTAGTATGTAGGTGGTGAGGAGTCGCAACAATATCTGTCGCTCCCTCATATTTAGCTTGCTTCAGCAACTTAATTGCTTCATCAATACTTTTTGGCCCATCATCGACATCAACTAAAATATGATTATGTATATCAATCATTATTATTCTTCTCCATAGTAGTAATAATAGCTAGAATTTTTATCGATTGGCGTTTTATTTAAAATTGCCCCCAATAGTCTTCCATCAGCTTTATTGAGCAGTTCTTTAGCTTTTTTAACTTCATTTTTGTTGTTTTTTTCTGCATCAATTACTAATACACAATTTTTAACAGTTTGTGCATATATTTGAGCATCTGTCACAGTATTAACTGGTGGTGTATCTACTACAATGAAGTCATAGTGTTTTAAAAGTTCATTAAATATATCTCCAAATTTACTAGATGCAATCAATTCTGATGGATTTGGGGGTGTAGGGCCTGATGTTAAAATCCCTAAATTTTCTACTTTTGTTTCTTTAATCGAATCTCTATATGTAGCTTTATTGATAATTAAATTTGATAAGCCACTGTTATTAGGTAAATCAAATATATAGTGTTGAGTAGGTTTTCTCATATCGCCATCAATGATTAATGTTTTATATCCTGCTTGCGCATACGTTACTGCAATATTTGCTGATATTGTACTTTTGCCAGAAGCGGGTTTTTCAGAGGTAACCAATATACTACTTATTTCGTTTTCAGCACTTGAAAACATTATATTCGAACGTATACCTCTAAATTTTTCACTTATTGTAGACTTTGGTTTGTCATGCGCATATAAAGGTGATATTGTACTTTTTTTCTTTGACATAATTTTAGCCTCCTTAATTAAATTTTTGGATAGATCCTAAAACTGGTATATCTAGTTCAGTTCCCACATCTTCTTCTGACTTAATGCGTTTATCAATTATTTCTCTAATAAAAATAACAACTAATGCTAAAATAATTCCTAAAACTAATCCTATAACTAAGTTAAGTAATGGTTTAGGTGCAACCTTAGTGGCTGAGTCATCTGCTTTTGATAAAATTGAAACATTATTTACATTCATAATATCTGGTACTTCCTTACTAAATACTTCAGCAACTTTATTTGCTATTACTTCTGCTTCTTTACCACTTTTATTCACTATATCGATATTCAATAATTGAGATTCTGCTTGATTTGTAACTGTCAACATATTACTTAATTCTTGAGTTGTGTATTTTCGATTCAATTCTTTAGAAACTTTATCTAATATACGTGGACTTTTCACAATTTCTGAATATGTATTAACAAGCTGTATATTACTTTGTACTTCTTGTGCCATCATTTGAGAGTCGCTTTCTTTTTGGTTCACTAACACCTGTGTAGATGCTTGATATTTTTCATCTAAAAAGAAAAGCGAAATGATAGCGCTAACAACTAAACATAGAAGTGGCAATAGCATTAATAATTTCAGGTTTTTTCTTAATATTTCTAATATTTTGGATAAATCAATTGTAGTTTCCATATATACCTCCCACTTTTTTCATTCTTATACATTATATATAACTATTATTATGCTTTTCAACACCTTTTTAAAAATAATGTTGAATTTAGTAGAATTTATTAGTTTTTTTATATTTACATTCAATTAAAAATAAATTATCAAAATAGAATTACCCAAAATGTTTTTTAAGTTTTAAAAAAACAAAAAAAGAGTGCGTAATAAATTACGCACTCTTTTTTTTATTTATTATTAATTTTTATTTACCTAATAATAGGCCGTTTAACAGCATAAGTTGTTCTGGTACACTATTCCGTGAAACGTCTGGGTGATTCACAACCATATCATCATCTAAGTTAATTTTATTAATTAACTGATTATCAATACGATTTGTTTCATCAAAATAATATTTAACATTATCGCAACAAATCACATATTTTTTTGCATCGTTTGATTGCTTCAAATGCTGTTCAATTGAAGGTACTAAGTCTTCCTTTCTTAATCCTTTCATAAAACGTCTATCATTTTGAGCTAAATTACCACCTATATTGACAATCGGGTCTACCGCTACTGTCTTAAAGTCTAATGCTGTACCATGATATAACGCACCCGTTCCGCCTTTTGATCCACCATATAGTACCACGTTTTCATCTTCAACGCCTAAATTGCTCGCTGCATATCTAATCGCATCTTGAATATCTTCTTCGTATTCTGGATAATTTATCGTACTAATATAGTGAGATCCGTGAGATACATTCAAGTCCATAATACGCATCGTATAAACGTTTTTCACTAAACTTCTTTCAATACCATCAAAGAATTTAGGAAACATACGCTTAGGCATTAATGCACTATCATACTCTTGTAAATTAGGCATACAAGTAAAAATAACTAACAATTTTTTAGGGACATTTTCATTTACTTTTCTGCCTTCTGGTTCATCCAAAGTATAGAAGATATCACGAAATTGTTTCAAATCTTTTCTTTGAAATAGCTCTTTGACATGCTTTCTTTTATAGAATTTAGAAATAGTTCCTTGATGAAAATAAAGTATATAATCATTTTTTAATAATGTCTTATATTGTTCATGAAGCTCAGGAGTTTTTCTTACCATTTCTAAATAATTTAAGTTACTTTCAGTATCTATCAATATTCTTTTGTCACTATTAAAGTCAATTGGCTCACTGATCTTATAAATCATTTCTGTATTCATGTTATTTACCCATCCCATTACTATTAGTTTCTTCAAAAACAGTGTTTAAGATTTGTTGCGAACTTTCTTTACTATCTTTTGAAATCAGTCGGTTCACTATTTTCGAATAATCCATATAATTCATGCCTTTAAGTTGCAGCGCGAGTTTTTCTTCATCTAAAGAAACGATTGGGAAGTGTCCTAATTCAAAAATATTAAAGTAGAAGCCAATATCTTTCTGATACATTTCTACATCTTCTTGTAATAACAGAATAGGCTTATTTAAATGTGCAAAATCAAAGATAGTTGATGAATAATCAGTAATCATCGTTTCACAAAGAATATATAATTCTTGAATATCTACAAATTCATTATAAAAACAATGTATTCTAGCATCTAAACTATTATATTTACTTCTAAGCATGCCTTCGTTTGGATGTAATTTAACAATGATTTCATATTCTTTAGGAAGATATTCTAATAATTTCACTAAATCAATACTTGTTAAATTTTCTCTTTCTTTTTTTCTCCATGTTGGACAGAACAAAATATATTTCTTATCTTCATTCGTCGTAAATAAATATTTTCGCTGTAATTTTTTACGTTCTTCTTTAGTTACTTGATTAAGTAAATATTCATTTCTAGGAGCACCGTAGTCTAGGATTTGCAGATTTTTATTTTCTTGTAAATTAAATGCCGATTCAAGTAACATCGTATTCATTTTTGAAGATGTTAATAAATAGTCCCATTTTTTCATACGTGGCCTGAATTGTTTTAATTGATCTTTTCGTTCTTTTTCGTCTCCTAAATCATTCACCATTTTTTTCAACGGGAAGCCATGCCAAGTTTGTACAAACACTTGATCCGTATGCTTATATACTTTATCCCATGAATTACTATTCATAAAGACATACTTACATTGCCTAAATTTATTTTTGTATTCCTCAGTTCCAAAGCGTATAGGTTTAAAACCGTAATTTCTAATTTCAATGTCTACTAAAGAATTAGCTGAACTAACAAAAATATTTTTTTGTGGGTAGTTTTTTTGAATACTGAGTGCGATATATTTAGGGTCTCCACTAAAATTATTACCGTGGAACGATTCAATAAATACATTACTCTCTTTTGGTTCTATATTATCTAATATTTTCTTACTAAGTCTTTCTTTACGATTATTATAATATTTTTTAAACCCTTCGAAGAAAATATTATTTTTTAACACCTTACTTAAAAAAGGTTTTTCTTTTAAATCTTTATATAAAACTCTACCACTATCTAATTTTTCAATTTTATTTTTAGGTTGAAGACGTACTCTTTTTTTGTATTTTGTTGGTACAAGAGGACGTTTGTTCTGAGACGCTTTTTTAAATTGCTTTAAATATTGGTTACTGTATTCACTATCAAGAAATTCTGTATTTAAAACTTCAACATCTGTTAGTCTATTTTCTTTTGAATATTTATTATTTAACATTGAAAGTAATAGTTTACTGTCCCTAGAAAGGTTTTTTTCTAAAAATTGAATACCATAGTATTTGTCATAAACTTCTTTAAGTACATCATCATTACCTGGGTAAATAAGTGCTCTATTTCCTCTAGCTAGTGTTTCTAAAATTGAATATCCTAACGTTTCATAAGGCGATGAGGAAATATAAATATAATTTAACGGTTCTTTCTCATTTATATGTATATTGTCTTGTAAGTTGTAATAATTTATGAGGTTCTTATATAAGGCTTCTGATGGACCATAACCAACAATATAAAGTTGAATATCGTCTCTTTCAGTGTTTTTAATAATATAATTCACCAATTTGATTACATATGAAATTTCTTTGATGCCGTCTTCAAAGCGTGCTTTTATTAAAAGGTTTCTTTTCGTATTTATTGGTTCTTTATTAATTTTAATATGTTCTGCATTAACGTATTTGTTAAATACTGATTTATAGTTATATTTACAAATAAACCTCTGTTTAATACCTTCTGTACTAACTCTTACGCCATCTATAGCTTCTAAGCAAAGGTCTATTGAATCATCTATATATTCCATTGGGCCATGTATTTCTCCAATGACCTTAGTTGATTTATTGATAGCTTTGACGTCTTTGGCGTAATGGAATAAATCTTCTCTTGTTATAATTAATACATCGCATTTAGATAATAATTTTATATCTCTAAATTTATAGATATTTAGATTTTCATTATCAATGTTTTCATGAATAAACAAACGTGTAATAGCATCTTGATCAAAGTCTAAATTATTAAAGTAATTAACTGTATATCCTTGCTTTAAAAAGGATTTAATCAAATTAATATTACTTCTTGAAGTTCCGCCTTTAGCAAAAATATTAAATCCCAAAATATTGATATTCATAAACGCATCCTCCATTCATTTATTATTTCGCCCTTATGAACATTTCACTCTTATAATAAAAAAATACCGAAAAAGTCATTTAGGTTATATTATACTGTATCATTTTATTAAAATCTATATTTTTTGAAATAAATATAGATTTGCTTTAAGATTAAAATTCTAATAAAAACAAGAATTTTTATTTATTAGATTTTAATTAGTATCTATTTTTTCTTTAAAATTTTAAATGAGCTAGTTCATTTAAAATTTTGTATCTTTACATAAATTGCAGTAATACTCCATACCAAGAAACAGTTAAAACGACAAAAACACCGACAAAAGTCATAAGACTCTTGCCGGTGTTTTAAAAAATACATAATTTAAGTCATGCTTTATATTTTGTACTAATTAGGCGATTTCAATTTGGAAACGACGTACTACTGTTCCATCATCTAATGTTGAAGCTTCAATTTCTTCTCCACCATTGTGTTGAATAACTGCTGCTGAAGCTTTATTTTCCTTATCGCATGTTATCAATGCTTCTTGTACACCAATTCTTGATAAATAATCTAAAGATTTTTTCAATAATTTATTACCAAAACCTTTACCACGGTGTTTCTTTCGGATGCCGTAGCCAACATGGCCACCAACTGTTTTAAGTTGCTCATTTAAATTATGACGAATATTTGCAGCACCAATAATCTCATCGTCATCTATTAAAAATAGTGTCGTATTATCTACCGATGCATCATGTGATTTATTCTCTGCTAATTCATGTACTAAATCTTCAAAGTTATTATACTTTGTAATGTTAGTGATTTCAGGTACAACTTTCTCATCGTGATCAATCCACTCTCTCATATAATCACAATACATCATTTCGTCTCCCATTGTTAACTCTCTAAACTCCATGTTGACACTCCTTCCTTTCTTGATTTATGTTTTTAATATTTCATCATGTGTATTTAAATAATAAACGTAATGGTCTGTCCATTGACCATTTTCAAATATAAACCCCTTACGGACACATTCATATTGGAATCCTACTTTTTCAATTAAATTAACAGACCTTGGGTTATCGATATTGATATGAGCCTCAATTCTATGAAAATTCAGTGTATCGCGGGTTTGTTTAATTAATTCTGTTAATGCTTCATAAGCATATCCTTGATGCCAATGTTGGTTATGAATAAAATAGCCAATCTCTGCCCACTGAAAATTATCACGACTTAAGTTTTTAATATTAAGCATACCTAAATGATTATGTGCCTTATCAAAGATTCCAAAGATATATAAATCATCCGATTTAATTGCCTCTTGATGTCTGGTGACCAAAGCTGCAAACCAAGGCTCGGTTGCATCTGACATATCTAGTTGACCCTTGTCATGTTTATATTGAGATGGTTTTCTATTTACAAAACCTCGTAACCATGATTTATAATCATTTTCTTCCAACGGTCTAATGATAAGACGTTGTGTTGTGAAATGCAACCATAAATTTTTATCCATTAACGAGCTCCTTATAACACATTTCTTTAACATAAACTTACCATTTAAACAGATGAAATTATAGTTATATTTTTATAATCAAAAATTTAATTTAACACAGTATTATTAATATATTACCTTTTTATTGTGCGTTAAAACTTTCTTTAAAGGGTATGTAAATTAATGAAAGCGCAATCATTATTAAATATGATATTCCATATATTTACTTAACATAAGCCAATAGAGATTTGATATCTTAGGAGGTTGTTATTATGAATAAAACAGACACTTCAAAAATTTTCTTTATGTTTTTCGGTATTTTGTCATGGTTGTCAGCGATGATTTTATTTATTTTACCTACACTTCCACCTTACCAAGATTACATTAAAACTCAAGGTGGTATGGCAACAGGATGGATTATTTTGTTGCTTGTGTTTATCACACTATTTTACATTGCCATTTTAATTCTGGATATTTATAGTCCGATTGCTACACAAGTAGTTCAATTTGTTTTATTAACAGTTGTTATTGTCTGTGCTGTACCATCAATAACAGCATTTATCTTAGCATCGTTTGTTATTAATATTAGTATCGTTGAAATATTCATTCCAATTATACTTGTAATCTTAGCAAGTATGCTCCATATTTTATGGTTTGCAATTCCTTTTATGCAAAATAAAGAAAACCGAGAGAATACTAAAAATAAAACAAAAACAAATCCATTTAAATAACAATAATCTCTATAGAATCACTGCTATATAGAATCACTACTAAATTTATTTAGTTAGTGATTCTTACTCATGAGCTTGTGCTCAAGTGTTCCTCTTCCATTAGTTAGTGATTCTTACTCATGAGCTTGTGCTCAAGTATTCCTCTTCCTTTAGTTAGTGATTCTTACTCATGAGTTTTTGCTCTTGTAATCCGTTTACCAAATCAACTACTTTTAGGCATGAACTCAACAGTTCATGCCTATATTATTTTCAAGATTAGTCATCATCTCCATAACTAATTAATAAAAAGAAATGATTCTAAAGTAAATAAATTTCTATCCTTGTTCCTTTTTAGTAGATGCAGTTGTCACAATAAATTGACTTATAACACGTCTATATCTTTCAGTATCATATTTATTATATAATCTTCAGTCATTGATTCGGTAATATATGTTTCTCCTTGTATGTTCAACGTATCTTTCGAGACAAACCACTTAGACATTGCTGTTTCATCAAAGTCTGTCTGTTTTTTAGTATAATGTCTACGGACTGTTTCTTGAAATGACAGATTAAAATAATATACATGCACATTGATGTTAGACTTTTCAAAAAATCTATTAAGCATCGTCCCATACTTATATTTATTTAAAATACCTTCTAGTATGACATAGTCACAATGATTAATACCATAATTTATGATTTCTTCTATTAAGTTAATTGCTAAATTACCAGGTCGATCACGAACGTTAAGCATCTGTCTACGTACTTCATCTTGACCTATTACCATCACACCTTCTCCTAAATACTGTTGTATACGTTTGGCAATTGTTGATTTGCCACTGCCAGAATTCCCTCTAATAATAATAAGATGCATCGTAATTTTCACCTCTCTAAAGAATTACTTCTATAAAGAATCACTGCTATATAGAATCACTACTAAATTTATTTAGTTAGTGATTCTTACACATGAGCTTGTGCTCAAGTGTTCCACTTAAACTCATATCGTTCATTTATTTGGTTATTATGTATTAAAATAAAACGAGACAGCATTCTTAGTTCTGTAACTAGAATACTGCCTGTTCTCATTAACACACTCAAGCACACTTTCAATACGTGGCTTGAATGATTATTATTTAATTGTGCCTAGTTCTTTACCAACTTTTTCAAAAGCCGCTAAAGCTTTATCTAACATTTCTTTTGTGTGAGCTGCTGTAGGCATATTACGTACACGTCCAGTACCTTTAGGAACCGTTGGGAAGACGATTGATTTCACATAGACACCTTCATCTTTCAAGCGACTACTAAAGGCTTGTGTTTCCTTTTCATCTCCGATAATTACAGGTGTAATTGGTGATTCTGAGTTACCGATATCGAAGCCTAACTTTTGCAATCCTTCTTTTAAGTAATTGCCATTTTCCCAAAGTTTATCATGTAATTCTGTAGATGCCATTAATTTTTTCACAGCTTCTGTAATTGCTTTTGTATCCCCAGGAGCTAATGATGTTGAGAATAAAAATGGTCTAGATTGTGCTTTTAACCAATCAATTAGTGATTGAGTACCTGCTACGTATCCACCAACAACACCTATTGCTTTTGATAACGTACCAATTTGAAAATCAATCTTATCTTGTAATCCGAAATGCTTAACTGTTCCCGCACCTTTACCCATTACACCTGAGCCATGTGCATCATCAACATAAGTAATTAAGCCAAACTCTTCTGCAATTTCAACGATTTCTGGTAACTTAGCTACGTCTCCATCCATACTGAATACACCATCAGTGATATACATTACTTTATTATATTGGCCAGATTCTACAGCCTCTTTTGCTTTAGCACGTAAATCTTCCATATCTGAATGGTTTACACGAATAATTTTCGCTTTAGATAAACGACAACCATCAATGATAGAAGCATGGTTTAATTCATCTGACAGAATAGCATCATTTTTATTCATAACTGCTGAAATAGCTGCCATATTACAATTGAATCCTGATTGATATGCAATAGCTGCTTCAGTTCCTTTGAACTCTGCAAGTGTTTGTTCTAATTCATCATGAACATCTAAGGTACCATTGATTGAACGTACCGCACCGGCACCAACGCCATGTGTATCGATCGCATCTTTTGCTGCTTTTTTTAAGTCTTCGTCTGTTGCTAGTCCTAAATAGTTATTGGAAGATAAGTTTACATAATTTTTCCCGTTAATAGAAATTTCAGGGCCATTTGCACCTTCAATTGTATCTATTTCATTATATAATCCGTTATCTTTTAAATATTGAATATTTTCATCTAAAAAGCCATGTAGTGACTGAACCACTGCAAGTCCCCCTTTGAATTATCTTAGTCTTCAAATTAATAATAACCTATTTTAATAAAAGTGGAAAGTATTATAAACACACGTCACAATGCATTACTCACAACATAATTTGTCTACTATCAATTGCACCTACAGTTGTGCATTATTAAGTGGTATAATAGTGAAAAATGTTTAAGGAAGAAGGGCTGAAGTTGTTTGATTGGTTTCAACTAGCACAACAAAAAGAAAGTAGAATGGTACAAGTTCGACGTTACCTCCACCAATATCCCGAATTATCATTTGAGGAATATCACACACGTGACTTTATACTTAATCAATTAAGTCAATTATCATGTGAAATTCGTACTCATGTAGGACGTAATGGTATCGTAGCTACATTTAAAGGTCATGGTGATGGACCAACCGTTGCACTTCGTGCAGATTTTGATGCACTACCTATAGATGAATTAACAGAAGTAGACTATAAATCTAAAAATCCTGGCGTCATGCATGCATGTGGTCATGATGGGCATACGGCAATCTTATTAGGTGTTGCAGAGATTATTGAAAGTCACTTATCTTCTTTAAATGGCGATGTAGTATTAATCTTTCAATATGGCGAAGAAATTATGCCAGGTGGGTCCCAAGAGATGATTGATGATGGCTGTCTACAAGACGTTGATAAGATATATGGTAATCATTTATGGTCTGGATACCCTACAGGCACAATTTATTCACGTCCTGGTGCATTAATGGCTTCTCCTGATGAGTTTAGCATTACAATCCAAGGTAAAGGTGGACATGGTGCTAAGCCACAAGAAACGATAGATCCTGTTGTGATTATGGCAGAATTCATTATGAGTACCCAAAAAATTGTATCCCGTACTATTGATCCTGTAAAGCAAGCCGTAATTAGTTTTGGCATGGTCCAAGCAGGTTCTGCGGATAATATTATTCCAGATTCTGCATTTTGCAAAGGGACTGTACGTACATTTGATACAGAAATTCAAACCCATGTTATGACTAAAATGGAGAAATTACTTAAAGGTTTAGCCGTGGCTAATGACATAACGTACAACTTTGACTACATTAAAGGTTATTTACCTGTACACAACCATCAAGATAACTATGAAGTAGTGAAACAGGCCGCTAATGATATGAACTTAAGATTCAATGAATCAGATTTAATGATGATTGGTGAAGACTTCTCACACTATTTAAAAGTACGTCCAGGTGCATTCTTTTTAACTGGGTGTGGTAATCCTGAAATTGATACTATACATCCACATCATAGCCCAAGTTTTAACATTGATGAAAAAGCAATGAAATATGCAACAAGTGAATTCTTGAAAATATTAGAACTCGAAAAAGTAATTATTAAAGCACCTTAGTCATAAAATGACTTTAAAGACTTATTTATTCAGTAAAACTGGATTAGTAAGTCTTATACATTTGCATAGGCAAATGTATACCTTTATATAAAGAAGCACAAGGTCCAAATAGCCGCCTTGTGCTTTTCTATACAAAAAAAGCCTCCCGAAGGAGGCTTTAAAAATTCTATCAAAGATAGAAATCTATATTATTCGTTGATTACTGTAACAACGCCTGATCCAACAGTACGTCCACCTTCACGGATAGAGAAACGAGTACCGTCTTCAATAGCGATTGGAGAAATTAATTCAACGTCCATTTCAACGTTATCACCAGGCATAACCATTTCAGTACCTTCTGGTAAAGTAACAACACCTGTTACGTCAGTAGTACGGAAATAGAATTGTGGGCGGTAGTTAGTGAAGAATGGTGTATGACGACCACCTTCATCTTTTGATAAAACGTAAACGTCCGCTTTAAATTTAGTATGTGGTGTAATAGTACCAGGAGCAGCTAAAACTTGACCACGTTGGATGTCATCACGTGAAACACCACGTAATAATGCACCAATGTTGTCACCAGCTTCAGCGTAGTCTAATAATTTACGGAACATTTCTACACCAGTAACTGTTGTTTTGCTTGACTCTTCTTGCATACCAATGATTTCGATTTCTTCACCGACTTTG
Source organism: Staphylococcus xylosus NJ (assembly GCF_000338275.1). Taxonomy (GTDB): domain Bacteria; phylum Bacillota; class Bacilli; order Staphylococcales; family Staphylococcaceae; genus Staphylococcus; species Staphylococcus xylosus_B. Next base: position 66,772 of record NZ_ANMR01000013.1, read on the forward strand.
ATTTGACCACGTTCAACACGGCCTGTAGCAACAGTACCACGACCAGTGATTGAGAATACGTCCTCTACTGGCATCATGAATGGTTTGTCAGAATCACGTTCTGGAGTTGGGATGAAATCATCAACTGCTTGCATTAAGTCTAAGATTTTTTGCTCATAGTCAGCGTCGCCTTCAAGAGCTTTTAATGCTGAACCAGAGATTACAGGTACATCGTCACCTGGGAAGTCATATTCGCTTAATAAGTCACGAACTTCCATTTCTACTAATTCTAATAATTCTTCATCGTCAACCATGTCAACTTTGTTTAAGAATACAACTAATGCTGGAACACCAACGTTACGTGATAAAAGAATGTGCTCACGAGTTTGTGGCATTGGACCATCAGCAGCAGATACTACTAAGATAGCTCCGTCCATTTGTGCAGCACCAGTGATCATGTTTTTAACATAGTCAGCGTGACCTGGGCAGTCAACGTGCGCATAGTGACGTTTTTCAGTAGTGTACTCAATGTGAGAAGTATTAATAGTAATACCACGTTCTTTTTCTTCTGGAGCATTGTCAATCATGTCATATGATTGTGCTACAGAGTCACCATTTTTTGCTAATACAGTTGCGATAGCAGCTGTTAAAGTAGTTTTACCATGGTCAACGTGACCAATAGTACCAATATTGGCATGTTCTTTTGAGCGGTCAAATTTTTCTTTAGCCATTATAAAATCTCTCCTATTCGTTAGAAAATTATTTTTAATTTATCTCTCATGACAGTTTCTCACCATCATGAGAAGATGGATTATAATTTGGAAATAAAGGACCATACAGTACCTTTATAATGCATTTTTCCCAAAAAATCAATTGATAAAACAACAAGCTACATAATTAAGCTTTATGTGTATTGTACAGACAGTTGTCGCACAAAACAAGTTTAATTATTCGGCTTTATTGCCACTGTTTTTCTTAACAATTTCTTCAGAAATTGATTTTGGAACTTCAGCATAGTGATCAAAGTACATTGTATAAGTACCACGACCTTGAGTGTTAGAACGTAATGCAGTTGCATAACCGAACATTTCTGAAAGTGGTACAAAAGCATTTACAACTTGTGCATTACCACGAGGTTCCATACCATCAACACGTCCACGACGAGATGTTACGTCACCCATGATGTCACCCATGTACTCTTCAGGCATTTCAATTGTAACTTTCATCATCGGTTCTAAGATAACTGGATCACATTTTTTAGCAGCTTCTTTAAGCGCTAAAGATGCAGCAATTTTGAAGGCCATTTCAGATGAATCGACATCATGGTATGAACCATCAAATAATTTAGCTTTAACATCAATTAAAGGATAACCAGCTAATACACCGTTTTCCATTGAATCTTTAAGACCAGCTTCAACTGATGGAATGTATTCACGAGGAACTACACCACCAACGATAGCGTTTTCGAATTCGAAACCGCCACCTGTTTCATTAGGTGAGAATTCAATTTTAACGTCACCATATTGACCACGACCACCTGATTGACGAGCGAATTTACCTTGAACTTCAGCTGATGCTTTAAATGTTTCACGATATGAAACCATTGGTGCACCAACGTTACATTCAACGTTAAATTCTTTCTTCATACGGTCTACTAAGATATCTAAGTGAAGTTCACCCATACCACCGATAATAACTTGTCCAGTCTCATCGTCTGTATGTGCATGGAATGTTGGATCTTCTTCTTGTAACTTAACTAAAGCTGTAGTCATTTTGTCTTGGTCTGCTTTAGATTTAGGTTCAACTGATAAGTGAATAACAGGTTCTGGGAAATCCATAGATTCCAAGATGATGTCATTCTTCTCACCACATAAAGTATCACCAGTACCAGTATCTTTAAGACCTACCGCAGCTGCGATATCTCCTGAATATACTGTGTTTAACTCTTGACGAGAGTTAGCGTGCATTTGTAGTAAACGACCTACACGTTCACGTTTGTTCTTCGTAGAGTTTTTAACGTATGAACCTGATGTTAAAGTACCAGAGTAAACACGGAAGAATGTTAATTTACCAACATAAGGGTCAGTCATTACTTTGAACGCTAAAGCAGCGAACTCAGCATTGTCATCAGCTTTTGCGATAACTTCTTCTTCAGGGTTGTCAGCACGGTGACCAACGATTGGTTTTACGTCTAACGGTGATGGTAAGTAATCAATTACTGCATTAAGCATTAATTGAACACCTTTGTTTTTGAAAGCTGTACCAACAAGAACTGGATAGAATTCAATGTTGTTTGTAGCTTCACGGATAGCATCTTTTAATTCAGAGACAGAAATCTCTTCATCAGCAAGATATTTCTCCATTAATTCATCATTAGTTTCAGCTACTGCTTCAATTAATGTTGAACGAGCTTCATCAGCTCTTTCTTTATGATCTTCAGGAATTTCGATTTCTTCAATTTCAGTTCCTAAGTCATTGTTGTATTTGAAACATTTCATTTCAACTAAGTCGATGATTGCTTCAAATTCGTCTTCCGCACCAATTGGTAATTGAATTGGTTGTGCGTTTGCTTGTAAACGGTCATGGATAGTGCTTACTGCGTATTCGAAGTTAGCTCCTAATTTGTCCATTTTGTTTACGAAAACAATACGAGGTACGCTGTAAGTTGTTGCCTGGCGCCAAACTGTTTCAGTTTGAGGTTCAACTCCTGATTGAGCGTCTAGTACTGTTACTGCACCATCAAGTACACGTAATGAACGTTCAACTTCTACAGTGAAGTCTACGTGTCCAGGTGTATCGATGATGTTTACACGGTGGTCATCCCACTGTGCTGTTGTTGCGGCAGATGTGATAGTGATACCACGATCTTGCTCCTGTTCCATCCAGTCCATTTGTGAAGCACCTTCGTGTGTTTCACCAATTTTATGGATACGTCCAGTATAGTAAAGAATACGTTCAGTCGTAGTTGTTTTACCAGCATCGATGTGAGCCATGATACCGATATTACGTGTTCTATCTAAACTAAAATCTCTAGCCATGTATTTTTCTCCTTCCAGTATAACTGCGAATAAATACTATAAATATGGCGATGCCCTAAACACGAACCTGTGATAGTAATCTACCAATATGGAACATGTTCAGGGAAACAGCTACTATCCTACCAGCGATAGTGAGCGAATGCTTTGTTAGCTTCAGCCATTTTGTGTGTGTCTTCACGTTTCTTAACTGCGCCACCAGTGTTGTTAGCAGCATCTAAGATTTCGTTAGCTAAACGTTCTTCCATAGTTTTTTCTCCACGAAGACGTGAATAGTTAACTAACCAACGAAGACCTAATGTAGTACGACGTTCTGGACGAACTTCTACTGGTACTTGATAGTTAGAGCCACCAACACGGCGAGCTTTAACCTCTAATACTGGCATAATGTTATCGATAGCTTCTTCAAATACTTCAACTGCTTCACGACCACTACGTTCTTTAACTAAGTCGAATGCAGAATAAAGAATTCTTTGTGCTGTTCCACGTTTACCGTCTAACATAATTTTGTTGATCAATTTTGTAACTAATTTAGAGTTGTGAATTGGATCTGGTAATACGTCTCTTTTTGGTACTGATCCTTTACGAGGCATAATATAAATCCTCCCTTCCGATTATAATATAATTCTTTAGTTTATAGCGAAAATTTACGCAATCTTAAACTTATTTTTTAGGTTTTTTAGTTCCGTATAATGAACGTCCTTGTCTACGTCCATCAACACCTGAAGTATCAAGTGCACCACGTACAATATGGTAACGCACACCAGGTAAGTCTTTCACACGTCCACCACGTACAAGTACAACACTGTGTTCTTGTAAGTTATGTCCGATACCAGGAATGTACGCATTGATTTCAATATTGTTAGACAAACGAACACGAGCATATTTACGTAACGCGGAGTTAGGTTTTTTAGGTGTCATTGTTCCTACACGAGTACAAACACCACGTTTTTGTGGAGAATTTAAGTCAGTAAATTTTTTCTTTTTACTGTTAAAGTTTCTATTTAATGCTGGTGAATCAGATTTTTTAGATTTACTTTGTCTAGGTTTACGTACCAATTGGTTAATAGTTGGCATTGAATGTTCCTCCTCTCTTCATTTATAATCCCACACATCCAGGTGGTTCATTTTAAGGGTAAATAAAATTTAGTAAGAATGATTCTTACTAATCTCATTTTAATAATGCAACAATTGTTGCACTAACGTTTATACCTACATATTCTCCTAAAGCCTTTTTGCTTTTGAAAAATGAAACAGGCATGTGTTTGTGATTGATTTGGCTTAACACGCGAGTCATAAGATGAATCTCCACGTCTTCAGCGATAATCAATGATGTAACTTGATCTCTATTCAAAGCTTTGAGCGTTTGTTTAAGACCAATGACATGATGTTGTTTGTTAAAGCGTGCAACTTTTTCATTAGACATCAAAATATCCTCCAAAGTTCTGCTTGCATCAACCTTAATAATAATAACACTTTCAGTACTACTGAGTCAACTTTTATTCGTACTTTTCAATAAAAATTTCAAAAACATCAGAAGTCGGATAGAAACCACAATTTTAAATATGATTTCCTTGTTCCACTCCTTCTATAATCAATAACATTAGAGAGCCCGAGATATCTATTAACATCACGGACTCTCTGTTTATTGAGTAATAAATATTATATTTCAGTAGTTTGAACTTCTTCAATAACTTCAGTATCTGGTGTTGCTTTGTCGTATTCAACGTCTCTATAACGTCTCATACCCGTACCAGCTGGAATCAATTTACCGATAATAACGTTCTCTTTAAGTCCAAGTAAGTTATCACGTTTACCTTTGATTGCTGCATCTGTAAGTACACGAGTTGTTTCTTGGAATGAAGCTGCTGATAAGAAACTTTCAGTTTCAAGAGAAGCTTTCGTGATACCTAGTAATACTGGTTTAGCTGTTGCAGGACGTTTACGTTCTTTGAACGCTTCACGGTTAGCATCAGTAAAGCTATGAATATCTACTAATGAACCAGGTAATAACTTAGTATCTCCTGCTTCAATGATACGTACTTTACGTAACATTTGTCTTACCATAACTTCAACGTGTTTATCGTCGATTTCAACACCTTGCATACGGTAAACTTTTTGAACTTCTTTTAATAGATAGCTTTCTGTTGCATTTAAACCTGAAACAGATAAATAGTTCTTAGGTTCGATTGAACCTTCAGTAAGTACTTCTCCACGTTCAACACCTTGTCCAACTTCTACTTTCAATCTTGAAGTACCAGAAGCTAGATAAGATTTCGTTTCGTTAGCACCTTTAATTACGATTTCTTGTTGACGATCTTTAGCAAGTTTAATGTCATCAACAACACCTTCGATTTCAGTAATCACAGCTTGACCTTTAGGATTACGCGCTTCGAAGATCTCTTGGATACGAGGAAGACCTTGTGTGATATCGCTACCTGCTACACCACCTGTATGGAATGTACGCATTGTAAGCTGTGTACCTGGTTCACCAATTGATTGGGCAGCAATTGTACCAACTGCTTCACCAACTTCAACTTTTTCACCAGTCGCAAGGTTTTTACCGTAACATTTTTCACATACACCATGACGTGTATTACATGTAAATGCTGAACGGATATACATTTCCTCTATACCTGCATCTGTGATTTTCTTAGCGATGTCTGGTGTAACTAATTGATCTGGGTTAACAATGACCTCATCTGTTTCTGGATGACGGATTGTTTCTTTAGAATAACGACCTTCAATACGTTCGATGAATGGTTCAATCATTTCTGTACCTTCTTTGATATCAGAAACAAGTAAGCCACGGTCAGTACCACAATCTTCTTCACGGACGATAACATCTTGAGCCACGTCAACAAGACGACGCGTAAGGTAACCTGAATCGGCAGTCTTAAGCGCTGTATCGGCAAGACCTTTACGTGCACCGTGAGTAGAGATGAAGTATTCTAATACCGTTAAACCTTCACGGAATGATGAAGTAATTGGTAATTCAATAATCTCACCAGATGGCGCGGCCATAAGTCCACGCATACCAGCCAACTGTGTAAAGTTAGATGCGTTACCACGGGCACCAGAGTCACTCATCATGAAGATTGGGTTCGTTTCTTCAAGTGATCCCATTAGTTCGTTTTGAATTTGGTCTTTTGCATCAGTCCAAATTTCAATTACAGCATTGTAACGTTCAAAATCAGTGATTAAACCACGATTGAATTGTTTCGTTACTTTATCAACTAATTTCTCATGTTCATCAAGGATATCTTGTTTATCTGGTAATACCACGATATCAGATACACCAACAGTAATACCTGCTTTAGATGAAAACTTGAATCCTAAGTCTTTCATTCTATCTAACATCATTGACGTATCAGTGATGCTGAAACGGTTAAATACTTCAGCAATAACATTTCCTAAGAAATTCTTATTGAATGGTTTGATTAATTCTTGCTCCTCAAAGTAAGCTTTTAATCCACCTTCACCAATTTCAGTTGGTGCAATGAAGTATCTTTCCGGCGTTTTATTTTCTAAGTTCGTTTGTGTTGGTTCATTAATATATGCAAATGAATCTGGAATGATTTCATTGAATATTACTTTACCAACAGAAGTTAGCAAGATTTTTTTGTTTTGCTCTTCAGTAAACGTTGGATTGTTAAATGATGATGCGTGTACACCAATACGTGTATGCAAGTGAACATAGCCATTTGCATAAGCTTTGAGTACTTCATTTGTATCATTGTAAATCGTACCAGTATTCACGGCATCTTTACGTTCAAGAGTTAGGTAATAGTTACCTAATACCATATCTTGTGATGGCGTAACAACTGGTTTACCATCTTTAGGGTTCAAGATGTTTTGCGCAGCTAACATTAACATACGCGCTTCAGCTTGTGCTTCTTTAGATAATGGTACGTGAACAGCCATTTGGTCACCATCAAAGTCAGCGTTGTAAGCTGTTGTAGCAAGTGGATGTAAACGAATCGCACGACCTTCAACTAATGTAGGTTCGAATGCTTGGATACCCAATCTGTGAAGTGTAGGTGCACGGTTTAAAAGAACTGGATGTTCTTTAATTACGTCTTCTAATACGTCCCATACTTCGTCATCCATACGCTCAATTTTACTTTTCGCATTTTTGATGTTTGTTGCAATTTCACGTTGTACTAATTCTTTCATTATGAATGGTTTGAACAACTCGAGTGCCATTTCTTTAGGCAGACCACATTGATACATCTTCAAGCTTGGTCCAACTGCAATAACTGAACGACCTGAGTAGTCAACACGTTTACCTAATAAGTTTTGACGGAAACGACCTTGTTTACCTTTTAACATATGTGAAAGTGATTTTAATGGGCGGTTACCTGGTCCAGTAACTGGACGGCCACGACGACCATTATCAATAAGTGCATCAACAGCTTCTTGTAACATACGTTTTTCGTTTTGAACGATGATGCCAGGAGCACCTAAGTCTAACAAACGTTTTAAACGGTTATTACGGTTGATAACACGACGATATAAATCATTTAAATCACTTGTTGCGAAACGGCCACCATCTAATTGAACCATTGGTCTGATTTCAGGTGGAATAATAGGAAGTACGTCTAAAATCATCCATGCTGGATTATTACCAGAATGTCTAAATGATTCAACAACTTCTAAACGTTTAATCGCACGTGTAAGTCTTTGACCAGTAGCTGATTCTAACTCATCACGTAAATGTTTAAGTTCAGCATCTAAGTCTATTTCTTCAAGTAATTCTTTAATACCTTCAGCACCCATTTTAGCAGTGAATTTGCCTGGGAATTTATCGTAGTACTCTCTAAATTCTGCTTCAGATAACAATGTCTTTTTCTCTAAACCAGTTGGACCTGGATTTACAACAACGTATGAAGCAAAGTAAATAACTTCTTCTAACGCTCTTGGTGACATGTCTAATAATAGACCCATACGACTTGGAATACCTTTGAAGTACCAAATGTGAGATACAGGTGCAGCTAATTCAATGTGCCCCATTCTTTCACGGCGCACTTTAGATTTAGTTACTTCTACGCCACATCTGTCACAAACCATACCTTTATAACGTACACGTTTGTATTTACCACAACTACATTCCCAGTCTTTTGTAGGTCCAAATATTCTTTCACAGAATAGACCATCTTTTTCTGGTTTTAAAGTACGATAGTTAATTGTTTCTGGCTTTTTAACCTCACCAAAAGACCATGAACGGATTTTTTCGGGTGAAGCAAGTCCTATTTTCATATAATGGAAATTATTTACATCAATCAAGGAGCCTACCTCCTTCAATTTAGATTAGCTGTGCAAATTGATTGATTGCTCTATATCAATAATAGAATAACCAATGTAGAGACTTAGTCCCTTATTGAACTTTATCTCTACAAGGCTTATTCGTTTATAAACTTAAATGCATTTAGTCTGTAACTTCTTTTTGTGATTGCGGTGCATCTTTTTGTTGAAGATCCACTTTACGCTCAACGACATCATCATCTTCATTGTCTTGCATGTCAATTTCATTGTCATGCTCGTCCATGATTTTAACGTCTAGACCTAAACTTTGTAATTCTTTCATCAATACTCGGAATGATTCTGGAACTCCAGGTTTAGTGATGTTTTCACCTTTAACAATAGATTCGTATGTCTTAACACGACCTACTGTATCATCTGATTTGTAAGTTAAAATTTCTTGAAGTGTATATGCAGCACCGTAAGCTTCAAGTGCCCATACTTCCATCTCACCGAAACGTTGTCCACCGAATTGTGCTTTACCACCAAGCGGTTGTTGCGTTACTAATGAGTATGGTCCAGTTGAACGCGCATGTAATTTATCGTCAACCATGTGTGCTAGTTTCAACATGTACATAACGCCGACTGAAATTCTGTTATCGAATGGTTCACCAGTACGTCCATCGTATAATACGGTTTTTCCGTCACGAGCCATACCAGCTTCTTCGATTGTTGACCATACGTCTTCATCACTCGCACCATCAAATACTGGTGATGCAACATGGATACCTAAGTTTTTAGCAGCCATACCTAAGTGTAGCTCTAATACTTGTCCGATATTCATACGTGATGGTACACCTAGAGGGTTCAACATGATATCAATTGGTGTACCGTCTGGTAGATACGGCATGTCTTCTTCAGGAACAAGTTTTGAAATTACACCCTTGTTACCATGACGACCACACATCTTATCTCCTACGTGAATTTTACGTTTTTGAACGATATAAACACGAACTAATTGGTTAACACCTGGAGATAACGTGTCATCTCCTTCTTCACGGTTAAAGACTTTAACATCTAGAACAATACCACCTGCACCATGAGGTACGCGTAATGATGTATCGCGGACTTCACGTGCTTTTTCACCAAAGATTGCGTGTAATAAACGTTCTTCGGCAGTTAACTCTGTTACACCTTTAGGCGTTACTTTACCTACTAAGATGTCTCCATCATTAACTTCAGCGCCGACGTATACAATACCACGGTCATCTAAGTTTTTAAGCGCACTATCTGAAACATTTGGAATATCACGTGTGATTTCTTCAGGTCCTAATTTAGTATCACGTGCTTCTGATTCATACTCTTCAATATGGATAGAAGTATATACGTCATCTTTAACTAGGCGTTCACTCATGATCACGGCATCCTCATAGTTGTAACCGTCCCAAGTCATGAAACCAACAACTACGTTTCTACCTAATGCCATTTCACCAAGTTCCATAGATGGACCGTCAGCTAAAATTTCGCCTCTTGTCACTACGTCACCAGAAGCAACGATAGGTCTTTGGTTATAACATGTACCAGTGTTTGAACGTTTGAACTTAGCTAATGGGTAGCGATCTAATTCGCCTTCATATTCTTGACCATCTTCTTCGATAAGTTGACGAACAAGGATTTCATTAGATTCAACGTGCTCAACACGACCTTTACGTTTTGCAACAATTGCTGCACCAGAGTCACGTGCTGCCACGTGCTCCATACCTGTACCAACAAATGGTGATTCAGGGTTCATCAATGGCACTGCTTGACGTTGCATGTTTGCACCCATCAATGCACGGTTAGAGTCATCGTTTTCTAAGAAAGGAATACATGCTGTCGCAGCAGAAACAACTTGTTTTGGCGAAACATCCATGTAATCCATTTTTTCTTTAGCCATAACTGTGTTATTACCACGGAAACGACAAACAACTTCATCATCTAAGAAACGGCCATTTTCATCTAATTTAGAGTTAGCTTGTGCTACCACATAGCTATCCTCTTCATCAGCTGTTAAGTAATCGATTTGCTCAGTAATGCTGTTTGTTTCAAGGTCTACTTTACGATACGGTGTTTCAATGAAACCAAATTCATTCACACGTGCATAACTAGACAATGAGTTGATAAGTCCAATGTTTGGTCCCTCAGGTGTTTCGATTGGACACATACGACCATAGTGAGAATAGTGAACGTCACGTACTTCCATTTGAGCACGTTCACGTGTTAAACCACCAGGTCCTAGAGCAGATAAACGACGTTTGTGCGTTAACTCTGCTAATGGGTTAGCTTGGTCCATGAATTGTGATAATTGTGAACTACCAAAGAATTCTTTAATAGATGCAATAACAGGACGTATATTGATTAATTGTTGTGGCGTTACAGAATCTGTGTCTTGAATAGACATTCTTTCACGTACCACACGCTCCATTCTTGATAAACCAATACGGAATTGGTTTTGTAACAATTCACCTACTGAACGTAGACGACGGTTACCAAGGTGATCAATATCATCTGTGAAACCAATACCACTTAATAAGTTAAAGAAGTATGACATTGATGAAATAATGTCTGCTGGAGTAATACATTTCACTTCTGAATCAGGGAATGCATTACCAATCACTGTTGTTGTACGTCCTTCTTCATCATTAGGTACATAAACTTTAATTGATTGAATCTCAACAGGTTCATCAATTACTGTACCTTCTAATTCAAAGACTTCACTGTTAGCGTTTGATTCTAGTACATCCATGATTTCATCTAAATTACGACGATCAAGTACTGTACCTTCTTCAGCTACAATTTCACCTGTTTCTGAATTAACAATTGGTTCTGCTAATTTCTGATTAAACAAGCGATGTTTTAAATGAAGTTTTTTGTTTGCTTTATAACGACCTACACTTGCTAAGTCATAACGTTTCGGATCGAAGAAACGTGAGTATAAAAGACTCTTAGCATTTTCAACTGTAGGTGGTTCGCCAGGGCGTAAACGCTCATAGATTTCTAATAGCGCTTGATCTGTGTTTTCTGTACCATCTTTCTCTAACGTATTACGTAAATACTCATTTTCACCTAAAAGATCAACGATTTCTTGATCAGTAGAGAAACCTAAAGCACGCAATAATACTGTTAATGGTAACTTTCTAGTTCTATCAATACGTACATATACAACATCTTTAGCATCAGTTTCATATTCTAACCATGCACCACGGTTAGGAATAATTGTTGCGTCGAAGTTTGTACGGCCGTTTTTATCTAGTTTTTCATTGAAGTATACGGATGGTGAACGAACTAATTGTGATACTATAACACGTTCAGCACCGTTAATTACGAATGTACCTGTATCTGTCATTAATGGGAAATCACCCATAAACACTTCTTGTTCTTTTACTTCGCCAGTTTCTTTGATAATTAAACGCACTTTAACACGTAGAGGTGCAGAATACGTTGTATCACGGTTTTTTGATTCTTCTAAATCATATTTCGGTTCTCCGAGTCTATAATCTACAAACTCTAAAGATAGATTGCCTGTGAAATCTTCAATCGGTGAAATGTCTCTAAACATTTCTAATAAACCTTCTTCTAAGAACCAATCGTAAGACTTAGTTTGAATCTCAATTAAATTCGGTAATTCTAATACCTCTGAAATTCTCGCATAGTTTCTACGTTTACGATGTCTTCCATATTGGACAAATTGACCTGCCAAACAGATTCACCCCTCAAAAATTGCGTGTTTACTTTTAGTAAATCAACAAATATAATTAGACAAAAAGAAAACGGTAGCATACTTATGACACCATTTTCTATTTCACCTTATATACATTGTTAATTTATACGTAAAAGTACACACTTATTGAACATAATTTTTTACATTCTATTATTATATCAGAATACAGCTAGTTAATCAACCTTTTACACTTCTTAAAATGTAATAGCCTTTGCTTTTTTCTAATACTTCAACGTTATCGAATGTGTCTTGCATTTTTTTCTTTGCAGATGGCATACCTTGCTTTTTTTGAATTACTACAAAAAGTTCACCATCAAGTTTTAATTTAACATAAGCTTCTTCCAAAATGCGATGTACAACTTCTTTCCCCGCTCTAATCGGCGGATTAGTAAGTACAAAGTCATACGTGCCGTCTTCTACTTGTGATAAACCATCACTTTCTTTAACCTCAACATTGTCTATACGGTTTCTTTTTTTATTTTTTCTTGATAAATTTAGCGCGCGTTGATTCACATCAACCATTGTCACTTCGTGGTGTGGGGAAACTTTCGCAATCATTAAACCGATAGGGCCATAGCCACAACCAACATCTATGATATTTTTTGTAGGACCAGGGGGATATGTTTTCAAAAAAGTTTTCACTAGTAAATCAGATCCAAAATCTATTTTCCCTTTTGAAAATACACCAGCATCTGTTACAAGTTCTAAATCATGGTTATCGTAGGAGTACGTAAAAAGCGATTCTTCACTTTCTACTTCAGGATTTTCATCATAATAATGACTCATGACTACACCTCTTTTAATCTAATTCGTCTTAGATTAATAATATACCCAAATATTTTAAATTTCGACTTCAAAGCCTTAATTTAAATATTGAAAATAGGCAATAGATAAAATAAGATAAAACCCCGTTATAGTAATAACGGGGTTTTCATTTCTCAAAGATTTCAGATAGTCTATGATACGCTTAATATTAACGTACCGAAGCAGTTAATGTATTAAGCTACAAGAACTATCTTCCATATATAATTATCAACTGTTATCCAGCAGAAATTATTTTAATTCTACTGTAGCGCCAGCTTCTTCTAATGTTTCTTTAAGTTGTTCAGCTTCTTCTTTAGGTAAAGCTTCTTTAACTACTTTAGGAGCTCCGTCAACTAATTCTTTAGCATCTTTTAATCCTAAGCCAGTAGCTTCTTTAACAGCTTTAACGACTTTGATTTTTGATGATCCAGCTGAAGTTAATTCAACATCGAAATCAGTTTTTTCAGCTTCAGCGTCTCCGCCACCAGCTGCGCCTGCTGCTGCTACTGGAGCTGCTGCAGTTACACCAAATTCTTCTTCAATTGCTTTTACTAAGTCGTTTAATTCTAAAACTGACATTTCTTTAATCGCTTCAATGATTTGTTCTTGATTAGCCATTTTTAATATTCCTCCATTAATTTTAATTAGTTTATGCGCAATTATTCAGCGCTTTCTTCTTTAGATTCTTTCTCTTCTCCAACAGCTTTGACCGCATAAGCGAAGTTGCGTACTGGAGCTTGTAATACTGATAATAGCATAGAAACAAGACCGTCGTGTGATGGTAATGTACCAACAGTGTTAACTTCTTCTGCAGAAATAACGTTGCCTTCCATAACACCTGTTTTAATTTCTAATGCTTGATGTTCTTTTGCAAATCCTGCGATAACTTTTGCTGGAGCAACAACATCTTCTGTTGAAGTAGCAACTGCAGTAGGACCTACTAAGAATTCATCTAAACCGTCAATACCAGCTTTTTCTGCTGCACGGCGAACCATAGTGTTTTTGTAAACTTTGTACTCAACACCAGCTTCACGTAATTGTGAACGTAATTCAGTTACTTCAGCAACGCTTAGACCACGATAGTCAACGATAACTGTAGATACTGAGTTTTTAAGTTGTTCAGCAATAATATCAACTTCTTGTTTTTTTGCATCGATGATAGCAGACATTTAGACACCTCCATAGATTTTAGTTTGGTGCTTTTAATTTTGAAGTAATCATTAACGAACCATATTCGCTTGACATTACTCAATAAAAAAAGCACTTTCTACCCGTGGCAAAAAGTGCTTGAAAGATCTAAATTCTTCACGTTCAAGTCAATTTTAGCCTCGGTAGGATTTAATTTTAAGTTATTAATAACTCCTACTGTCTTAGGTAAAATAATACATTAACCAATATAACTAAATTAATGTACTATGTCAATATTTTTTTAAAGGCTGAAAGCATAAACTTTCAGCCTAAATAACTTTTATTTTAATAGATTAAAGTTTGATGCTTGAAGTATCAACTTTAACTCCAGGACCCATTGTTGTAGTTACAGCAATAGATTTGAAGTACGTACCTTTAGCTGAAGCAGGTTTTGCTTTAGTTAATACGTCTTGTAAAGCTCTGAAGTTTTCAACAAGTTTGTCTGTATCAAATGATGTTTTACCAATTGATGCGTGAACAATACCTGATTTCTCAGCACGGTACTCTACTTTACCAGCTTTGATTTCTTCAACTGCTTTTTTAACGTCCATAGTTACTGTTCCAGTTTTAGGGTTTGGCATTAAACCTTTAGGTCCTAATACACGACCAAGTTTACCAACTTCACCCATCATGTCTGGTGTAGCTACTACTACGTCAAAATCAAACCAACCTTGTTGGATTTTTTCTACATATTCGCCTTCGCCAACGAAATCTGCACCTGCTGCTTCTGCTTCAGCTGCTTTTTCTCCTTTAGCGAACACTAATACACGTTGTGATTTACCAGTACCGTTTGGTAGCACTACTGCTCCACGGATTTGTTGGTCATTTTTACGTGTATCAATACCTAAACGGAATGCTACTTCAACTGATGCGTCAAAGTTAGCAATGTTTGTTTCTTTAGCTAGTTCAACAGCTTCTTGTACATCGTAATGTTTTAAGCGATCGATTTTGCTAGCTGCTTCTTGATATCTTTTGCTTTTTTTAGCCATTTCATGTTCCTCCTTTAGTGGTTTTAGCGGAATTTCCTCCCACATTTACTTGCTTTCACAAGTTAAGAGCAGATAACAGAGAGGTATAAATTATGTTTTATCTTAGAATTAAATTCCTTAATAAATGACATTTTCCCTCATATTACGACAATATTGAACGCTGTCATCATGTTTGTCATTTCTGTCATCTGCTTCTATCGTCAATCTATATATTCATTAATGTTTTTATTATTGAACTGTGATTCCCATACTACGAGCAGTACCTTCAATGATACGAACTGCCGCTTCTTCGTCTGAAGCGTTTAAATCTTGCATTTTTTGGTTCGCAATTTCACGTACTTGATCTTTAGTTACTGTAGCAACTTTGTTTTTATTAGGTTCGCCTGAACCTTTTTCAACGCCTGCTGCTTTTTTAAGTAATACTGGAGCCGGTGGTGTTTTTGTAATAAATGTAAATGAACGATCTTCATAAACACTGATTTCTACCGGGATGATTAAACCTGCGTCTTCTTGTGTACGTGCGTTGAATTCCTTACAGAATCCCATAATATTCACACCCGCTTGACCTAATGCTGGACCAACTGGTGGTGCTGGATTTGCTTTCCCTGCAGGAATTTGTAATTTAACTACTTTTTCTACTTTTTTAGCCACGATGTGCACCTCCTTGATATCGTGATGTGGTCACAGGACTGAGTTTTGTCCTCCCACTCTTCTACATTTCGTGACGAAATGAACGCTCTATGAGCGCGACCACAGTATTATAACATTAATTCATTACGTAAAGCAATGGTAAAATGTAAGTTTTTTTATAGAACCCCTTATCATTTTAATGATTAGGGGTTCTTAATGCATGAGCCTCGCTCAGGCGTTCCTCTAATTTTATCATTTTAATGATTAGGGGTTCTTAATGCATGCAAAGCAATACTTCTTGTTTTAGCAAATCTAGCATTACTTATATAAATGCTATAACACATATATACCTTTATAATTTCTCTACTTGATCAAATTCCACTTCTACTGGCGTTTCTCTACCAAACATGTCTACAAGAACAGTGAGTTTGAATTTATCGGTTTCAATTTCTTGAATTTCTCCAACTTGGTTAGCAAACGGACCTGATTTAATTCTCACTTGCTCACCTAATTCAACTTGGACATCAATTGTTTTCTCTTTCATGCCCATTTGTTTAAGAATGAAACGTGCTTCTTCTGGAAGTAATGGATTAGGTTTTGATCCAGCACCAGCTGAACCAACAAATCCTGTTACACCAGGTGTATTTCTTACTATATACCATGATTCATCAGTCATAATTAATTCGACTAACACATAACCAGGGAAAGTTTTTTTACTTAATGTTTTGGCTTTACCATCTTTAACTTGTGTCTCTTCTTCTTCTGGTATAACAACTCTGAATATTTTTTCAGTCATATTCATAGATTCAACACGTTTTTCTAAATTCTTTTTAACTTTATTCTCATAACCAGAATAAGTATGCACAGCATACCAACGCTTAGCGCCAACTTCTTCAGACATGTCGTCACTCCTATCTATTTAATTAATTCTATAATTCTACCAATTCCTAAGTCTAAGGCATAGAAGAACACTAAGAAAAATACTACTGTAGCTACAACAATGACTGTGTATTTAAATAATTCTTCTTTCGTTGGCCAACTTGTCTTTTCCATTTCTGACTTTACGCCTTGGAAGAAATTTTCTTTTTTAGCCATTTATAAGACCTCCGTATATTTCGTTATTCGTTATTCCTTATTTGCTTATTCCATACAACAAATCAAGCAAATACAATACTCTCAACTTAAATGGAAGGGCATATTTACTCAATCGTGAACTTTCATATGTCGTTATATTATTTTGATTCCTTGTGCATCGTATGTGCATTACATCTCGAACAAAACTTTTTCAATTCTAATCTAGATGCAAGATTGCTTTGTTTGGGAACGTTATAATTTCTACTACCACATACTTCGCAAGTTAATGGCACTTTTTTCATTAGACTTCCCCTTACTCATTATAATACCAATCTACTATACATAACATCTAAGTCAATTGTCAATCGTCAATCGCGTACCAATTCACGCCATACAACCCTTTGAATAGCGCTAATTAATAATCATCTAGAAGGTATCTTAATTTTATTTTACAACGATGTATCGCGTTGTAAACTACTTTCTTCGATACATTTAATAATTCTGCAATTTCTTTTGGCTTATAATCTTTCAATAAGTAAATGACAACCACTTGTTCCAACTTAGTTAAGTTTAACACACATCGAATGTTTGCCTTTCATAACCATAGAACTTCTTACGAATATAGTCATTTTTTACATTTTTAATAACACGATTCACATAATGTTCAATTGGTATAGCACTTTTAAAGTCAAAATGTCTAAACGCTTGAAAAAGTTTTATCAGCACCTCTTGGCACAAATCTTCTTGATCATTTGGATGAATAGAAAAATGTTTTAACCTTTTATGTATTAAAGGTATAAGTGCTGTAAATATTTTAGGTAAATCATGCTTTTCAAAAATATTTAGTTCTGCGTTTTTTGAGGCTGTGAATTCATGATTGTTTGGTTCTAACATAGTAGCTTCCTTTCTTCAAAAGTAAAGATAGGATACAGCGACTATGCTCCAAAAATCAAGTGGACAATAATTTTATTGATGATTGTCTCCACGTCTAAGTTTTTCAAATTCTTCTAAAATCTCATTTGAAAGTTCTATCCTAGTTCGTGGTTTTTGTTCATTAAAGCCATCTAATTTTTTAGATACAGACACTTCATTTTCTCTTAAGTCTCTCCACATCTCTCTTGAAGACACACGATATGCTCCAGCGCCAAATATCGCATGTTGCTCACTCATATCACTCGTAACAACTGTAATGTGTCTAGTATGTTTGTCATACAAATCATACACATAGCGTTCAATATAGCTATCTGCCGTTTCTTTTTCTTTTGTGAATATCGTTTTAACGCCGTGATACATATATTCAGAATGGGCACCCGATTGCTCATAAGCATCAAAAACACAGACGACTTCATCTGCAATCACTGCGTTATAGTTTGCTATCGCTATAAGTAATTGTTCACGTGCCTCCTCAAGATTATCTTGCGCAATGCGGCTCAATTCCTGAGAATAACCAATCATATTATATCCATCAATGATTAAGTACCTATCCTTCATACCTTATCTCCAATGTTGTTACGTTTACGAAATACCTCGTACATCATTAAACTTGCCGCTACTGAGGCATTTAAGCTATTTACATGTCCAACCATCGGAATGTTAATGTAAAAATCACATTTATCTTTAACTAAACGACTCATACCTTGGCCTTCACTACCAATAACGATTGCTAACGGCATTGCTACATCCATTTCTCTATAGTCTGTAGAATTATCCGCTTCTGTACCTACGACCCAATAGCCATTGTCTTTTAATGTTTCAATTGTATTAGCTAAATTTGTCACTCGCATAACTGGTATATGCTGAATGGCACCAGTAGATGCTTTAGCGACAGTTTGCGTTAACGCTACTGAACGTCTCTTAGGTATGATGACACCATCAACACCTGATGCATCTGCCGTTCTCAAGATAGAACCTAAATTATGTGGGTCCTCTAAACCGTCTAATATTAATACCGTAGATAGCTTATCTTGAGTTTTTTGCTTTTCTAAAAACGCATCAAAATCTGCATATTCATATGGTGCGATATAAGCCGCTATCCCTTGGTGAGGAGAATCAGATAATCCATCTATTTTCGATTTCGGTACTGATTGAACTATGATTTTTCTACTATTTGCTTTTTTTAAAATTTCATTGATTTGGCCTTTTTTGATAGTATCTTGAATTAAAATTTTATTAATTGTATGGCCTGAAACGATTGCTTCTTTTACAGCATGTCGCCCAACGATTACGATCTCTTCCATATTATCACTACCTTTCGTTTACATTTTGTACGACTCTTTCCAATAAAGCCGTCAAACGCTCTTGTTCTTTTTCTAAATATAAATAGCCAATGACTGCTTCTAAGCCCGAACTTTTTCTATATGTTTGTATATCTGTATTTTTAGCTTTGGTATAACTTTTAGCGTTTCTGCCTCGACGAACAATATCTAATTCATCTTCAGTAAACCAATTATTTTCCATTAAAAATTCAAGCGTTTGAGCCTGACTTTTAGCAGAGACATAACGTTTTGCTTCTTGATGCAATCGATTAGGTTTTGCTTTTAATTTTAGTACGATATATTCCCTTACGTGTTGATCTAAAACTGCATCACCCATGTAGGCAAGTGTTAGTGGATTTAATAGTTTATTATCAATATTAGCCACGTTTAAATCTCACACCCTGAGCCGTGTCTTCTAGTATAATGTTTTGTGCTTTTAATTGATCTCGAATTTCATCAGCACGTGCAAAGTCTTTTTCTTTACGAGCATTGTTTCGTTCTTCAATTAAAGCTTCAACTTGCTCATCTAACAATTCGTCACTTGCCTTATCTTTTAGTGGAATGCCAAGCACGTCGCTAAATATTTGGTACACTTCTTTAAAATGCGCTAAGACTTTTATCGAAGTAGTGTTTTCTAACACATATTTGTTAGCTAATTTCGCTAAATCATACCATGCTGTAATCGCATTTGCAGTATTAAAGTCATCGTTCATCACAGTTTCAAATTGCTTTAAAATATTGTCAATTTCAGTAATGTAAGCAGATTGATCTTCCACATCTGTTGCAATTGCTTCACGTTCTTCAATAGCTTGATAACTATTACGCACACGTTCCAAGCCACTTTTCGCAGCTTCTACAAGTTCCATATTATAATTAATAGGACTTCTATAATGCACACTAATCATGAAAAAGCGTAGAACGTCTGGGTCAATTTGTTTAATAATGTCATGCACTAATACAAAATTACCTAACGACTTACTCATCTTTTCATTATCTATATTAATGAATCCGTTATGCATCCAATAATTAGCGAAAGGTGCATGGTTATGTGCTTCTGACTGCGCAATTTCATTTTCGTGGTGAGGGAATTGTAAATCCGTTCCGCCTGCGTGGATATCAATTGTCGCACCTAGTTCATGATATGCCATAACTGAACATTCGATGTGCCAGCCTGGTCTACCTTCTCCAAACGGGCTGTCCCAGCTGATTTCACCTGGTTTAGCCTTTTTCCATAATGTGAAATCTAACGCATCTTCTTTCTGTTCACCTTGTTCAATACGTGCACCCACTTTTAGGTCATTAAGTGACTGATGACTTAATTTGCCGTAATCTTCAAATTTCCGCGTTCTAAAGTAAACATCGCCAGCGCTTTCATATGCATTGCCTTCATCTACAAGTTCTTTTATAAACTTGATTATTTCGTCCATGTGATTCATTACACGTGGATTTGATGTCGCTTTTTTTACATTTAAAGCACCTACATCTTCATAAAACGCTTTGATGTAACGATCCGCGATCGTTTCAACTGATTCATCTAGCTCCTTAGAACGCTTGATTAACTTGTCATCCACATCAGTGAAGTTAGATACATAAATGACTTCATAGCCTTGATATTCAAAATATCTTCTTACTACGTCATAGTTTATTGCTGGTCTTGCATTACCAATATGGATGTAATTATACACTGTCGGTCCACAAACATATATTTTCACTTTACCTGGTTCAATAGGCTCGAACGTCTCTTTTTGACGTGTTAATGTATTATATAATGTAATCATCTTGAATCTCTCCATTTCTTGTTTTCTCAAGTTGTTTTTCTAATTCTTTTAATTGCTCGTAAATTGGGTCCGGTAAATTACGGTGGTCAAACGTTTTCCCGATACGTCTGCCATCTTGTTTCACGATATGTCCTGGTATACCTACTACAGTTGAATAACTTGGCACTGAATTTAATACTACTGAATTAGCCCCAATATTCACGTTAGCATTAATTGTTATATTACCAAGCACTTTTGCGCCTGCAGCAATTAATACATTATCACCGATATCTGGGTGGCGTTTCCCTTTCTCTTTACCAGTTCCACCTAAAGTAACTCCTTGATAAATCGTTACATTATCACCAATACGACATGTCTCTCCAATGACTACACCCATACCGTGATCAATAAACAAACGTCTACCGATTTGGGCACCTGGATGTATCTCAATACCTGTAAAAAAACGTGTAACTTGAGAAATAAGCCTAGCCAAAACATACTTTTTCTTTTTATACAGTTCATGTGCAATCAAATGGCTCCAAACCGCATGTACACCTGCATAAGATGTAATAACTTCTAACGTAGTACGCGCAGCTGGGTCTTGTTCAAACACCATATTCACATCATCTTTAATTCTTCTTAAAAATTTAAACAAGGTTGCTACCTCCTTATAAAAAAAGCACCCCTAACTAAAATTGTTAGAGGCGCTTTTGCTTTAGCACGGTTCCACTCTTATTTTAAACACAGCCACTTGTTTAAATGCATTCGCAATGATCCAAACTAAAACGACTTTTGTTTACTCTTTAAAGTTTATTTAATTCATTTGCACAAAGGTGCATTCCGTAATTTCAGTGATGTGCTTGCAGCTACCGCACACTCTCTATACACTTCCATCACATACTAATCCTTTGCCATTTTCAATGTTAATCATAGGTTGTTTGATGTAATTTTTCAAGTATTATCAATTTAACACAATCTTTACATGCTACAACTTTACTTTAAACATATTTTTTTAAACGAGATAATACTTTTTCTCTACCTAAAACTTCAATTGTATTTGGTAGTTCAGGTCCGTGCATTTGGCCAGTTACAGCTACACGGATAGGCATGAATAATTGTTTACCTTTAATACCTGTCTCTTTTTGAACTTCTTTGATCGTTTTTTTAATTTCTACCGCTTCAAATGGCTCAAGTACTTCTAATTTACCGTATAAATGATTCATAAGTTCAGGTACTTGTTCACCATTTATCACCTCTTGCTCGTCATCACCTAAAATTTGTTCATCGCGGAAGAATAACTCAGATAAAGGTACGATTTCTCCAGCATAACTCATTTCTTTTTGGTAAAGTGCTACAAGTTTACGTCCCCAATCTAAATCTTCTTCAGTTGGATTTTCAGGAATCAACTCTGCTTTAATTAGATGTGGCAATGCTAATTCAAATACGGTTTCACTATCTTTTTGTTTCATATATTGGTTATTAACCCAAGCTAGTTTTTGTTTATCGAAAAATGCTGGTGACTTAGATAAACGTTTTTCATCAAAAATCTTAATAAATTCTTCTGGAGAATAAATTTCATCTTCACCTTCTGGTGACCAACCTAACAATGTAATAAAGTTAAATAGCGCTTCTGGTAAATAACCTAAATCACGGTATTGTTCGATGAATTGTAAGATTTGTCCATCACGTTTACTTAATTTTTTACGTTCTTCATTGACTATAAGCGACATATGGGCAAATCTAGGCGCTTCCCAACCAAATGTTTCAAAAATCATTAACTGCTTTGGTGTATTAGAAATATGGTCGTCTCCACGAATCACGTCAGAAATTTCCATATAATGATCGTCTATTGCTACGGCAAAGTTATAAGTAGGTACGCCGTCTTTCTTAACGATGACCCAGTCACCCATATTATTTGAATCAAACGAAATTTCACCTTTTACCATGTCATTAAATGAGAATGTCGTATCTTTTGGTACACGGAAACGTATAGATGGTTGACGACCTTCAGCTTCGAACTGTTGACGTTCTTCTTCTGTTAAGTGTGCATGTTTACCACCGTAACGAGGCATTTCCCCGCGTGCAATTTGTTGTTCACGCTCTTCTTCTAATTCGTCTTCAGTCATATAACATTTATAAGCTTTATCTTCATCTAATAATTGCTTAATTAATGGGTTATAAATTTCTGCGCGTTCTGACTGGCGATAAGGTCCATAACCTTTATCTTTATCTACAGATTCATCCCATTCTATGCCTAACCATTTTAAATTATCAAATTGTGATGATTCTCCATCAACTAAGTTACGTTTACTATCCGTATCTTCAATACGAATTACAAAATCTCCATCATAATGTTTAGCAAATAAATAGTTAAATAATGCAGTTCTTGCATTACCGATATGCAAATAGCCTGTTGGACTCGGTGCATATCTCACTCTTACACGATCACTCATTATGTTCACTCCCGTTTTAAATGTTTGTTTTTATTGGTTAAGTTAATATTCAAGTTACACAAATTCACACAGTAAATAGGCTGAACGTACGTTAACTCACCTATGTGTAGTTCACTAAGAAAATAACGCTCAACTATTAATAAGTTTATGATTATCGCTTATTAAGCATACCATAGCTTATAATTTTTTAAAGTATCCTAATCTAAAAAGCACTTTGCATAATTTTATACAACTGAATAAACAATCCACTTTTATAGAAATATAATTTCGCTATCTATTGTAGCACTTTAGCTAGTAATATGATATCACTGTGCTTAAATTATCTTATAGTTCTGCTTAATTTTTCAAGCAGTTAAAAACAAAGGCTTCATGTAAAACTGTAACTGTGGGCGCTACAATTCCAAATGAAACCTTTACTTACAAATTAATTTATTTTTTTTGCAAAAATTATTCGACCTGAAGAAGTTTGTAACAAACTAATTACTTCTAAATCGATATGTTCACCTATATGTTTTTTAGCGTTATCTACAACGACCATAGTACCGTCATCTAAATAACCTACTGCTTGACCAGATTCTTTCCCCATTTTAGTAAGCAATAGTTTAAAGCGATCACCTTGGTGCACTGAAGGTTTGATTGCTTCAGATAAATCATTAACGTTTAACGCTTGAATACCTTGAACATGACATACTTTATTGAGATTAAAATCCGTTGTTATAATATGTGCTCTATAATGTTGCGCCAATTTAATTAACATCGCATCGATATCACTATGAGACTTAGTTGGGTGTATAATTCTCGTTGGATGATTGGTATCATATAATTCATTTAATATATCTAAACCTCTTTGGCCTTTTTCACGTTTAACACTATCGTTCGCATCTGCAACGACTTGAAGTTCATTAATAACCCCTTGAGGAATTAATATTTCTCCGTCAATAAAGCCACACTCGATAATATCTAATATACGCCCGTCGATAATGGCACTTGTATCAATAATTTTAGGTACCGCATTACGTGCATTAATAGACATTGAACGCGCCATATTTTCTGGTAAAAATAGCAACATTTCATCACGCTTTCGCAAACCAAACTGAAAGCCGAAATAACCTAAAATAATCGTAACTATAATTGGCACAAAATGATTAATGACATTATTGCCGATAATTTGAAAAATAAAAGATATCATAACAGAAATTAATAAACCTATCATTAGTCCAATTGTAGCAAATAATATTTCTACTGCACTTTGACGCATAATTGTTTGTTCTAATTCTTTTAAAGCATATGTTGCTTTTTTAATAAACCAACCAAAGATTAAAAAGAATATAATAATCCCTAGCAGCCCATTGAAATAAGTATTTGTTAATAGGGGTAAATGGTTTAGACCAGCGTCATTGACTATCTCTGGTAATAGATACACACCTATACTTGCACCCAAGATAATATAGCACAAGATAACAATGAGTCTTATAATATTCACAGGCTAACTCACCTTCCTTTAGAAAGTCATTCAGGCTAAACAAAATATATACTTAACCTAAATAGCTTTGTGTTTTTAAATTATTGTTTTGTTAGTGCATATTTTAATGCTTCATGGACATTCTTAACACCAATGACCTTGATATCATTTGGAAATTGCCATCCACCAATATTTGATTCTGGAATAATTACACGCTTAAATCCTAATTTTTCCGCTTCTTGTACACGTTGCTCTATGCGAGAAACTCGTCTAACTTCCCCTGTGAGCCCTACTTCTCCAATAAAGCAGTCTAAACCATCAACTGTTAAATCTTTAAAACTTGATGCAGTTGCAACAACAATACCTAAATCTACAGCTGGTTCTGTTAAACGTACCCCCCCTGCCACTTTAATATAAGCGTCCTGTTGTTGTAGTAAATAATTCTCTTTCTTTTCTAACACTGCCATGAGCAAACTCAATCTATTATGATCGATCCCTGTCGCCATACGTCTTGGATTATTAAATGTAGTTGGAGTCACTAACGCTTGTACTTCTATAAGTAACGGTCTCGTACCTTCCATTGTAGAGACAATAGTTGAACCAGGTACATTAGTCGAACGTTCTTCAAGGAACATTTCCGACGGGTTCTTAACTCCTTTTAATCCAGTTTGCTGCATCTCAAAGATACCCATCTCATTTGTAGAGCCAAAACGGTTTTTAACTGCTCTTAAAATGCGATACGCGTGATGCTCGTCGCCTTCGAAGTAAAGGACTGTATCTACCATATGTTCAAGTAAACGCGGACCAGCTATTTGACCTTCTTTCGTAACATGCCCCACTATAAATGTAGCTATATTCAATTGTTTCGCTATATTCATTAAACTTTGCGTACTTTCTCTAACTTGCGACACAGAACCTGGAGCCGAACTAATTTCTGGATGGAAAATAGTTTGGATTGAGTCTACTACAAGTAGATCTGGTTTGAGTTGCTTAACTGTTTCATGTATAACTTCTAAATCTGTTTCAGCAAACACATTTAATTGACTTGAGTCCTCATCTAATCTTTCTGCTCTTAATTTGGTTTGATTTAACGATTCCTCACCTGTAATATACAACACATTTTTAGATTGTGATAATGCTGCACAAATTTGTAAAAGTAATGTTGATTTACCAATACCCGGATCACCGCCTATTAATACGAGCGAACCATTTACTATACCGCCACCGAGTACTCTATTAAACTCTTCAGAATTTGTTTTTACTCGTGGCGTCGTTTCATGTTTAATGTCATTTAATTTTTGCACTTTAGAAATATTGTCTCGACTGCGCACACCATGTTTTGGACTCGCGGCCTTTTGTTCGACTATTTCTTCCATTTGATTCCAACCACCACAGTTTGGGCATTTCCCCATCCACTTTGGAGACTGGTAACCACAAGCCATACATTCAAAAATCACTTTCTTTTTAGCCAAAACTGCACCTCCATCTTTCATTGAACAAATCTATTTTAAACCTCTGTCTGTTTAAAAACAAATTTTATTCATAATCAAACAATTCAATCGAAAAATATTCGTATATAGTTATTTAAAATTCTTAATAACTTAAGGATTCTAATCTTTAGCAAAAAGCTATTTTTATAAAATACCATGCTCGTGTATAGAGTATCACTGATATTATATTTTGACTTTTTAAATATTACTCATTTTTCAAGGTGAATACTACTCTATTGTTTATACAATATAAAAACAAAGCAGCACTCCCCAAATATGCATCCACATATTTGAGCAGTACTGCTTTAATTTATACTTAACTTCTAAGATTCAGTTGATTCTTTATCTTTAGTTGTATCTTTTCTTTCTTGAATATCATACTTGAATTCTTTACCATCATGGTTAATTATTACTTCTTTACCTTCAACTTGATTGCCTTCTAAAATTAATTCACTTAAGTTATCTTCAACTGTTTTTTGAATTGCACGAATTAATGGTCTAGCACCATATTCAGGATCATAACCCTCTTCAGCAATTTTTTCTTTAGCAGCTTCTGTAACTGTAATGTTAATATCTTGTTCAGAAAGGCGTTCTGTTAGTTTATCAACCATCATTGTCACAATTTCTTTCAATTCTTCTTTAGAAAGTTTGTGGAAGACGATGATATCATCAACACGGTTTAAGAATTCTGGACGGAATGCGTTTTTCAATTCTTTCATCATTGTCTTACGGATTGTTTCATAATCTTGTCCTTCAGATGCACCTCCAAAACCAGCGAAACGTTGGTCTTGTAATTCTTGTGCACCTACGTTAGATGTCATAATAATAACTGTATTACGGAAGTCTACACGACGACCTTTTGTATCTGTTAAGTGACCGTCATCTAATACTTGTAACAGAATATTAAACACATCAGGGTGCGCTTTTTCAATTTCATCAAATAAAATCACTGAGTAAGGTTTACGTCTTACTTTTTCAGTTAATTGACCGCCATCGTCATGACCTACATAGCCTGGAGGGGCACCAACTAAACGACTGACAGCATGTTTTTCCATAAACTCACTCATATCAACACGAATCATTGCGTCATCTTCACCGAACATAGACTCAGCTAATGCACGAGCTAACTCAGTTTTACCTACACCCGTAGGCCCTAAGAAGATAAAGCTACCGATAGGACGTTTAGGATCTTTCAATCCAGCTCTAGCACGTCTAACTGCTTTACTAATAGATGTAACGGCATCTTTTTGACCGATCACTCTATTATGAAGTGTATCTTCTAAGTTAAGCAGACGGTCTGATTCAGTTTCATTAATTTTAGTTAAAGGAATTCCTGTCCAACCAGCGATGACCTCACCAATATCTTCTTCTGATAGAGATGTGTTATCACCGTTTTGAGAATTTTTCCAGTTGTTATTTGCTTCTTCATATTGTTTTTCTAATTTTGTTTGCTTATCACGCAAGTTGGCTGCATTTTCAAATTCTTGAGCATGGACAGCTGCATCTTTTTCGTTTTTAACTTGTTCTATCTGTTGTTCAATTTCTTTCAAGTCTGGTGGTGTTGTATGACTCTTAAGTCTTACTTTAGAACTTGCTTCATCAATTAAGTCTATCGCTTTATCTGGTAAGAAACGATCTGAAATATAACGGTGACTTAATTTAGCTGCTGATTCTAAAGCTTGATCTGAGATGTTAATACGGTGATGCGCTTCATAACGATCACGCAATCCTTTTAAGATTTCAATTGTATCTTCAACAGTTGGCTCACCAACTTGAACAGGTTGGAAACGACGTTCAAGCGCTGCATCTTTTTCAATATTTTTACGGTATTCATCTAAAGTAGTTGCACCGATACATTGTAATTCACCGCGAGCTAATGCTGGTTTAAGAATGTTAGATGCATCAATAGCACCTTCTGCACCACCTGCACCTACTAGTGTGTGTAATTCGTCGATAAATAACACTACATTTCCAGCTTGATGAATTTCTTCCATTACTTTTTTCAAGCGCTCTTCAAACTCACCACGATATTTTGTTCCAGCAACAACTGTCCCCATATCTAATGACATTACACGTTTACCTTTAAGTGTTTCAGGTACTTCGTTATTAACAATTGCTTGTGCTAAGCCTTCAGCAATAGCAGTTTTACCAACACCTGGTTCACCAATTAATACAGGGTTGTTCTTAGTACGACGACTTAAGACTTCAATGACTCTTGTAATTTCTTTTTCTCTACCAATGACAGGATCTAAAGTACCGTCTTTTGCGATAACTGTTAAGTCACGAGCTAGACTGTCTAACGTTGGTGTATTATTAGATTTATTAGCTTGCGCGTTTTTATTACTTGTTTCAGGGCTACCTAAAGCTTTAACGACTTGTGCACGTGCTTTTGTGATGTTTAAATCTAAGTTTGCAAACACACGAGCTGCGACACCTTCATTTTCTCTGATTAACCCAAGTAAGATATGCTCTGTTCCTACGAAATTATGATGTAATTTTCTAGCTTCATCCATTGATAATTCAATTACTTTTTTCGCACGAGGTGTATAGTGTAATGCGCCCATTTGTTCTTGACCATGGCCGATTAATTTTTCTACTTCTTCAACTACTTTTTCTTCAGTAATATCAAACGTTTCTAAAACTTTAGCTGCAATGCCTTCAGGCTCTTTCATTAAACCTAAAAGTAAATGTTCGGTTCCAATATTCGAATGATTTAAGCGTATTGCTTCTTCCTGAGCATGTGCTAGTACGCGTTGAGCACGTTCTGTTAGTCTACCAAATAGCATATAGTATGACCTCCTAATTTATATGTTCTCTTAATATATCTGCTCTTTTTTCATTAACTGTTCTATCATCTTCTTCGTCTAACAAGAAAGGTGATTGTATTGCAACCATTAACTCGTTAAACTTGAAGTCTTCTAATTCAATATAGCCTAAATCTAAACCAAGTTTCACTTCACTTAATCTTAGTGAAGCTTCCTCCATAGATATCAGTCTACTATATTTTAATATTCCTAACGAACGATATACTCGGTCTAATGTTTCTATATGGTTATGTCGGTTTAATCGTTCGCGAATTTGCATTTCTTCATTAATAATTTGCTGCACTACCTCTGATAAGCTTTCAATGATTTCTTCCTCTGTTTTGCCTAAAGTAAGTTGGTTTGAAATTTGGTATATATGGCCATAAACTTGAGATCCTTCTCCATAAATACCTCTAATTGTAAAACCAAAACGATTAATTGTTTGAGCAATGCGATTCATACGTTTCATTATTGTCAATCCAGGCAAATGCAACATGACACTGGCACGCATGCCTGTCCCAATATTAGTAGGACATGTTGTCAAATAACCTAAAGTTTCGTCAAAACTTACATCTAATTCACTATCAAGTTGATCATCAATTTCTGAAGCTTTTTCGTATAGTGTTGATAGTGATAAATCGTTACCCATGGCCTGAATACGTATATGGTCTTCTTCATTAACCATAATACTTAAAGATTCATCTTCATTGAGTAATACGGCAGAAGCAGGTTGTCTTATCAATTCAGGACTTATAAGATGTTTCGCGACAAGCTTGTATTTACTTTGTTGATCCATTGAATCCAAACGTTGTACAGACAAGTCAGGAAGCGCATCTTGTACGTCGTTAATTATTCGAAAACCATCTTGTTCTGACAAAAACATTAATGGGTGTACATGATTTTCTAAATTTCTTGCTAATCGTATTCTCGAAGACATCACAATTGGACTTTCTTCTCTATCACGCATCCATTCACTCATGTATGCACTAATATCATTTTTACTCATCATGTTTCACCTCGCCATCTTCTTTCAATGCTTTAATTTCGTCACGAACAACGGCGGCTTCTTCAAAGTTTTGTTCTTCTATCAGTTGTTTTAAATATGAACTTTTTTCTTCTAATTGTTTTTTTAATGCTAATTTTCTGTGTGAAGAATGTGGTGTTTTTCCTACATGTTCGATTTGACCACCTTGCACACGTCGTACAATATCGACAATGTCATCTTTGAATGTAGCATAGCAATCTGAACAACCAAATTTACCAACATGTGCGATATCTTTTAATGTCATATGACAAGTTGGACATCGTTTTTCTTCTTTAAAAGCAATTTCATCAAAATCGATACCATGTTTAGCAGCTAAGTGTTGTAAGATTTGCTTCACTACAAATGCGCCTTCAATGTCATCTTGCGATTGAATTTGCTGATTTTGAGTCCATGGGTTACCGCCTTGTGCGCATGTGGCACAAACCCATTTTTCATTTATACCATCTTGACCTTTCACTGCCAATTTCACTTCTGCTTCATTCAAATGACAATTCTCGCATAGCACGACGAAACACCTCACTTTAATAATAATTTATAACATGCAATAACCGTTTTATAATATTTGCTCGAATAATATCTCTCGATAATACATCCATTTTTAATGTCTCTCTATCTATAACGGCGTGTATCATTTTTGCTTCACGTTCATTAATGTAATTTTTATCTAATAAGCCATCTACAATGTAATAAGCTTGCTGTTGTGAAATAGATGGACCAACTAATTGAAGTAAATGATTAATATAACCTGTCTCATCTCTATTTTCAATTTTGGTGATTCGAATATATCCGCCACCACCTCTTTTACTTTCAATCTCATAGCCGTGCTCATTTGTAAAACGTGTTTTGATTACATAATTAAGCTGGGAAGGCACACAGTCAAAGCGCTGCGCAATATTGGCACGTTGAATTTCTACAACATCTTCATTGGTGTCTTCAAATAACTTTTTAATGTATTGTTCTATGATGTCAGACATGTTGTGCATGATTATCACCTCTTTTGACCTTCTTTGACTATATTATATGACCAACTTTGACCTTTTTCAACCAATATGTTTTAAAAATTTTTAATTAAAGATGTAAGTGCTATCTAATTTATTGTATTATAGGAGTTAAGAAAAATTAAAAGGGATGAATGACTTATGCATATTATTATTGGTTTAATTGGGATAGCAGTGTTTCTTGCATTGGCGTTTCTATTTAGCTCAGATAGAAAAAATATTCGTTGGCAATATGTCGGTTTACTACTTGTAATACAACTAGTATTCGCATTTATTTTACTCAAAACTAAATTTGGTATTACGGTTATCGGTGGCATATCAGACGGTTTTAATTATTTACTAGCAAAAGCAGCAGAAGGTGTGAACTTTGTATTTGGTGGATTTGAATTTGTAGATCCTAAGAACCCACCCTTCTTCTTTAATGTATTATTACCAATCGTATTCATTTCAGCTTTAATTGGTATTTTACAATATACAAGAATCTTACCTTGGATTATTAACGTTTTAGGTTTAGCCATTTCAAAAATTAATGGTATGGGTCGCTTAGAATCATATAATGCTGTTGCCGCTGCAATTTTAGGGCAATCAGAAGTATTTATTTCATTGAAAAAGGAATTAGCACATATTCCTAAACAACGTCTATATACATTAACAGCTTCTGCAATGTCTACAGTATCAGCTTCAATTATCGGTGCTTATTTCACATTAATTGAACCACGTTTTGTAGTTACAGCAGTTGTATTAAATCTCTTTGGTGGTTTCATCATTGCTTCTATCATCAATCCTTATAAAATTGATGCAAAAGAAGATAAACTTATCGTTGATGAGAGCGAATCAGGTAAACAATCATTTTTCGAAATGTTAGGTGAATATATCTTAGATGGTTTTAAAGTTGCAGTCATTGTAGGTGCAATGTTAATAGGTTATATCGCTATTATTGCTCTACTTAATGGTGTCGTTAGTGCAATCTTTACCGGTTTATCTGGCGGCAGTATCACTTGGGACTTCCAAACACTTATCGGATTTGTCTTTGCACCATTTGCATTTTTAGTTGGTGTACCTTGGGATGATGCAGTACAAGCCGGATCCATCATGGCTACTAAATTACTGTCAAATGAATTTGTTGCAATGCAAAGTTTAAGTGAGATTAAAGATATGAGCACTCATGCTAAAGGTGTTATTTCTGTATTCGTAGTATCATTTGCAAACTTTAGCTCTATCGGTATTATTTCTGGAGCAATTAAATCACTTAACAATGAAAAAGGTGATATTGTAGCTCGTTTTGGACTAAAATTATTATTCGGTGCTACACTTGTTTCATTTATTTCAGCAGCTATTGCCGGATTCTTTATTTAAAAATGTAACTTGGACATAGATATCTGCAAACATAAAAAGCTTATTCGTTCGATTTAAGTACATTTTATATAATACCAACTATTTACATTACAAAATTAAAATATTGCTACATACCACAAAGCAAACTAAAAAACACATTTCCTATCTCATGGAAGTGTGTTTTTTAATACTTGCTAAATTGTTATATCTATATTTACAAATAGTAGACATCAACCTACATATCTTCTCTTCTTCTCTAAACTATACGATTTCCTTAGATATCACTAGCTAATATCTAAAGTAAGGTTTATATAAGCTAAAATAAGACACTTCGCCTTATAAAATAACTACTCATTATTTTTAACGAAGCGCCTTATTAAAAAATTCCTTACGCGACATATATTTTATTGAAGTTCTATCTATTACACTTTTTCTGTCATCAATGTAGGTTTTACGATTTCTTCTATAAAATACTGTGTCACTCTATAATCATCAGTTAATTCTGGATGGAAAGATACACCTAAGTAACGTCCTTCTTGAACTGCTACAATTTTTTCGCCAACTGTACTTAACTCTGATACTTCACCATGTGTCGCTTCAATATGTGGAGCTCTAATAAAAACACCTTCAATATCTTCTGCGATACCTTGTACATTTAATTCACTTTCAAAACTATCCACTTGTCTGCCAAATGAATTTCTTTGAACAGTGATGTCTAACTTATCCAAATAACCTTCTTCACCAACAATATGCTTAGCCATCACTATTAATCCAGCACACGTTCCAAACATAGGTAATGTAGATTGTTGTAGTGCTTCTTTGAAGCCATATAAATTCATTAATCGGCGTAATGTAGTAGATTCACCACCAGGTAAAATGAGACCATCAATGTTATCTAATTGTTCTGTACGCTTAATTGCAATGCCTTCATGACCGCTAAGTTCAATATGACGTATATGTTCCCTTACTGCGCCTTGCAGTGCTAACACACCAATTTTCATATTACCATCCACGCTCTTGCATACGTTCTTCTAAAGTCAATTCATTGATGTCCAAACCTTTCATAGCTGTGCCTAAATCTTTTGCTAAACGTCCAATTAACTCATAGTCTTGGTAGTGAGTTGTAGCTTGTACAATAGCTTTAGCAAATTTTTCAGGGTCTTCTGATTTGAAAATACCAGAACCAACGAAGACACCATCAGCGCCTAATTCCATCATTAATGCTGCATCTTGAGGTGTAGCTACACCACCAGCCGCAAAGTTAACAACAGGAAGTTTACCATTTTCTTTAATACTTTTTAATACTTCAAATGGTGCTCCAATATTTTTAGCTTCAGTCATGATTTCGTCATCATTCATCACTGTTAATCTTTTTACTTCTGCATTAACTTGGCGCATGTGTCTAACAGCTTCTACAATGTTTCCTGTACCCGGCTCACCTTTTGTACGTAACATTGCTGCACCTTCACCAATACGTCTGGCAGCTTCTCCTAAGTTACGGCAACCACATACAAATGGTACTGTAAACGTATCTTTTAATAGATGATACTCTTCATCTGCAGGTGTTAATACTTCTGATTCATCAATGTAGTCTACACCCATTGATTCAAGTACGCGCGCTTCAGTAATGTGACCAATACGTCCTTTTGCCATTACCGGAATCGAAACAGCATTCATAACTTCTTCCACAATTTTAGGATTAGCCATACGTGCAA
Organism: Staphylococcus xylosus NJ; assembly: GCF_000338275.1. Classification (GTDB taxonomy): domain Bacteria; phylum Bacillota; class Bacilli; order Staphylococcales; family Staphylococcaceae; genus Staphylococcus; species Staphylococcus xylosus_B. Next base: position 100,786 of record NZ_ANMR01000013.1, read on the forward strand.
CGCCGCCAGCTGCTCTAATGTCAGATGGTACACGTTCTAACGCCATTACCGCCACTGCTCCAGCTTCCTCGGCTATTTTAGCTTGTTCAGCATTGACAACGTCCATAATCACGCCGCCCTTTTGCATTTCTGCCATTCCTCTTTTAACTCTCTCTGATCCAGTTACTTTAGACATTTGTTTTTCCCCTTTACTTATTTGATTAAATTCATTTTAAGAGATAAACTGGTATTTAAAAAGGTTCAATTTCAATTTAATTTTGGAGGTCAGTTTTATGTCGAAATCACATCTTTATATCGATTTATATGAAAATTTAAAAAAGCAAATCATTGAAGGTCAATATAAATCAGGAGATAAATTCCCTTCTAAACGTGCATTAGGGCAACATCTCTCTGTTAGTAATACAACGATTGAACATGCATATCAGTTTCTACTCGATGAAGGTTATATATATTCAAAACCACGTTCAGGTTATTTCGTTTCAGATATTGAAACGTTACCTATAATTAATAGGAAAACACAATTCAATGCAGATGAATATTTGTCACCCCAAAATAAACACCCTGATGCTTATTACAAATATGCATTCAATTTATCAGAAATTGATACTGATTATTTTCCAATTCAACAGTTTAGAAAATATGCGCGAGATGCTTTTGAAATAAATCAATTACAACTACTCCACCACGCAAACCCTAAAGGTGAATGGTCATTAAGACAAGAAATTGCCCACTATTTATTCAACAGTCGTGGTGTATCATGTCATCCTGAACAAATTGTTATTGGATCATCAACTGAACAATTAATTAACTTACTAACGGATATCTTAAATAAAGCACAATTCCTTATTGAAAATCCGAGCTATCCACCTATTAAGCAAGTATTAGAAAAAAGACAAATTCCATATTTGCAAGTTCCAGTAAATCAAACTGGCCTTGAACTAGACTATTTAAAGACAGCAATTCATAACATCGCATATGTAACACCTTCACATCAATTTCCTACTGGCTATGTAATGAATTTAAAAAAGCGTACCCAGCTTATAACATGGGCACACGAACGTGATGATAGATATATTATTGAAGATGATTATGATTCAGAATTTCGCTATTTTGGCAAACCAATTCCGGCATTACAAAGTTTAGACACGAAAGATAAAGTAATTTATATTAGTACCTTCTCTAAATCACTCTTCCCTAGTTGCAGAATTGCCTACCTTGTTTTACCTAAAAAGTTACTTAATCGGTATGAGCATTTAGAACATAAAGAAGGTAATACAGTACCTGCGCACTTACAAAAAATTGTAGCAAGTTTTATGGAATCAGGAAGTTTTGAAAGACATTTAAACAAAATGAGAAAATTATATAGTCGTAAATTAAAATTTATTATTGAAGCACTCAAACCTTATGAAGATCAATTAGAAATAGAAGGAGCCTTAGCAGGAATGCATTTTAATTTAACAGTTAAAAATGGTCTTTCTACAAAAGACTGTCTAAAAAATGCAGAAAAGAATAAATTAAAAATAACACCATTTAATCAATATGATACTACACAAAAATCCGCAAAATTCATATTAGGATTTGGTGGCATTCCTTTTTCAGAACTTGAAGAACATACAAATGCACTAATTAATAGTTTATGCATTTAAAGTAGCTTTTAAGTCCCATAACTCAATAAATTGAGTTATGGAATTTTATATATGAGCTGTTGCTCATGTACTCCGTCAAAAATCGGCAATTACTCTCAGTTGAAGTTAACCTCTTTGCCCATAAAAAAAAGACCCTATTGGGTCTTTAATTGCCTGGCAACGTCCTACTCTTGCGGAACGTAAGTCCGACTACCATCGGCG
>NZ_ANMR01000014.1 GCF_000338275.1 Staphylococcus xylosus NJ
GGGGCATATTCTTGAACCCAACGGTAGACCGTTGAATGATGAACGTTTACACCACGTTCCCTTAATATTTCAGATATATCACGATAACTCAATGCATATCTTAGATAGTAGCCAACGGCTACAGTGATAACATCTTTACTGAATTGTTTATATCTGAAATAGTTCATACAAAAGACTCCTTTTTATTAAAATTATACTATAAATTCAACTTTGCAACAGAACATCTTTTATTAAATAGTATTTGTAAAGCAAAGAAAAAAGTTGTTCATTATAGAAACTACTTATACGGTTGTGCTAAACTAAATTAAAGCATTTATATTTTAGTTTAGTTATAGAGTGTGACTTTACAAGGAGTGGGGAATGTTAATGTATGATATACCAAAATATACAAGACGGGAAATTATACAATTAATTAATAGTAAAATATATCATAATGAACACAGCATAAAAGATTTAAATATTTCTCGTGAAACGTTAAATAAATTACTTTCTTTAAATGCAATATGGACAACAAAAGAGTATCAATTAGCAGCCAATATAATTGATGTTCCAACTGAAAACCTTATAGATATTTTGCCTCATGAAGATTTAGATAAAATATCTTTCAGAGCCAAAGAAAATAACGAAGAAATTAATAATAGAGTTCAGCAATTAAATGAAATATTTGAAAATTTAACTTATCAAATAAAAATTGGGAGTAACTAATATGGATGAAAAATATAAAGATACCATTGTTAGAATAAAGCCCATTGCTGAAACATATATTATGAAACATAATATACAATATCCTATTAAAAATTCAACAGAGCTCTTATCAGACATGGGCTATTACATAATTAAAGCAGAAGCACCTAAGAATTTATCAGGATTCTATATGAAAAAAGATAGATTTCCTTTTATTTTTGTTAATACGAACCATAGTTTAGGAAGACAAAATTTCTCATTGTGGCATGAAGTTTATCACGACTTTATGGATCATCAAAATGGTATTAGCGATTTTGGCTCAAATAAACTAGAAGAAAGAGAAGCTGAAATTTTTGCAGGTATCATATTATTACCAGATCAAGAGCTTAAAAAATGGACTAAGCTTTATGACATCAAGAAGCCATATATTATTGCTCAAATGAGCGTTTACTATCAAATGAGTTTTAATGCAGTTGTCATTAGGGGAATGCAACTAGGAGAAATTGATTTCGATACATTTAAACAATTGAAAGAGTTATCTATAATAGAAAATCAACAACAACTTCAATCCGTCTATGAAGAAACCAATCTCACAACCTCAGTGCTTAAACCGACACATGATATAAAGATTTCACCCAATATCATGTCTATACTACAAAATAATTACGAAAACAACTTAATATCAAGTGATAAAATCAATGAAATTATCAAGAAAATCGAGGTGTTAAATGATGCATGATAATATAATGATACCTCCAATTGTAGATACGGATATATGGGTCTATTTAGTATTGTCAGATTACCAAAAACGTATAATAGACTATTATGGTTATTTACAATTCTCAGATGTAGTAGAAAAGGAAATTATGGCATGGAAGAAACACACCAAGGAATTTTCAAAAATAGCGAATCTCTTTCAAGAATTAAAAGAGAAAAACTATGTCAGAATCATTCGATTTGATGATTTCGATGCACTATCGCAAGCAACAATTAACCACACATTAAGCGAGTATAATCTGAAATCAGTCGATATTCTAGAGAAAAACAAGGGTGAATTTACAAGTTTACTGTACGCATTGTATAAAGACATCCAGCGATTTAAAACTAATGACCGTAAGTTTAAAGAAGAAATCCAAGAAAGCTTGGACGAAGACTTTGTAATCGTTAATTGGAACGATATTTTAGACAAATACAGCAAAAGCTTCAAAGAAAAACTCGAAACACAAAGACAAGTTGATGCAAAACAAAAAAAAATGAATAAACAAAACGAAGAACACAAACAAAAACAACAAGACCCAAGATGGGAGAAGTTGAGAAGGTTTGTAAAATAAAAGGAGAAATGATAAATGGCAGAAGGATCTCTTGATTTTAAAAAGTTGATTGAAGATATTAAAAGAGAAGATGATAGTACAGAAACAGAAGTGATTGAAGAACTCGAAATTACAAAAGAAGACTTTGATAATTGTTTAAAGAAAAACGTAGACGTAAATAGTGAGATGTATAATACAATCAAGGAGAAATTAGGATTTATAACTAGCGAATTAGAAAAATATATAATAAAAAATAAAGAGTCAAATGCTTGGTATATTCAAGATATTTCCGAAAACAACAAGCCACATAAAATTGAGCTATTGAATAAATATTTATATGAGAATATAAGTAAGGAAAATATAAAAAATTATCGTTTTGAGAAGAATAAAATTAAATATAAAAGTGCCTTGGAATATAAAATGAATTTACTAAAAAATTTAAGAGTGCTAACTAGGAAACCAGTTATTACGTTTAATGGCAAAACAAGTTCAGGGAAGTCAACATTAATTAATACTATCATTGCTGACGACTTATTACCTTATTCAAAGAAACCAGAGACTAGTGCACTAATTAAAATATTACATAGTGAGAATAAGCCAAAATTTTTAAATGAAAATGATGTAGCAGTTTTTCAAAAGAAGTTTAATCCAAATAAACCTAATTTACAAGAAGCAATTATTGATCCGATGTTGTTACATGATGAAGGCTATTTCAAAGAAAATTGTATTGAAGTTGGTAATAAAGAGTTAATTTCTAGCTATGGTTCTAATGATGGCGATAAATACGAAAATGAAAAAAATATTTTTACAACTATCGTAGTATATCATAATGCATCAATTTTAAAACTTGCTGAATTATGGGATATACCTGGTTCTCATTCATCTAGTGATAAAAACACGAAAGATTCAATAATAGCAGAAACAGTGCGTCAAGACGCGGATATTCGCTTATATTTATCATATTCAGGTTCATTTTTATCTGATGAACAAAAAGAAATAATGAATGAAGTCGAGAACTTAAATGTAAGAATTCATGATAATCCATTGTCCAATTTATTTATTATTGCTACTAAAGCAGGAAGTATTGATCCGGGTGAAGATTTTAATATAGTGATTAATAATCGTATTGATGAATTATGGAGATATTCTGGAGAACAGTTTATTAATGAAATTAGTAAAAATATTAATGATGAATTTACAAAAGAAAAAATAATTAACAGAGTATTTAAATTTGAAAGAGATGGTCAGAGAATAAATAGAAACTTAAAAAAAGAGCTTATGAATTCGCTAGAACAATTGGCTGATAAAAGATATGAAAAAATTGAGAAAGAACTCACTTCATTTAATGCTTCAATTAAAACATATGTCGGAAAAATTAATGATAGCTTGTCTAATGAACAGAGTCTTGAAGAAAATGCAAGAAAAGAATATGAAGAGTTTATAGATAATAAAGGTCCAGCAATAAAAGAATATCAAAAACTTCTTGATTCAATAAGTACTATTGCTCAAAAACTACAGATAAAAACAAAAGAAGAAATACAATCAGCATACCAATCAGAAGTTAATGAAAAATTTATACTTTCAGAAATTGACAGAAAAGATTTAAAAGACAAAAAAAAGGAAAAGTCTGAATTTATATCAGCTTATATAAATGACGTTCAAATTAAATTAGAAAATGTTATAAAGAAAAATTTGGAAACTTTTTCTAAAGAGACTAATGAAAAAATTAACGAAATTGATACTGTAAAATTAAATTATAGAGGCGATTTTGATTATAAGTCAAATGCAGTCGTTGGTTTAGCATCTCTTGCATCAGTGGGGGCTTTTAGTTGGTATTTTAGTACATTAGGAAATTTGGGTGGATATATTTTTGTTACTAGATCTTTAGGAAAATTAGCTAGTGTTGGTATTAAACTTGGAAGCACTGCTAATATTTTGCGAGGTGTTTCTGTATTAGGAGGTCCATTGACGATAGCTGCAAATTTAGCAATATTCGGTGGCCAATTAGGAGTAACTATTTACAAAAAAGGTAAATGGAAGCAATTATTAGCAAATAAAGTTATAAAAACTCTGAAAAAGCCTAATAAAGAGACAAAACTTAATTTATTAAATTATTACGTTAAAAAAAGTGATGATATTTGGGCGGACACAAAAAATAGTCTTGACATTCAAGCTTTCATTTATCAATTAGACAAAGAGGAAGATGACTTAAGAAAAGTATGGGAAAAATACAAAAAATCTATTAGCATAAATATAGAATTAAATGAAGAAATTGAATTGTTAAATAGTCTTGAATTCAATAAAGAATTTAAAATACTAAATTAAAGTGAGGTTAAGACAATGGATATACACTATGAGAAAATTATAAAAGAGGCCTTAGAGAAATCCAAAGTAATAACGGAACAATTCAGAAATTTACAAAGCCAAGGTAAAAGCGTGAAGAGTTACGTTGAAGGATATATAACAACTTTTAATGAACAATTAAACGAAATGAATCTATCAAATAATGTATTGCTTAAAAAAATAAATCAATTTATAGAAGAAGCTAATAATTCAGAGGATAATCGTTTATCCGAACTAATAGAAACTTTTATTAGTTCTTCTCAGAATTTAAAAGTGTATAAAGAATACTTGGATAGTGAAAATGAAAAAAATTTAGATAAGATAGTAGATAACATTACTGATTTCATACTTAAAAATGAAATTGTAGATAATTTGAGTAAAAAAATTGGAAATGATGCTTTCATTAAAACTATTTCAATGGCTGTTACTCAAGCAGTACGTGTAAGTAAAGCTAAATATCAATTAACAGTTGGTAGAATTGATACAACGAAGTATAAACTAAGATTAAAAGAATTATATAATAATTATATAGTACAAATTGGGCAGTTCATAAAAGAGGATATTCGTGTCCAAGAATATATACCAGAAGTGTTAGATTTTCTTCAAGGAAACAAATATAGAGCTATCTTAAATACAACTTTCAAAATTGTAGATAGAATTGCTGAGAGAGCTGAAAAAGTAAAATCTACTAAAAAAGCAACTGAAAAACAAAAACAAAAACAAAATAGTGAATATTCTGAATTGGAGATACAAGAAAATGAAGAATATAACAACAATTAAACCTGAATTTTGGTTGAATGGAAAAAGGATTCATAGTATGAATGAATTACTATTTATATTTCAAGAATTTAATAAAATTGAGACTAATGATAAGAAAGAAAAAAGTGACCTCTTTCAATCTTTTTTAGATTTTTCAGTGCAAACTTTTTTATGGAATGAAGATTGCTTTAATATATTTAAGAATCCTGTTGAAGAATTTAATTATTGGATTGAATTTAAACAATTAGATAAATTAACACCAGCATTGGCCTCGTCATTCCTAGATGATATTTTTAGGGGAAGATGTGATAATTATGATAGATAGTCAATTGAACAAAATTACTAATTACATTAAATCTAATGTATCATTTATCTTTTTAGAAGGTTACGAACTATATGTACCTTCTTTAATTCAAAAAATAAATACTCCTACGAGATTTTTTAACGACATATTTTATGTGGGGAAAGACAAAAATCTATCAACCGACATGGATGAGATCTTATCTTCTGATTTAAATGATATAAGATATTTAGCAAATGAATTTATTAAAAAAACTGAAGATAAGAATATATTGATTGTAGCTCAAGGTTTTGACTATTTATTTAATGAGCAAAATTATCAACTTAAGGAATTTATTTCGTTACTATATCAAATTGCAACTGAGAATATAAATACTTCTAAATTTGAAAATCAGGGTAGACGTTTTACAATAATATTTACTGGATCTAATTATAAAATACCTAGTGAAATAAAAGATTATTCCATTAGGTTTCAAAAAAGTTTTCCAGATTTAAATGAGATTAATTGTCTGATAGAGCAATTCAAGGAAATTCATTTACCTACAAAAGAGCTTGCAAAACAGCTACAAAATAATAATCTGAGTGAAAAACTCCAAGGTTTAAATGATAAGCAGATTGTTCAAACTTTATCTTTATTATATAGACGTTTCGGCCCCATGCTTTTTAGTAATAAAGTTCGTAATTTAAATAATAATATAAATGACAAATTAGAAGAAGAATTAAAGGATATAAAAAAGCAACAAATTGAAAAAACAGACACTCTTTCAATATTAAACACTGATATAGACTTGAAGAAAAATGTTAAAGGTTTAAAAAATCTAAAAAGATATATAGAGATGCAAAAGAGTGCATTTAAAAATATACCTAAATTAGAGAATAGTAATATAAGTTTACCAAAAGGTATACTGTTATTAGGGAAACCTGGTAACGGTAAAAGTTTATCAGCAAAAGCAATTGCAAATACATTAGATTTACCTTTAATTGCTTTTGATATTAGTAAAATTCTAGGACAGTATGTTGGTCAAAGTGAGTCAAAAATGCAAGAAGTACTTGAAACAGTCCAGTCTATGAGTCCATGTGTTTTATGGATAGATGAAATAGAGAAAGCTTTGTCTGGCGCAAATAATAAAGATAATGATGTTATGAGAAAAGTAATTGGGATTTTCTTAACATGGATGAGTGACAAAAATAAAGGCGTATTTGTAGTAGCTACAGCAAATAACGTTAAAAATCAATTGCCTCCTGAATTAACGCGTAAAGGTAGGTTTGATAAAATTTTCTATATTGATAATCCGAATTTTCAAGCTAAAAAAGCTATCTTTGAATTACATTTAACTAATAGACTTCCTTTAAACTTATCGGATTATAGAGAATGGGAAATTAAGATTTTTAATGTTTTGAAACAAAAACAATTTTCAGGTGCTGAAATAGAATACTGTTGTAATGAAGGTGTCAAAAAAGCAATATTAGAAATAAATACTATTAATGATGATCAAAAAAATTTGCTGAAAGAAAAGGCTTTACAGTCTATATATAATGAAATGAAAAAAATAATTGTAAGTATTGATCAAGATAGTAGTTCATATGCTGATTTGCGTAGGAAAGTAGAAAATAAATTTGAAGACGAAATCTTTGAATTAACGAAAATTTACAAGGATAACTTTGAAAGGTTATCTATAATAGAACAAACTTTTGCTAAAAATCTTGAACGAAGTATTTCGAACAATGTACAAAATGAAATTTCTAACTTTCAAAATGAAAAAGAAAATAGAACACTTTTTGAAAGCGCTGATTAACGGCACTATATTAAAAAATGCTGAAACATTAGATTTTGTTTCAGCATTTTTTATATCTTGATATGTCAACAATAAACCGGACAATTTTTATGTGGTACTTAGTTTACAATTTACTGGTAGTTAATAGTTCAATGAACCATGAATTTTATGATGATTAAACCAATTGAGATAATCAGATAGTTATAGATTATGTTCATTTAATGTTCTGAAACGATTCGGTCAAATTTTCTTTATAAGATGGCTGAAAAAACCGCATCATTTATGATATGCTTCCCCTTATCAGTGATTTTGCTAAAATTTTTATATCGCTTAAAAAATAGGCAAGTTAGTATTTAAATAACTCGCCTATATGTTTGCAAAAATATCATTTAATTCAAAGATTATGTTATTTAAATTCTAAACTAATATTAAATGATAGGTTTCTGTTTACAATAAATTTATCAGCACCTTGCTTGGTTCCTCTATTTTTATGGGATGCTTTATATTCCTGAGACTCTTGCCAATGTTTGTAAGCTGCTTCGTCTTGCCAAAATGTAATGATAACATGATGTTCATGTGTACTATGTGGCTTTAGAAATAATAGATTTTCAAACCCTTCAGTATTCTCTAGATGTTTATCTCTATTTAAGAACACACGCTCGAAGTCTGCCTCTAAACCAGGATTAGCATATAAATGGTTTAAAACTGCATAACCATATTGTGGCAAATCATTAATTTGTTCTAATATAGTATAGTGATATGTCACATTAAATCTATTAATAGTTACCTCATTATTATTTTTGTCTAAATAAATAGGATGTATTTCATTTTTCAACAAATGAATCACTCCTTTTTATTGGATGATATGTCAAAATTGCTTAAATTTATCCATAACATAATCTCTACTATTTTTATGATTCACGATAGTCTGTGGATAATCTTTTCCAATTTCAATATGATAAATTTCTTGTAACTTGTCTTTATATTTAGTTGGATCATGAATGTATTTACTGCTCACATCATTAAATATTTCTAGCTGTATTTTAATAAAATACCCTTGCGCATCAAAACGCTCACTTTGACGTATAGGATTAAACATTCTGAAATAAGGCACTGCATCTGTTCCAGTTGATGCTGACCACTGCCATCCATGTACATTAGATGCATTATCATAATCTATCAAATACTGTCTAAAGTACTCCTCCCCCCAAGTCCAATCAATAAATAAATTTTTCGTTAAAAATTGTGATACGACCATTCGTAAGCGATTATGCATATATCCTGTACGATTCAGCTTCTTCATTGCAGCATCAACGATTGGGTAACCAGTTTGACCTTTTTTCCATACTTCAAAATGTGTTTTATTATACGACCATTGCATGTTTCGATATTTTTCAGAAAAAGATTTAGTTGCCGTTTCTGGATACTGTGTCATTAACACATAATAAAATTCACGGAATAGAACCTCTCTTATAAAAGCTTCATAATTTTTTTCATCGCTCTCATAATCTTCAAGTAAATCATTTATAATTTCACGAATATCGAGTAGTCCATATGCTAAATATTTACCTAATCCACTTACAAAATCCTGCGACACATCGTCAGTCAATTTATCATAATGAGCTATGTCACCATTTAAAAAATCATCCCAAGCTTTACGCGCTAACTTTTCTATATCTTTATTATTTTCAAATTTTAAGTCACTTTGATTTGAACCCTTTTCCGCAATTTGAGACAACTGCTTAAATTGATAACTTTTTTTAGGGGTGTGTACTAAGTCCTGACGATTTGCTTTATAAAAACTAGTAAATACTTTATAAGGCTGTTGCTGTTTATTAAAAGTCTTTGTTGGCTCAAAATAATGATTCAAGCGCTGTCCAATTACTGTAACTTGGTGATTTTCAAAAGCCTTTTTTACATGAGGATAGTCATATATTTCTTTGTGATAACTCATAATATCTTTTGCTACTAATACGTGAGATAACGCCAATGTTTCTGCTAATTCACCTAGCTTTTCATATGTGACAATATAAGGTTGTATATCATGCTTATCCAAAGCATTTACAAATCCTTTTACAACTTTATGGTAATAGTCACGTTTTACTTCTGATGCGTCAGTTAAATCTTCTAAAGGTAAGATAAAATACAATTTATTTATCTCATTTTGATGCTTCACTATATATTGAAAAAGTGGATTATCTTTCGTTCTAAAAACTCTGTTAAGTATGACTCCTAAATGCATTTTATTGCCTCCCAGCTTGTTTCATACAAATTCACTTTATAATTGTCCTTTAACTTAAGATTGTGTTTTCAATCATATACCCGTTTTAACTTTTGTATAATTCACTAAAAAATAAAATAAATTTTAATACCTTACATATTATAGGCAACTTCAGGGTATATTATTGTCAGAGGTGATTAAATTATGAATAACGAACAATTACAAAATGAAATTGAAAATATATTAAATACATCAAAAATAGGTGTCCTATCTACTGCACATAACAATACACCTAATAGTAGATACATGGTATTTTATAATGATGGACATACACTTTATACTAAGACAAGCATTGAGTCTAAAAAAATTGCTGAATTTAAAGATAATCCCAAAGCTCATGTACTTATAGGTTACGATGAAACGAATAATCGTAGTTTTCTAGAAATTGATGCTAATGTTGAAATACTGAAAGATCAAGAGACTATTGATTGGATTTGGAACAAACAAGATAAGTCCTTTTTTGACTCTAAGGAAGATCCAAACTTGTCTGTAATTAAAGTAATACCAAAATCCATAAAAATTATGAACGATAAAAAATTAGACACACCACAAACCATTACGTTCGATTAGTTAAAAAGGCGCTTAAAATCACTTTATCAAAAAGTAATTTTAAGCATTTTTTATATACCATTATTAATATCTTCTAACATAGCATCAACTGTAATTTTAGCACTCGTCAGTACAATTGGCACTCCTGCCCCTGGATGAACACTAGCTCCAGCAAAATACAAATTTTTGTAATCTCTGCTCACATTAGGCGGTCTGTAATAGTTACTTTGCGCTAAAGTAGGCATTAAACCAAAGGCTGCTCCAAATTTAGCATTATAATCTCCTTCAAAATCCTTAGGCGTATAAATAATTTCTGTCACAACTTGCTTTTTTAAATCTTTTAACGCTTTAATCGTAGAAAGCTTATTGTAAATAATATCTTTCACTTGTGTGATTGTTGACTCATCAGACCAATCCGTATCACCTGTTTTCAATTCTGAAACGGGCATCAGCACATAAATACCTGTTTGACCTTCAGGCGCTAACGACTGATCTTCCACACTAGGAGCGTATACATATATTGATGGATCTTGGGATATTTCCCCGGAAAATATTTCATTGATATTATTATCAAAATCCTTTGAAAATATAACATTATGTAACAAGATATCTTCAGATAAATCTTTATCAACCCCTATGTACATTAAAAAGGCTGAGCAAGAATAGTCCATATTATCAATTTTCTGTGTCGTATACTTCTTAGGATGATGTTCATTTTTAATTAAAGATGAAGTAGCATATGGGAAATCAGCAGTACAAATTATTTTGTCATACTTTTCTATATGTCCGTTTACTTTTAGTCCCTCCGCACACTTATACCTACCATCAATGATAATTTCTTCAACGTTTGCGTTGGTATAAATTTGAGTACCTAATTCTTCATTTAGCCTTTGAAGCGCTCTGACAAAGCTATACATACCACCTTTTATAAAGTGAACACCAAACATTAACTCTATCATGGGTATAATTGAATACAATGACGGGCTTCGTTTAGGGTCGATACCTATATATAATGTTTGAAACGCTAGAATCTTTTGGATTTTTTCATTATCAACATATTTTTCAATTAAATTATCTGCTTTATCAAATGTTTTGAGTTTCATACCTTGATATATAGTAAAAGGATTATAAAAATCTGTAGGTTTCCTAAACGTACGTTCTAGAAAATATTTTCGTGCTATTTCGTATCTTTCATATATATCTGTTAAAAAGGACATAAAACCATGTGTAGAGTTAGGTTCAATACTTTCAAGCATATCTCTTAATTGAGCAAGATCTGTAGGAACGCGAATTTGATCTGTTTCACTAAAATAAACATCATATATATGTGATAATTGTTTAATTTCCAAGTAATCATTCATATTTTTTTGAGCGTAATTAAAAACGTCTCGATAAATATCAGGCATCATTACGATGGTTGGTCCCATATCAAATGTAAATCCATCTTGCTTGATCTGATTCATCCTGCCACCTATTTGTTGGTTCTTTTCATATAAATCTACTTGGTGATCGTTTGCTGCTAATCTTGAAGCTGCAGCTAAACCTGAAACACCGCCGCCTATAACTGCAATCTTCATAATGTTTCACTCCTATTATATTTCGCACTAAGTTCACGATAAATTTTCATTTTTTTCAATTTGCTTACATATACTTTCTTATGCAACGTATAGTTTGCCTTCCTTACTTCCACAAGTATTTCATGATAAGCTATCGCAGCTAATTCGATAATGTAACGTACCTCTTCGTCAAAATAATTAATACCGTTTAATGCAATATCATATAACCTAACTGCCTCTGTAGCGTAACTTTCCCACAGTTCTATATAATTTGGCGTAACTCCTTCATAATATATAGAATGTAGATTAACTCGATATTGAGCTAATTTTTCTACACTTAGATAAATTCTTCCATTTTGAAAATCTTCGCCGCCATCTCTTAAAATATTAGTTATTTGCATTGCCTTGCCTAAAGCAATCGCAGCTTCTTCAGCTTGCTCGAAATTATTTTCATTTGATGAAGTTAATATAGGAGTTAACAATTCACCGACAGTACCTGCTACACCATAGCAATACTCATATAAATCTGAATCAGTTTTCATTTCTTTTAAAACTAAATCTTCCTTCACATATTGAATTAAAGATTCAAAAGGTTTTTTAGGTATTGAATATGTATTCAATGTATTACTTAAAGCATTCATAATAGCTGCATCACTTTGATACGCTTGAATATAATCACAATCGCTATAAATCACATCTAAATCTCTAGATATGCCGTTTAATTGCTCAAGGTCTTTGTATTTATCAATACTGTCATCTATAATTCTGCAAACTGCATAAATAGCCCAAATTGCTTTTTTCCTATTTAAATCCAAAAAATCAAAGGCATATGAGAACGTTTTTGAATGTTCTTTCATTATATTGTGACAATGGTTATAATCTCTCTCTAATTGATTCATTTATTGGCCTCCTCAGTAATCCTAGAACTTCTTGACATTTGTATAAAAGACTAAGCTATAAATCTATTCTACGGCCTTTCCAATATATACGTTTGAATACATTGATATCTAACCATGATTTAAAAAATATCACGACAAAGCATATGAAGAGCAGTGGATGACATAAACTCGCACCGATATTAAAATTTCCTGTTCTTCGAATAAATATATGAAATTGTATCGCATATATAAAATATAGAGTAATAGCTAATAATATATATAACGAGCCTAAATTAATTGAAAAAATTATCGCTAAAACTGTTGTAAGTGAACCAAATAGCCATAAAAATACAAACGTAAGCGTAGATTTTTTAGTTACTTGAGAGCCAAGTGCAAAGTGTTTACTCCAACCCTCTAATAGCGCTTTATATCCTTGAGAATACATTCTAAAATTCACTACGCCTTGGCCTTCATGCAAACTAACTGGCAAACCTTGCTGATTATATGCTTTACTTATTGCAAAGCCTTCAATGATTTGATTTTTAGCTTTCAAATGTCCTTGTGTCAATTTATAATCTTGCTTATTTGTCACAAGGACTGGTCCAAACGCGCCTTGCTCATTATTTGCTGATTTCGTGATTGAAAATTGATTCATACCTACGATTGTCATTAAATTAAAAATCGCCGATATATTTTCATATAGCTTTTTTATCTTGTGATAAGGTTGTATTGACAACAAACCTTTACCACCTTGTAAATCATATTGATTGGCTATATTTTGAATACTATCATCACAAGCAAACTGAACATCAGCATCAACAAACATTAATAAATCATGCGTTGCATATTTGCTACCTTGCCAACAAGCATGTGACTTACCTTGCCATGTAGTATCATTTTCAACAGTATATACGCTCGCACCATAATATCTAGCGACAACTTGTGTCTCATCAGTTGAACCATCATCCATAACAATTACTTCTATTTCTTGCTCTTTACTTATACTGTTAAGTAATTTAGGTAAGTTCTCCGCTTCATTTCTAGCAGGTACAATAACACTGACGGCTGTCTGACCTCTTCCTTTTCCGGAGTTATTTATAATCGCTCGACGCGCATACATACACATTCCACTTATTAGTGATAGTATCGTCAATACTATTGCTATTATATAAAGTATCATTCAGCCTCAACTACTTTCTCCATTAATAATAGCTTCTGCTACTTGCATACCACTCAAAGTAACCATAGGCATACCAGCGCCAGGATTTACAGAACCACCTACAAAGTACAAATTTTTGAAGTACTGACTTTTTTTAGGAAATTTAAAACCTTTATTTTTCTTCTTACTGGATACTACGCCATATATAGCTCCTTTATTAGAATTGTATGTATTTTCTATATCATGTGGTGTCCATACGTCTTTATATACAATGTGCTTTCTCAAATCTTTCAAGCCCATGGACTCTAATTTATCCAATATACGTTCTTGGAATTGCAGATATTCTGCTTCACTAAATGACTTACTCTGAATGTACGGTATGTGTGGCAATATTTTTATATTCTCGTGTCCCTCTGGCGCCTGTGTCTTATCTGTTTTATTTGTATTCACTACATAAATAGTCGGATCTTCAGGCAAAACATACTGGTGAAAAACTTGATCATAATTAACTTTAGAATTACTTGAAAAGAAAAAGTTATGATGTTGAAGCTCTGGATAACTTTTGTCCACACCAAGATGCATGACATAACCTGAACTAGCTGGCTCAAATTTACGTTCCAATTTGTTTATTTGGTTTGCATCAAAATTCAATAAATACTTATAAACAGGGATTACTTCCATATTAGATATAATGTAATCTGCATATATTTCCTTATTACTTTCTATTGTTATCCCTGTCACCTTATTTTGACTATTATAATTGATACGTTTTACAGGGGTGTTAAAATGTATGCCCACACCTAATTTTCTCGCTAATTGTTCCATCGCTTCCGCTAACTTATGAATGCCACCATCTACGTACCACAAACCTTCCTCATGTTGCATTTGAGGTAATAAACTCAATACAGCCGGAGCATCATAAGATGAGGAGCCGACATATTTTATGAAATAACCTAGCATTTCTCTTAAATATGGGTTATCTACCCTTTTATTAATGGCTTGTTGCATTGTATGAAAATAATCGAAATGCTTTAAAGCTGAAAACGGACCATGATAACGAATAATTGCAAACATCGTATCTAATCCCTTATCAAAGTAGCTTTTTTCAGCAACTTGATGTATCTTTTGTGCGTAACTAAAAAACGAAGAAAGTTGCTCTATATCTTTATTTGTTAACGATTCATTATTTGTTAATATATCTTCCATGGATTCATATAAATCTAAAATTTGGCCATCTGGATAAACGTTTCTAATCTGTAAACTTAACTTACGAATGCTAACATAATCTTCTAGCCTTTCATCACATCGTTTAAATAAGCGTTGAAATACTTTAGGCATGGTTAAAATTGATGGACCGAGATCAAATCCATAGTCATCTATGTCTAACCTATTTACCTTTCCACCGATATGCTTATTTTGTTCATATAAATCCACTTGATAGCCTGCTTGAGCCATACAAATTGCGCTAGCAATCCCTCCCAAGCCACCTCCTATGACAACCACTTTCTTATTTCCCATTTAATCACCTTTTCTTTTTTGTAATTTATTATAAATACGTATTAACTTAGGGCGATTATAGCGTTGAACAATCATACAAGGCACATTAGCTATAATGACATATATAAAATTAATTATTTTAACACTTTTTGACGCTTTAAAAAACGCAATAACAGGAAATATGGATAGCAGATGAACCACCTCTGCACGTCTAGTTTCTAATATAAATCGCTGTATATCATTCATATTTTTAGATAAATCGAAAGTCGCTTTACTACTGATATTAGAGTTAAGATTTTGACCGTCTGGCAAATGATCTTTCCAATATTGCACTTTAACTAATTGTTGCCATAATTGACCCTCTTGTTCAAAATTCCAACTTCGAAAATACTTATTATCTTTTTCTAAGAACTTATAACTAATACGAGTACCAAGTTGAGCAATAATCATTTGAACTATAAACCAATATAGCGCAATATATATAATCTTTTTCATCAATTTAATTCTCAGATTTCTCTGTATAGCTTGGGTTATCTTTATTTAAATACCAATTACCCGCTGTTAAATAAGTAGCAAAAGCGCTCCAAAGCATATATGGAACTAGTAAAATGCCAGCATCTTTTTTTACATTGAAAAATTTTACAGTTGTTGTAACTACTGCGCCCAGTAATACAACACTCTCTATCAACGCACTAAAGCGTAATTTATATTTAAAGTATAATATCGACCATAGATAATTCAGGCTTAATTGCGTGTAATAAGCACCTTTGAAAGCCTTACTAGTAGATTTATTAGTCACTAATTCATAAGCTACGCCCATCGTTGTATAAAGTATTGGCCACACAATTGGAAAGACGTAGCCGGGTGGTGAAAAAGGTGGTTTAACATTATTTTTGTAATCTTTTCTCGCATTTTTCACTGCAAATTTCCCTATAAATTTACCGCCTGTAATTGGTGTTATAACTTTTATAATTGTCTTAATTATCTCGTTTGCTTTCATAGTTGATCCCCTCTTTTTTTGTAAAAGTAACTAGCTATTATATCTAATAGCTATAGTTCGGCATTAGACATGTTATTTTTTCTAGCTAAATACTTCTTCAATCCATATAATTTCAAGACAATAGCACCTGAAATAACAATTGGTAAAATAAATTTCTTCATATTTAATTGTTTTCCTTTGTTGGTTCTTTGAGTACTTATTTTAAATTTAAAAAGATTCATTACACTTTTATGAACTTTTGCTTGGGTATACTTATATACCCACCAAGGTAACGTCGGTTCATATTCTTGTAACGCTATGATACATGCGTCACTATTAGGTAATCTTCTAAACTCTAATCTCGCATTACCACCATCTGAATCTAAAGCGAAATCTCCACCAACAATTCGATATAAAATTCTCTCGTTATTAGAGGCTTTAAAATCTTTACTTAATAATAATAAGTCCTTATTTAAACACGGCACACTAATCGTAAAGTTATCTTCGTTAAAATCACTATTAACGACATTTAATGTAATTCTATTTAAAAAATTTGCATATGATTCTGCCAATTGAATCATATTTACATCTTTAGGTAAGACTATCCTTGATATTGCTCTAACATCTTTAATATCGCCCTTACGTGATGACTTCCCTTTCTTTTGTGTCTTAGTTTCTTCTTCCAAGGCATTACGCACACTTTCCTTATAATCAATCTTGCCTATAGAAATGTCTTTCACAATATTTTCATCATTTCTAATCATATCATGAATTAAGCTATCCATTAGTGGATAAACCATTTCTTTTGGGACACCTGAAATAAGTTTCACCCAATATTTACTTAGCCAAATGGGAATAATAGGCAAATCTATCGTAGGTAATCGTTTATCTAGTACCTCTGCAGTTTGCTTGAATAGATCTTTATAAGTCATATGACTAGGTCCACCAATATCTATCGATTCGTTCTCATTTGGATTACGCTCTACAATTTTATATAAACCGTCAATCACGTCGTCTATTGCAACTGGCAATGTTGTATTATAAGCCCATTTTGGCAGTAACAGGCCAGGTAATCTATCCACTAATTTTTTTAATATAGGGTAAGAACTTCCTTTAGAACCTATAATCAAACCCGCTCTTAAAGTACTTACTGGTACACCATATGATCCTAAAATCTGTTCGCACTCTAAACGGCTTCTTAAATGTGGTGATAATTCACTTGTATTAGGTATCAAACCACTCATAAATACAATATGCTGAACTTTGTTATAACTAGCGGCTTTAGCAAAATTATCAGCTAATAATGCATCCAAATCTTCAAAGCTCGCCTGCGTCAACTTAGCTGAAGGCATCATAGAATGGACAAGGTATATAGCAATATCAATGTCCTCCATTACTTCTGTTATTTCATTTAAATCAAACAAGTCAGCTGCTTTCCAAGTAACATTGTGTTCATTTGATTTATTTTCTATATTTCTAGAAATAGCTATAATTTCATAGTTATCTTTTAATTTATTCATTAAGTGACTACCGATATATCCTGAAGCGCCTGTTAATAATATTTTTTTCATATATTTAGCCTCCAAATAGAAAAAGATGAGCAGGTAAACTTTACCTCAGCTCATCTTTAACTTAACGAGCTCACTTGCTCATTATCATAATTGACAAGAGCTCCAAGTCTCTTATTTAATATTGTACCCTTCTTAAAGCTTTTCAATCTTTATTTATAATAATTAATCAATAAATTTATCAAACCACAAGAATTTGGCTAAAAAAGGATTAATCTTACTTGCTTTAATGATGTCACTAGTATAAAAAATTCTTTATCTTTTCCTGTATAAGCTGGAATTAGTACCATATTTACTTTGGTACTATATAATCACTTTCGATTTAATATATATCTTGATATTATTGAAAAGTATTTGAGCAATTTAAGTTTATTTTTACAATGTATCTACTACAACTTTATATTTTAAAAGTCATCATTTTCTATACTGCCTTATATGTTTCTAATTCAAAAAACTTTGAAGAACGCATGTAATATTACTTTCACTTTTTAATCAGATTATAACCTGAGTATATATAGAGATTTTAATTCAATAAAAATTATAAGAAATAACAAATAACAAATTATTAATTGAAATGGTTCTGTTGCAAAGTTGAAAAATAAATGTCTAATCTCAATTTTAAAATAATACTTTGTGTTAACTTCTTAGCATGATGCTAATTTCATGGCATGGTGAAAATCCGTAGATCTGAAGAGACCTGCGGTTCTTTTTATATAGACCGTAAATACATTCAATACCTTTTAAAGTATTCTTTGCCGTATTGATACTTTGATATCTTGTCTTTCTTACTTTAATATGACAGTGATCTTACTCAATGAGGTTATTCAGATATTTCGATGTACAATGACAGTCGGGATTCAGTTTAAATGCTTTAATTACTTTAGCCATTGCTACCTTCGTTGAAGGTACCTGATCTGTAATCACCTTTTGAGGTTTACCAAATTGTTTAATGAGACGTTTGATAAACGCATATGCTGCATGATTATCTCG
>NZ_ANMR01000015.1 GCF_000338275.1 Staphylococcus xylosus NJ
GTGATTTTTATGAGCCATATGAAACGTTTGTGCCAGGGAAAATTGTAGAGTCATTTAGTGATTTAATAACAGCACTAGATAATGAAGACTTTGAAGTAGACAAAGTAGAACCATTCTTAGATAAGCATTTTAAATATCAAGATGGTCGTTCGAGTGAACGTTTAGTAAGAAACGTATTTGGAAGCTAAGAAAAACTGAAAATAAAAAATTATGATGAGCTGAAACAATAACTAATAAACTAAAAGTAAGATAATGAATCTATTCATAAGATTATGTATCATTAAACTAACTATGTGTTATTAGTATTTCAGCTCATTTTTATAAGGTGGATATATCAATGGAATTTTCAATCATAGTACCAAGTTACAATTCTGAAAAGTATATAGGAGAACTATTGAACAGTTTGCAGAATCAAAAATACGATAAGAAGGATTTTGAAGTTATACTGATAGATGATTGTTCTACAGATCATACTTTGGAGATAGTAGAGTCTTATAAAAACAAATTGAATTTAACTGTAAAACAACTTGAAGCCAATTCGGGTGGCCCTGGAAAACCTAGGAATACAGCTCTAAACTTAGCTAAAGGAGAATATGTCTTCTTTGTAGATTCAGACGATTACATTCATCCAGATACATTGAAAGATGTATCAAAATTTGTTGAAGGTAATCAGGCTGATGTGGTTCTAGTTAAAATGGAAGGTGTAAATGGTCGTGGCGTTCCTAAATCTATGTTTAAAGAAACCAATGATGATGTCACATTAGCTAATTCACGTATTATTTATACGTTAAGTCCCACTAAGTTTTATCGTACGTCCTTACTACGTGATAATCATATTGAGTTCCCAGAAGATTTACGTAGTGCAGAGGATCAACTATTTACAATGAAAGCATACGTTAACGCAAAGAAAATCGCTGTATTAGCAGATAAACCATACTACTATGCGACTAAGCGAGAAGGGGAACATATGAGCTCGGCATATGTGTCACCTAAAGATTTTTATAAAGTTATGGGATTAATTACAGAAGAAATTCTGAATAGCCCTTTAGACAATAGACATGATATATTAGGGTATTTTTTAGATCGCCATTTTTCATTTTCAAGAACAAATAATTTTTCACTTAAAATAGCAGATGATAAAAAAGAAGATTGGATGGATGCGTTAGGCGACTTTATACAAAAAGTACCAACCGAAGTAGACGATATAGTCAGAGATTCATTAAAACCATTGTTATATTATGCACGCAAAAAAGATATGAAACATTATCAAATTGTTGAAGAAAGCTTTAATAATGGCCAATTTTATAATTTTAGTGCGCAACAAGGTGTATTGCAAATTCAGTTTGATCGTGAAGAACCATACTTTATATTCAATAAATTAATGAAACCGGATATAAGAATGACCCATTTTAAATTTAATGAACAAGGTTTTGAATTGGAATTAGAATTTTTAAGTTCAATTATCAACCCTAATCATGTAGCTTCTATGATACAACTGAAGTTAGTATCACGTAATAAAAAAGAATTGATTTATATACCTTTAGCTATTAATGATCAAACACGTTTTAAATTTAATGCTTCTATGAAGGACATTATGCCGTATTTAATTAAAGAAAAGGTTTGGGATGCATTTTTAGAAATGCGCGTAGATAATATGAGTGTTGAAAAACGCATTGGCGGTAAACGCTTAAAGTATTCCTATGGAAAAGAAACGAGTACAATTGCTTCACTGAATGATAATTATTATCGTTTTACACCGTACTTCACAAAAGATTTTGACAATCTATCATTTTATGTAACTCAAAATAAATTAGACGATATGATTGAAGTTACGATAAAAGATAGTAAAACGATTCAACTTAGTAGTTTAGAATTTAACTATATTTTGTCTGAAGGTTTAACAACTGTATTACTGCCAGATACGTTTATGTATGGTTACCTGACTGCTCATCAATCTAAAGAAAAAATGACTTATAATATAGCGCTCAACGATAAGATTAAAGCTAAAAATCTTAAAAAGAATTTCACTTTGGAATCGCCATATTTTAATTTAAGGTATTAACCAGTATATAATAATAAAAAGCAATGATATAACTATAAATACTTGGGTTTAAATATTTATAGTGAGCTAATTTATGGGTGGGAATACGAAATCAATTTTCAAATTTGATTTCTATCCTGCCCTTTAATTTTAATTTGATAGTGATGATATAGGGTGACGACTATATTAATGCATCCATATAAGTATGATGCTTTAGAGAGTTCAATAATCTATTGTATAATTTATAAACTATTAGTGTGCTATAAACCGATGTCATTGATAATAATTTTCAATTATAGTATCTTTGAAATAATGTATTTTTAATAGGAATATAAAGCATAAGTTAAGGTGTATATTAATATCTTAGTTTCACATGCGATACGGCAAATGAGTTTGCTCTTATATTCTTTTTCTAGTCACGGCGTGGGACGATAAGATAGGTTATTTAAATATAATTTTCTGAGTCATTCCAATTTTAGTTTTATGTGAAGAGGGAGTTACTGATGAAAAAAGGCAAAATAGATGTTAAAGATTTAATAAATATAGGAATATTTACGGCGATATATTTTATATTTATAGCCCCGCCAGGTATTTTAGGCATTATACCAATATTTATGCTATTACTGCCTGCTATGATAGGTTTGGTTGGTGGTATACCAATTATGTTACTTATTACGAAAACACAAAAATTTGGAGCACTATCGCTTTGTGGTATTGTGGTAAGTTTGATATTAGCAATTATGGGTCATCCTTGGATGGCATTGCTTTTAAGTGTACCTATTATTATATTAGCAGACGTTATTATGACAATAGGTGATTATAAAAGCTGGAAATTAAATGGTATAGGTTATATTATTTTCTCATTTTGGCCAATAGGCAATTTATTACCATTTTATTTTATGAGACAGTCATATCTAGCCTTTATACAAGAGAAATACGGTTCAGATTATGAAGCTACGGTAGCTGCATTATTTTCAATAGAGATGATTCCTATCATAATCGTTACGACTATCATTGGAGCGCTGATAGGTACTTACATCGCTAAAGGCATATTGAAGAAGCATTTTAAGCGTGCAGGTATGATTTAGTATGAATAACAAAATAATAAATCAAAGCCATATATTTAATTTAGACCCTAGAGTAAAGCTTGGAATCATGATTATTATTTCACTTATTTCATTAACTGGTGGTGTAACGGGAAATGAAATTTTCTTACGTTTACTTGTAATGTTACTACCCTCTGTTTTGATTTTACTCATTGGTAAATATTTGATTGGATGTCTATGCATTATTGTTACAATTAGCGTATGGTATGGAGAAGCGTTTGTTACATTTGATCATAGTCAATTAGCTACTTTATTCATCTTTGTCTCTTCAGGCGTGATTACACGTTTTTTACCATCACTTGTAATGGGATATTATATTTTTAAGACAACTCAAGTTGAAGTTCTTATTGCAGGTCTAGAACATCTGAAAACACCGAGAAAGATTACGATTCCTATCGCTGTAATGTTTAGATTTTTACCAACTATCAAGTCAGAATCAGCATCGATTAAAGATGTAATGAAAATGAGGGGTATTTCATTGCGTTTTGCGTTTAAAAAGCCACTGCAGTATTTCGAATACCGCGTTGTGCCGTTGTTAAATAGCGTCGTGAAAATTGGTAATGAATTGACTATTGCATCAATCACACGTGGTTTGAATTTAACACATAAAAGGACATCTATCGTATTGCTAAAAATGCGTTGGCTAGATTGGTTATTTATTAGCATAGTACTGATTTTATGGGTAACTTATTATATAGTGTGAGGTTGAAATATGATTCGAATTGAGGATATGTCGTTTAATTATGAAAATGGAGAAAAAGTGTTAAATAATATTAACCTTACTATTAATAGTGGTGAGGTTATTTGTTTAACGGGTGCGTCAGGTTGTGGGAAAACTACAGTGACACGCATTTTAAATGGTACTGTACCTCATCTATATCATGGCAATGTTGAGGGGACTGTTCAAGTCAATGGAAAGAATATACGTCAGGAATCTATTTATGAGATTTCGGAGTTGAGTGGTTCAGTTTTTCAAAATCCTCATTCACAATTTTTTTGTTTGAATACAACAAGTGAATTAGCATTTGAGCCGGAAAACTATGGCGTTAATCCACAACGTATCAACACTAATATTAATCATAGTGTTGAAGTATTGAATATGAATCATTTATTAGATAGAGATATATTTAACTTGTCCGGCGGAGAGAAACAACTTATCGCATGTACTGCAATACAAGTAAGTGGACATGAAATTATCATTTTAGATGAGCCTTCGTCTAATTTAGACTTTACTACAATTACTAAATTGCGACAGTTGTTAGAACAGTGGAAGAGTGAAGGTAAAACGATTATAATTGCTGAACATCGTTTGCACTATTTGGTAGATGTTGTCGATCGTTTTGTAGTGATGAAGCATGGTGAAATCGACAAGATGTACGACAATCGCTCATTTAATGCATTAACACATGGCAATTTAACGTTTCTAGGATTAAGGTCAATACATTTAGATGAGATGAAACCTAAAGCTTTAAATTACAACAATAGTGAAGAAAAATTAACATTGCATAATTTTGTTTTCAACTATAAATCCAAGCAACCATATGCACTTAATATTCCTAAAGCTGAATTAACCAAAGGTAAAGTAACAGCTATTATAGGTCGTAACGGTTCTGGAAAATCGACATTTGCTCGTTGTCTAACAGGTGTAGAACGTAAATTTAAAGGTTACGTTGATATGAATAGCGTAATATTAAAACGTAATCAAAGATTAGACCGTGTATATATGGTTTTTCAAGATGTGAATAATCAATTATTTGCTGAAAGTGTTGCTGAGGAGCTACGTTTAAGTAATAACAAATTAGATGATGCATCGATTCAATCGCGATTACAACAGTATGGAATATCAGAACATGTTGATAGGCATCCTTTGTCACTTTCAGGTGGAGAAAAACAACGCTTAGCTATTGCGAGTGCTGTAGAAACTAAACGAGAGGTTCTCGTTTTTGATGAACCCTCTAGTGGATTAGATGGACAACGTATGCGTGAGATAAGTGGAACCCTTAATTGTTTAGCCAATCAAGGACACACAATATTAGTCATTACACATGATTATGAATTATTGATGTCATGTGCAGATGAAGTATTACATCTTGAAAATGGATGTGTTAAAGCCCAATATCAAATAGATAATGAACATTTAAACGAGTTACAGAACTTTTTTGAAATTTAAATATTGCAGTAATTGTTGAAATTAAGAAAAGGCCAAAAGCAAATGTAAGTTTGTTTTGGCCTTTTTTGTTATTAACTCATGGCGATCATAATATATTGGAGAGACGATTGAGATAGTTTGTAAATCAAAGGTTCTTTAAAGTAATGTAAACTCAATTTCGATAATGGATAATTAGCGCTATTGATTTGTTCTATATAGCTTAACCCGAAAATTTTTTGATCTATATTTGAAGGTAACAAATTTGTAATCATTCCATGATCTTTATTTAAAAGCCTTGAAAACACTGGAAATGATTTGATGAAATGGTGGTTTATTCTAACTATAAAAGATGATTTTTCTACGTTACTAAATAATAAAATATGATAATGGCAATTTGTTTTACATATAATTGCGTTTGGGAGTAAAGCAACCTGTTGTTTGAAAAAAGCTTTGAGAAAGCTATATATATGAACAATAGGCATCGGGCAATGATATTTATTAAATAGCATGATTCTATCATTATCGTCTGTATAGTATGGGTAACCAAAACCACAGATACTTTGATTTAATTCAACTAAAAAACGCGTTAATAAAATATGTGTCTGTTGGCTAGATGTGTTGTAGTAATCTTGTAAAGAATTATGAGTCAAATGAGTTATAATTAATTTCTTTGCATACTCATCACCTAATTGGCTAATAAATATTAAAAGTACTTGTTTTAAGTTATGGTCTGTTTGTGACTGAGCTACCTTATGAGCCATTAACCTATAAAAACTATTCAAATCTAAATCAATGTAGTAAAAATCTGCTTTAATTGAAGTAATATTATGTAACATTTGTGATAAAGTATTTTTACTTTTAATGATAGAATCTATCGTCGTACCAATTTTAATAAGCGGATACTTGAGACGGACTTTTTCAATAAAATTTAAAAGTTCATTATAAGTATAATAAGAAAAATCAAATTGTAATGTTATTTGATTTAAATCGTTTACTAGTTCAGCTAGTAATTTAGCAACCGAAAACTTCTGAGTTTGACGTAAAGATAGGTGAGTTATTTTAATAGTCAACTGATGCCCCTTTAGTATTAACTGTTTTATTCTATTTATGATTTGTTGAGCACTCAATGTATTTAATCGTCTCAAATGTGTATCTAATATACAAAAGTTTACTTTTGGAAAAATCGTCGTAGTATCATTGTGCATCGTATGTGATTCATAAAAATGATTCAAGGCATATATGTCATCTAATTGAATAAGAATAGTCATGGGTTTAAAGAAATTATTAAATGACAGTTTTGAAAGATTTAATGAATAATCAGAGTTATTTGTGTCCTTAGTTGGTGGTTGAACTTTATCCAAATAACTTTTTGAAGGTACGTCATTTGAGATTATTTTATATGGTGATTTATAATACCCTTTTTTAAATAAGTAAATATACTTTTTAGGGGGCATTTGGATGTAATATTTAAAATGTTTAGAATAAGTTGTTACATTTAAAAATTGATATTTAATAGCGACTTCGTAGATACTTTTATTATTTTGAATAAGATCATATAGGGATAAAGCAATTCTTAACGAAGTCGTATAATATTTAAAATTTATGTTGATATTATTAGCAAATAGTATAGATATATACGATTGTGAGATATAAAATGTTTGAGATAAATGTTTTGTATTCAAAGTGTTACAAATATTATCATGAATATATTTAGTAATACGTGCTACTAAAGGATGTTTAGTATTTAAACAAGGTATATAGATGCTACTTAACACTACCCGAGCTTCTCTTAATAAGAATTCAATAATGCTAGATATATAAACATTCATACTGAACTCATCTTGGATAGGTCGGTGTATAATTTCCAGAACTAGGTTTCTAAATTGTTCTACAAAGTGAATACAGTTAAAATCGAAATATGATTTTGAAATATTAATATCTTTTTCAATAAATAATGGTAAAGGAATTTTTAATTCTAACAGTTCTTGAACATCTAACATTTGATATAAATCCGCATTATTAACAATTATGCCATCAGTAACTGTAATAATTAATCCATTTAAATTGATTTTGCAGGGTTTATTTAAAGGGAGCAGTATAACAATTTCATTGATGCACCTTGTTAATTCAGATGTATACTGATTTCTAATAGATAGTGTACTAATCAAAAATATCACCTTTATCTAGATATGAGTCTTTTACCTTATAGTAGTAAGCCTATTGTACAACTCTATACTTTAAAAAAGGTAGCCAACTAGCAACATTAACAAAATGAATGTCTGAATTAATATAATGACATTGTGAAAAGAATCTAAGGGAACATTTATTAATAAAATTTTAGCGAGGTAGTAAAAATATAAATAATTTTTATGCAGTATGTTATGTAATAGAGCATGAAAGTTTATAAAAGTGACTAAATAACATTCTTTATATGAAAGTAACAAGGTTATAAGGGATAGAGCATTGTTGAGATTTGCATGAAATGATTTGAGTTTCATAGTTAAACTTGAGGAGAAAGGTTAAAAAGAAGCGAGTAAAATAATAACTGTGCCAAAGTTTATAAGAGGTCAAAACATGAATAAGATCTAAAGTTACTGCCTGAAAGTAACTTTAGATCTTATTTTTTCAAGTAGGCAATAATCTACTTGAATAGAATGTTGTGATATATCATATATTAAATTGGGTGCATAAAGTCTAATTCTGGGAATGGAATATAACTATGATGATAAACGGCACGTTACTAGCTATGATATAAATTTAACATTCTATATTAATATTATATAACTAAAAACAAAACCTTACAATATAAAATTAAATAGTACGTAAATATATTAGGGTGTAATTGGATCAGCTTAGCAATTATTATTTATTAACGTATTAGTCAAAGTAAGCTATCTGTTTTGTTTATAAAGATCTAAAGCTTTATAAACAAATATTAATATAGAGATAAATAAAAATAAGGTAAACAAACCGTTAAATATCTCGTTATTAAACAGGCTGACAACTGTGGCACTACTCAGTGCATTTAAAAATAGTGAACCGGTTGTTTCGATTTCAAATAAATCAAAGGAAAATAAAACTAACGTGATTAGTAACATGTAACCTAGGGCAATAAGAAATAGGTTTAACAAATCAATTAAAAATAACTTTCTCATCACAACCAGCCTCCTCCCTTACTTTTCTATATCCCATTTATAAGGAATTAATCTTAAGTTATTGTAATTTTACAGTTTATTTATAAATAGTCTAAGGATTAGTTATTTTCCTGTTTTGAGTTTAGTAGATGCAAAATGTTATAAAATAAATGTAAAAAGTAAAATTAGTTATTAAATATTAATTGAAATTAAGTTAAAACTGTTTCAATGTAGTCTAAACGTGCTAAAGAGTAAGTAAGTCTGATTTTTATCAAGAAAGGGAGGTTATATATGTATAAAGCTATTATTTTTGATGTTTACGGTACAATATTTGATATGGAATCGCTAAAAAACGATATGGGTCAATTCAATGAAGTGGAAGCAAAATCCATTTCGCAACTTTGGCGTAAAACTCAGTTAGAGCATATGTTTTTAAGACAAGTGATGCAAAGATATGTTCCTTTTGATGAATTGACTAAAGAATCACTGCGCTATGTATTAGATGTTCATGAAATTCAATACAATAGAGAAGATGTAAATCAACTCTTTGACGCTTTTTTAGATTTAGACTATTTTAAAGAAATTCCAAAAGTGCTTTCGGAGTTGAATTCGAAAAACTTAGAAGTTGGTGTATTATCAAACGCTAATGACAATATGTTAATGCCTTTAGTCGATAATTCTGAAATTAACAAGTATATAGATACTGTTATTAGCGTTAATGAAATAAAGCAATATAAGCCTAGCCCTGCTAGCTATTCCTTAATACTGAAATATTATCAAATGACACGTGAAGATATTTTATTTGTTTCTTCAAATGCATGGGATGTTTCAGGAGCAGCTAATTTTGGATTTGACACAGTATGGGTAAATCGTAGTAAATCACATTTTGACTACAATGGGCAATCGCCAACTATGACAGTTAATAATTTAAATGAAATGGTTAAATGGTTAGAAATGAATAAAAGATAAGACATAAGTTGTTATATAAGTACTTAAAAATACAACTGCCTTTTATAAAATTAGGGGCGGGAAGACGTAATCAAAATTATGATTCGTGTTCCCGCCCCCAACAAGGCTAAGTAGTTTCAATTTAATAGATATGGACTCAGATATTATTTAGTTTGATTCAGATAATCTGTTAATAGTTGAATGTATAAATCGATGAACGTAAGGTATACATCTTTATAGACGTACTCGTCCACTTGGTGTGCCTGTCCTGTTTCACCTGGGCCATACATGACAAATGAAAAGTCTTCACTTTTATCTTTCATTAAATAAGAAGCATCTGTAGTTGCAGTAGAAGAAGTAACTTCTAAATTTCTGTTGAAATATTCATCCCCTAAAGATTTAGCTAATTTTAAAAATGAATTATCGCCTGTAGTGTAAACAGGGTCACGATTAACATAAGGATTTATAGTGATATCCCCGTTACTTTCTGTTTCGATTTTTTCTTTGATACGATTGAATAGTTCTTCGAATTTTTTATTATCAAATTGTGGAATTGTACGCATATTAAATAGTGATTCAGCATATTCAGGAATAGAGTTAACTTGGTCTCCACCGTTTATAATAGTTGAATTCATAGTAGGAGTACCTAGCAACTCACTGCTTACGTCCACTTTGTTATACTCTGTATTTAAAGCATGAATGAAATCAACTAAAGGATTAATGGCATTAAAACCTAACTCTGGCATGGAACTATGTGCTGATTTTCCTTTAGAAGTGACTTGAATGTCCATCGTACCTTTGTGTGTATAGACAATGCCATCTTGTGATGGTTCTGCAATTAACAATGCATCTATATCATCCATATAGCCTTTTTCATATAGCAAGGCGGCACCATTACTTGTAACCTCTTCGCCAGCTGTAGCCATAAAGCGAATTGATCCCTGCTTCAATAGACCTGCTTCTTTAATTTCTATTAAACTAATTGCTAACGCTACAAGTCCGGATTTCATATCTGCTGAACCACGACCGTGTAATCTCCCTTGATCATCTTCAGTTAATTTGAAAGGATCATAATTCCATTTATCACTATCACCTGTTGTTACGACATCCATATGTCCCGAAACGCCGACTACAGGTTTACCGTTTCCGATTTCTGCAATGAGGTTAGCACGAGAAGATTCACCATCCAGCGTTAGAATTTCTGTATGAATATCATATTTTTTAAAAAGCTGTTGCAAATAATGAGCAACATCGAGTTCTTTTTCATTTACAGACTGAATTTCAATAATATCTGATAATATTTTTACACGTTCATCTTTTGAAAATACCGCCATATAAACACTTCCTTCAAAATTAATCAATACATTATAATTAATACCACTAAGTCTAAGTAACAAAACAAATTAGCGATTTGAGCCCAAGAGAACGAAAGTTTTTATAAAGAAATTAAATGTCCATCCTGTTCCCAATTTTAGTTAAAGTTTATAGGGGTATTGATTTTTGAAAAAATATTTTAGTTATATATTATTTATTAAAAGTATTTAAATCTAATTGGTAAAATGCAAGATCTAGCCATTTATCGAATTTATAACCTACTTGTTGAATCGTACCAGAATGAGTGAAATTGAATTTTTTGTGTAAATAAATACTGTAATCATTTGTAGCATCTATACCAGCAACTAACGTTTTATAGCCGCTTTTTTGTGCATGATGGATGAGTTCCAGTAATAATTTCGAAGCGATACCTTTCCCTCTGTGATACTTACTTACGTAAATTGAGTGTTCAATAGAATATTGGTAAGCTGGCCAGTCCCTAAATGAACCATAAGATGCAAAGGCAATAGCTTCATCATGTTCCACATAAACAAAAATAGGCTCGTTACTCTTTGATTTATTTTCAAACCAAGCCTCTCGTGATTCAAGCGTTTGTGGGTTATAGGTATACACAGCGGTAGTATTTAAAATGGCATCATTGTAAATGTCTAAAATATTTGGTAAATCTGATTTAACTGCTTGTCTTATCATAAAAATTCCCCACAATCTTTTATATTATGTCTTAGGTTTATTTAACACTTATTTTCTAAAAGGTGCAATTTTTTGTCATGAAAATTAACGTGAAGATACAAAAATATATTTTTAATCCCTTAATATTAATGAAAATAATTAATGAATTGTGCTATAGTTGATATAACTTTTTAAATTTGAAATTGTTCAAAAGGAGAAACAAAGAAAATGAAGAAATGGACTAATCGCCTGATTACTGTGGCGGGGGTATTACTTATTTTGACGGCAGTTTACCTTTTCACTAAACCACATATCGATGATTATTTAACTAAAAAAGATAATGAAACAAAGATAGAAACTTATGATAAAGATGCTGTAAACAATAAAAATCAAGAAGTTGAAATTCCTAAAGATAAAACAAAAATGGCTGGTTATTTATCAGTACCAGACGCAGATATTAAAACGCCAGTCTATCCAGGACCGGCTACACCGGAACAACTTAATAGAGGCGTCAGTTTCGCTGAGGCGGATGAATCATTAGAAGAGCAAAACATCGCGATTGCTGGACATACCTATACAGGAGGTTCAGATTATCAATTTTCAAACTTACCAGATGCAAAAGTAGGAAGTAAAGTGTATTTAAAAACAGGAAATAAGAAAAAAGAGTATAAAATTGTTAAAATTTTTGACGTGAAACCAGAAGACATAGAAGTACTTGAAGAACAACAATCCACAAAACAACAACTTACATTAATAACATGTGACAATTATAATGAACAAACGAATCAATGGGAAGATCGTAAAATATTTATTGCTAAAGCAGTATAATAATGGAATTGAAACAATGGTTTTATAATTAATAACTTTTTATAAAATTAAAGTGGCTGAGGAATGTCTCAGCCACTTTAATTTTATGTGTTTAAAGCATCAATAAAGCGTTTGGTAATTTCCTTAGGACGTGTAATGGCACCGCCAACAACAGTGCAATGTACGCCTAAATCTGTTACAGTTTTAAGCATTTCAGGAGTGACAACATTGCCTTCAGCTATAACTTTAGCATCGACATGTGCTAAAACATCTTTTAAAAATTGGAAGTTGTTTTCATATAAGATATGCCCTTTAGTATATGACGTATAACCATATAATGTAGTGCCAATATAATCAAAACCAAGTTTATCAGCATTAATTGCTTCATCTAGTGTTGAAATGTCTGCCATAAGTTTAATATGAGGGGCATTTTCTCTAACATAGGATACAAGTGATTGTAATGATTCTTTTGGACGTATTTGTTTTGTAGCATCTAATGCAATGACTTCACATTGACTTTCAATTAATTCATCAATTTCTTTGCTTGTTGCAGTAATGAATACATCAGAATGATCATAATCTCGTTTGACGATACCAATCACTGGTAGATCAATCTCTTGCTTAATTGCAATAATATCTTCTTTAGAATTAGCTCTGATACCGACAGCACCGCCTTCATAAGCTGCTAACGCCATTTTTGACATGATAAATGACGAGTGTAGTGGTTCATCAGGTAATGCTTGGCATGACACGATTAATCCTTGTGGTAACATAATACACACTCCATAACTTTGATAAATTTAATAAATCATTAAACTCCTTTAGATTTGTAATTTTAATATAACATTGAGAAAATAATAATCAATACATTTAATTGTTATGAAAAATATTTTCATATATACTGAGATTATATTCATATTTGAAGGGGAGAATCCTAATGAAATTTGAAAATCGTGTGCAACGTTATCGACACTTATTTACGAAAACAGACAAGCAAATCGTTGAATACATTCAAAGTAATCAATTTGATGATGCTTTTTCGACGATTAATTCATTGGCGCATGCTATAGGCACGTCACCAGCCACTATTACGCGCTTTAGTAATAAATTAGATTATGATAACTTTCAAGACTTAAAGTTTAATTTGCAACAAGAAATGACAGACAATGTTATAGAAAATAGCCCACTTATACAACGTATTCATAAATACCATCAAGATATTATTCAACAGACAGGCGAGTTTATTTCTGATGAAAAAATTCAAAGGTTAGTAAATCAAATTATGCGTAGCCGACAAATTATTTATGCTGGACTAGGGAGTTCAGGACTGTCTGCAACTGAATTTTATTATCGTATGATGCGCATGGGATTAAAAGGGAATGTATCAACAGATGCACACCAAATGAAAATTTTTGCATCATTATTAA
Organism: Staphylococcus xylosus NJ; assembly: GCF_000338275.1. Taxonomy (GTDB): domain Bacteria; phylum Bacillota; class Bacilli; order Staphylococcales; family Staphylococcaceae; genus Staphylococcus; species Staphylococcus xylosus_B. The sequence continues at coordinate 13,617 of NZ_ANMR01000015.1, forward strand.
CGGCTTCTGATACATTTGTAGCTATTTCAAATAGTGGGGAAACTGCTGAACTTATTGCAGCAGCAGAAGTCGCTCATGAACGCGGGGCATTTGTTGTGGCAATTACAAATTACGAGGGCAGTGCGTTAACACAATGTGCAGATTTAGTATTAATAACGACAGACCAGTCTAGAATTAATGATATAAGGTTTATTAATACACAAATAGCAACGCTTTTCTTAATTGATATTGTAAGTTATTTGTTATTGGATGATGATTATATGCAAAACGTCTATCAGCATACCAAAAAAATCATATTAAACGAATAGCTTTCAACCATGTAAAACTTTAATAAGTGTATCGTAAAGTAATGAATGGACTATATATAGCTTGAAATGACTTTTGCGTTAAAGAGTTTTCATTAAAATTATGGAAGCAAAATGATAATTTTAATTCGAAATGATATTTAGACTTATTTCGCTTCCACAATTAAATTTAGAACGATTATTATAAAAATCTAGATATTGCACCATATAACGAGGCGTAATTTTGGGTTTGAGTTGTTTGCACAGGTGCGTGACCATAATTTGAAGGTAAAAATTCTTCAATTTTAGGGGTGATATAATTTAATAATTGTGTGCCTTGAGAAGATATACCGCCACCAATCAAAATTAACCCTGGATCGTAAATAATTTGAATTTGTGCAATGCCTTCTGCGACATGTGTACTCCACCGGTCGAGAATGGAGATTGCTAATGCATCTTGTTGCTCAGCTAATTCAAAAAGTTTGGGTACATTATCTGAATAAGGTAATGCATGTGTTTTCATTAGAAACTTCAATGCATTAGTTGAAGCGCGTTGCTCAAACGTTAATCTATCTTGTACTTTATATAATAAGTAACCGATTTCGTTGGCTCTATTACGCTCCCCATTGTACAAGTGACCAACTTTATTGTAAAAAGCTCCTCCTATACCTGTCCCCAATGTAAGGCAAAAAATATTATCTGCTTCATAATCATGTAAAGTCAGCTCTCCTAGTAGTGCAGCATTAACATCATTAAATACTTTTACTTCTGCGTTTAATGGTGAAAGTAATTTATGAAAGTTTGTACCAATAAAGTTTGGAATCGTAGGACCAGCATATACTACAGTTCCTTTTTCTTCATTGATGACACCCGCACTAGAAATCCCCACTTGCAAAGGATGTATCATATAAGTTTCTTTAAAATGAGACACAAGTTCAAAGATTGCATCAGCAATAAATTCATTGATGTTATTTGGTGTAGGTATTCTTTGATAATTTATGAACTTTAAATTTTCATCTAGTACAGCGGCTTTAATATCAGTGCCACCAATATCAATTGCTATTTTATAATTAGTCATAATTCATACCTCCATTCATAGTATTTACATTAATATGTATCATTTTTTAATTTAAAAGTGTAGTTATAATAACTATGAAAAATATTTTCATCGATATTTATTATAAGTGATGAATTTTTTCAAAACACTATTGATACTGTTAATGGTAGCGGTTACAATTTGAACTGTAAATAGAAAAGCTTTATATCTTTAACTTAATGTAATAGGGGTTTTAGAGTTAATAAAAATATATAAACAAAAGATGGAGGGAAATTTATGGAAGAGAATTTTAAAGGGTTATATGCGGCATTATTAGTTCCGTTCGATGAACATGGTGAAGTGAAAGAAGAGGGGCTAAAACAAATTGCTAAAAATGCGATTGAAACTGAAGGCTTAGACGGTTTATATGTAAATGGCAGTTCAGGGGAAAACTTTTTACTAAGTAAAGAACAAAAGAAGCAAGTATTTAAAGTTGCGAAAGAAGCCGTTAATGATGACGTAACATTGATTGCGCAGGTAGGATCTTTAGATTTAAATGAAGCTATAGAATTAGGGAAATACGCTACAGAATTGGGTTATGATGCTATTTCTGCAGTTACACCATTTTATTATCCATTTACCTTCGAAGAAATCAAAGACTATTATTTTGAGCTAATTGAAGCGACACATAATAACTTGATTATTTATGCGATTCCTGACCTTACAGGTGTCAATATTTCTATTGAACAATTTGCTGAACTATTTAATCATGAAAAAGTAATAGGTGTTAAGTATACTGCTCCAAACTTCTTTTTATTAGAACGTATACGTAAAGCTTTTCCTGATAAATTAATACTTTCTGGATTTGATGAAATGCTTGTACAGGCTGCGATTTCAGGTGTAGATGGAGCTATCGGTTCTACATATAACGTAAATGGTAAACGTGCAAGACAAATATTTGAAAAAGCACAAAACGGTCAGATTGATGAAGCTTATCAAATTCAACATGATACTAATGACATTATAGAAACGGTATTATCTATGGGGATATATTCTACATTAAAAGAAATTTTAGCGACACGTGGTATAGATGGTGGTTTACCGAAACGACCGTTTAAGCCATTTAATGAGACGAATAGAAGTAAATTAGCAAAGCTAATCAAAGACTATAACTTATAAGACATCACGTTAGGGGTTGAAGTAAATGCAGCAAGTAGGGTTTGGTGCTTGGAACTGGGTAGCAGTTATTGCTTACCTTGTCGTTATGTTATTAATCGGGGCTTATTTTACGAAACGCGCGAGTCAAAATACAGATAGTTTTTTTACTGCAAGTGGTAGACTACCGTCTTGGGCAGTAGGCTTTTCTATTTATGCTACAACATTAAGTGCGATTACTTTTATGTCGACACCTGAAAAGGCGTTTTTGACGGACTGGTCATATATAGCAGGTAATATAGCAATTGTCGCTATTATTCCATTGCTTATTTATTTCTATGTACCATTCTTCAAAAAGTTAAAAGTGACATCGGCATATGAATATTTAGAAGCGAGATTTGGACCTAGCGTCCGTGTTATTGGGTCATTACTTTTTGTATTCTTTCATTTAGGAAGAGTAGCTATCGTTATTTATTTACCGACACTTGCAATTACAGCAGTATCAGATATGAATCCATATGTCGTTGCAAGTTTAGTAGGTATTTTATGTATACTATATACATTCTTAGGTGGTTTTGAAGGCGTTGTATGGAGTGATTTTATTCAGGGGGTCATTCTATTAGGTGGTGCAGCAGCTATAATTATCTTAGGTGTCATGCATATTCAAGGTGGTATGGGAACAGTTGTATCTGATGCGCTTGAACATAAAAAGATTATTAGCGTAGATAATTGGAAATTTAACACTGCAGCGGCCGCTATTCCAATTATTTTTCTTGGAAATATTTTCAATAATTTACATCAGTACACAGCGAGTCAGGATGTTGTACAACGTTATCAGGCATCTGAGTCTATGAAAGAAACGAAAAAATCACTATGGATGAATGGGGCATTAGCATTAATATCAGCACCTTTATTTTATGGTATGGGAACAATGTTATATTCTTTCTATAATCATGAAAGTTCATTACCTGAAGGATTTAATACATCTTCAATCGTCCCGTATTTTATTCTTACTGAAATGCCACCATTTATTGCAGGTCTATTAATTGCAGCGATATTTGCTGCAGCACAGTCTACAATTTCATCAAGTTTAAACTCAATATCAGCTTGTTTATCGGTAGACATCAAACATAGATTCTTTGGAAAAGGTGAAGAAAAGGATGAAGTAAGAACTGCGAGATGGATAATTATTATTTCAGGATTATTTGGGTTTGGCATGTCTATTTATTTAATAGCTTCTGATTCAAATGATATATGGGATTTATTCTTATTAATTACAGGGCTTGTGGGAGTACCATTAGCAGGAGTTTTTGCTGTAGGTATCTTTACAAGAAGAACAAATACATTTGGTGTCATAGTAGGATTAATATTGGGAATTATTTTTGCTTATATCTTTAATGGTATGGGCGGCGGCAACTCACCATTCTTTGTATCTATTATTTCATTTGGTGTTGCATTTATTTGTTCTTACGTTATTAGTATTATTATACCTGGTGAACAAAAAGACATTAAAGGTTTAACAATTTATGATATTAAAGAAAGTACTAATTATATTGCGAAGGTTCATGATAAAAAAGAAAAGTAATTTAATGTTATAAATGGATTATTAAATAAAGAGTCTGGATAAATATTTCAGTCTCTTTATATATTTTAAAGATTGTCTATTTTACTATTTAATACTTTGATTTGTAAATGATATTGGTGATGATATTATGGTAACAGAACTTAGTGTAATATTTAGTTATAAACTACCCAAATATAAAGAGGAGTACTTATGACTTTAGGTTCAGTTGCAGCTATTCTTTGCGCAATTTTCGTAATATTTTTAATACCCTATTATGAAAAAAAGAATAAGAAAAATTAATCTTGCTGGGACATATTGTCTCGGCTTTTAATTTGGTACAAAAAAGGTAGTTTACTTGAATTTATATAATTAAGATTATATTAAATGTAAAAGATATTTGACATTTAATATAGGCTGTTTTATATTGATGATGTCAAAAACTTTTTACATTTAGGAGATGAAATTATGAATTTTATATTTTTCATTGGCATTTTGGTATTTTCTTGCTTTTGGACTTGGCTTACAAATAAATTTTTACCAGCTGAAACTTTAGATAAAAATAAATCACAATCACGCTATGATGAAAGACAAAGTAAAATGTTTATAGAAATTCTGGCGAAGAGTTTTATTTGGCTTATATATTCATTATTATTTTTATTATTGTTAAGGGTTTTTGGTTGGTTTGATGTTGAGGGTGCTTTAATATCGACTTATCCTGAAATTATATTTATATTAATAGGTTTATTTTTATTAGTATTTAATTATTTTATGACCAAAAAGAAGTACACATAAAAAATAAAGGTTGATCATATGAAGAATAAAATAAAGGTTTATAGAAAGCAAAATGGCTTATCTCAGGAAACGTTAAGTAAAAACTTAAATGTTTCAAGACAGACTATAAATGCGATTGAAAATGATAAATATGACCCTTCTTTAATGTTAGCATTTAAATTAGCTAAACAGTTTAATGTCACGGTGGACGAATTATTCTCTTAGGCATATCAGTTTCTTTTTGAACTAGGGAAGTTTAATATAAAGCTATTAAATTAGTAATGAAACGAGGAATGAACATATGTCTACATTAGTTGTAGTTGCGCATCCAGATATTAATAATTCAACTGTTAATAAAGCATGGAGAGATGAATTATCTCAACATGAGGAATTAGTAACCGTTCATGAGATTTATCCAGAATACCCACACGGTCAGATTGATATTGAAAAGGAACAAAAATTGTTCGAAGCACATGATCATATTATTTTTCAATATCCATTATATTGGTATAGCTGTCCACCATTATTAAAACAATATTTAGATGAAGTATTTACCTATGGCTGGGCGTATGGCTCACAAGGAAATGCGTTAGAAGGAAAGCAAATTGGATTAGCAATTTCAATCGGGGCCGTACCAGAAGCTTATACACCTGAAGGTAACGTCCAGTTTACAATAGAGGAATTAATTAGTCCTATGATTGCGACAACGCGTTTCGTAAAAGCAAACTATGTAGGTGCACATAAATTATATAGCGCATTTACGATTACACCGAGTCAATTAGCAGAAAATACACAATCATACTTAGAATTTATTAAACAAATATAAAATGAGTGAGCCTGTGGCATAAGAGATGTCGCAGGCTCAAATTTTAGTTTAACAATAGTTGAATGTATAACTGTTCAAAGCATGATGCGTAAAGAGAAATACAACAAAATATGAGTTGAATAATTTACTCTCAATTATGTTAGTAATCGAGATAAAGTGCATAGGTTTACTTTGAAACAATGAGCATTGTCGATATAATGAAAGGGCGTACATATAAATTGGAAGATTTGAGGGGTCAATATGATAAAAGCAATCGCAGTTGATATGGATGGTACATTTTTAAATTCAAACAAAACGTATGACGAGCATAGATTTGATAAGATATTTAAGCAACTTAAAGCTCAAAATATTAAATTTATAGCAGCAAGTGGTAATCAATATGCAAAATTAAAATCGATATTTGGTGAACGTGACATGTTCTTTGTAGCTGAAAATGGTGCTGTTATTTATGAAGGGGATATATTATACGACTATCAAGCGTTTGATAGAGAGTTTTACCAAGAAATTATTGACTATTTAAATGTTGAACGTGAAATTGATAATTTAATTGTTTGTGGTCTAAACAGCGCTTATATTTTAAAGGATAACAACGATGCATTTAAAAAAGACGCTCACTTCTACTATCGCGAACTAAAAGAGATAGATAACTTTCAAGATTTACCGGAAGATGAATATGTAAAAATCGCGCTTAATATCAATAGAGAATCTCATCCTACATTAGATGAAGACTTAAGTACAAAATTCAGTGAAAATTTAAAGTTAGTATCTAGCGGCCGTGATAGTATTGATTTAATTATACCAGGAATGACTAAAGGTAGTGCTTTAGAGAGACTTTTAAAACATTGGCAATTAGATGCAGAAGATTTGATGGCTTTTGGTGATGCTAATAATGATTTAGACATGTTGCAATTAGCCAAACATAGCTACGTCATGGCAAATAGTGAAGATGAAACATTATTTGAAATTGCTAATTATGTGGCACCGTCTCATGATGAACAGGGTGTGCTAACAACTATTGAGGAACAAGTACTTCAGCCACTAAATTAATAGTGAATAAAGTTTTTATAACTTGATACGTAATTTATAAACATATCGTTTTAATAAGATATGGAATTTGACTATACTTAAAAGTACTTAAATTGAAAGGTAGGATATAAAAGTTATGGATCAAATGCAACAAATGCTGCTAAATGCTTTTAATTTTAGACATGCAACAAAACGTTTTGATGCTAATAAAAAAATCTCAGATAGTGATTTTAACACCATCTTAGAAACGGGTAGATTGTCTCCAAGTTCACTAGGATTAGAGCCGTGGAAATTTGTAGTAGTTCAAAACCGTGAAATAAGAGATGAACTTAAAGAAATTAGTTGGGGAGCACAAGGCCAATTAGATACGGCAAGTCATTTTGTTTTGATTTTAGCACGTAAAAATGTGACTTCACAATCACCATATGTGCAACATATGATACGAAATATCAAACAATATAGTGAAGAGAGTATTCCTGCTACAGAACAAAAATTTGATAATTTCCAAACTAGTTTTCATATAAATGATACGCCACAGTCGTTACTAGATTGGGCAAGAAAGCAAACTTATATAGCCCTCGGTAATATGATGACGAGCGCGGCATTACTTAATATAGATTCATGTCCAATTGAAGGATTTGATTTAGATGCTGCCACAGCGTACTTATCAGAAAAAGGTATTGTTGATTCTGAAAACTTTGCCCCCTCTGTTATGGTAGCCTTTGGATACAGAGAAACTGATCCTAAAGCTAAAGTACGTCAACCACAAACTGATGTCGTTGAATGGTTAGAATAATTAAAAAGTAAGGAGTAGGACAGTAATTTTGAAATTGAATTACTGTCCTACTCCTTATTTGTTTTGAGGTGAACTATATATCAAATTATAAAGACTGAGTTCTTATCTGTTACCAAAACACTTTAAATTTTATCTGCTACAAAGCTTTCGTTGCTGTGTATAATGATTTCAAAACCCTCTGGCCCCTCAAATTGTTCTCTATGCGTATTTGGTTTATAAATCGACACTTTTGATAAACCAAGGCTGCTATCATTGTCTTGGCGTACGATATTGGATTGCCATGTGTTAATAGCGATGTGATGATGGTAATGGTTTGTAGACATGAAAAGTGCTTGGGGAAAATCAGAGATATGCTCAAGTCCAAGTTTGTTTAAATAGAAATCTTTTGATTTCTCTAAATTGGCTGCTTTCAAATGTAAGTGGCCAATTTTCGCATTGGTGGGCATGCCTTGCCATCCAGCTTTACTACGTTGTGATACTAAGTCATCGACATCTACTGCAAGTGTATCCATCTTGACTTTATTATCTTCCCATAGCCAATTCTCTTTAGGTCGATCAGCATAAATCTCAATGCCATTACCTTCAGGATCATCGAAATACAATGCCTCACTAACAAGGTGGTCTCCACCTCCAATTTGTACGCCTAAACTTGCGGCGTGATATAAAAAATTACCTAAATCTTGTCTGTTAGGCAATAACAAGGCGATATGGAATAGTCCTGATTCTCTCATAGAAGGACGTCTACCATCTTTGACTTCTTGTAAAGTTAAGCTATGTCCGTTACTTCCTATATTGAAAGTAACGCCTGTATTAGACTCTAACTTTATGGATAAGCCTAAAATTTGTGTATAGAAAGTTGTCATTTTTTCTAAATCAGCAACATTTAAAGTGATATTAGTGACTTGAATTGATTGATTATCGTGAAAAGACATTATCAAACTCCTTGTTGTTTACTTGTATTTTTAAAGATTACAAGCATTACTTTAGTATAAAAAGTATACCTAGTCAATGGAATGAACTTATAATGATAATACTTTTTTAATTAGTATATATGTTGTGAAATGGGGTATAACGTTATGATAGAAAATACATAGATAGGACTGTTAAACATGACACACTATTATTTCAAAGAAAACTTTTTTAATGCTTCAAAGTCTACAATAGATATATACGATGATAATGATGAAGTAGCTTTTGAATTACAATTATTTTATACCTCTTTGGGGCAAGAAACGATGGCATTGTTTGGTAACGGTAAACAAAATTTTGAAATCACAGACGGCCATGATACTTTTCGAATTTTACAAGAAAGAACAATTAGTGGTGCGATTAAAACACCATTTAAAACAGTTTGGCAAGTAGAAAAGAATGGTCAGAAAATCGGAATCTTCCGCTCTAAAATGGGATTTAAGCCTTCTATGCAGTTCGAAGGTGATAAAGGAGATATATTAAAATTCCAATCAGGATTTTTTTCAAGAAGTGTTAAAGTATCTGATGGCAATAACGAGTTGATGCAAACTAAATCAGAACGGTTCAAATTAGCTTCGAGACATGATTTGTATATTGAAACTAAAACATATAATCCGGCGATGCTTATTATGATGTTTCAAGTTTTTTATGAATTTCAAGAACAACAAAGAAGAAATTCAAATTAGCTTAAGTGAAATCAAATTTAGTATAAATTATGCACCATCAACTTAAACTAATTAATAGAAGATGGAAACCTGAAGTCTATGTAAAAGCGTTAGATTTTAGGTTTCTATTTTTTAGGGAATTTCAAATAGTAACAGTGTGTAATATATCCATTCTATTTACATATATCTACATGTGGTAAGATATGAGAACATAGAATAAAAACATCATTGGGGGTGACGGGATGAAAGTATTTTGGAAATTGGGATGGTTTTTTAAACAACAGAAACTTAGTTATATCATTGGTTTAGGGACATTATTGCTAATTGCATTAATTGAAATTGTGCCACCACAAATTATAGGGCGTACAATAGATCAAATGACGACAAATCAATTAACATCTAAATTATTAATGGTTTATTTAGTTATATTGGTTGTAGTTGCCATATTAACTTATGTACTTAGATATGTATGGAGGTTATCTATATTTGGAACGAGTCAAAAACTGGGACAAATTTTAAGAACATATCTTTACAAAAAGTATACAGATATGAGTGCTATATTCTTTCAAAATAGACGTACAGGAGATTTAATGGCTCATGCTACAAATGATATCCGTGCCGTACAAAATGCAGCAGGTGCTGGAATCCTTATGATCGCGGATTCATTGATTACAGGGGGCACTGTAATTATAACGATGGCTACAACAGTAAGTTGGAAACTCACATTGATTGCCATGATACCACTACCATTTATGGTGTTATTAACTAGTTTTTATGGAGCTCTTTTAAGTAAAGGGTTTAAAAAAGCTCAAGCTGCATTTAGTAAATTGAATGATAAAACACAAGAAAGTGTTGCAGGGATTAAAGTTACTAAAACTTTTGGATACGAATCCAGTGATCAAGCCGACTTTAAAGATTTAAGTGATGATGTGGTTGATAAAAACCTAAAAGTATCTAAAATAGACGCATTATTTGATCCGACAATTACATTAGTTATTGGTATGAGTTACTTTTTATCTATTGCTTTTGGAGCACAAATGGTCTTTCATAATGAGATAACCTTAGGACAACTCATCACTTTTACGACGTATCTAGGGATGTTAGTATGGCCGTTATTGGCATTGGGGTTATTTTTTAACATTGTACAAAGAGCAAAAGCTTCTTATGAACGTATAGAGGAAATAGGAAACTTACCTAATGGTATCGATACTCATCATAAAACTGATAAAAGTCCTCAAGGTGATATTCACTTTAATATTGAACATTTTAATTTCCCAGGTAATGATAATCAAGGGGTGTATGATATTCACTTTACAATCAAACAAGGTACCACTGTAGGTATTGTTGGCCGTACAGGCTCAGGTAAGAGTACATTGATAAGGCTATTGTTAAGAGAGTTTGATACTAAACATGTTCAAGGTATAACATATGGTGCTTATCCGTTACGTGACTATAAAATTGGATTATTAAGAGGGCAATTTGGTTATGTACCACAAGAACATTTTTTGTTTTCTACTACGATTCGAAATAACATCGCGTTTAGTAATGAGGCTATAGAAGATGATCAAATATATGAAGTAAGTCGATTAAGCCATATCCATGATGATATTATGAATTTTACTAATGGCTACCAAACAGTTGTAGGTGAACGGGGTGTATCATTATCAGGTGGGCAGAAGCAACGAGTTTCTATAGCGAGAGCTTTATTATTGAATCCTGAGGTATTGATTTTAGATGATTCATTATCTGCTGTAGATGCACAAACTGAAGAGGTAATATTAGGGAACTTAGAACATTTGAGAAAGAATAAAACTAATATTATAACAGCGCATCGTATGAGTGCCGTGAAACATGCTGACCTTATTATTGTTATGGATGAAGGGAAAATAGTTGAACGTGGTCATCATGAATCATTAATGCAACAACGAGGATGGTATTATGAAACTTATCAATCACAAGCGTTACAAGCCAAGTTGTCACGTAACTTAGACAATCTTACGAAAGGGGATGGTGAAAATGACTGAATACGAACACGCTAACTTAACCGCTAAAGACCAAGGAAGTGTGCTGATAAGGTTATTTAAATACACATTACCCTATAAGTGGATTATTATTTTAGCATTCTTAACATTGATTATATCAACTGTTGCCAGCATGATGACGCCCTATATGGTGAAAATATTTATTGATGATTATTTAACGCCACAAGACTTTCCGAGAAGTGCTATGATTTGGCTCATTGCGATTTTCTTAAGTGTGCAAATAATTGGTGCTTTAACACTTTATTTTAGCCAATATCTCTTTCAATATTTAGCGTTTAAAGTGATTCAACAATTGAGGATTGATGCTTTTAATAAACTAGGGAAATTAGGAATGAAGTATTTTGATGAAGTACCGAGTGGTAGTATTGTCTCACGACTAACAAATGATACCGAAACAATTGTGGACATGATCGTGGGAGTGTTCTCAACTTTTATTATGGCCTTATTTCTGATGATATCTAGTTATATCATGATGTTTGTATTAGACGTCAAATTAGCTTTAATAGCGCTTGTCTTTTTGCCTATTATTTTTGTTATCTTGTCTACTTATCGTAAGTATTCAGCGTATTTATTTTCAAAATCAAGACAGCGTTTATCTGATTTGAATTCAAAATTAGCAGAGTCAATTGAAGGCATGAAAATTATACAAGCTTTTAATCAAGAAAGACGATTAAACAAAGAGTTCAATCAGATTAATGATGAACATTATCATTATATGTTGAAAACAGTGAAACTAGATAGTTTACTGTTAAGACCGGCTATTAGTTCTATCTCAATCTTTGCTATTGTAATGATTCTTGCTTATTTCGGTATAATTAGTTTTACCACTGGCGTGACAGCAGGTGTAGTTTTTGCATTTATTCAATACATGGAACGCTTTTTTGAACCGATTAATCAAGTTAGCCAAAACTTAAATATTTTACAGCAAGCGCTTGTATCGGCGAGTAGAGTTTTTGCGCTAATCGATGACGATACTTATGAGCCACAGCAAAATGAAATTGAATCAAATCACATAAATTCTGGGAAAATAGAGTTTGAAAATATTAGTTTTAGTTATGATGGCAATACTGATGTACTAAAAAATATTAATTTTACTGCTAATCCTGGAGAAATGATAGCACTTGTTGGTCACACAGGATCTGGTAAAAGTTCAATCATCAATTTATTTATGAGGTTTTATGAATATCAACGAGGAGATATTAAGATAGATGGACATTCCCTCAAGACAATACCTAAATCAGAATTAAAAGAAAAAATTGGTTTAGTATTACAGGATGCATTTATCTTTTATGGAACTATAGCGTCTAATATAAAATTATATCACCCTACAATGACGTATGAACAAGTGAAGGCAGCGGCAAAATTTGTTCATGCTAATCGTTTTATTGAGCAATTACCTGAACAATATCAGCACAAAGTAATTGAAAAGGGTAGTGCTTTTTCAAGTGGTCAAAGGCAGTTAATTGCATTTGCTAGAACAATTGCTACAGACCCTAAAATTTTAATTTTAGATGAAGCAACTGCCAATATTGATTCTGAGACTGAAGAACAGATACAACAATCATTAAATGAAATGCGTAAAGGTCGGACAACATTAGCGATAGCTCATCGATTATCTACAATTCAAGATGCGGACCAGATTTTTGTTTTGAATCGAGGTGAGATAGTCGAATGTGGTACTCATGAACAATTAATTACACAAAAAGGCATATATCATAATATGTATTTACTTCAAAATGGTTAACTCTTTGTTCTAAAGATAGTAGTGTGTTTATAATAGATTTAATTTATATTTAACATAATGAAAAAGGTGAAACTAAGCCATTTATTTCTACTTAGTTTCACCTTTCATTTGTATACAAATGAAATAAATACATGTCGAACCAAATATTAATCTGTTTGATTGAAATTTTTAACTTTACCCAGCGTAGACATCTTGGTATTCATCATTTTTTTCAATCACGTTTTTAGCAAATGGGCAAGTAGCAACAACTTTTAAGTTATTTTCGCGAGCATAATCAACTACGGATTTTACTAATTGTGAACCGATACCTTGGCCACCTAGTTCTTTAGGGACGCCAGTGTGGTCAATATTGATTTGATTATCTCCTTGAGGTTGGAAAGTGATTTGTGCTTGTGGATTATTTTCGTCGTCACCGATATAAAACTTGTTTGAACCTTGTTTAATTTCAGCCATACTATCTCTCCTATTTATAAGTCATATATATTAAATATCACATTTGAATGAATGTTAAACAAAACGAGTCTTGAATAAAGAAAGAATATTAGTAGATTAAGTAAAAACCATTGAAATATCATGAAAATAAGTTTATAGTTTTAACGGAATAATTTCGATTTGGAGGGGCGTTTTTTGAGAAAAAGTATAATACTCATTATGGCATGTGTAGTTGTTGTAATGTTGAGTGCATGTGACAATATCAATAAAGGCGAAAACAAAGACGTCAGTTCAAAAAATAAACTTAAAATTTATACTACAGCATTTGCGTTTCAAAGTTTTACTGAACAAATAGGCGGTAAATATGTAGATGTAGAATCTATCTATCCGCCAGGAGCCGATATGCATACCTTTGAACCAACACAAAAGGAAATGGTCAATATTGCAAAAGGCGATTTATTTATTTATTCTAACCAAGAAATGGATCCAGTTGCTAAAAAAATTGCAGGTTCTATAAATAATAAAGATTTAAAATTAGCATTAGCAGCTGGTTTTACACATGACGATTTAGTTGTAAGTCATGAACATGAGCACGAGCATGAAGGGCATGCACATGATCACGAAGAGGTAGGTCATGACCATGAAGAAGGCAGTGAAGACCCTCATGTTTGGCTAGACCCAGTACTTAATAAAAAAATGGTGAAATCAATCAAGGATGATTTAATAAAAAAAGATCCTCAACATAAAGTTTATTACGAGAACAATTATAACCAAGTCGTTAACGATTTAGATAATATCAACCAAAGATTAAATGAAATTACAGAGCATCCAAAGCGTGACACTGTAGTGATTTCTCATGATTCTATTGGTTATTTAGCCAATCGTTATGGGTTTAAACAAGAAGGTGTCAGTGGTATGAATAATGAAGAACCAAGTCAAAGAGACTTGATGAATATTGTTAACAATATCAAACAAACTAAACAACCTTATGTACTTTATGAACAAAATATTTCATCTAAAGTTACTGATGTAATACAGAAAGAGTCTAATTCAACGCCATTAAGTTTTCATAATATGGCAACACTTTCTAAAGAAGAAAGTAAAGAGAGCAATATTACTTATCAATCCTTAATGAAACGAAATATAAAGTCGCTAGATAAAGCATTAAATGAATAAGATTAACAAAACCCTGAGACAAATAACGTCTCAGGGTTTTTAACTACTATTTGACTAAAAAGATAATTATTTTAAAATTTTCTATGTCATGTTTTTAGTCATATCTTATATAGGATACAGTAGTGTTGTAATATTCTTCTAAACCGTGTACACCATCGGCACCACCAATACCAGATTCTCTCCAACCTGCATGGAATCCATTCACTACTTCTTCGGCTTCACAGTTTGCATAGACTTCACCAAATTTAAGTTTTTCAGTAGCTAACATAATTTCTTTTAAATTTTCAGAGAAGATAAAGGATGATAAACCAGCATTTGTATCATTGGCTTGTGTAATTGCAATATCAAAATCTTGATAAGTTACAATAGGTAGAACAGGACCGAAAATTTCATTTTTAAAGGCTTCATCTTCAACGTTTACGTTATCTAAAATAGTAGGTTCATAGAAGAAACCAGAACGTTCTATCTTATGTCCTCCTGTAATTAAAGTAGCGCCATTTTTTATGGCATTTTGAACTTTTCCATCAATACTATCAAGTTGTTGTTGGTTAATAATCGCACCGTAATCAGTTTGTTCATCAAATGGATCGCCTACTGTTAATTGTTCCATTTTAGTTTTTAATTTATTTACAAAATCCTCGTGAACATCTTCGTGTACAAAAATACGTTCAGGGCATGTGCATACTTGTCCAGCGTTATTGATTCTGGCAGTAACGATGTAATCAACAGCTTTGTCTAAATTGGCATTAGGAGTTACTAGCACTGGAGCATTACCCCCAAGTTCTAAATTTACTTTTTTAACTGTATTGGCGCTTTCAGCATACACTGATTTACCAGCTCTCATGCTACCTGTAAGTGAAATAAGTTGGATATCAGGGTGTTGTGCTAATTGAGTACCAACCGTTTCTCCCGTACCAGGAAGTATTTGGACAAGCCCTGCTGGTATTGTTGAATCACGAATAAGTTCTGCAATTTTCAGTGTTATTAATGATGTTGCTTCACTCGGTTTAATTACTACAGAACAACCTGTAATTATTGCGGGGATGACCTTTCTCATTAATACCATAATGGGTGCGTTCCATGGAACGATTCCTGCAGTAACACCAATCGGCTTTTTAGTTAGTAAAATGGTCTCGTTTTCTCTAGTGTTTTGTAACACTTCACCTTTATTGTTCATACTTAAACTTGTCATATAATTAATAAAGTGGATTGCTTTATCTATTTCACCTTTTGCAGATGCTAGTGTTTTACCTTGTTCTTTAACATATAATGTTGCAAGTTCATCTTTATTTTTTTCGAGTAGGGGTATTAATAACTTAACGTGATCTGAGCGAGTAGGTTCTGGTGTTTGCTCCCATTCTAGTTGAGCTTGTTTTGATTTAGCAATTGCATCATTAACCTCGTACTCAGTTGCAAATGTTATCGTATCTATTTTTTCTCCAGTTGCAGGATTGATAACGTCCATAGTGTCTGTTGATTTACTTTCGATAAATTCATTGTTTATAAATAATTGGTTCAATGTTTGACACCTCCACACTCTTTGCATACCACTGATAATACTTCTGAAAACAACATACTTCATTTTTCTAATAATAAGTTGTTGTAGTTAACCATAAAATTAGAACCAGAACAGCTTACTAGAAGTTGTTCAGAATGCATTAGTATAATTTTTATACTTAATTGTTGACTAGTTAAAGAAGAAGAGTTATAATTTATCTCGAATTCGAAATAAAATTTAGGGAGCTGGTGAATCCTATGGATCGTACGAAAGAATCTTTAAATTCGTTTGTTGGTTTAAATAGAACGTTAGATCATTTAATGAAGATTGTTAGAAAGGATGTCCAAAGGCATGGCTTAAACGTAACTGAATTTGCAGTTATGGAATTACTTTATAACAAAGGCGACCAACCGATACAGCGTATTGGTAATAGAGTACTTATTGCGAGCAGTAGTATTACCTATGTTGTGGATAAACTTGAAGAAAAGGGATGCGTCAGTAGACAACGGGATGAACAGGATAAACGTGTGACGAACGCGTCGTTAACTGAAAAAGGCTATGCAATGATGGATGAAATTTTTCCTGATCATGCTTCAACATTAGAATCAACATTTTCAGTTTTAACTAATGACGAAATAACTGTATTGCAACATGCTTTAAAAAAACTAAGTGCTCAACCTATAGAATAGTAGTAGCACTTAAAATTTTAAATTAAATTACTTCGAAATCGAGATAAAATTATAAAGAGGAGTTTTATTATGACAAATAATCAATTATTAGGAATCCACCACGTAACAGCTATGACTGATGACGCTGAAAGAAACTATAAATTTTTCACTGAAGTCTTAGGTATGAGACTTGTTAAGAAAACAGTTAACCAAGACGACATATACACTTATCACACATTTTTTGCGGATGATCAAGGTTCTCCAGGTACAGATATGACATTCTTTGATTTTCCTAATGTACCTAAAGGCGCACCTGGTACAAACTCAATTACTCGTCCATCATTCAGAGTACCTAATGATGCGGCTCTTGAATACTATGAACAACGTTTTAATAATTTCGGGGTGCAACATGAAGGTATACAAGAGTTATTTGGCACAAAAGTATTACCATTTGAAGAAGAAGATGGACAAAGTTATCAACTTGTATCTGATGAGGATAATGAAGGTGTTGCACCTGGTAAACCATGGAAAAATGGTCCAGTACCAAGTGATAAAGCGATTTATGGTTTAGGTCCGATTGAAATTACTGTAAGTTATTTTGATGATTTCAAGAAAGTTTTAGAAGAAATTTATGGTATGAAAGCAATTATTGTAGAAGAAGATGTAGCAATTTTAGAAGTTGGTGAAGGTGGTAATGGCGGCCAAGTTATTTTAAGAAAAGATACTGAAGGCCCTGAAGCGAGACAAGGTTATGGTGAAGTACACCACGTATCATTTAGATTGAAAGATCATGAAGCAATTGAACAGTGGTTAGAGAAATATAAAGCAGTGGGCATAGGTAATTCAGGTTTAGTCGATAGATTTTACTTCGAGGCACTATATGCACGCATTGGCCATATTTTAATTGAAGTATCAACAGATGGCCCTGGATTTATGGATGATGAGCCTTATGAAACATTAGGTGAAAGTTTAGCGCTACCGCCATTTTTAGAATCACAACGTGGATATATTGAATCAGAAATACGTCCATTTGACACTAGAAGATAACTAGCGCAGGCGGCCATAATTAATAACAACAAAGCCATAGTGAAATGTAATAATTAAACAATTAGAAAGTTAGGAGGAAACGATATGAAAGCAATTCAACATATCCATCATATTTCAGCAATTGTAGGTAATCCTGAAGAAAATATAAAATTTTATAGAGATATATTAAACTTAAAACTAATCAAAAAAACAGTAAATTATGATGATCCTTCAACTTACCATTTATATTTTGCGAATGATTCAGTAGATAATGGCACAATCATTACTTTCTTCAACTGGCCAAATACTCATAAAGGACATATTGGAAATGGGCAAGTAGAACGTATTGCTTTCAGAGTGCCAAAAGGATCTTTAGAGGTGTGGGCACAACATTTAGAAATGAATCAAATAAAAACAATGACTACACAATTATTTGAATATAAAACGTTAGAGTTCAAAGATACACATGGTTTACCGCTAGCATTAGTAGAAGATAACAAAGTGCAAAGAGATCAACAAGCCATTATTGGTTTTCATGGTGTCACACTATTATCTTCAAATCCACAAGAGACAGTAAAAACTTTAACAACTGATATGGGTCTGGTTAAAACGAACGAAGATGAAGATTATATTCACGTTGAAACACAAGGTGAGTGGCGTCATCACATTATAATAAAAAAACAAATTGCTGACACAAACGTTCGTTGGGGAGTTGGCGTTGTGCATCACATTGCATGGTCAGTTTCCACAAACCGAGCACATCTTGATTGGCAAGCATATATGAGTAATAGAGGCTATCACGTAACAGAAGTTAAAGACCGTAGCTATTTTAATGCAATTTACATGAAAGAACACGGTGGTATTATCTTTGAATTTGCAACAGAAGGCCCTGGGTTTAGGATAGACGAACCTTTTGAGCAGTTAGGTCAAAAGTTAGTATTACCGTCACAATATGAAGATAGAAGAGAAGAGTTATTACGTTTATTACCACAGATACGCGTTTAACATTAATGATGAAAAAGGAGATGAAAATTTATGGAACATATTTTTAGAGAAGGTGAAGCAAACGCGCCAACGTTTATTTTATTACACGGTACTGGCGGGGACGAAAATGATTTATTACCTTTAGCTCAAGCACTTAATCCTAAATATAGTGTTCTCAGTATCAGAGGTGAAATTTCTGAGAATGGAATGAATCGTTTCTTCAAAAGACTTGGGGAAGGAAAATACGATTTAGAAGATTTAGAATATCGTACGAATAGATTAATCTCATTTTTAAAAGAAGCGGCAGAACGTTATAATTTTGACTTGTCAAAAGCAATACCTGTTGGTTTTTCAAACGGCTCAAACATTGCAATCAGCATGATTTTACATCCGGATACATCTTTTGAAAAAGCTTTATTATATGCGCCTTTATACCCAGTAGATCTTGTTGATAACAAAGATCTAAGTAACATGAATGTATTGCTTTCAATGGGACAACATGATCCAATTGTTCCTTTCGAAGCTAGTGAAAATGTAATC
The DNA here is from genome assembly GCF_000338275.1 of Staphylococcus xylosus NJ. Classification (GTDB taxonomy): domain Bacteria; phylum Bacillota; class Bacilli; order Staphylococcales; family Staphylococcaceae; genus Staphylococcus; species Staphylococcus xylosus_B. The sequence goes on from NZ_ANMR01000015.1 coordinate 32,819, forward strand.
AATATCTTCGAAAGTCGTGGTGCTCAAGTAGAGCAAGTTTGGGTCAATAGTCATGAATTAACACAAGCAGGCGTAGTAGCAGGACAATCATTATTAGATTAATAAAAATAATAAGCCATCGATATCACACATTAATGAAGTATGATGTTCGATGGTTTATTTTGTATGAGTTCAATTTGAGTAAGTAGTTATAAAATCATTTATAATGTTTGTTGAATACCTAATAGAATAAAAAAGGTGGAATTAATATATGGGGAATAACCAAGCACTTATTGTCATGGATATGCAAAATGGAATAGTGAGTGGATTAAAACAGAAAGATAGCGTTATACATTTTAATAAACAAGCTATCAATTTTGCTCGTCAGCAAAATATACCAGTTATTTTTATTCGTGTTGCATTTACAGGCGACTTTTTAGAGGTATCACCTAATAATAAAATGTTTGCACAAATGAAAGCTAACGGCATACGGATGAATAAAGTAGATGAAGAGACACAAATTCTTGACACATTAGGACGCCAAGCACATGAACCACTCGTTACGAAACATAGGTTGAGTGCATTTACAGGCAGTAATTTAGAGGTATTATTGCGTGGGTTACAAGTAGAACATCTTATCTTAACCGGTGTAAGTACTAGTGGTGTTATACTATCTACGGCCACTGAAGCGGCAGATAAGGATTATAAAATGACTATATTATCAGATGCTATAACCGACCAAGATGAAGAAAAACATCAATTTTTACTTAATAAAATTTTAACAAGATATGCTGATATAATGACTACAGATTTATGGACGAGTAAATAAATTAATTAAAAATCCCCAAGCTATGTTTAATGTGTTTAACATGGCTTGGGGTTATATATTACATAAGGCCGATGAGCTTCATCCACAATGATCCAACGCCTAACCATACTATAAAATAGAAGAAGGCAAGTATTGCATTCATAGTCCACCAACGATTTTGTGAAACATATCCAGCTGAATATAGGATGGGAGCTGGACCGCTACTATAGTGTGTTGTAGAAGCCATTAAATTCCCGAAGAAACCTAACATCAATGCACTATATAATGGTGGTGCCCCCGTAGCGATAGCTACACCGAGTAAAGCTGAGTACATTGCACTAACATGCGCTGTTGAACTCGCAAATAAATAATGTGAATAGAAATAAAATAGTATCAAAATAATTAAAACGATTGGCCAACTTAAGCCACCTAAACTACCTGATATCGAGTCACTTAACCAAGGAATAAAGCCGAGTTCATTGAGTTGATTTGCCATCATCACTAGGATTGAAAACCAAACTAATGTATTCCATGCACCAGTCTCTTTAAGAATATCATTCCAAGTAAGCACACCTGTAATGAGTAATAGTGATAATGCGATAAAGGCAGTTAAAGTAGCATTAATATTTAACGTGCTACCTAGAACCCAAAGGCCAAGTGCAATAATAAAAATTGCAATCATGAATTTTTCACTTTTAGCCATGATTCCCATATCAGTGAGTTCATTTTGTGCCCATGACTTGGCATTTGGTGTTTCTTTAATTTCTGGTGGATACATTTTGTAAATTATAAGTGGTACTAGTATTAACGAAATAATACCTGGGACTAACGCTGCTAAGAACCAGTGCATCCAAGTGATGTCGACACCTTGATGTTTTGCAAGTGATTGTGCAAGTGGGTTACCAGCCATAGCAGTTAAAAACATAGCTGCAGTAATTAAGTTACCATGAAATTCTGTAAAGATAAGAAAAGCACCCATTTTACGTTGCGTACCGTCTTCTGGTTTTGAACCGAATGAACGGGATAGTGCATTGATAATAGGAAACATAATACCACCTGCTCTAGCAGTATTACTTGGCGTGGCAGGTGCAAGAATTAAATCTACCCCGATAAGTGAATACCCTAAACCAAGCGTTTTTTTACCGAACAATTTAACGAATTGCAATGCGATACGTCGTCCCAAACCAGTTTTCACAAAGCCTCTAGAAATGAAAAAGGCCATTGCAATTAACCAAATACTACTATTACCAAACCCAGCTACAGCAGTATCGATTTTAACCGTGTTAGTTAACACAGTTAATGTGAAACCTATCATAGCAATTGCTCCTATCGGTAGCGGTTGTGTAATACAACCAATGATCGTTGCTACAAATATAGCAAACATGTGCCAAGCAGCAGGATCTAAAGCATCTGGTCTAAGTGGTGTGAATAGCCAGATAATGATACCTGCAACGATAGGAAAAATAAACTTTTTGTAGTTAATGCCTTCGTGCATTAGAATCATCTTCCTTTACGTATGATTGTGATAAAAAAATAGTAGTTGAGAAATAAAAAATACAATTTATAGTGCCCATATATTTTCCTATCCTATTAATTTATTATAAATTTGTCATAATAATTATAATTATGACAATACATATTGTAAAGTTGGTGTTTAAATAGAGGAATCTTTTTGAAAAATAGTAATAAGGTTTTAGAGCACGGTCTTAAGCACAAAGTCACTATGCAAAATTAAATGTGTCTATTTTCGTAATATTCCTTTTGCCAAGATTGGTATTAATAGAATGAAACCAAATACGCCCATAACTGGAAACACTTTACCTATCAATTCTATAAAACCAATAAATGTTGTGGCAAATGTCACGATTGTCATTATAATGATAAGTCGATAATAGGCTTTAGTATAAGGAGTAGTGAATCTAGATGCGAAAGCGTACATAAGTCCAACGACGGTATTGTAAATAACCAACACCATTACAACCGACATAAAAATTCCAATAATTGGAGAAATCTGTTTTGCCAACAATAATGAAGGTAACGCAACGCCAGTAATTTGTGTGAATTCAGTAATCATACCTAAGTTGAGCATCAAGAGTAAAAATGTAATAGTAATACCACCTAATACTCCTCCCCAAACTGTTGATTTCTCAAATTTTAAACGGCCTCCCATAACTGATAAAAAGCTAAAAGCAGCGGCAATTTGTAGACTACCGTAGTTAATTGCATCAAACCACCACCATTGATCTGAGCGTCCATCACTATTTGCGTAATGATGTGCAGCATTGAAGTTTAACTGACCTGTAGAAAAGTAATAAACAGCAATGATTGTAACAATTATTACTAAAAATGGTGTAACCATACCTAAAACGGTAATAAGACGATCAAATTTTAAGAATAGTGTTAGTAGGATAACGATAACTAAAATTAACGAACTAAATACATAAGGCATTCCTGTACTTTCATGAATTGTTGATGCGCCACCAGCGGTCATTATCATAGCTAGTGCAAATAAGAATAAAGTCAAAATAATATCAAATACTGTTGCGATAGGACGCGGTAAATAGTGTTTAATTGGTTCAGTATGATTATGAGAACGTAAGCGATAACCAGTATGTAGTACAAAGACACCGCCAATGGTAATGATAAATCCTGTAATCAACACACCATAAACGCTAAATTTTCCATTACTTGTAAAAAACTGAAAAATTTCTTGTCCAGTTGCAAATCCAGCACCCACAACAACACCAACAAATGCAAAAGCTACAATAATAATTTCCTTCAAGTTTGTCATAGAAGTTGAAATCCTTTCATTGTTTTAGATTATCAAATTTTGTAGAAAAGTATCACAATGAATCATTTTATATGAAAGTAAAGTAAAATTAAACACTAAAGTTTATATAGTGAATACAATTGTGTATATAGAGTGAACTTTTGAGGGGAAGAAAAAGCCATAAATAAAAGAAAAACATTTTTAGTGCGTTAATATAAAATTTTTGATAATATGTTTTCTTATTGCTTTATTTTATGCTTTAATTTAGTAGCTAATTTACATAAAAATACCGGGTAATAAATATAAAAAATCGGGAGAGTGTGAGTCATGTGTCATTATTAAATTTACCGTTAACATTACTCATTGTTATATTTTTGGCATTGGGTATTTTTAGTCAATGGTTTGCGAATAGAATTAAATGGCCGTCTATCGTAGTTATGGCCATAGTTGGATTGCTTGTAGGGCCAGTATTTGGCTTGATCAATCCACAAGAAAGTTTGGGTGAAGAAGTATTCAGTCCCTTAGTTTCATTAGCAGTGGCAATTATCCTATTTGAGGGAAGTAGTAATTTAGATTTCCGTGAAATTAAAGGGATTTCTAAAGCTGTTATACGTATTATCACGATAGGTGCAATCATTGCTTGGATACTTGGTGCAATCACGCTACATTATATTATTGGCTTTTCACTATCTATTTCGTTAGTGTTAGGTGGTTTATTTTTAATCACAGGGCCTACTGTCATTCAACCATTATTAAAACAGGCGAAAGTTAAAAAGCGTGTTGATTCAATACTAAGATGGGAAAGCATCATTCTTGACCCTATCGGACCAATGCTTGCTTTAGGTGCATTTTATATTTTTCAAATTATAGAACAAGGATTTGATTTACAGTTAATAGCTAGATTTATTATAAGTTTATTCATTGCAATTGCTATAGGGTTTGGTGCATCGTACTTATTTATGTGGTTAATTAAAAAAGATCTTATTCCACAAAATTTGATGCCGCCGATACAATTAATCTTTATCTTATTAATTTTTTCTATATGTGATGAGATTTTACCGGAATCAGGCCTATTAGCAGTTACAATATTTGGTCTAATGATGGCGCGTATGAAGAGACACGATTTAATCTTTAAAGAATCTGATCATTTTATTGAAAATACATCATCGATAATGATTTCTACTGTATTTATATTAATCACTTCTTCATTAACTTTAGAAGTGTTGAAAAGCGTTATGTCTTGGAAACTATTTATTTTTTGTGCAATTATGATCGTCTTAGTAAGACCAATTTCTATCCTATTGTCTACAGTAAACACTGAAATATCAAAACGTGAGAGAGCGATGGTATCAATGATGGCACCTAGAGGTATAGTTGTATTAACGGTAGCGCAATTTTTCGGTGGTTTATTCATTGAAAAAGGGACACCGATGGCAGAATATATAACGCCAGTTACTTTTGGCTTAGTATTCATTACCGTTGTCATATATGGCTTTAGCTTTTTACCATTAAGTAAGATTATGCGAATTTCTAGTACTGAACCTCCTGGCATTATTATAGTAGGGGAAAGTGAATTTTCTTTTCATCTTGGAGCAAAATTAAGAAGCCATAACATACCGGTTATGACATTTAATTTATTTAGTAATACAACACAACGTTCAAAAGAATTAGGTTTTGAAGTTTTTGATGGAAACTTATTATCAAGCAATGATCGAATATATGCAGATATGACACGATATAATAAGTGTATATTGATGACACAATCCTTTATATTTAATAGCTTAGCTTTTAATGAGTTAGTTCCAGAATTTGGTTTGAAGCATGTAGATATGATGCCAGTATCGTTTAGCGATGAACATGATCGTAGTAACGTAGATGGTCCGATTAGAAATCATATTCTTTTTGATTGGAATTTCACGTCCCGTTGGTTTAATCGTTTCATAAGTGAACACAATATTTTAGAAATACCAGCAAAAAAACAAAATCAATTAACTAAAAATGATATGGTACTCTATCATATAGACAATAATAGTGTAGTAACATTTAAGCGTAGCAATCAGTTTATCTCTGACGACGAGGAAGGCGTAATAGGTTATTTAAAAGACGCTTACTTACATCAAAATATATAAGAAGTTAAAAAGAGTGAGAATGTGTTTTCAGCCTATACTATCGACAAAGGATTCATCTTTGTCGATAATTTTTTGTTTTCATAGATACTTCTTATATTCATAGAAAGGGAGTGGACAGAAATCAAATTTTCTAATATAGATTTCGTAATCCCATCCCGGCAAGGGCTACTAGGATTGAAAAAAGCTTGATATAAGCGTATTTCTAATTCAGTCACCTACTGCCAAATTGAAAACGAGCCTGAGACATCTGTTTATGTCTCAGGCTCTGTTTTATATATTCTTTTTTATGAGTATATTTAGTTTACAAAACGATCATGCATTAATTCTTTTAAGATATCAATCTGCGCTTGAATTTCATGACCAGTATTTGTATCACGAATTTTTTTACGTTGTAATTCTTTATCTACGACACGGCGAATTGAGAGTTCATCAGCGCCGTTAAGTAATACGTGCTTTTTAGAGTTAAAGTGTTGATGGGCCACGAGCTGCATACCAAATGAATTATAAAGCAGAGTATATCCTGCAATACCTGTCGTTGATTGATAAGCTTTTGAGAATCCGCCATCAATGACAATCATCTTACCATCAGCTTTTATGGGGTCTTCCCCATCAATTTCTTTCACTGGTGTATGACCATTGATAATATGACCTTGTTCGGGATCTAAACCGAAATCTTTTAGCATTTTTTTACACATATCTACATCTTCACGTAAATAATAATAAGGATTTTTAGTTTCTTTATGAGCTGTTTTATCTTTGATGAAATAGCGTTCAAATGTAGTCATTGCACGTTTGCCAAATAGTGAAGAATATTTACCGGTCCATAAATACCAAACTAAATCTGTAGCTAAATCATCTTGGATATCTTTATGGTCAAAAGCTATTCGTACATATTCTTCGAAATGGTCTAATAAATCTCTGCCATAACATTTCACTCCATCAATAACCATTGATTCCATTTCACCTTGTTCATCGACGGGAATACAACCATGGATAAGTAAGTTTCCGTTGTAAGGTAAGTAAAGTTTTCCTTTTTGCATAAGGAAAGTCATGTGACGTTTTAGTTTTTCAGATTGTTGAACTGATAACAATAATTTATCGATTACATCTGCTTCTTCATCAGTTAATTTATTGGGGTCATTAGGATCAACTGTTTGAAAACAAGTGTGTTCTAATGGGTATGTTTTTCCGTAAAGTGTTGCTTCATTTTTTTCATAGTTAATTTTTTCTAATACTAAACGTTCTTCCATTTCAAATGTAGGGCGACGTTTGATAATTGGTGCTTCTAATTTAAATTGAATAATAGCTATGGCTTGATGGAGTTTAGTGATTTGTTCTAACTCTAGCTCAGATAAACCTTCAGCATTTTTAGGACGGAAAGCTGGATTTGAACCATCATAATATTTGTCGGCAAGTGTTAATAACGGTCGTAAATTGATGCCATATGCATCTTCAATAATATCCAGATTGTCGTAACGTGCACAAATTCTAAGTAAGTTTGCAAGACAAACCTTAGACCCAGCATATGCTCCAATCCATAGTACGTCATGATTACCCCATTGAATATCTACAGAAGGATAATCTATGAGTGTTTCCATAATTTTATCTGGTTCAGGTCCACGATCATAGATATCTCCTACAACATGTAAGCGATTCACCACTAGATGTTGTACTGTAAAAGATAGCCCAATAATTAAATCATCTGATTGTTCTAATTCTATAATTTGTTTGATTAACGTTTCATAGTATGAGTGTTTATTATTATATTTATTACTTTTATATAATAATTCTTCCACAATAAAAACATAATTTTCAGGTAAAGATTTACGTAGTTTTGTACGTGTATATTTTGATGATGCATAAGTAATTAGTTTAATTAGACGGTTAATGGTAGTTATATACCATTCATTTAATTCTGATTTTGAACTAAAACTATTTTTTATGAGTTGTAATTTTTCTTCAGGATAATAGACCAAAGCAGAAAACTCATTAATTTCTTTACGCGTTAGCGTATCTTGGAAAATATCATTTATCTTTGAACGAACATTCCCTGAACCATTTCGTAAAACATGTTGAAAGGCATGGAATTCGCCGTGTAAATCACTAACAAAGTGCTCTGTTCCTTTTGGAAGTTCCAAAATAGATTCTAAATTGATGATTTCAGTTGCGAGCGCTTCTTTAGTATCAAATTGTTCAGAAAGTAAATCTAAAAATCTTTCTTTTACACTCTTGTCTGTTGAATTATGCATTATTTATGTCACTCCAGTTGAATAAATTTCTAAAGTATAAAATACAAATTAGTAAAACGCTTCCATTATATGTTTCTTATTGTAGCATTAAAATACAATCTTTTGTCTACTACTTATTATATTATGAATTTTAATTAAATTCGAAGATATGGATTGATTGTATAACCTAATATCAAAAAATGTTTTATATAAAGATTTAAAAGGTGCATTTGAAGTGAAAATATTCTATGTTACTCAAATATAGTATTTTTGATATTTATATAAATATTGTGATAAACATACATTTTTACGAATGCTATTAGAAGTATTTTTATTTCAAAAGTGTAATTGTACAATTATAATTTATAAGCGTCAAAATCTTTTTATATCAGTATTTTAAGCTTAATATTAGGCTGTTATATATATAAGTTAACAAAAAAGTTGTGATTTATTGTTTAATTTGATGATTATTTTTGTATAATATATGCATGTAACAAAATTATAAGGGGAGGAGTTTGTTTCATGTTTATATTGGGGACATCATTATCGAGTCAAGTAGATCCAAATTGGCAAACATATATTATGCTAGGTGTTTATTTTATTATTTTATTAGGCATAGGATACTATGGATTTAAACAATCTACGAGCAACGTAAGTGAATATATGTTAGGTGGAAGAAATATTGGTCCATATGTAACGGCATTGTCTGCAGGGGCATCTGACATGAGCGGTTGGATGATTATGGGATTGCCAGGAGAAGTGTATTCAACTGGATTATCTGCAGCATGGTTAGCCATAGGCTTAACAATTGGCGCATACATAAACTATGTAGTTGTAGCACCTCGTCTTCGTGTTTATACGGAAAAGGCTGGGGACGCAATTACACTACCAGATTTCTTTAAAAATAGAGTGGATGATAAATCTAATCTGATTAAAATAATTGCAGGTGGGATTATCGTTGTATTCTTTACTCTTTACACTCACTCTGGAATGGTTTCAGGAGGAGTATTGTTTGAAAGTGCTTTTGGATTGAATTATCACTTTGGTATGTTATTAGTGGCAATTATAGTTATTGCATATACATTCTTCGGAGGTTACTTAGCAGTATCATTAACAGATTTTTTCCAAGGGGTTGTTATGATTATTGCTATGGTAATGGTACCGATAGTAGCGATGATGCAATTAAGTGGTCTGGATACCATATCACAAGCAGCAGAATTAAAACCTACAAATTTAGATTTATTTAAAGGAACAACGTTTATAGGTATTATTTCTTTCTTTGCATGGGGGTTAGGTTATTTTGGTCAACCACACATAATTGTTCGTTTTATGTCTATCAAATCTATCAAACAATTACCGACAGCAAGACGTTTTGGTATAGGTTGGATGGCGATTAGCTTACTTGGCGCAGTGGGTGTTGGACTGGTAGGTATCACTTTTGTAAATAGTAATGGGGTTGAATTAAAAGACCCTGAGACGTTATTTATTTTAATGGGACAAATATTGTTCCATCCACTTGTTGGCGGATTTTTACTTGCTGCCATTTTAGCTGCTATTATGAGCACGATTTCTTCGCAATTGTTAGTAACATCAAGCTCATTAACAGAAGATTTTTATAAGTTGTTTCGTGGTGAAGAAGCCGCTAAAGAACATCAAAAAGAATTTGTATTGGTCGGGCGTATATCAGTTATAATTGTTGCGATTATATCTATATGGATTGCATGGTCTCCTAATGATACGATTTTAAATCTTGTAGGTAATGCTTGGGCAGGTTTTGGTGCAGCATTTGGGCCACTAGTGCTCTTGTCGTTATATTGGAAAGGTTTAAGTCGTACCGGCGCTATCAGCGGTATGCTGTCGGGTGCAATAGTAGTTATACTATGGATTGCATTTGTTAAACCACTAGGAGATATAAACGATTTCTTTAATTTATATGAAATCATACCTGGCTTTTTAACAAGCCTGATTGTTACATTCATAGTTAGTAAATTGACTAAGAAACCACAAATTGATGTAGAAAATGATTTAGCTGATGTACGTCGAATTGTTAAAAATAAAGATGAACAGAGTGAATCATAATTTAAAAAGGGGTTTAAATTATGATTGATATTCACATGTTCAGCACAACATTATAGTGTTATTTAATAAGGGAGAAATTTTATATAGATCGTGAAAGGCTAACTTCAAAGGGGGAAGTTAGCCTTTTTTATGTCAAATATTGATAACGTGATGGATATTAAAGCTATAAGTGTAAAAACGCCCTTGTCACAATGATTTTATTATTGCGATAAGAGCGTAAATTTTATTTTATTGAATTTAAATGCGTTAAATTAGCCAGCTAATTTTTATGCTAAACAGACACGTTCTTATTGGACACGGTCTTTTTTGAAAAGTCTATAAAAGACAAAAATCACCGCTAAAATAATAACGACATACATAATATACGAATAGGTATGTAAACCATTCATTAATACATCCCAACTACCACTCAATAATTTACCTAAATAAATTAAAGCGAAATTCCAAACGGTTGTACCAATTAATGAAAGAATTGTAAAAACTACAACATTCATACGATTGATTCCTGCTGGGATAGTAATAAGTACACGTAAAACTGGTATAAAGCGACAGATGAACACTGCAATGGCACCATATTTCTTAAACCAATCGTTCGCACGTTCAACATCTTTGCCTTTTAATTTAATCCATTTGCCATATTTATCAACGAAACGATATAAACGCGTTTCAGAAACAAGTCTACTTATATAATAGAGGACAAGTAAACCTATCAATGATGCAATCGTTGAAATTGTAAAAAGAATGGGTATAGATAATCCTGATTTAACAGACATTAGTCCTGCAAAAGTTAAAATAATTTCAGAAGGTATGAAAGGTAATATATTTTCAAATAATATTAATATCGCAATGGCAGCATAGCCCCATGTGCTAATAAAGTCGATAAGTATTTGTTCCATAGCTCTATGATTGGCTCCTTTAAAATCAAACTTCGTTAATTTTTGTACATCTTCAAGTATAATCTAAAATACTAAATTGTCCATGGAACATACATAGGGCTCAAGTATGATATTGTGATTGGTTTCATATAATCATGTAAAAAACAAAAAAGTTATTGTAAGCGATTTCATGTTGTGGTAATATCGTTTAAAACAATAGGTCATATGATGACTGGTTATTAAAGGGAGAAAGTTGGAGAGAAATGAAAGAAAAAAGAACAAATATTAGATGGTATTTTGCAATAGCATTTTTTATTATCGGAGTAATTGCTTATATGGACCGTTCCAATATATCTATAATTGCAGGGCCGATGATGGAAGACTTAAACTTAAATAAAACACAATTCGGCTTATTAGCATCATTCTTCTCATTGGGCTATGCATTGATGCAAGTGCCATCTGGGTTTTTGGCTGAAAAATTTGGGTCAAAAAAATTATTAACTATTGCACTTGTTTGGTGGAGCGCTTTTACGATTTTAACAGGTATTGTAAAAAATCATGGTATGCTTTACGCCGTACGTTTCTTATTCGGTATCGGAGAAGCACCAATGTATCCTTCTAATGCTGTATTTAATACAAACTGGTTTGCAAAAGGTGAAAAAGGGCGTGCGTCTAGTGCGTTGCTTGCTGGTTCATACTTTGGTCCTGTAATTGCTCCAGTCGTAACGATAGCAATTGTAAATATGTTTGGTTGGCAAGCGGTATTTTATATATTTGGTGCGATAGGTTTTGTTATCGCTATATTATGGATGGTAATTGCAAAAGATTTACCAGAACAACACAAGATGGTAAATGAAGCAGAAAAAAATTATATTATTGAAAATAGAGATGTTATAAAGACAGAAAAATCGAACGCACCATGGAATATCTTTCTCACGCGCTTTAGTTTTTATGCGATAGCAGCACAATATTTTGTAGTACAGTTTGTAGTTTCATTGTTTTTAATTTGGTTACCTACATATCTTACGGAACAGTATAAAGTGAAACTTACTGATCCTGATATGGCTTGGGCAGCAGGCGCTCCTTGGATAGCAATGTTCTTACTTATACTTTGTGGAGGAGCAATTTCAGATAAACTGTTACAAAGTGGTAAATCCCGTTTTGTGGCACGTGCATCAATTGCGATTATTGGTTTCTTAGTATTTTGCATCTCACTATTTATGTCTTTACAAACAGACAATCTAGTAGTTAATGTATTTTGGCTATCATTATGTCTTGGAGGTATTGGGATTGCTACAGGAATGAGTTGGGCAGCAGCGACGGATTTAGGACGTAATTTCTCTGGTTCAGTATCAGGTTGGATGAATCTGTGGGGGAATATTGGTGCATTATTAAGTCCGTTATTAGCAGGTATGATGGTTGATATTGTGGGTTGGACGATGACATTAGAATTAGTAATTATCCCAGTAGTGTTTGCGATTGTTATGTGGTTCTTTGTAAAACCGGATCAACCTTTAATTATAGAAAAAGAAAATTTATAAAGTTTAATTATTTGTGTTTTTTAATCATCCCCTAGTATAATAATTATACTTATGAGGAGGAGAAAAATATGATTACTATTAATGCAATAATGAAAATTGACCCAACTAAAAGAGAAGGTTATTTAGAATTGGTAAAACCATTACTTGAAGGTGCTAGCACTGAGGAAGGTTCATTATTTTATAAACATTTTGAACAAACTGACGAACCTAATACTTTTGCCTTTATCGAACGTTACAAAGATGAAGAAGCTGTTGAAGCACATAACAATTCTGATCATTTTAAAGCATTCTTTGCTGAAGTAAGTCAATATTTAGTTGAAAAACCAGATATTAGCGTTTCTCAAGATCAAACAACATAAATAATTATTTAAAACGTATTGAAATAATAAGAGAGTGGGATAGAAATCAAAGTTGAATTTTGATTTCTATCCCATTTTCTTTATCTTGAGAAAGATAAGCAAGATACTGTTTTAATCATATTAATAAGAGTATAATTTTATGTTGTGGATAATATAATAATGATTTTGATAGAGAAAAGTAGTTTTAGGAGTGTAAAAATAATGTTATATCAACATGGTACTTTAGGAACGTTAATGGCGGGTTTATTAGAAGGTACTGCAACAATTAATGAAATTTTAGAACATGGTGATTTAGGTATAGGAACACTCACTGGTTCTGATGGTGAAGTGATTATATTAGATAATCAAGCTTTTCATGCAAATGAATATGGAGAATTCAAGGAGTTGAAGGGCGATGAGCTAACACCTTTTGCAACAGTTACGCCATTCCAACCAGACGATCAATTTGATGTTCGTAATATAACTGATTCTGAAACATTATTGAATAAAGTACAACAAAAGGCTTTAAGTGACAATATTTTTATCGCTGTAAAAATAACTGGCAAATTTGAAATGGTACATGTGCGTATGATGCCAAAGCAAGAGAAACCCTATACGAAACTTATTGAATCTGCTAAACGTCAGCCAGAATTCACGCATGAACAAATAGATGGTACAATTGTTGGTTTTTATGCGCCCCAATTATTTCATGGTATAGCTGCTAGTGGCTTCCACTTGCACTTTGTAGATAATCATAAATCAGTCGGAGGGCACGTACTAGATTTTGAAATGAATCATGGTATTGTTGAATTGAGTAATATAGAGACATTAGAACAACATTTCCCAGTAAATAATCAAACTTTCTTAGAAGCAGATATTGATTATTCAAATGTAGAAGAAGATATTAAAGAAGCCGAGTAGAAATAGCGACCATTAATTTTTAGTTGAATAAGTTTAAAAGGGTTCATACTAATCACATCTAGAAGAATTTAAAAAAAGTGTTAAAATAGAGAAGTAATACTTCTAGATAAGTATATATATTTAAGATGACGTTATATATTTTATTAAACTAAATAAGTTAGGAACAAATTCACTAAATCATATGGCTATTTAATAATCACGCGTATTAATATAGTAAGTAATGTTACTTGTTGTTTAAGCTGGACATAGCAAATCGATTTTCTGACAATTAAGATGGCATGTTTCAATACAAGACTTTTAACTATTTAATCAGCCTTATGAGGGCGGGAATAGGAAATCACATCTTTGATTTCTGTCCCGCTCTATTTATGTGGCGAAAGATTTAATAAAATTATACATATCATTGTAAAATAAAAATAGAAAAGGAGATGTTTGACCATATTGACTAATTATATAAAATCTTTACTACGGTTCGATTCGATGAAGATTGATGTATCAAAAGGAATTAGACAATGTATCTTAATGTTAATTCCTTTACTTATTGGTTATGTCACTGGCTATTTTTCTATAGGGCTACTAATTTCAACTGGTACTTTGGCACATATCTATGTCTTTGGAGGTCCGGCTAAATCTAAATTACGCATGGTGCTTTTTTCAGCAATAGGTTTATCTTTAGCTATGGTTCTAGGAACTCTAACCGTTAGCCAACCAATCATATTTGGTGTATTACTTTTAGTTGTTTCGGTAATACCATACTACATCTTTAGCTCTCTTAATATCCCTGGACCGTCTTCCACGTTTTTTATCGTTGCATTTAGTTTGCCAATCAACTTACCTGTAGCCCCAGAAGAAGCTTTAACAAGAGGCTGCGCAATGTTTGTCGGAGGGCTATTAGCGACTGTTATTGTGATATTAGTAATATTGTTATCCAAAGAATCTACAGAGTCAAAAGCAATTAAAAATGATTACAATATTATCAAACAATTGATTTATAATTTTGATGATGCAAAGGCATTTGCTAAAGCGTCACAATTTGCAGTAACGGCATTTAGAAATTCAGATATTCAACTCATCACATCAAGTACAGCGAAATCAAAAGAGTCAGCAGAGTTTCAGCGTCTGTTATTGTTACATAATACTGCACAAGGTATTCATTCAGAATTATTAGAGCTGAATGAAAAGGGTGCACGCCCGTTGCCAGAAGAAGTAAAAGAGATGGCAGATTATGTAATTAAACGTGTTTATTCGCATGGTAATACAACGCGTCAATGGACACAAAAAGTAGAAGTAGATGCTGTATACCAAAATTTAGTTGATAGTATTATTAAAGTAGATGCGATTATGAACGCAGACAGTGAACGTGTGGAACATGAAATAGATATTAGAGTACCAATTTATGGACAACGCATGATGCAAAATTTAACGTTAGATTCATTTGTATTTAGAAATGCAATACGTTATACCGTCATCATGGCAATTGCTATTTTTATAGCGCTCATGTTCGATTTTGAAAAAGCTTATTGGATTCCATTAAGTGCACATACTGTATTATTAGGATCCACTACATTGCATAGTTTTGAACGTGCAGGGGCTAGAGGAATTGGTACTATTATTGGTGTGTTATTCTTATCATTAATATTATTAGCAACGCCGCCAATTCCTGTAGCAATTATATTATTAGCTGTTGCAGCAGGCATAACTGAAATGTTCGTCGGTGCCAACTATTCGTTTGCAGTGATATTTATTACAATACAAGTTATTTTATTAAATGGACTTGCGTCTAATCATTTGACTATCTTAATTGCTTTACCAAGAGTAATAGATGTTATAGTAGGTATCCTCATTGCTGTTATTTGTTTGCTATTTATTGGGAGGAAAACAGCTTCATCTATGTTGCCAGATACTTTAGCAGCAGTTGCTAGAGATGAGGCATTAATTTTCCATTATCTATTCTCAAGTAATAAATATGCTTCAAGAGAACAAGATAAACATGAAATGCTAAAACTTAGCGTGAAATTAAATAATATGACGCAAGTTTATAATAGTGCAAACGGTGAAATATTTAGTGATAAAATGGTGATACAATACTATTATCCGAGTATTTATGCATTGGAAGAAATCAGTTTTATACTAACCAGAGCGTTAAGTAATGAACAGCGTTACCATATAGATGATGATACGATGGGAGACTATTTATTGGTTTTTGAGAATATTGCTAAACACTTTGAAAGAGGTAACCATATTCAATGGAAAACATTACCAAATTTACCTCAATATGCGCATATAAAAACGTCACTGCTGAGTATTCAAACTAATTGTATGAATGTAAGGCAAGAGGCGTCATTATAACTAAATCTATAAAATAAGCCACCCTTTGCTACTTTGTTAGCATTAAGGGTGGCTTGTTTTATAGAGAACCTCAGTTCTTATATTGAATATAATAAGGTGGAGTAGACTTCGGTTTGTCTTGGGTTAGACTGTCGGTAAGTGTAGGGAACTAATTACTATTATTATATTCCTTAGCCTTTGCTTCGCTTTCTTGTTTTTTCGTTTTGATTGCATCTTGAGCATCTTCTTCTCTCTCAGCACGTTCTTTTTCATCTTCGTCCATCTTTTGATACCGTTGTTTTTGTCGATAACCATATGTACTTTCTAATATCTGTGATTCATTATTTAAACCAGCCCCAATTGCGCCAGCAACGGTGGAAATAGAAGTTGCAAACCATGCGAGATTAATATAAGTAATGAAGTTAGCAGAGCCTTTTAACTGTAGCGTTTGTCCTAAATAATCTGGTGGTAACACTACTAGTGAAGCCAATAAAAAAAGACAAAATAAAATTAAGTAATAAAAAACAATAGATACAGTTAAAGTTAAAGTAGTTGTTAAATTATATAACATTGTTATTTGTTTATTGTTACTTTCTGTTGGTGATTCCCATAAATTATGTGCAACAATAATCCAAACCATCATACCTAAAATGGCAACCAACATAATTAATAGCATACGCCATGCAGAGTAAACAAAACTTAAATTCCACATCGTTGTAAAAACAATACCAAAAGCGCCAGTGGTGAAGGCGATCGCAACTATATTACTAAGACTTTTTAACATATTAAATGGATTATTTGCAAATGTCATACCACTAATTAAGCGAAATGAACCTTTTGTACTTGAAGAAACGTAATATAACGTGTGTTGAGAATTGGTATCTTTAAAGTATTCAGTTTTTGTGACTAAGTTTGAAAAGGGGAATTGAGCATTCAATTATTGTTCACTTTCATCTTCAACTTCCATTTGTTTCATAGTTGAGTCCTTATATTCATTAATAGCTTCAATGATACCTAATATAGAGCGTTGGAGTCGTTTTTTTATAGGGCGCCAACCGTAAGAAGGTATAGAAATTAAACTTGCGCCATTGCTACTATTGATATCAAACGCGACAGCATTTCCGTTTCTAATGATGGGTAAATCGGTTAGGCCAATTGTATATTGCCATTCATTGTTATTTTGGTAATCAGAAATCTTACGAAATATTTTTTGAACAGTTTCAGCAGAACCAGTAAGAGGGTCGATGATTGTCTCAATTTGCCATTCATTATCTTCAGAAAAATATGAAGCAAGCAATTCTGGTAGCTCTTTTTTTAGATGATAAGCAATTTTTTCAGTTACGCCTGGAGCTGCAACTAAGCCGATTTTCAGGATATTACTACACATCAATTACGCTCCTCTCTATGTGTTTGTTTTTCTCCTACGTAAGAGTGATGTTCTTCGTGTTTACCATAAATATCTTCTTCTTCTTGTTCTAACTGTTTATTTCTATAATATTGCCTAAATGAATAAGTTACACGCTTAATTTTCTCTGCATTCTCCACTGTTGAACTCATTGCTCCTGCCAAGATACCTAGAGAAGTTATAAACCAAATTAAATTAATATAGTTAATTAAAGTAGGTTCTTTACTGTTAAGTGTTGTCCAGTTTGAAAATAATTCTGGTGGGACAAAGAGTAAAGTACTAACTGTTAGTAGTAGAAATAAGCTTAAAAAGTTAAAGAGCGTGATGGTAATTAAAGTGGTCACTGTAGTGAAATTATAAATATATCTATATAGTTTTTGAGTTTTAGGGCTTTGTCGTTCCCATAAACTATAAGAATAAATTAGCCAACCCACCATCCCGAATATAGACAACAGCGTAAGTAATATAAAACGCCAATAATTATAATCTAAACTTAAATCCCACGGGGTAGAAAAAATTGAAATATAGGTTCCTGTAGCGAAAGAAACTGAAATTATTTTTTTGAAATCAAAAATTGCAGACCATGGTTCGTTGGCGTAAGTCATTCCAGCTATCAAATGAAACCATCCTAAAGTGGTAGACTTTACAACGATGCGTTCGTGATTTTGATCATCGGTGTCTTCATTAGGTATTACAGTATTGAATTGAGTTAATTTAAAGTCTCTCTTATTTAGAAGTTGTTGGTCAGAACTGCCATTGTGTAATAATTGAATGACATAGGTAATGAAATGTTTCAACTTCTTTTTAAGTTTAATTGAGCCTAAGACGGGCAATGAGATAAGTGCAATATTATTGTCATAATTAATATCACAGACAACTGTTTTATGATTAGAAAAGTTGGGCAAATCAGTAATACAAACGGCGTAATCCCATTGTTTTTGCTTTTTCATGTTAGCTGCTATATCCATTGCTTTGTCCATATGTTCAGCAGTACCAACTATAGAAGCAACATGCTTATCAAAGCGCCAATCTTCATAATTTGTCTGTTCCTGAATTGCTCTCGGTAATTCATCGTATATTTTATTTATCATTTTATGTGGCATATCAGGTGAAGGGATTAAACCAACTGTGATATTTGCCATAAAAGCCCCTCCAGTATGTATAGAATTTATCAACTTCATATATGTACTACAATTCCCTTTATGACAACGAGTAATCATTATTAGCTTTACATTCTATAAAATGAGTTGAGTGCAATGAACAGTTTATACTAATTTATTAGTGGTAAACAATAAACAAGAATAAAAAGATTGGAAGTGGTGTTCATGCCTTGGACAATGGAAGATTATCCTCAAAGTTGGAAAAATTTTGATGAGTTAGAACGCAAAAAGGCAATTGATATAGGTAACGCTATGTTAAAAGATGGTTATAAAGAAGAAAACGTAATTCCTATCGCAACCAAACAAGCCGAATCATGGTATAAAGATGCCTCAGACAGTGAATTAAAAGAATTAAAAAACAAAAAAATTACACAGCATAAACAAGATGACTCAGCCAATCCGAAATTAAATCAAAAAGATGTACATGTATATTATGAAGACGACGAATGGAAAGTTAAATCAGATGGAGCGAAACAAGCCTCAGATACCTTTCCAAAAAAAGAAGATGCAATGAAACGAGCACGTAATATTACAGATAATAGAGAAACAGAAATTATAGAGCATAAAAAAGATGAATAACTAAATGTATTATTCATAAGATTATATAATCGTTGAAATAGTAAAACAGTTTTTGACATAAGTAGATGTTGAGGACGATTTAGTCTTTAATTCTTAGCCATACGCGTTGGGGCGGGACGGTGAAATCATTTCAGCAAAAATTGATTTCTGTCTTGCTCTTTTTATTTGTAATTACATGAATAATAATTGACTAAATTAAATAAAGTTTGGCAATCATTGCGCGTTCAATATGGTGGAAATTATAGAGAAGTTTAGCTTTATATTTAAATTATAAATTAGAATTAGCTATAATGCTCTGTAAGAAGTGATTAATTGGAGGTACGAAATATGTACATAGAACGTAAACCTTCGTTAAATGTAGACGACTTGAAGGAAGAATTTAAAGAAAGTATCGACCATATCAATGAGTCGGAAGAGGCTCTTGAAATGGTTGTTGGTTTTGTTGCCTTGGAACAACTATATTCTTCAGCATTAAAAGAAGTAAGTACAAAACTAGATATATTAGATGATCAATTTCAGCAGATGTACAAACATAACCCAATACATCATATGGAACGTCGTGTTAAAGAGATGAGAAGTTTGATAAACAAATTAGCACGTAAGGGTTGTGATATAAGTACAGAATCTGCAAAAGAGAATATATTAGATGTAGCTGGTATCCGTGTAGTTTGTAATTATTTGGATGATATTTATGTGATTGAAGATTTATTGCTTAAACAGGCAGATGTTAATTTGATAAAGCGTAAAGATTATATTGAATATCCGAAAGAAAATGGATATCGGAGTTTGCATATTGTAGTGACTATCCCCGTTTACTTAGCGCATTCTATGGAACTTGTACCAGTAGAAATACAAATAAGAACAATAGGAATGGATATGTGGGCTAGCCTAGAACATAAAATTCGTTATAAAAACAGTGAAAATACAGAAAAATATAGAGCTGTATTGAAGCAATGTGCAACAGATATTACTTCTGTAGAAGGCAAATTACAAGATATATATTCAGAAGTATTTAAAAATTAAATGAATTGCTTGCTGATTACGTAACGTCATCATGTATATTTTTATTGAGGAGGTGTAAAAATATGACTCAATATCAAACAGGTGAATTAGCAAAGCAATGTGATGTCTCAATAAGAACAATTCAATATTATGATAGAAAGGGCTTAATAACTTCAACTAAGACTGAACAGAATGGAAGACGAGTGTTTGACGAGCAAAGTAAGCAGGACTTAGAAATAATTTTAATCCTTAAGCGATTTGGATTTAGTTTGAAAGATATTAAAAAAATTACCGTAGAAGAGAATAAATTAAAGTCGGTACGATCAATGATTGAACAAAGAGCATTAAATATAGAATATGAAATTCAGAGGAACCAAATGCTTTTATCAGAAATAAAGCAATTTAAAAATTATATCGATAAAGATTCTCAGGCACCATTAAATAAATTATTAGAAACTAATCAATATGTAACAAATAAAGGTAACATGAACATATTGACTCGTTCAATCATATATAGAGTGTTACCAGTTGTGATTGTACAATATACAGCCCTATTAGCAAGCGTTATTACGAGAAAATGGTGGCCCAGTATTAGTGTATTACCGTTTTTAATAGCTTTTGCTGTCTATTTTACACGTTTTATCTATAAGCATTTGATGTATGTTTGTCCAAATTGCCAGGAGGTTTTTAAGCCAAATATAAAGTCTTGGCTCTTTGCATCGCACACGCCAAAGACTAGAAAACTACAGTGTCCTAATTGCTGTGAGACTAGTCATTGTATGGCAATAAGACAGAAAATGTAAAAATTTAAACGCGTTAAAACAAGTTTAATTATATTAAAAAATACAAGAGTTTACACATCTGTATTAGCCTTAATAAAAAATTTTTACCGGCATATTAGGTTTGAAAAACCTGATGTGCCGGTTTTTTATGATGTAAAGCATATCAATCAATAGTTGCAAGCGCTTGCAATATTGAAGGTTGTGTATTACCATACTTGTATACAAGTATATCGTATTGATAAAGAGGTGATATTTTAGTGGATTATTCATATCCTGAACAATGGTTAGACGGTGTATCAAAAGGCGAAATGATTGCAGCTGAAATTCGTTTGAGAATTGTTGATGGTACGATAACACCTGACACTTTATTAACAGAAAATCAAATTGCTAAAGAATTTAACGTCAGTAGATCACCAGTTAGAGATGCCTTTAAATTGTTAAAACAAGATCAGTTAATTCATCTAGAAAGAATGGGTGCAGAAGTTCTACCATTTGATGACAATGAGAAAAAAGAACTTTATGATTTAAGAATTATGTTGGAATCTTTTGCGTTCAGTAGAATTAAACCCTTAATGCATACTCAAATTGTAAAAGAATTAAGAAAGCAATTAGAAATGATGAAGGTAGCGGTGAAATTTGAAGATGCAGAAGCGTTTACAGAACATGATATGAAATTTCATGAAGTAACAATTATGGCATCTAAACATCAATACTTAAAAACATGTTGGAATAATTTACGTCCGGTAATGGAAGCACTTATTTTGTTATCTATGCGTAAACGTATGAATGAAAACCCTGAAGACTTTGAAAGGATTCACCAAAACCACGAAGTATTTATCGAAGCGATTGCAAATAAAGATGCGCACAAATTGAAAGAAGCATTTCATTTAAACTTTGATGACGTGGGTGATGATATCGAAAGCTTTTGGTTAACTTAGCATTTTAACGCAGTGAAGAATCGGGAGGCAAAAGCATGAAATACATGATAGGTGTCGATATAGGCACAACAAGTACAAAATCAGTACTTTATGACGAAAAAGGTCAATTTATAATGAAACATAATATCGGTTATCAATTGCATACACCGAATGTTGAAATATCAGAAGAAAACCCAGATGAGTTATTTGATGCGGTATTAATGACGATTAAGTATGTCATGAGAGAAGCTGATATTGATAAAAAAGATTTGAAGCTTATTTCATTTAGCGCTCAAATGCATAGTCTTATAGCAATGGATGCTAGCAATCAACGTTTGACTGAAAATTTAACTTGGGCAGATAATAGAGCGAGCAAATACGCAGAAGAAATTAAAAATAGCCATAACGGTGATGCGATTTACCAACGAACTGGAACACCAATACATCCTATGTCTCCACTATCTAAAATATTTTGGATGAAGCATGAACAACAAGAAATATACAATCAAACAGCTATTTTTGCTGATATCAAAACGTATATTTTCTATCAATTATTCGAGAAATTTGTAATAGATCATTCTATGGCATCATCAACGGGTATGTTGAATTTGGAAACATTATCTTGGGATAAAGAAGCGCTCGAATTATTAGGTATTAACGAATCGCAATTGCCTGAACTTGTACCAACGACACATATATTAAAAGGTATGAAACGTCGTTATGCAACATTGATGGGCATTGATGAGAATACACCAATCGTTGTTGGCGCAAGTGATGGTGTATTATCTAATTTAGGTGTAAACGCTTTAAAAAAAGGTGAAGTTGCTGTAACTATAGGTACTTCAGGCGCTATAAGAACTGTTATAGATAAACCGCGTACAGATTATAAAGGTAGAATCTTTTGCTATGTATTAACAGATGATCATTATGTTATTGGTGGCCCCGTTAATAATGGCGGCGTAGTACTGCGATGGTTACGTGATGAGTTATTAGCAAGTGAAGTTGAAACAGCAAAACGTTTAGGAGTAGACCCATATGATGTACTAACTAAAATTGCTAATCGAGTTAAGCCTGGTGCAGAAGGTCTAATATTCCATCCGTATTTAGCAGGTGAACGAGCGCCATTATGGAACGCAGATGCGAGAGGTTCTTTCTTTGGATTGACGTTATCTCATAAAAAGGAACACATGATTAGAGCTGCATTAGAAGGTGTTCTTTATAATCTATATACAGTTTATTTAGCCTTGGTTGAGGTTATGGATGAGACTCCATCAACTATTAAAGCTACTGGTGGCTTCGCTAAAAGTGAAGTTTGGCGTCAAATGATGGCAGATATTTTCGATACTAATTTAAGTGTCCCAGAAAGTTATGAAAGCTCATGCTTAGGTGCTTGTGTATTAGGAATGAAAGCGTTAGGAGAAATTGAAGATTTTTCAATTATTGAGGAAATGGTTGGTACTACAAATGAACATAAACCAAATGAGGACAATGTGAAAATATACCAACAATTGATTTCAATATTTATAAACTTAAGCCGTTCATTAGAGGAGCGTTATACAGAAATTTCAGCGTTCCAACGTGAACATATGGATTAATGATAATCAAGTAAATAGGTTGGAGGAAAAGGAAAGTTGTAATTAGTAGTTGTCATTGGGTGACAATTTATTTAACTCCCTTTCCTGCATACCTATAAATAGCACAGTTGGGAAAGTTTTTTAGAATAAAAAGAAAGCGTTACCAAGATTGAAGTGGCTATGTCTGTTAGCTATATTCATTCTTTACTATGGAAGGGGAGAACGATGATGTTTGAAACAATTTGGCCATTGGCTACGGTGGTAATAGGTATTATCGTATTACTATCATTAATAATCTTCTTGAAATTAAATACCTTTATTTCATTAATAATTACATCTATTGTAACTGCAATATTACTGGGAATGCCTTTAGATAAAATAATAGAAACTGTTGAAAATGGTATGGGCAGTACACTTGGTCATATTGCTTTGATTTTTGGACTTGGCGCCATTTTAGGTAAATTACTTGCGGATGGTGGCGGAGCGACGCGTATAGCTGACACGCTAATTAAAAAGTTTGGCCATAAACATGTGCAATGGGCAATGCTTGTTGCAGCATTTATTGTAGGTATCGCACTATTCTTTGAAGTGGGATTAGTATTGTTAATACCATTAGTGTTTACTATAGCTAAGCGTGCAAATGTATCACAGTTAAAACTAGGTTTACCAATGGTAGTAGCTTTATCTGTGACACATGGCTTCTTGCCACCTCATCCAGGACCAGTAGTTATTGCAAAAGAATTGGAAGCTAACTTGGGTCATGTGTTAATGTACGGTATTATTATTGCTATTCCTGTTACATTGATAGCAGGACCATTATTTAATAAAATTGCACAAAAAATCGCACCAACTGCTTATGCACGTGAAGGTGACATATCAGCATTAGGTGCACAAAGAGAATTTAGTGAAGCTGAGATGCCAGGATTTAGTATTAGTTTATTAACAGCTGTTTCACCAGTCATCCTAATGTTGTTTTCTACAATTGTACAATTAATTACAGGTAATGAAACAGCGACGAACGGTTTTGAATCTGTAGTTTATTTTGTAGGTACAGCGGGAACTGCGATGCTTATTGCAGTATTGTTTGCCATATTTACAATGGGAATTAAGCAAGGGCGTAACAATTCAGAAATTATGGATTCAGTATCTAATGCAATTTACCCAATTGGTATGATGATTTTAATTATTGGAGGTGGTGGTACCTTCAAACAAGTACTAATAGATGGCGGTGTTGGAGATACAATCGCTAAATTGTTCGAAGGTACAGAAATGTCTCCTATACTATTAGCGTGGATTGTGGCTGCAGTATTACGTATTGCACTAGGGTCTTCAACGGTAGCGGCGATTTCTTCAACGGGGATAGTATTACCGTTATTACAAGCTTCAGATGTTAACGTAGCTTTAGTAGTGCTTGCTATAGGTGCAGGTAGCGTTATATTATCCCATGTTAATGACGCGGGATTCTGGATGTTTAAGGAATATTTTGGCTTAACAGTCAAAGAAACATTTTTAACTTGGTCACTACTGGAAACAGTAATTTCAGTTACTGGAATCGTGTTTATATTAATACTAAGTATTTTTGTATAAATTATTTAAATATTAACTATAAATTAGTTGAGTATATTACAGCAGAAAACTAGGATGAAAATCTAATAATAAGTGTTCATTGAACTAATAAAGTAATGACAATGAAAAACTTGAGGAGACAGGTGTGCCAATACAAACTTTGGTTTCTACCTGACTCCTTTATTTTTATCAACACAGTGAAAAAATAAAATTATATAATATAAGTAAATAATATTATGACTAACAAGGAGGAACTGTAAATGACAAAATTTAGTACAGATAGTTTTTCTGTAAAAGGTAAAAATGCAATTGTGACAGGTGGTGCTAGAGGTTTAGGAAAATACTATACTATCGCATTAACGATGTATGGTGCTAATGTCACAGTTGTAAGTTCTTCAAATCAAGCGTGGGAAGACCTAAATGAAAGTGTCGAACAGAACGAAGGTAAGGTGTCATTTATACAACAAGATCTAAAAGAACAAGGCGCAGTAGAAAAGGTTGTTGCTCAAGCTGTGGAAACATGGGGAAGTTTAGATATTTTAGTAAATAATGCTGGCGTTCAAATTAGAAATAATGTCTTAGACTATAAAGATGAAGATTGGCAAAATGTTATAGATATCAATTTGAACGCAACGTATTATATGGCACATGAAGCGGCTAAAGTTATGACAGAACAGCAAACTGGTAAAATTATTAATATAGGTTCTATGCAGTCATATCGTGCAGGTAAAAATATCTTTCCTTATGCAGCTAGTAAACATGGCGTCGTTGGTATTACACGTGCGTACGCTGATGCACTAGCCCCTTATAACATTCAAGTGAATGCACTTTCTCCTGGTTACATACGTACTGATATGACTAAAGTATTAGAAGAAGATCCAATAAGAGGGCCAGAAATTAAAGGACATATACCATCTGGTGAGTGGGGGGTGCCCGAAAATTTAATGGGGCCTTTAATATTTTTAGCAAGTAGTGCATCTGACTATGTTACAGGGACAACATTACCTGTTGATGGCGGTTATTTATTAAGATAACAAATTATTATTAGCAATTAGTTATAGGAGGCAAGTACATCGTGTTTGTACTTGTCTTTTTTTATAGGATATTGAAGTTCAGTAAGAAACTAAATAGTCATCTAAAAGATATACTATTGAAAATACAACATAAATTATGCTTTAAATGATAAAATGTAGAAGCGATTGCTCATTCTACGTATGATAAATGGGGTATCGATTTATAAATGAGCCAGAAAGTTGAGCTATATAAAGTCAATCATTTTATTATGATTTAAGGGGTAAGTTATTTTGTCTTTTTAATTTAGGGGGATTACATTATGAAAAGAATCTTATTAATTGCAAGTGCATTTATTGGTGTCATTGTAGGCGCTGGTTTTGCTTCTGGCCAAGAAGTACTTCAATATTTTACAAGTTTTGGTATTATGGGAACGTTTGGTGCAATTATTACAACTGCACTATTTACTTATGTGGGTATGATGCTTGTATGGCTAGGTAGTAAATTCAAGACAGATTCTCATAAAGAAGTGATACATAATATAACGGGGAAATCATTGGTAGGAAAAATACTTGGTTGGATTATTGACTTAGTTATTATCTTTACTTTATTTGGTGTAGGTGTAGTAATGATTGCAGGAGCGGGTTCAAACCTTAATCAACAATTTGGTTTACCTTCTATTGTGGGTACGTTATTAATGACTGCATTAATCTTGTTAGCAGGTATGTTAAAGGTTGAAGGTGTGGTAAAAGTTATTGGCAATATAACACCATTTTTAATTATATTTATTATCCTTATTTCAGTTTATAGTTTTATTACTACAAATACACCATTTTCACAGCTTAATACATTATCAGATGCTAAACCTTCAACATTACCAAACTGGTTTATAGCTGGAGTGAACTACGCTTCCTTTAATACTGCTGTTGGTGCTTCAATGGCTATAGTCATGGGAGGCTCAGAGAAGAATACGAAGGTTGCTGCAACTGGTGGATTAATTGGTGGTCTTGCATTAGGTATTATGATTGTATTGAGTCACTTGGCTATTTTCACACAAATTGATGTTGTTGGTAATATGGATATGCCGATGTTAGGTATTGTAAATAATATTTCGCCTGTGCTAGGTATTATCATGGCAATTGTTATATTCGGTATGATATTTAATACTGGATTAGGAATGTTTTATGCATTTGCGTCACGCTTTACGGTAGTAGACACAATGAGATTTAAAATATTCTATACGATAGCAGTTATCGTGGGATTGTGTTTAAGCTTTGTCGGATTTACAGATTTAGTAGCTATATTCTATCCATTAATTGGCTATTTAGGGCTCGTACTTATTTTGGTGTTGTGCTATGCGCCATTTAAACTTAAGTTTAATAATAAAAATGTATAAACGATTTAAAAAATGCTATTAAAATAAAATGAAACCTAAGGCTTAATAAAATAAAATTTACACCCCCATTCTTTTATTTTTAGTTATAATAAAATAAAGGAATGGGGGTGATTTTTTTATGAATGAGAACACGTTAGAAATTTTACAAATGAATGCACTTCAACTATTGGGTATCCAATTAGAAGGTTATGATATGAGTGATATAAAAGGTATTAGCACACATATTAAAACACCATTTACAAATACTGCAAGAAAACAATTTAAAACTGAACTTAAGCACTTTATTGTTCATATGAAAAGTAATAAAATTTATCATTATTCTAATAGTTTTGATGTTAATTTTTTGATTTTTAAATTTAAGAAAATGAAGCAGATTTATATCATTGGACCTTTTATGGAGCAAAGACCGAATGAACGACGTTGTAATGAGCTACTGCAAAGAGCAGATATTAAAATATCAAAGTTGTCAATATTAAAACAATATTTACTTAGTATACCTTTGTGTCATTGTGTTAAAGCTCAAAAGATGTGCCGATTAGCAATTCGCTTTTTAAAAAAGAGAAACGTTGTTTATGAAACAGTAAAGATTGATTTCAAGTTTCATTCAACTATAGAAGTGTTAGCTGAACCGAGAGCACAAATGGATTATACACTACAAGAAATAGAACGACGCTATAATTTAGAGAATCAACTACTTACTGCAGTTGAAAATGGAAATGTGATAGAAGCGTTATCAATTTTAAATGAAATGAATGTATCTGTATCAGGTTTACGTAGAGTTAAAGATGATGTTTCTAATGAACAATACAAAGCATTTCTTATAAATACGTTATGTCGAAAGGCAGGGGAAAAGGCAGGTATTAGCTTAATTCACATTGATGAAATATCCGAGAGATATGCTGCTATCATCGATCAAACTGTGGACAGTGAGATGTTTGATGAGATTATTCAGGAAATTGTTAAAGAGTATGCGGAAAAAGCTATGAAGACAAAAGCTAATGCTTATAGTCCAAAAGTAAGTAAAGTAATACAGTATATAGAAAGAAATTTGGACAATACTTTGTCCTTAAAAGAATTAGCTAGTCATGTTGATTTAGCTCCTAGTTATTTATCTAGGATATTTAATCAAGAAATTCACAAATCAATTTCGCAATATATCATTGAACTAAGAATTAAAAAAGCACGCGATTTGATTGCTAGAACTAAGATGACAGTTTCTGAAGTTGCTTCATATGTAGGATTTAAAGAACAAAGTTACTTCACACAATGCTTTAAAAAGCAATATGGAGCACCTCCATTAAAATATAGAACTGAGCACAAAGAATTTTACTAAGAGTTAACTTCAAAAATTAAAATTTATAAATAAAGTTGCTGTTTTGGTAAAAAATTTATAAAAAATGTAAAAATAGTCTCAAAAAATAATTAAAACAGTATAGAAAATGCAATTTTACAATATGATAAAACGATTTAAGTAATGTATTTTCTAATAAATAATTTCACTCATGTAATTTTTACAATATACTTTAGTTATAGCTTTTATTCGTGTTATCTCAGTTTAAATCATAAAGATGTATATTATACATCTATAACAACGTTGTTATTTTTATGTTGACTGTTTTATTTTAAAAAATATAATAAAAGAAAGACCTCTATAAATTACTCTCAGGGGATGAATTCAATCAAATGAAATGATAAAGAAATTTGTAGAGTTAATTTTTTTACGTACATAAGAAAACGCTTACAATATGAGGTGTTTTTTTATCGAGTATTAGTTATGAATACAGTTACGAATACATACTAAGAAGTTATTGGAACAGTTATTTATTCCAAGTACTTTAATAGTGGAAAGAGGTAATCGATATGGTTACAGCAAAATTAAAGCCAGCAAACATTAAACTAAAGCGTTTTAAAGAAATTCAGGAGCCTAGGTTGAAATTTAAAGAAAAGTTATCTTATGGATTTGGTGACTTAGGTAACGGCATGATGTTCGATATGGGGCAGATTTACTTACTTTTATTTTATACTGACATATTAGGAATACCTTCGTGGGTAGGAGGTTTAGTTTTTTTAGTTTCGAAATTCTTTGATGCCTTTGTTGATACAGCTGTAGGTACAATTGTAGATAACCAAACTAATTTTGCTAAACGTGGTAAATTTAAACCATTTATTTTATATGGCAGTATACCGTTAGCAATACTAACAGTCATAACATTTTTATCACCAGAGATAGGACAAACTGGAAAAATTATATGGGCTTTTGGTTCGTATTTGTTATTTAATGCAGCATATTCATTTGTAAATATTCCATATGGCTCACTGTCTGCGTCTATGACTATTAATGCGGATGATCGTACGCAATTATCGGTATTCCGTAACATGGGATCTCAAGGTGCGATGTTTATATCTGGTATTGTCGTTATACCTGTTGTTAGTTTATTTCCGAATCATCAAATAGGTTATCCAATAGCAGTTGGGATGCTTGCTATTGCTGGAGTGATATTCCATATGATTTGTTATAAAGGTGTAACTGAAAGACATACGATTGAAAGACCGAAAGAAAAAGGGATTGGTCGTAAAGCATTTTTAAATTTATTGAAAAATAGACCATTCATCATATTGGCAATTTATACACTTTTAACAATTAGTGCACTATTTTTACAGCAAGCTTCGCAATTATATTATTTTAAATATGTTTTAGGAGAACAAAATTTAGTAGGTATAGTTAGTACGTTAAACTTTCTTGTGCTAATTCCAGCGTTAATATTAACAACGTTCTTAAGTAGACTAGTTGGTAAGAAAATGACTGCGATTATAGGCGTAGGAGGATTTATTCTATTCCAATTCATCAATTTCACTTTTTTCTCAGATCATATCGTAATGTTCTTAGTGATTAATACCGTTGCACAATTATTCTTGGTCATTCCTAATACTGTAACTTGGGCATTTATTGCCGATGTTGTGGAATATGGGCAATGGCAATCGGGTCTTAGATCTGAAGGAATTATATATGCGAGCTATAGTTTTACAAGAAAAATATCACAAGGTTTAGCAGGATTTATACCAGGTGCCTCTTTAACACTGATAGGATTTGTTCCAAATGCTACACAATCAGCAGACACATTACATGGGTTGAAAGTATTATTCTTTATCGTTCCTGCGACAGCTTGTTTAATTGCAATCATACTATTTTTCTTTGCATATCCTTTAACCGACCGTAAGCATAAACAAATCGTTAAAGAGTTAGCATTGAGAGAAGAATTGTAGATAGGTTTAATAAAATTGAAAGGAGTAATTAATTATGTTGTATCCAGTTGTAAATGAATTTAGAAGTATCATTGATTTGAATGGTATATGGCGTTTTAAATTAGAGGGGAATGAAGATCGGATTGATGTGTCACAACCATTAAATACTACACAAGTCATGGCTGTGCCAGGTTCGTTCAATGACCAAGGTGTCACTGCTAATATTCGTAACCATGTAGGGAACGTTTGGTATGAAAGAACATTTACTGTTCCCAACGTCTTAAATAATGAACGTATTGTCTTACGATTTGGTTCAGCAACACATAAGGCAACTGTATATATTGATGGTAAAGAGGTAACATCACACCAAGGAGGTTTCCTACCATTTGAAGTAACATTAGATAAAGCTTACACAGTTGGGACACATCGTTTAACGGTATGCGTAAATAATATATTAGATGAAACAACTTTACCGGTTGGAGATTATAACGAAATAACAGATGCAGAAGGTAATGTGATTAAGAAGAATACTCCAAACTTTGATTTCTTCAATTATGCGGGTTTACATAGACCTGTAAAAATATATACAACACCTAAGATGCATATTCAAGATATTGAAATTGTACCTGAATTACTAGGTGATGATGCTTATGTAAATTATAAAGTGAGCACGAACCATAGCGGAGGGACTGTTGAGGTTCGATTAGTGGATGAAGACAAGCAAATTATAGCGGAATCAACAGGTATAGAAGGTACGATAAAGGTTCAGAATCCACATCTTTGGAAACCATTAAATGCGTATTTATATCATTTGGAAGTGTCACTTATAGAAGATGGATCGTTAATTGATACTTATGCTGAGCGATTTGGTATACGTTCTGTCGAAGTGGCTAAGGGTAAATTTTTAATTAATGGAGAGCCGTTTTATTTTAAAGGCTTTGGTAAGCATGAGGATAGTTATTATCATGGCAGAGGTATGAATGAAGTAGCGAATGTATTAGACTTTAACTTGATGAAATGGATTGGAGCAAATTCATTTAGAACTTCACACTACCCGTATTCAGAAGAAATGATGCGCTTAGCTGATGAACAAGGTATAGTGGTAATTGATGAAACGACTGCAGTAGGCGTTCATTTAAACTTTAATGCCATTTTAACTGGTGAAAAAGCAAGAAATACATTTGAAGAAATAGGTACGAAAGCGGCGCATGAAGCTGTGATTAAAGGGTTAATTGAACGTGATAAAAACCATGCATGTGTAGTTATGTGGTCGATTGCCAATGAGCCAGCTTCTGACGAGCAGGGTGCTAAAGCATATTTCGAACCATTAGTGAAACTAGCACGAACGTGTGATCCACAACAGAGACCTGTGACAATTGTAACAATACTGACTTCTCAACCAGACACATGCCAAGTGCAAGATTTAGTCGATGTATTATGCTTAAATAGGTACTATGGTTGGTATACTCAAACAGCAGATTTAAAAGCAGCTAAATTGGCACTAGCAGAAGAGTTAGATGGTTGGAGTATTAAACAACCAAATAAACCAATTATGTTTACTGAATATGGCGCTGATACAGTGGCAGGAATGCATGCATTAAACGATGAATTATTCACAGAAGAATACCAAATACGTTATTATGAAGCCAATCATGAAGTGATTG
Source organism: Staphylococcus xylosus NJ (assembly GCF_000338275.1). Lineage (GTDB taxonomy): Bacteria > Bacillota > Bacilli > Staphylococcales > Staphylococcaceae > Staphylococcus > Staphylococcus xylosus_B. The sequence continues at coordinate 65,114 of NZ_ANMR01000015.1, forward strand.
ATAAGTATCCACAATTTATTGGAGAGCAGGTATGGAATTTTGCAGATTTTGAAACTTCTACTGGTATTATTAGAGTTCAAGGAAATAAGAAAGGAATTTTCACACGTGAAAGAAGGCCAAAAGCCGTTGCTCATTACTTCAAAGAAAGATGGTCAAATATTCCGGATTTTGGATATAAAAAATAACATATAAACAAGAGAGTTGGACAGAAATCTTAAGGTGCAACATATTTAAATGGTTTATATGAGGCGATAGCTAAAAAGTATAGCACATAGTCCTAGAAAATAAGTACCAGTTTTTGTAAAGTATTTAATAATAATTATGGTGGACAATATCATGGTATTTGATGGGCAAAGAGAAATGTCAAATATAAGACTTTAATGGAATAATAAAAAAGAATAAAAGTGATGATTTTGTGAAAATAATCACAAAAAGCTTTTAATTTGCTAGAACATGGATTATGATAAGGGTGTAGAAGATAAACAAAGCTTCTTAATAGAAAAACTACGGAGTGATTAATTATGAGAAAAGTAATTGAAACAGTTATTTTTTCAAACGAAAGTAGTTATGAAATTTACACACACACAGGTGTAAACCAAGGTATTATTAATGACATTAAAGATGGATACAGAAGTATTGACTATATAGCTTACATTGATGCAGAGAAAATTTACAACTATGGTTTAAAGAAAGAGCTATTAGTTAACCAATAATACACTGTATACATCGATGTGAATTGAAGTTTAATAATGTTTTTAATATGCGCTTACAATAAAAACCTATTAACTTTATGTAAGTTTTTCTCCCCAGTGAAACTTTCATGATTTATTTAAACACCCTCACCCCCAGTATTATGAAAAGCCTACACATACTGTTTTTACAGTAGTGTAGGCTTTTTCTACATTAATTTAAACGAAAATATATTGAACGGCTACTCTTAGATATATGCTTTGAAATTATGTTTAACTGAATTAAAGTCATAAACGGAATTATACATACGCATGCGAATGTGGTCTTGTGAAGCATACGGTATACGTAAATGATCATGTTGTTCCACGTAGCTACGGAATTCACGTTCCAGTTTATTGCGTTGGCTTAAAGACATTTGAATCCATTCTTCTTGTTCAAACAAAGCTTCAAAACGAAATTCAAAATTATCTTTGGCCATAGATGCATGTAAATGATTGATTCTTTCATCAAAGTTCAAATTTAATCCCCCTTTTAACAAATGCTATTAAATTGATATACACCCATTATATACCCACATTAAATGGAAGTATAGGTAATGAATAATTGTTATAATTCAAAAATTTAATAAAAAATAAATTAACATGATAAAATAAGTGAAAATAGGGAAATGATTATATACATAGTTAAATTGAAGTAGAAAGGAAGATATGGATGAGTAAGTTAAAAGATAAAGTTGCAATTGTTACAGGTGCGAGTAGTGGTATTGGCGCAAGCATTGCCGAAACCTTATCACAACATGGCGTTAAAGTAGTATTAACAGGACGTAATGAAGCACGTTTATATGATGTAGCAAGACAACTTCAAGAAAATAGTCAGTCTCAAATTGATACACATATCGTAGATGTAACGCAAAAAGATGAAGTAGCCAAATTAGTAAAAGAGACTGAAAATAAATTTGGACATGTAGATATATTAGTGAATAGTGCTGGTTTAATGCTTTCTTCTGCAATTACAGATGGTGATGTTGAAGCATGGGAAAATATGATTGATGTCAACGTCAAAGGTACTTTATATGGCATTAATGCCGTTTTACCAATATTTTTTAATCAATCTACAGGACATATTATAAATATTGCTTCTATTTCTGGTTTTGAAGTTACAAAACAAAGTACCTTATATAGCGCATCTAAAGCAGCGGTACATACGATTACACAAGGGTTAGAAAAAGAATTAGCTAAAACAGGTGTAAGAGTCACAAGTATTTCACCTGGTATGGTAGACACACCACTAAGCGGTAATACTGATTGGGGTTCTCGTAAAAAGTTAGATCCGCAAGATATAGCTGAAGCTGTCGTTTATGCGTTACAACAACCTAGTCATGTCAATATCAATGAAGTTACCGTAAGGCCAGTATAAAATATTACAGGTAAGTATTGTTTCATATATTTTGTACTTTGTTATCTGTTAATTATATGGGAGTGAGGTGAAAATCAAATTACAAATGTTGATTTTTGTCTCACTCTTAAAATTTATATTTTTGTACCTCTTTATATGAAAGAAGTGATAATGAATGTACTATAGACGATTAACTGAAATTGACGTAAAGCAATATCGTAAGTTGCGTTTGAAATCATTGCAAACTGATCCGAAAGGTTTTGCATCTACTTACAAACGTGAGTTAGAGTTCCCACTAAGTAAGTTTAAATCGCGAATTATATCTTCAGAAACTCAATTTACAATTGGTGCGTTTGATGACACCGCATTAGTTTGTATAGGTACTTTTTATAGCGAAACATTAGAAAAGGTGAAGCATAAAGGCAACTTAGTGACGGTATACTGTGATCCATCATATAGACGACAAGGTATTGCCAGTTTATTGATACAAAAAATAATTAACGAAGTAAATGAACTAGGCTTTGTGAAAATAATTGGATTATGTGTACTATCCGAAAATAAAAGTGCTATTGCATTATATGAACAATTAGGATTTAAGCGTTATGGAACTGAGCCCAAAGCACTATTTGATGGTATTAGTTATTATGATGAAGATTTAATGTACATGGAATTATAATATATAGCAGTTGTAAATATTAAACTAAGGTGGGGTAAAATATGGAAACAGATTATATTATGGAGACAAACTTTATTATTGTGACAGAGCGATTATATTTAGTAAGACCTTCTCAAGAATATTTAACTGACTTACACAGTTTACATTCAGATCCGAGAACAAACATTTATAATCCAGCGGGACCTCATCAAAGTATAGAAGAAACAGAAGAGATGCTTAAGTCATGGATCGAACATTGGTTTAAATACCGTTTTGGTTACGCATTAATGATAGAAAAAGCAAGCGGTCAAATGGTTGGTATGTGTGGTTTGGCATATAAAACAATGTTAGGTGAAACATATCTTAATTTGGCTTATCGTTTGAAACCAGAGTACGTGCGAAAAGGGTTTACCAAAGAAGCATGTTTAGCAATTATAGCGTATGTGAAGAACGACATACAAGTGAACCATCAAATACTTGTGCGCACAAAAAAGGATAACTTACCTTCTATTATGACTGCACAATCATTAGGATTTGAAAAAATAAGCAGTTATAACAATTATGAGGAAATGGGCGACATCTATCTTTTTGAGTGACATCTGTTTATGTTATAAGATATGTGTTTGTGATGAAATATTACATAGCCCGCCTTCACATAATTGTAAATTTTTAGTAGACCCTCTGAGTAAGGTCACTGTGTAAGTCTCGATAACTCAATAATGATTACCTGAGCTAGTGCTCATGCATAAGTCCCACTAACTTTCAAAAGAGGAACACCTGAGTAGGGACTCATGTGTAAGAGCCACTAACTTTATAAATAAAGAAGTGGCTCTTTAGAGAGTGGGCTTTACAGCCATTCTATAATTTCAATTCTATTGCCAAATGGGTCGTAAATATAAAAGCGATCAGCACCTTCAAGTTCATCTCCGTATATAATTTCGACTTCTTGTAATTCAAGGTTTTTCCTTACTTCTGTTGCGTTGTGTACTGCAAATGCTGGGTGTGCTTTTTTAGCAGGGCTAAAATTGTTTTCAATGCCAATATGAAGTTGTTGTTGGCCGATTTGAAACCAAACTCCACCTTTTTGTGCAAGGTTATCTGGTTTAGGTATTTCTTTAAAACCTAATTTTTCAGCATAAAATGCTCTTGCTAAAGCTTCTTGATTTGTTGGTGCTGCAACTTGAACATGATCAATTCCTATAAAGTGCTTTTCCATAATAACAACTCCTTTTGTAATTGATAATATCAAAAGTGTAAAAATAAAACGACTATAATAATTTGTAAGATTGAAAATTTTAATACTATAATTAATTAAATCTTCTATATTATTACATTGCAATTGATAATTGTTTTCAATTATAATGGAAGTATAATACTATGGAAGGGGTTAATATTTTGAAGAAATTATTATATTTCATGTTGTGTTTATTATTATTTTTAGCAGCTTGTGGCAATAATACTGAGTCTAAAGACGCAACTTCAAAAGAAGATACTAAGACGAAAACATATACAACAGGTGAAGGTAGTAAAGTCCAAATTCCTAAAAAGCCTAAGAGAGTACTTGATTTAACAGCTAATTATGGCAATTTTAAAAAATTAGGTATTAAACCGATTGCGATAACGAGTGTTTTTCCTGATTCAAAATATTTAGATATGAGCAAAATTAAGAAGATAGATCCGGAAGATGTGGAAGCAGCAGCAAAATTAAAACCCGATTTAATTATTACATATAAAGAAAATAAAAATAACAAAAAATTAGCAAAAATTGCGCCAACTGTTCCAATTAAGGTGCAGAATATGGATTATAAAGATACACATATAGAAATAGGTAAACTAGTAAATAAAGAAGCAAAAGCTAAAGAACAAGCTAAAGAACAAGCTAATAAATTATCATCTAAACTAGCACAAGATGGTGAAGAAATTAAAAAAGCAATTGGTAAAGATAAAACTTTTTCAATCATGGATATTCAAGCCAAAGATATATATCAATTCGGTCCTAGATTTGGTCGGGGCAGTGAAGCAATCTATGAAGGATTCAATTTAAAAGAGGATCCCGAAGCAAAAAAAGCTATGCCTAAAGAGAAATTTATGAAAGTTCCCAAAGAAAAATTTAATGATTATTCAGGCGATTATTTATTACTCCCTACAAAAGAAGGGCAGAAACCTAATAATGATTTTGTAAAATCAAATACTTGGAAAAATAACCAAGCTGTACAAAATGGTAATGTAATTTATTATGATATGGATGAAGCAATATATGCAGATTTAATTTCTGTAGAAAAACAAGCAGAATTTTTTAAAAAAGAGTTGTTGAAAGACAAATAAAACAGACGAGGTGAATATGGTTTACAGAAATCTTATTAAAAATAGATTTTTGTTCCTATTTCATCTCGTCTTTGTATTTAAAACATTATTACCAATGATTAATATCTGTGCGTTCTCCTTTGAAATTATTATCGGTTTTATGACGTTGAGCGAGAACTTGTTCAACGTCGCCAAATTTTATATCTAAGGCGTGTAATAACACAAATAGATGATACATTAAATCAGCAGTTTCATTCGTTACTTCTTTGCTATCATTTTTCATTGTACCTATGACAACTTCAAATGATTCTTCGCCGAATTTTTTCGTGATTTTTTCTAGTCCTTCATTCAATAAATACTGTGTATAGGAGTTTTCTTTATTAGATTTGGCACTAGTTGTTACAGTTTGCTCTAGTTGTTGCACGTTGAAAGGCGTAGGTGTGTTAAAGCAACTTTGACTACCTGTATGGCATGTTGGCCCATTTGGTACAACATCGATAAGGAGTGTATCTTGGTCGCAATCTAAATGGATATTCTTTACGATTTGAGTATTGCCAGATGTTTCTCCTTTTGTCCATAAACGATCTTTGGAACGTGAATAAAAACAAACAACGCCACTTGTGAGTGTTTGTTGATAAGCTGCTTCATTCATATAACCGAGCATTAGCACTTGTTTTGTATTAACATCTTGCAATATAGCTGGTAATAATCCTTTGCTAAAATCAGGTTGTTGTGTAGTCATCTAACTGGGATACCTCCTTGTGCCATTGTTTTTTTAATTTCATCTACAGTTGTTTCTTTATCATGTAAAATACTTGCGGCAAGACCGGCAGAAACATCAGTTTGCTTAAATAAATTAACAAAATGCTCTGGATTGCCACCGCCACCACTAGCTATAACAGGAATATTTACAAGTTGTTCTATTTCATGCAAGTGAGTGACATCGAACCCTTGTTTCATGCCATCATGAGTCATACTTGTGATAAGTAACTCACCTGCGCCTAAAGCTTCAACTTCTTGAACCCAATCATAGACACGTTTATCAGTACGTTGCTTACCACCATGTGTATAGCAAAAATAGTCATTTAATTCACTATCATAATTACTATCAATAGCGATACAAATGCATTGGCTGCCAAATTTTTCACTAGCTTCTTTAATAAATGAAGGATTTTTAAGTGCGCTTGAATTCAATGATACTTTGTCAGCACCATGATTTAAGAGTTGAGAAATATCATCAATAGTTGATATACCACCACCGACAGTTAATGGTATAAATAGTTTATCTGCAGTTTCTTCAATAACATCCAACACTAGGTCATGACCCGCTTCTGTACGTGAAATATCTAAAAAAACTAATTCATCGGCGCCTTGCTCGTTATAATACAGTGCATATTCGACTGGGTTACCAATATCTCTTAATCCTTTAAATTGTATGCCTTTAACGACGCGCCCATCTTTAACATCCAGACAAGGAATGATTCTCTTTTTAATCATGATAAGCCCTCCCAAAAAGTAGGGTTATGTGCAGCTTTACCTACGATAGCTGCTGAGACGCCAAGTGATTCTAATTTCTCTAAATCTTGTTGATGACGAATACCGCCAGAAGCAACGACAGGTTTTTGAGTTGCGTTGACTAATTGTTCAGTAATTTCAAAATTAGGTCCTTCTAGTCGTCCATCTTTTGAAATATCTGTGTAGATGACACCGCCAATTGGTAATGACTCAATTTTTTCAATTAGCTCAAATAAATCTAGTTCAGCATCTTGTTCCCAACCATTTATTTTTACTTCTCGTTTATAGGCATCTACTGAAAGGTATAAACGATTAGGATATTGGTGTGCCATTTCAGCTAACCATTCTAAGTTTTGAATACCTTTGGTACCGATAATACAATAATCAATACCATCGTTAAAATATGCTTCAATGGTTTTTAGACTTCTAATACCACCACCAACTTCTATAGGTTTATCGGTTAGAGCCCGTAAGTCTTTAATATAGTCTTGTTCAATAGATGACTGTTGTTTAGCACCGATTAAATCTACTATATGAATACGATCTACACAATTGTATTGATTATAAAATTGAATGCTTTCTTCAGCGCTACGTGACATTTTTTCTTCTGAATCATATTTACCCTCAGTAAGACGTACGCTTGTTGCATTGATTAAATCAATGGCTGGCCATAGTTTGATCATTTAGGAATCCACCTTTCAGTGCTTGATTAAGTATTGCTAAGCCATCATCGCCACTCTTTTCAGGGTGGAATTGGATGCCTATATAATTTTTAAATTGTACAATTGCAGGGACTTGCGTGCCATATTCGGCAAATGCTACAACATATGCTGACATTTCTGCCTGATAAGAATGTACAAAATAGACATCTTGAGAAAGTGTTGGTTGGTTACTAATTAGATTGTTCCAACCTAAGTGAGGTACTGGATAGGGCGTTTCAATAGGTATGATTTGACCTGGAATTAGTTTTAAACCAGATACTTCGCCTTCAGCACTCGATTCATATAGCAGTTGCATACCAAGACAAATACCAATCATAGGTTTGTTTGTAACAGATTGCAAAATCTCCACCAAACCTCGTGATTGAATCGCTTGCATGGCATCTTTAAAGTGACCGACACCAGGTAAAATAATCATATCAGCAACTTCAATATCTTCTGGATCATCTGTTAATATAGATTCATAACCAAGATGATTGATTGCACGTTGTACATTTTTAATGTTTCCTAAGCCGTAATCAATAATGGCAATCATTCTATCACACCCTTAGATGACGGTGTGCCTTCGATGTCATTGCTTGATAGAGATTCTTTAAGTGCACGCGCAAAAGATTTGAAGATTCCTTCTATTTCATGGTGAGTATTACCACCACGTATTAAATCAATATGCGTTGTTAAGCGTGCATTAATGACTAATGCACGGAAGAATTCTTCTACTAATTCCGTATCAAAAGTGCCTACCTTTTCACGGCTTAAATGTGCATTAAATGAAAGGAAAGGACGTCCACTAATATCAACCACGGTACGTGCTAATGTTTCATCCATAGGGATATAACTTACGCCATAACGTTGAAAAGATTTTCTTTCTCGGGTCATTTCTAACAACAATTGACCTAAAACAATCCCAATATCTTCTGTGACGTGGTGATCGTCTACTTCTGTATCACCATTTGCTTCGATAGTAATAGATAAGTTGCTATGAAAGGTGAAGAGGGTCAACATATGATCTAGAAAACCCACGCCAGTGTTGATTTTGCTTGGGCGATTGTCGTCTGCAAGTGAGATAGATAATTGTGTTTCAGCAGTGTTACGTGTTTTTTGATAAATCATATTGAGACCTCCAAGTTTTAATAATTTCTTCTAAGTCATCCAATTGTGAATCTGTCGCAATAGAGTAACGCACATAGTCATTCATTTCTGGCTCATCATACAATCTAGGTAAAAAACCATGTGACTGAATATATTGCCCTAAGTTTTGTGCCGCTGCTCCTTTAGTAAGTACAAAATTAGTATATGATGGAAAGACGACCATAATATCTGCAACGTAATCGCTAAATAAGTTTCTTAATCTAAGTGCTAATTGGCGTTGATGATCAATGAATTGTTTGGTTTTTTTCGGATGTTCAAACATATATAAAGCGATGTGTAGCGTAAGCGTATTTAATGGATAGGGGTGTTCAATACTTTGTATATGTTGAATTGTCTCAGGTGTACCAATTAGAACACCTAACCTTAAGCCAGCGATACCGAACGCTTTTGATAAGGTACGCATTTGTAGTACGTGTGGTTGCATATCAAACTTGTAAGCTTCACCGAAATCTAGGTATGCTTCATCTATTACGAAATAACCACCAATAGTGTTCATCTTGTCAGCTATAGCTTTTAAAAATGTAGTACCATATTGTTTGCCAGATGGATTATGTGGATTGCTCATTATAAAAAATGCTGGCTGAACTTCCTCGATCCGTTGTAAAATCTGTTCAAGGTTAAATGTTAAATCGTCCTCAGCTTCCACAAATTCAATAGGACGATTTACTTGAGCGGCATAAGCCTGGTACATGAAAAAATCTGGATTAAGTGTTAATGCCGGACCCTCTGGCATGATTAACATTAATTTTTGAATCAGTTCATCAGATCCATTACCAGCTATGACTTGTTCAGCAGTATAGCCATAATAATTTGCATAAGCTACTTTAAAGCGTTCGTATTCATCATCTGGATAAAAGTTAAAGGATGCTTCTTGTATTATTGTAGCTAGTTGTGAATCTGTTAAAGGACGAAGTGGGCTTTCATTTTTGTTAATTCTTATCATCAATATGACCCCTTTGTTGTTCTAATTTCAATAGATTGTTCATGGTTATATAGTTGTTCAATATGAGCAAGCTCACGAGCAGGTTTTTCAATTTGATTGAAAGTATCTTGAGACAAATCTATGACTGAGTGACGCGTTAAAAAGTCATTCACTGATAAACCGTTCGTAAACCTTGCTGTTTGATTCGTAGGTAATACATGGCTTGGTCCAGCAACATAATCACCTATGACTTCTGGTGAATAATGACCTAAAAATAGAGCTCCTACATAACGTACATGATTTAAATAGTCTTGTGGTGAAGCGGTTTGGATTGATGCATGTTCAGGCGCGATTTGATTCATTAAATCACAGGCTTCTGTAAAGTCATCAACTGCAATCAAAAAATGATGATTAGCTAAACTTGCTCTTACGATAGATTGACGTTCAATTTCAGTGAGTGTTTGTTGAATCTTTTGTTCGAGTTGTTGTAGCAGTTCCTCATCTTCACTAATAACAAATGTACGTGCTAATTCATCATGTTCAGCTTGCGCAAATACATCATATGTAATCGCATCTAAATCAGCAGTTTTATCAATGATTAAAGCAATTTCACTTGGGCCTGCAATTTGGTCTATACCCACCTGTCCAAAGAGATATTTTTTCGCATAAGCAACATATTGATTGCCTGGGCCAATAATTTTATCTACTTTAGGTATTGTCTCAGTTCCATATGCAAGAGCAGCTATACTTTGTGCGCCACCAACTTGAAAAACATAGTCAACGCCAGCAATATAACATGCTGCCAAAACGATATCAGGTAGGCCGTCTGCTTGTGGTGGTGTTACAACAGTTATATTTTCGACACCAGCAACTTTCGCAAGTGTTGCAGTCATTAATACAGTTGAAGGATAGCTCGCTTTACCACCCGGTACATAAACACCAACGCGTTCTAAAGGGTGGTACATTTCATAACATTCAGTAGAACCTTGTTGGTCTGTCCATTTGATAGATTTTTGATAAGTCTCAATACGAGCATGACTATGTTGTAAAGCTTCTCGTAAATTATTGTCTAAGCGGTGAAAGGCTGCTTCCAACTCTGAGAATGGAATTGCTAATTGAGGTGTATCTACTTTGTCTAACTCTTTATTATATGCTTTAAGCGCTTGATCACCTTCTGATTTAACTCTTTCACAAATTGTTTTAACTAAGGGATACAAATCCTCATTTAAAGAAGATTGATCTAAATAGTCATTTAAAAATGTCTCTTTATTTATAATCAATGAGTGACACCTCCAAAGTTTGAATTAAATCGTCAATTTCCGTTGATTTTTTAAAGTATGATTGTTTGTTGGTAATAAGTTTTGCATTTATATTCTTAATGGTATCTTTTTCGACTAACCCATTAGATTTCAATGTTGTGCCGGTTTGGACGATATCAACGATGCCATCTACCATATCAACTAAACAAGCTAACTCGATAGAACCAGATAATTTTACAAGCTCTACATCTAGCCCTTGCGATTCAAAATATTTACGTGCTGTTTTCATATATGAAGTAGCAACTTTAGTGAAATTAGTTGTTTCTGGTTTAGAGGCTAAAGCAAAGTGACAATTGCCAAAAGGTAAGTCTAGAAGGTTATTGATTGTATAATTACTTTCTTCCAGTACATCACTTCCAACAATACCTACATCTGCTACACCTTGTTCCACATAAATAGGGACATCGCTCCCTTTAACTAATACAAATTGGATAGAATCAACAGTAATTAACAATTGACGTTCTCTCTGTTCTAACGCTTGTGCATATGAGTGTTCATTTATCTCATTTAAATAAGCAATAAAGCTTTTTAATAATCTTCCTTTTGCTAAAGCTACTGTAAGCATGTGTGTCGCTCCTTTTTTTTATAAAATAAATCCGAGTCCAAATCCTTCTAGATCACCTTTGTAAAAACCACCAGTTAGTTGTTGAGATTTATTTTCTTTAAGATGACATCTCATAAATGCACCTTTGTAATATGAGCGAGGTGGCTGAGGTGTAATATCTAGATGTATATCACTAATACCAAGTGATTTGAACCACTGATCCCAACGTCTTAATGCCTGTATAGTACGATGGTCGTGTTGGAAGAGCTGACTTAATAGATCCAATTGTTCTGTCGTTTTAGTAGTTAATAATTGAACGATTGGATGAGCGATACCAAGTTGCGAAGTAAGCTCTGAAATATTGCGTTCTTGGACGAGTTTTAATACCTCATCAGTTTGTTCTTTAGTAGTTAAAAGTAAGTCAATAAGTTGGTAATGACCTAAAATAACAAAATCTATCTCATCGTTAAGTGAAGTTTTTATAAACTCATAAAAAGCCATAAAGTCTTCTTGCATATCTGTGATGGTAGGGTTGTAGTGTTCTATACCTAATTGAGTATAGACTTCATTATCACGCACAATAGGGCCTGAATAAGCTACATTGCTTAATTGTCGCGGATAATTACTATAATAACGCAATAATTGATCAGTAAAATCATTGCGTAGCGCAAAGATATGATGGTCATGTTGCCAGAAACTACGCTCTGTCATTTGTTGAAGGTCGTCTTTTGTAAGTGTTTGCCATGATAGAGATTCTATAAAGCTGAAATCGACAAGTTTAAATCCGGCTTGTTGAAAATGCTTTAAAAATGCGAGTTCAATTTCTTTGTTTTTAATAAGTGTTGTAGCATTCATAGTATAACCATCCTTTACATTTACTTTGTTTCTCTACCGAACTAAAGTGAATTGATAAAGAACACTTTAACATAGATATTTTTGTAATTCAATAAATATTCTGAAAATAATAGACAGAGTTCATTTTAGCTAGCTCAAAATATACATATGATACATTTTAATAAAAATAAAAGTATAGCCCGAGCCATAAAATAAATGTCTCGGACTTAGTATGTCTAGTAATCATTAACTAGGCGAGATAACAAAATTATTTTACCAAAAATTGATTGCCGTCCCACCATAAAGTTCTATGTTTTGATATTAACAATATTAAATTTAACTAGGGATGTAATTTATTTTGATTGAGTGATTTTTGTATATTGTTGTAGCAAAGAGTGAAATTAATATTTTTTATTTTCAACTAATTTCTTGCCATAATCTACGTACTTGAGCATTTCATCTTTAGGCACCATATTACCACCTGTTGCCCAAACGATATGGTTCGCATTTTCTACAGCAATGCCATTAATAATTGCTGTTTGAGTTGCTGATTTTATACCAGCAAAGCCAGAAGCTGCTGAAGGCTCAATGAATATGTCTTCCTTTTGGCTCAAAGTATACAAATATCGATACATTTGCTTATCAGATACAGTACATGCGCCGTAAAGTAGGTTATTCATTATTTGACCAACTAGGCGAGAGGGGCGTGATACTGCTAAACCGTCAGCATCTGTGCGTCCATCTAAACCAATATCTGTGACAGCAATTTGATCATGTAGTTGTGTCATCATTCCTAGTAACATACACGGAGCATGTGTCGGTTCAACAAACATACAATAAACATGCTCACCCAAAATTTGATTTAAACCAAAAGCTACACCACCAGGGCCACCACCAACACCGCATGGTAGATAAACAAAGAGAGGATGTTCAGCGTCAACTTGTATGTTTTGTTCTCTAATTTGTGATTTTAATCTTAAAGCTGCTACGGCATAGCCTAAGAATAAATCGGCTGATCCTTCATCATCTACAAAATGGCAGGTAGGGTCATGTTCTGCTGCTTTCCTACCTTCTGCAACAGCAAATTGATAATCGGATTGATGTTCAATAACTTCTACGCCACGGTCACGCAACAAATCTTTTTTCCATTGACGCGCGTCACTCGACATATGGACCGTTACACTGAATCCAAGTTTTGCGCTTATAATACCGATACTTAAACCGAGGTTTCCTGTTGAACCAACAGCCACATTATATTGACTGAATAGTGCCTGATACTTTGGTTCAGCTAAAATACTGTAGTCATCGCTATAGTTTAAATCTCCTTGATCTATTGCAATGGTTTCGGCTAATTTCAGTACTTCATAAATCCCTCCACGTGCTTTGATAGAACCAGATATCGCAAGGTGACTATCACATTTAAGCCATAATTTGCCTATATTAGTTTGAAAATCTGATTTCGTTAAAGCGTCTTGCATAAAAGGAATATGCTTTAAAGGTGATTCTATTAAACCGTCATTTTTCTCGGTTTCAGGAAAAACTATACGAATATAGTTGGCAAACCTATCCAATCTCGCGGCAGCCTCTTCAATATCATTTATAGTAAAAGGGAATGATCCTGGTTTTTGAAAATTTGGATTTTCCCAGAATAAAGGTGTATAGTTTTGTAACTCATTAATTAAAGGAAACGTTTGTTTAAGTTGATTGAGAGTGGTCATGGTAATCCTCCTACAGTACTAATTCATTCTCATATATATTATAGCAAAGTGTTTTTAATAATCGGTGTATATACTCGTATAACATTGGTAGGATGGATAAAAAAACATGTTACTTATTAGCAAGTATCTGAGGAAAACATTTATGAGTCATGTGAAAGAGAATAGTTACAATTAACAAATAGAAAAAGAAGTGGAATAGAAATCACGATTTAATTTGATTTCTATTCCACTTTTATGAATTTATCTCATGAACAGTATCTGCTAATCTAATAAGTAAAACGCTTTAGAAACGTGACTTAAAAGCTAAACTATAGGATAGCAATTTATTTTTTAAAGGATTTTCGAATTTTAGTAAACCAACCTTTGCGATTATTGGATGAAATAACTCGAGGTTGTGCAGATTTTTCTTGTAAAGATTGACCAAATTTTATAGCTTCATTCATAAGATAAGCTTGCGAATTTAATGGTGACAAATTATTTTCAATATAGTGGTAATTACCATTTTGATCTTGGTAACGTCCTTTTTGATTATCAGAAAGTTGAAGATTCATATAATCTAACAGACGTCTTGCAATTGCCTTATCTTCAACAGGAAATAGAATCTCTACACGTTTAATCATATTTCTCGTCATCGCATCTGCAGAAGAGAGATAAATCTTATCTTCTCCATTGTTATGGAAATAATAAATACGAGAATGTTCTAAAAAGCGTCCGACTATGCTCACTACTTCAATGTTTTCACTAATTCCAGGTACTCCTGGTTTTAAGCAACAGATACCACGAATAATAAGTTGTACTTTGACACCAGCACAGGAAGCTTCAAATAATTTGAGTATAATATCCTTATCAGTTAAAGAATTCATCTTCATAATAATCTTCCCATTACCGTGTTCTAAATGGGTCTTAATTTCGTTATCAATACGAGCTAAAAAGACATCACGAATATCGAATGGTGCAACAATTAATTTGTTGTAAACTGGTTTAATTGAATAGCCACTTAGATAATTAAAAAAGTTAATTGCATCTTCGGCAATTTCATTGTTCGTCGTTATAATCCCCATATCAGTATATAGCTTAGCAGTCTTATCATTATAATTTCCAGTTCCTAGATGTACAAAAGAAGTAAGTTTATTATTAATACGTTTAACTACTAGCGAAATTTTACTGTGTGTTTTTAAATGTGTCATACCGTAAATAACATGGCAACCAGCGTCTTCTAGCATTCTAGCCCAATGAACATTGTTTTCTTCGTCGAAACGCGCTTTTAATTCTACAAGTACGGTAACTTGTTTCCCGTTTTCTGCAGCATTTTTCAAGCTATTAATAATAGGTGAGTCTTTGCTGACACGATAAAGTGTCTGTTTAATGGCAATCGTATCAGGATCTTCAGATGCTTCACGTATAAAGTCTACAATAGGCTCGAAAGATTCATAGGGATGGTGGAAAAATATATCTCTTTTTAAGGATAGATCAAAAATATTATTATCACCTAAAGATTGTGGGATTTGTGGTACGTATTTATTATATTTTAAGTGTTTTAATTTATTAGATAAATGTCCGACTAAACCTGAAAGCATAGTTAAATCGAGTGGTCCATCCAAGAAATAAACATCATTGTCATGAACTTCTAATTGATTCATAATCCATACAATATCTTCATGTGTTGCATCTCTGCCATCTACTTCTAAACGTACAGCTGTACCGCGTTTACGTTCTTTTAAGAAACGCTCGATTTCAATTAATAAATCTTCTGCACCATCTTCATGGATGGTTAAATCTGCGTTTCTTGTAATTCTAAAGGTAAATGTATTTATGACATTAAACCCTGTAAATAAATCATTTATAAAATAAGTGATAATGTCTTCAACCATAATAATGTATTGTTTGTCGCCTTCATTCAATGCATAAAAGCGTGGTATTAATGATGGGATTTGCACAATAGCTGAATTAATTTCATCAGGTGTATCAATATTCACAAAAATGTTTAAACTCTTATTATTTAATTTAGGAAATGGATGGTAAGCATCGATACCTAACGGAGTCAAAGTAGGTAATATACCAACTTTAAATTCTGTTTCAAGTTGTGCTAAGAGTGTTTCAGGTAACTGATGAGGTTTTACGATTTCTACTTGATACTGACGTAAATCATTGATTAATTCGTTATAAACTTCATACTGTAAATCAACGTTCATTTTGTTTTTTATTTTAATCTGATCAAGTTGTTCCTTTGGTGTTAATTGTGCTTTGTTTTCTGGTTTATCATAGCCCATCTTGACTTGATCTTGTAGACCGGCTACCCGTACCATAAAAAATTCATCTAAATTTGAGCTGAATATAGAAACAAAGTTAAGCTGCTCTAATAATGGATTGTTTTTATCTTGTGCTTCTTGTAACACACGATAGTTAAAATCTAACCAACTTAGCTCTCTATTATTATAATACTGTGGTGAATTTAAATACTTCTCTCCCAAATTTCTATGCATAACTGTTATTACACCTCATTAGTAGTCTTAGATACATATTTTGCTACACTTAATTTATCATAAGAATTTTAAGATTTTGTAAAGATTATAGAAATGTTTTCCTTTAAGATTTTATCGATATGTTTCTTTTGTCTATGAGCTTGATATTCTTCTGCTATAGGTGCGCCATTATAGTAAACGTAAAGGATATAGCCATCGTTCTCATATTTGAGATTTAAGTGCTCAACAGCATTTGTGTGTGAAATATTGAGTGCATTAACGAATTTTATAATGCCTCCTAGATATTGAATATTATCTAGTTCTTTACCACGAAGCCATTTCGTTTCGTGACTAAAGAATTTTAAAAGTGATTTATTTTTAAAACTTGCGAGTAACGCTAATTTGACACGATCTTCATGTTTGAAGCCATCTATCATTGAATTGGCAATTATATAATAGGTATGTGGTGAACTAGAATCCGCATCAATAAATCTACCTAGATAATATAAGTATGCGCCCTCAGCAAATAAAGATTTTTCTGTTTCTGAAACTTCAATTTTATCTAATTTAATTAATTGCTCTAAAAGTGATTGTGCTAATTTTACGCGTTGGTTAGCGCTTGTTTCTTCGATACCATATTCATTTGCTAAATGATACAAAGCATCAGTTCTAATATTTTCTTTCTTAAATTCTTCTGGGTGTCGTTCGCCAATGACATTCATGGCGTATCCTTCACGAAGACCTTTTCGAGAGAATGTAAATTGAGTGGCATCTATTTTATTAAATAAGGTGTTAAAGACTGCTACGGCTGGCAGTATAATATCTACACGGTCTCTACTTAGTCCATCAATATCCTTTAAATCCTCACGTGAACTCTTTTTAATAATTGTATATACTTCTTCAATATTATCTTCTGACATTGTATAGTTGTGCACGCCACCGATAGGGTACGAGTGTTCAGACTGGTGTATACGTGCTACGTTACGAGCAGAACCACCAATACCTACGAGTGCAACTTCTTGATTTTTTATCCATGATAATTGGTCAAATTGTTTAGATAAGAATTTTTCCATATCTTTAATTGCAGATTTGTCGTTATGATCTTTACCATCAAAAAATTTGCGCTGTAAAGTAACGACGCCGAAAGGGAAACTGTGCGATTCTATTAGTGTCTTATCTTTAAAAAGTGTGACTTCTGTTGAGCCACCACCAATATCAACAGAAACACCATCATTAATGTCAGTAGTATGCGTAATTGCATAAAAACCATAAAATGCTTCTTCTTGATCGTTTATAATTTTAATTTTGATATTTAGTTCTTTTTTTATTTTTTCGAGAATTTTATCTCTATTTGTTGATTGTCTGATTGCTGCAGTAGCTACAGGGTGT
The DNA here is from genome assembly GCF_000338275.1 of Staphylococcus xylosus NJ. Classification (GTDB taxonomy): domain Bacteria; phylum Bacillota; class Bacilli; order Staphylococcales; family Staphylococcaceae; genus Staphylococcus; species Staphylococcus xylosus_B. Next base: position 82,729 of record NZ_ANMR01000015.1, read on the forward strand.
AATGCATCAACTTCGAATTTATCTGCTACTTTTTTAAAGCTACTTAACGTTTCAGTTAATACTTTAATACCATCGTCGTTCATTGCTAAATCTTCAGTTAAATATTGGCTTAATCTTGCGGGTGTTTTAATATTTAATAATTCATTTAACCCTGTTTTTTTATCAAATTCGAAAATAACCAATCTAATGGTATTTGATCCGATATCAATTAATCCTATGCGTTCCATAATGCCTCCTAAAATATTAATGAGGTAATTTATATTGCTCTATTTTATTTACCCATTTCTTAAGTTTATATTACATTAAATATAATAATTTGTTACTAATTATTTTCATACTGCTCAATAGAAATTAATTTAAAATAAATAGTATAAATTATAACGTGTAAAATAAAATAGACAAATTCGAAAATCAGCTATATTTGCCGATTGTTGAATTTGTCTATTAGGTGTGTAATTTTCAACGTATTATTTCATATCTAATGGACCACCAGGGCCTAATGGCCAACCTAATAAATACCAAATAATCATAAACAATGGCCAAACAATACTTAAAATGATGGTATAAGGCATTAAGCTTGAAAGTAACGAACCTAATTTCATATTGTTGTCATATTTTTGAGCATAAGATAATAGCAGTGGTAAATATGGCATCATCGGAGTAATTGGATTACTGATGGAATCACCAATTCTATATAGCATTTGTGTAAACGCGGGATGAAATCCAACAAGCATTAACATTGGTATAAATATAGGTGCCAAAATTCCCCATTTAGCGGATGCGCTACCTATCAGTAAGTTAATGAGTGCGCTTAATATAATAATGCCTAAGATTAATACAATTCCATTTTGTCCTTGGAGTAATGAAGCTCCTTTAACAGCGACAATAACACCAAGATTACTCCACTCTAAGAATGCTAGTAGTTGTGCTGCAAAGAATACTATAACAATAAAAGAACTCATAGATCCCATAGAATCAGCCAACATTTTACCTAAGTCTTTAGAATTATGAAATACTTTCATTTTAATTCCATATACTAAACCAGGTACTAAAAATAAGACTAAAATAATCAATCCTACACCATTAATAATTGGCGCATCGTTAAGTAAGCTACCTGTTTTAGCATTCCTTAGAAAACTATTTTGTGGTATTGCTAAAACAATGAGTAAAGCAATCATTGCAAAGAAGCTTATGTTTGCCCAAAAAACTGCTTTATTTTCTTCAGGTGTTAATCCTGTATTTTCTTCATCAACTTTAATATCTGAGTTGGATGTATCATAAGTTCCGAGTCTAGGTATAACAAATCGCATGGTTACCCAATATACAGCTGGTAATAAAACGATAATACTAGCGGCTATAAAGTACCAATTCATTGCGACATTTACGTGTACATTATCAGAAACAATTTTTGCTGCAGGCTCTGTAAAAGCATAAAGTAAAGCATCAGACATACCAATCATGACATTAGCTGAGAAACCGCCAAGTGCTGACGCATAAGCCATAGCTAACCCAGCAATAGGGTGATACCCTAATTTAATAAACACCATGGCAGTAAGTGGTGGCAACACGATAGTAGCGGCATCACCAGCAGCATTACCTAAGATACCAACTAATATAATTACAGGAACTATAATTTTCTTTGGTGCTTTATGTACTACTTGTATCATCAATTTATCAAAATAACCTGTTTTTTCCGATACGCCAATACCAAGCATGACTGATAATACCAGACCTAGTGCAGGGAATTCAGAAAAATTCTTAACAGTATCATTCAATATCATTGATAAGCCATCACTACTTAAAATACTTTTAATTGCAATAGTGTCACCTGTGCCAGGGTGTTTAACAGTGATAGAGAAAAATGAAATTATCCAAGTTAATATGGCTAGCCCTAAGCACATTAAGAAAAATAAAATACTGGGATCAGGTAATCTGTTCCCAACTTTTTCTACTATGTTTAAAAATCTATTGATAAGCGTTGGTTTTTCTTTTGAATTTAATGACATGATCTTTACCTCCCAATTGAGTTGTCGAAAGTATAACAAATTAAAATTAATAATTAAATGAAAATTTTGACAACTTAGACAGTTAAATAATTTCAATTGTTGTAAACGCTTTTATATAAAAGACCAAATAAATGAAGTTTTGCAGGCAATTAAAAAAGGAAGTATATAACTGAGCTATGTTAAGAAGAAAAGCTAATTTTAGAAAAGGAGTCGTGAGTAATCATGGGAAGATTAGAAGATAAAGTAGCTATATTAACAGGTGTCAGTACAGGTATTGGTGCCGCTACCGCACATGTTTTAGCTAAAGAGGGAGCTCATGTCATAGCAGTAGATATCTCGGAAAAAGTACATGATACGGTGAAAGAAATTAATAATGCAGGAAATAAAGCTTCAGGTTATACTGTTGATATTTCAGATGAACATGCAATAGAACGCTTTGCAGAAGCTATTAAAGAAAAATTCTCAACAATCGATGTACTTTTTAATAACGCGGGTGTTGATAATGCTGCTGGCAGGATACATGAATATCCTGTAGAAGTCTTCGATAAGATAACGGGAGTCGATCTTAGAGGAACGTTTTTAATGACTAAGTTTTTCTTACCTTTAATGATGGATGAAGGTGGTTCTATTATTAATACGGCGTCATTCTCAGGTTTAGCAGCAGATTTAAATCGTTCAGGATATAATGCTGCAAAAGGTGGCGTGATCAATTTCACACGTTCCACTGCAATTGAATATGGACGAGAAAATATTAGAGCCAATGCGATTGCACCAGGTACTATTGAAACGCCACTTGTCGATAAATTGACTGGGACTGCTGATGAAGAGTCTGGTAAAGCATTTAGAGAAAATCAAAAATGGGTTACACCTTTAGGTAGATTAGGAACACCTGAAGAAATTGGGAAACTTGTTGCGTTCCTAGCTTCAGACGACAGTTCATTTATTACTGGCGAGACGATTACTATTGATGGTGGTGTAATGGCTTATACATGGCCTGGTG
>NZ_ANMR01000016.1 GCF_000338275.1 Staphylococcus xylosus NJ
AAAATGGCGGTCCCGATGGGATTCGAACCCACGATCTCCTGCGTGACAGGCAGGCGTGTTAACCGCTACACTACGGGACCTTTTGAAAATTGCGGGAGGCGGATTTGAACCACCGACCTTCGGGTTATGAGCCCGACGAGCTACCGAACTGCTCCATCCCGCGTTAATATTATTAATGACGACTACCTATTAAATATACCATAAATGTTAACTTAATGTCAACGTTTTTTTAAAATAATTTACATTGGCTTAATAAGTTTTAAAACTAAGTATGATAGTGGCTGTTTGCACATCACCTATCAAATAAGACTAACTCAGTATATAAAGATTTCATGGTTTAGTCAATGGATTTCAAAAACTAATTTGTGTAAAAATGGTTTATAATAATATTATTTTAATTTTAGTTCCCTTTTTATATAAAAAAATAGTACCTTCGTCAATTTTTTATAGTTTTTAGACACTATATTAATCAAAAAAACGTAACAATAGTTCAATAGATATAGACTTTCCACCTAAATAACTCTATTTAAGATTGTTATTTATTGACTCATAATACCTTGCATTTTACTTTGCAATCTTGTAAATGTTGTGAATCCATCATCTTCCATAAAATGCCCGCCATATTCAGTTACTTTACATTTTCCACCTAATGTATCCATTAACCTTTTAGTCTCTTCATATGATATGTATTTATCGTCTCTAGCGCACAAACCATAAAAAGATTCCACTCTTTCTTTAACTTGTTCATAATCGATTTGAAATTTTTCTGTGTAAGCTAATTCATCCGGCATTTGAACATCTTCCATAAATCCTGAAATACTAAACAAACCTTCTATATAATTTACATCCACTTCTTCAATAAATTTTAATGATGCTAAAGTACCAAAGCCATGCGTAACAAAATAAGTTTCATATTTATTAATTTGAATTTGTTGCTTCATTTCACTTATCCATTTTTCGATTTTGCTATCTTTTTCATATGGTAAATTAAATAATGTTACATTATAACCTTCTAATCTAAGATTATTTGCTAACCAATCATACCAATGATTTGATGCATCGCCATATTTTGAATGTACTATTACGATATCAGTCATAAATATCCCCCACTTTATCTGAATCTCATTAGCTATCTAATATACTAATTTTACAACTATTTCATTATCTCATATATTAATTTGAATTATAAATAATTATATATCCATAGCTAAAAAACCGTATCATCTATATAACTATTCGATAAATAGATGGTACGGTTAATTGTTATTATTTAATTATTATAATTCTGCTAATAACTCTTCTACAGCATTTTTACCTTGTTGAATACAATCAGGTAAACCTACCGCTTCGAATGATGCACCTGTAATACGTAGTTTTGGATAATTTTGTTTAATATGTGTTTGTATTGATTTAATTTTATTGATATGACCGACGTGATACTGTGGCATACTTTTAGGTAATCTGTTTACAATACTAAAGTCTGGAGCACCTTTAAATGTCATCATCTGGTTTAAATCTTTTTTAACAATATTAACTAATTCTTCATCTGTGTGATCATCTACAACTGTATCATTAGGCTTGCCTACATAAGCGCGTATAAGTACTTTGCCTTCAGGTGTCGTAAATGGCCATTTCTTACTTGTCCATGTACAAGCTGTTATGTCGGTTTCACTTGTGCGTGCAATGACAAAGCCAGTGCCGTCGTATGTGTTTTCAATATTTTTTTCGTCAAAGGCTAATACAACAGTGGCAACTGTTGTACAATCCATAGATTTAAAATAATCAAATGCAGGATCATTTCCAAACCATTGCATAAACGTTTGATGTGGTGTGGTCACTAACACACTATCGTAAGTGTCTTTATTTTCTCCACTGATAACTTCATAATTATTTTGTGTAATTATGATATCTTTAATTGGCGTTTGATATTTAATTTCAACACCTTGATTGACAACATATTCAGTCAAATATTCTATAAATGAACTAAGTCCATGTTTAAACTGTTTAAATTGTCCTTTAGGTGCACCTGGGTATAATTGACGCTGCTTTTGGCGCTGTATTTTTTCATGTCTCATGCCTTTAATCAAACTACCAAATTGTTCTTCTCTCTGCTTAAACTCGGGAAAAGTACTCATTAAACTTAAATCATCGATATTTGTACCATAAATACCACCCATTAAGGGCTCAATTAGATTTTCTAGTACCTCATCACCCAAACGTTCTCGGAAAAATGCGCCAACAGAAATATCTCCATCCATTTTTGTTGGCTTTTTAAATAAATCTAATCCAGCACGTATTTTCCCTTTGGGAGATATTAACTTTGTCTTTAAAAATGGTTTTATATCTGTTGGTACGCCTAGTATAGACCCACCAGGTATTGGAAATAATTTATTCTTTGCATAGATATAAGACTGTCCAGTTTGATTGGTAACCAAATCATTTTCTAAACCAATCTCTTGAGCGATATCAGTCATAATTTGTTTGCGACCTAAATAAGATTCTGGACCTAACTCAATAGTATAACCATCTTTTCTATATGTTTGGATTTTTCCACCAGTTCTATTAGAAGATTCGTATATAGTTACATCTACATCGGGACGTAATTTTTTTATAAAATAAGCACTAGATAATCCTGTAATACCAGCACCAATTATTGCGATACTTTTACCCAAATTAATTCACGCTTCCTTTAATAAACATTTTTTACTTCGTCAACGATTGCACCGATGAACAATGGATCTGTATTAGGCATTGAAGGTCTGTAATAATTTACTCCTAGTTCATCACAAACCACTTTACATTCATAATCGTTATCAAATAATACTTCTAAATGTTCGCAAACAAAACCTACTGGTGTATATATGAAATGCTTGTATCCATGTGTTTCATACAAAGATTTCGTCAAATCTTGAACATCTGGTCCTAACCATGGCGTGCCCGTATTACCTTCAGATTGCCATCCTTCTGCCACATGAATGATATCAGATTGTTCCTCTAATAATTGTGCAGTATGATGCAATTCATTCGGATAAGGATCATTATTTTTCTCAATCAATCCTTTAGGCAAGCTATGAGCTGATACTACTAAGACGGTTTCATCGTGCTCTTCACGAGGAATTCTTGTTAGTGTTTCATTAATTTTTTCAGTCCAGTATTGTATAAATTTAGGCTGTTGATAATAATGCGCTACATGTTTAAATTGAATACCAAATTTATCTGCTTCTTTTTGGGCACGTGTATTATAAGATCCCACTGAAAAACTTGAATAGTGTGGCGCTAATACAACCGTAACTGCTTCATCTATACCATCTTCATGCATTGATTGTACTGCATCTTCTATAAATGGAGAGATATGCTTCAAGCCTATATAAAGTTTAAATTGCACTTCATCATATGCTTCATTGAGCGCGTCTCGTAAAGCTTCAGCTTGTCTATTTGTTGTACCTGCTAAAGGAGACAGTCCTCCTATAAATTGGTATCTATCTTTTAAGTCTTGTAATTCTGCATCAGTCGGCTTTTTACCATGTCTAATATCAGTGTAATATGGTTCAATATCACTTTCTTTATATGGTGTACCGTAAGCCATTACTAATAAGCCTATCGTTTTTGTCATTTTTAAATCATCCTCTTGTATAATAAATTTTAGATGTATATGACATAAGTATTTGTAAATCTTGGTAGCCAATGTTTATGTCGTACTATCTTTGTGTATATTCATGTACAAACGTAGTCACTCGTTTTAAAGTTTCAGGTTTCACCTCTGGAAAGACTCCATGACCTAAATTGAAAATATGTTTCCCGTGCTCCATACCTTGATCTAAAATCACTTTTAGTCTTTCTTCTATAACGTCCCAAGGTGCTAATAACAGAGATGGATCTAAATTACCCTGTAACGTTTTATTAATATTCAACTCATTTGCCTCTTTAATAGATAAACGCCAATCTAAACCTAGAACATCGATTGGTAAAGAATTCCATTCATCGGCTAAATGACTCGCGCCAACTCCAAACAAAATAACTGGCACATTATATTTTGCTTTTATACCACTAATCAACTTATTCATAGCTGGTTTTATATAATAACGATAATCTTGAACATTTAATGCACCCACCCAAGAATCAAATACTTGAATGATTTGGGCACCCGCTTCTACTTGAGCGGCAGTATAAGTGATAGACATGTCAACAAGATGATCCATTAAAGCGAACCATGTTGCTTCGTCACTATACATCATTGCCTTTGTAAAATTATAATTTTTTGAAGGTCCACCTTCAATCATATAACTTGCTAAAGTGAATGGTGCGCCAGTAAAACCTATTAAAGGTACATTTAATTTTTCTTCAGTTAATAATTTAATTGTATCTAAAACATAAGGTACGTCTCGTTTTGGATTTATAGTGCCTAGTTTCTCAACATCTTGAATATTTTTTATTGGATTATGAATAACAGGGCCAATGCCTGATTTTATTTCAACGTCTACACCAATTGGTTGTAGTGGCGTCATAATATCTTTATAAAGTACTGCTGCATCTGTATTATAATTATCTACAGGTAAATGTGTTACATATGCACACAATTCTGGTTGGTGCGTAATTTCAAATAATGAATACTTTTCTTTTAATTTTCTATATTCAGGTTGTGACCTCCCTGCTTGTCGCATAAACCATACTGGAGTGTGCGAGACAGTTTCACCATTTATCATATTTAGGATTGTATTATTTTTATTATGCACCTTGTAATCCTCCTACATTGTAATCATTCTTATCTATAATACCATACTGCATTATTACTCGTATTTCATTGTGCTTAAATGTCATAAAAAAGACAAACTGTTAGCTTTTCACGATTTAATCATTTGACTATTGTTTTATAATAGAAATCAATTATAATGTTATCAAAGCTTATTTTATATCTATTTGAAAAATTAGATATATCTATAGTAAGGTATAGTAGTTAACTATACTTTCATAAACAAAGCAAGGGGGAAAATCTTTATGAAAATTTTTGCATCTTATGGGACGTTTGGTTATTTAAATCAAATCAGATTAAATAATCCTGACCATAACTTATTACAATTTTCTGCATCAGATTCTTCAGTAATTTTGGAAGAAACAGATGAAAAATCAGTATTAAAACAGCCTTTAATTTATGACATCCTTGAGTCTGAGGGAGACTTAAACGCAAACCATTTTTATTCTGTAATCTTTGTACCGACATCAGAAGATCATGCCTATCAACTAGAAAAAAGATTAGAAAATTTAACTACTGATTTCAAACAATTTGCAGGTTATAGATGCTACCGTTTCTTAAAACCAGAGCATGGGTTAACTTATAAAATTTACTTTGGCTTTGAAAGCAGGACAGCTTATGAAGACTTTAAAGCTTCCTCTGTTTTCAAAGATAATTTTGATAAACTTGCGCTTAGTCAATTCTTTGGCTCTAGTGGTCAACATTCAAGTTATTTCGAAAGATATCTCTTCCCAATCTATGATAACTAATTTTTCGTAAAGATCATAATCAAAATAAAATGGTCGTTGCTCATTTCATTTAATGATGTATTGAGTAACGACCACTTTTTTAATCTTTTAATAATGATTCTTGATATTTAAGTTTTTTGACTACATTTCTGATGGTTAACCACCCTACTAAAAAGAATAACAAGCCATAATAACTATACATCGGTAATGTGATTGCATAAACGATTACAAACAATATCCCAACAATAAACATGAGTCTATATAGAAATTGTTCATAACCTTTTATTACTTTAGTATCCGGAATCGGCCAAACTTGTGGCCACAAGCCATAAGCTTGCTGCGTATAAAACTGAGCCATTTGTAATAAAACTATATACATAAACAGACTACCTATGATTAGAGTAATTAATGGTTGAGCTAACCAAAACATTAAAATCATCGCTAATACAACTAATCTTAATATTATGTTAAACGCATCTTTACCTCTTGCAAAACTTCTAATAAATAAATAAAGATACATATAATTTTCATTAAATTTCTTATTTTTCGGCGTAATTAACAATGAATCAAGATAACTCCTACGTACTGCTGTTTCCTTTAAATGCTTAACATCGGTAAACATATTTACAAATTTATAATAATTCATATGGTGTTGTTGTTCTGATTTAATCATTCTTTCCCAAGGGAATAATTGATTTTTATTTTGATATTTAAGCAAAATGGCTAATCCAATTAATACGAATATAGAGGTTAAGCTAGATAAGTTTTTTGCATCTAACGCAACATAGTATCCTGAAGCATAAACGATAAATAATACAAGATGGAGAGACCAACTTTCTAATTTATATTTGTACCATTGCCATTTCACTAATAATCCTAAATAAGGCATAACCAGCATTAACACAGCAAACAGTATATAAAATTCAAATGATCGGTTATTTATTACGAAAAACAATGGAAATAGTACGATTAAAATTAAAAGCTGAAGTCCTATTCGGGAAAAATAACTATAAACTAGCGATTGTGTCATGTATATTTCCATATTTTTTTCGAAGGGTAATAAAAACAACTTATCCGCATCTTTCAGTAAAGTCCTTAATGGAAACATTGAGGTAATAGCCACAATAACACTCGCAATCAAAGCATAATTAATATGTTGCGGAATAGATTTTAACCAATCACCATATCCTAATATAAATGCACCTAATAAAATTACAAGGAATACTGAAAAATGACCATTGAAAATAAATTTATTATAATATTCCTTTTCTTTACTGATTTCTTTTTTTCTACTAGAAAATAATTGCTTAGCATCCTGCATCATGAATTATTGCCACCTTGTGTTACATGGATGTATATCTCATCTAGTGTTTTACCTTCTAAACCTGTCTGCTTTCGAAGTTCTTCCAAATTTCCGAAAGCAACTATTTCGCCTTCATCCATGATTAAAAATCGATCACAATATCTTTCCGCAGTTGCTAAAATGTGTGTGCTCATTAAAACTGTTCGATTTTCATTCTTTTTCTCAACCATTAAATCTAACATTGATTGGATTCCTAAAGGATCTAAACCTAAAAATGGTTCATCAATAATGTATAGTTCAGGATCTACTATAAAAGCACATATTATCATTACCTTTTGTTTCATTCCTTTAGAAAAATGACTTGGGAAGATATCTAACTCATCTTCTAATCTAAAAGTCTTAAGTAATGGGCGTGCTCGTTCCATTGCTTCTTCCCTACTAATATTGTAAGCCATAGCAGTCATATAAATGTGTTCTTGTAATGTTAGTTCTTCGTATATGACTGGCGATTCAGGAATATATGATAGTTTCCTTCTATAAGTCTCGACATCTTGATTAATGTTGATATCAGAAATAGTTAGACTACCTTCCATTGGGGTCAGTAATCCTAACATATGTTTAATTGTTGTACTCTTTCCTGCACCGTTCAACCCAATAAGACCAACAATTTCTCCTTGATTGAGTTCAAAATTTATATTTTTAATTACAGGTCGTTTACCATATCCACCTGTTAAATGTTCAACTTTTACTGTCATATGGCACCTCCACAATTTATATTGTATCAAAAATTAAGCTGTAGGTATAAATTTATTGCGAAAACTGACGTGAATAATATAGTAATGCTATAATAGGCAGTAACAATCTTACAAGGAGTGAAGCTTTTATGTCAGAAACAGTGTTCAGTAAAATTATTGATGGTGAAATCCCGAGTTATAAAGTATATGAAGATGAATACGTATATGCATTCTTAGACATTTCACAAGTTACAAAAGGTCACACATTATTAGTACCAAAGAAAGCATCTGCAAATATTTTTGAAACTGATAGTGAAACTATGACACATATCGGTGTTGCTTTACCAAAAGTAGCAAATGCTATTAAATCAGCTTTTAATCCTGATGGATTAAATATTATACAAAATAATGGCGAATTTGCCGATCAATCTGTTTTCCATCTTCATTTCCATTTATTACCAAGATATGAAAACGATGTGGATGGGTTCGGTTATAAATGGGAAACACATGCAGAAAGTATCGATGATGAACAAAAGGCAAAAATCGCAGAAGAGATAGCTGCTCACTTCGATTAAAAATGCTTACCTTATCACATATGGGGTATATAAAAATTATTAACCGTTGAGATATTATTTAGAAATGAGGAGAATTTTTATGAAAACAGCTCAAATATTATTAGGTCTAGGTGCTGGAGTTGCTACTGGTCTAGGCGTAGCGTTGATGAATCGTGATAAAAAAGATTCTAATGAATTTATTGAACACGCAAAAAAACCGGTGGGTGCTGAGTCTGAGTTTGATAGAGAAATCAATACAATTAAACAAAGTATAAACGACATCACTAACTATATTGCTCAAATAAAGTCTGAAAGTACTGAATTTGGTAGTTCAATAGGTGATGAAGTTAAAACAATGATTGGTGATTTCAAATCAGATATAGACCCTAATATCGAAAAACTACAATCTCATATAGAAAACCTTCAAAACCGTGGAGAAGAAATTACTAAAGCGTTCGAAAAAGATAATTAAGTTTATCTTGCCTCGGTTTAAGCTCTGTTGCTAACATTTCTGAACTGCAATTCACCCTTTATTTGTGTGAGTTGCAGTTCTTTTTTAATCTTTAGCTATTCAGACTTAAACCGTAATATAATACTTAAATTTAAGTGTATTACTAGAAACAAATTTATCTTGACGTTTTTTCTATTAAGATAGATAATACGAAAGTATATAGCATGCGAATTATAATATAAAGGAGTATGACCAAATAATGTATCTTTGTACACGGCAAATAGATATTAATGCGCGTTTTGGTTTACCTAGGATTGCTTTTCTTAGTTTAGTCACAACAATCATTACATTTCTCATTGCTTATGAAATTTTATACTTCTTTTCAAATACAAAGTTAACAGATAAATATTTTTTAGTTTTTTTGTTACTCGTATTAGTTTTATACCCTATTCATAAAGCAATTCATTTATTCTTTTTGTTTCCGTACTATAAATCATTTAAAAAGTATAAGTTATTAAAACAAAAAAACATCCCATTTTATAACACGTACGTTAACACGCCTGTAAACAAGTATTATTTTTGTTTTGATTTGATAACACCAGTTATTATAATCACTTGTGTTTGCGCTTATTTAAGTACTTTATTCCCGCAGTATGGACATTATCTAATGTTTCTTATTGCCTTAAACATGGGCTATTCGGTAATGGATTTTCTATATTTAAAGATTATTATATTTTCAAATGAAGGAACTTACATTGAAGAACATCAAACAGGCATCAATATATTAAATAAAGTTGAATCAAAACATGAACGTCATATATAACTTGTTATTTCAAAAGCTGTTTTTAACGAGTTTTTACAATTTAAATTATTTTTGTCTAATGGGACAACAAAATCTTATTTTTGGAATTTGATTTTGTTGTCTTTTTTATTAACAGCCTAATACTATAGTCTTAGAAATTGTGTTTCTAATTGGTGATTACACAATAATATGTTATATTTACGTTGTTATTCTTACAAAAGGAGTTTCCAACCATGAAAACATTGAAAAAAGTTATACTTCCTGTTACTGCAAGTGCTTTATTATTGGGTGCGTGTGGTAACAGTGCAACAGACTCAAAAGAAGATACAATTATTTCTTCCAAAGCTGGTGACGTTAAAGTAGAAGATGTTATGAATAAAATTGGCGATGAACAAATTGCTAACAGTTCTTTCTCTATTTTATTAAATAAACTACTGGCTGATAAATATAAAGATGAAGTTAACACTAAAGATATTGATAAAGAAGTTGAAAAAGAGCAAAAACAATATGGTGGTAAAGACCAATTTGAAAGTATGTTAAAACAACAAAAAATGTCTCTAGGCGATTACAAAGAACAAAAAAAATTACAAGCTTATCAAAAAGAATTGCTTAATGACAAAGTAGATATCTCAGATAAAGAAATAAAAGAAGATACTAAAAAAGGCTCTCACATCTTAATTAAAGTTAAAGAAAACAAAGATGATAAAGAAGGCTTATCGGATAAAGATGCTAAAGCTAAAGCAGAAAAAATCCAAAAACAAGTTGAGAAAGATCCAGATAAATTTGGCGAAATTGCTAAAAAAGAATCAATGGATAAATCCTCAGCTAAAAAAGATGGAAGTTTAGGTTATGTTACCAAAGGTCAAATGGAAGATAAATTTGAAAAGGCACTCTTCAAGCTTAAAGAGGGTGACATTTCTGATGTAGTCAAAACTGATTACGGCTATCACATCATTAAAGCAGATAAGCAAGATGATTTTGATAAAGAAAAAGGGAAACTTAAAGCACAATTAATTCAATCTAAAGTTCAAAAAGAACCTAAATTATTAACAGATGCATATAAAGAGTTATTGGATGAATACAAAGTAGATTACAAAGATAGAGATATCAAAAAAGCAATCGAAGATTCAATCTTGGATCCTGAGAAAATTAAACAACAACAGCAACAACAACAACAGCAACAAATGATGCAACAAAGTGGTGCTGGCATGTCTACAGGACAATAGTAATTTTAAAAAGAGGTTAGGAAAATTCCTAACCTCTTTTTATACATTATAAATATAAGCAATAAATAAAAATGAGAGTAGGACGACGCACCCATTTTTAAATGTAATTGCGGCCCCACTCTCAATACTTAATTTTAAAATTTCTTTTATCAATCTATTTCAAGAAATATTCTAGCTTTAACTATTAATCTAAAGATGTCGGATTGTAAAATTGTCTACCATCTAATCCAAAGATACGTTCCGTAAATTGTCCTTTATTTGTTTTCTTAAATGCTTTTTCAAACATATTCATTTTCGCATCTATATTATCAATAAAGAACAATATTTCAGCTTCTTTCATGTGTGGTAATTTAGGTGATCCAAATTCCATTTTACCATGATGTGCTAAAATCATATGACGTAATAACAATACCTCTTCACCATCAATGTTTAATTCTCTAGCAGCTTCAGCTACTTCATCACTTGCAATCGAAATGTGCCCCAATAAGTTTCCTTCAACCGTATAAGATGTAGCTACTGGTCCACTTAATTCTCTTACTTTACCTAAATCATGTAAAATAATGGCACTATATAATAAGCTGCGATTCAATAATGGATAAATATCGCATATTGATTTAGCTACTTGCAACATTGTTAACACATGGTAACTTAAACCACTTGAGAAGTTGTGATGGTGCGTACTTGCAGCCGGAAATGTAAAGAACGCTTCCTGATGTTTACGTATTAAATGACGCGTAATACGTTGTAAAGTCGCATTTTCAATTTCTAACATATAATGTGAAATCTCTTCTTGAATTTCATCAGGTGTCATAGGTGCACCATCTACAAAATCTTGTGTTTTCATATTATCTTCAGGTGTAGCCAATTTTATTTTATTAATTTTCATTTGTTTACGGCCACGATAATTTATGATATCTCCTGTAACGTGTACAATCTTTTCAGGCTCTAATACTTTCATATCTTCTTTACTTACAGTCCAAAGTTTCGCTTCAATATCACCACTTTTGTCTTGTAAATGAAGCGTCATATAATCTTTACCTTGAGCAGTTACACCTTGTGTAGCTCTATGAATCAAGAAAAAATGATCCACTGAATCTCCAGGATTTAAATTTTCAACATTTCTCATTATTTACCGCCTTCCTCGATTTTATTTAAAGTAATAATTTGTTTTGAAGGCACACTCGTATCTTTCACACATGTAAAATACAAAATTTGATAACTACTTGGCATTTGTCTTAAATGATTCATCATGATATCTTTTCTATATTTATCAAAATGCACAAAAGCGTCATCAATAATAATTGGGAATGGATAATACGGTTTTAAAGTTTGAATTAAACTCAAACGTAATGCAATATATAAAATTTCTTTCGTAGACTGACTTAACTCTACAGGCTCATACATCTGTCCATTTGCTTGTTTTACCATTAAATCGTCATTAGCATATGTGACTTGCACATAATGACCATTTGTTAAATGCGAAAAGATATTTGTTGCTTCGTTTATCACTTGTGGCAAACGTTTATCTTTAATTTGCTTAATATGCCCTTCTACTAAAGCTTGTAGATAACTAAGACTAGCCCAATCTTTAGCTTCATCATTCACTTTGTTTTTAAGTATATGGAATCTATGTCTTAGATCAGCTAAAGTTTTATCTGTTTCCATATCTGTAATTTTAGCATTTAAATCACTTACTTGTGACTGTAGTTCTAAATATTGCTCATTATAATCATCTACTTGTCGTGCGAGTACTTCATCTTCATTAGTTAATTGCGCAGCAGTTTTCTCACTCAATCTAGAACTAGTATCATAATTGTAATTTTGATTTTCTAGGTATTTTGATAAATCATTAAAACGTGCCATCTGTTGATGGTAATTTTGATGTTGAACATGATGTTGGTAATAAGACTCTTCATCATTAACATTAACAAAATTAAATAATTGTGAAATTACATTACTATTTTCGTTTAATCTATTATGAAGTTGTGCAACCTCACTTTCAATCAACTTAATTTGTTCATTGTTTCTATTCCACTTATCTAAATTACTTGTTTCTTCTTTTAGCCATTGTCTTATATCGTGGAATAATGACAATTCATTAAAATATGAAAATTGCTTTTTAGTGATTTCTTGCGCATGAGCATAAAATTCATCTAATTGTTGTTGTAATTCATGTGCTTTTTCATGAAGTTCAGTAATATGAATATCATGTTCTTTTATTTTATTCATTGTATTAATGCTATCAATAATTAATTCGTCAGACATTTTATTCGATAAGAACAAATCTGATTTAACGTCATTAATATTATTCTGAGCAGTTCGATAATGTTGTTTGGCTTTCTCTAATGTGTCTTCTAAATAAGCTGCTTTTTTATCGATTGCTTCTTTTGTTTTAATTGCAGTTTGATACTGTTCACGCACTCTATACTGATCATCCAAATCAAAATCAAGGTCATAATTTTCCTCTAAATGATTCACTTGATGCTGCAAATCATCAATCTCTTTTGAAAATGTTTCGCTATGTCCAATTTCTTTTGATTTTATAAAGAATATACCTACGATAAAGATAAGAGATAAAATTGCGAATACTACACCGAAAATAATATTTGCAGATACAAATGAGAAAATTGTTAACCCAATTCCTATTACTGCTAATATCATTAGACCTATACGTAATGAATTTTGTTTTTTCTCATTTTCACGTTGCTCAGTATCAAATGCCTCTTTCATTTTTTGATAGAGGTTATTTTTTTCTTGTAATTCAAATACTCTTTTATTATATTGCTTTTTCTTTTCAAAATTTTCTTCTGGAACAATGTCCGCTTCTAATGATTTTATTTCTACGTTGTTTGTGTCTTTATCAATTTTATTTTCTTCAATGTTACGTTCAAGTTGTTGTATATATGCAGTTTGTTCTTGCTTGTTTTTAATTTGATTACTCACGTGACTTTTCATTGCTTCAGAATCGTCTACTTGATGATGAACATCTTGCCAACCAATATTTGAACTTAGCCCTGATTTTTCACGTTTTTTATCTTGAATTTCTTTTTCTACAGCCTTTAATTCATATTCTTTTTGTTTAATTTCGTTTTCTTGTTGATGTAAATGATTAAACACATCTATGTCACTTTGTTTTGGCACTTTTACTTTTTCATTTTCTGCTTTTAGATGTGCTAATCGTTCCTCACGTAAACCAATATCACGTTTTAAATTTTGTGTTTGTATTTTTGCAGATTCATAACGATCAATACCTTGTTCTGGAAACACTATTGGTTCAATATTTAATTGGGTTTCTAGTTGTTTCCATTCTTGAGTCTGTTCATGTAATGCAATCTCTTTTTGTTTTTGCTCATGCATTTTAGATAATTGTGTTAAATTTTGCTTTAAATTACTTAACCTACGTTCAGCTTTATCTTTATCATCAACTAATCTTTTATATGAAGTTAACTTTGCTTCTTCTTCTCTAATTTGTCCTTCAAGTTCTTTCAACTGTTCTAATTGTTGATTTATGATAGGATTACGACCATTTTTCTTATATAACATTTCTTTTTTATTACTTAATATTTCGCGCATACTTGTAAATTCTGTTGAACCTAATGCACCTGCTTGTAACAGATAATTTTGTAATTGCGTTTCATCCATTTTTTTATGAATATCTTGAAGTCCAAGTACGTCAAAAGAAAAAATGCCTTGATATGTACGCTTAGATATAAAATTCAGTTCTTTATTCAACCAAGTTTCATCTTTAATAGTTCCGTTAGGTAAGTATACTTTTAAGTCACCTGTTGCACTGCCTTTAATACGTTCAACCTCTACTAACGATCCATCATCTTGAATTAAAGTTAATTTTCCACCGTATTGGTTTCCTAATCGAGGCTCTAAACGTGGCTCATTTTCTTTCTTAGTTGGGAAGCCGAAAAGTATGGAATGAATAAATGCTTGGATAGTTGATTTACCTGATTCATTTTCTCCATATATTTCAGTAAATGATTCATCAAATTCAATCTTTCTTTGTATAAATTTACCGTATCCATAAATCTCTAATGATTTAATTTTCATTTTATTCTCCCCTCATATCTGACTTCAAGAGTTCTTCAGCATGTTCAATAAGTTCTCGTCTATCAAAATCGCTATACTTTTCTAAATACTTAGATGCTTTAGGATTTAAATATAAGTCATTCATCGCTTGATCATATACAGTATTGTCCTCGATTAACTCAGGAGAAAATTCTTTAACTAATGTATTTTGATCATCATATTTATTCTTGATTGTTAAATCTTCAATAAATACAAAGTTATGTTCATTAGCCTCATAATCACTTATCATTTCATGAATTTGTAAAATATCTTGTTCCGGTATCCAATGATCCGAATCAACTATTACTTTAAGCTGATAGATTGCTTTACCGTTTTTTCTAACTTGCGTTTTAAATGCTTGTATATCATCAAAAAGACCTTGTTTAGACGTTTGTTTTGTTTCCAGAACAGCTTTCTCAAATCGTATAAATTGCGTTGGCACAAATTTAGCATCGAGATTTAAGTTGTCACCTTCAACGAGTAAACAACCTTTTTCACCAAGCTCTTTAAAGTGTCTTCCTTGTATATTGCCAGGATAATGTATCTGTGGCATATCGCTCAATTGTTGACGTTCGTGTATATGTCCTAAGGCCCAATAATGATACAATTTATTATTTAAGTCTTCTAATCTAAACTCTGTGTAACGGTCATTTGTACTAGTCTTACTATATGTGCCATGCAAAATGCCTATATGAATACCTTTATAACCTTGGCTAGTTGGATATTCATCAAGTTTATTCTCATAACTCGCATCATTTTGGTAGCTAAAACCATGAAGATAAATTTCTTCACCGTTTTTAGTTATCGTTTGATATGTTTCTACATTTTCAGAGAAAACTGATACATTATCTGGCCATACAGTAGCAATATTCGATGATAATGGATCATGGTTACCGTGACATAAATAGATAAAAATCTGTTCTCTTTCTAAACGTTCGAATTGTTCCTTTAAAAACACTTCTGCACGTAATGTGCGGTTTTGTTGATCAAATAAATCACCTGAAATAATCATAAAATCGATTTCTTCGGCTAATGCTAAATCTACTATTTTTTTAAAACTTTCATAAGCACTTTTTTGAATATCTTCGAAAATAGGCTGACTGAGATAATCTCTTGACTTAAAAGGACTATCTAAGTGTAAATCAGCACAATGAATAAATTTCACCATACAGTATCTTTCTCCTTTATTGAAAGGTTTATTTAAACTGATGCATATTTGATATTTCAGTAACAGATTACACGCTTCAACTAATACTAAAATTTATGCATACAAATACCTTGTATTAGTATATTTTACCACATTGCCTATTAGACAGTCGATAAAACAAAAGATGCTCAATTTAAGACGATATCATTTCAAATTATTATTAAATGACTTAGTGTTTATCCATTTCTACCGTTTTTTAATTAAAACAGAATCTTTAAAAAGACTCACAAAAAAATGAGGCTGACACATAATTATATGCCTCAGCCTCAAATATTGTATTGATAGTTACTACTAATTGGAATTGCGTTTAAATTAAGCTATTGCAATTATAGTCTCTACTACCATGATGGATGACAAAATCTTAGTTATAAAATAATTAGTTTTCTGTGCACCCCATTTAAACTACAACACTATATTTGTTTGTATCATAGTCTTCACACGTTACACTAACAAAAATTAGTCAGCGTAAATTTCATCTAAAGGTTTTACAATGATTTGGTTAATTTCTTGGAATACTTGGCTCATATTTTGTTCAGCAGCCATTAATTCAGAAATGTTAGAATCATTTTCGATTTTTTGAGCTTGTTCTTGTGCTTTTTGTAGCTCTTCTTCACCGATTTCTTCACCTTGCATTTGTTTTTGTTGGAAATTTAATTGTGTTTCACGGAATTCATCAAATAAATCTTTTGATTCTTGATTTTCTTTAACTTTTGCATAAGCATTTTGAATAGCTTGATATTCATCACTTTCTCTTAATGCTTGTTCTAATTGATTTGCATGATCGTATAAATTTACTGCCACTATGCTTCACTCCTTTTTTGTATATGTGTGAAAACCACATCGATATTACAATAACATAATTTAATATGTTATACAAAAATTGCAATTACTCCTTGTAATAAACCAATAATACCACCTAATAAGAAACCTAATAACATAATTAATTTTAACTCTTTATTCGCTATATCTATAATAAGTTTTTCTATATATGCTAAATCAAACGTATTAATCTGCTGTTCGACCATTTGACGTAAATTAACTTTCTTCATAATTGGCGAGATATGTTTTGATGCATTTTCAATAATCACATTTGTTAGCTTTTGCGACACTTTATTTTCTAAAAATTGTATAAAGTTTGGCATAAGGGTATTTAGTGGCTTCGTTGCCATATTATTAATATCCATATAACCTATTGCTAAATCAGTTACTGATATTTTAAAAGATTGAAATTGTTGTTCATTTAGCACTTCACTTAACTGTTTGGATTTAAAGGTTGTATACTCATTTTCGATAATTTGATTTGCGATAACTTTCGCTTTGGGATGATTAGTCAATCTGATTAATTCATGTTGGATACGATCAGCAATACTTTCTTTCGTCATAAACATTTGTAATAACCCAACAATTTTTCCTTTTTCATTGAAGAATGTGTCTAACATTGATGCGATGTCTGATGCGCCTTTTTCAGATTTCAAATAGACACGTGCTCTATCAAATAATAGTTCTGGTACTGCTTCAACCTTACTATCTAAACTTTTTTCAATATCTTCAGGAATTAATTGTGCAATTGAAGTATCCCTATGATCATAATAAAACAGTTCTAATTTTTCTGACATGACCGTTTCTAATTTCCTATTTGCTAATTGGCTAATATCTATATCCATTTTATTTGCTAAATAATCAAAAGATGTACGATTTTCCTTTAACTTCTCAATTTGTTTTTGTACTACTTCTTCGATTGCAGTCCTCGTCGCTGCTGCATTTAATTTGGACTGAATCATACTTTCAGTAAGTAAATGTTCTTCAATAACTTGCCCAATTTTATCAGCAATTTCTGCTCTTCGTTTGGGTATTAAACCTGGCGTGAATGGCACGCGTTTGTTAAAAATATAATATGTTTTGAATGGATGGAATAACATTTTCACCGCAATAACGTTCGTTACTCCGCCAATTAATGCACCAATTATCATCATAAATATAATTATTAAAAATGCATGCATAAAAGTTTCTCCTTTTTATTTTACTTGGTAACGTACTACAATATAAAAATTCACTCTTAAACATTGTACAATACATATAGTTTAATTGTGTAGAAGAATACACTTATTCATTTAAAAAAACAATTAAAAATAAAAAAAGACCTAAATCTTTTGTTTAGGTCAAGTAGTGTATAGTGACTAAATCATTCATATACAATTTAAAGTCCTATGTCACCAAATTATATAAATAATGATTCTTCTATCACAAATTGAATTAATATTATACGTGCATTAACTCTTCTTTAGAAATTCTACCAAAATACGTTTCTGCTTCTCTTAATTTAGAAGTACCAAATATTGGTTGTGTTTCTTGGTTAAGTACGCGATAAATATCACTTACTTTATTGCTTTGTAAGATGAAACCATTACGGCTATCAACAGTGTTCCAGTAGATGTCACTTGTTGTTGAATGGTTAGGGTATGCACAGTGATTACGAGAAATAGTTTGTACCATTTCTAGAGGATCACAACCAAATGTACTATTTAAAACATCTGAATCTCTAAATAATGCACAAATTGAGACACATGTTGTCCAGTTAGGTAGTACTCTTTCTTTTTCTATTTGTACTAAAGTCTTTTTTGAAAGACCAATAGTTTGGGCCATCGTATCTTGCGTATAACCTGCTTCAATACGTACCATTTTAAATTTTGTTTGAATTAAATCTGTGAAATTCTGTCTATCCATTACTTTAATCTACCTTTCATCTAAAGAATATTTTATCCGGACACAAGAAATTGCAATAATACACGCTTCTTGAAACACAAATTACATCTTAATACAATTTTTAAGAAAATAAAAGAGTGAAATCAAATTTTCATCGTTTTTTATCATTGGCGCAATTATCAAAATAATCAATCTTATATCTTATAATTTAGTTAAAAACAAAAATCACTTTGTTTGTAAGCGTATTATTTTCATAAAAAGTGTCATTATCTATCATTACTTATTACTCATAAAAGATAAAAACACTATTCATTATTATAGCCTATTTCTACTATAATAGTATAGTTAAAAGTATAAATTGTTCTATTTTTATTGAAAAACATTTTATTTATTTACATTGTTCAGAATATTCCCTATAATTTTAAGTACTTTTTAAATTTTGAGGTGCTTAAATGGAAGATAAATACATATTACTCGCAACATGCAATGACAAAGTTGGTATAACATCATTAATTACAAATATTATTGCAGAATACGGCTCTAATATTTTACATCTTGATCACTTTACTGAATACGATCATGCACAAGATACCGCAGGAAAATTATTTTTAAGATTTGAGTTTGAAAAAGTAACACAATTGAAAGAAGCTCTAGAAAACACTTTAAGCCAAAATAATATTAATTTTGATATTTTTGATACAAGTGTTAAAACAAAAATCGCATTATTTGTATCAAAAGAAGACCATGCTTTTAATGAGGTATTATTGAGAGTTCAGCGTAAAGAAATTCCTGCTGAAATTACTTGTGTTGTCAGTAACCATGAAAACAATAGACATTTTGCTGAATCTTTTAATATCCCTTTTTACTATGTACCAAGTAACAATGATAAGACTGTTGTTGAACAAAACATATTAGATATTTGCGCAAAACACGAAGTAGAATTAATAGTTTTAGCTAAGTATATGCAAATACTTACTGATAATTTTGTAAGTCATTATCCAAATCAAATTATTAATATCCACCATTCTTTCTTACCTTCATTCATTGGAGCGAACCCATACAAACAAGCTTGGGAGCGCGGCGTTAAATTAGTCGGTGCAACAAGTCATTACGTAACTTCTGATTTAGATGAAGGACCGATTATAGACCAAGATGTCACACGTATTAATCATCGTTATAACGTACAAGATTTACGTAAAATTGGACGTCATGTTGAATCTTCTGTTTTAGCTCAAGCAGTTGAATATCATGTTCAACATAAAGTCATCGTAAATGATGGCAATAAAACAATTGTTTTTAATTAATATTGTGTATAATAAGTGTACTAATTACTGTTATCATAATGATTAATATAAATTAATACACAATTTAATTTCTAAAACCTTCTATTATATATGCACGATTTATTAAGCCACTTTTATCCTCTAATTAATAAGGATAAAAGTGGCCTGCTTTGTGTTTCTTATTTTTTATACTCTTCTTCGCCCAATTCTTACCTTTGCTTATTTATAATACTTCAATAATCACCTGTTGTATAACAGATACACAATATTATAAAACTGTCATATAACTTCTTACAGTTTCTCAAATCGTTCACAGTTTGTATTAAAAACTTTCACAAATATTGTGAAAAAATTAACAATGATAATGTTACAATGTTTGTGAAATTATTAACAAAATGAATGGAGGAGTAAAAATGTTAGAAAAAGAAAAATTACATGAAACTGCTTGGCAAGGATTCAAAAGTGGACGTTGGAATCGCCATGTTGATGTTCGTGAGTTTATCCAACTAAACTACTCACTATATGAAGGTGATGATCAATTTTTAGAAGGACCGACTGAGGCAACAACGAAGCTGTGGGATCAAGTGATGGCTTTATCCAAAGAAGAACGTGAACGTGGTGGCATGTGGGACATGGATACAAAAGTGCCTTCTACAATCACTTCACATGAAGCTGGTTATTTAAACCAAGACTTAGAAACTATTGTCGGTGTCCAAACTGAGAAACCATTTAAACGATCTATGCAACCATTTGGAGGCATTCGTATGGCTAAAGCTGCCTGCGAAGCATATGGTTATGAGTTAGATTCAGAAACTGAAAAAATATTTACAGATTATCGTAAAACACATAATCAAGGCGTGTTTGATGCCTACTCTAAGGAAATGCTTAATTGTAGAAAAGCTGGTATTATAACAGGTCTTCCTGACGCTTACGGTCGTGGGAGAATCATTGGTGACTATCGCCGTGTTGCGCTATATGGCATTGACTTTTTGATGGCAGAAAAAATGCATGACTTTAATACTATATCTACTGAAATGTCAGAAGATGTTATTCGCTTACGCGAAGAATTATCAGAACAATGTCGCTCACTTAAAGAATTGAAAATATTAGGTAAAACATACGGTTTTGACCTTGGTCGCCCTGCTAATAATTTTAAAGAAGCTGTACAATGGCTTTATTTAGCATATTTAGCTGCTATTAAAGAACAAAATGGTGCTGCTATGAGTTTAGGACGCACGTCTACATTCTTAGATATTTATGCTGAACGAGATTTAAAAAATGGCACGATAACAGAACGTGAAATTCAAGAAATAATTGACCATTTTATTATGAAATTACGTATTGTAAAATTCGCACGTACACCAGATTATAATGAATTATTCTCTGGGGACCCTACTTGGGTTACTGAATCAATTGGTGGTATAGGAATTAATGGTAAACCACTTGTAACTAAAAACTCATTCCGTTTCTTGCACTCATTAGACAACTTAGGACCTGCACCAGAACCAAATTTAACTGTACTTTGGTCGGTACAATTACCGTCCCACTTTAAAAATTACTGTGCAAAAATGAGTATAAAAACTAGTTCAATACAATATGAAAATGATGATTTAATGCGTGAATCATACGGTGATGACTATGGTATTGCGTGTTGTGTATCTGCAATGAAAATTGGTAAACAAATGCAATTCTTTGGTGCTCGTGCAAACTTAGCTAAAACTTTATTATATGCAATTAATGGTGGAAAAGATGAAAAATCTGGTATGCAAGTAGGACCATCCTATGAAGCTATCAATTCAAATGTATTAAATTACGATGAAGTATTTGAAAAATTTGATAAGATGATGGATTGGTTAGCAGGCGTTTATATCAATTCTTTAAATGTTATTCATTATATGCACGATAAATACAGTTACGAGCGTATCGAGATGGCGTTACATGATACTAATATTATACGTACAATGGCGACTGGTATTGCAGGATTATCAGTTGCTGCGGATTCATTGTCAGCAATTAAATATGCTCAAGTTACTCCAATACGTGATGACAATGGTTTAGTAATTGATTTTGAAATAAATGGAGATTTCCCTAAATATGGCAACAATGATACTCGTGTAGATGATATTGCCGTTGATTTAGTAGAACGCTTTATGACTAAATTAAGAAGTCATAAAACGTATCGTGATTCTGAACATACAATGAGTGTACTTACTATCACTTCAAATGTAGTTTATGGTAAAAAGACCGGTAATACACCTGATGGACGAAAAGCTGGTGAACCGTTCGCCCCGGGTGCCAACCCAATGCATGGACGAGATCAAAAAGGAGCATTATCATCACTCAGCTCTGTTGCAAAAATTCCATATGATTGTTGTAAAGACGGTATTTCAAATACATTCAGTATCGTTCCTAAATCATTAGGAAAATTACCAGAGGAACAAAATAGAAATCTTACAAGTATGCTTGATGGATATGCTATGCAACACGGCCATCATTTAAACATAAACGTCTTTAACCGAGACACATTGTTAGATGCAATGGATCATCCTGAAGAATACCCACAACTAACTATACGTGTTTCTGGCTATGCAGTTAATTTCATTAAATTAACACGAGAACAACAATTAGATGTTATTTCTCGTACGTTCCATGAAAGAATGTAAATAAAAGGTGGGAGCAAAATGCTTAAAGGACACTTGCACTCTGTCGAAAGTATGGGCACTGTCGACGGTCCAGGTATTAGATATATACTTTTTATGCAAGGCTGTTTATTGAGATGTTTATATTGTCATAATCCAGATACATGGAAAGTCAATTCATTTTCTAGAGAAGTAACAGTTGATGAAATGATTGATGAAATCACAGCTTTCAAACCTTATTTTGAAGCATCTGGAGGAGGAGTAACTATAAGTGGTGGTGAACCGTTATTACAAATGCCCTTTATCACAGCTTTATTTAAAGCATTAAAGGAAAATGGAATTCACACATGTATCGATACTTCTGCAGGCTGTGCAAATGATACAGTAGCATTTCAACGTCACTTCGATGAATTATTAAAATATACAGATTTAATACTATTAGATATTAAACATATTGATAACAAAAAACATATAGCATTAACCGAAAAACCTAACACACAAATATTAAACATTGCTAAAAAGTTATCAGATCTTAAACAGCCTGTGTGGATTAGACACGTGTTAGTTCCCGGATATACTGATACCAAGGAAGATTTAATGCAATTAGGCACATTTATAAATACATTAGATAATGTGGAAAGATTTGAACTATTACCCTACCATCAACTTGGTGTTCACAAATGGGAAGCAATGAACTTGAGCTATCCTTTAAACGATGTTCAACCCCCTTCAGATAACGATGTTAAATTAGCTTATCAATTAGTAGATTTTAAAGGTAACATCCCCTTGAAAATATAACCATTCTATATGGTATTTTAACGAACCTCCCGCTATGTTAATTGGTGAGGTTCGTTTTAACTTAAATAAAGTATTTAATGATAATGAACCCAAGCTATTTATAGACATACTTTAAAGTTAAATGTTTTTGGTATTATATTTATATTTGCTTATATTTTTAAAAATAATGTATAATCCTATTTATCAGTTTTTTAAAGTCAGCATGAAAGAGTGATATATTCAAATGAATGCAATATGTTTTGTTTTAAAAGAGCAATTGAAAAATTTATATTTAATTAAAAGACTAGCAGATTTTCAACTACGTATTTCAAATCACAATAATTATTTAGGGGTTGCTTGGGAGATTATAAACCCAGCCATGCAAATTGCAGTTTACTGGTTTGTCTTTGGTTTAGGCCTACGAAATAATACAACACATGATGGTATTCCATTTATTTATTGGTTAATTGTCGGAATTAGCATGTGGTTTTTCGTTAACCAAGGTGTATTGGAAGGTACGAAATCAATCTCTTCAAAGTATAATCAAGTAGCTAAAATGAAGTTTCCATTATCTATCATACCAAGTTACATTGTTTTTAGTAGATTTTATGGTCATCTTGGTTTACTTATGATTGTATTAATATTATGTTTCTTTGGAGGTTATTCCCCTTCCATATACTCATTACAGTTATTAATTTATGTGCCCTATGCCCTTATACTTACTATAGTTATTTCACTACTAACTTCAACATTAGGTGTACTCATCCGTGATACGCAGATGGTAGTTCAATCGTTGATGAGAATCATATTTTTTGTCTCTTCTATTTTGTATACGCCTAAAAATGAAATTGTAATGACAGTGATGAAATTAAATCCAATCTATTTCCTAGCAGAGGGCTATAGAGCCTCTGTTCTTCACCATGAATGGTATTTTATAGAACACTGGCACTTAACGCTTTATAACCTTGTACTAGTAGTTATTTTATTTATTGTTGGTTCTATATTGCACATGCGTTATAGAGACCATTTTGCCGATTTTATGTAAAATCTCTATCATCAAATTTATATTTATACAAAACCCACTTTATATCATTAATGATGAAATAAGGTGGGTTATTAGTTCTGTAAATATTTTATAGCACGCAACATTAGTGGTAATATTAAATAAATAGTTAGATCTTATGTCAAACTCTCATTAATTTAACGCAGTAATTAAACCTTGGAGGAATAAGTTATGAATATAGATATGAATAATCCAGTATGTACTATTCAAGCTACATTGAAATATTCACTTTCACAATCAATTGTTGGAGATTTAATTTTGCTCAGCGATCGCATATATTTTAAAACTAGTGATGGTGCAAAACTACCAAATTTTAAAGATGAATTACTATTTTCAGACATTAAAAACATAAAAATGGGTTTAACATTAATCGGTTATAGGATAGTTATTATGGACTTAGACGGCGAACCATGGGTTTTTAATTCTATAAATCGTAAAAAAGGCAAGCAATTTATAGAACTTTATAATAAAATTCATTAGTTTAAAAATTTAGCGCAAAGAGATAATATATTAATTATTTTACTAATGCTTACTATTTTTAAAACAAGGCTAAAACATTAACATGTCTTAGCCTTGTTTTCTGTAAAGATGATTGCAAGTTTTCAAGTATATTAAAAAATGCACTTACCAATCTTTTTCATTTTTATTAAATTGTTAAAAGCTGGCTAGAATTCAAAAAGCGCTTAAACAACTTTTTCAATTCTAGCCAACTGTGTCATAAGCAAGCGACAGTGATTAATCAATTAGCCACATTCTTTGCTCGTACTTTTAAATTTATAATTCGATAAATCCTTTAATAATCAAATAAATACTTAAACAAATCAAAACGAATTTAAGTAAGTTTGATAACTTTGCAGAATTAATCGATCTATTAATTTTTACACCACATTTTGTTCCTACATAACTGGCAATGATTAATATTAACCCGTAACCCCAAATAACATGTCCTTGAATCACATGACCTACTGAACTGGCTAAACTTGAAGTAAAAATAATAATCATACTTGTTGCTACAGCTACATGTGGCGTAAAGTTAAAGACAATAATCATTAACGGTGTCATTAACACACCGCCACCAATTCCAAACAACCCAGCACTGATACCTACAAAAAATGCAAAAATAATTCCTATTGTTAAATTCACATTTTTTTCTGTAGTGCTATCCTTTTTAGATGCCAAATAGTCTTTTACAAAGAGCAAAATTGAAATTAAAAATAAAAATATACCAAATATAATATTAAAATATATATCATTCAGAAATTGGCTTAGATAAGCACCTAATAACGATCCCGGAATAATACCAATAGAAAATAAAATACCATTTCTAAAATCAATTGTATCTTTACCTTTACCTCGGTAAGCAATTATTGAAAATAAACCTGTAAAAACAAGCGTCAAAGATGAAATGCCAATTGCAGTTTGTGTTGTAATACCACTTAATAAATCAAAATTTGCACCTATAAAAACGAGTGTTGGTACAATAATAATACCCCCACCAACACCGATCAAAGAACCTATAATAGAGGAAACGAGTCCTATTATAAGCAATATAATAATTGTCATTGCTTTACACCTCTCAACATTCAAACCCTATATCCTATTTTAAATTATTCTTATATTCGTTTATTTTAACATTTTTATCTTCTTCATTTGGTTCAAAATACCAAACTCCATCAGATTCAATTAAATTTTCACCATCAATAGATTCTTTATCAATAGATTCTGTAGCATCCTTATAATTTGAATATAAAGATTTTAAATCTCCAACATTAAGGTCAGTTTTAACATTTTCTTCACTAACTTTAAGTATTTTGTTTAACTTAAATAAATTGGAAGTCCCATTTGCTTTTTTAGATAGTGCATCAATTACTTGACGTTGTCTTTCAGTACGACCTTCGTCACCACCTGCACCTTCTTCTTTACGACTACGCACATAATTAAGTGCTTTATCACCATCTAATTTTACTTTTTGTCCCTCTTTAAAACTAGAACCATTATAACTAAATGTAGCATTGCTTGTTACAGTTACACCATCAAAAATGTCGATCATCTTTTTGAAACCATCCATATCTAAAGTAACATAAGCATCTACCGGTACATCTAAATTTTGTCTAAGTGTCTCCATTGCTGTCTTCGGACCACCATATGCGTAAGCATGTGCAATCTTTTGATTACCAGCGACATCAGGGATATTACTATTCATATCACGAGGTATAGAAATGAGTTTTGTTTTATTCTTTTCGGGATTTATTGATGCAATTAATAGTGTATCTGTACGTTGTCCCATATTTTCCTCAGCGCGTTTCACATCTGAATCCACCCCAAATATTGCGATAGATATTGGTTTATTGTTTTTTATTTTTTCTTGTGTTGCTTTCGTTGCTTCATCTGTTCCGTCTGAATCATGTATTGCTTGATTCAAATGAAATAACTTATATGCAAAAAATCCAATTATTATAAGTATTAACAATAAAATAATCGCTACAATTTTGCCTCTTTTCGATAATTTCAAATTACTTCTTCCTTTCCACTTATTATTCAATTGTTTTTTTATGTATCATTCATATACTTTTGTCTCTTTTTTAATTTCTCGGATAACTGCCAATAAAATACCCAATGCTATGCTGATACTTAACATGGATGACCCACCATAGCTTAACAATGGGAGTGTTACACCAGTTAATGGTATCAAGCCAGATACACCGCCTATATTTACAAATACTTGCATAAATAAATAGCTCACTACACCTACGCAAATTAATTTATAAAAGTGATTACGCGTTTTGTTTGCATAAATAAATCCTTTTAAAATAATAAAGCCATACATTAGTAGTATAAGTAATACACCTATGAGTCCTAATTCTTCTGAAATAACAGTAAATATAAAGTCTGTATGTGGTTCTGGTAAATAGCCTAATTTCAAGATACCATTACCTAGACCACGGCCGGACACCCCGCCGTTACTTATTGAAACTAATGCATTTGTCAGTTGATATCCATCACTATTTTCATATTTAAATGGATCCAATACTACTTTAATTCGCTTCATTCTGTATAGATTTTTCGAATCAAAAACTAAAGTATAAAAGATGTATAGTACTACAGGAATTGAAGTAATTGTTAAAATTTGGATTTTTATTTTATTTTTGATATCCGAATACATTAAGATAGCTACAATAATTGCAACTGTTAATAATGTGCCTCCGAGATCTCCCTGCATTAGAACTAGAACTAATCCCACACCTAATATGCCTAATGGTGGAACAATATTCTTCAACTTATAATCTCTATTGTTAGTTAATTTTTTATCTAAAATAAATGAAAGATAAAAAATAGCAACTAATTTTAAAAACTCAGAGGATTGTAAACTAAACAATCCCAGATTAATCCAGTTTCTAGAACCATTTACATCTTTACCAATCAGTAATGTCAGGATTAATAATGCAAATGTCCCTACTATTAGAAATTTTTGAGTGCTGGCATTTCTTAGCATTTTGATATTAAAGTACATACTAATAAATAAGATTATACAAACGCTTAAAATGAAAAAGATAAATTGTCTTTTCATGAAATAATTAGCTTCTATGGGTGTTCCATTTGTTAAACTCCCTTTAGAAGCCGGAACCATACTTGCGCTGTATACCATTATGACACCGATGACGCTTAGAATTATAAAACTAATTATGATACCAATATCTAAATGTTTTAATCGCTTTTTAAAGCTTCTCAATATATTTAACATTACATTTACCCTTTCTTAATACTATGTTTACAATTGTTGCACAAAGGTAATGTTATGGCAATATTTTTTAGGTAGTCCTAAAGTCTTATTTTAGATAACAAAAATAATTTTAACAACAACTTAAAACATATAATTTGTTTTTATAGAATAATTTATAAAAACAATTAACCAATAACATATTTACTTTTACAACTATTGATTTTAATTAAAAAAAGAGGACAGAACATTATAATAATGTTTCGTCCTCTTAAATTATCATTCTAACTATTTAAAATTATTCATTCTTTGCGGCTAATTTTCTCTCTTCAGCTCTAGAAATAATTAATGCACAGGCTGCATCACCAGTTATATTCACTGAAGTTCTTGTCATATCCAGTAACCTATCAATACCTAAGATTATCCCAATTGCAGCTGGATCTAATCCTACCGCGTTTAACACCATGGCTAACATTATTAGACCCACACCAGGAACACCAGCTGTTCCAATTGAAGCTACTACGGCGATTACGACTACCGTTATAATTTGGGCAAAAGATAGCGTAACACCTGAAATTTGTGCAATGAAAATAGTAGCAACACCTTGCATTATTGCTGTACCATCCATATTAATAGTTGCTCCTAACGGTTGAACGAATGAAGCAATTTCACGTCTAACTCCCATTTTTTTCGTACATTCCAAAGAAACTGGTAAAGTGGCTGTCGAGCTTGAGGCGCTAAAACCTAATGTAATAGCAGGAATAAAGTCTTTAAAGAATTTCAATGGACTCGTTCTTCCCATAACCTTGACAGCAGTACCATAAACTACAAAGAAATGGATTGCCAAGGCTAACAATACAATAAAGAAGTACATCCCCAGTTGCTGGATTGCCCCAAATCCTGCTCCTGTAAATGCATGTGCTACCAATCCAAATGTTCCTATTGGAGCGAACACGCTCATTATCATAGTAACGATATACATTAATACTTCATTGGTTTGTTCTAAAAATTTATGTACCATCTGTGCTTTTGAACCGACCATAATAATACCAACGCCAATAAATATCGCAAATGTAATGATTTGCAACATATTTTCTTCAGTCATAGCTTGTAATGGATTTTTAGGAAATAAATTAATAAGCGTCTGATCAAAAGTTTGTTTTGCTGCCGAATCTTGAGCACTATTTTCTTTGTTTAGTGTTTGCTGATAACTTGATACATCATCACTATTTAAAAGATCAGATTTACCTGCACCAGGTTGTAACAACATTGCCAAAGTAAGTCCGATTGTAATTGCAATTGCAGTCGTAGTTAAAAAGAAAGTAATTGTCTTTAGTCCAATTCCTCCCAATAATTTCGGATCCCCAACACCTACTACGCCTAATACAATAGATACAAATACTACTGGTACTACAAGCATAAAGATTAAATTCAAGAAAATTTGTCCAATAACATTAAATAGGTATTTATCTACGTTCTCTACAAACACTGAGCCCGCAAAAATATTAAAAATAGAACCGATTGCAATACCTAGTATTAATGCTATGACGATCTTCAATGAAAGATTTTTTGTTTTCATAGCAACATCCCCTTTTGAGTATTAACTTTATTATATAGTATTTTTATATATTTTAAAGTAATTTTTCAAAATACTGAGCAAATTGCTACCTCATAGTATATTTTTAAATAAAATCGAAATTTATATTAAGTTGTTCTGCATCGCATAGATAGCTGCTTGTGTACGATCCGTAACTTGCAATTTATTAAATATGTGACTTACGTGCGTTTTAATCGTTTTTTCAGATACAAACAATGATTCTGCAATTTCTTTATTAGTCTTACCTTTAGCCATTTCAGCTAAAACCTCTGCCTCACGTTTAGATAATTTATTCGTAAAATGTGGTTTTTTACTAACAGCTTCTATAACACTTTGAGCCTGTGGATGAATTATTTTTTCTCCATTCAACACTTTTTTTATTGTTTTAATTAATTGCTCTGGTTCAACATCTTTCATTTCATACCCATCAGCCCCTTGATCAATGGCAGATATTACGTGTTCATCATCAACATAACTCGTTAAGACCAATATTTTTATTTGTGGGTAATTATCTTTTAATATCTTTGTAATTTCAATACCGTTCATCTCTGGTATGACTAAGTCTAGTAATACAATATCTGGTAAAACATTAGTTGTTAAGGATGCTAAAAATGATTTACCATCTGAAAATCCCCCAATGACTTCTAAATCATCTACTGTAGACAATAAAAATTCTAATCCTTGCCTTACAATGTGATGATCATCAACAAGCACGATTCGATTCATTTTAATCTTCCTTCCATCATATTATAACGGCACTTTTATATAAATTTGAGTTCCTTTATTTTCTTCAGATGTTATCTCTATATCGGCATTAATCGCTTTTGCTCGTTGTTTCATATTATTAATGCCATGAGAATTATTATAGTTTGATTGTCGCATATTAAAACCTACACCGTAATCTTTAATTTCTACATAAAAATAGTTTTGATTTTGCGCTAATTTTAATGTAGTTTCTGTATCTTGAGCATGCTTTTTAGTATTATTCATACCTTCCTGGATAATTCTATAGATATTTTCTTCAATAATACTTGGTAAACTAATTAAACCTTCTACACTAACTGATAAATTTAATTGTAATACGTCGCTATAATTTTGAATAGCCTTAACTAAACCTCGTTCTAACCCAACTGGTTTTAGTTGCCAAATTAATGCTCGCATCTCATTTACTGCTTGTTGACTCGTTTCTTCAATTATATTAAAAGCTTTACGTGACACTTCTTCATTAGAAATACCTTGTGCAGCATGCGCGGTTAATTTTACAGAAAAGAGCAATTGATTTACTGAATCATGTAAATCACGTGCAAGGCGATTCCTTTCACTTATACGTGCTGCTTCTTTTTCTTGATCCGTCAATATGATGCGTTTTATTGCAGACCCTATCTGAAAAGCAACAGACTCTAATAATTCTAAATCTTCTTCACTATAACTTGTCTTGTATGGCGTTGCTATATTTAAAAGACCAAACAATTCATCTCCCGAACGCAGCGGCACCGTGGCATGATGTGTAATGCCTTCTGTTTCCTCTTGAAACGCTCGATTTGCAAGGTTAATACGCGAACAATTTATAATATTTGATGCCTTTGTCAGTTTTTTATTTTGATAAGCTTGCACACACCAGCAGGTACCTTCACACATATATTTACAATTTCGCTTTGCTAATGCACCAGGTAAGTCATAATGCGCAACTAATTCATGTTGTCCAGCATCATCTATAAAAAATATCCAACCCGTAGTAAATGCAGTACCTTCGATTAAATATTCCAATGCACCCTGAATCATATTATATGTTTCTGTCTCTTCATTTAAAAATTCAGCAATTTCTTTTAACAATGCAAGTCTCGTTGGTTTTTCCATTTAACCAGTCCATTTCTTTACAACTTTATATTTATTATACCTTCTCAGGGAACAATTTAAAAATCCTGATTTATTGTTTAAATGTATGTTGTAATTACAAATGTAATTTTTAATCTACTGAAAGTATTTATCTAATATTTTTAAATCTATGTTTGTGTTATGATAATAGTTGATTATCAAGGAGGATACTATGAAATTTGAAATCCCTATTAAATACAATAATTTAACGTTAAGAGAAATTTTCCAACAATTGCATTTACCAAAAAAAGATTTGCATAATCTAAACATGTCTAAAGCAATTACAATTAACGACGCAACCGCTTCATTAATGACAAGAGTTAACACAGGTGACAAAGTTTTTATTCCTACTCCAGATGAAGTAAGTAACTATTTACCTAGTTATCGTTTTGCACAAGTTTACTATGAAGATGATGATATCGCTATAGTCATGAAGCCAAAAGGTGTTAAAACACATCCAAATGATTTAAAAGAAAGCAATACATTAATGAATCACGTTATTTATACAGTTAAAAGTGACTATGTTGAACCAATTCACCGCCTAGACCAAGAAACGGTTGGTTTATTAATTGTAGCGAAAAATCCATTGATGAAGAAAATATTAGATCGTATGTTAGAAGAAAATGAAATTGATCGTATCTATAAAGCTAATGTTCATAGTTTATTACCAATCAAACCTCAAACTATTGATATGCCGATTGGTAAAGATAAATTCCATTCTAACAAACGTAGGGTATCACCAACAGGTCAATCAGCAATTACACATATTCTTGACTCAAAAATGCTAAAAGAAGATGTCTGTGAATTAGAATTAAAATTAGATACAGGCCGTACTCACCAAATTCGTGTTCATTTAGCTGAAATTGGACATCCAGTTATAGGTGACCCATTATATGGAAATTCTACATTGAGACAACTTCAATTAAATAGTTACAAAATTGAGTTCATCCATCCACTGACTCAAGCACAAATTTCTGTCAGTCTAGATGATGAAATCTAATTAAGTAGCAAAGTTATACTATTTACTCAAAGTTATAACCATTATTTCACCACCTATTTTCTTATAGGTTATATATAGTTGTTAATTCAAAATTCTTAATATCATAAAAAGAAAACACACTGTCAGTTAAAATGGCAGTGTGTTTATTAGTTAAGAATATATCTTTCGATGTGATTACAAGACATTACTTAGTTGATAACAACAATTGATTTTTTACGGTATATTTACTTCGGTTCAACCATATCTTCTGGTTTAATCCATTGCTCAAACTGTGCTTCTGTTACATAGCCTGATTGAATTGCAGATTCTTTTAAAGTTAAGCCTTCTTTGTGTGCTTTTTTAGCAATACTTGCTGCTTTCTCATAACCAATGTGTGGGTTTAAAGCAGTAACTAACATAAGCGATTGATTTAAGTAATTATCGATATTTTCAGGAATTGGTTCTATTCCGACAGCACAGTTACTATTAAATGTGTCCATACCATCTGCTAATAAATAAATAGATTGTAGTGTATTTAGTAAGATAACAGGTTTGTATACATTTAATTCAAAGTTACCTTGTGAACTACCAATTCCTACTGCTGTATCATTCCCCATAACTTGTACAGCAACCATTGTTAACATTTCACATTGTGTAGGATTTACTTTACCTGGCATAATCGATGAACCTGGTTCATTTTCAGGTATTGAGATTTCTGCCAATCCTGCACGTGGGCCTGATGCTAACCATCTAACATCGTTAGCAATTTTCATTAAGTCTGTCGCAAGCGCTTTTAAAGAACCATGTAATTGTACTACCTCATCATGTGCAGTTAATGCATGGAATTTATTTTCAGAAGATACAAATGGATAACCTGTATTTTCTGCGATGAATTTAGCGACTTTGTCACCAAATTCAGGATGGGCATTAATACCTGTACCAACGGCAGTTCCACCTATTGCTAAATTTAAGATATGTGCTTTTGATTCAGTTAATAATGTTTCACATTTATCTAACATATAACGCCAACCACTAATTTCTTGTCCTAAACGGATTGGGGTAGCATCTTGTAAGTGTGTACGCCCTATTTTAATAATATCGTTGTATTGTTCTTCTTTTTGTTTAAATGTGTCTCTTAAAGCTTTTAAAGCAGGCTCTAGTTTCGTTTCTACTTCGTTATATAATGCAACGTGCATTGCTGTAGGGAACGTATCATTAGAACTTTGTGATTTATTGACATCATCATTAGGATGAATAGACTCATCGCTACCTTGCTCTTTTAAATAAGTATTTGCCACAAAGCTGACAACTTCATTAACATTCATATTACTTTGCGTACCACTACCTGTTTGCCAAACTACTAAAGGAAAATGATCATCTAATTCTTTATTTAATACACGGTCACATGCATAAACAATTGCATCTTTTTTAGCATCCGATAATTTTCCTAATTCATGGTTAGCTAGAGCGGCACCTCTTTTTAATTGAGCAAATCCATAAACGACTTCAATTGGCATACGTTCTTTACCAACAGGGAAGTTACGTTTACTTCTTTCTGTTTGTGCACCCCAGTATTTGTCTGATGGTACTTCTATTTCACCGAATGTATCATGTTCAATTCTAACTGACATTTATAAATCTCCCCTTCATTAATCTTAGTTCGTTTTAAGTA
Source organism: Staphylococcus xylosus NJ (assembly GCF_000338275.1). Lineage (GTDB taxonomy): Bacteria > Bacillota > Bacilli > Staphylococcales > Staphylococcaceae > Staphylococcus > Staphylococcus xylosus_B. The sequence goes on from NZ_ANMR01000016.1 coordinate 34,139, forward strand.
TAGCATTAATCATTTTAAACGGGCAATCGTATTATATAGCGTTTTCATAATAAATTCATTTTTCTTAAAAACATAATTTTTACCGACTCTTTCTTCTATCTCTTCGATAAATTGTTTCTTCTTATATAAAAAAGAAAACCTCGAGTATTTCCGAGGTTTTCTACTTAAAAATGATGAGTCATTATAGTTATTTTGTAATATTTACGTTTTTAAACTGTTCTTTAGCAGCTTGAATAATACCAATAGCAGTTAAAATTAACAGTATTGCACCGATTACCATCGTTACTGGACTTATCGTTATTAGAAAACCTAAAAAGCCATCTAAATTACTATAAAACTCTCCTAGCGGCTTAAACAATAAAACAGTTACGATCATACAACATAAAACGCTGATAATAATACCTGTTTGATTACCTTTAACAAATGTTGAAGCATTAACCTGATCTACAAGGCCACGTGACAGATTTATCTGCAATTTAATAATTTTAAATAATACAGGTAAATAGATAGCACCTATTGCCATTGGGAAACCTTTAATTGATACTAAGTTAACAATTACTGCAACTATCATGATATATTTCCATTGCTTACTTAACATATATAAATCTCCTTAAATCAATAATGATTTAATCATACCATATTAACTTTTAACATGGCATTGCTTTTTGTAACTCGCACTATAATCTAATTTGCAATAAGTCAACAACAATATAGAACTTTCCATCTGCATTCTATTTCTTCATCTATAAATACACATGTTATCGTAAGGTTACTATTATTAGCTAAAACAAGTGATACACTTTTTAATTGTAAAATACTATGTGACATACAAAAACCCGAAACACTAATTATGTCTCGGGTAGCTATATATTAATCATTAAGATCAGAACGTACTTCAGTATCATGTGATTTATCTAATTTATCTTCATCATTTTCTTCTGAAATTTGTTCCATCTCTTTGCCTAATTCAACAACATCATCGTAATCGTCGACCATTTCATTCTCGGGTACTAAAGATTCGTTTGGTTGTTCATCTGAATTCTTATTTTTTGTCATTTGAATCACCTCACATTTGTTTATGCAAAACGTGCTGTGAAATAATGTCTAACATCTTCTGGTAAACCTTCTGCAGCCGCTTCATCTAAAATTACATTAACCATACGGTGAGCTTTTAAATCTGACGGTTCAAAACTTGTTTTACCATTTTCTTCATAAAGTTTATGAACTACTTCTTTTTTCTCACTACCAGTAATGATTAAAATTACTTCACGTGCAGAGAAAAGACCTTGATTGATACTTACGTCCAAATTACCTTTTGTATCAATAGAAAGTACTTGTGTCACTAATTTGCCTTTGTTTTCTTTAGTTTTAATCTTATCTTTAATAAATGACTCAGTATCTTCACTAAATGATACATTATATATTTGACCTTCTGGTACTCCTAACGCTTCAAAATAAGATTTCTTATCATCATAATCTAATATATTTATTTGACTGAAATCTACGGCGTTTTTATCTACATTTTTCTTTAATTCATCCAATACAGGAGCATTGTCACTAGCAAGATGTACACCTGCGATAGTTGTTGGATTATTGTTAAATTGTTTTCTTAAAATATCTGCAGCATATTCAGCTACAACTTTTTCGTTTTCTAAAACTTTAAAGTTCATTGCCATAGTAATTACACTCCTCTTTTTCTATTAAGACGGTTCTAGCATTATTTTTATTAATACCCTACATAATGTTTCTGTAAACCAGTACTTTATTAAACTAAGTGACGATTCGTCCAAATAGCCATTATAAGACTTATTATCATTATACAAAGCTTTTAGTATATTTTCATTCATTTAGGTAAGTATTAATGCAACTCTGGAAATTTCTGTTGTCTCAAGGCTTCATAAATTAGTAAAGAAGCAGTGTTTGAAAGGTTCAGAGATCTAATATTATCATTCATAGGTATACGAAGTGCAGTATCTGCATATTTCTCTTTTACCCAGTCAGGTAAGCCTGTTGTTTCTCGACCAAATATGAAAAAGTGGTCATGCTCTGTATTTGTAAAATCAAAGTCTGAATATGTTTTTTCTCCAAATTTTGTTAACAAATAATATGTTCCTTCAGTGGCTTCAAAAAATTCTTCTATACTTTCATGATACATGATGTTTACAGTTTCCCAATAATCTAGTCCTGCACGTTTTAACATTTTATCATCTGTACTAAATCCTAATGGTTTAATTAAATGTAAATTGGTATATGTTCCTGCACAAGTTCTTGCAATACTACCAGTGTTGCCTGGTATTTGCGGTTGAAATAATACGATATGGTTTGTCATGCTATTGTTCTCTCCTCATTTCTAATCCTTTTAACATTTCTTGTTGAACTTCTTCTAGTTCATTTTGGTATTGTTGTTCAATAAAACTTCTAGCATCTTCGCCCTGTATTTGTCCAATTGCCCAATACGCAGTACCTCTAATCATTGGACGAGGATCATTTAATGCTACATCTTGTAAGTCAGGAATAGCACTCTCTTCTTTAAAATGTGCTAACGCTACTATCGCATTACGCTGGATTGGCTTTTTGCCTCTCCAAGCACCTGCTAAATGACCATACGTATTTTTAAATTCTTTATTACTCATTTTTAGTAATGGTACTAATCTTGGTTTTAAAATTTCAGGTTCTAAGACAATATCTTCATGCTGGGTGTTAATACCTTTATTTCTTGGACACACTTGCTGACAAGTATCACATCCGTATAGCCTATTACCTATTTTATAACGATATTCATCTGCTAAATATCCTTTTGTTTGAGTTAAAAAGCTAATACATTTTTGACTATTTAACTGACCATCTCCAACTAGTGCACCAGTCGGACAACGGTCAACACAAATGGTACAATCTCCACAACTATCCAGTAATGGGTCATCTGGTGGAAAAGGCACACTTACAAGCATTTCTCCTAAATATGTCCAAGTTCCTAGCTCAGGGTTGATTACAAAGCCATTTCTACCAACATAGCCTAAACCAGCACGCTCTGCCACAGCTCTATCTGACAACGCTCCTGTATCTACCATTGACTGGATTTCAACACCATCTACTCTATCTCTCAAGTAGTCGGCTAGTTTATCCAAGCGTTTTCTCATAATAGAGTGATAATCTTGCCCCCATGAAGCACGAGCAAACATACCTCTTCTATCTCCTCTAGTACTTTTAGGTGCGCCCTTTAATTTATTAGGATAACCTACCGCAATCGCTATAATGGAACGTGCAGTTGGTAATGTTAATTTCGGTTCAGTCCTCAACGCTATATCTGATTCTTCAAAACCTGATGCATAACCTTTAGCATGATAGTCAACTAATTTTTGTTTCATTTCATCAAATGGATCAGCAGTGGTAAAACCGATACTATCAATACCTATTGTATGTGCATAGTCAATTACATCTTGTTTTAATTGATTTAAATCCATTTATTCTTACACCCCACATTAAAAACATACATCCTACAGTTTAACACATTATTTCGTGTTAAGAGTATGCGCAAATTCAATTTTTATTACCAAAAATAAAAACCAAGCAAATAAGTAATTGTATTATCATAATTACTTAATCTACCTGGCTTTAACAAAAATTTATAATACTCTACTTAAGAAGTTTTTAGTTCTTTCATGTTGTTGTTGCTCAAATATTTCTTCCGGAGTACCTGATTCAACGATAACACCATCTGCCATAAATACTACTTTATCACTCACATCTCTAGCAAAATTCATTTCATGAGTTACAACAACCATTGTCATACCTTCTTTTGCAAGATCTTTCATAACTTTCAAAACATCACCAACCACTTCTGGGTCTAATGCTGAAGTAGGTTCGTCAAAAAGTAAAACTTCTGGATTCATGGCTAATGCTCTAGCAATAGCAACTCTCTGCTTTTGTCCACCTGACAATTGTGAAGGATATGCATCAGCTTTATCACTTAATCCTACTTTATCTAGTAATTCCTGAGCTTGTCCCTTTAAATTACTTTGCTTGTCTTTTTTTAATAAACTTGGGGCTAAAATGATATTATCTATTACTTTTTTATGTGGGAATAGGTTGAAGTTTTGAAATACCATCCCCATTTGTTGACGTAATTTTTCTAACTCTGTATTTTTACTTGTTAAGCTATGATCTTTAAATATAACCTCACCACTTGTAGGTGTTTCTAATAAATTCATACAACGCAGCAATGTACTTTTCCCACTACCTGAAGGTCCAATGATAGCTACAACTTCTCCCTGATTCACTGACATATCAATACCTTTTAAAACTTCATTTTTACCAAAAGTTTTATATAAATTTTTAATATTAATCACTAACTTTCATTCTCCCTTCAAAGAAATACATCACTCTAGATAGTGTGAATGTAAGTATAAAGTATAAGACTGCTGCCACTAATAATGGTGTGAATGGATCAAATGAAGCACCTTGTACTACTTGAGCGTTAAACATGATTTCACTTACACCTATTACAGAAACAATTGATGATTCTTTAATTACAGTTACAAATTCATTACCTAACGCTGGTAATATCTTTTTAATCGCTTGAGGTAATATAACTGTTTTCATAGTTTGACCGTAAGTAAGCCCTAAACTACGTGCAGCTTCCGTTTGTCCTTTATCTACCGCGTTAATTCCTGCTCTTATTATTTCGGCAATATAAGCAGAACAGTTAATTACAAGCGCAATCATACCGCAAATTAAAGCTGAAATATCTAAACCAAGCATCGCTGTGGTACCAAAATAAACTAAAAATACTTGTACTAACAATGGCGTACCTCTTAAAAATTCAATATAAGCTGAAGCTATCCATCTAAGTACTTTTATCTTACTAAGTTTTATTAATGCTATAATAGCTCCAAAAACAGTCCCTAATAACACTCCCACAATTGAAATTAAAATAGTGTTTTGAATACCTTTTAAGAAAAAGTTACCATACTTGCTAAAGAAGTTACCATCATCTTTCTTCATTGCTTCTGCAGCTGAATCCTTATAATCTGCAATTAAGTTTTTATCTTTAACTTCTTTAATACTAGAATTTAATTTTTCCATTAATTTAGGAGCGTTTTTTGGTGTAGCAATTGCAGTACTTTTAGTTCCTTCATTAAATTTCACTCCATCAGCAAAAGTTAAATCTTTATTTTGTTTTAAATACGCTTCTGCCACTGGGCCTTCAATGACCATGCCGCTAACTTTTCCACTTTTTAATGACATGATGACTTCTGGAACTCTAGTCAGTGATTGAATTTGAGCATTTTCAATATCTGATTGAGCGATTTTTTCCTGTTGCGTTTGCTTTTGAACCCCTATTTTTTTATTAGTAAAATCATCAATAGTTTTTAAGTTATCAGCATCGGATTTTTTTATAATCATTTTTTGTTGAACCGTCATATAAGGATCAGAAAAGTCTACTTCCTTTTTACGTTCTGATGTAGGTGTCATACCAGAAATAATTAAATCTACTTTCCCAGTTTTAATAGCTCCCAGTAAACTATCAAATTGCATATTTACAATTTTTAATTTTAAATCATTGTCCTTTGCTACTTTTTTAGCTAATTCAATATCTATTCCCGCGTATTCAGTTTTGCCATTAACATTATGTTCGAATTCATAAGGTGCATAATCCGCGGACAAACCGACTCTTAACTCACCACGCTCTTTTATTTTTTCCCATTGATCATCTTGCGCTTGTGCATGAGCTGTAGGGTTTATATAACTTATTATGGCACTAAAAATAATTATAAATACCATAAAGCTTTTTAATATGTATTTCATTTTCGTATCCCCTCTCTATAATATCAATTATTATACACAATAACGTAATATTATTCAATAGAAAATTTAAAAATTATTGTTATATCGCACTTCTTTTAATTAAAATAAATTATTATGCAAAAAATATGTATAAAAAAAGCGGTTAGAAATCAAAATTTTAGTAATGATTTCCTAAACCGCCCTATTAAGCACCTCAAAGAGTGATATAACATATACTTTCCTTTATTTTGGTATAGGTATAAGTATATGCAAAATTTAAATTATTTGTTTTAGTTTATAGCGTTTGATACGCCTATTGTCTCGGGATTTCGAATCTGTAAATTTCATCAGAATATTTACCAATGAATTTTTTACATAATTCATGTACAAAAAACGCTGATACAAAAGGTATGATAAAGTAACCAAAAACAAGTAGAATAATGTTGGTCGTCGGATCTCCATCCATACGATTAAATGCGTTTATTGGTCCTACAAGGCCTGTATATCCAAATCCAGCAGACATTGGTGTGCCATGTATACCTATGAAATAAGCAATCAAGCCACCAATTATACCGTTTATAGTTAATGGAACTGCAATAATTAAATGTTTAAAATAAACCGGTATCATCATTTTTGCAGCACCGATTATTAGAACTAAATTCACGCCAGCGCTATTAACTCTAATTGAACCAAATAAAAATGTTACACACGCAGCAACTATCCCCATATTTGCAGCACCACTTCCTAATCCTGATAAACCTATGGCAGTTGCAATAGCTACAACAGATATTGGCGTTACCATTAATAATGAATAAGTAATACAAATTAATATCGACATTAACATTGGATTAAGTTCTGTAAACGAACTAACAACATGCCCTAAACCTTTAGTAACATTTGATACGTAACTTAGCGTATATAATCCAATAACGCCACTTATTACAGGTATTAACACTGGTAAAATAATCATTTCTAATGAACCTAGTTTATCGCGTAATAATAAATATAAAAAACATGCAACAATAACGACGAGAATAGTGTTTATAATATCACCAATACCATTTAACACAAATCCTCCAGCTGTAATTTTCACGGCACCACTACCTAACATAGCAGAGACACCAACCATTGCAGCACCTGCACCATTAAACTTAAATTGATGTGCTGCCAAAACGCCAATGATAAATGCCATAAATGACTGAATTAATACTACAAGTTGATATATTGATTCTAGTAATTGATTACCATCTTTAAAAAACTTTAATAACTCTCCTAATAATGCATTAGGTAATAAAGCAATTACTACTCCTGCACCAACAGCTTGTAAAATATTACTAAAAAATTGTTTTCCATTTGATTCTGAACTTTTATACTTAACCATCAAATTATGTCCTCCAAATATAACATTAGACTAATAATATTACACATTGTATTAAACTACAATATTAACTTAAGCATAGTAATAATTAATTTTAAAGGTTCTATAAGTATAGAGATTTACAAAAAAACTTCTATATTAATAAAAGAAATGACATATGACTAAATTTAAAATACAATATTTAAATTTACTTCTATTTAAACTTAAAGAAAGTAAAAAAAAGAAACATCATTAAATGATGTTTCTAAAGTGTTAGTTATTTTATTAGTACCGGCGGTCGGGATTATTTATTATATAAAACACTGATATCACTATAGTTATAACATTCATGTGTCCACTCAGTGACCAAACTTTTATTTTGACAGCTTATAAATCCCGATTGAGATTTATAACATACATTATAACGGTAGAAACTCGTCCCACCTATTCATTTTAGGTGGGCTTTTGCATATTCGTATAGCTTTTCTGCAGTATCTAACGATATACCTCCGAGGTCTCTTTTACCTGTTCGTAAATCTGAAATTCTACTAGTTGCTACTCCAATATCCTTTTGAATTTGATAAGCTGAGATATCACTATCTATCAATTTTTGTATTGTTTTTTTATATTCACTCATATTACCTCATCCATTCATACCATTTATATTTTTTATCGCCAATTTTTTCAAATTGATTATTACCAATATATTTAATTCCATTACGTTTTAAATGTAAGATTCTTGCTACTTTAATGATTGTGGGTATCAAAACTATTACAATACATATTATTATTGTTGGCAGATTCATAACTTGAAACCTCCAATTCTATATAATATAATTAATCATGAAAGAGAGAGCCCCCGAATTAACGGGAGCAGATGATAATTAGTTTCTCGGTTCATTATCTTGGTCGTGACATGAGCCTTGATGCCAAAGTCTTAGTTGTTTTAATATCGCTGGCGCGAATACTATTAATGTTATTAGTATTTGTGTCAGCGATTTTATTATCATCTCTAACATTTTAATCACCCCCTTTCATGAGGGGTGTAAGGTGTATCTCAACCTTACATATATAATTATTTCACCCAATTGGGATATAATCAAGAGTTTTCTCTTTATTTCTGCAATTTATTTTATCTCCACAATATCTTTCAAATTAACTTTTTTCTTCGTATAAATGTAGACATAAAAAAGCCCCACCAACTATGATGGGCTTGTCAGTAACAAAAAATATGTATCATATTTCACTTTTCATTTGATCAATTCTATTTGTAATATCCTCTTTTATTCTTTCTAAAAAGCCAACTTTTGTTCTATGATCCCATTTCTTATCTTGACTATCATTTCTATAATATTCAAGCAAGTTAGGAATAATTTCATTGTAAATTAATAATATCAATTTACTTTGCTGTAATTCGGTCTGTTCATTTTCATATATACCATCATATTTGTTTAAGTCTTCTATTCCTATTAAACCATCCGTTTGTAATCTTATTTCTATATTTTCATGATTATGATACGCTACACACAGTACTAACTGGTCTATCTTTCCTTTTTCCAAAACAAATGATAACGTACTAATTAAATTTAAAACAGTATTACCTTTAGAAGTTACACTATTATTATCTAAAGAAATTCCCTTAAAAAATTTAATGTTTCTCACTATTAACTCTTCTTCATTTACATATTCAACAGAAAAAACGTTATCTTTTATATATATTTTATATAACAACCATAAAAAGAAGTCATTTTCTAGCTTTATATTTAAATTACTGATTTCTTTTTGCCCTTTATACTTTAACAATTTTCTAATAAAAAACATTGCATCAGTATTTTTATTTATTATAAATTTAGTAGTACCTCTATTATTATATGCTAGTAATTCTAATGATTGTTTATCTGTACGTTCCTCAATGGGTTCTATACCACTTCTTACTCTTTCATATGTAACATGAAATTTATTAAAATATGTTTTTTCATCTGCTAAAGAGACTTCTTGGTTTTTGTCGAATGCTTTTTTTACCATAAAATTTTGGTGATATGTTTTGTTCCCTTTCTCTAAATCATTAGTAATACTGTTAAAATCAATTAAATTTTCAATATTTTTTTCAAAATCATTTTCTTTATCGTTTTTCCATCTGGTCGTTCTCTTAAAAGCCATTAATCATTCTCCTAACACTCCAATATTATTATTACGTTTTCCTCGCATAAATAGTTTAGGGGTATGAACAACCTCTATTTCAGAATTAATATTTTCGTCGGATTTTAATATTATCATTTCTAAAGGGAAAGAATCTGACCATTTTCTTTTTGTCAATGTAAGTTCATTTATATCAATGATTATTGTTTTTTTATTATTTGTTATTGAAAATACACTTTCCTTAGGTTTTAGAGATTGCACAGTAACATTGATTGGTAAATTTAATTCTACTTTACATTTTCTTAATCGTTTAGGATTACCCTTAACATAAACACGAATAAAAACCTTAGATATTTCTTGATTAAATGAGTATTCAACTTTATCGCTAGTGTTTCTTTTGTTATCTTCAAACTTTAAATTAATTTCATTCGTACAAAAAAGTATTTGATATATTAAAGCTATAAATGAAAAAATAAGCACAATTGCACCTTTAGCAATCAAGATATTAATAGCCAAATCTATAGCATAAATTTCATCTTTTGGAGGTTGCTTATGAAGTGTTTGAGTTAAAAATTGAATGATTGTCAAATAATTAGTTAAAATAACTCCACCAATTATTGAACCAAATTCTTTGATAAACCATTGTGATTTTTGAAAAATATTAATTACAAACTTTTTCATTTTTAACTATAACCATTCTTAAGTCTTTGATAATATTTCCTTTTTTTCCACTCTCTATTTCAATTAAGCCATTCATATATATATACCATTTAAATAACTCGTTATTCTCTCTGTATTTTATACATAACTTATTGATTTCTTCATTCTGATTTTCATATAAATCTCTCAAATACTTAACAAAATTTATAAAGTGTTCATTATTATTATTAACCTCTTCTATTTCAATTCTAGTATTTTCACGATATTCTTCATCATTCATAAGTAATTCTAATTCGATTATCCTAGCTTTATATTTCAATAGAAAATACTGGATTAATTCAAGCATTGTATCAAAATCGATGATAAACTGTTCATAACCATTTCTATTATAATTTTGTACAAAAGAGTAGTATGAGTTATTAATAGGTTTTTCTATAAAATGAAATTCATGTTTATCATTCAAAAATATTTTATTTTGTATAATATTCATTTTTCCCCCTCCTCATTTACTCTAATATACTTGAATACTCATTATTTGTTTCATTAATTATATACCTTTTTATTTTTTTAGTAAACAAAGATAAATAAAAAATAACCACCCAGTGACATGTGTGGGTGGTTGAAAGTACTCCTCATATATCCAAAATATACTAGAGTCCTCTATATAATCATTATGTATAATTGTGTTTTAAACCTCACTCACACAATTTGTTATTAGCGGCGCTTAACTAATAACAGTTTTTGTCTAATCCGACTCATCAGATTAGTTTAAGGTACCTGGGAACCTTCTCAAAAGAGTTGCTCCATGACGGAATGGCTACCGTGAATTTACTGGTAAATGTTTCAACCAGCTTGTTTACAAAGGATAACAATATCCCGTGGCACTATGCCTTATTGTCCGTATCATATATATTATACTCAACTGTACGGTATCGAGTGACAGTTTACCACCAATCCAAGGTTTATTTATCCGTAAACAAATTACCGTTTTTGATATTATTTTGTTTGTTTAAAAGCTATATAACAAACACCTAAAACTAAAAGAACCCCTATACCAAACATTAAAAATTTATTAGTTTCTTTTTCTTTATAAGCTTCTACTCCATAACCATCTTGGTCATCATCTATAAAAATTTTATTAGACTTTTTAGTGGCACTCCATTCAGCTCTTGTGGAATCTTCTTTACTATCTTTTTTTGGCCATTCATCTACTACAAGTCTTCCATTCTCATCATTAACAACTTCATATTTATATAAGTCTGAATCTCCATCTTCGTATTTATATTCAATTGTATCTTTTTTTATTATGTATTTAGTGTGTTCTGCTTTCCAAGTACCTTGAACTGCTTTGTGCGTGCTATTGCCACAAGCCGATAAGAAAAATATAGATAAGAAAATTAAATAAGTAACCAACATTCCCTTCTTCATTTTGTATCCTCCCTTTATATATTAATTATATGATACTCAATATTTGTGAAAGAGAATAGACAGAACTTAAAAGCGAACATAAAAAAGTAAGACAGACACTGTGATGCGTCTGTCCTTATAATATAATCATGTGTAAATTTATCAGAATAAAAAAAGACAGCCGAATTAACGACTGCCCACTAACCATGTTTAAGAAATTTAGAGTGTATGCCTAGTATGTATGCCCAGTTGAAAGTGTAACATAAAAAAGTAGCTTCCTATATTATGAACTTGAATCATTATTATTAATATTCGTTTCACAAACCCGAAAAATCTAACACCATTTATTCACTTCTTTGGTAATAGTCTTCAAAATGAGGCTTTCTTTCAATTTCTCCTTCTGACCATTTTTCAATATCCTCTAAAAATTGCTCGTTTTCCCAAGCTTCATGTAGTAAAAATATGTCTGGTTTTATATCACTTTCTCTATTACGATACTGCATTATTGTATATGTATTGAAACCAGTATACTTATTGTAATATTTCAACATAAATTCTGGCAACATATTAATTATCTCACTACCAGCGAATCCAGAAACCATTGCCATTATAGGTCCAAAAATCAGAGGAAAGGCAAAAATCAAATGATATATTGTGATTAAAAATGGTATAAACCAAAAGAATGATAAAAAAGGTATACTACCTATAATGCCTGTAAGTAAGCCGAATCCTATAACAAATTGAATTGCTCTAAGTGATCCTAAAAACAAAACGCCCGCCCCGTCTAAAATACCACCACTTCTATAAGTTATGTATACAAAGAGTCTTCCTATAGCAAATACAATAGCTGCGAAAATAACTATAACAATAAATAACGTAAACATTTATATCCCCCCTATAATTTGTATAATGCTCATACAAATTATAATATAATAATAAAGTTTTGTAACTTGTTTTTTAAGAAAATTTTATATAAATAAAAACAAGTCAAATACATAAGCAACTATTCCTTTATAATATGATGTTTGATTTATTTATAACATAAAAAAGGAGTAAGCAACTGTAAGTGCTCACCCCCAAAATAGATAGAAAACTTTAAATCTATGTCTAATGTTAGGTTAATATAAAATTAATATTAAATCAATATAATATATAATGTAAACGTCTCCATTTAAAAATTTAAAAAATAACCACCCATAAGGGTGGCTGTAAATTTTAAATAGACACGGGCCGATGTGTCTATTTTAAGTTTGGTAAAACTTATTATAGTCAGCAGTTTTAATTGCCTAATATTTTTATATCATAAAACAGACACCCCCTGTAAAGAGCACTCTATACTAAGTTAATATTGAGAATAGAGATTTGTATGTGCTATGATATCATTTTATTAATTATATCTATTAAAATGAGCAGACACTGGTGAATGTGTCTGCTCAAAATACATGTTTAGAGTCATAGAAAGATATAACTATTCAAGCTTACAACAAAAAAATACACCTCGTAAAGAGGTGTCCACTAAGGCTTAGTGCTTACTAAAATTTTGGGTACATTTGTGTTATCAAAAGATTCTATAATTTTCAAATAATAAATAAAAAACCACTCCGAAGCGTGGCTAAAAGGTCATATGTTTAAGAGATATTGCACATACATGCATATGCAATTCTTAAATTAACATAAATTAAAAAAAGATGCCGCCAAAGTGACATCTGAAATTACTAATCCAAAATATATATACAAGAAAGGATAAATATTATATTATCAGAATATTCTATATATTACAATAGATAAATAAAAAGCAGACACGGGACAATGTGTCTACTTCTTTTAGTAAAGTATACTTGCGTTGGTTAGCAATAGCATATTTCTTAAAATATTTATATCATAAAAAAGACGCCTCGTAAAGAGGCATCAAACATAGTTCATGTTATCTATATACTAACCCACCATCAGTAAGTATAGACTGACCCGTAATATAACCAGAACCTTCTGAAGCTAAGAAAGATACTAAATTAGCAACGTCTCTTGGTTCTTGGTATCTTCCTAATTTTATTGCAGAAGAAAATTCTTCGAATGCATCTCCAGGCTCCATATCATCGTTATATTTAACCATTTCTTCATCGATACGATCCCACATCTTAGTTTTAGCAACGCCAGGACAATATGCATTAACTGTAATACCATCTTGAGCTAATTCTTTGGCCGCAGTCTGTGTAAAAGAACGCACCGCATGTTTAGTAGCTGAATATGTTCCTAACATTTCATAAGATTCATGCCCAGCAATACTACATGCATTTATAATTTTACCACCTGTATTTTGTTTTTTAAATTGCTCTGCTGCGGCCTGTGTGCCAAACACTGTACCATAAACATTTACATTGAATAGTTTATTAAGCTGTTCTTCATCTATTTCTAAAAATGGAGAAACAGCATCTACTCCAGCGTTATTAACAAAAACGTCTATCTGACCAAACTCCGTAACTGCAAACTGCACTAATTCTTTTTGTTCTTTTTTTACCGAAACATCACTTTTGAATGCGGCAACATTAAAACCGTTGTTCTTAAATTCTTTTTCTGTTTCTAAAAGGAGTTCTTCATTAAGATCTTGTATTATTAAATTAAAACCATCATTTGCCAGTCTTTCTGCTATCCCTTTACCTAAACCACCTGCAGAACCCGTAATAACAGCTGTTTTATTCATCATAAATCATCCTCCAATATTATAATTTCTTAACTAACTTTATAATATCATCTATAGTCTTTTTCATCTAAGAAAGCGCTTAGAATCTGTAACATCCTAGTTTGTAAATATAAAATTTTAAATAAAATCGGTGATTAAGCTCGTATTAAATTGGTAGGTCTGTCTTAACTCCTTATTTCAAGAAACAATCAACTATATCATATAAATAAAAAATCACTCCGTAGAATGGCTGTTAAAAATATATTTTACCACATAATAAAAGCACTCACTATTTGATATGGCTTGATTGCTCTAAAAATAAGAGTTTTAAAACATAATATAGTTTTTATTTAAATAATTTAAGTACGGAAAAATATTCTATTATAAATGGTACTTCTTATCATTTTTCTGTTAATATGGAACAAAAGGTATTTTAGGAGAGGGGATAATTATGAATACTATATTTATTACTAGTAGGTTAGATAAAGACCACGGGGGATTAACTGCTTCTTTATTAAACAAAGCGAGGATATTACATGACTATAAAGGTATTAAATCTAAAATTTTATCTTTTCACGCTGATCAAAATTTTAGCAATTTAAAAAATGAAATTAAAAATCGATATTCTCTTGAAAACAAAGCAAAAATTTTAAACATTAATGATTATTATAGGAACCGTGGACTGCAATCTTCAAAGACTAAATATTCAATTGATACTAGCAAATTAATACCTGTAAGTATAAATGGTAATGTAAAAGAGTTTTATAAAAATGGTATTAAAATATTAGAAATCATATATGCAAATGGTTCAATAAAAGAAGTTAAACATTTTGCCGAGAATAGTTTATGTATAAAAAAAGATATTATAGATAAAGAAGGTTATTTATATTGGACAAGCCATTACTATAATAACAACTTATCTCGCCAAATATTCTTTAGAAAAGACGGTATAGCTTTTCAAACAAGAGAATATGAATCTACAAATAATAAAAATAGTATTAAGAACATTGTTTTGTTTGATAATTCTGTGGTTAGATTTAATTCTTTTGACAATTTCAAAAAATATTTTATTGAAGAATTCATTACCGAAAACCCTACATATTTAATAGGAGAAGCTAGAGGTCAGGATTCAGTCATCATGAATATACAAGATAATAGAGTCAGAAAAGTATTTATGATTCACAGTATTCATATGCGACCTGACACTGATATTATTCGAACTGGAAATAAAATGGTATTAAATAATTTAAATGAAATTGATGCTTTAATTTTACTCACTGAAAAGCAAAAAGAAGACATAACAAATCAATTTGGGGGTAGAAACAATTATTATGTAATCCCCCATTCAATAGAAATACCT
This sequence comes from Staphylococcus xylosus NJ, assembly GCF_000338275.1. Lineage (GTDB taxonomy): Bacteria > Bacillota > Bacilli > Staphylococcales > Staphylococcaceae > Staphylococcus > Staphylococcus xylosus_B. The sequence goes on from NZ_ANMR01000016.1 coordinate 49,523, forward strand.
AATTTAACAGAAATTAAAGATAATAATATTATCGTTATAATATCGAGACTACATGAAGAAAAACGCCTCGACCATGCTATAAAAGCTTTTCAAAAAGTGGTTAAAGAAAAACCTGAAGCTCAATTATTTATTTATGGAGATGGTGAGCAAAAAGGAGTTTTACAAAATTTAATAAATGAATTGCGATTAAAAGAAAGTGTAAAATTAATGGGATACGCAAATAACACCTATGAAATTTTACAAAATGCAACATGTTCTCTGTTAACCTCTAAATATGAAGGTTTTGCGTTGGTCATACAAGAAAGTATTGCGAATGGCACACCAGTAATTGCATATGATATTAAATATGGTCCATCAGATATGATTGAGAGTGGCAAAAATGGTTTCTTGGTTGAAGAAGGTAATATAGACAAATTAGCTACTTCAATTATTAAATATTTGAATACTTCAAAAAAAGAAAAACAAAATTTTTCAGAACTGTCTATAGAAAAAGCACAATTATTTTCGAATGAACGCTTTGCAACTTCTTGGGTAACTTTATTTGAGAAATTAAAGTTACCCAAAGTTAAAATCAAACCTAATGTAAAGTTAAAGAAAATTGATAGAAAGTTTATGTCAAAAAATAATTTTAAAATAGAAGTTGAAGTTAAAATTAATAACCATAAAAATAGTATAACTCCAGTATTTTGGGGGACTTTCTACAATAGATCTACTTTAAATAATGATGGAGTAAAAAAAAGAAAACAAGTTGAAGGAATAATAAAAGAAAGAAAAGATGATTTATATCAAATTGAATTCCTTTTTAAATCTAATGAATATGAAGTCAATGATATTTACGATGTATTTTTATCAATGAAATATGATTCTTATTATTTTGATTTACGTGTAGGAAATCAAAGAAGTCCGATAAACATAGAAAATTATAAAACTAAAAAAGTGATACCATACTTCACTAATAAATATGACAACCTAAGTTTCAAATTATAAAAAATAAAACCCGCCTAAATGATTAGGTGGGTTTTATTTTTTAATTTTTTATTTCTAAACTTAAATTGTTTAAAAACTTCTATCCTTTTCTGCATCTAACAATTAATTCTCCATATTTATTTAAAAATTCTTCAATAATATATAATTGCGTATTATCTTTTAAAACGTCAGGATTTTTAATTTCAGCTATACTAATATTATTTAATTCTAAATATGGTAATGAATCATTATAGATTACTTTAGGAACCAATTTTTCATAGTCTTTGTATATTTTTTGTATTATCTCTTTGTTCTTTATAACTTCATCTTTATTCAGTTGTAAAGAAATATCATTGTTATAATTAAATAGACTTGATTTTATACTGTATCACTCCAATCAAATTTTAAGTTTTTATTTTATAGTTTATTACGCTAACTATAAGTAATATATAAGTAGATTCATTTAATTAATCTACTTAACTACGCTCAAATTAAAGATTACTAAATACACTTCTTTTATTCTAAATCCCAAGATATTCCTTGTTGTTCTGTCGGATCGTAATCAACTGAAAAATATTCTATAATTTCGTTCATTTCTTTTCTTCTAATATATAGTATTCCAATTATAAATATTATTAATAACCCCGTTTTTTTCATTTCTAATCCCTACTTTCCCCTATAAAATTTAGTGATAACTCATTCACTCACTTTATCCTCTTATATTGAGTAATGTTCACTGTAGAAGTCATTGAAAGAAAAATTAATTTCCAAATACATTTCTTACTAAACGTTCACTCGAACGACCATCTTGATATTTAAAGTGCTTATCTAAGAATGGTTCTACTTTGTCTACTTCAAAGTCTTCGTTATCTAGTGCTGTTATTAAATCACTAAATGACTCTACAATTTTCCCTGGCACAAACGTTTCATATGGCTCATAAAAATCAC
>NZ_ANMR01000017.1 GCF_000338275.1 Staphylococcus xylosus NJ
TATATTGATTAGTAATTTTAGTATTATATAATAAGGATAGGAGTCTGAGACATCAATGGATGTCTCAGACTCCTATCCTTATTTCTATATTCAAATACATAACTAACTATACTTTAATATTTAAAGTCATCTTGTTTGTTTTCTTGCTTTTTACTTTCATCAAATGTCTTAACATCATGTTTAAATTGTTGTGAATGACGGTCATCATTTTGAACAGTCTCAGTATTGAATGAATTTGAGTGATTACTTTGCGTATGGTCTGAAGATTGAATATGTTGCCCATATTTATGACTACTGCCATATTTATTGGTTTTTCTTTCACTATCCAAACATGCAATGACAATCATATAAATACCTAATCCTAGATTAAGCAATCCAAAGACAATAAGAATAATACTAGTTATTATATTTGTTTCATTCGGATCATTTTTCTCAATAACAAAATTAACCACATTAGCAATCAATGAGATTCCCAAATAAACTAACGGCATGACCATTGTTCTACCTGTATCATGGAACCTTCTTATTAATATGGCCCAGTTCGGGATAAACGTAGCTATAGAATAAATACACGCATATATTATACTTAATAGTAATAAAAGCACGCTTAGCCCTATTGTAGAATCAGCAGTCCCAGAAGCACTTGCTAAAAGCATAAAAAGACCTGTAAATCCTATTACAATTGCAGGCGACAAGAAAATAATATGCCATAATACCATAAACCAATATTCGCTTCTACGGGACCGACCAGTAAAGTTAACATAGTTTTTCCAATATAATTTAAGCGCTTGTCCAAAACCTATTTTCCTCTCCATAATCTCCCTCTTTTCAATTTCATTTGTTTAAGATAAGATTTATTTTGTACTAGATTTTGATAGGTCATATGAAAAACCTATTAACCTTATCATAAAATAGTGTAACAAAATACAACCTTAGTAGTAACACAATTTTACAACTTTTTAAAAAAATATCGAAAAAATTTAAATTTACAAACTATATATTGGAGGGCAATTCATGGATTTTATACAACGAAACACTGTCACAATTGCCAAAGACTTATTAGGGGTGCGTGTCATCTATCACGACGAATTACAAACGTACACTGGCTATATAGTAGAAACAGAGGCCTATGTAGGAAAAAAAGATCGTGCAGCGCATGGATTTAATGGCAAGCGAACGCCCAAAGTTGAATCATTATATAAAACTGGCGGCACTATATACGCGCACGTTATGCATACGCACTTGCTCATTAATTTTGTAACCCAATTAGACGGTCAACCTGAAGGTGTATTAATCAGAGCAGTAGAACCTGAAGAAGGTATCGAAGCGATGTCACACAATCGAGGCAAATTAGGATTTGAATTAACAAATGGTCCCGGAAAATGGACTAAAGCATTCAATATTCCAAGACATCTAGACGGCTCTAAAATCAATGAAGGACGTTTACAAATAGATACTAAAAATAGAAGATATCCTAAAATAATTGAATCAAGTGGGCGTATAGGAATACCTAACAAAGGTGAATGGACAAATAAACCTTTACGTTTTACTGTGCAAGGCAATCCGTACGTTTCAAGAATGCGAAAATCTGATATGAAGCACCCTGATGAAACTTGGCGTGATTAATACTGGCAGTAATAACTTTGACTCTATATTTAATAAGAGGTTGAGACATATAATCGTCTCAACCTCTTATTATTCGCTAAATAAACGTCATAATTACCCTTTAGCAATTTAGCTAAAATTTTATGATTTATTTTTATCACGATCTAACAACCCGAATTGAATTGTTATTATAGTACAAATCACAAATATTACTGGATAAAATGAATATTTTAATACTTCTAAGTAAGATACATCTCCGTATTGTTCTACCATTAACATTCCACTATCATGCGGTAAGACCATTAATGCACAACAAGCAAATATATCTAATAAACTTGCCATACGTTTTGGCGGAACTTTGTATTCATCACCAATTTCTTTTGCAATTGGTGCAGAAATAATAATTGCTAATGTGTTATGCGATAATGCTGCAGAGAGCACACCAGACATTAAACTGATTACATACTCTGCACTTTTACGTCCTTTAGCTTTCGCTTTCATTGCTTTAATGATCCAATCTATACCACCATAATATCGAATTAAAGCGACAAGTCCTGAAACTAAAAAGGCTACTAAAAAGATAGTAAACATACTTTCCATTCCATCGCCGATAGCTTTTGTGAACTGGAATATACCTAATTGACCTTGTACGATACCTAGAAGGCCCGCCATAGCAATTCCGATAATAAGCACAAGAATGACATCTAAACCAGCTATTGCAGCAATTAATACAAATAAGTAAGGTAAAATGTTGATAAAATTATAACTTAAGTCCCCCTCCACTTTACCTGTACCACCAACAACAGCGTAGAAAATAGCTGTAATCACGGCAGCAGGCAATGCAATAAGGACGTTCATTTTGAATTTATCTCTCATCTTAGCTCCTACGCCATTAGTTGCAGCAATTGTAGTATCAGAAATTATAGATAAGTTATCACCAAAGTAAGCTCCGGCTATAACAGCTGCACCAGCTGCTGCAACACTTAAATCAGCGGCTTGTGCTACTGCAACACCTACTGGAATAAAAGCGGCTTGTGCACCAGTTGAAGTACCTAATGTTAATGCTGCAAAACCACTCATAATAAATATTCCAGGAATAAGTAAACTCGGTGGAATAACAGAAAGTCCCATATTCACCATAGCTGTTTTACCACCCATTTCAGATGTAACAGTCGAAAATGCACCCGCAAGCAGTAAAATTAGACCTAAATTTACTATTCCTGAATTACCTGCATGTTCAGTAAATATTTGTACTTTTTTAGTAAAGGCTGTTTTTCTATCATAACAAGTCCAAGCTATAACAATACCTATTAGTATTGCAACATGACGTGGCAATTGATCAAAGGCGTCTTCTTTACCTAGAATGGTAAAAGTAATTCCTACACCTATATATAACACTAAAAATATTACTAAAGGCAATAGCGCTAAGGCACCATATTGTTTTTCACTTCGCATAGTTTGTTCCATAAATGAACTCCTTATTTCCTAGGTATTTTATATGATATATATGGTAAAGCAAAAAAGAGATAATGTCATTTTATATACATTATCTCCACTTTCAATATTTACTATTTAATTGTCACATCACCTGTATCTGTTATAATCTTAATTAAATTCTCACCGTTACCAATTTTTTTATTTTTTAATTTACTATTTTCAATATTTAAATTTCCAATATCACTACTAAAGTCTATTAGTGTGTTCTTAGGTTGAAGTTTTCCATAATCCAACACAACATCTCCAGTATCTGTATCAATATTTGTAGGTTTATCTATAGGCGTATCTTCTATCGTTAACTGTCCGGTATCCGTTTCAAATTCCCCTTGATTATACATAGTCTTCTCTAATAATATACTAGCAACATCGCTAGAAGCCTTTAGTTTATTATACTTAGAATTTTTAATTGTTAGCTCACCAACATCTGAATATACATATGCTTGCTCTGCTTCAATATTGTTTAATTCGATTGAACCATTACTTGAATCAAGCTTCATACCTTCCAAACGTTTAGGTACTGTTATAACAACGTCGTTCTTTTTAATTCCTAAAAATGACAAATTAATATTAGATGTCTGATTATTATCTGTAAGTTTTAATTCACCTTTATTTATCTGAGCATCAATTTTAGTCTGTTCATTTGAACCTTCAGAAGTTACTTTAAATTTATCTCCATGTTTTACTTTGAGATTGCTATGCTCAAAATTAACTTTTAATGCTTTAATATCACTTTCTTTATATGACTTATTAAAGTTTGTTGTTACATCCTTTGCTTTTTCTTGTTCAATTTTAAATTGTTTAATTGCCCCTAGTGCACAAACTACTGTAATGACTAACCCAATTATAAAAGCAAATACTAATACTTTTCTCATTTAGTAGCACTCCCCTTTACTACTTTAATATTCCATTTCAAATATTTAACACATAAAATGTAAAAACCTTTTGTAACCAAGTACGTTAAAACAAACAATATAAGACCTAAACCAAACAAAACACCTGTCGTATATACTTCAAGTAACATGATCTCTTGAAACCCTGCTATAGCACCTTTGACTAATAATGCAATAGGTGCAAATATAAAACTAAGTGTTGTTACAATTAATGATAATGCAATACTTAGAATGATTACAAAAGGGATTAAAATAACGAAAAAATTGAGTATACTTAAACCCATTACTGATAAAACCGCATGACTCACATCACCAATATTATTACTTTTTTCTGCCTTTTCTATTGCTGCATTTGCATTTAATTCTTTCGCTAATTGTTGTGGATCACCTAGTTCTTCTGAAATTTGTTTTTCAGTCTTCCCTTCTTCCATCCCGCTATAAAAGTGCGTATCGTATTCATTTATAATATCTTGACGTTCATTGTCATCTAAATGCTTTAAATGTTTATGCAATATTTTAAGATACTCCGTTCTACGCATTAACGTCACTCTCCTTAATAAATTGATTCACGGCTGCTGTAAATGCTCCCCATTCATCTAATAATAAATTTAATCGTTCATTACCTTGATTAGTAATTTTATAATATTTCCGTGATGGTCCTTCTGTTGAAGGTTGGTAGTAAGTAGTTAATTCCCCACTTTTAACTAATCTTCTGAGTAATGGGTAAACTGTTCCTTCAGCTATAGTCATATACCTTGATATATTTTGAACAAGTGAATAACCATATTGATCATCCTTTTTAACTATGAGTAAAACGATAAGTTCTAATGCACCCTTTTTAAATTGGCTATTCATTAATGTCCTCCTTATAATTTAAATCAGTACTATACATTACACAGTAGCTTCGAATAAAATATAACACACACTACTATACATTACAAGGTACTGAGTTATAATTTGTTGTTCGAGTTGCAAACGCCCCCTGCCCTTAAAGTTTTTATGCGATAAAAGTACTTTCGCTTTGTTTTTTACTTAAATTTTTTTATAATCATTTCTATTATTATCATTCTGATTTTCAAAAATGTATAATCGAAATTACGGGTTTGTAAGCGCTCACTTTTGAGCGATTATATATGAATAATTTATTAGTTTTGTATCTTATTATTAAAGGAGGAATGAACATGCTAGAGTTAGATGCTATTACTACTTTAGCCCTAGCAAGTGTATTATATCTTGTAGGTATCTATATTATTAATCATGTTAGTATTTTAAAAAGATTATGTATACCTGCACCAGTCATTGGTGGTTTACTCTTTGCTATCATTGTAGCAATTCTAGAAACAACAGGTTTATTAACTATAAAGTTAGATTCTGATTTCATTCAAGATTTCTTTATGCTTGCATTTTTTACAACGATTGGACTAGGAGCGTCATTTAAACTTCTTCGTTTAGGTGGTAAAGTCTTAATATTATATTTTATTTTTTGTGGCGTCCTGGCATTCTTTCAAAACATCATCGGTGTATCATTGGCAAAATTATTAAATATACCGCCTTTATTAGGTTTAACAGCCGGTTCTATGTCAATGGAAGGCGGACATGGTAATGCAGCTGCCTATGGGAAAACAGTCCAAGACCTAGGTATTGATTCTGCAGTAACAGCAGCCTTAGCAGCGGCAACCTTAGGTTTAGTTGCTGGTGGTTTAATAGGAGGTCCTGTTGTAAAATTTTTAATTAATAAATATAACTTAAAACCTGAAAACGCTGAAGAAACGATGGAAGATTATAGTGATGTAACCTCTAATCAATATCTACATAAGCGTATGGCACCAACTACTATATTTCTAATGCAATTTGCAATTGTTGCCATTTGTATGGCTATCGGTTCATATTTAGGGACTCAATTTTCTGATTTAACGGGTATAAATATCCCTATATATGTAGGAGCAATGTTTATTGCAGTTATTATACGAAATATATCTGAATACAGTAATTTAAATATTATTGATATGAAACTCATTAACAGTATTAGTGACGTCTCACTTAGCCTCTTTTTATCTATTGCATTAATGAGTATTAAACTAACTGAAATTTATCAATTGGCAATTCCATTAATCATTATTGTATTGGTACAAGTTGTATTTATTGTCTTATTCTCTGTACTAGTTTTATTCCGAGGATTGGGCAAAGATTATGATGCAGCAGTTATGATTGGTGGGTTTATTGGACACGGCCTTGGCGCAACGCCAAACGCTATGGCTAATTTAGATGTTATAACAAAAAAATATGGTGCATCTCCAAAAGCATATTTAGTTGTACCAATTGTAGGTGCCTTTTTAATTGATTTATTAGGTGTGCCTATAGTTACAACTTTCATTAATATTTTTAGTTAAATTCATATGAATTTTACCCTTTCATGACTTTAATACGAGTAAAACTTGTATAAACAAATCAGTCATTTAAAAAACAAGGTCGGAACAGTTAGGAATAAACTGCGCCGACCTTGTTTTAATTTGGTTTCATATATTTACTGTTTTATAGCATTGTCTTATTTAATATCTAAGCCTCTTTGTTCAATCCATGATTGTAGTTTTGGGCTAAATATCATTTGTGCATGTTGTAAATCTTTGATTGCTTTTGCATCAAGCATCGTCATGATTTTTTTCATGTGTTCCGTAAATTGTTCTGTATAATTTAGTGTTTCAGTGATACCATATTTTTCAACATGATTTAAAAATGGACGTGACATTCCTACTGCGCTAGCACCGAGAGCAAGACATTTCACAGCATCTAAAGGTGTTCTGACACCACCACTTGCCAAAATATCCATATCTTGTTGATATGCGGTACTTTCTAATAAAGACTCTACAGTTGTTTGCCCCCATAAGCCTAAATAATCCATATCTTTATATGTTCGTCTTTCATTTTCAATATCGACAAAATTAGTACCGCCCCTACCACTTACATCTACGTACTTGATACCGATTTCGTTAAGACTTTTAATCGTTTCTTTACTCATACCAAAGCCAACTTCTTTAACTATAACAGGCACATCTACTCGTGCTACAATTTGTGCTAAATTCTCCATCCATGTAGAAAAAGTTCTATTACCTTCAGGCATCACTAATTCTTGTGGAGCATTAACATGAACTTGTAAAGCTTGAGCATCAAGTAATTTTACTGATTCTATGGCTTTATCTACAGGCACATCTGCCCCCACGTTACTAAAAATGATACCTTCTGGATTTGTTTCACGTACGATACTAAATGAAGAAGCCATCTTGCTGTTTCTTAATGCTGCATGCGTTGAACCGACAGCCATCGCAATTCCAGTCTCACGTGCGATAACAGCTAATTTTTCATTAATTTGTTTCGTCCATTCACTACCACCAGTCATCGCATTAATATACAATGGTTGATTTAACGTAAAGTCTGTTAAATTACTCGTTAAATCAACATCATCAACATCGATATTAGGAATAGAATGATGTACAAACCTTATTTCATCAAAATCTGAAATTGTTGCGTCTTTCTGTGCCATTGCTATTTCTACGTGTTCATTTTTACGTTGTTCTCTTTTTATATCGCTCATTTTCCGCTCCTACTTTCAACACATTTTTATATTAAATTCATTATATCGAACTATCCTTATATTGCTATAACCTATTAAAACCATTTTTCTTTTTTAAAATAGACTATACAGCCAATACTTATCACTAACATAATTGTTAAGACGATATAATAGCCATAATGCCATTTCAGTTCAGGCATATTTGTAAAATTCATACCGTATATACCTGTAATCAATGTCAAAGGTAGAAAGATCACCGATACCAGAGTCAGTATTTGCATTATACTATTCATTTTAAATGAGTTATATGACGAATAATTATCTTTAATTTCATCAGTCATCTCTTGAGACATTTTCAAAATATTTTGTTGTTTTATAATATGATCATCTATATGTTGAATATACATATGATTCTTCTCATCTACAAGTAATAGGCCGCTTTCTTTGATGTTATCAACTAATTCTTGAATTGGATAAACAATGCGCTTCATTTTTATAATATTTGATCTTATTTTAAATACCTCTTCCATAATAATCTTAACGGAAGCGTCCTTGAGTTGATAATCCTCAAATTCGTATACTTTATCTTCGATTTCATAGATCAAATCAAAGTAACTATCCACCATTTTATCTAAGATGTGCAATGCAACATCAGATGTATGCAAACCATTTTGATTCTCTCCCATTAACATATATGCTAGGTTATTTAAAACTGAAAACGGCTGATGATGATACGTAATAAGCACTTTATCTTTTATAAATAAATTCAACGCTTTGTCACCGCTATTATTAGTATCAATACTATGTAATACAATATATTGGTATGTATCGTATGATTTATATTTTGCCCTAGGTGTCCCATTAACTGTATCATCGATTTCAAGTTTATTAAAGTTAAAATACGACTTAAAAATCTCATTTTCTGATACTGAAGGGTTGTAAAAATCGTACCAAACGAATATTGCTGATTCAGGTACATCATTAAAGCATGAAGCTTGCGTTAATGCCTGCCCAGAAATTTGATATTTAATTGTAATTGGCATATTTTCCCTCCCTAAATCATTTACTTTATTTTACCATGAAACCGTTCAAGTGTAAGTTTATGTTATTTTTAGTAAACTAACATTGTAGACAAGTAAAACTTGTTACCATTTGATTATTAACTTTCGACTATCAAGGAGTGTTTTCATGCAAAACCTATTTACTGTTAATCACTACGTAACACAAGATATGATTGATCACAATAATCATGTACATGATGCGCAATATAATATTGTTTTTAGTGATGCCATCAACCAGTTTAATTACCAAAAAGGATTATCTTTAGAGGATCGTGAAATATTAAACTATACCCTATTTACCGTTGAAGAACAAACTGCTTATTTGTCTGAATTAGTAGAAAATGATGAATACCAAATTACTATTTATTTATACGACTATAATGAGAAAAGCGTGCACTTCTTCTCAGTCATGACAAAATCAGATGGTACAACTGTTGCAACTAATGAAGCTTTGATGTTAGGTATCAATCGCAAAACAAAAAAAACATCCCCTTTCCCTGCACAATATGCAAATGGAATTATTTCCTATTACGACAATCAACAGCTCATAGAATGGCCAAAGCAATTGGGGCATCGTATAGGAATTTCTAGATAAGGAGTTGAGAAATAAATGACAAAGAACATCCATACAAGTATTGAATTACATTTATATGATTTATTTGACCACACTAAATTTGAACTTAGCGAACTAAATCAAAGTAAGAGCCTTGTTATCAATGGACCTGATAGTCAATTGATTAAACGAGGCCTAGACATTAGTTATTTACAAGGACAAAAAAGAGCTATTGATCACATTGAAGCCATTTTGAAATCTTACCCAGATGAACAGGCTTTTATTTCAAATTTTAATGAGTATGCAACAAATGTTTTAAATAATTATGACATTTCCTCACAAAAATTTAAAATGCTTGAACAACCGCCCGCTGATTACGAAGAAATATTGGCCCATCATTATACTTTAATGGGGCAAAAATTCATCATCGATTCTATTAATACAACAATTATAAATCAATAACCCTGTTCTGCTTTTTATAGAAATCTTACTGCCAATGAAGTTATGTTTATTGGCAGTTATTTTATCCTTTATTAAGTTAATTATTAATCAAATGTATTTCTAGTAGCTACTCACTATTGGTATACAATACGCACTCATCAATATTTATTATTGTTATTCATAAAAAACAGGATTGAAAATCTAGTCAACTTTGATTTCCAATCCTGTCCGCTAAGGTTAATCACTTTAAAATACTAAAAAACACGGTATTTTTACTCGTTAATTGTTCCAACAATTTGTTTAATTACTTTATGAGATTCTCTAATTGGTAGTAATGGAAAAGCATGGACCATACGTTTATACTCATAAAAGTGAATTTCTTGTTGTGCTGAAGCTAAAATTTCAGTAAATTTCAGCATATCTGGCAGATAAATTTCATAAGTACCACCAAACATAAAAATTGGTGGTAAATCGATTAAATTACCGTTTATAGGAGAGAGTCTATTATCATTTAATGGTAGGTTATTCGACCAATGACTCAATATTTTCTGGACACCCTCTTTATCTACAAGTACATCTTTTCGATCTAGTGCTTCAGTAATTTCTGCATTATCTAATTGTGCATCTAATAAAGGAGAGAATAAATATAGTTTTTTAGGCATTGGTTGTCCTTGCTTTTGCAACTGTTGAACTAGACTAAGCGCTAAAGCACCACCCGTACCATCACCCATAACAATAATATCCTCGCTATCAACTTCTTTTAATAATTCCTTATACACTTTAAAAATAGCATCAAATGTATCATCAATCTTATATTTTGGTGCTTTTGGATAGATAGGCATAACAACTTCATATAAAGTACTTAATGCGAGTTTATCCATGTATCTCCAATGAAAAGCTGATGGTTGTAAAGTATTATAACCACCATGAATATATAAAATCTTTTTTTCTTTACTATGTCTAAATCTGAATCTAAAAACTTGCAAATCATCTAATGTTTGCTTATCCAAATCAGATTTAACATTTAATGTTTCTGGCTGTTTGTGTTTTTTATCATTAATCTTTTCACGATTTTTCATGAATTTCTCAAAATCTTGGTCTGTATTGAAAATAATAGACCTATGAGGTAACAAGTATTTATTTATAAATTTAGTTGTTAGTCTTGATTTCATTCCATAATCCATCCAATCTATATTTATTGTGCTATCATTCAATATTCTTTGTTTTATTTATTAAAAAAAATAAATGTTATGGTAAAATTAATATAATGACCAAAAATCATAGTCATAATATAATGTAAGTAACTTAAAAACTAACAATTTCATTATTAGCGTATTTAAAAATCGAGTTAGTAATACTTAAAATGTATCAGTTATTAAACATTATAACAAAACAAAAGTCACAAAATAAATAAATGCTAGCAATACGCAGTGAAAGGAGTACTTATGGCCGATAAGCACAAACAATTCAAAGACTTTGAACACACCTTAACTAGTGAACCTATGCAACGTGGTTCACAATATGAAAAAAAGAAAAGATCGTGGGTTAGTATTATTATTCATATCATCGTTTTAATACTAATAGCGATTACTGGCTATAGTATGTTTAAAGAACCTATTTTCAATTTAGTTTTTGTTCAAGAAACAATTAATTTCCATCAATTAACCAATTTCCAAGATTCAATTAATGATTTTTCGAATCTCAACATTAATATTGAAAATATTGATGACCTTCAAACAAGTATAGATCGATTGATATTAGTCTTTTACGTGTTCTTTATTGCTTGTATCGTTAGTTTAGTTTTAACTATTTTTACAATCGTATTTAATAGAACCGCATTAAAGATTGTAAATTTACTTGTAATTGCTATTATGTTGGTTATTACTTTTGGTTTTTCATACCTTATTAAAAATATCGCTACCCGTATCGCTGATTCAATGTCTCAATACTACGTTTCAGTCAAACCAACACAAATCTTAACTGAAGCAGATGCGCTTCATAATGCCTTTATACTACTAGGATGTAGCATTGCTCTGATTTTAATTAGTTTATTTTTTAGAAACCGCAAAACTTATAAAAAAAGAATTATTTAAATTATGTTACTGAAACAACCATACAATTAGGGTAATAACTAAATTGTATGGTTTTATTATGCTTACAATAAATAGCTATACAATTACATTATATAAAAATATAACGTAATACTAATAGATATATTTATGAAGATACATAAAGTAAAACAAAATTTAGGATATGACATTAAATTTTAAAATTTAGTAACTTAACGAACTACAAAATTCTATAACATTAAAGAAAACGTCAATTTCTATATTATTTCAATAGAAATTGACGTTTATTTTTACCTAGAAGCGATCATATTCTAGGTTATGAACTTAATGTACTTTAACTAGCCTAATTTAATGAAAACCTACTTTTCATTTGAAATGTAATGTGCTTTTCCTTTTAAGAATAAACTTAAGATAAATGCAAGTGCACTCAGCGCTGTAGCAATTAAGAAAGCACTATTCACACCATTAATTGAAGCAAGTTTTTGTACAAATTCTAATATTTGTGAAGTAGCCATTTGCTCTCCACCCATTGATTGTGCCATTTCTTGTAAACGATCTTTTAAAAATGGATTTGTTTTATCTAAATCTTGTGCGTAACCAGCAGCATATTGTGTGGTTTGTGTTGACATCACTGTGACTAATAGTGCTGTACCAATTGAACCAGCCAATTGTCTTAAAGTATTAGATAAAGCATTACCATGTGAAATAAGTCTTTGTGGTAACGAATTCATACCTGCCGTCATAATCGGCATCATAATAAAACTCATACCAAACGAACGAATAATGTATATCAACATTAAATGTCCATATGTTGTGTTCATATTTAATTTTGTCAATTCCCATGTTGCGTAAGTCATGATACCAGTACCTACTAAAGCTAATGGTTTAATACCAATTGTATCTAACAATTTACCTGCAACAGGACCCATAATTCCCATAATTAATGCACCTGGTAATAATAATAAACCAGATTGAATTGGTGTAAATCCTCTTAAGTTTTGTAGATATAACGGTAATAAAATCATACCTCCGAATAAGCTCATTGTTACAATCATATTGATTACTGTAGTTAAAGTAAATCCAGAGTATTTTAATACTTCCATGCTTAACATCGGTACACGCATTGTGAGCTCTCTAATTACAAAGGCAATGATAAAGATAACTCCCACAATTAATGAAATCACTACTATAGGTGAACTCCATGTATTATTACCAGCTTCACTGAATCCATATAATAATGCACCAAAACCGATTGTACTGAAGATAATACCTGGGATATCCGCTTTTGGATTGGTTGTAACTTGATAAACTCTAAACCAAATATATGAAATAGCTAGTGAAACTAATCCAATAATGAACATGCCATAAAACATAACATTCCAATGGTAGTTCTCAACGATATAACCTGATAAAGTAGGACCTATTGCTGGTGCTAAAATCATCGCTATACCAAGTGTCCCCATTGCAGCTCCACGTCTTTCAGGAGGGAAAATAGTCATAAATACATTCGTACCTAAAGGCATAAGTATACCAGCACCAATCGCTTGTAATACACGTCCTGCCATCATTACTGTGAATGAACCTGACATACCACAGACTAGAGAACCAATTGTAAATAGCGTCATAGCTACTAAAAATAGTTTTCTATAAGAATATTTGTTAAATAAATAAGCACTAATCGGAATTAAAATACCATTTACTAACATAAACCCTGTCATTAACCACTGACCAGTATTCGCAGAAATATTAAAATCTGTGTTGATCTTAGGCAAGGCAACGTTTAATAACGTTTGGTTCAAGATTGCTATAAACATACCGAATATCATTGCTAATAGCACTTTACCTTGTGATGTTCCTTTACCAAACATAAAGGAACTATGTTTTTCTTTTAATTTTTCGTTTACTTTTGCTTCTTCAGAATTTGGATTGATATTTTCATGGTCATCATCTGTTGTCTCATCTGAGTTATCAATTGATTGACCCATTTCTTCACTACTTAAAGTATCATTATCTTCCAAATTCTCTTCTGTTGCTGTTTCTGACTCCATAGTTGATTCGTTAGAACCTTCTTTGTCACTTATATTAAATTTAGATTGATAATTTTCATCAGAAGCGTTATTTTCTTGCTTCATTTGTTCCATTTGTCTTTTTGATTGTTTTTTCTTACTTTTTGCCATAAAAAGATTAATCAATCCAACAAAAATGAGCGCTATGACTACGTAAATAATAATGAAGGTCATTGTCATTTATAGACCCCCCTTAATTTTTATGAATTTTAACTTCAGCGTTCATTCCAGGAACAACGTTTTTAGATGGTTTTGAATCAAGTGAGATTTTCACAGGTACTACTTGAGAAACTTTAGTATAGTTACCATCAGTATTTGATGAAGGCATCATTGAAAAGCTTGAAGCTGTAGCTTTACCAATTTCTTCAACTTTACCTTTAAGTTCAGCTTTTTCGCCGTCAAGTTTTACATTTACATCTTTACCTTCTTCAACATCTGAAATGTCTTTTTCATCAACATTTGCAGTAATATAAGAATCATCTAAATTATAAGCATAAGCAATTGGAGATCCTGCTTGCGCGATTGAACCTTCCATGCCATCAGTTTTTACGATTGTTCCATCTTGTGGCATTTTAATATCCATATTTTGTGATTGGCCATCTTCACCTTTAGCTGCTATTTCAGCAACTTTGTCGCCTTTACTTAATTTTTCGTTGTTTTTAACATCAAATGATTTGATTTCGCCTGATGCTGGCGCAGATACTTTAATTTGCTCTCCGTCAACTTTGGCATTCTCTGTACTTACAAATCCTGTAGCTTGATTATAAAAGTGGAAACCGACTACACCAATAATCACAAGAACTACAATGGTAATGATGTTAATTAATACCATTTTTTTCATTACTCTTTCCTCCTATTTGCTTTTAAAATTCACTTTATATATTATAGATACATGTACAGTAAAAAAACACCGACACTTATATAAAATGTGTTGGGTTTGTATCCACCGTGTTTTTGAAGGAGTAAAAATGAGACAAAGAGCAAAAGATAAAATAATCAAAAGTATGATTTTACTATTAGAAGAACACCCTTTTGAAAACATCACGATAAAAATGTTATGTGCGTATAGCGGTATAAATAGAACAACATTTTACGATTACTTTGTAGATAAATATGATCTTTTATCTACAATACAAATGTATCATCTACAAAAATATTCAAAGTTATTAAATTCATTATATGACAGTCAAAATAAAGACGAGGTAAATCATTATAAATTATATAAATTTTTCAAAAGTATTTTAACTTATATCGAACGACATTATGGATTCTTTCATGCGATATTTGTTTCACACCCTAACCGTGATTTATTTTCCGATTATGTAACACTTACTAGAGAAACATATACAAAAATCATTGTCGACTATACTAATGTAAAAAAGAAAAAGCAATTTGTTACTTATGCACTGGGCGGACAGATTGGTATTGTATATTTATGGATACGTGAAGGCTGTCCTGAATCAGCAGACGAACTTGCTCAAATTCTTCTTGCAAATGTAATTAAATTAAGACGTTGATAAACATATTTTTATTGGTATTAACACAAATATTCTTGAATATAAAAAAGACGCTATCTTAAAATATAGCGTCTTTTTTATATTTAAAATGACTGAGGTTTAAAAACAAAATAATTTATAATCTGTAAAATAATAAGTAAAATACCTGCTAAGATAATTATTGTAACATACGGTATGAAACTCATTTCTCCCATTATACCTACTAATGGAGATATTAGGCCTCCTAATAACGATTGTACAAGTCCTAATAAACTTGATGCACTGCCATTTCCCCCAGTACGCTCTTCCATTGCAATAGAAAAACCTAAGGTTGCTACACCAGTAACTGGTGCTACAAGTATGATAAAACCAATAAATAAAATCCAAATTGGTAAATGTATAATTAACGTAACTGATACAACTACAACACCTATTAATTGAATCATCGTTAATATACGTAATAATGTTTGTCTATTTATATAATCAATCAGCTTGCCTGTTAGTTGACTAGAGAAAATCAAGCTCAAACCTATCAATGCAAACATAATACTAAATTGTTGAGCCGACATACGATAAATATTTTGTGTAACAAAAGGTGATGCTGAAATATAACTAAATAGCATTATAAACGTTACACCCTGTATTAACATAGGTAATACAAATCTTGGTGTCATCAATAGTAATTTGAAATTTTTAAATATACTTATAATATGTGGGCTATCTCTACGTTCCACCGCTAAAGACTCCGGAACTTTTAACAGAGAACCGAATAGCATTAAAATTCCAAAAACTGTTAATACAACAAAAACCATTCGCCAAGTAGCAAATGATAATATGACACCACCAAGCGCTGGTGCTATAACCGGAGCAACTCCATTAACTAACATAAGCAATGCTAAAAACTTTGTTAATTGTTTACCACTATATAAATCACTGGAAATTGCTCTTGAAATAACAGCTCCAGCACCACCACAAAAACCTTGGACAAATCTTAAAGCAATCATTACCCAAATATTTTCTACAAAAATTATCCCAATGCTTGCCATAGTAAATAATAACATTGCGACTACAAGTGGTGTTTTGCGTCCCATTGCATCAGATATAGGCCCAACAAATAAGTTACCTAGTGCTAACCCGATCATAAAGAGCGACAAAGTTAATTGTGAATTTGAAGTTGTAGTATTAAAATCAGATTGGATCTGTGGCAAACCAGGTAGGAACATATCTATAGATAATGCACCTATTGCGGTGAGTGCCCCGAGTATAATTATGAACAATAAAGACTGCTTACGTTGTTCTTGATAATTAGACATATTTATTCTCCTCACAATGATGTATAATTTCGTTGATGAAAAGGTTTATATTTTTTTAATTTCTTAAAATTATAAACATTCTTTTACAAGTTATTTTAAAGTTCATTGCTACTATTATAGCTTTAATAATTAGATATTTAAATAGTAACTTGCGACTCATATAAACTGAATGTTCTTTTTAAATAATTGTGACTTTAGGATCTTAAATTGAGAAGTGAACTTTGGGCCACCTGAGCGCTTGCTCATGTGTAAGAACCGCTTCAATTTCAAAAGCGGAGCACCTGAGTAAAACTCATGTGTAAGAACCACTATCTTAATAAATTAAGAAGTGGTTCTTTAGAGAAGTGAGCTTGGGCCACCTGAGCGCTTGCTCATGTGTAAGAACCACTAACTCAATAAATTGAGAAGTGGTTCTTTAAAAAAAAAGGCCAGGACAACTACTTTCGCCCTGGACCTTATACATCATACTTATCAGTAATTAAGGCGTAAAATGCTTAATCACTCTGAATATTTAACTATCTTTAAATTACCAGCATCGTCATTACCTTCTAATTGATAATCAACTGAACCATATTGCCCATTTTCTTTCAATGTATTGGCAGTTACATAATAAGTTTTACCTTGTTTTACAATTTCAGTAATTTGAGGTTGTTGTGAATAAAATAAATTATTTCCTTTTACACCACTCCTAGTCGCTTTATAATTATCAGTATCTTTCTTTAAATAATTAGAAACTAGTGAAAAGTTGCTTTGACTGTGTGCGCTATTCATTGCAGCAGTGTAATTACCGAAAAAATTAGCCACCTTGTTTCTGAAGCTATTTTCTTCTTTTTCTTTCTTTTCTACGTATTCTTTGATTTTATCACTATCAAAGTTCATAGTAACTTTCGTTTTATCTTTTAGATTATCTGTTTTCACAGTTGTTTCTGCAGATTTAAATGTTTTCTTCTTAGCTTCGCCTTCAGCAGATATTGTTAAATCTTTAGTTTTAGGATAAGGCCCAATTTCTTTTGCTTTAGCATAATCATAAGTTTTATCATTAATTTTCACTTTAACTGAGTCTTTATCTATCTCTGAAGCACCATTTAACTCTACTTGAATATATGCCTCATCGAAATCTTCATGTACATCTACAGTTTCATTATTGCTATTATTAAAATTAAACCTGAGATGACCATCAAACTGTCCGTTTTCCATCTCTTTTTTAGTTTCTAAAGCATAATCGCCTGGAATAAATTTACCTAAAGAGGTTGCTTTGTTTTTCTCTGCTACAACCGTTTTTTGTTTGTCACCAGACTTAAATTTATAAGTAGTCTCATATTTAGGTTTTATAATCGCTTCTTTTGTTGGTGCCGTAAAATTCATATTATCAAATATTAGATAACGTCTGCCATTTTTGCTTACACGTAGTACGTCCTCGCCATTTTTGGCTGTTACAAAATCAGCTTCTTTCGTGTCACTCTTGTTTAGCTTCTCTATTTTTTGATTTACATCTTTTACAAAGTTGTCCATACCTACTTCTTCTTTGATATATCTAGTATAAGCTTCTGCTTCGTTTTCATCTACACTATTATTTTGAGTACTTAAAATAGTAGAAAGTTTTTGAGTATCATTATTATCAATCGCATTGATCAAAATTTCTGACTGTGCCTCAGGTGAATTGAAATTTTTTAATAAGATAAAAATTATGATAAGTAAAATTACGATAAAAAATGCAATCCCCAAGGGTATAATTTTACGCGCTTTAATATTTGTCATTTTCTTTGTTTCTTTAGATGAACGCGTTATTTTTGCTGAATCATCTTGACGTAGTAGCCGCCCACAATGACCACACTTTCGTTGCCCATCTCTTGTATTTCCCCCACACTTAGGACATTTTTGCATTTTCTCACCAACTTTATACCTGATTTTTTGCACTATCCCCTCATTTTAACATATTATAAACTGAAACTATATGTATGAACTTCATTGTTCTTTGTATTAAATAAGGATAGTATTAAACAATACAAAACGCTATTGCATCATTTATATTATATTTAATCTAAATCTAAATTAATATACATATTTAGTCTAGTATTGGTTTACTCTTGTAACAAACTGTTCAATTACTTTAACAAAATATAAAGGCATCAACTTTCAAATTGAAGACATTCTTACACCACAAGCTTTACTTCAATATTTTATGTATTATTTTATGAATGATTTTTTATATTAAAGTTTTTTAATCTTTGACCAATAATTTCTAGCACATAACGCGCTTGTTCAATTTCATCATCAGATAAATCATGTAACATATCACTGACAATATCATTAATAATCGATTTACTTTCACGATTAAATTGTTTCCCCTTCTCACTCAATTTAATGTATTTTAATCTTTGATCTGTGTTTTCTTCTGTTTTAACCCATTCCACTACTTCAGCCTGAATTAGTTTCTTAATTCTTCTACTGACTGCCGCTTTATTAACTCCTTGTCTTTCTGTTATCTCAGTCAAAGTCATTGTCTTTTCATTTTCAAGCATTAGAATAACATTAGCTTGCTCTTTGGATATATTATATTCTTCTCTTAGCTCTTTCAATAACTTAGCTAATAATGTGTTGACATCATCAATGAACTCTCCCATGAAGTCAATGTGATTGCCTAAATTTTTCACCATCACTTACACCCCTATATCTTCTATGTATAAAACATTTCATTTACGTTTTTATATTATGTTAATAATATCAATATTTGTAGCCATATAAAAGTAAAATTTAATAAGTTTATTTTGCTTAAAACAATAGTTATATTTTAGCAAATCTAAGCATTGTTAGAGTTGCTTATTTTAGAATATTAAACTACATTTAATATACTAAACAATCTGGAGTGAAGCATTAACATGTTGTCATTGTTTTTATGTATTTTAATATTAATCACATTCATAAGTATGTTCTTAAATTTTAAATTTTCTACACATCTTGCCAGTTTTATTTCCCAGGTAATAGTAGGATACGCTGTAATTATTTTACATATTGGTCAACACACTTTACCGATAGATTTAATTGTCACTATGTTGATAGGCGTTGTATTATTACATGTGAAACATAATCATTTATTACAACATCAAAAAAGTGCATTATTTTTAAAACGACTTTACTTTATTGGTTTTAGAATTGTCGTCTTTATGCTTGCTTGTTATTATATTAGTTTTATCCCTATTGCGCTTAATGTCATTTTCTTATGGATTTCAGCCATTGCTTTTAGTTCTATATTTACCTTTATTTGTTATGTGCTATGTTCGTCTGCTTTTCTAAATAAAAAAGCCCCTCGCGTATTTGATACAATTCTTGTTTTAGGTGCCGGTATTTTCACAGAACAAGTCACACCAATGTTAGCATGTCGGCTTGATAAGGCTTTGCGTTTGTTTGAAATAAATCCAAATGCAATATTTATCGTGAGTGGTGGCCAAGGTCCTGATGAACCTATTTCAGAAGCTCGAGCAATGCAACGCTATTTAATTCATAACGGCGTAGATCCTCTTAACATTATATTAGAAGATCAGTCGACAAGCACTTTAGAAAACATTATGTACACTGCGCAATTAATTCAAGATTCGTTTTCTTATAAGCCTAAAATTGTCTGTGTAACTAGTCAGTTTCATATAATGCGCGCATTACGTTTTGGAGAAAAATTCAATTTAAAGTTAACTGGCATTGGTAGTCACACACCTTATCATTTTTTTGAAATCGCATTAATACGAGACTTTTTAGCATTAATGTATCAATATAAAATGATGTTAACTATTTATTTTGCTACTCTCTTTTTTATATGTATCATTGCATTTTGGCATATTCCTCATTTATAACCTAATTGCATTACTTAATTTGTAAATATAAAAGTATATATAATAAAGCCAAGGGCACAAATCAATGCCCTTGGCTTTTAAAGTTTCTATTAGCTATTTACAATAACGCCATCATCGAGTTCTATAACTCTATCTGCGTATTCAAACAATCTTTTATCATGAGTAATCATAATACCAATCATTCTTTTACTTTGGATTTGATTTTTAATCATCTCTATAACTTCAGTTGCTCTTTCTGCATCTAAACTAGCAGTTGGTTCATCTGCTAAAATTATTTTAGGATTATTCATTAAAGCTCTCATAATTGCTACACGTTGTTTTTCACCGCCAGATAACATATGAGGAAATACATTTAATCTGTGTGACAAACCGATTTGTTTTAGCAACATTTCAGCTCTTTGGTTTGCATCTTTTTTAGACATGCCCGCTTCTCTGCCAATTGTTGTTAATTGTGCTTTCACCTTTAAATATGGTACTAAATGAGATGATTGAAAGATAAAACCAATTTCATTTAACCTTAACTCTGATGCTTTTTTGTCACTATCATATAAAGGTGCATCATTATATAAGATGTCACCACTATTTTGTGATAATAAACCACCTAAAATAGTTAATAATGTCGTTTTACCTGAACCTGAAGCACCATTGAGTATAACGAATTCCCCATCGCTAACTTCAAAGTTAATACCTTTTAATACAGTTGTTTCTGATTGACCTTTACCAAATGATTTTTTAATATCTTTAACTTGTAAACTCATTATTCTCCACCTCCAATTGCTTCAATAGGATCAACTTTAAATAATTTAATTAGTGATAAGGCAGCACCAATGATTGCAACAACAATAAACACTCCAACCACGAGTAGTAAATTCGATGCTGTCACGTGGAATGGCATAGCTACTGGCATAACAAATGATAAACCACTAATAATACCTACAGAAATCAATACACCTATCATAGTTGTGATTAATATTTGGATTACAAGTGCACTGATTAGATGTCTTGTCTTAATACCAATTGCTTTTAGAATACCTATTTCTGGAATTTTTTGGATTGTCATTACATAGAAAAATGCACTTAATACAATTGCTGAAATCACAAATAAACTTATAATCATCATATTTAACGGTGCTTGCTCAGCTTGGTAACTGGCAATTTCACTTGTGATATCATCCTCACTGAATATTTTAACACCTGAAATATCTTTGATTTTATCTTGTTGTGATTGAGATAAATCTCTTACTGGGTAAACAGTGCTATTCTCTTTATTCAAGCTATCAAATCCGTTATTGCTCATCATTACTGCTGAACTGTGAGAATACATTGTATCGTCAAGAATACCTGATACTTTAAGTTGTCCCCCGTCTTTCACTTTTATAGTGTCACCAATATTAATACCATCAGCTGTAAGCTTATTATTGATTGCTACTTCATTATTTTTTGTTGGATAGTTACCATCTTTCAATTCTGGTTTTTCATCTTTTACTGTGTTCGTCATGATAACATCTTCTTCGTCTTTATTTATTTTTAACGTTTGCGATGCTAACTTTAATGGTTCTTGATCTGTAATATCTTCAATTTCCTTTTGTTGCTCAGGACTAATAATAGACTTCGTAATATCTGGTTGCTTATTATCCTGTAACACGTATTTTTCAGTTTTCATGTTATCTAACATTGATATATTCTCTCTGGCTAAACCTTGCGCTAATCCACTAATAAATAAAACCATAATACCAAGTAATAATATAATTAACATGATTAAAATATAACGAAATTTATAATATTTAATCTCTTGCCATGCTAATTTCATCAATTCCCACTCCTTCTCTAAAACTTATATTTAGAGTCTAATATCACTATGTGAACTCAATATGAACTTTTGTTAATTTTTTACTATTTGTGAAGTTATTTGGTTATGTTTATAATGGCAATAATACTGAATAAGGAGATTTTGCGCATGACAACTTGTTTAATTGTTGATGACGACAAAAAAATATTAGAGTACGTTTCAAATTACACACAGCGCGAAGGGTTAAATACAATTACGCAATCTAGCGCTGAAAATGCCTTAACTTACCTTGAAACGAATCAAGTGGATATCGTAATTATTGATGTCATGATGGGAGGCATGAGTGGTTTTGAACTTTGCAAAATTTTAAAAGAGGATTATGAAATGCCTGTCATTATGCTAACTGCTCGTGATGCGTTAAGCGATAAAGAACAAGCATATTTAACGGGTACTGATGATTATGTGACGAAACCTTTTGAAGTTAAAGAGTTAATGTTTAGGATTAAAGCAGTACTTAAACGTTATAATATCAATGCACATAATGAAATTACTATAGGTAATATTACTTTAAATCAAGCATATTTAGAACTTCAATCCGATACGAAATCAATGAATTTACCTAATAAAGAATTTCAATTACTTTTTTTACTTGCTTCTAACCCTAGACAAATATTTAATCGGGATGTATTAATAGAAAAAATATGGGGCTTTGATTATGAAGGTGATGAACGTACAGTCGATGTTCATATCAAGCGTCTAAGGAAACGCCTTGAAAAATTAAATGCTAATGTGACGATTTTCACAGTACGCGGTTTAGGTTATAAGGTGGATGACCATGTTTAAATCCCTATATTCACGAATTGCTATATACACAATTGCCGTCATGTTATTTAGTGCTATTGTCAGTTTTTTATGCACAAATATCATCTACCATAACTATTTAAAAGCAAATAACGATGCAAAAATCATGCGTACTTTAGAAGATGCTATCAGTTATCAAAAACAGTCAAATATTGAATCTTTAGATCCTTTTTTCAACCATTTAGGGGAAATGAATTACCAAGTAATGACAATTTCTGAAAATGGTAAACGTTCTTTTTATGGTGCTAATTTTAGAAAAGATAACGTGGATAACAAGGTCATTCAAACAGTACTAGAAGGCAAAGACTACCATGGTATTCGAAACCTACCATATAACCCAATCGTTACTGGTTTCTTTGAAAATACCACGCAAAATACTGTAGGTATGTCATTTGAAGATAAAGGTAAAAAGTATGCAGTATTTATGAGACCTGATATTGGGAAAACATTTAGTGAATTCAGAGTATTTTTAGTCATATTAATCTCATTATTACTTCTGTTTTCTATTATATTAGTCATTTTATCAACCTATACTATTATCAAGCCTATTCAACAATTAAAGCATGCAACTGAAAGACTTATGAAAGGTAATTTCGATACGCCAATTCATGTTACTAGAAAAGATGAGTTTGGCACATTACAATTCCGCTTCGACCGCATGCGCCTTTCACTTAAACAATTAGACGATATGCGACAACATTTTGTTCAAAACGTATCACATGAAATTAAAACGCCATTAACACATATTCATCATCTATTGGACCAGCTGAAATTCGCTAAAAATGCTGAAGCACGTACACAATACATTGATGATATATACCAAATTACAAGTCAATTAAGTGAATTAACTAAAGCATTGTTATTATTATCTGAAATTGATAATGGAGAACATTTAGTCTTTGAAGACCATATTGAATTAAACCGATTACTCAAACAAATCATTCGTCATGAACAATTTTCTGCTAATGAAAAAGATTTAATTATCATGTCTGATTTAGCTGAAATAACTATTTATGGTAATGAGCGTCTTTTACATCAAGCTTTCCAAAATATAATTACCAATGCCATAAAATATTCACAACAGGGTGGTATCATCGATGTCACACTCAATCAAGACTTCGAGACAATTACTTGTGAAATCACAGATGACGGAGAAGGTATGTCTAAAGAAACACAAGCGCGTTTATTCGAACGCTTTTATAAAGCAAGTAGTAATGACAATAGTAATGGCTTAGGTCTAGCTATAGCAAAAACAATATTTGAACTACATGATGGCTCTATTTCAGTCCAAAGTAAAAAGGATGAAGGCACTACCTTTACAATTCAGATTAAAAAATAAATATTGTTCATTGAGTCTAAAAATAAATATTTCTAGTGAGAATATAAAATGCTGGGAGTTGTGCATGTATTAACTTGCCCTTCTAGCATTTTCTTTATGTTTAAAAAAAATCAATATAAAAAGACAAACCGCACGTTACAACAACGCTTAGTTTGTCTTTATCAATAGAACAATAAGCTTGGAGGTATAATCAAGCTTTATTATATTAAGTAATTAATTAATTTTTAAATTTTCCGTAATTTCTTTATTTAATTGAGTATATAACGCTTCATTTTCTGATAGTTTCATACCATATGAAGGTATGATTTCTTTAACTTTATCTTCCCAATTAGTAAATTCGTCTTTGTAACAACGCTTGAGCAAATCAAGCATAATATCGACTGCCGTAGATGCACCTGGAGACGCACCTAAGAGTGCAGATAATGAACCATCTTCTGACGTAATAACTTCCGTACCAAATTGTAATGTTCCTTTGCCTTGATCCGTATCTTTAATTACTTGAACACGTTGTCCAGCAACGACGATTTCCCAATCTTCGCTTTTAGCATTAGGTACAAATTGACGTAAATCTTCCATACGTTCTTCATTTGATAAAGTTAATTGCGAGATAAGATATTTCGTTAAATTCATTTCTTTAATTCCTGCAGATAGCATAGTGATAAGGTTATTTGGCTTAACAGATTTGATTAAATCCATATTAGAACCCGTTTTTAAGAATTTTGGTGAAAAACCTGCAAACGGACCAAACAAAATAGTTCGTTTACCATCTATGTAACGTGTATCTAAATGTGGTACTGACATTGGTGGAGCACCTACTGGAGCTTTACCATAAACTTTAGCTAAATGCTTTTTGGCAATAGCTTCATCTTTACATACTAAGAACAATCCACTTACTGGGAAACCACCAATATGTTTAGACTCTTTAATTCCTGTTTTTTGTAACAACTGTAAACTAGCGCCACCAGCACCAATAAATACAAAATCACTTTCAACAATCGTCTCATCGTTCGTTTGCAAGTCTTTAACTTTTACTTCCCAAACTCCATCTTCACGTTGTTGAATGTCTCTTACTTCATGTTCATAATTTAACTCTACTTGCTTATCTTCTAAATTCTCAAATAACTTTCTAGTTAATGCGCTGAAGTTAACGTCTGTACCTGTTTTATCATAACTAATCGCCATTGGTATATTAGACGTACGCCCCTCCATAATAAGTGGCGTCCATTCAGCAATTTTATTTTTATCATCTGTTATTTCCATATTACTAAATAAAATGTTTTTATTTAGTCTGTCCACACGTCTTTTCAAGAAATCAACATTTTTAACACCTTGAACAAAACTCATATGCGGTACTGGTTTGATAAATTTTTCTGGGTTTTCAAGTTGCCCTTGTTTAATTAAATAGCTCCAAAACTGTTTTGAAACTTGGAATTGTTCATTAATTTTAACCGCTTTATTGATATCTATTGTTCCATCTTTATTTTCACTAGTATAGTTTAATTCACATAACGCAGAATGACCTGTACCTGCATTATTCCATGCATTAGAACTTTCCTCCGCAGGTGTAGCTAACCTTTCAAACATCTTAACTTCTTTCTCAGGTGCGAGTTCTTTTAATAATGTTCCTAACGTTGCGCTCATGATACCGCCACCAATTAAGATGACATCTGTTTTGCTATGTTGTGTACTCATAACAAATACAGTCCCCCTTTTATATGTGTTAAATAGAAACGTTGTCTTTAATGTTATTAATCACATCAATAAAAATAAAGCGTTTTCCATAGATTAAAATAA
Organism: Staphylococcus xylosus NJ; assembly: GCF_000338275.1. Lineage (GTDB taxonomy): Bacteria > Bacillota > Bacilli > Staphylococcales > Staphylococcaceae > Staphylococcus > Staphylococcus xylosus_B. The sequence goes on from NZ_ANMR01000017.1 coordinate 26,188, forward strand.
TAAAGCACGTATTATCGCTATGTAATTAAACAATAACACAATATATTTCCATACCTCTCTAATTATATACATAATCAGCTCATGAAAAAAGGGCTTTCAGCAATTCTACACAAATTTTGTTAATATGTGTTAACTAGCTCACACAAAAATTCTTATACTTTCTTAGTGAAAAAGCTAATATAACGCTATATTGATTGCTAGTTTAAAATTATTTAGCTATTATACCTATACAAAATTCATTTCATGCTATAATGAATTTCAATTTAAGTAAAGTTCTTTTGGAGGTTTTTTAATGAAATCAATAACATTTTTCATGCATAATGTTTATGCAATGGGAGGCACCGTCAAGTCTATTTCTCAATTGGCAAATATATTAGCTGAAAAAGGACATCATGTAGAAATCATAACTATTTTTAAAGGGGCTGATTCGCCTTACTTTGATATTCATGAATCCATTAAAATAAAACCTTTAATTAACTATCAATTTCACCCACTTAATATAAAAGACATTATTATAAATAGGATCGCTAAATTCACATCATTTTCCAGACCAAAATATATCTCTCAATTTGAACCAGGGATTGATCAATTTTCTCACTATATAGAAAAAAAAATGATTAAAGCTATAAGCAATGTTTCTACAGATGTGATTGTAGGTACCCGTGCAAGTTTTAATATATTAATTGCTAAATATGCTAGTACTCAAATAGAAAAAGTTGGTATGGAACATATGAACTTTGATGCACATTCTGAACCATATCAACAAGAAATTATTAAAAGTTATAGAGGTTTAGATAAAATCACAACATTAACTACTGTAGATAAGAACAAATACCAATCACATATCGATACACCAGTATTCGTAGTTCCTAATATTATCAATGAAGTTCGTCTTCACGAACCGAAAAGCAAAATCATCTGTGCAGCTGGCCGTTTAGAATATGAAAAAGGATTTGATTTATTGGTTGAAAGTATTAATCCTATTCAACAAGTTGTTAGAAAATTTAATTATCAAGTTCACATATATGGTGAAGGCAAAGAACAAGCAAATCTGCAACAAATGATTAATCAATATAACCTATCAGACATTGTAAAATTGTATGGCTCCACACAACAATTAAACGAAAAATTAGCAGTAAGTGAAATCACTGTTATCCCTTCGCGTAATGAAGGTTTCGGTATGGTGATATTAGAAGCTATGAACCAAAGCAGTGTAGTAGTGAGTTTTGATGGCAATGCTGGCCCTGATTCAATCATCCAAAATAATGTAAATGGCTATTTAATTGAACATGAAAACGTAAATGCATTATCTAATCAATTACGCCGACTCATAAACCAAGAGTTCAAAGATGAAGTTGTTATTCAAAATGGTTATAAAACCGTTGCATCTTATGCACCAAAAGCGATTTATCAAGACTTTTTAACTATGTTAAACGCTTAATTATAATAATATTGAATATTTTCAAAAACGAAGTAATGCAAAGGTTTGCTAAGTTTCCTAGTAATATATTCAATACTTAAAATATGTAATTTAAGCACGTCCAATATTAATAATTCATAAAAACACGCTCGTATAAATTCATTGTGATATGAATTTAACGAGCGTGTTTTTAATTTATCCTCATAAATTAAGATACATTTACTAAATTGAGGAGTATTTATATTTGTAACATAATTGGTTTAAATTATTACATGAATAAATGTAATAAGAATGTCCAGATACATACAAATATAAGTAAAGCAATACTATAGCGTAATGTCATTTTCAACAATTCAGATTCTTTCCCGACTTGTTGTACAGAAGCTGTCGCAATCGCAATAGATTGTGGTGATATTAATTTAGCAGCCACACCACCGACAGTATTTGCTGATACTAGTAAAGCACCACTAGCGCCAATATTATTTGCAACTGCTGCTTGAATTGGTGCAAACAATGAGTTGTTATTTGTAACAGAACCTGTTAAGAATACGCCAATCCACCCCAATATTGGAGATAATAATGGGAAAATGCTTCCTGTTTTTGCAATACCCTCACCTACTGCGCTACTTAACCCAGCGTAAGTCATTAATTTAGATATTACCAAGATAAAACAAATCGTTATAATTGGTAACCACAATTCTTTAAACGCTTCTTTAAATAGTCCTATGCCATCCTTAAATTTAACATTTTTTGACATTAGAATTGTAATAATAATTACAAGTAAAATAGCTGTTCCGGTTTGACCTATTATATTCAATGGCAATGTGATTGCTTTATTTGCAATATCGCTATAAGTCCCGGGTAACGTTATATTAAAGACAAGTGAAGATAATGCACCATCTGGAGCGAAAAGTGCTTTAAAGCTTTGCGCACTCCATATCATTACAATCACAGTTAAAATCACAAACGGGCTCCAAGCATATATTATTTCTTTAGGTTTGTGTTTTGTAATTGCTTGAGGCTTTTCATCTTTTTTCAATCTAAAGATATTTTTCGGTTGGAATTTTTTCGAGAATAAAGCTAAAGCTAACATTGAAACTAATGGTGGTATAATATCGGCCAATTCAGGTCCAATAAATACAGTGATTAAACCTTGTAATACTGCGAAAGTACCACCAACAATTAAAATAGCTGGCAAGGTTTCTTTAATACCTTTAAAGCCATCAATAATCCATATTAATAAAAATGGTATTAACAAATTCATAAATACTAATGTTAATGCTGACATTTGGGAAACTGCCATACCTGAAATATTATCTGGTAAACCTAATGTGTCAATAACAGTGACAGGTAAACCAATTGCTCCAAATGCACCTGCAGACGCATTAGCTATTAAACAAAGCATTGCTGCTTGTAATGGACCAAATCCTAACTGTGTTAGTAATAATGCACAAATTGCAATTGGCACACCAAAACCTGCTGCACCTTCTAAAAAGCCATTAAACGCAAAACCAATTAACAATAATTGGATACGCTGATCTTGTGAAATACTAGAAATACTATCTTGTATCGTATTAAACTGGCCAGTTTTATTCGTAATCTTATAAAGTAAAACTGCCATAACTACAATATATCCAATTGGTATAATACCCTGGAAAAATCCTTCAACGACTGCTCCCGATGCTATCGTCACAGGTAGTTTGAAGAATAGCATGGCAATAATAAGTGTAACAACTACGGTTGTTAATGAAGCATAAATACCTTTCATCTTAAAAAGAGTTAGACATAAAAGAAATAAAACTATAGGTATTGCTGCTACTAATGTTGATAACAAGATGTTACCAAAGGGGTTAAAAGATTCTACAAACATTTTGACTCACTTCCATTTTCTATTTTTATTTGGCATTGAAGAACCTGATATTGTGATTTTTTTCACAATTAAATTATAACATTTTTTTACCTAATTACAATAAATTTTTAAAAATTAATTCTTCCCCGTTAAAGATTTCCCTATTTTATAAATTCAAAAAGTCATTTTTAAATAATTTGAAGTTTAAAAACAATTAATTTTATACACTTCAGTTTACAAGGGATTCTTTTGTCATAGGTTCTTTACATGATAAAATAGTATAAATAACTATTAAGTAGAGGTATACAAATGATAAAACAAATTGAAATTACAGCGTTGCACCTTTTAGAGTCTGAATTGGAAAAGGCAACATTAGAAGGTTATTCACACTTTGTATTAATTAATGACCATATTGAAATATACCAACATATGCTTGAGGCCGTTGAATTAAAGCCTTGCCCGATTGTAACAGACTATACAGTTCAACAACAATACGTCAACGACTGTCGCTATTTTGGGAAATCAGAAATTACTTTCAATGATTGGATTGAAAATATTAACCACTTCCCAAATGTTATTTTCCATATAGAAACAACACAAAACATCTTAAAACATTTTGAAATTAGTAATATTTTTGACTTATCACTGATTTCACTATTACAAGATGATATCGCTACAGATAGTCATGTAGTTTTTAATTTTGAATCCACATTTATTACAAGTGACTATATTTGGAGTGAAATTCATAAATTAACGCCATTAAACACAACTAAATTTAGCCTTAACAAATTGGCATATGAACATAAACACGCTGTGCCATTTAAAAATAGTGAAACGCTCGCACCAGAGCAATTGCGCTTTACAGATAAATGCTTAAAAAATACCGGTTTTAAATTACCCCATTGGTTTTATCATATGCTTCAACAACATTTTGACAAAAAGCATCGTGAAGCAAGTTATATTTATGAAAAAGACAAGTCTAAAGTTAAAAATCATATAGTTTTCTTAGGTTTTGATTATGGTTTCCGCGGTAATTCTCGTTATTTATTTAATCACTTTGCGAAACACTTTACTAAATTACCTATCTATTTTATTACTAATGATGTAAATGGGCCTAATTTTATTAAACCGGATGATCCAAAAGCGAAATCACTTATCGAAAGTGCACAAGTTGTAATATTAGAAAGTTATATACCAGACTCATTAAAACCAAACGGAACCATTATACAACTTTGGCATGGTACGCCTATAAAAAAACTATTTTTAGATAGTCCTGAACCAACTCAAAACCTTAATATTTATAATTATCGCGCACGTAAATATAATAAATGGTTACAACAAGACTATTTCATTTGTGATTGTTCAGCGATTATTGATTATTTTAAAACTGCTTTTCCACAGCAACGAACGCATATATTAAATTGTGGCTATCCAAGAGTTCGTTATTTATTAGATAAACAATCTGATCATCACTATATTTCATTTATCAAAAAAGAATTGAAATTAAATCCAGAAAAGGAAACATTACTTTATGCGCCTACTTGGCGAACAGATTATGATGAATCTGATTTATTACCAATAAGTGATGGGCTTCTGAATAAATACAATGTTATTTTTAAAGGGCATATTGAAGATAATTCTAACTACGTTCCGGAGAATGCAATTATTGCGCCTTCTCATATAGAAGCTCAAGATTTATTATTGATTTCAGATATTGTCTTAACTGACTATTCATCGATTATTTTTGATGCATTAACTATTGATAAAACAGTCTGTCAATATACACCAAATCACGAAAAATATGTTTCTGAACGTGGTGTTTATGAAGAAGTGATGCACGCGCTATCTACAGTACGCTATAGCGATGCCAAAGCATTACTCAACGATTTAATAAGCCATCAAATGAAAGATATACATGATAATTCTTTTGTAAATAAAGATAACCATGCTTTTGAAACTATTTCTCATATCATTCATAAATGTACTAAATCTAGGTAAAATATAATATTCGACTATTTGATTACCTTGCACTAATACTAATACATGTTAAAAATCACATGAGACATAAAGCTCCTAAGTAAAAAATAAACGTCAATTTCTATATTATTTCTATAGAAATTGACGTTTTCATTGTTTTATTAAATTTTATTACATGCTAGAGCTGACGGGCATAATATGAGTGAGAGACACCGGCCCCTCACTCATACCTTCTCACCCTCACACAATTGTACACGCTCTGAATCTTAACCTAAATTGATTAGCTTTCTTATTTTGAAAATGGGCATTTATGGGCATTTATGTCCATTCACTTACTTTATAATTTTATTTTTATTGTTGGTAAGCAGGGTCTACAACTCTAACTGTACCTTGCTGGTCTACTGTAGCAATTGTATATGTCCCTGGTTGTGCTTGATTTTGGAAACTAAAGATATAACTATAGTTCCCTTCGCTACCTTCAATAGCGTAGTCATTGAATGGATTAGATTGACCATTTAATGAATTAACTTCAGCAGTAGCATTGTCCAATGAATTTTGGAAGTTAGGCAAGCTTTGTAATGCAGTTTGTGGATCTACATTACCAGATGTAATATTTTGCGCTACTGGTACAGCGTTTTGTCCTTGATAAGGAGCAACATACTGAGATGCGCTTGAATTTGATGCATTATTATTTGAATTGGCGTTATTGCTAGCATTGTCATTACTATTTGCATTATCGCTATTCGCATTGTTGTTATTCGTATTGTCATTATTTCCTGAAGTTGATGCGCTATTTCCACTATTCGCATCACTAGATCCATTGTTACCATCTGAATTAGAACTATTACTTGAGGCACTACCATTGTTATCAGAAGAACTGTTATCATCATTTGATGAACTGTCAGAATTGTTTCCATTACTGTCCGTCCCATCACCTGAAGAACTATCTTCGCTAGATTTGCTATCAGAATCTTTGTTTTTGTCTGAGTCTTTGTCTGAATCTTTGTCAGAGCTGTCATTACTCTTCTTGTCATCATTTTTAGAATCTTTTGATTTGTCATCAGATGATTGACTGTCTTTTGAACTATCGTCCTTTTTACTACTGTCATCATCATTACCATTTGAACAAGCTGCAAGTGCTAAAGATAAAGTAAGAAAACCTACTAATAATTTTTTCATATAGAAAAACCTCCTTATTTTTTTAATACTCACAACCTAATGGTTAGTATCTATGTATATCATTCCCCAAGAGGTTGGTTGAGAATTAGTTTATTATTCACTATAAAATTAGCAATAAACATCTTTAATGAAAAATCCTTAAAAAAAATATATAAATTTAACAAACTCAAAATATTTTTCAACTTTATATAGTTCCATAACATATTTAAATTATGTCACAAAGCATCTAAAAGAACTTTATTTCTAAATTTCTTTTTCCATAATTAAATCTATATCTACTACATTACCAGTATAAAAGTGATGTTCCCCTGTAACATGCAGTCCTTGCTTTTCGTAGAAATTAAGTGCTTGTTTATTATACTCCCATACGCCTAACCAAATTTTAGTTTTCTTTAATTCTCGCGCTTTTTCGATTGCGAATTCAAAGACGTGTTTTCCTCGCCCACCCCCTTGAAATTTTGGTAAAAAATAAATGCGCTGTATTTCGAGATATTCATTCCCCTTTTCTTCTGATTGGGCTTGATTAATATTTAATTTAAAATATCCTACTATTTTTTCATTTTCTTTATAAAAATAAGTAAAAGATGATTCATTTTCTAATTCTTTATTTAGTTGTTCTACATTATAAGCTTCATTAAAATACTGCTCGAAATCTTCATCAGTGTAACCACCGTCTTCAAATGTCGCCTTAAATGTAGTGATACTAAGTTGACGTAATTGTTCTAGCTCATTAGATTTTACCAATTCAATTTGAGTCACCATATTACTCCCCCTACTTTGTTCTCTCTTTGAAATCAATTATACTAAAACACTTCTTATCTTACTATTGAATAATAATACTTTTATAATCACTTACTTTTTCCTACAAAAATTAAATTGTTTTTAATTTAAAGCGCTTACCTAAAAAACGTATAGTTTAGCCTTATTGTGTAATATTCAATTACATGATAAAGTAGTTCTAGTTTTTTAATTGTTCGTAAATTTATACATAAGGGAGTGCCATTTGGCAATGACTGAAACATTTAAAGCTTTTGTAGTCGATGAACAAGACGGCAAAGTAACTAACCAATATAAAGATTTATCAATAAATGATTTACCAGAGGGCGAGGTACTTATAAAAGTTAAGTACTCTGGTATCAATTATAAAGATGCACTTGCAACAGTGGAAAATTCAAAAATCGTAAAATCATACCCAATGGTTCCAGGTATTGATTTAGCTGGCGTAGTAGAACATTCCGATACTCATGCTTTTGAAGCTGGTGACGAAGTTATTATCACTGGATATGATTTAGGCATTAGCCACTTTGGTGGTTTTAGTGAATACGCACGTGTTAAAGAAGAGTGGATTGTACCTTTACCAAAAGATTTAACCCTTGAAGAAGCTATGATTTATGGAACTGCTGGCTATACAGCAGGTTTAGCTATCGAAAAGTTAGAACATAATGGTTTATCTGTAGAAAAAGAAGACGTACTTGTACGTGGTGCAACAGGTGGCGTAGGAACACTTGCAGTAATGATGTTGGACTCAATAGGCTTTGATGTTGTTGCTAGTACCGGTAAACAAAACGCTGAAGCTCAACTTAAATCTTTAGGTGCAAAAGAAGTAATACCTCGTATTTCAGAAAGTGATAGTAAACCACTTGGCAAACGTACTTGGCAAGGTGCTATAGATCCAGTCGGTGGCGAAAGTTTATCACAAATCATTAAACAATTAGATTATGATGGCAGTGTTGCTTTAATAGGTATGACTGGCGGAACAAACTTTGATAGTTCTGTATTTCCATTTATATTAAGAGGCACTAGCATTATAGGTATCGATTCAGTTTATACTGAAATGAGACAACGCAAACATATATGGCGTCGTTTAGCAAAAGACTTAAAACCAGACCAATTACATGACATCAAACAAGTTATTAAATTCAGTGAGATTGAATCAAGTATTAAACAAGTACTTGAACATGAAAATTCTGGCCGCATAGTCATCGACTTTGAAGCATAAAATGAATCTATAGTAATGTTTCAAATTATAAACAATTCATAAATTGTCACTCTTTAATAGAGCGTGAATATGAAAGCAAACTCTAAAATTTGTTTTCATATTCACGCTCTTTTTCATTTTATTATGATTAATATAACCTCGCATTTTTATACATATAAATAAGAATTACACCTCATATAAATAGATAATAATAAATAAAAATCTTATACTTTAATATTTACAAGTAAAATATGAAAGCGTATACTTATCTTTATCGAAAACATTCAGGAGGGTTTTTATGGGAATAAAAGTAAATAAAAAACTCATCTTTTTCCTTGGTGCATTGGGAGGTTTACTCTATGGTTATGACATGGGAGTAATATCTGGCGCCTTATTATTTATAAGAGATGATATACCTTTAAATAGTTTTACTGAAGGTCTTGTAGTTTCGTCTATGTTAGTTGGGGCAATATTTGGTTCAGGTGCTAGTGGACCGATGTCTGATAGATTGGGGCGTAGACGTGTTGTATTTATTATAGCAATTATTTACATAGTCGGTGCTTTAATATTAGCTTCAGCCCCTTCCATGCCTATACTAGTTCTCGGTCGTCTAGTCATTGGTTTAGCTGTAGGTGGTTCTACTGCTATCGTACCAGTTTATTTATCAGAAATGGCGCCTACTGAACAACGTGGTTCATTAAGTTCTTTAAACCAATTAATGATTACAATTGGTATTTTATCTTCATACTTAATCAACTATGCGTTCACACCAATAGAAGGTTGGAGATGGATGCTAGGACTTGCAATCGTACCTTCTGTTATCTTGTTAATTGGTGTTGCATTTATGCCTGAAAGTCCAAGATGGTTACTTGAGCACAGAAGTGAAAAAGCAGCTCGTGATGTGATGAAATTAACGTTTAAAGATAGTGAAATCGATAAAGAAATTGCAGATATGAAAGAAATTAATAGTATTTCTGAAAGCACATGGAATGTTTTAAAATCACCATGGTTACGACCAACGCTGATTATCGGAAGTATCTTTGCGTTACTCCAACAAATAATAGGAATTAATGCAATCATTTATTACGCACCTACTATTTTCAATAAAGCTGGTTTAGGTAATGCTACTTCCATTTTAGGCACAGTAGGAATTGGTACCGTGAACGTCTTAATTACAATTGTCGCTATTATGATTATTGATAAAATTGATCGTAAGCGTCTATTAGTAATTGGTAACATTGGTATGGTCGCTTCGCTACTAATTATGGCTGTCTTAATTTGGACAATTGGGATTCAATCATCCGCATGGATTATCGTAGCTTGTTTAACTTTATTCATTATATTCTTTGGGTTTACTTGGGGGCCAGTACTTTGGGTTATGTTACCTGAATTATTCCCAATGCGTGCACGTGGTGCCGCAACTGGTGTCGCAGCGCTTGTATTATCAATTGGTAGCTTGTTAGTTGCGCAATTCTTCCCAATTTTGACGGAAGTATTATCAGTTGAACAAGTATTCTTAATCTTTGCTGCGATTGGAATTTGTGCCTTAATCTTTGTAATCAAATACTTACCAGAAACACGTGGCCGTAGTTTAGAAGAAATTGAAGCAGACTTACGTTCTAGAACAAATGCTGCAAATGCAAATATAGAAGAGACGAAATAGCAATTAGCAATGTATGAGCTTGAGTTCTCACTCAAGCTCATACATAATAAAAGACCAATAACTTAAGTTATTGACAATATAGCATTTGAGGAGGCTGAGACAATTAATTTGTCCCAGCCTCCTCAGTTATTATATTCAAAATACAAATTATAAATTTACGACTACTTATCAATATTTTAAATACATACCACAAGAATTGGGTTCTGTAGTAATAAATCCAAATTGTGCATACAACTGATCCGCAGGGTAATCAGCTATTAAACTGACATATGTTCCCGATTCAGCCTCAGTTTTTATATAATCCATAATATGAGTCATTATTTCTTTTCCATAACCATGGCCTTGGTATGCTGGATTAACTGCTATATCAATGATTTGAAACGCCGTTCCACCATCACCAATCACTCTTCCCATACCTATTAACACCTGTTGATCATAGATTGTGACATTAAAACATGCATTAGGTATACCCTTTTCAGCAGCTTCTCGGGATTTTTCGCTCAGTCCAGCTATTTTACGTAAATTTCTATAGTCTTCAACAGTTGGTGCTTCATGCTTTATCTCAACCATTTATTATTTTCTCCTAAAAATTATATTATAAATATTTCTTCATAACTACTTTATTTGATTCTTTAAAGACATCATTATGACTTGATACATAACCTTCTGCAGCTGCTTTAGGCTCAATGTAAAGCTTAGCCAAATTTGCAGCATTAGCCGCGTCACTAAAGGCGCTTGCAATGAGATGTGCTTTTGCTTCATGATATATAATATCACCACATGCATACAATCCATCAATACTCGTAGAAGTATTGCCAAAGCCTTTAATGCTGTACTCGTTAAACATGTCAACTTGAGTTGAAGAAGCCTCTAACAATGTATTTTCTCTATCAAAACCATGACTGATAATCACATCATCAAATGCTTTTACCGTTTGCTCACCTGTTTCAATGTTCTCTAATATCACTTTTTCAATTTGTGTTTGTCCTTGGTCACCTATAAGTTGATATATATGTGTATTCGGTAATTTTTCAACATTCAATTGCTCCATTTTATCTCTCATTGCTTCATATCCTTTAATATCAGCTTTTCTATAAATGAGCGTAACACTTTTAGCATAACCACTTAAATCGTTAGCCCAATCTAAAGCTGAATTACCGGCACCAGAAATTAATACATTTTTATCTTTAAATTTTTTCAAAGACTGTACTACATAATGTAAGTTAGTCAATTTATATCTTTCTGCATCTTTAATATCTAGTTGTTTAGGATTAATGATACCTCCGCCAATCGCTATAATCACTGATTTTCCTTCAAATACATTTCCTTTATCCGTTTCAACCTCAAAATGTTGTTCGGCAATTTTTCTTATATCAGTTACACGTTCTTCTAAATTCACTTCAGGATTAAAATGTAGACCTTGTCTAACTGTGTCTTGAATAACTTCAAAACACGGTTTCGGTGCTAATCCACCAATATCCCATATAATTTTTTCTGGATAGACATGCATCTTCCCCCCAAGTTTGTCTTGAATATCTATGATGCGGACGTTCATCCCTCTTAATCCTGAATAAAAACTAGCAAATAACCCTGCTGGGCCACCACCAATTATAATTACGTCATCCATAAAGCACCCTCCCAAAATTAACTTGTATCTTACATACATTATGCTATAATTGATAATCATTATCAACTAAAATATTTTATTAATCAACTTTTATATTTAGGAGATGTTCACCAATGAAAAAATTAACTTTACTCTTTATTTCTTTAATTTTATTTACTGCTGCTTGTGGTACAAATAATTCAAACCTTGAGTCCACTGGGAAAACATTTAAAGATGATAACGGAAATGAAATTAAAATTCCTAAAAGCCCTAAAAATATAGTAGTTTTACACCCTACCTATGTAGGTGCTCTAGTAAAATTTGGTCATAAGCCAATCGCAATTCCAGAATTTGTAAATAAAAACAAAGTATTAAATGACTCTACAAAAGGGATTAAACGCATTGATAATACTAGTATAGAACAAGTTACGCATCAAAAACCCGATTTAATCATTACTACAACCCAAGATAAAAATATTAAAAAATTACAAAAAATTGCACCTACAGTTGCTTTTAATGCAGAAAAATCTAATTATAAAGATAATACTAAAAAGCTTGCTACTTTAGTTAATGAAGAATCGAAAGCTAAACAATGGATCAAAGAATGGGATACTCAAATGGCAAAAGATAGAAAAGAACTAGAACCAGTAATTAAAGAAAAATCTATTTCTGTCTTACAGCAAACACCAAAAGGAACAATGGCCTTTAGCGATCATCTGGGTAGAGGTACAGAAATTCTATATGATGGTTATAGAATGAAGCAGCCTAAAGCACTCGCACAAGCTACAAAAAATAAATTCGCTACACCAATTAACCCAGAAAATTTTGCAAACTATATAGGTGATTTCGCAGTTATTGCTACAAACGGTAAACAAAATGCGTCATTTGAAAATACCAATTACTGGCGTAATTTATCCGCAGTAAAAAATAAAAACATAATTAAGTTTGACGTTACTGTTACACAGTATAATGATCCTATTTCATTAGAAAAACAACGTGATATTTTCTATAAAGCTTTAATGAATATAAAATAATTTTTCATAAAGTTGATTCACAAAAAAAGTGAGGGGTGAAATCCAACTGTTGATTTCATCCCCTCTTATCATATAATTCATTAAGTTCAAAAAAATGCATTTAAATTTAAATGATAGTTCTGTTTCAAATTCACTTTAATGAGTTGATATTTAATACTCTTTTCACTAATCTCTAGGATCCTTAATAATTGCATTTCTTAATACGAAAAATAGCAGTATAAAACCTGCAGTTAAAATAGTATGACCCATACCCGCAAAGCCAGCAAACGAATCTGGAACAGTAAGCCCAATAACTTGATAAGTTCCCTTCGTAAACATCATACCTATCGTAGTCAACACACCAACGTTATAAATAATAAAGAACCAGTTAAATAAATAATAACTATCTAACTTAAATATTTTCACAACAGGCAATAAAATAAGGTGCATAAACATACCTAAGATTAACGTGTGTGTATGTACAACTACAAGTTGTGTATCTCCAGTAAAGTTATGAGCGAGTGTCAATTCACGATAATAGAATCCACTTAATAAACCTAATATTGTATAAACTAAAAAAGCATACAGTACTCTACGCATAGATAATCCTCCTTAAGGATATTATAGGATAATATTTTAAAAATTACAGTGACAATTCTACAAACTTCTTAAAAAGGATAAGGGCCATTTATATTAAGGTACAGGCATCAAAACGTTAAAAAAGCTACAAAGAAATTTATAATAATAAATTTCTTTGTAGCTAATCCTTTTATCATTTAATTCGACTCGTTTCTCTCAACTTCATCAATTTTATCAACTTTGCGTTGAGAACCACCTTTCCAACTTACATTGAGATAAGCTTCTACGTTTTTCTTAGCGACTTCTATACCAATAATTTGCGCGCCCATTGTTAAAATTTGTGCATTATTACTAAGTTGAGCACGCTCTGCAGAATAATAATCATGCGCTAACGCAGCACGTATTCCTGTTAATTTATTAGCTGTTATAGCTACACCAATACCTGTACCACATATTAATATACCACGAGCGTTTTTCCCTTGTTGTATGCTTTTACCAACTTCAGCTGCCACATCTGGATAGTCTGTTTCTGCACATTGATGACAACCAAAATCTTCAACTTCATGCCCTAATGCTTCAACATGTTCTTTTACCGCTTCTTTTAAATCGTATCCGTTATGGTCTGCACCAATTGCTATTTTCATGTAATTTCCTCCTTAATATTTTCCGTTAATTTTCAATAAAACTTCCAAATGTTTGTAACATTAGATAAGCAGACATCGCACCGGGATCCACATGCCCTTGAGATCTATACCCTAACCTCTTAGAACGTCCTTTATTAGAAATAATATCCTTTGTACTTTCCATTCCTATGTGTGCTTCTTTTAATGCTTTATTGTAGCCATCTATAAAAGGCATATCTTGTTCCATTGATTGTGTTAATGATTTATAAAATGGCTCTAAAGTATCTATCATTGTTTTATCACCAATTTCGGCTTTGCCTCTATCTTTAATTCCTTTACTAAATGCAATCCAAAATTGATATAAACCTGTATCATCAAGCTCTGTTTGATTTTTAATTGATACCGCTCCTTTTAGATAACCAGACGCATATAATGGACCTACTGATGAGCCCACAGCATCTAAAAAACTCTTCCCAACAGCTACACTAATTTTCGCAATATCACTTTGTGATACTAACTCATTTTGAATAGTTTCCTTTACAGCTTGGTAACCAATATCCATTGTGACACCATGGTCACCATCACCAATTTTTCTGTCTAGCTCACAAAGCTCATCTTTTTTCTGTTCAAATAACGTTGTTAACTCTAATATATAATCTTTAAATGATTGACTTGTTAATATCATATTTACACCTCCTAAACTACCTTGAAGTTCGGACAATCTACCGGATGATCTACACATGCCTTCAGTGTGTCATCTACTTTCATTAACGTCACTGAAAAACCACCCATTTCCATCGACGTAATAAAATTGCCAACAAATGTTTTATAAACTCTAATATTTTTATCTTCCAATATTTCGCTTACTTCTTTGTTAATTATATAAAGTTCCATTTGAGATGTAGCCCCTAGACCATTAACTAAGACAACCACTTCATCATCTTCATGATAAATTGATTCTTTTAAAATATTTTGCATAATCACGTTTACTGTTTCTTTAGCTGTTCTGATTGTTGTTTTTTCTATTCCTGGTTCTCCATGATGCCCTAATCCAATTTCCATTTCATTATCTTCTAAATCAAAACTTGGTTTGCCTGTTTGAGGTAAATAACATGGGCTTAAACCAATTCCCATAGAACGTGTTTGATCATTAGCAAATTGAGCAATACGTCTTACTTCTTCCAAATTATATCCAAAATCTGCTGCGGCTCCAGCAACTTTATATACAAGTAATTCACCTGCTATACCTCTACGGTCGTCAATATCTTTAGATGAAGCTACGTCGTCATTACCAATAACAGCAGCCGTTTGGATATCATCTTCTATTTCTGTCATTTCGCTAGCCATCTCAAAGTTCATTAAGTCACCAGCGTAATTACCATATATATACAACACACCGTAATCCTGATTGATTTCTTTTGTCACAGCTTGAATTGGTATCGGTGAAGGCGAGGCAAATATATTACCAACAGCTACACCATCAGCCATACCTTTACCTACATATCCTAAAAACCCTGGTTCATGGCCAGACCCTCCACCAATCAAGACACTTACTTTGCGTTTTTCCGTTCTTTTGTTACCTATTAAAGCCCTTTTATGAAGTTCTGAACGTCTTAAATATTCAGGGTAAGCCGCTAAATAACCAGTCATTAATTCATCAATAACATGGTCTGGATTATTAACCATTTTTTTCATTTCAATGCGCTCCTTTTATTACACGAATTCTTTAGCCATTAGCTTTAAGGTACGAGAACAATTTTTAATGATTTATCTCCTTTTTTCATCAGATCAAATCCTTGTTCAAAATCTTTTAAAGGTAATTGATGTGTAACTACACCATCAGTTGGATAGTCATCTTTTTGAATCCCATCAATAACAAGTGGGTAGCAATATGGTCCCAAATGGCTTCCCATCAAATCTAATTCTTTACGGTCTGAAATAATACTCCAATCTACTGTTACTGGATCAGCAAATACAGAGAATTCTACAAAACGACCTAATTTTCTGATTGCACTTAAGCCTTGTTCAACTGATTTAGGATGACCCGTAGCTTCAATATAAGTGTCACAGCCATATCCTTCAGTCATTGACTTGATTTCTTTAACAACATCAACTTTAGCTGGATTCATTACAATATCAGCACCAAACTCCTTAGCTAACTCTAATCTTTCATCTTTCATGTCTAAGACAACTAATGTCTCAGCACCTGCTTTTTTAGCTGCACCTACCATACCTAAACCTAATGTTCCAGCACCTGAAAGTACAACAAAATCTCCTAGTTTAATGTTGGCACGTTGTACTGCATGCAAACTACAGGCGTAAGGCTCAATTAAAATTGCTTTCTCTATAGGCATATCCTCAGGTACTTTATAATTGATGGCTTCTTTTGTAAATTTCATATACTCTGCCATACCGCCGTTCACATTGTTTTGAAAGCCATATAAATCATGTTTTTCACACATCCAGTACTCTCCACGATTACAGAATCTACATTCCCAACAAGGTACGATTTGTTCAGAAATTACACGATCACCAATTTCAAATTCAGTAACATCATCCCCCTTTTCAACAATACGAGCAATAAATTCATGACCCGGAATCATTGGGGCTTTAATGTATGAGGGCTGTGTTTCATCCCCCCAAAAGCTTGGCGCACCATCATAGGCCTTAATATCACCTGCGCAGATACCACATGCTTCCACTTTTACGATAATTTCTTTTGAATTTTCTATTTTCGGAGTTTCAACTGTTTCATATTTATATTCACCAGGTGCATAAGCTACAACAGCATTCATTTGTTCTGGATAATTTTTCTTAGTCATAATTAAAATCTCCCCTTTTCTTTTTAGAAAACGTTTTCATTAACAATTATTATTTTAATATATTTTTTCATTTCTTTCAAATATTCTTTCGTTTATTTTCATTTTGATTTGTTTTAGTTTTCTTGTGCACTATTTATGTTAAAATGTATAATGATATAAAGGAGGATGTGATTCATATGAAAATGTATGCTGATGAGCGTAGAGAACATATTTATACTTATATAAAATCTCATAAACGTGCAACTGTAAAACAGCTCTCTGATTACTTAAGTGTTACAGAAGCAACTGTAAGAAGTGATTTAAGACGCCTTGAAAGTGAAAATAAATTAATCCGTACACACGGTGGTGCAAAAATAACTGATAATCTGGGTTCTAAGTTAAATTTTTCTTATCGCTTAACTCAAAAACATTCAGAAAAATATAAAATTAGTAAACATGCTTTAAAAAAAATACAACCTCAACAATGTATTATGATTGATGCAAGTTCTACAACTTATGAATTAGCCAAATTATTAACGGAAACAACAATGGAACTAACTATTATCACAAACGGGTTAGAAAATGCAGTATTATTAAAAGAGAATCCACACTTAACAGTTCTTGTAGTTGGAGGTTTTGTTTCACAAGATTCAAATGCGATTACAGGTAATATCGACTCACAAATACTAGAAATGTATCACATAGATTATTTCTTTTTATCTGCGAACGGCTTTACACTTGAAAATGGCTTAACTGATTTTTCTTTACCTGAAGTTCAATTAAAAAAACAAATGGTAAAGGAAAGTGAAAATGTCATTGCACTTATTGATAAAAGTAAATTCGATATATCCTCTACACTTTCATTTGCAAAAATCAGTGACATTACAGAAGTCATAACTGATGAAACACCATCAAATAAATGGAAAAAAAACGTACCATTCTCGTTAACAGTAGCTCCATGAAAAAATAAAAACAAAAAAGGAACAACGATAGACTTTAATGTTCTAAGTATAAATTACTTTTAGATAAAGTCATCATTGTTCCTTTTATTTTGAATATCAATTATATACCACCACTCCAGCCAATTGCAGTAAATACATAAAGTATCACACCACCAACAATCATCCATATGATAAATAACGGTGCCATAAATTTAAACCATGATCCGAAATTAGCCTTAGCTATAGCTATAGCCCCAATTGTAGCACCTAATGTCGGAGTGATAAGATTACCTAATCCACCACCAAAGGATAATGAAGTTAATAATATTTGATCATTAACTCCTAATGCTGTTGTAACAGGCTGTAATATAGGCACCATCACACTCATCAACCCAGAACCAGAAGGCACTAAGAAATTAAATATTGTAGCTACAAAAAACACTAAAACCGAAACTACACCTGATGAAGCACCATCAAGTTGCGTCGTCAATCCATGCACTATAGTACTTAATATTTGTCCTTTTTCTAATATCACGCTAATGGTATTTGCCATAATGATTGCAAATGCAACTACAAGCATCGGTTTTGCACCTTCTAAAAATCCATCCACCATTTCAGATGGTCGTTTCCCCTTAACAATATAGGCCAACACAAAACTTAAACCAAATACTGTAATAAAAACACCATTACCATATCGTTCAGTCCACTTTAGCAAACCATTTCCTAACGCTAAAATGATTGGTGTAACAATAACTAAACTAACGACAATGTAATCTCTCCAACTTACCTTTCTATCTTCCAAATCCATTGCTTCATTTGATGAATAATCGTTTTGTTGTTGCCAAACTTTTGTAGTCATCATACTATTATCTGGATTTTTAATTACTCTTCGCGCATACCAAATTACATACAATAAGGTCACAATTAAAAATATAAGATACATAATAGCCCTGCCACCGTAGCCTGAATAAAGTGAGACATCGGGATATACAATTTGTCCGATTTTAGCCATTCCAGAAGGTGATACAGAAAATGCCATATATAAAGGTAAGAATGTAATCGCCAAAGCCATAATAGGATCTAACTTTAAACGTCTTACTAAAATGACGCCCAAGGTTACAAACACAATCATTTGATCTCCACCGATAAAGAATCCTATAAAAGCCATTAATGAGAATAAACCTATTATTAATGGTAATGCACCTACATGTTCAAATCTATAAATCATGAAATTGGTTATTTTCGTAACTGAATTTAACTGCAGGATGCCTCCCATTGCACCACCTATAAATAATAGCAAAGTCACTGTTTGAGCAGATTGGGTACCTCCATTTAGAATCAGAGTTATTGCATAAAATGGATTCACAGGATGTTGAGCAATTGCGTGGTAAGTCCCTTGTATCATCGATCCATCTTTGTCAGTATTAAACGTCCCAGCAGGAATGATATATGTCAAAAAACAAGCAAACATCATCATTAGTAACATCATTAATAACACATGTGGTAACTCTAATTTCCTTTTTGTTTTTATAGAAGTTTGGTTAGCTGTTTGATTAACAGTATTTTGATAAGATGTTGTACTAGATTCTGACATAGTCGTTCACTCCTTTTAATAAAAAATAGACACAACTTTTATAATTTAGATGTGTCCATCAATTTCAATATTTTCAAAGCTTTAATTTGTAACACGGGATTGTGTGTATCTATTTTCTTTAAAAGGAAGGCCAAGATGATCTCTTAATGTTTCACCATGAAATGTTTTATCATAATAACCCTTCTCTTCTAGAATAGGTAATACATTTTCTAAGAATTCATCATAAACCGCCCCGTATATATGAGGCCCAAAAATAAAACCATCTGCTGCGCCGTCTTCTACCCATTCAATGATTATATCTGCTACAGTTTCGTATGTTCCCATAAATGGAGAGCGTCTAACTGTCTCTTCTAGCGCAACTTCTCTTAACGTCGATTGGTTTGCTTTTGCGCGATTAGCAATTGCATCTGCAGTAGCTCGGAAACTATTTTGACCAACTTCTCCTAAATCTGGAAAAGGCGCATCTAAATCATATTGACTAAAATCATGATGATCATAATAACGACCTAAATAATCTAATGCTTCATCAATATTTGCTAAAGTCTTAATATTTTCAAAGCGTGCTTCTGCTTCACTTTCTGTCTTAGCTATGACTGGTGCTAATATAGGATAAACTCTTACTTCATCGGGGTTACGTCCATATGCCTTAGCTTGATCTTTAATACTTTCATAATTCCGTTGTGCACTTTCTTTTGATTCTCCTAATGTGAAAACTGCATCTGCATATTTGGCTGCATAGTCTTGTCCTTTAGGTGAAGCGCCTGCCTGAAAAATGACTGGTTGACCTTGTTCAGAGCGACTTGCATTTAATGGTCCTTTTACTTGGAAATATTCACCTTTATAATCTAGTGTGTGCATTTTGTTTTTATCTAAATATTCGCCTTTTTCATTATCAAATTTAAACGCATCATCTTCATATGAATCCCATAATCCTTGTACCACTTGAATATGTTCTTCAGCGATATCATATCTCGTATCATGCTCCGGATGTTCACCTTTACTATAGTTATCTGCACTACCCTCAAGTGGTGATGTAACAACGTTCCATCCTGCGCGTCCGTGACTGATATTATCAATCGTTGCTAACTGTCTCGCAACGGTAAAAGGTTCACTATATGAAGTTGAAATTGTACCAACTAAACCAATTTTTTGAGTAATAGACGCAAGTGCAGCAAGTAGCGTTAAAGGTTCGTGTCTGTCTAAGAAATGAGGGATAGACTTCTCATGAATATATAGACCATCTGCTACAAAAACAAAACTAAAACCTGCTCGCTCTGCTCTCTTAGCAATGTCTAGTTGGTATTCAAAGTTAGTACTGGCATCGCTAGGAACTTCATTAGATTTCCAAGCATGCATATGACTACCTGGACCATTTAACATAATTCCAAAATCTATTTTTTTCTGACTCATAATACCCCTTCTTTCTGGTTAGCAATTGTGTATAATGGAGCAAGTTTCTCCACCGTTTTCACTCTTAATTTGTGATTCTGTATTGGCATATGCAACATAAACTCATCGATGAGTCCTTCGTTGTTTAACTGAGATAATTGATGTCTAACTTCAGCAGCTGAGCCTTCTAAAACGTCTATTTGCTTTTCCTCAACTTCAAAATGTTCTGCACTTTGTTTACTAAATGCTTCTAGTTGCTCCTTAGTATTTACAGTAATTTTTCTACCATCCTTAAAATGCAAAGCATAATTTGTACGACCATCTTTAACTAATTCTTTATCATTTTCATTTTCTGTTACTACTGCTGCTACAGCAACAATAAAACGCCCTTTTGGATATTGCTGTTTATAAGATTTCACTGCACTTATTAACATATCAACATTAGAATTAATAAAGAAAGCATATACAAAACCAACATTTTCATTTGCTGCAAATTGTGCCGAACGGTCACTGCCCCCTAATAAAAAGAGCTCTGGCTTAGGAACTTCATTATCTCTTATAGAAGTTTGTAATTGATTATATGCATCATCTTCTTTAAAATTTCGATTATTTAAATTGTTTAACAGTTGGAATTTATCATTGAATGTAACTTGTGGCGATTTGAATTCTGATTGCAGAGCCTGTGTTGCTAATGGAAATCCACCAGGTGCTTTACCAACCCCTAAATCAACTCTACCTGGTGCAAGGTGACTAATAAAATGGAATTGTTCTATTACTTTAAAAGGACTATAGTGCTGTAACATTACTCCTCCTGAACCAATACGTATTTCGTTAGTCTTGTTGAGTAGATGTGTCACTAATATTTCTGGGCTTGTACCCGCAACTTCTGGAATATTATGATGCTCTGCAACAAAATATCTCGTATATTTTAATTTATCTGCTAGTTGTGCTAATTCAACAGTTCGTTGTATACCCTCATTTACAGTTTCATTAATATCAATTGGACTTTGATCTAGAATGCTCATAGATGTCATATATAATCCCCCCAAATCAATTTTCTGAATATTAGATTACTAGTAATACTATGCTCCTCATACAACTTTGTCAAGTATTCTTATCGTTTTAGTAAGAATTAAATAAAGCTAGATTTATTAGAGTCATTTAACATAAGAACTTTAAAAACAGCATAAAAAAAGAGAAGTGGAGTATTATATTATCTCAACTTCTCTTTTGATATTACTAGATTTAATTTTAAATTAGTCACTAGTTATTTATAATGCTGTATATCCCCCATCAATTGTGACAACACTACCAGTAACAAATGATGAAGCATCAGAAGCTAAATATAGTGCTGCACCTTGTAATTCTTCAGGTACACCAGGACGACCTAATGGTGTAAAATTCATCCATGTATCAATCATTTCTCCACCTTGAGCAAAATAATCTCTAGTTAATTCTGTTTCCATATAACCTGGAGCAATAGTATTTACACGTATACCATGTTCTGCCCATTCACTTGCTAAGCTTTTAGTAAACATAATTACCGCACCTTTAGAAGTATTATATGCCGCCTGTGGTTGTGGCGTATTTACAATGATACCTGACATTGAAGAAGTGTTCACAATAGTACCTTTTTGCTGTTTGATCATCACTTTACCTACAGCTTGTGAAACTAAAACCATGCTGTTGATATTGACATCCATATTTTTAACCCAACGATCGTAAGGCATATCTTCAAATTTAACATGTTCGTTGATTCCAGCATTGTTGAATAGAATGTCTATGTGCCCAAACTTATCCATTACATCTGAAACCATTTGCTCAACATCCGACACGTTTGTTACATCTACTTTACATGCCAAGGCTTGATTTCCTGTTTCAGTTTCAAATTCGTTTGCTGTTTCTTTTGCTAAATCTAAATTAATATCAGCAATAACTAAGTTTGCACCTGCTTCAGCTAAACCTTTCCCCATTGCTTTTCCTAGTCCTGAGGCACCTCCTGTCACAATTGCGACTTGACCATCCAGTTTGAATTTGTCTAAAACACTCATATTATGTAACCTCCATTTATTTCGTTTATTAATTGTAATTGTAAAATAAATTAATATTCAAAGATAGTGGAAACGCTTACTGATTTTATTCTCTACATTTAATTATCTAGATAATTTCCACATATTCACTTAGAAAAATTCAATTATTAGATAGTATGCTATAACTTTGACAGCTACTTTAGTGTTGATATTAAAGTAATTTGGTAATATCCAACCATTCTTAACTTAATAAATCTATAACTAGAATCAACGATATCTTTTTTAATAATTTATATAAAAAAGACGAGACAGAAATCAAAATTTAAAATTTGATTTTTGTCTCGCCTAGCGTAGTTATTTTACATGCTAATTTTTACGATTAAATAATATTTAGTAAGACCAACCTAATGGATTTTCCACATGTTCTTCTAATTCTATTTCATCAATATCAACCATTGATTCTGAAATATTTCTAGAATGATAACCGATTCGTTCTAATATTGCAATCATATCCAGATATAATAAGCCACCTTCTGGTGAACACTCACCTGAACTTAAACGTTTAATATGTTTTTTCCTTAAATCATGTTCAAGTTTGTATGAATCATTACTTATTTTAACAATTTCATCACGCTTAACTCGATCATAAACGTTGAACATTTCAACTGTCTTTTCAAATGACATGTTAACATGATTGTAAAGCTTTTCAATACTTTGTTCAGCTTTATCAGATATTTTGATAGGATTTGTATCTTTTTTCTTCAAATCTAATAAATAGGCTTCTGATAAACCAGCCACTTTCAACATCGTGCGATTAACATCGAATAATACTGACATCCTTTCTGCATCATCTTGTGACAACTTCTTCTCAGATATTTTAGTAAGATACTGTCTGACATTATCATACATGTTGTCAATTGCTGCATGTTTCTGAATAATATCTTTTTCAGTTTTTTCGTCGTAGTGATTGACTTTTTGCAACATGGATAACGTCATTCTACCAATGTTTTGAATTTCATCTTGAGCTTCTTGTAGAGCAATATTAGGTGCTCTATTAATTAAGTTCTTATCAAGATGTCTTGGTTTGTATTTTTCATTAATATCTTCACCTGGTATTATTTTCGTAACTATCCAAGCTAGTACAAAAATAAATGGTAATTGAATTAAAGTATTTGTTACGTTAAATGTACCGTGTGCAAATGCAATAACCATTTCTGGTTTTAAATTCATTGCGCCTTGCATCCACTCAATAACTAATTGATACAACGGTAAGATGAGCAAGAATATTGCTGCACCTATCACGTTAAACATAACATGAACTGCTGCAACACGTTTTGATGCAAGAGAACCTGCTAAACTTGCTAAAACAGCAGTAATCGTTGTACCGATATTATCACCTAATAGTACTGGCAGTGCACCATGCAAGCTAATTAAATCATTAGCAAAGAACCCTTGTAATATACCAATTGTTGCACTTGAGCTTTGGATGATAACTGTTAAGAATGTACCAGCTATAACACCATATATTGGATTTGATGACATATCTAACATGATTTGTTTAAACCCATCTAAATTAGCGAGTGGCTTCACTGCACCACTCATTAACTCTAAGCCATAAAAAAGAGAACCAAAACCAAATAAAATCATACCTATATTTTTTACTTTTCTTTTCTGGATAAAGAAAATCAAAAATGCGCCAATAGCTAGGATGGGTAGTGAATAAGCACCGATATCAATACCTATTATAAATGCTGTAACCGTGGTACCTATATTCGCTCCCATAACAACTCCAATTGCTTGTCGCATTGTCATAAATCCTGCACTTACAAGACCAATCGTAATGACAGTAGTCCCTGAACTACTTTGAATTAAAATCGTAACAATCATACCTGCCAAAACACCCATGATTGGATTACTAGTAAATTTATTTAATATACTTCTCAGTCGATCGCCAGCAGTTGCTTGTAAGCCATCGCCCATCTGTTTAATTCCGTATAAAAATATACCTAAACCACCGATAAAAGTGAAAATTATCTCCATTACAGAAGAATCCATCGTCACACCTCTTTAAATTATTTGTAAACTATGTGAATTATAACTTATTTTTGTTAAGCAAATGTTAATTCTTTATTAAAATTATAGATAATGTGCTAAACAATTATGCAATCATATTTCAAACAGTTTTCAACATTCATTTAAACAGTGTAATGACAGTGTTTAATAAAAACAATGGGTAGTACATTTGATACAAATTAATTTTGTATATTTTATGAAATATGATTTTGAATTAAGTTACTATTGAAATGTTTATATAAAAGGGTTAGAAATCAAATAATCAATTTGATTTCTAACCCTGCTAACAAAATTGTTCATTTTAAATCAATATAATAATTAGTGTTGCATTTGATACATTTATGACGGAACTTCTGTACGTTTCCCACTATGTTTTCTAATTATTGCAGCGCTTATTGAAGAAACAACTCCAAAAATAATAAAACCGATAAACATCCACATGGTAGCATTCATTTCTAGTGGTTGATCCATATAAAGTAATGCTCTCAAATATTCACCATAGTGAGTGAATGGATTCCAACTCACAACATAATCTTGATAAAATTGCGGTAGCATTTGTTTAGGAAACATTACAAGTTGCATGCTAAAGAACATTGCTATAAAGAATATTGGAATAGACTTCATACCTAACCAAGTCATAACACCTAAAATAAGACCAATAAAGCCTAGTAATGCAATAGAAACAAAAAGACCTATTTTATTAATATCAGGGAAATCAAATCCTTGAACACTAGACATAAAGTATACATAACCAAATCCACCTACAAAGGCAGTAACAACTGCAATTGCAAGTTGACCTAACGACGCAATAATGCGGTGCGAAATTATAATATTATCTGAAGTTCTAAATGCAAAGAACAGCAAAATAGATGCCACAATCGAACTAATCCACACTGGCATAAACATCAAGAATGATGCATTACCATTACCTTGATGGTCTTTAACTTTATGAATCTTTTGATCTGATACTTTCACAGGGTTTGTAAGTCCTTGAATATCACTAGGGTTAACTTTAACATCCTGTTTTTCTAGAGTATCTAAACCTTGTTGTGTTATTTGTTTATTTAAATTATCACCGATACCTTTTAATACATTTGAAGAAATTTGTGATGCTTGCATATTCGCACCACTATTAATCAATGTTTTAAATTCTGCTTGGTTGACTGTTATGTCTTGTGAAGCACCAGATTTATCCATTTGACTTTGCATTTTTTTAGCCTGTTCTGGCGGTATTTCACCTGATTGTATTTTCTCTTGTATTTCTTGCTTTTTACTATCCATTACTTTTTTTTGAGTTTTACTCATCGCATGTTTTGAAAAATCTTTCTCAAAAATAGCTGCACCAAAATATTTTTGGTCATCTAATCCTTTTCGAGCATCTTTTTCATTATCTACTTCAACCCATTTTATAGTATCAGAATCACTATTTAATAGTTTATCTTCTAACTTTTTACCAATGTTAATGTCATTATTTTGAATAGATGTGCCTTCATCTTGATTAACAATAGCAATTGGTAAAGCTTTTGGTTTAGGATTGTAAGCTGGATAAAATGCTATTGAAAATATTGCCAATATGATTAAAATTGCTATTGGCGCTATCCAAAGTAATTTATTTTTAAATATATTCATATTAATTACCTCCTTTTTGAACATTGTGTTGATTAATCACTACTTTGTTTATTATAATGAGCATAATTCAATAAGCAATATTCAATAAACTTCATTTTGTTTATCAACAAATAAACATGGTTTGTCTATTAAAGTTTAAGGAGATGAGTAAAATGATAGAAGATCGTCGTGTCAGAAAAACTAAAAATGCAATCAAACAAGCTTTTATAAAATTATTAGCAGAAAAAGAACTAGAGCGAATAACGATACAAGATATAACATCCTTAGCAGATATTAACCGAGGTACTTTCTATTTACACTACGAAGATAAATATATTTTACTTTCAGACCTAGAAGATGAAATTCTCGTTGGTTTAGCAGATGAAATAGGTACTTATAAGTTGGTTATGCAAGATTCAAATTTAGAAGACTTCGCTAAAATATTTTCGGAAAAAATTCTTAAAAATATCATTCTCCATATCCAAAAAGATATCGATTTTTACTTAGTTATTTTTAAGTTAGATAGAAAAAGCCATCTTGAAGATAAGATTTCAGAACTTATGTACTCTAATATGACAAAAAACCTTAACAACAAACAAAAAATTTCAGGCATACCAATAGATTATTTTCATAGTTATGTTTCAGGTGCTACGATTTCTTTTATCAAACATTGGGTACAAGATAATAATAGAATGGAACCCGATATTGTTGCTGATCACTTATTCAAAATTATATTTAACGGACCATTACGTCTAATGGCAAAAGAACAATATCAATAACACTTCTGAAGAAAGGACCTCATTTTATCATGATAACTGCATATAAACATTCACAAACTGATAAAATAATCGAATCTAAACTAGATCAAACAGCTTCATGGGTTAATGTTGTTGATCCCAACTGGGAGGAAATCGAAATGCTTATAGATCGCTATGACATTCCTGAAGATTTCATACGAGACCCATTAGATAGAGAAGAGAGTGCGCGTGTTGAATACGACGAAGATTCGCATTATTCATTAATTATATTAGACTTACCTATTATAAATGACACTAATTCAAAAGTATTGTCATTTATTACTATTCCTTTAGGAATTATTATTGGAAATAAAAAAATCATTACTATTTGTAATGTTGAAAATGAATTCTTAGAAAACTTTGCACGTCAGAACATAAACCTACGCTTTCATAGTCGTTTTGCATTAAATATATTGTTAACAATTACAAATCATTACAATAGAAATTTGAGATTACTGAATAAAACACGTGTGCGTATTGAACGTGACTTAAAGAATAACGTCACAAATAAACAACTTTATAATTTAATGGAAGTAGAAAAAAGTTTAGTTTATTTTTTAGCTGCACTTAAAGGTAATGAAGGCATAGTAAAGAAATTATTCCGTCTACCAGCTATGAAACGCTTTGATGAAGATGAAGACATTTTAGAGGACTTGTTAATCGAAAATAATCAAGCTTTAGAAACGACGAGACTTTATACAGATATATTAGAAAGTATCACTACTTCATACGCATCATTACTATCAAATGAGATGAATAATACGATGAAAACATTAACGCTTTTCACTGTATTTTTAACATTGCCAACTTTAGTATTTAGCTTTTTTGGCATGAATGTTCCCTTACCTATTGATGACCATAGTTATATTTCATGGCTCATTGTGATTGGCATTTCTCTCATTATCGTGACCATCGTAGGCGCGTTTTTATGGCGCAAACAAAAATTGTGAATTAGATTATAAACGCTTATTAAATCATACAAAATCTTTATAAAACTTTATAACGCTCATACAATGGTGAGAATAGTCTTTGTATAAGTAATATTTTCATTAAAATAACTGTCCTATAGACACCTTGCTATTAATAAGACAATTTTTGACTTCGACAAATTCATATACAAAATTTAAATCTAATATCACATCAACTTTACGTAATAAATAATTGTTAAGCACTAATTTAGAAATAGAAATCATTTCATATTGGTCTCTTTTATCAATTGATCTATGCAACATAATAAACACCATCACTGTTTAATTTATATATAATCTTTTTAGTGTAATATCGGCAGTGATTTAGACCGACTCCTGTGGTAGAACTCTAGTCGAAGATTATAGGCTAAGGCAGTGACCGCGGGAAGCATACAAAAAAACTGTCAACAAAGTTGGAGAATTTGTCGACAGTCTGAGACTAATCCGTATGAAGACGGATTAGTCTTTTATTTTGATAATGTAATTTTTGTACTACTTTAAATCTTAATATACCTTTATACTACTATGCTTCAATATTTCTATATTTCTTGCTATATGACAAAGCGTATGTTATGCAAAATGCTACGATAAATGCAATGATCATTGCTATACCGTAATGTAACCAACCATTGTTTTGGCCGCTAATAGATATAAATCCTGGTATACCTGCAGTGCCTAATGCAATAGCTTTAACTTTAAAGAATGCTATATAGGCAGAACCGATACCTGAACCTATAATTGCCCCAATAAACGGATATCTTAACTTCAAGTTCACACCAAACATTGCTGGTTCTGTAATACCTAGTAGAGCAGATACGCCCGCAGCGGATGCTACACCTTTTAATTTTTTATTTTCTTTTATAATAAAGAATGCTGCAAGGGCAGCCGCTCCTTGTGCAATATTAGACATTGTTGCAATAGGGAATATAAATGAACCGCCTGTTGATGAACTGTCAGCGATAAGTTGAGTTTCAATAGCAATAAAACTATGATGCATACCTGTGATAACAATCGGCGCATATAACAAACCAAATATAAGACCGCCGATAGCACCACCAAATTCATATAGCCACGTTAAACCGTCTGATAACCAATATCCTAAAGTACGTGTTAATGGACCAACAAATGAAAATGTTATAAAACCTGTTGATAATATTGCTAATAAAGGTGTTAATAAATTGTCTAATACTGTTGGTATAACTTTCCTTAGTCCTTTTTCAATTGTTGCAAGAATATATGTAGCTACTAGCATTGGTAATACTTGACCTTGATATCCTACTTGATTAATTTCGAGTCCAAATAAGTTCCAATGAGGAATCTCTTTTCCCGCTTCTAATGCTTTCGGATAATCATAAGCACTCATCAATTCTGGATGAACCAATATCATTCCAAGTGCTGCCCCGAGATATGCATTACCTCCAAATCGTTTTGCAGCACTAAAACCAATTAGTATAGGTAGTAATGTAAACGGCGCATTAGCAAAAATGTTAATCATTTCAGCTAAGCCACTAAACTGATTTTGTACTTCTATTAATGATTGATTATCATAAAAAATACCAGGTGCAGTTAATATATTATTGATACCCATGAGCAAACCACCAGCTACAATTGCTGGTATGATTGGAACAAAGATATCTGATAGCATTTTCACAAACCTTTGAAAAGGATTCATGTTTTTAGTGCCTTGCGCTTTCACATCTGACACCGAAGACGCTTCTTTACCGGTTATCTTTTCTAATTCACTAAACACTTTATTTACTGTACCAGAACCAATGATAACCTGATATTGTCCCCCAGTTGAAAATGTACCTTTTACAACATCCATATCCCCTAATGCCTTTTCATTAACCAAGTCTTCATTCTTTAATACAAGTCTCAAACGCGTTGCACAATGTGTCATTGCTTCAACATTATCCTCTCCACCAAGCGCTTGCAATATATTTTCTGCAGACTTTTTATAATTCATTATATTACCTCCTTTTTAATGGAACCGGTACCAAAACTTTATAATAATATTGTAATCGGTTCCATTAAATAACGCAATCCCATTTTTGTATATTCTTTGTGACTAAATTTAAAGTGTCAATAATTATCCAACTACCGTCATATCACTTCCTTTTATATTGAAATAATAGTATTTAATCTTGTCTATAAAATAGTCTTGTAGCATTTTTATATTTTCTTCATTTGTAGGTGCATTATCCAAATGAATTGACCAAGCTCTTGCAGGACATTCCGTATTACAAAACATTTTGTGTAGTTTTACTGTATTTCTATTTACAGGTAACTGATTTTTTTTCAATATTAAGGCTGCAATCCAATAACTAGCTTCTTCATTCTTAATAAATTGTTCATCAGACAATATTCCATTAATTTTTGATTGACAACGTTCTATACCTATATAATGCTCGTTCGCAAAAGTATTACCACAGTGCCACTCTACATATGGAGAGGGATGAAACCAATAACATGTCTGCTTATCAACATATGCACACGCCCATCCTTTTTCCAATTCATTATTATCTATCCTTTGCTGTAGCCAGACAATATAATCCTCTGCACTATTATTTTCTGCATCATCATGCAACACGACACCTAATACTTCAGATTTTAATTTCGTTATTTTAGATTCTTGATTGTAAAATTTAGAATAAATGTGCTTCATTTTTCAAAACCTCCGTGACAAATAGAACAATATGAATTTTTAAGTTGATTTCTCAGAAAAAATTATCTACTAACCAAAATACATTGTCTAAAATTTAATTTTTAACGCCGAATCTCTTTATAAGATTAAAAAATATTTATATTTAAAGGATTAAAAGTCATAACTTTTTGTAATATAATGTATTTTGAACAATATACCAATTCAAATTATTATCAGGAGTTGCCTTTACTATGAATAGTACAACTTTGTGTATCCACGAATTTCTAAACACTCATACACAACGATGTATACATCAAGTCATACTTTTATTTTCATTAAACAATAAGTTAGATGTTACCTTAAATGGCCATCAAATATCTGCTAAAAACCATATCATTATTATAAATCACAATGATTTATATCACATTTCAGATTCCGAACAAGTAGTAGAAATGTGTATACCTGTCCAACAATTCACAAAAACAATTAAAAGTTTTTTCAACTTTTACTATAACTACAAGTTATTAAATTCCAATGAATACCTTAAGTTCCAAATCTTAACGATGATTCAACAGTTGAGTCAATGCGGACCTACTGAGCCACCTATACTCAATGAAATTATAACTATAATTAATAAGGAGGCAAAAATAGAACATGACTTTACTTATGTTCCATCTATATGCACAGAAAACACCTTATTAAATGATATAACTGAGTTTATAAAAGCTCATGTTACCCAATCACTTTCCTCCAAAGATGTTTCGAGCACTTTTTATATTTCTGCGCCTTATATTTCTATATTGTTTAAGAAATATTTAGGTATTAGCTTTAAACATTATATAACTAGTCTTAAGATTGCTTTATCACTCGCTGATCTTATTCAAACGAAACACGCAATTTATCATATATCTGAACATTATGGATTCAATCATTATTCAAATTATATCCATCAATTTAAATTTTTCTTAAATATGACACCTAATGAATTTAGAAAATCAATACATGCTTCACATCAAAACAATATTGTACTAATCAATAATGATTTGGATAGATTCAAGCCCCAAATTGATTTAATAACTAAAGAAAAGCCTGTTTCATCAAATCAATTACAAATTGATACCAAGCGATTAAATTTTAAGGATTTGGCAAAACCTCCTACTATTTTTATTCATATAGATAGTTTAATGGATATTATTCAGTCTGACTTTAATTCTAAATTCAGTTTTAAAGATTTAACTGATGCCTATGTATTAATTAATAATATTAAAAATCTCTCTTTAGAAAATTTAAGTCTCACTGGTATGATTGATTTTGTTGATTCACTATTCTCTGATTATATCGGTATCGCGCTAAGAATAAAATCTATGACACAGTTTGATTTTGTCGAAAGCTTAATATTACAATTTTTAAAATTTAAACCAAAATATGCAAAATATCAGCAGAATTACAATTTCCTAATTCTCTTTGATACCTCTCATTTATCATTAAACGAAGTTAATCGATTATATATTAAAATTAAAAATCTGAACTTTAATATAAAAATGGCTATTACCATCGAAGGTGTAATTAACCAGGTTAATTCTTTAAAAAATGCTTTCACACTACTCCACAGGTTTAACTTTGATTATCATTTTATCGATATAGAGCAAGCACAAGTTCGAAATTTATTAAATAAAAAAGGAGAGGGTTTTAATAATTCAATGAGTTATTACGATTACTTTAGTAAAGTAATCAAAGCTTCACATATTGATACATCAAAGTTTGTATACACAAAACTTACAAAGCAATGCTTCAAGTTTTACGAAGAAAGCCATCCTTTAGAAATAGCTGATTTAATGTGTCATATTCTTATCTTATTAAATAGAGGTTGCGGTGTAGGGTACGAATTAATGCGTAAAGAGAAAGCTGATGTCGCTTTGATGAATAGTCATGGCATTTATGAACCCCTAACGTATATATATCAATTCATTAGACATTTTATAGGCAAACCAGTTTCTATCCATAAAAACTTTATTATACTAAAGGAAAAAGAAGAAATTCATTTACTTTTATTCAATTCCATAAACCGTCGTACTTCACCAAAAGAAGTACTTAATCTTAGCTTAAAACAAACTATATTAAATTCAAAAGTCACATTGTTCATACAGACATTAAATCGAGAACATGGATTTATTGACTATGCATTACCACCTTCATTTAATGACATATATATTGAAAGATCATTATTACGATATATTGAACAATCCACTATACCAAAAGCAGAAATTAGACAGTTTACAGAATTTAAAAATAGCTTAGAATTTATTTTGCATCATGATGAACTAAAATATATTCGTATATTACCTTCTTAACTTTTCATATTTTAATTGCGTTAAACTTAACAAGTTTTAAAATATAGTAAAATACATTTAGCTAAAACATGGTTTGTACTTTCGATTGCGTAAATTAAATATTTTAGATATAACAGAAGAAAATAGATATAAAGGAGAATTATACTTTGAAAAGCAGTAAAGTGTTCGCAATTACTATAAGTGCATTAATGTTAATTATTGCTACTGTATTGATTATTATGATGTTGTCGAGTGGTCAAAAAGAAACTTATTATGGCTATATGAAAAATGAAACGACCGCCGATAAAATAATTAGTGAAAAAAATCATAAAATAGAAAATGATGTTAAATTACCGGCTGAATCAGGGTTTTCTCCTAAAAAAGGAGATTTCGTTAAGCTAATTAAAGCTGAAGGCGATGGCGCTTTTAGTAAAATGGAAGTTGTCGATCATGACGACATTCCTCATGGTTTAATGATGAAAATTCACGACATGGATAATAAGAAAGGCATGTAATCTTTGTACTATAACCTCAATGCAAAAACTCATACATGCACACCTCTAATAACATGATAATATATAAAAAAATGAGTTAGAGACAGAGACAAATTAATTGTCCCTGTCTCTAACTCATATATTAACAATGTATGCCTATTTATCTTTCGGCTTATAATCTTCCTTAAATTCGTTATGTTTAGCATCTTTGATATTTTTATTGGTTTCACTATCAAAACCTTGTACTAAAATACCTTTAAATGTACTAATTGGTTGCACTGTATACGTATGTTCTGAATCATCTTTAAATTTAACTTGCTTATAATATAAACCCTTTTTAGCACTATACAATGTTTTCTCGGATTCAATTTTTTCAGTTAAATTTTGTTCGTCCATATAATGATCTACTAGTTCTAAATTTTTATGCCCCTGATATGTTCTCATGCCAAAGAAAAATACAATAGCAATAATCAGTGACAACACTAATAGACCTATGATTTTAAAAAATGTTTTCATCATTAATCTCCTTTAGTTAAAACGATAACTTTCTAACTGATAAATGAGTAGTTACGCCCCTCATTAACGCTTTATTACACCTTTATTATATAATAAAACACATAATATTATTAGTATGACTTATTACAAATAATTTATAAAGTCATATAGACTTTTTGTAACAAAATCTCCTTAAATTAATTTCGAACATAAAATAATTTTTCATCTTCTAAAAGCATACTTTTTTAATTTAAAAGCACTTCTTATTACAGTACTTTTTCACTATATAGTTTCTAATTTAGTAAACGTTGATAAATATTATTTTTTTAATAGAAAGAGGTGCGCAACTGTTCCTTGACAACAACCATAGTTCATAATAAGGTTAAATTTCAAAAGGGGTGATTAAATGGAGGAAAAAGACAGCTACTTAGAAAGACAACTATGTTTTCTTTTTTATGTGTCTTCTAAAGAAATCATTAAGAAGTATACGTCTTACTTAAAAGAATTCGATTTAACATATACAGGCTATATTGTGCTACTTGCAATTAAGGTAGATGAAAAACTCAATATTAAAACGCTTGGTGAACGTGTTTATTTAGATTCAGGGACACTTACACCTTTACTTAAAAAACTTGAGAAAAAAGGCTATGTAACTAGAACACGTGAAATTGATGATGAGCGTAACCTACAGATTGCACTTACTGAAAAGGGTGCAAATGTTAAAGAACCACTCTCTAAAATATCAAAACGTGTGTTTAGCGAATTCGATATGGACATGGATGAAGCTATTAATCTAAAAGAAACATTACAACACTTCGTTAATAAACATTTTTCTAAAGATATTTAATCTGTTAGAGGTAAAGTTAAAGTTAGAAGTTCTAGTTTTCATGTTATTATTTTTGACTTTACTTTCCTCTTACTTAAATCTTTTTATTACGCCCCACCCCATCACAATTCCACCGATGTTACTCACTCAATTAAACTAATATTCAGCTCTTTTTTTATTTTCACATGGTTTGACTTTGACTTTCTTTGACTAATATATTATACTGTATTTGTAAGATAAAAGGAGAGGTGAATAGAGATGATACAAAGCACTAACAATCTTACTAAAGATTTATTAGAAAGTTTAGTCTCAGACCATCACAATTTCAAAGTAACTGTATATCAAGCACACGATAGCTATACAGTTGAAGCTGAACTTCCTGGTTATCAAAAAGATGATATTACTATTAATTTCGAACATAAAACATTAACTATACTAGCAAAACGTTCATCTGATTTAGAACAGCAAGGTACTTATTTAATTAACGAACGCAATTCTAATAAGCAAAGTAGACAGTTTATCTTTAAACATATAGACACAAATAAAATAAAAGCATCTATGAATGACGGCATCTTAACGATAAATCTGCCAATCAAGCAAACAAAAACACAAATTTCAATCGACTAAATCTAAAAATTTAAGGAGAGAGATATAATGGCTTTTGATAAAAAAACGTATAACAATCCATTTTTTGAAGGCGACGCAACTGAGTTATTTAGAGATTTTGGACGTCAATTTTTTGAAAACTTTCCTGAAACTTCAAGCATTAAATCAGATGTAAGAGAGTTAGATCGTGCCTTCATAATCGAAGCTGAACTCCCTGGTTTTAAAAAAGAAAATATTAGTTTACAATTTAAAAATGACACTTTAACAATTGAAGGTAAGCAATCAAATAATACTAAAGAACAAGAAGAAAACGTTCGCATCCTTCATCAAGAACGGGTTTATAGCGATGTTAAACGTCAATATCCTTTTGACAATATAGATGAAACTGCTATTAAAGCATCGTTTGAAAATGGTATATTAAACGTAACACTACCTAAAAAAGACCAAGAAGAACAGTCAGCATCCAATATTCAAATAGATTAATATAGTCATTTTATTGACTACTGATAATCTTTATAAGATAAATTTAAAAGCTGAAGTTAGATAATCCATCTAACTTCAGCTTTTTTTATAATGTCGGATTTAATTTTTCACGTTTCATAATATGAATCATGGTAACTAAAGCAATAACTCCGAATATAGCCAATAAGATAAAAGAGAAATGGCTTGTTCCAGTGATACTTGTTACATAAGCTATGACTAATGGTGGGAAGAAACCGCCTAAGCCTCCCATCATCGAAACAATACCATTAGCTGATCCAGCTTCTTTTCCAAAATAAGTTGGCACGAGCTTAAATATTAAGCCATTACCGACACCTGCGCACATACTAATAAGTAAACATCCAATTGTAAATAATAATATATGATCTGATAAACCTAGCGTAATTGCACCTATAATCATTAATATAAAGTCGCAGATTAGTAAAGTTACAGCATTAAACTTATCTCCTAACACTCCTCCTAACGGCCTTAGGAAAGTAGCTAATGCGATAAATATCCCTGCTCTTATACCAGCATCAACTTCACTGATACCAAAATTTTGTACTAAGAAATTAGGTAAAAACAATCCAAAAGCTACAAATGAACCAAATGTAATAAAATACCAAAGTGATAAATAATATAACCTTAAATCTTTCATCAATATTTTATATTGTTTAACTAAAGGCACTTTAATTTTGGGTTCTTTACTGTCACCTAATAAAAACATAAAAATTGCAAAAAGTACTATGACGATTAAATAACCTCTAACTGTTGATTGCCAACCTATGATACCAGCAATCGGAGGCGCTAAGAATGAAGAAATGGCAGTTCCTATATTCCCCATCCCATATATACCATTTGCTAATCCTACGCGCTCTTTTGGAAAATATTTAGGTATAGATGTCACACCTACTGAAAATACAGCACCACCTACGCCAAGAAAGAAACCTGATGCCATTAACATCTTAGGTGATTGTGCATGGCTTAGAAAGTAAATCGGAAATAATAATATAATAAAACTACAAAAGAATACCCATTTCGCACCAATAATATTTGTTAAATAACCAAAAGGCACTCTTAAAATAGAACCTAATATAACAGGAATAGCTAAAATAATAGAAAGTTGGCTGCTTGTTATATGTACATCCTGAGAGATAAAAGGCATTAATGGCGCAATAATACTCCATGCCATGAACCCTACAACAAGACTTAAAGACTGCAATGTTAGTTGAAAACCACCACTTGCTTTGTTCATTCATTTCACCTTCAATTTATAATTTTTTGATAAATTAGGCCAGTATTTGGATATAGTTGAAGTGCTGTATTTCTATATAACAATTATAATTATTAGCACCGGCGTGATATGAGTAAGTATAAACGTTTCTATTAGCAGAATACTGGCCACATTTTCATTATAAAATCTTTGTGAAAAATTGAACATAAGGATTATCCCTTAACAAATACAGGAATTTCCCTACTTAATTAAAGGAATTTTATATAAGCAAAATATACTTCTAAATTTAAGTTATTCACCGACTCCTCCTTGTATTTAATAAGTTCTAATCAACAAGAAAGAGCTAACCTACGCCTGAATATTTTAGGCAATTAAGTTAGCTCTTTTATATAAGTACTACTTTAAAAATCAATCAATTTTTTCTTCATGGCATATTCTACTAATTCTGGCTTTGATTTTAATTCTAATTTTTGCATGATATGTGTTTTATGTGCCTCGACTGTTTTCACAGAAACAAATAACTTCTCAGCGATATCTTTATTTCCATAACCTTTTGCTATTAAAGGTAATATCTCTATTTCACGCTTTGATAAAATTTTATAAGGATCAGTTGTGGTTTGCTTATCATCACCTGAATTATTCACGAATTCATTGACTAGCGATGTCGTCAATTTCATATCAACATATGTTTCCCCTTTAAATACTGTTCTAATTGCTAGTATCAATTGTTCATCGGGGGCATTTTTTAAAATATACCCTTTAGCACCGTTTCTTAATACGTGAAATAAATATTCTTCATCATCATACATTGTTAATATTAGTATTTTTGTATCTGGAAAACTTTCTGTAATTTTACTTGTTGCTATAAGCCCTGACTCACCAGGTGGCATACTTAAGTCCATAATTAGTACATCTGGCTTGTACTTCATCACTTTTTGATAAGCTTCCACACCATCGGCTGCAGTCCCAACGACTTCCATATCTTCTTGATAATTTAATATCATTGTAAATCCAGTACGCACAACTGCATGATCATCCGCGATAACTATTCTCAAAATTAATGTCTCCTTATTCCCTATATTGGAACTTCTAATGTAACAATTGTGCCTCGACCTATTTGAGTATCAATATTTATCTCAGCATTTACAAGTTCTGCACGCTCGTTCATACCATAAAGTCCCAAGCCAGTTCCCTTTGGCTGGTCTGTCTTTATAAATCCATTGCCTCTATCTATAATTTCTGCAATTAGTTTACCGTGACTAACTTGTACCTCAACTTCAATTGTATCAACGTTTGCATATTTTATGGCGTTAAACAAAGCTTCTTGTACTATTCTATAAACTACAGTTTCAATTTCATTATCAAACCTGCGCATCGTTAAATTAGATTGATAGATAATATTGATACCATAATTTACTTCTACCTGTTTAAAATATGTCTTAAAGGCTGCGTCTAATCCTAAGTCATCTAATGAAGATGGTCTAAGTTCTACAGATAAATTACGTATATCATCAATTAATTTAGACATCAATCCTTCTATACGCTTAGAACCGTTAACCAACTGCTCTATTTCTTGTTGATATTTTAAAAGTCTTAATTCAACATCTATATTTAGCATTTCTTGTACTACGCTGTCATGTAATTCTCTAGATATCCGTTTTCTTTCGTTTTCTTGAGCAGAAATTGTTTTTTGCATCATTTTTCGTTGATACATCTTATCATGTCTTTCTATTTGAGGTGACACATTTTGTAACGTGAACGCTTTAATTCCTTTGGATTCATCAATTGTTTGATAGGTAGCTGCAAAAGGCTCAACTGTACCACGTGTCGTTTTCATAAATACCTGAAAGCTTGTATTCCCAACATTTT
Organism: Staphylococcus xylosus NJ; assembly: GCF_000338275.1. Classification (GTDB taxonomy): domain Bacteria; phylum Bacillota; class Bacilli; order Staphylococcales; family Staphylococcaceae; genus Staphylococcus; species Staphylococcus xylosus_B. The sequence goes on from NZ_ANMR01000017.1 coordinate 65,254, forward strand.
CAGCTTCTAAAAAGCAATATCTACATGATTGCAATTCGAACTCATTAGTATAACCATCACAATGATTACATATGACATTTGTCATGCCTTCATAGTCATTATCCAATGAGATGATATCACTTGCTGCCTGGTTCATTGCAATCACTTGGCCACGATTATCGACAAATACAATTTTTTCACTCGTATTATTAAAGTATTGCATTAATAATGCTTCCATATCTAGCTGTTGCTTGCTTTCCATTATAATCACCTAATCTTCTTCATTAAATATACCCAATTTACTTTTAAGTGATATGTTTTTATATGTTTTGGGCAAGGGTTGTTGATTTCGCTGACCTAGTAACAAAACACCATAAACTTTCTTTTCATACCATAATGGTATTGCAACCATAGCTGTTAATAACTCACAAAGAACGATAGGATATTTATGTTGTTCATGTGAAGATAATGATTGCGCTACATTTTCTATCACCATACGCTTACCCGTCTTCATCACATTACCTGCTAATCCTTTTCCTTTGCGTAGTACAATTAATTTATAACGATTATTTAAATTTCCAGAGGCATAGCACCATTTAATTGGCGAAATATCACTTTCTTGCTCATAAAATGCGATTGCAGCAAAATCAAATCCTTCTTCGATTCGAATTGAGTCTAATATTGATTGGTAATTAATACTTTCTCTTAACGATAATGCATTCAACTTATCGCCTCCATTCAAACTTTATGTTTACGATAAATAATATAACTACGACTTGCATATGTGAGTGGCACACTCCATACATGCACGAGTCTAGTAAACGGCCAGAATGCCATAATAATAAAACCTAAAAGTATATGAGTTTTAAAAGCTAGCGGCACCTGTAACATCAAATCGGCATCTGGAGAAAATATAAATAATTGTCTAAACCAAACTGATATTGTTTCTCTATAATCAAATGATGGTGTCGTTGCGTTAGTTACTAGAGTTGCGTAGCATCCCATAAAAACAATTGCTAATAATAAGAAATTAACAATAATATCAGATGCTGAGCTTAATCTTCTAATATTTTTTTTGGTTACACGTCGTGCGGTTAATAACAACATACCGATCAATGTTATTATACCAAAAATACTTCCAATATAAACAGCTCCAATGTGGTATAAATGATCACTTACACCTACTGTTGTTAGCCAAGAAGCAGGAATAAGCAAACCTACTATATGTCCCATTGCTACAGGTATAATCCCCAAATGAAACATCAAACTTCCCCATTTAAGTTGTTTCTTTTCTATAAATTCACTTGATTTTGCGGTCCAAGAAAATTTATCAAACTTAAATCTAGCAAGATGTCCGAGGAAAAATATAGCTATACATAAATAGGGCATAATCACCCATAAGAATTGATTAAACATGTTGTTTCACCTCATTTACAGGCTCTATACAAGCTTTTAACGTCTCTCTTAATCCTTTTATCAAGAAATAATAAGGATTGTTTTGCTCTGCCAATTGATTTGCCATCGCATACGTGCCGTCTTCAATAATCATAATGACAAATTCAATGTTCCCTTTTGCTCGTGAATCGTTTTTCCACTGAGCAATATATAAAAATTCAAGCATTAATGGCAGAAAATCAGATAGTTCATTATCTGCCATTTTCAATCCAAACATTTCGTATAATACTTTTAATTTAGCTAGTAATTGTCCTCTTTCTTTTTGAGTATCAAATTTATTATATGTCATATAGAGTGGCGCAGTTTTATTAAAATCAAATGTATCGGAATACAATTGCTTTATTTGTAATAAACTTAATTCATACATTTGTTTACGATATTGAATTAAATCTTGGTATGCAGGATGTTCCATATGAATAACTTCTTCAAACGTTTTAGGGTGCAATGTCAGCTTTTCTGGAAATGTTAATTGCTGTGCAAAGTATCCAAGTGCCTCTTGATGTTTATTAAAATGCGCTAAATTAATCACGGAAAATCCCTCCATAAAAATTATCATTATAGATTTCTTGTCCTGATTTTCCAGAAGAAGTAGTTACAGGAACACCACATCCTTCACAATTTGAGCCAAAGTATTCTCCTCCATATCCTTCGCTACCTTGTGCGCGATATGTGTCCATATATGCTTCTTTATGTGATGTAGGTATTACAAAACGGTCCTCATGTTTAGCAATTGCCAATAATCGATACATATCTTTAGTTTGTCTTTCTGATAACCCAAGTCTTGATAATCTATCTACATCAAATGCTTTATTTGTTACCTGTGCACGCATGTAACTTCTCATCATTGCCATGCGTTGTAATGCAGATTTCACTGGTTCCGTATCACCTGCTGTGAATAAGTTAGCCAAATATTGAATTGGCAACCTCATTTCTTCGATTGCTGGAAAAATCATATCGGGATTTCTATTCGCCTTTGCTGCAGTTTGTCCTTCAAAATAACTCATAATAGGGCTGAGTGGCGGACAATACCATACCATTGGCATCGTGCGATATTCTGGATGTAAAGGAAATGCCAATTTATATTCAATAGCCAATTTATAGACTGGAGAATTCTGAGCAGCTTCTATCCATTCTAATGAGACTCCATCTTTTTGTGCTTGTTCTATAACCGCTTCATCATAAGGATTCAAAAATAAATCCAATTGTTTTTCGTATAATTCTTGTTCATTTTCAGCTGTAGCAGCTTCTTCTACTCTATCAGCATCATAAAGTAATACACCTAAATAACGCATTCTGCCCGTGCACGTTTCTGAACATACCGTTGGCATCCCTGCCTCAATACGAGGAAAACAGAATGTACATTTCTCTGCTTTATTTGTTTTCCAGTTGAAATAAACTTTTTTGTATGGACAACCTGTCATACAATATCTCCAACCACGACAAGCATCCTGATCTACAAGAACAATACCATCTTCGTCACGTTTATACATTGCTCCAGATGGACATGATGCTACACAACTTGGATTCAAACAATGTTCACATAATCTAGGTAAATACATCATAAATGTTTGATCAAATTGAAATTTAATATCTTCTTCAATACGTTTAATATTGGGGTCTTCTGGTCCTGTAACATGACCACCTGCCAAATCATCTTCCCAGTTTGGCCCCCATTCTAAGTTTAATTTATCACCTGAAATCAATGAATGTGCTGTAGCTACCGGAGAGTGATTTCCAGCTTTAGCTGTTGTAAGATTTTCATAATTATATGTCCAAGGCTCATAGTAATCTTTAATCACTGGCATATTAGGATTGTAAAATATTTTCCCTAAAGCAATTTTCGATAACTTACTTCCTGATTTCAGTTCTAATTTACCTTTTTTATTTAAATACCAACCGCCCTTATATCGCTCTTGATCTTCCCATTGTTTCGGATAACCAATACCAGGCTTCGTTTCTACGTTGTTAAACCACATATATTCCGCACCAGGACGGTTAGTCCACGTACTCTTACAAGTAACACTACACGTGTGGCAACCTATACATTTATCTAAATTTAACACCATTGCAATTTGCGCTTTAATCTTCAAGCCAGTCAACCTCCTTCAGCTTTCTCACTGCTACATAAACATCTCTTTGGTTCCCTATTGGTCCATAATAGTTAAAGTGATAACTAATTTGTGCATAACCTCCAACAAGTTGTGTTGGCTTTAAATGAATACGTGTTGGGGCATTATGTGAACCGCCTCTTGTGTCTGTTATTTGTGACCCTGGTGTTTCAATATGTTTATCTTGAGCATGATACATAAACATCGTGCCTCTTGGCATTCTATGAGATACTACTGCTCTTGCTGTTACAACACCATTTCGGTTATAGATTTCTAACCAATCATTATCTTTGATATCATGTCTTTCTGCATCCTCATTGGAAAGCCATACAGTTGGACCACCTCTAAATAAAGTCAACATATGTTGGTTATCTTGATAAGTGGAGTGGATATTCCATTTACCATGTGGTGTTAAATAGCGCAAGACAAGTGTACTTTCATCTCCCGTTACCTTCTTGTCTCTCGTACCGAATACCATTGGTGGTAAAGTTGGTTTATACACAGGTAAACTTTCACCGAATTGCTGGAACACTTCATGGTCAACGTAATAACTTTGTCGTCCTGTTAATGTTCTAAATGGAACTAATCGTTCTATATTAGTAGTAAATGGTGAATAACGTTTACCATTTTTATTTGAGCCCGGGAACACAGCTGTTGGAATGACTTCTCGCGGTTGAGCAGTTATATTTAAAAATGAAATTTTTTCTGATGCGCGTTCACTTGAAATATCTTTCAACGGCATACCTGTTTGTTGTTCTAAATCTTCATAGGATTTTTGTGATAACTTACCATTTGTAGCTGAAGATAAATTTAATACAACGTCTGCAGCTCGTCTTGCAGTATCCAATCTTGGTCTATTATTTTTTATGGAACCCTCGACTTCTTCATTCCATGTTCCAACCATGCTTTTTAACTCTTCATATTGTTCTGCTACTGAGTAACTTACTCCATGAGCCCCTATTTTAGTTTTTTCTAATAAAGGTCCTACTGTAACGTATTTATCAAATATTTTAGTATAATCCCTATCGACTACTGCAAAACCTGGCATTGTTTTTCCAGGTATTGCTTCGATTTCACCCTTCGTCCAATCTTTAATTATGCCATTCACATTAGATATTTCTTGTTTTGAATCGTGTGCAAGTGGTGCTGTAACGATATCTTTATAAACACCTTTAAGATGTGTTTTAGCCATTTCTGATATTTCTTTACTCAATGTTTTAAAAATATCCCAATCTGAACGTGACTCCCATAATGGATCTATTGCCGGATTAAATGGGTGTACAAATGGGTGCATATCTGTAGATGATAAATCGTGTTTTTCATACCATGTTGCAGCAGGTAAGACAATATCTGAATACAATGGTGTGGATGTCATTCTAAAATCTAGGGATACAAGTAAATCCAGTTTTCCTTCTGTATCTTCTCTCCATTGAATTTCTTCTGGTTTCACATCTTCGTTTGGTTCAGCTAATAACCCTGACTTCGCACCGAGTAAATGTTTCATAAAGTATTCTTGTCCTTTAGCAGAACTTGATATTAAGTTAGAGCGCCAAAGGAACAATGTTTTTGGATGATTCTGTTTTGAATCTGGGTCTTCAATTGCAAACTTTGTTTCTCTAGACTTTACGGACTCAATCGCACGTTTCATAATTGCTTCATTATTAAATTCTCCAGCGTCTTTCGCTTCCTCACCAAAAGATAAACTGTTTCTATCAAATTGAGGATAAGATGGTAACCAACCACATCTAGCAGCTAAGACATTGTAATCAGCAGGATGTTGATGTTTAATATTTTCTGCCAATGGAGATTTCAAACTATCGATATTTGATTCTTCATATTTCCATTGGTCTGTTGCGAAGTAAAACCAACTTGTTCCATTTTGTAAACGTGGTGGCGCTTGCCAATCTTTAGCAAAAGCAATCGTATTCCACCCTTCAATTGGGCGACATTTTTCTTGTCCAACATAGTGTGCCCATCCGCCACCGTTCACTCCTTGACAGCCGCATAATAATACTAAATTCAAAATAGAGCGATAAATCGTGTCCGAATTAAACCAATGATTAATACCAGCTCCCATGATAATCATTGAACGCCCTTCGGTATCAATTGCATTTTGCGCAAACTCTCGGCCAACTTGGATCACAACACTTTGTTTAACACCAGTAATTTTTTCTTGCCATGCAGGTGTATAATATGACGCTGGATCATCATATCCTGATGCCTCAAGTTCGTGATCAAAACGTTTCACACCATACTGACTCGTCATTAAATCAAATACAGTGGTAATATATTTCTCTTCACCATTTGCTAATTTAATCTTTTGCACAGCAATAGGACGCTCAAATATTCCATTACCTTCATTATTAAAAAATGGAAATTGTATGAGTCTTAATTCGTATTCCTCTTCAGCAAAACTCATTGCTGGATCAATTTGCTTACCTTCTTCATTTTCTAATTTCAGGTTCCATTGTTTGCCTTCTTCCCAACGCTGACCCATCGTACCATTTGGAACTGTTAATTGTTTTGCTAATTTATCGAAAATCACAGGTTTCCAGTCGCTATTTTCAGTATGCTCTCCTAGATCATGCGCACGTAGGAAACGCCCAGCTTTCAAGCCATTCTTATCTTCATCTAACATTAGGACAAATGGCATATCGGTATATTGTTTTGCGTAATTAATAAAATAGTCATTCGGTTTATTCACATAATGTTCTTGTAAAATAACATGCGTCATTGCTTGTGCGACTGCAGCGTCTGTTCCTGGATGCGGAGCTAACCAATTATCAGCAAATTTAACATTTTCTGCATAATCAGGCGCAACTGATACTACTTTTGTGCCTTTATAGCGAACTTCTGTCATAAAATGCGCATCTGGTGTTCTTGTTAATGGGACATTAGATCCCCACATCATAATATATGCTGCGTTGTACCAATCACTAGATTCTGGTACATCTGTTTGTTCACCCCATATTTGTGGAGAAGCAGGTGGTAAATCGGCATACCAGTCATAAAAGCTCAACATTTCTCCACCTAACAAACTCATAAAACGCGCGCCAGAAGCATAACTTAACATCGACATAGCTGGGATTGGTGTAAAACCAGCCAATCTATCGGGTCCATATTTCTTAATGGTATATATAATTTGAGCTGAAATGAGTTTTGACACATCTTTCCAATTTGTTCTTACTAACCCACCCTTACCTCTTGCTTGTTTATATATTTTAGCTTTTTCTTCATTTTCAACAATCGACGCCCAAGCAGCTATCGTATTATTTTGATGCGCTTCTAATGCTTCTGTCCACAACTCCCATAACTTACCACGAATATAAGGATAACGGATGCGTAAAGGACTATATTCATACCAAGAAAAAGATGCTCCTCTAGGACATCCGCGCGGTTCAAATTCAGGTAAATCCGGTCCACAACTAGGGTAATCTGTTTGCTGGTTTTCCCAAGTAATGACACCATTTTTCACAAATACCTTCCAGGAACAGGATCCTGTACAGTTCACACCATGTGTTGTTCTTACTACTTTGTCATGACTCCAACGTTCTCTATACATTTTTTCCCATTCACGGCTTTTACTTTCTAAGATTGACCAATCACCATTAAATTTTTCTGTTGGTTTAAAAAATTGCAATCCAAATTTTTTCATTTTATACATCCTCTCACATCATTCATGTATAATTTATATAGCATTCACAAATTTTGTATTTCTTTAATTCTTATAACTATTGTACATTTTTTCACAAAGTCTAAATATTAGGGATTTACCTATTTAGATAGAAGAATCCCCTAATAACTTTTCGAACATAAAAAAACTCCCATTACTCGTAATAATGATTACCATCATTACAAGTAAAGGAAGCTGTTATCAAAATTTGTAAGTCATTTTTCTATTATTTATACGGCAACTGCTTGTTCTTCACGTGCCTCTACACGCATTAAATGGTCAATAATACCAGTATAAAATTCTTCAAGTTCTTGTCCTGTGCGTTTTCTATCAAGGTTATCAAGTCCTATGAAATCTACATGATCCCAATCTTTTTTAATTGGCATCACTTGCCAAACACCTTTTTCTGTAGCTTGCGTTAAATCTTGTACTTTTTTAGCGGGTTGTCCAGTTGGGCTTAATGCAGAAGTAACTGCTACGACACCATCATTTTCTTGCCAATCTTCTCTAGAATCTTTACCTATCAATTTACTTGTTAAATCCATTAGTCCAAACAAACCTCTATTAGGTCTGTGATGACCTAAACTATTTTTATGCGTTGCTTGTCCTGCAAAAGAAGTGTATACAATATTAGGGTTAACTGATGTATTTAAGTTCAAATCTTCTGCACCAAATGTTGTTAAATCTCTTGTAGCAACATCTTCAGTATTCCAAATCGGGCTATCTTTCAATCTATTTACATATTCTATATACGTTTCATTAGGTTGCTGTTCGAAGTCCCATTGTGAAAGTCCAAAATCAATTTTAGAATTTTTATTATTACCTAATTTCGCTATATCATTTAATATATTTTTGATGAAATTTTTATTTGCTAACTTATCAGAAGCCTGAGAGCCTTTATGTGGCGTTGCCAATGTTGTAATAGATGAAATTATATTATCTTTTTGCCCTTGGAATAATGGAGAAATTGTACCGCCATGTTGCTCATGATATTTAATTTCTTCTGGATTTCCAAAACGTAAAAATTGCTCAAGTAAACGAATCGTTTGTCCACCCATACTGTGACCAATTAGATGTACTTTCTGACCTGGTTTCCAATTTGGCATAACACCTTCGTATGTTTTACCGTATCTATTATGCCCGTATTTAGCAGCATGTGCTGCACCATAATCTACTTGACCACCTTTAATGTAGTGATATAACTCTACAGCACGACCATAGTTACTGCCAACTGCACTTATACTTGCTTCGTATACTTCATAACCTGCTTTTTCTAATGCTTCCTTTACTTTGTATTTCTTTCCACCCCAATAATTTGGATACAAATCTGGTTTATTACCATCCATTAATCCTAAGAAACCATGTACTAAGATAATTGGATATTTATTTACATGTACACCTTGTTCTGCTTTTTTAGCAGTTTTTAATAAAGATTCGACCTCAGCTTGTTGCACTTTAGAACGATTACGTGTTGTAGCTTGTTTATTTGCTTCGAAATCTTTTATTTTTGTTGGATCATTTTTAGACTCTTGCTTAACTTCATTTTTATTTGGATTAAAACCATTTTTTGTTTTTAAATTTTTTATCTTTTGTTCATTGCTATTTTCAGTATCCGTTTGAGTTTCTTCTTTTTCTACTTCTACTTTATTCGGGTATTCTTCTTTTTCTACTTCTGTTTTATTCGGGGCTTCTTCTTCTTTTTCTACTTCTGCTTTATTCGGGGCTTCTTCTTCTTTTTCTACTTCTGCTTTATTCGGG
>NZ_ANMR01000018.1 GCF_000338275.1 Staphylococcus xylosus NJ
TTTAACTTTACGTAAACTTTCTAAAGGTGATTGACCTTCAGCTTGTAAGTCATAACCAGTATGAACAGCGATATAATCTGCGTCTAAATCATCTAAATCTTGTACTGCAATCATAGCTACTAATTTTAGAAAAGTAATCGTTTAAGATTAAGTGAATTACAAAATACACTACCTTATATCAATCAGCGTATGTTAATAAGAAAACTTCGAGAATTAGAGCAAGACAAAATCATTGAAAGAACTGTCTAACCAGTAGTTCCCCCCTAAAGTAGGTTGTAAATTGAATGAAATAGAATTAAACCTTGATAAACTAGTTTCTTCAATTTGTAGTTAGAGCATTGACTTTCTAGATACAATTAAAAGTAATAATCATAGGTATTAACATAAGTAATCGTTATTAGAAATTATTATGCCTTTTTATTAAATTTAATTACTAAACAAGCGACTTCAAATATTAAGTGAAATCATTCTCATATACCAACGAAATTTAATTTTAGAACGTTCTTCAGCTGGTCGAATTGCAGCACGTGATAGAGAGCGATATGGAGGTAGACCAGAAAAATTAAATAAACTTACTTAAGACACTTTATGATAATGGGACACCCATTAAAATCATTACAGAGCAGTGGCAAGTTTCACGTACAACCATTTATTGTTACCTCAATAAATTAGAGAGACAAGAGAATAAACACAAGTAGAGTAACCAATCAATTTTATGAAAAAGAATCTAGTAAATAATTATATATATCGTTAACATATAAAACACCTTGTTTCAATATTGTTCGATGCAAATGAAGCCTTCTCTCAGCGTCTAGAAAGCTTGTATTGTTGTTAAAACGATATTTTATATATATAAATTAAGCTGAGCAATTTTTGGCTCAGTTTTTAAAATTTTCATCATCTAGCGACAAGTGAAACTTTAATACATTTATGAAATTATAAGTAACTTTAGTTTTACATAATACTTTATTTTTTTATGTTATTTTAATAATAATTCTACCGGCATCTCCATTTGCTAATTGATCAAAACCTTTATTTATCTGATCTAATGAGATGACATCACTAATTAATGGATCAACATTGAGTCTGTTTTGACGGTATAAACTCACGAATCTTGGTATATCACGATTAGGAACACAGCTTCCGACATATGAACCTTTAACCGTTCTCTCTTCAGCAGCTAAAGTTACTTGTGGAAATGAAAATTCTGCTTTTGGATCAGGTAAACCTGTCGTCACTGTTGAACCACCACGTTTTGTTATCGCGTATGCTACTTGCATTGCAGGTACTACCCCTGCTGTTTCAAACACATATTCAGCGCCACCTGTTATATATGCTTTAACATCATCAATCACATTTTCATCACTTGAGTTAAACACTGCTGTTGCACCTAAATTTTTAGCAATTTCAAATTTATCTTCGTTAATATCTAAAGCAATAATTTCATTAGCTCCAGCCAGTCTCGCACCTATTATAGCGTTGAGACCAATGCCACCAAGACCCACTACTGCTACATTACTCCCTGGTCTAACCTGAGCTGTATTTATAACAGCACCTATGCCTGTAATGACAGCACAACCAAACACTACTGCCCGTTCATAAGGAATTTCTGGGTCTATTTTCACTATTGAATTTTCTGAGACAACAGCATATTCTGAGAATCCAGAAACACCTAAATGATGATGTATGACATCTTCTTCTTTAGATAAACGTAACCCACCTTCTATCATTTCGCCTTTCTCATTGGAAACTGCACCATTTTCACATAATGCAGGTCTTCCTTCACGACATGGTATACATTTACCGCAGCTAGGGATAAAAGTACAGACAACGTGATCTCCAACTTCAAAATCACTAACGCCTTCACCTAATTCTATAATTTCGCCTGCAGCTTCATGTCCCAGTGCCATAGGCATTGGTCTTGGACGACTCCCATTAATCACCGATAAATCAGAGTGACATAAACCCGCGGCATGAATTTTAATTAGCACTTCATTTTGTTTAGGGGCATCAAGGTTTAAAGTTTCTATTTTTAAAGGCTCTGTTTTTTCATATGGCCTTTCACTACCCATCTCATATAATACTGCAGCTTTTGTTTTCATTGCTTCACACATCCTTTACTCATAATAACCATCCGTAGACTTTCTAAAAGATTCAAATTGGTTGCCATCATGGCCAAACCAAATTTCTGCATTCTTTTCTTGGGCAAGTCGCTTAATATATTCCACTGAATTTGCCCAACCAACTGAATCATAAAGAATACCAGGCGGTTGTAATTTAGGTTCCATACTTTCTTGTGTGTAAATGGCATCAGAAGCTAAGATGAGTGTCCCTAACTCTTCAGTTTCAATTTCCAAACCAATCATTCCCCAGGCATGTCCACTACCAAAGTTGAGTACTTTCACACCATCTACAAGGTTTAGATGTGCTTGATCTCGCGCTATAGTTTGCCAAGTCAAATCATTTTTAATCCAAGCATCGATATCACTCCAAATGTACGCACCTTCTTGTTGATTACGAGCATAGCACTTCATCGCACCACTAAATTCATCATCATGAACAATAACCGTTGCGTTTGTAAAATATTCTAAACACCCAGCATGATCAAGATGTAAATGGGAAGCCACTACTATATCTACATCTTTAGGATGAATACCTAATTGTTCTAGTCTATTTGGTAAGTGACATGATTCATCAGAAAAATAAGGAAAAGCTTTTTGTGTTGCATTAATCCATCGTCCTTCCTCGCCCATTGAATTTGGATTACAAGCAGTATCAAATAATATCTTAGCATCAGGATGATCTATAAAAACAGTATAAATCGGAAATTCATGTAGTTCATTTTCTTTATTTGGATTATCTAATGTCGCTTGGTTTGAATTTGCAATCATTAAATTTTTGTCCATTTTCATTCGCCCATTATCTAAAACATAAATTTTCATTCGTTCTTTTTTTATATTCAGCATATATATATCACCTCAAATGTAATTTTACACTTAAGTGTAAAGGTTTTCAAATTTTAATAATAATTAGATTAATTTGCAATACATCCTTATATATTAACTAATATTGTCAGTGGTCATGGTTCGAAAACTAATTTAGCTGAAAATTCGGAAAATTATTTTAGTGGCTAAATAAGAAATGTCTTTTGGTTAAATTGAATTGACCTCAAATTGTGGGAATAAAATAAAAGCACTTTCGCTGAATTCATCGAATTCAGTATCGGGAATTGTTTCAACAATATCATTCGTGGGAATAAGTAATGAAGTTTCCATTGATAGAGTAAGTTGAGTTATGTGATAACCTTTGTACTTAAGGCACCTCGTTAATTTAGTTTAGTGGTATTTATTAAATGATACAAAATCAGCTTATTTTTTTAAAGTATTTCAATATAAAAATACATATAACTACAGAGCGTTTTGGCGAGACACTTGAAGGAACGGGATAAGCTGAAGACTACAGGCTGAATCTGTCCTTTAAGAAAGCGAGCCAACAATACGAAGTATTGTAAATAAAACAGCCAGTAAATGAATTTATAATAAACTCATTTACTGGCTGTTTTTCTAGTAATTATGTCCCAGACTCTTTTTAATTCTTAGTTTACCATCTAATATAACTTACAGTTGTATTGTAATATTCTTCAAAACCATGAATACCATCTGCACCACCAAGACCAGATTCTCTCCAACCTGCGTGATAACCATTGATTGCTTCTTCAGCCTCGCAGTTCGCATAAACTTCTCCAAATTTTAAACATTCAGTAGCTGTCATAATTTCTTTTAAGCTTTCAGAGAAAATATAAGATGATAGACCTGCATTAGTATCATTTGCCATATCAATAACGTCATCAAAGTTTGTATATGTGGTTATAGCAAGAACAGGACCGAAAATTTCTTCTTTAAAAGCACTATCAGTTGTTTTTACATGATCTAAAATAGTAGGCGCATAGAAGAATCCTTCACGGTCTAATTTATGACCACCTAACACTAAATCTGCTCCATTCTTAATTGCTTCTTGCACTTTATCATCAATACTATCTAATTGTTTTTGATTCATAATTGCACCATAGTCAGTGTTTTCATCATATGGATCTCCAACTTGAAGAGCATCCATTTTATCTTTAACTTTGTTAATAAAGTCGTCATGTACATCTTCATGAACAAAGATTCGTTCTGGACATGTACATACTTGGCCAGCATTATTAATACGTGCAGTAACGATATAATCAACAGCCTTATCTAAGTCAGCGTGTTGTGTGACAAGAACAGGGGCATTTCCACCTAGTTCTAAGTTGAGTTTTTTTATGCTATCAGCCGCATTTTTAAATACAGCTTTACCTGCTCCCATGCTACCCGTTAGTGAAACAAGCTGAATTTCTTTATGTGTCGCCAATTGTGTTCCAACTGTTTCGCCAGTACCTGGGACAATTTGGATGAGTCCAGCAGGAATAGTTGAATCACGGAAAAGTTCAGCAATTTTTAATGTTAATAATGTTGTTTCTTCACTTGGTTTGATAACGACAGAACAGCCAGTTACAATAGCTGGAATCACTTTACGCATAAGCACCAAAATCGGAGCATTCCAAGGTACAATACCAGCAGTAACGCCGATTGGTTTTTTTGTCAGTTGAATGGTTTCGTTTACTATAGTATTTTGTAATACTTCACCTTTGTTACTCATACTTAAACTTGCCATATAATCAATGTATTCTATTGATTTATCAATTTCACCTTTAGCTTGTGCTATTATTTTACCTTGTTCTTTGACGTATAAATGAGCGATATCATCTTTATGTTGTTTAAGTAAAGGAATTAATGATTTTACACGCTCAGCACGTGTAGGAGCCGGTATTTTTTCCCATTCAAGTTGAGCGCGTTTAGATTTTTCAATTGCGTCGTTTACCTCTTCTTCAGTAGCAAATGTAATCGTATCGATTGTTTCTCCAGTTGCTGGGTTAATCACACCCAATGTTTCTTCAGATGTACTTTCTACAAATTCATTATTAATAAATAGTTGATTCGTCATTAACTACACCTCCTTGGGTCTGATTCCCGTAAAGTATTAAATTTAAACTATATCTGATAATCAGTAATTATGTTACTATTTTAGCTTCTTATTTTTAAGTGTATCTAGAAATTCATCTCCCCAATTACAAATTGAAAAGGCTACTTTAGGAGGTACTAGAGGGTAGACCATCCTTTCAATGATTTTGTCTTGCTCTAATTCTCTGAGTTGTCTTATTAAAATAGGTTGATTGATATCAGGAAGTTTGTTTTGTAATTCACTTAATGGTATTTGATAACCTAGAATAAGTTTTATAGACAATTTCATAGTAAATTATTAATTGAGTATAGTGTTTGCTTAAAATAAAAATAGATTATGAGCATAACGCTAGATTATTATATTGAATATTTTCTAATAGTATAGAAGTATAAAATTGATTAATCTACAATCCTCTCTTTTAAAAAGTTTCAAAAAATCTTTCAGCTTTTAAAGACACAGTTTTTTATCGTTATACTAGATTGAAATATTTTTAAAAAAAGTATTAATGAGGTTTCGATAACAATAAAATAGTGAAGTATATAGTTATAATAATTTAGGAGGTAAGAAAATGAATAATGTAAAAGATAAAGTTGTTGTGATAACAGGTGCATCTAGTGGTATTGGTGAGGAAACTGTGAATTTGTTATCTGAAAATGGTGCCAAGCTTGTTTTAGGTGCGAGACGTTTAGATAGATTAGAAAAAATACAACAAAAAGTAGGTCATGATAGTGTAAGTATTAAAAAAACTGATGTAACAAAGCCCGATGAAGTAAATGCATTAATTGAAACAGCTTATAATGATTTTGGCCGTATAGATGTTTTAATTAATAACGCGGGTCTTATGCCTCAATCCTTTTTAGAAAAGAATAAGCAAGATGAATGGAATCAAATGATAGATGTGAATATTAAAGGTGTATTATACGGCATTGGTGCAGTATTACCTTATATGAGAAAACAAAAATCAGGCCATATTATTAATTTGGCTTCTGTGGCGGGACATGTTGTTTTCCCAGGTAGTGCTGTTTATTGTGGTACCAAATATGCAGTGAGAGCGATAACTGAGGGATTAAGACAAGAAGAAGCTATAGTGGGTTCAAATATTAGAACAACAATTCTATCTCCGGGGGCTGTCAGCACTGAATTAACAGATCATATTAGTGACAAAGATATGAAACAAGATATAGATGAATTATATAAAAATGCAATTAAACCAGATGCTATTGCTAGAGCTATTAATTACGCAATTAATGAGCCGGAAGAATCTTCTGTAAATGAATTTATCATTCGTCCTAGTAGCCAAAGTTTATAATTTGGAATCTCTTATTTAGTAACTAATTTTAATAAAATACGCTGAGTAGATTATTTTATAATTCACTTAATCTTAAACGATTAATTTGCAAAAGATAGAAGATAAAAGTGATTTTCATCTTCTACCAATTATAAAAAAGCTAAATATTTGGGTATATAAAATTCTTTATTATTATATTTAATTAACAACAAAACATCTTTAATTTATATAGTGACAAAAATGTCAGTATTGTTATTTATCGTAAATAATACCATAATGATAATATAAAAGATAAATAGGAGGGCGTTTTAATGGAATTACAATTAGCAATTGATTTATTAAATAAAGAGGATGCTGCAGAATTAGCAAATAAAGTTAAAGATTATGTAGATA
>NZ_ANMR01000019.1 GCF_000338275.1 Staphylococcus xylosus NJ
CGGAATTAACGTTGACATATTGCAATTCAGTTTTCAATGTTCATTTCTTCAATCACAAGAAATAATTTTACTCTCTTTAACTCAGAAAGTCAAGAAGTTTTTTGAAATTGTTTTTTATGTTTCGTTTGTATGTTTGTCGTTTTGTTTCGTCCGACAAGTAAATACTATACACGTATAAAAACCTTTTAACAACGGTAAAATTTACACTTACTCTCTTTAAGAACCTAGCTTTATTAGCAAAAACCAAACTTTAAATCATCAATTGTAATTAAAGTCCTTTTTTCAGCGTTTTTCAATACTAAAAAAGTACTGATATATATAAAATAGCTCCTATATCCATACTTTATTTTATTTTACATTTTCTTAATTTTATTTATAAAAATAAGGCTATCCCAAAATGGAATAGCCTTATACTCTATTTACTATGCATTTCATGCATTGCTACATCTCTGTTCTACCCATTATAGCTTTAGATAATGTAACTTCATCTGCATACTCTAAATCTCCACCTACAGAAAGACCTTGTGCTAATCTCGTTACTGTAACGCCGATTGGTTTTACTAGTCTTGAGATATACATAGCTGTCGACTCTCCCTCTAAATTAGGGTTCATTGCTAGTATCAATTCTTTTACTTCTTCGTCTTTTAAGCGATCAATCAAACTAGGTATATTAATATCTTCAGGTCCAATACCGTCCATAGGTGATATAGAACCATGTAGTACATGATACAGTCCTTTGTATTCACGCATCTTTTCCATTGCAATAACATCTTTATCATCTTCTACTACACAGATGACAGATCGATCTCTTTGCTTATCTTGGCAAATATAACATGGGTCTTGTTCTGTGATATGTCCACATACACTACAATAGGTTAGCTCTCTTTTAACATCTACAAGTGATTTGGCAAATTGAACAACGTCGTCTTCTTTCATATCTAATACATGAAACGCCAGACGTTGAGCCGTTTTAGGTCCAATGCCTGGCAGTTTCATGAAACTGTCAATAAGTTTCGAGATTGGTTCAGGATAATGCATGCGATCACATTCCAGGAATGTTTAAGCCTTGCGTGTGCTTACCTAAACGTTCTTGCGTAAGTTCATCTGCTTTATTCATTGCTTCATTTGTAGCAGCAATCACTAAGTCTTGTAACATTTCAATGTCATCTGGATCTACCGCTTCTTCTTTAATTTCTACATCTAATACTTCTTTATGACCTGATACAGTTACAGTTACCATACCGCCACCAGCTGTACCTTGCACTTTTTCTTCTTTAAGCTTTTCTTGCTCTTCGCCCATTTTCTTTTGCATTTTTTGCATTTGTTTCATCATTTGTTGCATATTTCCGCCACCGCGCATAATTATATCCTCCTTAAAACTTTTACATCACTTTGTTGTGATTTATCTTTTTTCTCATTATACATGCCTTTTTGAACATTGTCATGTATCACTCTTCATCTATAACATTTACAGTACTTTCACCGAATAAGTCTTTTGCTTTTTGAACAACATCTACTTCATCAGGTATTTGAGTCGTAGTTTGTTCGTCATTTCCAGCTTCTGTTGTTGAGCCAGTTTTTCTATTTTGAAGATATTCTGTTCTCACTCTCATCCATTGATCTGCTGGCACCCCAACTACTTTAACTGTCTTATCTATAATATTACAAACAACATTTTCGATGTTCTCTCGTTTTTCATCATCTTTATTAACAATTTCACAATGAATCTCTTCCTCAAATTTGATAAGCACATGGGTCTCACTAGCTGCCACTGGTTCAGAATTCTGTAACAAGCTAACTAAAGATTTCATATCATTATTTTTGGCATGATCGACAACTTCTTGCCAATGCTCTTTCAATTGTTTGATATCATCTTTATTCGCTTTATCTAAAACTTTGGCAATTTGTTGCATTGAAAAGGCATTTTTAGATTGTCCACCTTTGCTAGAAACACGCTTTGTTTGCTGCGGCGATGTAGTTGTCGCTATACCATTCGCCCTAATTGATTTAAGCTCATTTTCAAGTTGTTCCATTCTTTGTATCAATACATCATTATTAGGTTCTGTTGCAACACTTGTTGTAGCAACTGTTCGAACATGTTCAGGTGTTTCTTTAATCATTTCAGCTAATTTTACTAATAATACTTCAAAATGTACACTTTGATTCACACTGAAACGAATCGATACAAGTGTATCGTTAATAACATCTATCATTTTGTATAGTACATTTAACTCAAAATGCATTAATGCATCATATTCAGTTTCTTCGTTAGATGTTTTATTCATAATCGTATCTCTAACAAAATAAATCATATCATTAATCAAGCGATTTACTTCTTTACCCTGAGACACAAATTTATGGTACGTTGCAAAGGCATTTCTTACATCCCCCTCTACAACCTCTCTAAATAATTCATCTAACGCTTTCGCATCTACACTACCCGTGACATTCAAAGCATCTTCTAAGGTCAAGTGCTCATCACCAAAAGCAATAGCTTGGTCCATAATACTTAGCGCATCACGCATACCACCTTCAGAAGCTTTCGCTATAAAATCTAATGCCGTTTCATCATAATCAATTTGTTGTTCTTCTGCTACGAATTTCAATCTTTCTACAATTTCATTTTGACTAATTGCTTTAAAATCAAATCTCTGTGCTCTTGAGATAATTGTAGGCGGAATTTTGTGAGGTTCTGTTGTCGCCAATATAAAAATCGCGTGTGCTGGCGGTTCTTCCAATGTTTTAAGCAATGCGTTAAACGCGCCAGTCGTAAGCATGTGTACTTCATCTATGATATAAACTTTAAATTTCGATTCACTAGGTGCATATTTAACTTTATCTCTAATATTTCTAATTTCATCCACACCATTATTACTAGCTGCATCAATTTCAATAACGTCTGAGTTTGTACCACGAGTGATACCTTTACAAATCGCACATTCATTACAAGGTTCTCCATCTGCACGCTCAAGACAATTAATAGCTTTGGCAAACACTTTGGCGATACTTGTTTTCCCAGTGCCCCTAGGCCCGCTAAATATATAAGCATGTGATTGTTTATTTTTCGAAATCGCATTACGTAGTGTTTTGGTAACATGTTCCTGTCCTACAACATCATCGAAACTTTGCGGTCGGAACATTCTATATAAAGCTTGATAATTCACTTTCGCACCTCCAATTACATTCACCAATAATTATAGCATTGTATTTTCCACTTTGAATATTAGTTAAAAGCTTCAGGATAAATTACATCACCTTTTGGTTGTTCAAGTAATTGATCCCATAAAAATTTAACCATAAAGAATTTCGATGGTACATCAAACGGATTAGAAATCTCAAAATCTTGTGCCTCTTCATAACCAAACTTACCATAATATGATGGGTCTCCCAATACAATAATCGTACTATAGTCTTGTGCTTTAGCCCGTTCTTCAACCGCTTGAATCAGCGCTTTGCCTATACCTTTCCCTCTATAATCTGCTAATACAGATAATGGCGCTAATGCCAAAGCGGTATAACGGTTGTCTCCACTTACAATTGCAATTTCAGATAACATGATATGACCTATGACTTCACCGTCATCATTTTTAGCTACAACCTCTAGTTCATAATTATATTCAGGTGCTTTCCTCAACTTTTTCACTAATTCTTGTTCATCGTGATTTGATTCTGCCACATCTGAAAAAGCCGCTTCAATAGCATCTAAACTTGTATCATAATCATTTTCAGTTAAAGTACTTAAGTAAATTTGCATGGCTACCCCCTCAAAACGTTTAGTTTTATTTTTAAACATTATAACATCAGTTAGCACATTCCATTTGTACGGATACTAAAACAACATTTAAGCATTGCTTATATTTTAATATAAAAAAAGAGCGACTGCTATCAAAAGAAGTCACTCTTTATATATGTATATTTTAATTTAATTATTTTTTAAAATTAAAACCGTGCACCTTCGCTTCGAATACGTATCATAAACGTAACCAAAGTCGACAGCTAAATCTCGGCAACCCTACGGCACATACGATGATCCACTTAATGCTGCTTCCGTCAGGACCTGACATGGTTCATGGGTTCATATTGCATAGGACCGAGATCTTCAAACACTACGTGCTTTGGGCAGACTTCACAAAAACGTACCCTTAGCAAAGGAATTCAGTCTCGCGTAAAGCGGATTTCGAGTACAGGGAACCGCTACCTCCCCACCTAGCACGGCAAAATATATCATACTATATTCTTCTATCTGAATGCAAGCATTAGCTTTTCATTTAACAAATAGATTATTAGAACCATTCACAAAATGGTCATCTTATAAATAAATTTTATATTTTGTGACGTCTTGAGAAGTCTTTAAATTTAAACTCTGTGGCTAAATGCCTAGAAATATTATATTGGAATTGTGTAGTATCTTTGAGATGTACAATCCCCCGTACAGTAGCTGTATAAGGTGGCGCTACATCACCAAACATCTCATACTCTAAATCACCAAAAGCTTCAAATGTTATTGATTTATTAGAATAACTAATATCTAACCCTAGCACATTCTCTACATATGCATATAGAGACGTTTTTACAATATCTAAGGTCAAACCTGGAACAATTGCTTCTATTAAATAATCTTCATCAATTATCTTTACTTTGTCATTAATTTTTCTAGTACGAATAACATGCCACAATACTGTGCTTTGGGTAACATTTAAAGCTTCCTTCACCCTCGGCACATCCCCTGCAGGTATTCGCTCTAAAACTTTCACTTCAGTTTCATGTTGTAATCCTAGCCCTTGTTGAACTTCTCGAAAGCTCGTTAAATCTGCAAATGGAAATTCTGTTAGTCCTTGATATATTACAACCGAACCTTTACCACGAATTTTTTGTATCATTCCATCTCTCACTAATAAATTCAAAGCTTTACGGACAGTTTCACGTGACGCATCATAAGTTTCTACCAGTTCATATTCTGACGGTAATTGTGTACCATAAGATATGCGCGATTCAATGATGTCTGCTCGCAAAGTTTCATATATTGTAATAAACTTTTTTTGTGTCATATGCGCTCACTCACTACCCTTTTATAAATTATTGTGCTACAACTATTGCACCAAAACCATCTATCAGCCCATCCGAGATATTACCATGTTGCATCATCACTCGACCTTCAACATTTAAGTCTTCTGGTATAGTAACACTTTCTTTTGAAAAGTTCGCCACAACTAACCAAGTTTCACCTTTATAATGTCGTTTATATACAAATAACTCATCGTGTTCCATGTACAATGGTTCAATACTACCATAAGTTATAATATCGTATTCATGACGTAAGCGAATTAAGTCTCTGTAAGTATGCAAAACAGATTGATCATCTTTAATAGCTGCTTCAACATTGATTTGATCAAAATTATTAGGAATATCTATCCAAGGTGTTCCTTTAGTAAATCCTGCATTTTCCTCGCTCGTCCACTGTACAGGTGTTCGTGAGTTATCTCTAGATTTTTGACCTAATATTGTTAATATTTCATCTTCATCATAACCAGCTCGTTTCATATTATTATAAGCGTTTAACGATTCTATATCTCTGTACTGGTCAATACTACCAAAACCAGGATCCGTCATACCTATTTCTTCCCCTTGATATATATATGGCGTCCCTTGCATCATATGCAATACTGTTGCCAGCATCTTAGAGCTTTGTTTACGTAACATTTCATTAGTATCGTTTCCAAAACGCGAAACAACACGCGGTTGATCATGATTACACCAAAAAATCGCGTTCCAACCTCCACCTTCATAAATGCCCAGTTGCCATTCCATTAGTATATCTTTTAATTTATGAAAGTCTAATTTTGCATTTGACCATTTTTCGCCATTAACGTAATCCACTTTAAGATGATGGAAATTGAAAACGCTATTCAACTCTTGACGTTCAGGCGCCGTATATTTTATACAATGATCAATCGTTGTGGAAGACATCTCACCCACAGTCATTAAGTCTTTACCTCCAAAAGTACACTCATTCATTTCATGTAAATATTCATGTACATGTGGGCCGTCCGTATAGAATTCTTTTCCTATTTTTTTAGAATTTTTAAATTCACCTTTTGAAATTAGATTAATAACATCAAAACGGAAGCCATCTATACCGAAGTCTATCCAATAATTGATAATATCATATAATGCGTACCTTACTTTGGGGTTATCCCAGTTCAAATCCGCTTGTGTTACATCAAACAAATGTAAATAATACGCATCTGTCTTTTCATCGTATTTCCACGCATTCCCTCCAAATTTCGATTCCCAATTTGTTGGTGGTTGAGCATCAGATGACCTTTTAAAGAAATAGTAATCTCTATATTCACTATCGCTATCAGCGTATGCTTGTTTAAACCATTCGTGTTCTGTAGATGTATGATTTATAACAATATCCATCATTATCTTTAAATCACGTTTATGAGCTTCAGCAACAAGTGTTTCTAAATCTTCAATCGTGCCGAACTTCTCATTTATTTTATAATAATCACTAATGTCATAACCATTATCATTCATTGGAGATTCATACACTGGTGTTAACCAAATGTAGTCTACACCTAAATACTGTAAATAATCTAACTTTTCAATGATTCCTTTCAAATCACCTTCACCGTTACCTGTCGTGTCATTAAATGATTTCGGATATATTTGATAAACTACTGACTTTCTCCAATCACTTTGACTCATGAAATTACCACCTTTACTTATATTATTTAAAGAAGAAAAACCCGCTAAGCCGTTTTAGCGAGTTTAGTTGTATTGCTTTAGAATGCTTATTCTTCTACCATTTCTTTTGCTTTATCTTTACTAAATTTTGACAAGAATACCGTTAAAATTGCCGGAACCACAATTGCTAAAAAGGTACATACAAGGTAGATACCCCAATACTCGCTTTTAATTGAGATGAAAGCAGGAACGCCACCGACACCAACACTACCAAGCACGCGCGTTGCACCAATGATTGCTCCTAACACACAAGATGTTGAAATCGCTGCGACAAACGGATATTTCAATGGTAAATTGACACCAAATAATGCCGGTTCCGTCACCCCTAAGAAACCTGAAACACCAGAAGTCATCGCCAAACCTTGTTCTTTGCCCATTTTACGTCTTCTATAAACAAACCAAGCGCCGAATGCTGCTGACCCCTGACAAATATTAGATATCGCCAAAATTGGCCATAAGTATGTTCCACCGAGCTCACTACCCATAAGTTGGAAATCAACAGCCAAGAACATATGATGTAATCCTGTAATAACAAGTGGTGCGTATAACAAACCATAAATAGCGCCACCTAACCAACCAGCATGTTCAAAGACGAACGTCACACCATTTGTAATGCCAGTACCTAGCCATAACGCTACAGGACCAATAACAATGAATGCTAAGAATCCTGTTATTAGTAATGCAATTGGACCAACAACTAACATTTTAATTGAATCATGAATATGTTTATTTAAGAATTTTTCAATTTGAGCTAAAACATATGCTGCAAGTAAAATCGGCAACACTTGTCCTTGATAATTTAGTTGCTTGATTTCTAAACCAAAAATATCCCAAGTAGGAATGTTACCTTTTGCAATGTCATACTGAGAAACAAGCTGTGGATTCATTAAAATCAAACCTAACACTAAACCAAGTATTTGACTTCCTCCGAACACACGCATACTACTCCAACCAATCAATGCTGGTAAAAATATGAAAGCTGTACTAGCAATGACATTAATAATATTTGAGATATCACCCAATTGTGGAAATTGTTCAACAAGTGGTTTCGGTCCAAATAAATCTTCCATTGTGAGTAAATTATTAATTCCCATAAGTAAACCAGCAGTTACGATTGCTGGCAAGATTGGTATAAAGATATCCCCCAGTAACTTAATCAATCTTTGAATAGGATTTCCCTTTTTAGCTGCTGCCGCCTTTGCATCATCTTTAGATGATTCACTAATCCCCGTTTCTGCTATCAGTTGCTTATAGACTTCGTCTACCGTTCCCGGCCCAATAACTATTTGATATTGGTTATCCGCTTTGAACTGGCCTTTCACTAAATCATTATTACTCAATCGGTCTTTGTCCACTTTATCATCGTCTTTCAAGACAAGTCTCAAACGTGTAACACAGTGTGTTGCTGTGTCCAAATTATCTTTGCCCCCAACAGCTTCGACTATATCTTGCACATCTTTCTTTTTAACGGCCATGACGATCCACTCCCTTATACTTTTAACATTACAGAAATTATAACTTGTCTAGACAAGTTTTGTAAAGGCTTTCACAAAAATCATACAAATCTTTTACCCCATCGCACAAAAGGCCATAATAAACTGTATAATTACTAAAAGTGAGAAGTAGCAATCTTTGGGCTTTCACTTAGTTATCAACTGTTCATTCTTCATCAAAACACATTTCTTTTTCATTGAAAAGTTACCATTTTGATTTTATAACTTTAAATTCCTTATTAATAAAGAACCGATAAACATAATTTTCTAGATACCTTACTATATAATCATGCAGTCTTAAAAAAGCACATCAAAAAAGGCAAGCATTCAATACGAGATTGAATACTTGCCTCATCTATTCATTAGTCTTGGTTTTAAAAATATAATGGCGGAGGAAGAGGGATTCGAACCCCCGCGAGCCGTTAAGCTCCTGTCGGTTTTCAAGACCGATCCCTTCAGCCGGACTTGGGTATTCCTCCAAACACAATACTCATCATATTATAGCCATTTGTAAAAGTCAATCAAAATTACAAAGTTACACTAATGTTTTTTCATTTAAATAAGAATCTACAGAATCCGCTACCGCTCTACCCTCTTGTATCGCCCATACAACTAAACTTTGTCCTCTTCTAGCATCGCCTGCAGCGAATATGTGTGGTTGGTTTGTTCTAAAATCTTTGTTATCAGCTACAATTTTATTGCGTTCTGTTTGTATATTAAAAGCATGTGGCACTGTTGTTTCAGTACCTACAAAACCTATAGACAGCAGTACTAAATCCGCTGGCCAATGGCGCTCAGTACCATCTACAACTACCATGCCTTCATCAGTTTCTTCGAGAATTTGTGTATAGACGCCTTTGACATTACCAATTCTATCCACATCATAGCGCATTGTTTGCACACCATAAGCACGTGGCTCAAAACCAAAGCGTGATTTATATTCTTTATGTGCATAATCCATTTTAAATACAGGCATTGCCAACGGCCAATACGTATTCTCATCAAATTCAATTTCTTCTGGTTGTTTTGTATATTTATTAAATTGTACGATTGATTTACAATTTTCACGCAATGCAGTAGCGACACAGTCTGCTCCTGTATCTCCGGCTCCGATTACGACCACATTTTTACCTTCAGCAGAAATAGATGGTTCATCGATTTCACCATTTAAATACTGACCTTGTTCTGTTAAATAATCCATCGCAAAGTGAATACCTAATCCCATGCGTCCTTCTAAAGGTAAATCTCTTGCGTTTTGTGAACCAGTACATAAAATAATTGCATCATACTGCTCGTTAAGCGTTTCTTTGCTAATATCCACGCCAATTTCTGTATCAGTTTCAAAACGTATACCAGATTCTTTCATCACTTTTATTCGGCGACGTACTACATCTTTATCTAATTTCATATTAGGTATACCATACATCAACAATCCTCCAGCTTCGTGCGCACGCTCGTAGACTGTAACGTTGTATCCTAATTTATTTAATTCATCTGCAGCAGTTAAACCAGCTGGACCACTGCCTACTATAGCTACTGATTCGTCTTTACGATACTCTGGTACTGTTGGTTTCACCCAACCATTTTCAAAAGCTTCATCTATAATAGTTCTTTCAATCCCTTTAATAGCAACTGATTCACGATTAATCTTCATGACACAAGATTGTTCACAAGGTGCTGGACAAACACGCCCTGTAAATTCAGGGAAGTTATTCGTTTCGTTCAACCGTTCATAGGCAGTTTTGAAATCTTGTCTATAAACAAGGTCGTTCCATTCTGGAATATAATTACCTATAGGACAACCAATGGTTTCTCTACCAAATGGTTCTCCAGTTTGGCAAAATGGCGTACCACAATCCATACAACGAGCACCTTGTTGTGCCGCTTCGTCTTTCGTAAATCTTTGTTGAAACGCATCGTGACTCTTCAAACGATCAACCAAAGACAACTCGTGCAATTGTTGTTTGTCATAATTCATAAATCCTTTGAATTCGCCCATGATAAATCCCCCTTCTACAATTAATATACGGCAGTCAATTGTTGCTCTGATTCTATATATGTGCGCTTGTCATTAAAAGCATTTAATAAAGCTTGGTCAAGTTCTGTTGAATTTTGCTTTTGTAAATCGATTTTTTGCATCATCAGTTTATAGTCTTTAGGAATTACTTTAACGACTTTATCTGCAACATATTCAAAGTTAGCTAAAATATTTTTCGCCTTCGTACTATTTGTATACTTCACATGTTCTTCTAACATAGATTTCAAAACATCATATTCTTCTTCGACAGTAATGAAATCGAAATCTAAGCTGTCTAATTTATTTTCTGATTTAAATTGCTCTATATCAGACGGGAAGATATAACTCACACCACCACTCATACCTTGGCCAAAGTTTTTACCTACATCACCTAACACAACAACTCTACCGCCAGTCATATATTCAAGACCATGATCACCAATACCTTCAACAACTACTTGTACCCCACTATTTCTAATACAAAAACGTTCTCCAGCTTTACCACTTATAAAAGCTTTACCATGAGAAGCACCATAAAAACAAACATTACCTACGATAATTTCGTCTTCACGTTGTTGGTTTGGCGCTTTAACAATCACTTTACCACCAGATAAACCTTTACCTACATAATCATTAGCGTCCCCTGTGTGATGAATTGTTAAACCACTTGGTGTATAAGCACCTAAACTTTGACCTGCATGACCAACAGTCTCAGCATAAATCGAATCTTCAGGCAGTCCGTCTTTACCATGTGCTCTTGTAATGGCGCTACCAGTGATAACACCTACATCACGTTGTTCGTTTTTCAATTGATATTGCCCACTAAATGATTGACCACTTTCAATCGCCGCTTTAGCATCTGGATAAAATTCTGTTAAATCAAAGCCTTCATCGAGATGGTGGTTTTGCTCTACTTTTTTAAATCTTTCACCTTCGTGTTGATACAACAATGCTTCAACATTCATCGATGCTGCTTTAGGACGACTGTTGGCTAGATTATTCTTACGTGTTAATAAATCCGTTCTACCTACAAGTTCGTCTACAGATTTCAATCCAAGTTCAGCTAGTATCTCACGCAATTCTTCAGCAACAAAGTGCATAAAATTAACTACATGATCCGCTCTACCGTTAAACAAGGCTCTCAAATCTTGATTCTGTGTAGCAATACCTACAGGACAAGTATCCTTATGACAGACACGCATCATAATACATCCGAGTACTACTAATGGTGCAGTAGCAAAACCAAATTCTTCAGCACCTAGCGCACATGCATAAGCAACATCTTTACCTGTAAGTAACTTGCCATCGGTTTCTACTTTCACTCTTGATCTTAAACCGTTCATCATTAGAGTTTGATGCGTTTCCGCTAGACCAATTTCCCATGGCACACCTGCATGTTGAATACTCGTTTTAGGAGAAGCGCCTGTACCTCCGTCATATCCACTAATAACAATCTTATCTGCGTATGCTTTAGCAACACCAGCTGCAATTGTACCTACACCTGTTTTGGACACAAGTTTCACCGTAATATTTGCGTCTTTATTTGCATTTTTTAAATCATGTATTAATTGTGCTAAATCTTCTATTGAATAAATATCGTGATGTGGCGGTGGTGATATTAAACCTATACCTGGTGTTGAACCCCTTACTTCAGCTATCCACGGATATACTTTAGTACCTGGTAATTGTCCACCTTCCCCTGGTTTAGCGCCTTGCGCAACTTTGATTTGTATTTCTTTGGCATGTTGTAAATAATCACTCGTCACACCAAAACGACCGGATGCAACTTGCTTAATTGCACTAGAACGATTACGGCCTTCTTCATCTACAATATAGCGTTCCGGATTTTCCCCACCTTCACCGCTATTACTTTTACCACCCATTCGGTTCATCGCTTCAGCTAATGTTTGATGTGCTTCTTCAGAAATTGAACCATAACTCATTGCCCCTGTATTAAAACGTTGAACAATGGTACTTGCAGGCTCAACTTCACTGATATCAATAGCTTTTTGCTTTTTAAATTCCATCAAGTGACGAACGTGATCAGTGCGTTTATGATTAACTTCATATGAAAATGATTTGAATTTTTCATAATCATTTAATCTACATGCATGTTGCAACAAATGAATAGATGTCGGATTAAAGGCATGGTGTTGACCTTGTTTACGCCATTGAAATGTACTTCCTGATTCAATATATTTACTGGTAGGTGTTTGTCTTGCTTTATTTTCCTTATCTATCATATCTATGGATATACCTGAAAGTTTAGTTTGTGTACCTGTGAAATATTTTTCAACAACTTCAGATGATAAGCCTACTGCTTCAAAAATTTGTGCCCCTTGATAACTTTGAACAGTAGAAATACCCATTTTAGCCATAACTTTTATCACACCTTCAGATAATGTATCTGTATAGGTTTGAACATTTTCAGAAATACCCCCTTCTAAACGTTGATTTCTCACTAACTGCTCAATCGTACGTTGTGCTAAATAAGGTACAATCGCGTTTGCTCCATATCCTAACAAGCAAGCAACATGATGTACTTCTCTCGTTTCTCCTGACAAGGCTACTATACTTGTACGCATGCGCAATCCTTCTCTTATCAACAACTGGTGAATATGACTCACTGCTAACAGCATCGGCATCGCATATCCTTCACTAGCATTCACTAATCCACGATCATTTAATACTATGATTTCTTTACCTTTTTTTACAGCATGAATCGCTTTATCTCCTAATTCCTCTAAAGCTTCCTCTAAATTATTTTGATAAATCGTAGATAAATGCGTAACATTAAATCTACTCTGCTCAATGACTTCTAGTTGCGCTTCTGTTAAAACTGGTCGTGCTAATTGAATACGGTTCAATACGTCTTCATTCGGATTCAATAAATTCCCTTCGCTGCCTAAATAAGATAGTTCACTCGTAACTATTTTTTCACGGTAAGCATCGATAGGTGGATTCGTAACTTGCGCAAATAATTGCTTGAAATAATTAAATAACGTTTCATCTTTTTCATTTAAAGCCGCAATCGGCACATCGTACCCCATTGCACCTATTGGGTCTTTCTTATTTTCAACAATTTCAGTCAGGTATTTATCTATTTCTTCTTTTGTGTAAGCGAATTGTTTTTGTAAACGCGTTAAACTTTCATCGCTCCATCCAGAATTTTGATACGCTACTTTAGCCAATCCTAAATCTACTTTGAATTGATTCAACCAACTCTCATATGGATGTTCATCAGCGATACGCGCTTTCAATTCGTTATTTTCTATTACTTTATTTTGTTTGAAATCAACCAGCAACAACTTCCCTGGGTTTAATTGACCTTTAAACGCTACATTATCTTCTGGTACATCTACCACGCCGACCTCTGAAGAAAAGACAATATAATTATCTTTCGTAATCGTATAGCGTCCTGGTCTCAAACCATTTCTATCCGTTAACGCACCAATCTTATCTCCGTTACAAAAAGAAATCATTGTAGGACCATCCCACGGTTCCATAAGATAACTATAAAACTCATAAAATGAGCGTACATTAGCATCATTAGCTTTATTGTATAACCAAGGTTCTGGAATCATCAGCATCGCTGCTCTTTCAGGTTCCATAGCTAACGATAAAAATTCTAATGCATTATCTACAATGGCAGAGTCACTACCATCTTCATCTACAATTTCCTTAATCTTATCTTTATCGTCACCAAATATTGTTGCTATTAAATCATTTTGTCTTGCTCTCATCCAGTTCACATTACCTTTTATAGTATTAATCTCACCATTATGCATGAGCAATCTATTAGGATGTGCACGTTTCCAACTTGGAAACGTATTTGTACTAAAACGTGAATGCACAAGCCCTAACTTTGAAACGTAAGTCTCATGATTCAAATCTTGGTATAACGCTTTTATTTGATCTGAGCGTAGCCAACCTTTGTACACAATTGTTCTATGAGATAAGCTTGTAAAATATAAATTCAAACGTTGTTGATTAGCGTAATTTTCAATTTGTTTACGCGCTAAAAATAATGTTCTTTCTATGTGTGATACATCGTTTAACGCAACAAACACTTGTTGTATATGCGGCATAGTTTCAACTACGTGCGATGCTATTGCATTCGTATCTACAGGAACATCTCTATAACCAATGACACTTAAGCCTTCTGCTTCAAAGTGAGCATTAAATTGCGCTTCATGTTGAGAATCAGCTATCTTCTCATTAGTAAAAAACATCCCAACCGCATATTTACCTTCAGCCGGTAAATCAAAGTCAACTTTTGCTGCAAAGTATTCATAAGGCACTTCTGTCATAATACCGGCACCGTCGCCAGTAATACCATCAGAACCAATCCCCCCACGATGATCTAACCTACGTAACATTTCTAATGATTTTTCAACAATCTCGTGATTCCTCTGATTATCCATATTGGCATAAAACCCTATACCACATGCATCATGTTCTTCGCGGCCATCATATAAGCCTACTTTTTCACCATATTCAAGCATGACCCTCACCTCTTTTACGAAAATTCTGAATATTAAATTAAGTAAGTAAACTATATAGCAGTTGATTAATCTGTTCAATATATAAATTAGATGATATCATTCTAATAATTAGAATGATTTGGAATAGGAGTTATTAACTATGGAAATAAAACAATTAAAATATTTTATAGAAGTAGCTAAAAGAGAGCACTTATCAGAAGCTGCACTTGAATTGGATATTGCACAATCTGCCATCAGTCGACAAATCACGCAACTCGAAAAAGAATTACAAGTTACATTATTTAAAAGAGAAGGACGTAATATTCACCTTACTGATGAAGGTAAGCATTTGTTTACAGAAGCGACTAAGATTATCGATCAACTTGAGGAAACTATACGCTTATTTCATAACCAATCTGAGTCAAACCACTTTATTATTCGTATAGGTTATGTCGAAAGTTATATTTCTCAAGTACTAACTTTATTAATTCAAGCCTTTGAAAATAAAAGCGATTCAGTAGTTGAACCCATTCTAATGGAAGAAAATGACATACTCAATGCTTTACTCACCGATCAAATCGATATTGCTTTTACAGAGTTAACGCATAACCTTAAGCAAAACCCTTCATTAAGGATTAACCCTTTATTCGAAGAAAATTTTCATATCTATGTTCCAAAAGATGATCCCATTACCATGGCAACTAACCCACCGCTAATACAATTTTCAAATAAAATGATTTACGAACTCTACGCCTTACCTCAAAACATCAGACAAACATTAGAAAAGGTAGTTGAAACACCAATACGCACAGTTACACACACACAACTCGCACAATATTTACTTAATAAAGAACGTGGTTACATCATTGCCCCCTCATACCATCTTCTAGATAAAAACCCACAAAAATGGGTAGATATTTCACTAGAACACACAGAGCTAAGACGTACGATTTGTAGTATTGTTCGGCAAGACAATCGTAAAAACGATTTACAATTGATGCTTACAACTATAGAGCAATTATTAAGCCGTAGTGCGACTTATCATTAATGCAGACTCAAAACTATAACCTATAAATCTTTGAATTCAACAAAGCTGGGGCGTATAATCACATTGTCTAAAAATAGAGAGGATTGAGTCAGCTTGAATTCAGCTAAAAAATTATTGAAGCACCCTTTTAATTGGGTTGTCTTTGCTTTTTGTATCATATTTTTAGGAGTTTTTATTTTCACTTTCATGAATGCTAAATTTTACGATATACCTATAGGTCAAATTATCAATATTGAAAATAAATCTACATCCCAAATTACAGATGAGCATCATAACAAAGATACGAAACATAAAGAACAGTTAACAATCAAAATACTCAACGGAAAATACGAAGGTAAAACGACTACCATTCAAAATCAATACATTGAGTCACAAGCAGACAGTGAAGCTTATTCCACCAACGATAAAGTCCTGCTACATATTGACGATAAACTGAATAGTGCATATATCACTGAAAAGAAACGCGATAGCCTAATTGTCGCCATTACAGGTTTGTTTTTATTAACTGTATTGCTAGTGGGAAGAAAAATCGGTTTACAATCAATTTTATCGTTAGTGATTAATACAATGGTCGTTGTTTTAGCCATTTACATTCATAATCAGTACCCTAACATCAGTTTATTCGGTTTGATGAGTATCGGCATTTTCATTTCAACTATATTAACTTTAATCTTAGTTACAGGTTGGCAATGGCGAACACTCATTACAATTATCAGTACATTACTCGGTACATTCATTTGCGTCGGCATTACACAATTAGTTATACATTTCACTGACGGTTCAGGTATAAAGTTTGAAACAATGAGCTTTTTAACGTTACCACCTAAAGAAGTATTTCTCGCTTCTGTATTAATTGGTACCTTAGGCGCTGTAATGGATGTCGCGATAACTATCGCAAGTGGTATGGCCGAAATTTTACGGCGTACACCAGACATCAGTATGACGCGTTGGGCGTTAGCTGGGCGTAATATCGGACAAGATATCATGGGCACTATGACAAATATCTTACTCTTTTCGTATTTATCAGGTAGCTTACCAATGCTACTCATATACTTAAAAAATGCAAACACCATTACATATACTATTTCTATGAATTGGTCACTTGAAATTTCCCGGGCAATCACAGGGGGTATTGGCATCGTACTAACAATCCCGATTACAATCTTATTGATGCAACTATGGTTTAGAATGAGAGGTGCTAACCAATGAGTGCTATAACAATTTTAGGTCTAATATTGCTGGTATTAATGCTTATCTTCGGTGGTAAAAAAGGACTCATTTCTTATATGACACTGTTCTTGAACTTCGTCATCCTATTAATCGCAATTGTCATCATTATATTTGGGGCACCGATTTATCTAGTCACACTTATATTCTGTATTATTATCGCAGCATGTAACTTATTTATGTTGAATAGTTATAACACTAAAACCAAAGCTGCATTTTATGCGACGATTTTAACTACAGTAATATTAATCTTGGCAATTTATTTTTCTGTTTCAATCGGTGATTTACAAGGCTTCACGACAGAAGAACAAGACGAGACTTATATATTTTCCATGAATATCGGTATCGACATGGTTAAATTCATGGTCTTTACAATTGTGTTGGCAGTCATTGCAGCAGTGATTGATTTAGCGATTACGATAAGTTCTCCAATGTGCGAATTAAACGAAACAAATCCTGAATTAACTCAGAAAGAACTATTCCAATCTGGTATGCGCGTTGGCAGAGAAATATTAGCAACTTCAGCAAACACCATTTACTTAGCTTATTTTGGTGGTCAACTGACATTATTTTTCTGGTTCTTCAAACTTAATTATTCATTTGGCCACATAATTAATTCGAAAATTTTTGCTCAAGAATTTATTTCAATTCTGTTAGGTGGAATTGCTGTAGCCATTAGCATTCCAATTACAGCATGGTTAACCTCCATTTTAATTAAAAAGCAAAAGACATCAGTAACACAAAATAACCAATAATTTTAACTTGAACCTATCGGGATTAGAACATATATTTACGTCTATATCTCGATAGGTCTTTAATATATTTAATATATTCAATCTTCCAATTTGCTTTTCAGATATCACATCATATATTTTTCGTAAACATTAAATCTTAAAAACGTCTATTCAATTTATTCAATTCACCATTGAAATATGCATTTTCCCCATGAACAACATAGTCTAGACCTTGTTCTTCTTCAACTTTACCCGTAGCAAGCTCGCTAAATAGGCCAATTATTTTTGCGATAATATATGTAACTAATCCACTAAATATAATTGTTACAATTACCGCCAATATTTGAACCATTACCGCCTGTATATTACCACCAAATAGCAAACCATTCGGAATACTATCATTAACTTTTTGTGATTGGAATACGCCCGTTAATATCGCACCGATAATACCTCCGATACCATGGATTCCAAATGCATCTAAAGCATCATTATATTTTAATTTCACTTTGATATAATTAATCGCAAAATAACAACATAAGCCACCTATAAACGCAATTAATATAGCACTCGTATAATCAACAAACCCTGCTGCAGGTGTGATTGCTACTAAACCTGCTAGCATTCCAGACAACATACCGATCAAACTCGTCGTCTTTTTCATCCAATATTCTATAATCGACCAACCTAATGAGCCTGCGCTCGCTGCTAACACAGTATTAATAAATGATGTCATTGCGATATGATCAAATGTTAACGCACTCCCTACATTAAACCCATACCAACCAATCCATACGAATATACCGCCTATTAATGAAATAATAAGGTTATGTGGTGGTCGTTTATCAAAATTTTTGCCTGCACCTATCATCACTGCTAACACTAGTCCCGAAACACCGGAAGTGATATGTACTACGGTCCCGCCAGCATAATCTATCGCACCAAGTTGATCAATCCAACCGCCGCCCCACACCCAATGCGCTACAGGGCTATATACTAAAATCACCCATAAAAATACAAAAATAAGATAAGGTATAAACTTCATTTTTTCTGCAATTGAACCAGATAATATCGAAACAGCAATTGTACAAAACATCATTTGAAATAACATAAATAATCCTAGAGGTACATGTGAGGCCATTTCCGTTTGAGTATTAAATCCAACATGTTGTAATCCCAAATATGTAAAATCGCCTAAGATTATATTTCCTGTACCGAAACTCAAACTAAAGCCGAGTATTATCCAAGCAAATGTAACAACTACAATAGCAGACATACTTTGCATCACTGTGTTCAAAACATTTTTAGACTGCACTAAACCTCCGTAAAACAAACTCAATCCTGGGGTCATTAACCATACTAATAACGTACAAAAAAATAAAAATAATGTATCATTCATATTCATATTGCTCACTCCTTTGTAGAAGATCATACCCCCTAACAAATTAGATCACAAAAATGCGTCAAATAAGATAACACACTGTGTTAAGTTATTTGACGCTCTGACTCATTTTTTATAAATTTTGTTTCAAAATATATACTGGTCGCCCTTCTAACTGTGAGGTTCCTACCTTTTGGTAGCAATATTGTTGATATAATTTTTGAGCTATTTCATTATCAGTATTTACTGTCAAATAGATTTCATCAACATCAGGAAAATATTGCCTTAAATATTTCGGTAGCGATTGAATGACTTGTTTGCCATAACCATGACCTCGATAATTCGAATCAATGCTGAATGATCTGAAAAATATCGCGCTTTTATTGTTTGAATAAGGTGCAACGCCCTCCCCTTCATGCAATGTAAAGAAACCAACGCATTCCGATTTAGCATTATATACCAACGTCGGGTGACGTTCCCCATCGTTAGTAGCAAGCTCAATATTTTCTTCAGGGGTTTTTGTAAACTTTCTATCTTCTGTTGTGATATTGAATTGTTTTATTTCTGAAATAAGTGTCTCTTCATAAGGTACAAGGTTAATAGTTTCACAATGTTCTATTTGTGTATCAATCCAAGTTAAAACTGCTGGCGCTATTTTATGACGTTCTGATTTATGTATCCATTGCATATCTGTAATTTCCTGGTCAGGTTCAATCGCCTCCCAATTTATATTCACTGTAGTACGGTAACAATTCAGTTCTGTTTGTGTATTTTTCTGAGGATATGCTTGTCCAATGACTGTTTGAAGATAGACAAAAGATGACTCTGGTAAATCAATTCGTAATTCTTCTTGTACTTCTCTTTTTAGCGCTTCTTTATGTGATTCACCCGCATCTATCTTACCTCCAGGGAAATAATACTTTTTTCTATTTCTAGCTTGAACGAGCAATAAATACTCATTATATTCAACTACTAAACAAACACATTTAATCATTTTGCACCACTCCATCCCATATATACAATCGTACTATTTTTATATGAACATCGCTTATGTTATCATATTTCAATATTGTGTACATCTTATATTTCAAACAACATTAGACATTTATACATCAATCGTAAGTTTATAAAGTGTTATAATATTAAAATAAGATATACATTTTAAAATGGAGGGTTTAGTAGAATGGCTAAAAAAACAAAAATCAATCGCATTTCAAATACAGTTAATTTTGTAGGCATTGCAGTAGAAGGTTTCAATTGGTATGCCTATCAATCAAAAAACAAAAAACTAATATATGCTAGCATGGCAATTACAAGCGTAGGTGCAGTATTAGATTTTTATACAGCATTAAAGTCACCACGTAAATTCGCAAAAATATTTTCAACTTTTACACTTGCAAGTACGCTATTCACAACAGCGAAACGCGTTAAATCTTTACGCAAAGAGAACGCATAATAACATAGTACGCTTTCTGCTAAGATAGCATAACTTCAATCTCTTAAGTCGTACATCATTCTAATTTATATTAAAAACATATATAAAAAGCTCGTATTACAGTTACACGTTTCATACTGTAATACGAGCTTTTTGCTATATTTATTTAGTGAATATATTTAAACGATTTAACTTGTGATGCTGGAATCGTTCTATAAGTAACTGTACCAGGTGCAGCAGAATAATTCATTTCAGATACGGTAATACTACCGTTCGAATTTACTGATTCTACAAAAGCAACATGCCCGTAATAACCTAAATCCGATTGTAAAATAGAACCCACTGTAGCATTATAATCCACAGTATAACCATCAGCCGCAGCACCAGTATCCCAACTATTAGCATTCCACCAATAAGTACTGATACCTTTGCCAATTTGCGCACGTTTATTAAATACATGCCAAGTACATTGTCCCCAATCATATAGATTAGAATGGTTGAATACAGGTGAGTAATATCCCGACGATCCTGTAGATCCTGTTGAACCAGAACCTCCAGTTGATGCATTACCTGATACTTTCAATTTTTGACCAGGATAAATATTGAAATTCGATAAACCATTTAAACTCATGATTTTTTGATATGTGGTGCCATACCTTGCAGCAATCGCTGATAATGAGTCCCCACTCTTAACTATATATGTTGTCGTACTTCCACTACTTGTATTTCCTGAAGTATTCGAACCTCCAGTTGATGTAGTACCTGACACTTTCAATTTTTGACCAGGGTAAATATTGAAATTCGATAAACCATTTAAGCTCATAATTTTTTGATAAGTCGTTCCATATCTCGCAGCTATACCTGATAGTGTATCACCAGATTTAACTGTGTATGTCGTTCCAGTTGATGTGTTTGAAGTCGTGTTCGAACTTGATGTCCCTGACACCTTCAATGATTGGTTTGGAAAAATAACATTTGAACTTAAATTATTCAATGACTTCAATTTGTCCACTGAAGTATTAAATTTATTCGCTATTGACCATAATGAGTCGCCACTCTTAACTTTATAAGTTGTAGCGGCATCTGCGTTAGTTGATGAAACTGCTGCTAAGGCGCTAGTGCCTATTACAGTAGCAATAATTTTTTTACGCACTTATGTAAACCTCCTACTATATATCTATTACACTTCGTGTCTATACTCACTCTTTTATTATACATCGTAAAAATGTACATTAGTATATTATTTATATGACATTATGATTACAAAAGAGAACGTAAAAATATAAAACTTGTAATATACAACTTATTTATGACCGTTCAAACGTTAATATATTTACATTATCAATCCCAAAATAGTTATCTAATATCGCTAAATAATTATCACTTGTCACAGGTTTCTTCACTTTTTCACCACGATCTGTAATAGTTAAATGGGAATTAGACAATGTTATACGGCCATGATTGGTTGCTTTACTTACTATTAATTTTTTCACAAATATAGAACTAGGGTTGTGTTGATTATACGTTATCCCCTCTTCAAAATCTGAAATATTTTTTGGTGCATCCGTCGCTTGATATTGTATTTGCCATCCATTATCTTTATACTTACACATTTCAATCGTTTGTGTATCTATATAGGAAGCTCTGAAATAACCATTGATATCAGTAACGACTTCTTGTCGATTCGATAAAGGCATTGCCTCTTTAGGTACATCCGCATATCCAACATCAACTAAATAGTCTTGTTGATTTACCCTTACCTTGAGTGCCATATGAGAACTTGCCATCGCCCAACCATTTCCTGTATTAATTGTCGCAGATATCATATCTACATTAAATCCTTTTCCAACTAAATAATTTTTGAAAAAACGATTTTGTTCATAACAAAAACCACCTCGATGTTCTTGAAGGATTTTGTAGAGCATTGACTCATCGTTAAGTGCAATTGGTTGCTTATTTTGGACATTTATATTTTCAAAAGGAACATGCAAAACATATTGATGAATATAATGATTTAATGATAGTAAATCAATTCGATTATATTTTTTTGTATCAATTTCTAAATAATTCTCTAATTGACTAAAATCTGTCATTTTAATCCCCCCTCAATTTATACTACCCTACAATACACATATATTTTAATCCAAGAACATTATTTAAAACAATTTTTTAGATTTTCAAAAAATGGCTCAGTTCCTGATTTTCACAACATTAAATACAGGGTATAACAATATATATGGGTCATGATAAGTTTGACATTAATCCGATATACAGATAATGTGTACTTTCGATACTTTATAACTAACATCAGAAACCAACACAACTCTATACGTTCTTAAGTTTTTTAGTATAGATGTATGACTAACTATTAAAAATTCTGATTTTTCTAACATTATAAAACAACATATCTAGGGGGTTATCACTTGGCTAAAGATCAAGAACAACAAACAAATCAACAAGATTTACGTATACGAAGTAAAGTAATTAGTGAAGGTGTCAGTAGAACGCCTAACCGTGCTTATTTACGCGCACTCGGTTTTGAAGATGAAGATTTCCAAAAACCTATGATTGGGGTCGCAAGTACTTGGAGCGAAGTTACGCCATGTAACATGCACATTGACGGTCTAGCACGTGCATCCAAACAAGGCATCAGTGAAGCAGGTGGCTCTCCGTTAATTTTCAATACAATTACAGTTTCAGACGGTATCTCGATGGGGACAGACGGTATGCGTTTTTCATTACCAAGTCGTGAAATCATTGCAGATTCAATAGAAACCGTTGTTAGCGCTGAAAACCTTGATGGCGTTGTAGCTATAGGTGGCTGCGATAAGAACATGCCTGGTTGTATGATTGGAATCGCTCGCTTAAATTTACCTGCCGTATTCGTTTACGGTGGAACGATTTTACCTGGAAAATTAGATGGCAAAGATTTAGATGCCGTATCTGCATTTGAAGGTGTCGGACAATATAATAATGGAGAAATTGATAAAGAGGCTTTACATAAAGTAGAATGTTCTGCGTGCCCTGGCGCTGGTGCTTGTGGTGGTATGTTTACTGCTAACACGATGTCATCAGCAATTGAAGCAATGGGTATGAGTTTACCAGGTAGTGCCTCACATCCTGCTGTTTCTACAAATAAAGCAAAAGATAGTAGAGCAGCCGGAAAAGCAGTTTATAAATTATTAGAAAAAGGTATTTATCCAAAAGATATCATGACTAAAGAGGCCTTCGAAAATGCAATTACCGTTGTAATGGCATTAGGTGGTTCAACAAATGCTATTTTACATCTACTTGCTATAGCACATACAATTGAAGTAGATTTAACACTAGATGATTTTGAGAGAATCCGTAAGCGTGTGCCTCATATTGCTGATCTGAGA
Source organism: Staphylococcus xylosus NJ (assembly GCF_000338275.1). Taxonomy (GTDB): domain Bacteria; phylum Bacillota; class Bacilli; order Staphylococcales; family Staphylococcaceae; genus Staphylococcus; species Staphylococcus xylosus_B. The sequence goes on from NZ_ANMR01000019.1 coordinate 23,947, forward strand.
CCAAGTGGTAAGTATGTAATGGCACACCTTGACGAAGTGGGGGGCATCCCTGCTGTTATGAAGCTACTTCATGACAAAGGATTAATTCACGGTGATTGCTTAACTGTAACTGGCCATACAGTAGCTGAAAATTTAGCTAGTCAACCAGACCTAACTGATAATAAAGAAATCATAAATTTCGAAGAACCTAAACATGCAACTGGGCCTCTTGTTATTTTAAAAGGTAACTTGGCTCCTGAAGGGGCTGTAGCTAAAATCTCTGGCCTTAGTGTCACTTATATCAAAGGACCTGCACGTGTCTTCGATTCAGAATCGAAAGCCACTAAAGCTATACTAAATGATGAAATCAAACCTGGCGATGTCGTCGTTATTCGTTACGCAGGTCCTAAAGGCGCACCAGGCATGCCTGAAATGTTATCTGCATCTTCTATCCTTGTAGGAAAAGGATTAGGAGAATCTGTAGCATTACTTACAGATGGTAGATTCTCTGGCGGTTCTCACGGACTAGTTATAGGTCATGCTGCACCAGAATCTCAAGTAGGTGGACCAATGGCACTCTTAGAAGAAAACGATATAATTACCATTGATGCAGAGAACCTTGAAATTAGTTTCAACGTTTCTGAAGAAGAACTTGAACGTCGCTATCAAAATTGGGAAGTCCCTCCTCTAAAAGCAACAAAAGGTACACTCGCTAAGTATGCTAAACTTGTCTCTTCAGCATCAAAAGGCGCAATTACTGACTAAATATCATTATAATATTAAGCAAAAAAGTCTTGTTACAAAGTGTTTTCTAACACATTGTAATAAGACTTTTTTCTATATAATGCAAAATTTTTCACAAAAAGACACTTTAGAATGCGCAATTGTTTATTCATTTTATTTTTAGTCATTAGAGAATGATTTTTTACAACTTAGGGAATATATAACAAAATTGAACGCAATTGTATTATATTTAATTTAACAAAACAAAGCGAGGTGAGTTACATGAGCTTTATCATTGATATCATCAAAAAAATCGTTGGTTTATTCACAGGTAAATAATTTCTAAAAATTATTTGAGACCGAGACATTCAATTGTTTCGGTCTCGTTTTATATTTTTTTACATTATAAACTATGTAGTGTTTACTCTCGTATTCCAAGCCATTCAAATTTTAGTATACCCATTTTAATGGCATCAAAATACTGCCCATTCACACTTCTTGCTTGTCTAATTCTAGCTTCTTCTCGCATGCCAACTTTTTGAGCAAGCTTAATCATTCTTTCATTACCTGACCATGTTGAGATACCCAACCTATGAACAAAATCTTTCTTAAATAAATAATCAATCCATAGTTGAAATACTTCTGTGCCAATACTACTTTCCCAATAATCACTATTGTAAATAACAATACCTATTTCTAACCAATTAGTATTTTTATCTATCCAATATGAACCGACAGTCCCTATAAAATTACCTTCTACCATAATCGCTAAAGTACTTTCTACGTTTGGATAGATATAACGATTTTCCTCTAAATCTCTAATAAATGATAATTTATCTATTTGCGGTTCCTCAATATATGGACCATTCCATTTTTTTGCTTTTTGTTCAAGCTCCTCATATTTCCAATAATAGAAATCATCCATAATCGTTTCATCAAGCGACTCTAAAGTACCTTTTGAAAACTGTATCATTACACCTCTCCCAACCTAATCATTATGTGTTAGTATACTTTAAACTAACCAATACTCAAAATAGAAAAAGGGCCAAGCATAAACCAATAATTACAAATTGATCTCAATGCCTGCCCCTCTGGATTATAATAATTAAGTTAACCTTGTTATACCGTCATATTAATTTTCAGAAAAATAATGTTTTAATCACACGGAATAACGAACCTAATAAATCAAATAAGTCTCCTGTCATGACCATTACCTCCATTATTTAAATTTTAATTTTATTTAAGCATCAAATTGCTCGTTACGAACTAAATCTGCTGCTAAATTATGCCAAAACTGTTGCAACTCTTCAGTAGGGTGATTAGAGTCAGTAGAATCTTGTCCAACAAAATCAACATGGTCCCAACCGTGTTTAATTGGAGTCACTTGCCATATACCTTTTTTCACTTCATTTGTAGCTTTTGTAAAGGCTTGATTAAACGGATGTTGTGATGAAATAGTAGATACTAAGCCGTCATTTTCACGCCACTCTTTTTCTGCAGCTTTACCAATTACATTACCTGTTACAGTAAATGGTAGAAACATATTAATGTCTGATTTTTGATTTCCGAGCAAAGTAGGTCTTGTTGATTCTCCTGTATATGTTTTATAGACAATATTAGGATTTAACGAGGTGTTTTTATTTAATTTAGCAGCGCCTTCCCTCGTTAAATCATAAAAGCCGTTATCTTTTGTTTTCCACAATCCACTATTTTGAACGCGTTGTACATATTGAGCGTATGTTTCTCCTTCTCTCTGCTTAAGCCCCCATTGGCCAAAACCAAAATCTACTTTTGAGTTTTTATTACCTTTAAATTTGGCGTAATCAAACGCTAATTGTCTAACAAGAGCTTCGTTACCTAATGCATCTGCAGCATGTGTACCATTATGTGGCGTACCTATGGTTGTAATTGAATTCACCATGTTATCGTTATTTCCTTGGAAAAGCGGGGAAATTTCACCGCCATGTTCCTTTTGATATTCTATTTCTGCTGGGTTACCATTACGTAATAATTCCTCAAGTTGCCTTACTGTTTGACCACCCATACTATGAGCCACTAAGTGCACTTTTTCACCTGGTTTCCAGTCTTTATATACACCTTCATATGTTTTACCATAACGTTCATGACCGTACTTCTCAGCATGGGCTGCACCATAATCCACCGTGCCACCCTTGATATAGTAATAAAGCTCAACGGCACGATCATAGTTACTACTTAACGCACCGATACTCGCTCCGTATGTTTCATAACCATTACTTTCTAAATCTTGGCGGATATCCAATTTATCTCCACCCCAATAATGCGCTAATACTGCTGGATTAATATCATCAGTAAAACCATTGAAACCATGTACTAAAATGATAGGATCTTGGTTTTTATACTGTCCTTGTTTTGCAGTTTTATTAGGTTGTTCATTCGTTTTTTCTACATTTTGTTGAGTTTGGTTCTTCGGCGTTGCCACAGCATTTTCTTTCAATGTATTTAATGCTTTATCAGGATTATCCTTATTATCTTGTTCAGAATCGCGATTTGCAGTTTGATTTGGTAATTTATCTAAGGATATCTCCTCTTTTTTATTTCCATCACTTTTAACATGTTTATTTAATGGTGTCTGATTGTTGCCTACCACTTTATTTTGTTTAGCATCTTTATAATCCACATAATCTTCTTGTTGCTTTAATTTATCTTCTTCATTAAATTCTGGATCCACTTCTGACTCTTCTTGCTTTTTCACTTTGTCGTTTGAATTAAATCCTGGATCCACTTCTGACTCTTCTTGCTTTTTCACTTTGTCGTTTGAATTAAATCCTGGATCCACTTTTGACTTTTCTTGCTCTTTCACTTTGTCGTTTGAATTAAATCCTGAATCCACTTTTGACTCTTCTTGCTCTTTCACTTTGTCGTTTGAATTAAATTCTGGATCCACTTCTGACTCTTCTTGCTCTTTCACTTTGTCGTTTGAATTAAATCCTGAATCCACTTTTGACTTTTCTTGCTCTTTCACTTTGTCTTCCGAATTAAATTCCGGATCCACTTCTGACTCTTCTTGCTTTTTCACTTTGTCGTTTGAATTAAATCCTGAATCCACTTTTGACTCTTCTTGCTCTTTCACTTTACTTGTTGAATCGTTAACTTTATTTTTAGTATTTTGTTGATCTTTATGTAAGCTAGTATGAGTTGGTGGATTGAGTTTTTCATCATTCACTTGTGTTTTATCATCATTAACCGGTGTATTTGTTTTATCATTCACTAAATTTTGATGTTCATCATCTCCCAAATGATTCCCATTTTGTACTTGTGCGTCCGCTTCACTTTGATTATTTTCTTCTGCAGCTTCTACAGTTCCTATATTCAAAAATAATAACGAGCCAATTAAAATTGAAGAAGCGCCGACAGTAAATTTACGTATACTATACTTATTTCGTTTCTTCTCCATATACAACACCTCTAAATTTTATGATTTTAAAACACAATTTAATTAATAAGACAGACTAGATGAAAAAGTTAATAATAAAGCGCGGTATTAGCTCAAAAAATTTACCTATCAATGCTTTCATACCACTCACCCCTTCCTAAAGAAAGCGCTTACATTCTTTAAGAAAAATTTTATTTATCAAAAGAATTTCCAATAAATTGTTAAAAATCTTTATAATTAACAAATAAAAACTTTCAATAAATAATTTAATTAGATTTTACTAAACAAACTATTTTCAGTCAACAACTGATTACAACTAAATTACGCACAATTAAAAAATTCTCGATGCATCAAGCAACGAGAATTTTTACAATTATATAAATTGAACGATGAATATTAACACGATAACTACTGGTAAAACAAATTTAATTAAGTAGTACCATGGCATAAATAATTTAAACCTGTCTTTTCCAAAATGTGTTTCCAAGTCATTTTTATCTAATAATTGACCAACTACAAGCGTCGTCCCTAATGCACCTAATGGCATCAAAATGTTTGATACTAAAAAGTCCATATTATCAAATATTGTTCCAGCACCAAATTGGATACCGCTTAAACTACTAAATGACAACGTGGCCGGTATACTAATGATAAATACTAAAATGCTTGCATAAATTGCTATAGACTTACGTTTTGAATTATCATTTTTAGTAAAGTTCGATACATTTAACTCAAGTAACGAAATCGATGATGTCAGTGCAGCAAATAAAAATAGAATTAAAAAGATAAAATAAAAACCTTGTCCATAAGCCATTTGATCAAAAACTTGTGGTAATACTTTGAATAATAACCCAGGTCCCTCAGTAGGACTATACCCAAAAGCTGCAATCGCAGGGAATATTGCTAAACCTGCTAAAATAGATACCAAAATATTCATTCCTACGATTGAAATAGCAGATGTTTTAATCGTCATTTCTTTTGAGGCATAGCTCGCATAAGTAATCATTCCCGTCGTACCTAAAGATAACGTGAAAAATGACTGACCTAGCGCAAATAATACACCTTCCATAGAAATATCTTCTAATCTAGGTTGCAAGATATATTTCAAACCTTCCCACGAGCCTTCTAAAGAAAGTGATTTAATAACGATGACAATTAGAAAAACAAATAATAGCGGCATCATAAATTTAGAAGCTTTTTCTAATCCTTTTTCTACTCCCATCATTACAATAACCATTGTTAATAAGATAAAAATACCTTGTCCCATTATCGTTAACCATGGGTTTCCTATAATAGATTCAAACTTTATACTTCCTAATGTACTATCGCTAAAAGTTACTATTTGGAAAGCTACATTCAAGATATAGATAATAATCCAACCACCTATAACACTGTAAAAACCAAATAATATAAATACAGCTAAATTACCGTTCCAGCCAATAATATTTAGCCATTTTTTCTCAGTCAATTTTTCATAAATTTTAGTCGTGTATGTTTTACCCATTTTTCCGACCGTAAACTCCATCATAAGTAATGGCAATCCAACAAAAATGGTAAATACTAAAAACATTAGTAAAAATGCGCCACCGCCGTATATCCCAGCCATATACGGAAACTTCCACATGGCACCTAATCCTATTGCAGAACCAGCACTTGCTAAAATAAATCCTGTTGAGGATTTCCACTGTGATTGTTTATTCATAATTCTACATCCTTTATATTTTACAAAACTTTATTGCGTTAAAGCGTTTGCGTGACATAGCATCTACTATACCATTTTTTCATCTTTGACTCAATATGTATTTTCAGTAACTAGAGCTAAAAACTTGTCACTACAGTCAATAATTAACTTAAAATTTTTCGAATATTTCATGGCTTTTCTCACATGCAATACTTTAAATATTAAAAATTATCTGACATTTTATTGAATATAATGTTTTTTTATGTTAAAGTAGCATGTGTTTTGTGCAAGATAATCTCCTTGAAATTGAGGTATATAAAAATGAATAAACTTATCCTAATTTCTGGTCTAATGTTATTCTCATTTTTCTTTGGCGCCGGAAATTTAATATTTCCACCTATGTTAGGTTACACAGCTCAAGAAAATATGTGGGTATCGATGACTGGATTTGCTATTACCGGTATATTACTACCTTACTTAACAGTTATTGTAGTTGCCTATATGAACGGTGGCGTAGAAAGCATCGGTAACAGAGTCCATCCGATATTCGGTACGGTCTTTGCAATCTGTATTTACTTATCAATCGGTGCTTTATACGGTATTCCTCGTGCTGCTAACGTTGCCTATGAAATTGGAACAAATCATATATTACCCGTACATAACCATTTCACTTTAATTATATTTTCATTAATATTTTTCTTCATTGTTTATATTATTGCTTTATATCCAAGCCGTATTATAGATAATTTAGGTAAATACTTAACACCAATTTTAATAATTATTATCGCAATTTTATGTATATTGGTAATTATTAATCCAGAGGGCTCTATCGGGCAACCCAGTGGCGAATATGCTCAAACACCATTAGTATCAGGTATTCTACAAGGATACTTTACGATGGATTTAGTAGCTGCCCTAGCATTTTCGGTAGTAATCGTCCAAATGTTTAAATTAAATGGTGTTGATAATCAAAAGACACTCGTCAAGCACGTGATTAAAGCTGGTTTAATATCAGCGATTTTACTGTTCGTTATTTATTTTGCACTTGCTTACGTCGGAGCTACAACAAGTCATCCTGGATTTAAAGACGGGACTGGTATTTTAACGTTCAATTCTTTACGTGTATTTGGATCTATTGGTAATTTATTATTCGGTATCATCGTAATTTTAGCATGCTTAACTACATGTATTGGGTTAGTCAATGCCTGCGCTGCATTTGCTATGAAGAAATTACCAAAAGTATCTTATAAAAAGTTCGTATTGGTATTCTCTTTACTTGGTTTCATTGTTTCAACGCTAGGTTTAGAGCTTATTTTACAAATCGCTGTTCCATTGTTAACGTTTATTTATCCAACATCAATTGTATTAGTGCTTATTTCTTTAGTTGGCATTTTCATTCCATTTGAAATGAAATTCGCTTTTATCTTACCGACTATCGTTACACTCGTTATCTCAGTGTTACAAATACTCAATGATTTCAACTTGATTAAATCACTTAATGCGTTATATCAAAAATTACCATTAGCAGATATTCAATTAAGTTGGTTACTTCCATTTATAATTTTACTTGTTGTCGGTTTAATTATTGATTTTTTAAAAAGAAATACTGTAAAACCGTCATAATCTTGAAAACTTTTAACATTTAATATATAAAACATAAGTAATAGTCTTTAGACTTGTCTTAATACTTGTGTTTTAACTTAGAAATTAAAGGGAGTGAAGATATGAAATCATGTTATTGAATTTATATCTCCACTCCCTATTTTTATATGTTATCTGAGGATAATATATATTGAATTTGTTATGATAGCTAGTAAGTAATTAAAGCAATATTCCATATAAAAAAAGAATGGAGTTTTAATATGAATGAATTTAAAGAATTTTTAGAGTCTATTGATAATGCAGCACACAAAGAGAAATTGGAAGCCATTTTCAATTGGGTTTCAGAAACATTTCCAAACCTTGAAACTACAGTAAAATGGAACCAACCAATGTACACAGATCACGGTACTTTTATCATTGCGTTTAGTAAATCAAAAGCACATTTCTCAGTAGCACCTGAACCAAAGGCATTAGCTGAGTTCACCCAAAAAGTAAAAGCCGCTGGTTACTCACAGACAAATAATTTATTCCGTATAAAATGGGACCAAGATATTGACTATGCCTTATTGAAAGAAATCATCCAATACAATATCGATGATAAGGCTGATTGTGCAACATTTTGGCGAACGTAATTCAAACATTTTCAACATTAAAAAAGAGACCCTCTAACTTCATAAAGTGGGATCTCTAATTTACTTCAGTACAAAAGTTTTATAACTTTTGCTTACTGAGGTTATTTTTTATTTTTTTGTTGTTTGATTATTGTCGTCATTATGGTTATCTTTTATTTGATTTGAAGTATCTTCAATAGGCTCTTCAGCGTTGACCTCTTCACTTTGTTTTAAAGTTATATCTTCATGTGCTTTTTCATTTGTTTTTTCGTTTTGTTCGAATGCATATGTTTTCTTTTGATTTGAAACATTTTCAAGCATCTTAGTTAAATTAAAGCCTGTCATTTGGTTTAAACCTTCTTCAGCATTAGCCATTTGGGCAATAATACCATTTGATAATGAATTGATACCTTCACCATTTCCACCATCTAAAATACGAATATTTTCAACATTAGATAATGGTTCAGCCAGCGCTCTAGCAAACTCAGGCATTGTTTTAATCATCAATTCAGCCAACATAACATCTTTATTCTCAGCAAGTGCATTTGCTCTTTCTCTCAAACCATCAGCTTTAGCTTTCTCTTGTTCTCTAATAACTTCCGCTTCTGCTTTACCTTCTTTAAGTCGCGCTTCATAAGCAGCCTCAGCTTGCTTTATCTTAATTGCTGCATCTGTTTCTGATTGTTGACGACGCACGTCATCTTTTTGACGTTGAATATGTACATCATTCTCACGTTCCATCTGTATCAAATGTAACTCATTTTCTTTTTCGCTACGTTGAACATTTAATTGTTTTTCTTTGATTTCTAAAGCTCTAGATTCTTTTTCTAACTGCCCTGAAGCTTCTGCTTGGGCTTGTGCTTTATTTGTTTCACTTAAAATAGCTTGTTCTTTTAAATCTTTTTCTCTACGTGAATCTGCAACATTCATTTGACGAGATATTTTTTCTTTCTCAGTTAATTCAGTATTCTCAGCAATTTTCATCTCAGTTTCGCGTGCCGCATCACTTTCTGCAATGTCAGCTTTTTTCTTGATTTTAGCAATTTCAGGTTTACCTAAATTTTCTAAGTAACCTTCGTTATCGCTAATATCCGATAGCCCTAATGACGTAATAGTAAAGCCCATATTGTTGAGTTGTTCTTGAGCAACTTCGGTTACTTTATTATTAAATGCTTCTCTATCTGAATTGATTTCCTCTACTGTCATTTTAGATAATATTGCTCGTAAGTTGGTGTTCAACACTTGTGATATTTCTTCAGATACTTCATCTTTCGATTTTCCTAAGAATTGTTCAGCATATTTAACAATACCTTGTAATTGATCTGCAACTTTAACTGTAGCAACTGCTTCAGCCTCTATGCCAACACCAGCTTTGGTCCACACAACGGGCGTTTTAATTTCTAATTGGAAAGATTTCAATGATATACGTGTTGATGATTGGAACATTTTCATTCTATAACCGCCACCACGGACCACTCTCATATGACGGCCTTCATCATCTTGATAAACATTAGATTCAGTTTTTGGATTACCAATATTTGGTCCAGTAATAATTAAAGCTTCATTGGATGGTACCGTTTTAAATCTTGCTTTCATATAAAGATACCAAACTAAACCACCAAATAGTATCAGACCTATGATAGTAGCAATACCGATTAGTACTAATAGATTCATGTCACTCGTCTCCTAATTTGTTTTATATTTTGATAAATTCTAAATAAACACTCCATATATTACTTTATTATAAATGCAATAATAAGTATATATTTAAAATGAATAATCTTTACATCTATTCAAAAACTTTAGATATTAATTAGATTCTAAACTAATATCAAAACAACAAAAGTGAGTTTAATGCATTTTTCGTATTTTAATCTTTAACATAATATTCGCTTTAGTTTGGAACTCATAATCAACTTCTACTTCTTCCATTTTACAACCTAACTCAGACAAATACTTTATTATATCGTCCAGCTTCTCATAACGTTCACCTTTTAAAATTAATAATTGGAAAAATACGTATTTCTTTTTTAGTTACCCTTAACCTTTCATTCAAAGTCTGTTTATGAAAATTATAATCAAAGCAATCAGCATACATAAATAAAAATGCGCAGATAATAAGACATCAAATTCATTATTTTTATATGGTATCTTGGGCAATGAGGCTACTTTATATAATTTAGGACATTATTCCATATCATAAAAACAATCTGTTAATGCTTGCATTCTATGCCTCTCCAAGTGGTTTATATTTTCAAAATAACTCCAATAATAATTTGATTTTGATAATTGCATCTTCTCAATTGCGTGCTTTAAATCATCTTTCCCCTTATTGTATAATTCTGCAACACTAAAAGCATATGCAATATCACAAGACTCTATATTCAAACCTTTTTGTCTTCCTATTGCTGTAAACGAACATGCACCAGCAGGGCAATCTAATATTTTCCTACCTTCTAATTCATCCAAGTTTAAATCAAACATACTCAAATACTCTTCATATGTTCGACCAATAAAAATAACTCGCTCAATTTCTAGTTTCCTACTTTTTAATTCTCCATTCATTTATATCCCCTTTGCAACTGTTACATATAAAATTTTCAACATTGTATTGCACCCTTACTACAAACACAGTGACTTAAATTTAAAAGACATTGATTATAATAAGGGTGATTTAACTCTAAAGAACCTTTTAAACACAGTAATATTTATAGTGCCTTAAGGCGTTATAAATTTTGTGATATTTAAAAAATCAAAGTCGTTCTTTATTAATCAAATGACTCGTCACCCTCAAAATCATTCTACTTATCTTATATCATCACCTATAATGTCCATTTAATTAAGGTAGATGCATAAGCTAATCCACCACCAAATCCAACTAGTAATACTAAATCACCTTTTTTAATTTTATTCTCTTTGACAGCTAGATCAATGGCCAACGGAATTGTGGCTGAGGACGTATTGCCATAGCTTTCAAGACTTTTTAATGCTTTATCCCTTGCTATACCAGATTTATCACATATAGATTCAATCATTCTAGCGTTCGCACTATGTGGTACAAACCAATCTAAATCTTCTTTCGTGTAATTGGCTTTATTCAAAGTCTGCTCAATAATTCTCGGTACATTGCCTACTGCCCATTTGTATACGCCACGCCCATTTTGGACAATAAACCCTGGATTTTCTAACTCTTCGTCAAACATTGCTTCCGATAATTCCGAGCAATATAAATTATGGCCTTTTTTACCATCTGATCCGGCATCGCTTGCTATAAAACTCGTCTCATCTTCATTATATTCTACTAAAAATGCACCTGCCCCATCTCCGAATAATATGCATGTGCCACGATCTTTGTAGTCTGTAATCTTAGATAATGTTTCTGCTCCTATAACTAAAACTTTCTTATTTTGACCTGAAGTTATGAGACCATTTGCAATATTAAGACCATAAGTAAAACCAGCACAAGCTGCATTAATGTCTATTGCGCCTGCATTTTCCAACTCTAACTTAGCTTGTACATATGATGCGACACTTGGCGTTTTATAATCAGCTGTTAATGTTGCATTAACAATCATATCCACATCACTTAAATCGACTTGATATTTCTCTTGTAAATCCAACACTGCTTTATAACTAATATCACTTGTATATTCATCTTCTTTTGTAATTCTTCTCTTTACAATCCCAGTTCTTTGTTGTATCCATTCATCTGACGTGTCTACTATATTTTCAAAATCGTGATTGTCCATTATCTTTTCTGGAACGTATGAACCTTGTGCAGTAATTTTGGCAAACGACTTCATCTAATTATTCCCCTTTGACTATTATAACTATTTAATTCTATATATTTATATTATTTATGCTACTATTTTCACAAATAAATTTAAATGATACTTTTAATTATATGTGTAATAATTCAAATAAAAATAACATCATATAACTTGCTTGATATTGCACTCTCAGGTTTATTGTTGAAATACATTTAAAGGAGGTTTTATAATATGGGAAAATTTAATAGTTTAGATAACAAAGTAGTAGTAATTGCAGGTGGTGCAAAAAATCTAGGAGGATTATTAAGCAAGACTTATGCTGAACATGGAGCCAAATTAGTCATTCATCATCATGATGAACATTCTTTGGAAGAAGCTCAAGAGACACTTGCCAAAATTGAATCACTGGGTGGGCAAGGTACATTATTTTCTGGTGATTTAACCCAAGTAAGTAATGTTGAATCCTTATTCCAGCACGCTCAAAATACTTTTGGAAAAATCGATATTGCCATTAATACAGTAGGAAAAGTACTTAAAAAACCTATTGCTGATACGACCGAAGAAGAATTTGATAACATGGCAGATGTTAACGCAAAATCAGCTTATTTCTTTATAAAATACGCTGAAAAAGCTATGAATGACAACGGTAAAATCATCACACTGGCAACTGCTTTACTCGCTGCTTATACAGGTTTTTACGCTACGTATGCAGGAGGAAAATCACCCGTAGAACATTACACACGTGCAGCCTCCAAAGAATACATGGATAGAGGTATTTCTGTTAACGCTGTTGCACCTGGGCCAATGGATACACCTTTCTTCTATCCACAAGAAAGTGAAGAAGCGGTTGCTTTTCACAAATCACAAGCTCTTCACAACCAATTGACAAATATTGAAGACATTGCACCCATTATTACTTTCTTAACCACTGATGGTTGGTGGATTAATGGACAAACATTATTCGCAAATGGCGGATACACTACACGTTAATGTAAATAAAAATTTAGGAGGTTATTAAATTATGTATTACTTTGTAGCTATATTTAAAGATAATGAAACAGAAATACAAATTATTTCAGAAGAAAGTATTATTGACGACAAGCGCATTACAATCCCTAACGAAAATTATGTAAATGCTTTGGCCGAAGAAATCATAGAATTATCTCATCAAAACCAATTGTATCATAACGATATTAAACGCATCGGCTTATCCATCAATGATTATAAAGTAATCGGATACGACACGATGGACGAATTACAAAAAGATTTAGCATCCACATTTGGTTTTGAAGCTATCATCGACAATAACTATGAACATCTATTAGCAAAACTTATTAAATAGTACAAAGATGTAACTTTAAATGAAACGTTCTATAAAATAACTACAGAACGGAACATTCACAAGCGCTTTAGTATATCTAAATTCACAAGCTTTATGTTCCCCAGTTAGATCTTTTAAGAAGGCAGGAATATGAACATAACGTTTAAGTTGTGCTACCTTCCTGCCTTTCTATTTTAGGAGGAAAATGTATGCAAGTTAAAAAAGCAGCTGAACAATTAAACATGAGTGAACACACACTTCGCTATTATGATAAGGCCGGACTTTTCCCATTTGTTTCAAGAAATCAAAATGGTTATAGAGATTTTTCAGAAGAAGATTTATATTGGATTGAATTTATAAAATGTATGAGACAGACACATATGCCCGTCTCAAAATTAAAAGAAATTGCTGAATTGTATCATCAAGGAAGCACTACAAAACAAAAACGTAAGCAAATATTTTTAGACCATCAACAAAATTTAATAGAACAAAAGAAGATTATTGATGAAGGTCTGCAAACATTAGCAGAAAAGTTCAAAGTGTTAGAAAGTGAATAAATTCAAGCTTAGAAGAATCTATATATTATAGCGCTAAGTTTCAAAAAATCATTAATACACAACTATCTTCTTACGCAAGTTAATGTTGTATTATATTATTAATAGTCTTCAAAAAATGCAATAATATCTTGTTCAACTTCAAGGTGACCTTCACCATGTGTCATCAAATGCTTAGACATCTTATACCCTTGAACTTCTTTATGTTCATGTTGAATTTGATTATAGATATATTCGGCGCTCATTTTATATGAAGCATCATCCTGTTCACCGTACTTAATAGCAATCGGAGCCGTGATACGATCTAAATTCGACATGACATTTTCAACTAATAATCGAAATTTTTGTAGTTCTGGACCATAGTTAGGAATTCGATTTAATTGAGTGTCAATTTCTACTTGATCTAGACCTAACAAGCGCCCTATACGTTGACCATAATCTTTAAGTCTTCCTGTTAGCCCAGCATCACTCTTTCTGTATGGCGTTGACATAATAGCTATAGCGTTAATGTCATGCTGTTCTGCCAATTTCAATGACAATATACCACCTAATGATACCCCACAGACATTTATTTTTGAATAACCTTTATCTTGTAAAAATTGATAACCCTCAATCGCATCATTCAACCAGTCATCTACATCATAATCCATCAATGTGTTTAACATCAGACCATGACCTTTGTATGGTGGCACATAACATGTAAAGCCAGCTTTGTTTAATTTTGTGGCCAATAACTTTACATCTCGAACCGTGCCTGTAAATGAATGTAGTAATAATATAGCTTTTTCTGCTTCATGCTGTTCCAAAAATATTGGATTTGGTGCCTTTATGTTTATCATCTATTGTCACTCCAAGTTTTAGTTTCCTACTGTATTGTAATTGAAATTTACTCATCTCTCAAAATAATCCGTTTAAGTATCTATATTTTTCACTAAAACACAAACTCCCTTTAATACGACATATTGCCATGTCGTTGTATTAAAGGGAGTTTACATTTAAATATTTACATACTTCTCTTAGTTTAATGTTACTGCGTCATATTAAAAAATTGTAATTCATAGATTGCTTTTTCGTCATACGCATTAAAACTATCTATTTTACCGTTTAAATATAACTCTTGTGTTTTTCTACTAACATTATGTTGATAGGATAACTTAACGTTTAAATCAGATTCATAGCCATTGTTTTGGATGGTATTTTCAATTTCAGAAAATACATCTTTATTTATTGGCAATAAATATCCTTCTTTACTAGGTAGAATATTTACGTATTTAGTTTGTAGTACTTCTTGTTGGCCAATATAAATTTCAATTTTTATATTCTTCGCAGCACCACCACCAAGATTATATAACTTTAAGTAATCTTGTTCGGACTGACTTTCGATACCAACATTTTTCAGTTGCAGTTCATTTTTGTCTCGTGTAATCAATATTTGATTAAAACCAAGTGCTGGTAAAAAGCTGATCTTCATTTGATAAAGTTGCACACTGACTGACACAAAGTAAAAGAGCGCCATAATGAAAGTACCTAAAGAACCTATAGCCGATATAATGTTTATCATTATTTTAACACCTCCAAATTTTTTATGAGAGGCAGGATAAGCATTATAACATACATCAATTATAAAAAAAACGAGCTACTTTTATAAGTAGCTCGCCAACTAAGAGGAGTCTGTATACATGCCGAAGGGCATGTTACAGACCTGCCTCTTAATTAACATGCCCTAAGGCATGAAAATTCATTGTACAACGCTTTTGAACCATCCGCAACATATCTTTTAAATAAAATTATATAATTTTTCATACCTTAACAAATTGTATGATAATATTATATTTATAAAATATCATTAATACGTATAGGAGTTTATTATGTACTTTTTAAAAGCAATTACCTTATCCTATTTCAAATGCATACGGGCTATAGCACTATGCTTGTTTGCAACCATCACTTTTGTCACTGTTCTACCTTCTTCTAAAGTTTATGCCGCCGATTTATATGCCTCTATGTCAGAACTTATGGATGATACTGAATCTGGCGTAGATTGGCAACTATCATATCGTAATAATCAAAGTGACACATTAATTGCCGCTATACATGGTGGCAACATTGAAGCTGGTACGACAGAATTATCCACGTTAACTGCAGCTCTAGGCAATTATAATTATTATTCATTTCAAGGTATTCGCACATTAAACAATGCTGAATTACATGTCACATCAACAAACTTTGATGAACCTGTTGTAGAAGACATGCAACAAGCTGTTTCAAACTCTGTAATGATACATGGCGCAAGCGGTAGCGAACCAGCCGTTTATATTGGCGGTAAAGATGAACGTCTTAAATCATCTATAGAAAATGCATTACAAACAAAGGGCTTCAATGTTTTAGAATCACCATCCCACTTAGAGGGAGAATCTAGTCAAAATATAGCTAATAAAAATGCTAAAGGTGCAGGTGTTCAATTAGAATTAACTTATGCACTAAGACAGTCCTTTTTTAATAATCAAAATTTATCCATGAATTCTCGCTCGAATGAAGCAAATTGGAGTATTACAATGTATGCATTTGCCGAAGCCATTCATCAAGCAATTGAAGAAAATGATTAACTTTATCAAATATGGAACGTTATTATAAAATTATTCATAAACATTCAATTTTTGTAATATTCTCACAAATAACAAATTATTTTTCATCATTTTTGACGATTAACTCTGTTATTTATTAGAGTATAGTATATACTGACATAATTTATAGAAAATGAGGTTAATAATATGGATGATTTGAAAATAAACAAAAGATTAATTATGACCCCTGGCCCCGTAAGTGTAGACCCTCGTGTCTCTCAAGCAATGTCTAATTCAATTTTAGGTCAATTTGATTATGAATTTGTAGACATAATGAATAAAACGATGGAACTCATTAGAAAATCCTTTTTAACAGACAATCAATGGTCATTTCCTATCGATGGAACAAGCCGTGCAGGTTTAGAAGCCGTTATCGCTAGTATCGTCAAACCTGGTGACACCGTACTTGTCCCAATCATTGGTAGATTCGGTTACTTGTTTACTGAATTAGTAAAACGTGCAGGCGGTGTCGTACATAATATCCAAAAGCCAATGGGTGAAGTTTTTGAACAAGCAGAAATCATTGAAGCTTTAGATACTGTAAAACCAAAAGTACTCGCTATTGTACATGGTGAAACTTCTACTGGTCGCTTACAACCGATTGATCAACTAGGTCGTGCTTGTAAAGAACGCGGTATTTATTCAGTAGTTGATGCAGTAGCTACATATCAAGGTATGGTCATTCCGGTAGATGAGTGGGAACTAGATGCCGTCATCGGTGGTGCACAAAAATGTTTATCCATACCTTCAGGCATTACACCAATTACATTTAACGACAGATTTAGTGAAGAAATCAATAAACGTAAACGCGTAGAACTTGGTATCCGTTCAAATGAAAGTACGGAACAAGACTACTTTATACGCAGTAATTATCTCGATTTAACACAATTACAAGATTATTGGAGTCCTAAGCGATTAAACCACCACACAGAATCAACGACGTCGATTTACGCGCTATATACCGGTCTAAAAATAGCATTGACTGAAGGCATTGAAGCCCGAGCTGAACGTCATGCATATCACCAAGAAGGCTTGAAACAAGCATTGAAAGCTTTAGGTTTAGAAATATTTGGTGATGAGACAAATGAAATGAAAATGGTCATCTGTGTTAACATTCCAGATGGTGCGGATGATAGTAAATTTAGAGAAGGCTTGTTAAAAAATTACGGCATTGAGATTGCAGGATCCTTCGGTGAACTACAAGGTAAAATTTGGAGAATTGGTATCATGGGTTATGCTATTGAAAAGCAAAACATCTTAACATTCTTATCTATATTTTCACTTTACCTAGCACATCAAGGCGTACAAAATTTAAATCCAGAAAAAGCTATCGATACACTATTAGCTTATTACGCATAAAAACCATAAGGAGAGACCTAGACATTGATTAATGTTTAGGTCTCTCCTTATATATGCAGTAGTCAGCTAATTACATGAATTAAATTGACTGCAGAAAATATTTTCACATAAATATCAAATCAATAATACTTATTAGTGATCTTCTACAACTCTATTTTTAGCAGCTGGATAGCCAAAAATAAAGAATAATGCTGACATCACAATTAAAGCAATAATGCCAGAATCCCAACTTTCCGTAGCATCATGAAGAAAACCAATCAAGAATGGTCCAACAGCGGCAATTAAATAGCCAACAGATTGACCAAAACCAGATAATGAAATACTACCATCACTTGTACGTGCTCGAATTGAGAAGAAAGTCATACATAAACTGAAACAAGCACCCATCGCTAATCCTGCGATGATAATACCAATAATCAGTAGCACTAATGATTGTGTAAAGAATAGGCTAAATCCTACTAAGAACAACACCGTAATAATCACGACTAATATGCGTTGGTCTTTCAATTTAGATGCGATGATTGGGAATGTAAAGGTCATTGGTACTTGTGAAAATTGATTGAGCATTAACAAATATCCTGCCGTAGAAGGGTCCAACCCTCTGTCTACAAGAATTGATGGCACCCAAGCCACTACGGTATAAAATACCATCGATTGGAAGCCCATCGTCAAGGCAACCATCCACGCCAATTTAGATTTCGTGATAGTGACCTTTTTAGGTCTATCTTGTTGATCCGCTATCGCCGTTGCCTTCTCTAATTGCACACCTTTTCGTGCTTTAGGTATCCACAATATGATTGCAATAATCGCAAAAAGAATCCAAAATGATAATGACACTCTAAAACCTAATGGTGTTATTTCTGACAGTGGAAAGCTTAAACCACCGCCTAAGCCAGCGGTAAAATTCATTGTTCCACTATAAATACCAGTAGCTAGACCAATTTGCATCGGGAAATACCATTTAACATAACTTGGTAACACCACATTGCCGAATGCAATAGCAATTCCAAGAATGACCGTGCCAATTAAGAACAACGTGAAATCTCCTGCAATACGTAAATATAGTGCAACAATGAGTAGCATCGTAGAATACAATATTGTACGAGACATCGTTAATCGAGCTGTTACTTTTGAAACGAATGGCGAAACAATTGCAAAAATAATCAGCGGTATCGTAGTCAAGATGCCTGCAACACTGTTATTAATTTCCATAACTTGTTTAATTTCATCAACTACAGGACCGACCGACGTTAATGGCGCACGTAATGTTGAAGCAATAAAAACAATCGCAAGTATTACGCCCCAATTACTATTAACTTTATTGATGCGATATGGGTCAGTCATCTTATACCACCTTTCTTAAATCTCTTTTTTATAATTATATAATGATGAAGCGGGACAGTAATCTAACATTTCAATTTAGATTACTATTCCCGCCCCACAAAACAATTTGCTAATTAAAAAATTATAATAAAAATACAATAAACAATCAGTGTTTTGTAATGTTTATTATGCACTTCAATCAAAGCAGTATCACTTTGTACATATTACTTTTTACAATTAATTTACCGCTTCTATTGATGGCTCCAATAAAATACGAGTGCCAGCTTTACCTGCTAAAGCGTCTATCGCATCATCTAATGAACAAATAATAGCCTCTTTACCCATTTCAGCAAACTGAATTGCTGCTTCTATCTTAGGTAACATACTGCCAGCTGGAAATTGTCCTTCAGCAACATATTGTTTCGCTTGTTCAACAGAAATCGTTTTTAGTTTTTCTTCGTTTGATTTTCCAAAGTTAACACATACGTTTGAAACGTCAGTTAACATTACAAATGTATCGGCATCAACTTGTTCTGCTAATTTTAAACCTGAACGGTCTTTATCAATTACTGCTTCTACACCTTGAATATTACCATTGTCGTCTTTATAGACCGGAATACCGCCGCCACCTGAAGAAATAACGACTGCTTGGTCAATAAGTGACTTGATTTGATCTACACCATGAATAACTAATGGTTCTGGTGAAGGAACGACACGACGGTATCCTCTACCTGCATCTTCTACCATTACGAAACCATGTGTTTCTTCTAAACGCTGTGCTTCTATTTCATCAAAGAATACACCAATAGGTTTAGTTGGATTATTGAATGCAGGGTCATCTTTATCTACTTCTACCATTGTCAATAACGTTACTACATTACTGTCGATATTTAAAGATTTCAAATGATTTTTTAATGATTCTTCCATCATATACCCTATAAAACCTTGTGATTCCGCATTACAAGCATTAATTGGTAAAGGCTCGACAATGTCTTTAGCCGCTTCATTTTGTGCAATTATATTCCCTACTTGAGGCCCATTACCATGCGTAACCACAATGTTGTGTCCTTGCGCTTTTAATTCAGCCATTTTTCGTGTAGCTGAATACACATTATTATATTGATTTTCGTATGACGCTTCTTGCTTTGGTTGAAGAATTGCATTACCACCTAAAGCTAATACTACACGTTTACTCATACGTTCCACTCCTTAAAGTTGTTGCTATAAATATCCCATACAATGTATCTTTTCCAGATGATGATCCTATTTCTAACAGTTGGTTCATGTGATACACCGTTGGTTGATGTTGCAACACTAATATTTTCGAACTAAACAATTCTTTTAATGCGCTATCCAAAAAGGCTGTAGCAACTATTGTTGTTAACTGTTCTTGAATAAGCTCCTGTATAATCTCTAAATTCTTATCAAATATAAAAGGCTTCATAAAATGCACAAATAACATACCAGTTAATATATCGTCACCTGAAGGGGTTAAACCTTGTCCTCTTCCAATCAAATAACGTAATGAAGGTTTAACTGTCTTATCATCTTCTTGTTTCAATGTCTCCATGATGGACTGCATTTTCAAATAAGAAAAATCTCCCTTGTTATACTCTGAAAAGTCATATGTTGTGATGTTTTCATGCAACATTGGCCATAATAATGAGTTTGAATTTAGCTCAACCTTACTCGCATGTACCTCTTGATTACGCCAAACCAATTGACAATTATCGGTAATAAATATTGCATTTGCAGTTATTTTTATAGGTTGGTTCACAGCAATGTTTTCTAACAGTTGTTTTTTAGTTTGATGGTCTACAGTAACGCCAAATGGAAACGTACCATTTTCGTCACTACCTATAAAAATAAGTTTTTGATCATCATTTACAATGTTAAAGCCTTTTTCAAAAATACTATGCACATAAGACGTTTGTTGCTGTCCAAGTATTTCCTGGGCAATTGGCCCTATTGAACGCGCATAGAAAATCACGCTTTAAAGCCTAATTTTTTTGCATATGCCGTAATTGCTTTTTCAAAACATTCGATTGGCGGGTGTACAGTTCCAGCACCAATTTGACCGTAACCTGCAATTTTATGTGCAATACCTGTATTAATTACGGGTGTTATTCCTGTTTCTACTACTTTTCGTGCATCTATACCTAAACACGCACCTCTAAAGTTCCATGTAGGGATTGCAAAGTTAGGATTTTCACCGATACAAATTTCAGTCATTTCGTTGCTGATTTCTAAAGCATCATCAAATCCACCTGTACCTACGAATCTTGTTACTGCAGGTGCAGCAATCATTGCCATACCACCAACACCGATAGTTTCAGTAATAGCAGAGTCGCCAATATCCGTATTAGCATCGTCTGAAGAATAACCTGTGAAATATAAACCTTGAGGCGTATTTACTGGTGCAGTGAACCATTCGTCCCCCATACCAGCGATGCGCACACCAAAGTTTTCACCATTACGACATAATGCAGTCACAACTGTACCGTGTTCAATTGTACGTGCAGCATCCATCATCGCTTTACCTGTTGCCATCGCTATATTTAGGAAGAATTGGTCTGTATCAGCTAAGAATTGAAGTACTTCTGTACGTTTTTCTTGTTCCACATCATCTAATGCAGCTATAATTGGTGTTACTTCTTTTAAAAATGCTAATGAAGCAGCAATGTTACGTTGGTGGAATTCATCTCCCATTGCAATAGCTTTCGCAATAAGCACATTTACGTTCAAACCATCTTTCATTTGTTTTAAAGCTTTACTAAGTACAGGCCCCAAAACATCTTTCATCCAGTGCAGGCGGTTTACTACAGTTTCGTTGTAAGCGCCAAAACGTAGGACTGCACCTATACCTTCATTCATTTGACAATAAGCTTCATTACCAGTTTCTCTATTTTCTACAACTAAGACCGGCATATTTGCTGAAGTAATACCACCCATTGGTCCAACAGCTTTAACATGATGGCACGGAATAAATGTAATTTTTTCGTTTTCTAGTAATGAACGGGCATCTTCTTCGTTGTTCGCCCATCCTTCAAACAAGATAGCGCCTACACATGATCCTTGCATAGGATCTGTCATATTTTCATATTTAATCGGTGGTCCTGCGTGTAACAGTACGTGCTCTGTTAATTCAGGAATTTTTGATTTCGCTGGCACTACATCTACTAAAAACGGTGCTGCAGCAATCATCTTATCTATAACCGCCTGGTTTGCTTCATCTATTGTTTTGTAACCCATGTTATACCGTCTCTCCTTCGAAATTATTTAAATATTGGAGTACTTTCATTAGTTTTTCATCTCCTCCAGCAATTGGACGCCAATTAAACTGTACAACTTCTGCGCCGCCATCTTGAATCGCTGATGTAAAACTTTGTAATCCAATATTAATTACGCTAGGTGTCATATTGATTAAATTCATCACTTTCTCATCAACAGTTAAATCTACTTTCTCTACTTCAAAAGATTTTATTTCACGGTTTGGTTGTGCCACATTACTACCAATAATGTTTAACGCAGTACGTACCATTTGATCATTTGTTTCACATACTACAGCTCCAGCTGCTTTTAAAGTGTTGATTTGTGCGTGATAATCTTGATGATCATGCTCTGTTCCAACTACAGTTGCTAACACTGCTAAAGAGCGTCCTTCTTCTTTTACTTTTTGAAGAATGTTTTTAATTGTCGGAGCTAATTCATTTGCCATATCATCATGACTACCATAACCAATGACATTATCTAACATAATGACTGCAGTTGATGGATCTGCTGATGATGTTTCTAACATTTCAATACGTTTTGATGGGTCAATCATAGGATGTGGCCTACCTTGAGTATAGATATCATCGCCTAAATCAATAATTTCATGATTTCCGCCTTTGTATGAGTAACCTTCTGGTGGTGCATCTGTTGAATCATCACCTAATGTATCTTTAACTAGCATTGCTGCTTCGGATGCTAAAGTACCTCCAGAGTAATACCCCTTGATACCATTTTGTTGTGCATTTAAAATCACCGAAATATTCTCTTTCACATGTGGTTTAAATTGTGGTGTTTCATCATTTGAAAGTTGAACAGAAATACGAGCAGCCTCTTCCAATGTATAAGCATGATAAATGTTTTCTTCAGTATACGTAGGCTTTGAACCTAAGAATAAAGTAACGACTGGTTTATCAATATTACGCAATAAATTCAACACTTTTTCTTCTACTTCTTTAGCTGGTGGCTTAGAAATAACAGTAATCACTTTAACTTTTGGATCTGAATTCAAAGCTTTTATGCTATCTAACATTGTGATTGCACCAACTTCAGTTGATAAATCACGTCCGCCTGTACCTAATGCATTCGTTACACCTTTACCCTCTCTATCGATAATCGTTGTCACTTCTTGAATACCTGTACCTGACGCACCTACGACGCCAATATCACCTTGATTGACTGTATTAGTAAACGCCAGTGGCAAGCCATGAATAATTCCTGTACCACAGTCTGGTCCCATAACTAGTAATCCTTTATCATGGGCGATTTTTTTCAGACGTACTTCATCTTCTTTAGCAACATTGTCACTGAACATAAAGACATTTAAATTGTGATTCAAAGCATTTTCTGCTTCCATAGCTGCATATTGTCCAGGGATAGAGATTAACGCAAGATTAGGATTGTTAGATAATTCTAACGCGCGCTTCCAGTTTGAAGCTTCATCTTGTTTTTGTGATTTATCGTCACTTTCATTTTTACCTTTTAATTCTGCTTCTACTTCTTGATCAACTTCTTCAACCTTGTCTTTATCATCAGTATCAACAACGATGACAATGTCGTTTGGTTTTGCTTCTTCTAACTCAGGTGTACCTAAGCCAGATGATTTGAATATATCTTTATTAGCAGGCGTCCCCATCATAATAGATACTTTATTAACACCTTCAATAGCAGACAATTTATTTGATAGTAGCATTAATACAATTGAATCTTGATACGTATTTTCTTTAATTATTGTGTATAACATCTTATGCCTCCATTATTATTCTGCGAATCTATTTTTTCCGTGGTAACGATCATAATGTACATCATCCGAAATTAAGTATTCATAGATGTCATCAACAATTTCTATACCATTTTCGTCATATTTTTCACTGCGCATACGTCCACGTTCACCAGGATAGAAAATTTCACCATATCCTTCCGCAGCAGGTTGTGCTTTAAGCTCATCTAACATAGTTGAAATGCGTGTCTTAAACTGTTCTAAGTCAGTGAAAAACGCCGGATTTATTACAATATGCAATTGTCCTAAATCTCGTCCTTTGGTTAAATCTTTATACATTGATGATACGTGTACACCATGGGGGATACCTAATAAACTACCAGATAGGATATCGACCATCATCATTAAGCCATAACCTTTTGGTCCAGCTACTGGAACGAGTGCATGTACATCTCTAGCGTCAGTAGTCGGTTCCCCTTGTGCATTAACTGCCCATGTATCTGGAATAGATAAATGTTTCGCTCTTGCATCAAGAACTTTCCCCCATGCTTGCACTGTCGTTGCCATATCAAATGTAATAATACGGTCGTCATTCGATGGCGCACTAAACGCAATCGGATTGGTTCCAAAGTAAGGTTCTGTACCACCAAACGGCACTACCATTGGATCTGATTGACACATACTAATACCAACCATATTCTCTTTTGCAGCCATTTCGACGAAGTAACCAAGTGCTCCACTATGAGAAATGTGCTTCATACCAACAACTGCAACACCGCTCTTCTTAGCCATTGCAATAGCTTTTTCCATTGCTTGTTTCGCAGCTTGGTGACCTGGACCATTATCTCCTTCAAAGACTGCAGCTGAAGGACCTGTTTGTTCAAATTGATAGTTTGGATTGGCTGTTATACCACCTTTAGCAATACGTTCTGCATAATACTCGACTCTGACAGCACCATGAGAATGGATACCTCTGTGATCTGCAAATGTCAATACATCGGCAACATCTTGTGCCGCACTTTCGTTTAATCCTGCTTTTACTAATTTATTTTTCATGAGTTCAAGCAATTGTTCTTTCGATACACGCATGCGAAAACCTCCTTACTTTATAGTCAATTCCACTATGTTTTATCTGCGTTCAGTCTATTTATCGCATTAAAAAGGAAGCTACTTGGGAGAGTAAGCTTGATCTTTAAATGTACACTATCATACATTTCATAACGTTCCCGTTTCACTTCCTTTAGTTTTATTTAATACAGTTGCTCTGATACTAAATAGTCATAAATACTTTTAGCGACTGGAATACCACTTTTAGCATAACGATGCTTTACTGTTTCCTGGATTTCTCCAGGGTAGTAGACTTGTTCAAATCCTTGTGCTGGTTTGATATCATGTAACTCATCAACCATTTCAGAGACCTTTTCTAAAAATAATGTTTTATCTCCAAAATAAGCTGGGTTTATTACGATATGAAACTGGCCTAACATGCGGTACTGACTTAAATCCTTGTACATTGAAGTGACGTGTTGACCGAATGGCAATCCTAGGAGGCTGCCTGCTAAGATATCAACCATCATCATCAGCCCGTATCCTTTAGGCCCTGCGACTGGCAATAATGCCGCCACTTCGAACGGATCGGTTGTCGGTTCTCCTTGATTGTCCACTGCCCATGTATCTGGGATTGATTTATGTTTGGAACGCGCATCCAAGATTTTTCCCCACGCTTGCACTGTTGTTGCCATATCAAATAAAATAGGTTCGCCCGATTGTCGTGGCGCAGCAAACGCAATAGGGTTCGTGCCGAAGTATGGCTTCGTACCTCCGTATGGTACAACCATTGGATCTGATTGACATACTGTAATAGCTACCATTCCTCGTTTTGCAGCTTGTTCTGCAAAATAACCAATAGCGCCACTATGCCCCATTTCTTTGACGCCTACCATACCAATACCGCTATTCTCAGCCATGGTAATAGCTTCCTCCATCGCTTGATACGCAACATAATGTCCTACTGCATTATCTCCAAAATATGTTCCAGCTGAAGGTCCATTTTGCGTAAATTCAAAACAAGGTTCTAAATTATAACCTTGCTTTGAAATACGTTCTGCATAATATTGCATACGCACGGAACCATGAGAGTGAATGCCACGCTCATCAGCAAATATCATAAGGTCAGCCGTTTTATCCGCTTGTACTTCAGGAAGGCCAGCTTGCGTCAATTTTATCTTGAACAGTTCACGTAATTTGTCTCTTTCAACGTATACTAACGTCTCTTCTTCCATCGTTAACAACCTTCCTTAAATTTCAATATCTCTATTAGCATCTTTTGAATATATATATGCAAATGGTTCATCTAAACCTACTGCATATGTCGCTTGAGGTGCATAGGCACCCATAAAGATATAATCTCCTTTATCAACTGGCATCCATTCATTATCTAAGTTGTACATGCCACGTCCACTTAAGATATAAGCACCATGTTCTTGTACATGTGTTTCGATATAGCCATGAGACGCACCAGGTTTAAATGATAAAATATGAATATTCATATCATATGCAAGTTCTTTTGGTAAAAGATCTAAAATTTTAACTTCTTCCATACCTTCATATGGTTCTTGCACCATATCATTAACGTTTCCAGTAACTACTTCTGGTGTGTACCCTTCTAATGGCTGGTAACGTTTTTTATATAAAAATACTCTACTATCATTATTTTGATTACTGTTTTCAAATGTCATAACTTGATGAGCTGGAACATATAAATAACCGCCTGCGTTTAACTCATACTTTTTATCATCTGCATATGCGTTAATGTTACCGTATTCAACATAGATAAATGTTTGTACACCGTTACCTCCAAAGCCTTGTTTGTTACCGCCTTGATTTTTCAAAGTAACTAAATAATCTACAAAACGAGCACCTAACCTTGGAGAGCCCATGATTGTTACATCACAATCTTCGAAGCCTGGTACTACATTATTAACTAAGCCGTCTGGCGTAATTACTGCATAATTATCCTTTTTAATTACTGAACGTGTTTCTAATAAACCTTCTCTATAGCCTTGATTGTGGTTTAAATAACCCATAAAAACATTACTCCTTTTCTCTTTTTGTAATTTTTATTTTATAATCATTTTCTTGTTAAAATTGCTGAACAATTATTATTTAGCTGTTTTAATCAGTGCTTATTTAATACTTATTCTTTATAAGCAAGTTGATATAATACTTGTTTAAGCACCTCTATACCTTTAACCAAATCTTCAATATCGGTCTCTTCTGAAACATTGTGACTCACACCATTAATAGATGGGACAAACAACATTGCGGTCGGTATGTATTTAGCAAAGATTTGAGAATCATGGCCTGCGCCTGATGGCATCATCTTACTATCATTAGAACCAACTACTTGTTCAGCAGCTTGTTCTACTACTTTGACTAAGCTCTCATCCATCATGGTCGGTGCCTCGTCCATCCACAAGTTAATGTCATATTCGACACCTTCTTGTTCTGATACCGTTTTGATGCAATCATCGATCGTTTTCGCAAAATCATTTAATGCTTCTTGATCGATGTGTCTACAATCAATTGAAAAAGTAACCTCACCCGGCACTACGTTCACTGTGTTTGGCACTGGATCAACACGACCAAAAGTAATAACTAATGGGTCACCAATCGCTCTTGCTTTATCAGTTAGCTCTGTTGCGATTTTACTAAAAGCAACTACCGCATCTCTTCTTAATCCCATCGGTGTTGTTCCGGCATGGTTTGCTTCACCTTTCAAATTAATCGTGTAACGTTTTTGTCCAACAATGCCATTGACCACGCCGATTGCTTTCTTCTCGGTTTCCAATACTTTGCCTTGTTCGATATGTACTTCAATAAATGACTTAATATAGCTATAATCGTTATCTTCACTGCGATAATCAAAACCAGCATTATTCATCGCTGTTTTAAAATTAATACCTTCGCCATCAGCAATGTCATTCACATCTTCACGTTTCGCTAAGTTAAAGAAGTTTTTGCTTCCCCAAAACGCATACGGGAAACGGCTACCTTCTTCTTCAGCTAATGCCAAGACTTCAAGTGAACGTAGTGGTTGGCCATGCTCAGCTTTCAATGATTGCATTGCAACTAACGCTGCTAATACACCAAACTGACCATCTAAATGGCCACCTTCAACAACGGTATCAATATGTGACCCAGACATAATTGTCTCTTCGGGATATTTGCTACCTTCAATACGTCCTTTTAAATTACCGACACTATCAAAACTAGCTTCAAATCCTTCTTTTTCTAATGTATGTTTTAATTCATGTACAGCATTTGACCACTCATCTGAATATAGTAAGCGCGTAATACCGCCACCGTTTAATCCACCAAAACCGGTGAATTTTTTATCTAAAGATTCAAAAGAAGATCGTATGTCCATTAAATTCAACTCCTTTTTCATTTCATAACCAATTATAAGCGTTTACATTTTAGTTATCATTCACATTTCTAACAATAATGGTTAAGACTTTTATTCGATTTATACAAATACTTCTAAACATTTCTTTGAGATACTATAGTTAGCAAATTTTATATATAGGAGGATGATAGGTTTGTCTCAATATCATTCTAAAATTATGACTGAAGATGAATTCACCTTACCTTTCACAGTTATTAAAGCAAAAAGTAAACATGCAAAAGGCGTTATAACTTACTTTCATGGTGGAGGATTAATCTTTGGAAGCCCCGAGGATCTTCCACAGAATTACATAGACTTATTAACACAAGACTTTCACCTCGTTCTAGCTTCTTACCGTCTCGCACCTGAAAGTAATATTAATACAATTATTAGTGATGCTTTACTACAATATGATGCGATTAAACAACAGTACCCATCACTGCCTTTATTTACATTCGGTCGTTCTGCAGGTGCTTTTTTAGCAATGATTGTCTCAACACATCGTCGAGTTGATGGCATTGTTGATTTTTATGGTTATTGCCGTGTACATGTACCATCATTTTTAAGACCAAATTCACAGTACCAAACACTATCATCTAAAATCACTCCTGAGATACTTAATCAATTGATTCAACAGCAACCGTTAACCTCTGGGCCTATGCAAGCCAGATATCCTATTTATATACATGCACGTGGAGAAGCTAAATGGCTAGATTATTTAGGCATTCAGACCTCAACGCAAAGTGATTATAATATTTCACCTCAACAACTCAATCACTTTCCACCAACGTTCATTGTCCATTGTATCAATGATCCAGATGTGCCATATAGCGAAAGTGAATATATCTATCAAAACGTGAAAAATTGTCATATGGAAACTTTAGAAGATAACCAACATGACTTTGATAGAACAGTAAATGAAACTAGCATTAATTTATATAAGAAGGCCATACACTTTTTAAATCAACTCATTTAATTGAAGGAGAATGTTTATAGTGAATTTACAAAATGTTTTAGATAATTTTCAAACGTTTAATAACTTTGCTCGAAATGAACGAAATGGCGGTATTAATCGTATCGCATTTACACATCCAGAGAGGTTAGCTGCATTAAAGTTTTCTATGTTATGCCAAAAAGCTGGATTAGATGTATATTTTGATTTTTTCGGAAATGTCATTGCACGTAGAGAAGGTAAAAATCCATCTTTGAAACCTGTAGTTTTAGGTTCTCACATTGATACTGTGAAAGACGGTGGCCAATATGACGGATTACTTGGTGTATTAGGGGCTTTAGAGGTTATTGAACATTTAAATGCCCATCAAATAGAAACTGATCACCCTATCATCGTTATTGCTTTTGCCTGTGAGGAGTCAACAAGATTTAATGAGGCTACATTAGGAAGTAAATACTTAACAGGTAAGATGACTAAATCTGATATGAAATATATTAAAGACAATGAAGGCAATATACTTTATGATGTCGTCGAACCCTTATCTCAAGATATGCACGACAAGGCTGCATTATTTGAACGTAACCAAATTAAAGCATTCTTAGAGCTACACATTGAACAAGGTCCAATCCTTGAAAAGAACAACAAAGATATTGGTATTGTCACAGATATTGCTGCTCCTCACCGTTTTAAGTTGAATATCCAAGGTGTCACGAGTCATTCTGGTTCCACCCCTATGCCTATGAGAATTGATGCGCTGACTACATCGTCAGAAATTATTTTAAGTATTGAATCTATAGGGCGAGCTTATCATGACCAAGGCATTGTTACGACAGTTGGTTACGCTAATGTATATCCAAATACGATGAATGCAATTCCAGGAGAAGTTACTTTGCTTATTGATATTCGTGGAAAAGATCTAGCCGTACGTGAACAAGTTGTTACAGAAATCAAACAACAAATTCAAGCTATTACTCAAAAACGCAAAACAGTATACAATATAGATGATTTAGGCCAAGACAAACCACGAAGTTTCAATCATAAAATGGCTCAAATTACTGAATTGAGTTGTCTTAAGTCCGACTATAGTTTCCGTTATATGTATAGTGGTGCAGGCCATGATGCAATGAATTTCGCACCTATTTGTCCCACGAGTATGATTTTTATTCCTTGTAAAAAAGGGATTAGTCATTCACCAGAAGAATCTGTCACTGAACAACAAATAGCCAAAGGTATTCAAGTTTATATAGATACAACGATTGAGATAGCCAGACTAGAAACAATATTAGAAGATTAATACATCTATTATAAAATGTTTCTTTCGTTGATTTTCTCCAAAATAATAATATAATTAACAACTAAAGTGAGCATCCTATTACACAAAGTAGGTTTCTCACTTTTTTACGCACTATATTTCATGAAAAACGTTACATGTTAAAATTAAATTTTTGACTCCAAAATACTTTTAAAGACTATACAATGACAGAGGTTGATTATAATGACGAAGATATGTTTTATCAGACATGGGGAAACTGATTGGAATATTGCTGGGAGATTACAAGGGCTTACAAATACCCCTTTGAATGAGAAGGGTATCGAACAAGCCAAAGCATGCGGTCAGCATTTAAAAGAATCACATTGGGATGTAATTCTTACAAGCCCATTATCAAGAGCTAAAACAACTGCACAATGGATTCAACATTACTTAAATATTCCATTAATAGAAAACGACGCATTTATCGAAGTCTCTTTTGGGGATGCTGAAGGTTTAACTCCGGAAGAACGCAGTGCAAAATTCCCTTCACTCATTTATCCAAATAAAGAAAAAGAAGCGGTAATCAAAGACCGCTTCTTAAAAGGTATAGATTTAGTTAATAATACTTATAAAGATAAAAATATATTAATCATTTCTCATGGAGCTTTTATAAATGCAATATTTCATCATTACTCAAATGGTAACTTGGGGACCGGTATCACAAAACTTACAAACGGCAGTATAAGCACACTAAAAATTACTGATGGTCATTATACTATTATCAACTATGACCAAACTTCACATTTGCCGATGCAAAGCTCAGGAATTTAAAAACATGAAGCACATGAAACAGAAATCTAATATATTTAAAAAAGATTTCGTTGCCTTTTCCTGACAATATGACTAGATTTTGAAAGTGGTTAAATGTTCACCTGAGTTTTCTCTCATGCATAAGTGAGTGGGACAGAAACCAAATTTTCTAATACAGATTTCGTAGTCCCGCCCCGGCAAGTGTGACTAGGATTGAAAAAATCTTGATATAATCGTATTTTCAATCCAGTCACCTACTGCCAAATTGGAAACGAGCCTGAGACATCTATTTATGTCCCAGGCTCTATAACAGTTAGTACTCACTTCTCAAAATAGCATAGTTTAATGTATCACTATATTCACCCTCTACTAGTCTATTTTCTCTAAATACGCCTTCTAGCTTCATTTCTATATTTTGTAACACCATTCTCGCCGCTATATTATTTGAATCAATAGATGCCCATACTCTGTTTAATTTCAGCACTTTAAAAGCATATTTTATAATGGTTTTAGCTATATTTGTTGCTATACCATTGTTCCAATAATTCGGATGAATAATAAATTCAATTTCGGCACTTTTATTCCCTTCATCTATAGCCAATTGTATCGTCCCAATAACTTTATCAGTATCAGGATTAACTAAAACATTATAAACAAAATTCGAATCTTGATTTATAACTTCGCCAATAAATTGTTTTGTCTCTTCATAAGTTTGAGTACTCCAAGTTTGATACTTAGTTACTTCTGTTAAATTATGTAATTCACTTATGTCATCTATATCTGTATCTATTAAATCTCTAGAATAGAAATCCATATTTACCCTCCTAAGATTTTAGAAATCAACTATTATTACTACCTTATTCATATCTCTTTTGTAGCTTGAATCATTTATGAATTAGGTTTTTATATTCAATTGCATCAACTATTTTATCAGCCGATGGCACATTAAAGCTTATCAATATAGAATTTATTTAACTTAAATATTCAATACTGTCACTTTAATTTATCATAGGTTAAATACTACTAAAAATGAAAGCAATTATTCCAAGAGTCTCACGCTTGCCTCCAATAGTGAAAACTTCAACTTAAACACTAACGATAAATTGATTTAAAATCACTCAGCAAACCAATAAATTATAACTATATTTCCAAAATTTAAATTTATAAATAAAATTTATTTATAGGCATTATAACTTTATATACACATTAGTTAAATATTAAGTTATCATTTAATAACAACTTAATATTTAACTTTTTTATTTTATGAATATATTTCAGTAAAAAGTTCACCCTGATTGGTGAACTTTTTTTATTCAAATTACGTATTTTTATAAACAAGGAGGGGAAGGCATGCTAGATGAAAATGATCTATATAAACTGATTGTTGAGAAAAAGGATAGCAAAAGTCTAGAAATCCTATATGATCGGTACGAGTCATTGTTATTTAATTTGGCTTATAAAATCACTCAAGACAAGCAATCTAGTGAGGAAATCTTACAAGATATTTTTATGAAAATTTGGCATCAAAAAGCAATTTTCAAATCTGAAAAAGGTAAATTATCAACTTGGCTCATTACACTATGTCGTAATGGAGCAATTGACATTGTAAGAAAGCGAAAAATCACAGAAAGTGAATTCAATGAGGAATTTCAGGGCCTGCAACTGAGCGGCTTACCTGAGTATGATTTATTAGATAAAGAGTGTTCAGAACAAATTCAAAAAATGATTTCATATTTAAATAAAGATCAACAAGATATCATTGCCCTATTTTATTATAAAGGGTTAAGCCAACAAGAGATTGCATATAAATTAAACACACCTTTAGGTACTGTAAAGAGCAGACTTCGTTTATCAATACAACATTTAAATAACTACTTTAAAAAAGTTTCAAGAAGGGAGCGTGAAGAAAATGAACGATAAAAAAGTTGATCAAGTATACGATTATTTTAATGACAATTTAGATGAACACGAAAAAGAAGAAATTGAAAAAGAATTAAATTCATCTTCTGAAAGTAATGAAACTTTGGATAGCATTAATATTCTTCATGACACGCTTCCTTATATTAATAAAGAAGTCGAACCTCCAACAGGTATGAAGCGAAGAATATTAGACTCAGTTATTAATGAAGAACATGAAAATCAACAGGATAAAACCAACGATTTCAATAAAGACGCAACATCTTTCCACAAGAATAATAGTCAAAATTTAAATGAATCTAAACAATATAAAGAAAATAATATAAAAACAAAACAAAGTGATTATAAGCAAATTAAACGTACGCCCGGCAAAAAACTTTCTATAGGAATTATGGCAGCATTATTACTGCTATCTCTAATTGGCAATGGCGTTCAATATTTTAACCACAAAGAATCAAAAAAACAATCATCACCGATGATTAATACCAATGATACCCACGCCATTAATTTAAAATCTATGAATGATGAAAAAACACAAGGTCAAGCTTATGTATCTAATGGCAAGACTAATAATAAGTTAATGGTCGAAGCTAACGATATTGAAGCCACAAAAGGTAATGAAGTTTATCAAGTTTGGATCATTAAAAATGATAAACCATATCCAGCTGGAACATTCTCAACTACAAACAATAAGGGTATGGTCGTATTCAACTTAAATGAAATTAATGTAGACAAGAACGATACTATTGCAATCACTCTTGAACCTTCACCAAACAACCAAGAACCGAAAGGGCAAATGGTTATGGCTAGTAAAGAAGTTTAATAAAATTATCTGAAAGGATCACAAATTTATGTGATCCTTTTTTAATTTTTATACGTATATTTCTTAATTACATTTTTAATAAAACTACGATTATATTTGTACAATAAGAAACTCACTAAAAAGGTGGAGAAAAACTATGAAAATTACAATTAAAGATATCTTGTCAATTATTGAACAAAATACAGTGGAATCTTCAAAATGTGTAAAATTGGATTCAGAAGTCGTTTGTGAAAAAGTTACTTCAATGTACCAAGATATAAGTCAAGCTACCCTCTTTATGTTAAAAGATTCAGACAACGTAACATATTATGCACAATGTGCTTGTAAAATGAATCCATTGCTTGTGATCACCGATGCAAGCCCTTCAAAATTTAGCCAATTTGAATATAACCTACCTATTATTTTTATAACAAATTTTCCAGAAGTAGCTAATAACTTAGTCAAATTATTTTATAAAAATGCAATTGAAAATATTAAATGTATCGCTGTTACAGGTACAAATGGCAAGACGACAACTAGTCATATGATTGGTAATTTACTTACACAACTTGATAAAAAAGTTGCCATCATAGGGACAATGGGAGTATACGACTGTAATTATAATAAACTTGACTTTAACCACTCGACTCAAACTACACCAATGTATTTCGAAATGGCTGAGATTATAAATTATTTTTATAATGAAAATTACGATTATATCGTCTATGAAGCTACTTCTATAGCTTTGGAACAACGTCGGACAGATTTCATCAAAAATGATTTAGCCGTTTTTACTAATTTTAGTCCAGAACATCTAGAATATCACGGTACTATGACTAATTATTTAAAAGCTAAATTAAGATTAGATAAATTAAGCTCACTAAATTTAGTCAATTTAGATACGGCAGAATATCGTACTATTTTAAAAGACGAACAACATTTTTCTACTACACAAAATGCATATTATCGTTATCATATTACTAATGACACTATTGATATCGAAATTAACGATGATGCATATACTATCATACCTAAGTTCAAAGGAGGTCATAACTTTATAAACTTAGCCACAAGTATATTTGCTTTGGATAAATTAGGTTTTGATTCAAAGCAAATTGTAAAAGTTGCTTCAATAATTAATCCGCCACTCCATCGTTTTCAAATTATAGAAATAGATGCTTATATGATTATATTAGATTTTGCACACACTGCTTTGGCCATTAAAGAATCTATAAATAACGCTTTGAATTATAGTAAAAGTATTAATAAGAACTTAAACACGATGGTTACAGGTATAGGTTTGAGAGGTTTAGATAAAATAAAATTGACTGTAGATACTTTGCCTAAAGGTATTCACAAGTTGATGATTGCTGCGGAACAAGTAGGCTATGAAGACCCAGAAAAAATCCTCCGTTTTATGTTTAATCATTTGCCAGATTGCTATAAAACGAGCAATGTTTTGCGTGGCTCCTCACGTAAAGAGGGAATAAAGTCACTTTTACAAGCAACAGATAAAAATAATGAGATTATTTTACTCACTGGGATAAATGAACCGCAAAATTATAGAGGTAAAAAGTATGATCATGATGATCAAGAATATGCAAAACAAATATTACAAGAACTAAAAACTTAAACAATAACGCTAAAAAAAGCCCCTTAAATCGGGACTTTTTTTGCTCTTATGCACATTCAAATTAACTAATCATTACTTTCATTAAATA
The DNA here is from genome assembly GCF_000338275.1 of Staphylococcus xylosus NJ. Taxonomy (GTDB): domain Bacteria; phylum Bacillota; class Bacilli; order Staphylococcales; family Staphylococcaceae; genus Staphylococcus; species Staphylococcus xylosus_B. Next base: position 59,800 of record NZ_ANMR01000019.1, read on the forward strand.
GCCATGCTTATCGAAGAAAGCTTTATACATACCGTTATTTGTTTCGTAAGTCATATAAGAGCCATCCGCCGTCTTGCCTTCATCCACCATATTATTAGTCATATGTGATTTTTCAAACATTTCTTTACTTATCGTGTCTGGTTTCGTATCAAAAGTGATATGAATTACTTGCCCATCTTTATTCATATCAATCATTGAGTCATAAACTGCTTTACTTGATGCAACATCTTTATCAGATGTAGCTGTATTAACTTTATAACCATCAATCATAACGTTGTCATGTTGTAATGCTCTTACAAAATCATATTCTTGAGTAAATTGTCCATCATATGTTGTATATCCATTATAATTATAATATGGCGTCATAGTTTTTTGCCCCATCTGTTCATTCATTGCCATGTCCTGTTGGTTCATGTTGTTATTCATTTGCCCCATCTGTTCATTCATTGCCATGTCCTGTTGGTTCATGTTGTTATTCATTTGCCCCATCTGGCCGTTCATTGCCATGTCCTGTTGGTTCATGTTGTTATTCATTTGCCCCATTTGGCCGTTCATTGCCATGTCCTGTTGGTTCATGTTGTTATTCATTTGTCCCATCTGGCCGTTCATTGCCATGTCCTGTTGGTTCATGTTGTTATTCATTTGTCCCATCTGGTCGTTCATTGCCATGTCCTGTTGGTTCATGTTGTTATTCATTTGCCCCATCTGTTCATTCATTGCCATATCCTGTTGGTTCATGTTGTTATTTGTTGTCGTATTGGCTTGAGCTGATCCTGCTCCTAAAAAAAGACTTGTCGCTAATACTGATGAAATCATTAATACTTTATTATTCATAAATCTCCACCCCTTTTTTAATATTTTATGAATGATTCTTGTTGTATGTTTTTCTTGATCTTACGCTTAAAAACAAAAGGCTGTTTTACTGACAATAAAACTAATTGTGTTGCGTAATGCCCCCTTTTTTACTCTACTTACTAAAACATACGTATTTTTACTATTATAAGTTCACTTTTTATAAAAATTATTTAAACTAAATGAAAATATTCTTCTAACGTGAGGTTAGTATTTTTCATTTTTTTCGCATCTTCTTTCCCCAAATACCTTAAATGCCATGGTTCGTACATAAATTGGGTAATGTGTTCTTTACCTTTAGGGTATCGAATAATAAAGCCGTAATGATGAGCGTTATCTTCCAACCATTCACTCTCTTTAGTATATTGAAACAGTTCCTTAGCTGATTCATGTAACCCTGGAGTAGCAACATCAAAAGCAAGACCAGTCTGATGTTCAGAGAATCCAGGTTTAGCACTATAAAGTTGCGCTTTTTTTAAACCATCACGTTGCACGTACATTTTAAACAATCGCATCTGTTTAAGATACGAACGAAAACCGCTTATAATAATCAATCGAAGTCCTTGTTTATTTGCATCATTAATCATTATCTTTAAAGCGTTTAGCGCTTTTAATTTTGGAAATGGCGTATAAAATGGAGAGATTTTATAGTCTTTATTTACGATAATATGACTATTAAAATAATAAGCTCCGTTCTTTTTTATAATAGTATTATCATAACGTTTTTGTTTTTTATTTAAGAAATAAATTATTAAGATTAAAATTATAACTAACCATGGGATTACTTTTCTCATATACTCATCCTTATCACCACATATTTTTATAAAAACATACTTCTTGTAACGTTCAGTTCACAAATCTTAGCTTTCATTTTTAAACTTACTTTACCCTAGCCCTACTTCAATTTATGTTTTATGAACTATAAATGCTCCATATTTGCATCATTGACAGACTAGTACCCTAAAATATTTAGCCGTTATTTGTTCAATAACATTACATTTAATAAAATGATAAATCAATCAAAAGCTCAAAACATAAAATTACACATAAAAATTGAGCTTGATATTATAAACTATAAATTTCATTTATAGATAAGTATTATCAATTAAAATGATGTTTCGAGAAAAAAACTCTGTACATAAACGAATTTTTAGATATAATAAATTATAATAATTATAATGAGATATTAATTATAATTTGGGAGGTTTAATGATTATGTAAAAACTATCTATCAAGTCTTATATTAGAGTTATAAAAACAACGTTAGCTATGTTTATACGACTTTCATTATCGAAACTCTGTATAAAATATTACTTAATATAAATTTGAAGCTCTGTTTCCAACACATTTTTATTGGAAAGGATTCAAATTCATTTATTTGATGATAAAAAATATGATTAAAATAAAGGAGATTAAACTATGAATAAAAAGTTAACAGGGCTATTTGGTGCTCCTGTATCAGATAGAGAAAATAGTATGACTGCAGGTCCAAGAGGTCCTTTATTAATGCAGGATATTTATTTCCTTGAACAAATGGCACACTTTGATAGAGAAGTAATTCCAGAGCGTCGAATGCATGCTAAAGGGTCAGGCGCATTTGGTACCTTCACAGTAACAAATGATATTACAAAATATACATGTGCAAGTATATTTGCTGAAATCGGTAAACAAACAGAAATGTTTGCACGATTTTCAACTGTAGCAGGCGAACGTGGTGCAGGCGATGCAGAACGAGATATTAGAGGATTTGCTTTGAAGTTTTATACAGACGAAGGTAACTGGGACTTAGTTGGTAATAATACACCCGTATTCTTCTTTAGAGACCCTAAATTATTCCCAAGTTTAAACCATGTGGTTAAACGGAATCCAAAAACAAATATGAAAGACCCACAAGCGAACTGGGATTTCTGGACATTATTACCAGAAGCTTTACACCAAATTACAATTTTAATGACAGACCGTGGTATCCCTAAAGGTTTTAGAAATATGCATGGTTTTGGTTCTCATACATACTCTATGTATAACGATAAAGGCGAACGTTTTTGGGTCAAATTCCATCATAGAACACAACAAGGTATAGAGAACTATTCTGTAGAAGAAGCCGAACAAGTGATGGCTAAAGATAGAGATTCTTCTCAAAGAGATTTATTCAATAATATTGAACAAGGCAATTTCCCTAAATGGAAAATGTACATTCAAGTAATGACGGAAGAACAAGCTCGTAATCATAAAGATAATCCTTTTGATTTAACTAAAGTTTGGTATAAAGATGAATATCCATTAATTGAAGTTGGTGAGTTTGAATTAAATCGAAACCCTGAAAACTATTTCCAAGATGTTGAACAAGCTGCATTTGCACCAACAAACATCGTCCCTGGTTTAGATTTCTCACCAGATAAAATGTTACAAGGTCGACTATTTTCATATGGAGATACTCAAAGATACCGCTTAGGTGTTAACCATTGGCAAATTCCAGTGAACCAACCTAAAGGTGTCGGTATGGAAAACATATGTCCATTTAGTAGAGATGGGCAAATGCGTATCTTAGATAATAATCAAGGCGCTAGTACACATTATTACCCAAATAGTAACGACGCATTTGAAGATCAACCACAGTACAAAAAACCCGCTTTAGATATTCAAGGGCAAGCATATGAATATGACTTTCGTGAAGATGACGATAATTATTTTGAACAACCTGGTAAATTATTCCGTTTATTATCATCTGAAGAACAACAAACATTATTTAAGAATACTGCGAATGAAATGAAACCCGTTACCGACGCATTAAAACACCGCCATATCAGACATTGCTATAAAGCCGATCCTGCGTACGGTCAAGGTGTAGCCGAAGCTATGGGAATTGATATCAATGAAGTAAACTTAGAGGTCGCAGACTAATATACAAGAAAAAGGTGATTATTATGATATTAGATAACGTAAATCCAGAAGATTTGTTTCCAACTGAGAAAAAAGGACCTGCCATTCTAGGTAAAATGGAATATCCTATCAATGGTAATGTAAAAACATATGATGCTGCATACATTGCAACAAATGAACGTCTTATCTTAAACGTAGATATGGACGGCCAATTTTACTATAGAAATATCCGTTATGATGAAATAGAAGATGTTCAATTAGATAATGATACACTAACAATACGTTTTAGTATTGGTACATTTCCAATTACAAATTTAAATAAAAATGACGCCGAACAATTCATAAGTTATATCGAAACTAAGCGTACTTAAATAAAAAAGGATGACTTCTACCAATGATTGCATAGAAGTCATCCTTTTTATTAAGATTATATAAATTGTCCGATGCGTTTTTCTGAAATACCAGTTTCTTGGTTGTAAATTTCTTCGCCTCTTAAAATAGTTTGTGTTACTTGCGCGCCAATTTCACGACCAATATAAGGGCTCATCTTATTACGATATGCTAAATCTTCTGCTGTTAAAGTATATGATGCATTCGGTTTGATTAATACAAAATCTGCATCTTTTCCAACAGCTATGCTACCTTTTGATTCCAATCCAAAACGTTTGGCAGGTGCTGTAGCAATAATATCTGCAAATTTATTTAATGACATATTACGTTTTTGGACACCTTCATCAAATAAAATATCGACATTATTTTGTAACCCCGCTATACCTCCCCATGCTTCAAAAGCATTATCTGTATCTTTTAAGTCAGGTGTACAAGGAGAGTGGTCGGAAGTAACAAATCCAATATCACCAGTTAGCACGCGATTCCACATACCTTCTAAGCGTGATTTTTCTCTGATTGGCGGAGAACATTTTACGACTGGGCCAATGTCATCTAATTCTTCCTTGTAGAAATAAAGATAATGTGTACATGTTTCACATGAAATATCTACACCTTCTTGTTGAGCTTTGATAATTTCATCTACACCTTCTTCACAAGCAACATGTACAATATGTACACGACAACCAGTTTCTTTTGCGAATAAGATAATCTTACGAATTGGCTCCACCTCAGTAAATACTGGCCTACTATCGACATACGCGCTTAAAGTTGTTTCACCGTTAGACTTAGCAATTTCACCTAAACGGTCAGTGATTGTTGCATTTTCAGCATGAATAGAAAGTAATTTACCAGTTTTAGCAATTTGTTTCATACCTTCATATAATGAATAATCATCCACATTTTCAAAGTCACCTTCTATTGAACGATCGCCACATGTTGCTAAAAATGCTTTGTATGCTACGACACCCGCTTCATCTAACTCTTGAATACCACCGTTTAAATTATATGGTACTAAACCACCATAACTTGCAACATCAACTGATAATTCATCTTTACCAGCATCAAATTTTGCTTGAATAGAAGCTTGATCAGTTGTTGCAGGCACTTGGTTTAAAGGCATTTCGATAAATGATGTTACGCCACCTTTTGCTGCTGCGCGGGTGCCAGTAACATAACCTTCCCAGCTATCACGGTAACCGCCACCTGGTTCAGTAATATGCACATGTGCGTCTACCATACCTGGTGATACGATTTGGTTCTGAGCATCAATAACTTGTTCAGCTTCACCTAAATCTTGTCCAATAGCAGCAATCTTGCCATCCTTAACACCGATTTCTACATTTTGCTGACTATCTTCTAAAATGACTAAGCCATTTTTTAAAATTAAATCATATTTCATTATAGTTCACTCCTTCTTGTTTTTTTGAAAATAATTTAACTGAATAGTGTAAAACGATATAAACTAAACTGGATATAAAGAACCCAATAAACCATGAAAAATCAGAAATAACCTTAAATGCTGGTAAGAATCCGAGCAATGAAATGACCACACCTACTACCGTTGCAATATAAGCAGAAATATTAACTCTTTCTATTTTTATATCTTTATCATGTAAATCAAAATACAATATATCAATATCAATACGACATTTAGATACTAAGTAGAAATGTACTATCATTACACCTGCAACAGGACCAAGTATTGCACCAATAGCATTTAAGAATAAAAAAATGCTATCCTCATTTTCCATCATTTTCCAGGGCATAATAACAACACTTAATACAGAAGCAATAACTACACCACGTTTATAATTAATCCATTTAGGTAATAACGCACTTAATTGATATGCAGCTGGTATAATATTACTCGTTGCATTCGTAGAAATGGTTGTCATTAATAACACCCCTGTCGATATCAAGATCGCCCAGAAATTACTCCATTCATTAATAATCGTTAAAATATTCCACTCTTGGTGACCTAAGTAAATAGAACCACCAATGATAATAAACACACTAGCAATCGCAAATAACACATGCGCAACTACTATGCCCGAAATCTGACCAATAATTTGTGTTTTAGTAGATTTTGCATTTTGTGTAAAATCAGAAACACTTGAACCTGGTCCAGCCCAAACACCTAATAAAGAGTTGAAGATTAAAATAAATGATAAAATGGCTGGATATATAATACCGTCTGTTTTTGTTGATATTTCATAGTTCATGATATTGCTGAAACCGCCAGCAACAGTCACGCCCCATATTGCCATACCACCAAATACTATATAAATGAGCGGGTTTAAAATAGCAGTGAATTTATTCAATATGTCACCACCACCAAATCCAATTGCAAAACTAATTGCCCAAAAGATTAAAAATGCAATTAACCCTGGCACCGAAATACCTAGAATTGAAATGCCACTTCCAATATTTTCAAATCCTGGGAAAATCTTATTTAATAAAATTAGTAACGCTTGAGAACCAGCAAATGTTTGTAAACCAAACCATGCGATACCAGCTACAACACCACGTAAAACACCAGGTAATTTAGCACCGATATCTCCATATGTATCTCGTAACTGCATTGCGAAAGGTATTCCGTATTTAGAACCAGCATATCCATTTGAAACGAGTAATAGCGCAATAACAAATGAACTTAAAATCAAGGCAAATATGACTTGTAATGGTGATAGACCTATTAATAGAAAACCACCTACTGCTGTATAGTTAGGTATATTATGAACAGCACCCATCCATAAAGTAAAAAAGTTGAATGCTGAATTATTTCGTTGAGCTGATGTCTTAGGCATTATATCTTTATTATAACCACGCTTTTCAAAGAAAGCTTGATTATAAGCCGTTTCATTCCCCTGTGTCCCCATCTGTTTGTCTCCTTTGCTTCAATAGGCTATAACTATCTTAATCAATCTTTAATTTACATTTTATTACGAATGTAAGCGTTTTTCTTTGTTAGTAATGACATATATTGAGTAGAAAGTTATATATTTCGAACAAAATATGTGTATAATAATTTTTATATAACATTATTTTTGATAAGATTTATAAAATTATAAACGTATTTACGATGTTTATAAATATACCATTAGATTAATAAATATACAAATGAACTTATATTTGTTCGTAAAATATAATAGTATGACTCATAATACAAGAAGACGGAAACGGAGGATTAAACCATGACTACACTTAACGAAATTTTGTCCGTTCCTCAGTTTAAAAAGTTAGAACTGATTAACAAAAACGGGGATTTATCATCAGAAGTTTCAAGCTTAGATATTACTGAAAATAATGATATTAAGCATTTTACTTCTCAAAATGCTTTTATCCTAACAACTGGCGTATTATTTCAAGACAACCAAGAAGATTTAAAAAGGTTAATTAAAGACTTGCATGATATTAATACAGCTGGTCTCGGCATAAAAGTTTCGAGGTTTTTACATGAGATAGATAAAGAGGTTATAGACTTTGCAGATAAATTAGAATTCCCTTTAATAGAAATACCAGAAAGTTGGAACTTAGGTGAAATCACACACCAAATTTCATCTTATATTTCAGACTCAGAAACTGGAAAATTAAACTACGCATTACACATTCAACAAGAGTTAAATCAGCTTCTTATCAAAGGTTATAGTATTAATACAATGATTCAGCGAATGAGTAAATTACTTGGTGTACCGATTATTCTTTTTGATCCTTTCAAAGCACCAGAAGCATTAAGTCATCATTACGAGCAAAATAAACAATTAACTAATGAACATATCAGTTATTTTCTTAATCATTATCAACAATCAACTGTTTATGATAAAAATAAACAAGTATTTGAAAACAAAGACCATGTCATCTTCAAAGTTTTAGGATATACTTACTTCCCGTATTATTTAATGGTTTCACAAGTCAATAAATTGTCGTATCCATTCAGTTTGTTAACTATTGAACAAGTGGTTAGCGTATTGAGTTTCGCATTATACAAAAACACAAAAATCGAAGAAGCAGAACAAAATGACATTAATCGCTTTTTTGAAGCACTTGTTAATAATCAAAGCGATCAAACACTTTCAATTAAAAAGCATAACGACTTACTGAAACGCTATAATATTTTCGATTCTGATTATTATCAAATCATTATTTGTGATATTGATTCACCGAATAGCTTAGAGAATAGTTATTACCTTAATGAAAGGTATCAGTTAACATTCCACTGGCTTCAATATATGTTTACCGATCTTGATGATTATATTAGTATTTATAAAATACCAAGTACGAATCGCTTCGCTATTTTATTACAAAATCGTCACGACTATTACTATGACTATCTTAAACGTCTACAAAATAGTTATGGAGAACATTTTGAAGGTACGATTTCTTTTGGTATTGGCAATGAAGTTACAGAATTCACACAAATATCTTCGTCATATTTTGAAGCTAATGAAGCCTTTGACAATGGATTAATGAATGATAAAGAAAACTTCATCTCTTATTATCATTCCAAAGATATTAAAGAACTTTTACAGTTAATACCAAAAGAGAAATTACGTCCTTTTATAAAACATACTTTAGGCCCATTGAGTTACCCTAAAACTAAAAAAGACTTAGAATTAAAACAAACATTACAAGTCTATATGGATAACCAGTGCGATATAACTAAAACTGCAGAAAAGATATATATTCACCGTAATACAGTTAAATATAGAATTAATAAATGTAGCAATTTAATCGGAGTGAATATTGAAGATCCAATGCATTCATTAAACATTCGTATCGCTTTATACGTTTCCGATATCACTCAATTTGATTAAACTCCTATAAAATTATTTTAAATAAAGAAGTGGAGTAGAAATCAAATTTTTAAAAGATCTACCTGAGTTTGCGCTCATATATAAGTCCCACTAACTCTTAAAAGCGGAACACCTGAGTAAGTACTCAGGTGTAAGATGCACTCACTTAATAAATTACGAAGTGCTTCTTTAGAGAAGTGGGACTTTAAATTAATTCAAATACCAAGTTAATGCATCTTGTTCTAATTTTTTCATAAAGGGCTCTTTCCCGTCACAATAATTTTGCCTATCATCAGGAAAATGTTGAGCTAATTGTTCTTTTAATTGTTCATATTCACGAGCAATCTTTTCAAATTTACGTAAATAATCCCTTACCGCTATATGACGGGTAATCTCATATATTTTATCCTGTTGAAATATATGAATATGATGTGTACGTGGATTTTCACCCTTTATAAAAAACCTTCTACCTGTAATCCCATTTTCCCCCAATGATGTATAACCCAAACTCATCAACACTTCATTGTAGTCATCAATTTTTTCTATTTTATTTACTACTACTAACATATCAATAATAGGTTTAGCTTTTAAATTTTCAACAGCAGTACTCCCAATATGATGTATTTTAATAACTTCTTCACTTAAAATAACTTTGATGTTAGATTTCTCAATTTCAAATAAAATCGGCCACTGTTTTTGATAAAGCTGTACTTCAATTTCCATCGTATTCACCTTCCCCAATATATTTAAAGAATGCATTGTAACACTTCCATCATCTCTTAAAACCGCTCTATTCTTTTAAATTAAATTATATCTTTAAAATTGGCAGTTACAAATTTATTTTAATCCAACAGATAAAGTCACTTTCACATTTCACTCAACAATGTAATTATATTTTCTATATTAAATTCAATTTAATTCTATATATGAATTTTGTTTCCATTCATTATACTAATTACATTCAATCAACTTCATATTTACATAATTATTTTTTTAAAGTTATTGCTTTTAATATTAGATTTTTAAACCTAATGGTTTGCTTTGCTAACTTAAAAGGATTAAAATTTATCGTTGGGATGTTATAAAAGGAGATGTAATTGAAATGTCGGAGAATGGAATATCGAATAAAAAAAGAAACACAATTATTTTAGTTATGCTCAGTAGTGCCTTTGTTGCAATGCTTAACCAAACATTGCTCAACACAGCATTGCCAGCCATCATTAATGGCTTAGAAATAACTGAAACGACTGCTCAGTGGCTCATCACAGGATTTATGCTTGTTAATGGAATTATGATTCCTACGACAGCTTTCCTCATGGACCGCTTCCATACAAGATCACTCTATATTTTTTCAATGAGTGCGTTCTTACTTGGTTCTATTATAGCTGCACTTTCGCCGACATTTGGTTTATTAATGTTTGCACGAGTGATTCAAGCTATAGGTGCAGGTATCTTGTTACCATTAATGCAATTCACTGTCTTCACCCTCTTTCCAGCTGAAAAGCGTGGATTTGCCATGGGGCTTACAGGAATTGTTGCGCAATCAGCACCAGCGATTGGCCCTACTTTAACTGGTTTTCTAATTGATACATTTAGTTGGAGAGCACCATTTATAGTAGTAGCAGTAATCGCTATAATCGCATTTATTATTGGTATCATTTTTGTAGAAAGTAACAATGAAACTAAACACACTGAATTAGATAAGACTTCAGTGATATATTCTACATTTGGTTTCGGACTAATGCTTTATGGCTTTAGTAGTGCTGGTAATCTTGGATTTACTTCACCAATTGTTATCATTTCATTAATAGTCGGGCTTATCATTGTCGGTATCTTTGTCTTGAGACAAATTAGAATAGACAATCCATTATTAAATATGCGCGTGTTTGCAAACAGAACATTTTCATTGTCTGCATTCGCTTCAATGGTTCTATTTATTGGTATTGTAGGTCCTGCATTATTGATACCCATGTATATTCAATCAGGACTAGGTTTAACAGCAATACTTTCAGGTTTAGTCATCTTACCTGGAGCTGTGGTCAATGCATTTATGTCTGTATATACGGGTAAAATTTATGATAAATATGGACTGAAGATATTGGCTGTCCCTGGATTTATCTTATTAATTATTATGACCATTCTACATTGTTTCTTAACTACAGAAACACCTTATTGGTATATTGTTGTCATCTATGCAGTCAGAATGTTTGCTGTTGCATTAATTATAATGCCGTTAAACACAATTGGTATTAATGCATTAGAAACTAAAAACATCTCACACGGTACTGCTATTATTAATTCATTAAGAATTATAGCTGGTGCGATAGGTACTGCTATTATGATTACAATTTTAACTATTGTTAGATCAAACTACGTAGAAAATGCTAATGGTAGTCAAACAAAAACTGAAATAATGCAACACGCTACCGTACTCGGTGTAGACGCTGCATTTGCTTTCACAACAATTCTAATGATTATTGGTTTCATCCTAATGTTGATGATTCGTACTAAAAAAGAAACTATCAATAGTCGAGAATTATAACTGGAATAATTAAAGGAGCGAGCATATGATTTTAACTTTTAACTTCATATGTTCGCTCCCTTTTTGTATTTTATTAATTTATATTTAATGACAAGATTCTATCGCTTTTTCTAAAAATAATTGAGTTACCTTTGAATATGTATCTTAAGATTATATATTTTCGTTGAAAATAACTCATCATAAAAAATCCCCCCAACACATCAATCTATGCGTTAAGGGGGGAATGTCGTATTTCTTATTTAAATTTGCATAAAAAAAAGACGAGTTATACTCGTCTTTCAGCCGTTATTATAATTTAACAACGTTAGCTGCTTGAGGACCGCGGTCGCCTTCAACGATTTCGAATTCAACAGCTTGTCCTTCTTCTAATGATTTGTAACCTTCTTGAGCGATTGCTGAGAAGTGTACGAATACGTCGTTTCCACCTTCAACTTCGATGAAACCGAAACCTTTTTCTGCATTAAACCATTTAACTGTACCGTTATTCATAATTAAATTCCTCCATATGTGCTTTTGCACGAATATTTGTAATCTGTCTTAAAAAATCAAAAGGAGTAAATTCAAAAGAATAACTCTACAAATCAATTTCACGAACTAAATTACTTAATACCTATTATAACGAGTAATCATTCATTTGTACACCCTAAACCGTAAATTAGTTTATTAATTTAATTTTTAGTAACGATATAGTGTATTGTTCTATTTATTTTTATTCTTGTTTATAGATAATAATTCAACATACAACCTTAAATTTCATAACGCACATCACCTAAAATAATAGCGTTCTACTTTTAAAATAATCTATTCTTAAAAAAATACAGTATCACATTATTCCCTTTTCAAAACTTTAAAATCAACCAACAATTAACGCGATGATGAATAAAATAACAGATATGATGAGTGATGACCACAAGTAAGGGGACATACGATCTATCATTCTTTTATATTCACGATCAGGAGCCTGCTCTTTTTTTAATTTCAAAAGTTTCATTAATAAATATAATGCTCCTACCATATTTATTAAAAATACAATAATCAATAATGTAATTGCCATAATATGTAACTCCTCCTAGCGATTGGCTAATTGTTAAGTTCTTCATTCTTTAAATATATAGAATGCCTTATATAGTAAATAAATAGCATTTACCATCGTAATCAACGCAAATACAATAAGTATAGTTTGGCTAAATGTAGATATACCAAAAGCTACTAACAGTGCTAAAATAATATTGATAAAACTAGAAATTACAAAACCAATATCTAATTTATTTTTTTGTTGCATATTATCGCACCTTTTACTTAATAATATTTTTGAAGATCTGAATTTGTGTTATCTTATAAGAAATCATAACACAATTTATTTTTTATAAAAAATAGTCGACTTAAGGAGAGACATACATTGAATCTTACTCTTAAAATTCTAGTAGGTATAATCTTTGTTAGTATAATGTCTTGGAATAACACGGTACAAACACATCAAAATGTAAATAAAAAAGCATATAAAGAACGGACTTCCCCTATGAACGGAAAACAATTTCGTTTCATGTTTTTCTTAAACATCATTATGGTTACACTTTTTTATATCCTTCTTACGTACACTTATTTTTAATATAAACAGTATCTAATTTTAAAAATTGCATAAAAATACCCTCCCTTACACTCTGTAAAGGAGGGGGCGTTTTCTATATTGTTTTCTATATCGTCTTCAGATACTCTTCGCCTTCTTTTTTATCGTAAACACCTTCTGTTTTAGCAATAAAGATTGTAGCTACAGAGTTTCCTAATACGTTAACACATGTTCTAAGCATTTCTAAAATTCTGTCTACACCTATAATAAGTGCTAAACCTTGTGGATTTAATCCAACCGAGCCTAATGTTGTTAATAACACTACGATCGAAGCTCCTGGCACACCAGCCATACCTTTTGATGTAAGCATCAATGTAACCATTAAGATGATTTGTTCACCAATACTTAAGTCAACACCGTATAATTGTGCAACAAATAGTGCCGCAATAGATTGGTACATGGCCGCACCATCAAGGTTAAACGAATAACCAGTTGGTAACACAAAGGATGCGATATCTCTAGGCACACCAAATCTTTCCATTTTTTTCATAACTGTTGGTAATACTGCTTCTGAACTTGCAGTTGAAAACGCAAGCATTAAATCATTTTTCAACAACTTGATGATTTGCGTAATTCTCACTCCACAAATTCTCGAAACAATGCCTAATACAATGAAAATAAAGAAAAGCATAGCAATAACTACTGTTAAACATAATTTGAACAGTGGAATTAATGCTGATAATCCAAAAGTAATAATCGTTGTAGTAATAAATGCAAATACTGCAATTGGCGCTAATAATAATACTTTACCAATCATCCAGAATACTGCTTCTAATGCGCCACCTAAAAAGTCTTTAACAGGTTGTGCTTTTTGTCCAATAGCAGCTAACGCCAAACCGAAAAATACTGAGAAGAATATGACCGGTAAAAGTTCTCCAGATCCAAATGCTTCAACTACGTTAGTCGGTATAATATTAACAATTGTATCGATTAAATGATTTCCATATGTAGAGCTTTCTGCAGCCTTAGCAGTTGATTCATATTTTGAAATATCACCTTTAGGTAATAAATCGGGATTCAGTCCTTGACCTGGTTTAAATAAATTACCAAATATTAACCCCATAAAAATTGCAAAACTTGTCATAATAACAAAATATAATAATGTTTTACCGCCATAGCGTCCAATCGTTTTTGTATCTCCAACATTTGAAATAGATAGTGCTAAAGAACAAAATACAATAGGTACTACTAACATTTTAATTAAATTTATAAATACATCACCGAATGGTTGTATATAGTTAATTACATCTTTATTTCCATGTAAGATACTACCTAAAATTACCCCTAATACCAATGCTATGATAATTTGCGTCGGTAGGTTTATTCTTTTAATTACTCTCACTCTTGTTCATCCCCTTATCTAAGCTAACATTTGCATAAATGCTAGTTTTCTACAAAATACAGTTTATCACAAAGAAAATTCCACTCATATATTAAATTTACATGATTCTAAAAATTATTTATGATTTTTGTATAACTAAGCTATTATATCAGAAATTTGTATATTTTAGTTAAAAAATAATTCGCCTTCATTCTCATACCCGTAGGCCTTCAAAGGTTACAAAATCATAATAAGAAAACGTTTTCTACATTATACACAAATTTGTCAAAAACAGCTTTTTTGCATACAAAATTAGTGTCATTTATTTTAATATGCGTCATTTTACAATACATCTTCATTATTTTTATATATTCTAAATTACACTAGCTCGTTTTATCAATAACCTAATATTATAGCCATACGCTAAAGCCTCTTTTGCTTTTATGAAAACCTACGTCCACAACCATCGTATTCTTTGATAATATAAAATTATACTTTGAATATATTGTCCACACTAAAAAACATTAATGTTTCATAAAAATTTTTACAAAAAAGGAGAAGTCATAATGGCAAGACATAAATCTAGAGGCCGTCCCCCCAAAAAAATATACTGTTATATTAGCTATAATTAGTTTAATGATTTTCTCGTCTCTATATACTTTGCTTTTCTACACTTTTTTAAAAAGCATAAGTGCAATTGAACATACCTCATTTTACATAACTAAAGTAGCTACTTATCAATAACTTAGTATAAACAATCAACTATTTTAAAAAGGAACGTGCTATGATGCAAATTATAAATATCAGTGCAGTAACAGAAAAAGGATTAAATAAAAAGGTCAATGCGTTTTTAGAGGAAAATCCATATATTGAAATCATTAAATTCGATTATGCTATCGGCTCTAGTAGTTATGGTGTAGGGATTTTATATCAAGATAAAGTAAAAATGTAATTTAAATTATTTTTATTCATATTGCTAAAACTGAACTACATAAAAGGCATGAAACACGAAACTAAATTGCTAGTTTGATTCCGTATTCATGCCTTTTAATTATATATTGCAGTAATATTTTTCCTAATATATTTGTTCATCACTAGTAGTTACACATAATATTTCACAATAAAATTGTATCACTGGTTAAAATTATCTTTAACTGATTTAGGAACATCTTTCTCATCAACATTTTTTTGCTCTACTATCGTCCCTTTATTTACTAGTGAATGATGAATATTTTAAACGCAAAATATTGGAATAAGTTACTTTACTACATAAAAATTTTAAAAATAACATATTGTTTTGGTGAAAGCTATTAATCCATATCTATTTTTGCTAACCTTATATTAGATGAAGAATATTATGTGATGTTTTACGTATCATTTAGAGAGTTTTTAAATATAACATCAATATGTTTTACATTAAAAAACAACAAACTTTAAGGAGTATTACAAATGACAAAAGCTATGTATGTACATCACATTATTAACATTGTACTTATGATTGTATTAATCATCTTTAATAACACAGATATAGGAGGATTAACTTTATCAATAATATTGGCAGTCGTATTTATTACTAATACTGTATTACTAATAAGAGAAAATAGTAAAAAAGTAAGAAAAGAAGGCATTACTATAGAAGAACATAATAAAAAATAAATTACTTTTATCTTGGCGAGTGAAATCGTGAACTTCAGTAAATACAAATATGACTATAACTATATACTCATGGCTATACCTTTACTAATTTGTTCAATCTTTGTACCCGCCGTTTTTATTGCATTTCTTGTATGCCTGTTCTGTGGTTTTGAAGAACGTTATTAATGAAGAAATTTAGCAGTAAATTAATACATATTCGCTTTAATCAGTTTAAAATGAACTAAAAATCATAAAATAATGAAGATGATTATTAAATCAATAATGACTCACTGGAGGGTATTGTTTTGAAGACTTTTGCATTTTTTACTATCATTTTTATATTTAGTGCTTTATGGACATCTTTGGCAATTCGCTACTTGCCTTCCGAAACTACCGGGCGTAAAAACAAGAAAAATTCGTTTAACACTCAGCAACAATCAATGATTATTGAAATTTTCGCAAGAACTTTTGTATGGTTTGTATATTTCTTACTTTTAAATATAATCATGAAATATTTTGGTTATTGGCATAATAATAGCTTGGCAAAAGATTACTCTGAATTAGTATACCTTTTAGCTATCATTTTGTTGGGAGTTATGAACTATTTTTATGTAAAAAGAAAATATAACTCTAAAAGATAATGCAGACTATTTTATAATCAAAAAAGTTTATAAAAACAAAAAGCAGTGTAGTTTAGTTTTTATAACGGTACTACACCATTTTTTGAAAATATTTAATTCGAAAACTTAATTAACCTTATGAATTAAATAGGTAACAATATTTTTATTAAAATCTGATTTTGATTTTGCATAAATAATCATACAAGTGTCAATATACACTCAATCACTTTGAAAATAATACTTTATAAAAGGCGTGGTTAAGTCATGGATATTTTATGTATATACTCTTAGTGCTTGTTAAACATCAAAATGTTGATTTAACAGTATCTTAGTTTAAGTATTAGTTATATACAATCATTTGCAAATAGCATTGGCATAGAGAAGCACATCACAAGCCATACAATGAGACATAGCCATATCATGTTTTAAATCACTTAAGGCTATAATGGAGTGCGTGGGACATACTAGACCATAAGACAACATTACATATATATAGCCATGTCACTGAACAGATGGATAAAAATATGATGAATAAACTAGAGAAAGTAGGTAACTAAAATGGTTTGGTTAAACGTTCTAACTATTTTAATATTATTTTTACTAACTGGCTTTTTATCAGGCAAACATAGAGACAAGCTATTATTTCTAAAAGCATTTACTTCCGCAGTATTTATGGTTATAAGCGCCTTATTATCTATAACTATATCAGCTTTGATTACTTACTACCTATTTGCCATTATACTAGATGACGGAAGTAGTATATTTATACTCGGACTAATAACCATACTTCTATCAGGTTTAATGAATTATTATTTAGTAAGACTTATCATGAAAATAAATAGTTATAATGAACTCTTAATCATGGTTATTGAGTATTATATTCAGTGGACAACTATATTTTTTACTTTGTATCAATTCTTCACTTCTTCAGGCGATACAATTCGTGAATTAAAACATTTAAATATTTCAACGGCTACCCTTGATGTGAGCTTGATGAATATTATAATCTTACCAATTTTGTTAGTAAG
The DNA here is from genome assembly GCF_000338275.1 of Staphylococcus xylosus NJ. Lineage (GTDB taxonomy): Bacteria > Bacillota > Bacilli > Staphylococcales > Staphylococcaceae > Staphylococcus > Staphylococcus xylosus_B. The sequence continues at coordinate 77,488 of NZ_ANMR01000019.1, forward strand.
TTGGATTTCAATTGCTATGGTTAAAGTATATATCAAGGATCATCAATCTAAAGAAAACAATCAACAATAAGCGCAAATTTTAATACACTCGCCCTATTTACAATTTCAAATCCACAAAAACAACCCCTTAAGCCATAGACTTAAGGGGTTTCATCATTCTATACTATTATTCCCACTCGATTGTACTTGGCGGTTTAGATGTTATATCATAAACAACGCGGTTAACGTGATCGACTTCATTTACGATACGGCTTGAAATCTTTTGTAAGACTTCCCAGTCGATACGGGCGAAGTCACTTGTCATGCCATCGATTGAGGTTACGGCACGAATACCAACTGTATGGTCATACGTACGGTAATCTCCCATAACACCTACTGATTGGATACCTGGTAATACTGTGAAGTATTGCCAAATTTCACGTTCAAGACCTTCCTCACGGATAACCTGTCTTAAAATCGCATCAGATTCACGTACAATTTCAAGTTTGTCTTCAGTGATTTCTCCAAGGACACGGATACCTAAACCTGGACCTGGGAATGGTTGTCTCCAAACTAAGTGCTCTGGAATACCTAATTCGATACCTAGTTCGCGCACTTCATCTTTGAATAGTGTATTAATAGGTTCGATTAACTGGAATTCCATATCTTCAGGTAAACCACCTACATTGTGGTGTGATTTAATCGTTTGAGCAGTTTTTGTGCCTGACTCGATAACATCTGTATAAAGTGTACCTTGCGCTAAGAAATCTACACCTTTTAATTTAGATGCTTCATCATCGAAGACATAGATAAACTCATTCCCGATGATTTTACGTTTTTGTTCTGGGTCTGACACGCCTTGTAATTTACTCATGAAACGTTCTTGTGCATCTACACGAATAATATTCATGTTGAAGCCTTCACCGAACTGCTCCATAACCATGTCGCCTTCACCTTTACGTAATAAGCCATGATCTACAAAGATACATGTAAGCTGATCACCAATTGCTTTGTGTAACAATACTGCTACTACAGATGAATCAACTCCACCACTCATAGCACATAACACTCTACGGTCGCCAACTTGATTGCGGATTTTTTCAACTTCGATTTCAATGAAGTTTTCCATTGACCATTCACCAGTACATTCACATACGCGACGTACAAAGTTACGTAATAAGTCATTACCATATTCAGTATGACGTACTTCTGGGTGGAATTGTACACCATAAATACGGCGAGATTTATCTTCAATCGCTGCATAATTTGTGCTTGGGCTGTCAGCAATAACTTCAAAGCCTTCTGGAATCTCAATAACTTTATCTGAATGACTCATCCAAACATTTTGTTCTTCCGGTAAACCGAAGAATAATTCATCAGTTTTAGCATTGATGATTGCTTTACCATATTCACGTTCATTGGCACGTTCAACTTTTCCGCCTAATAGTTTAGTCGTCAACTGCATACCATAACAAATACCTAAAATCGGCACTCCTAAATTGTATATTTCTGGATCAATTGTGAACGAATCTTCTTCATAAACTGAGTTTGGTCCACCCGAAAGGATAATACCTTTAGGGTTCAATTGTTTTATTTCTTCCATACTAATCTCATGGTCGTGTAACTCACTATATACGCCCATTTCACGAATACGTCGTGTAATTAACTGATTGTATTGGCTACCAAAGTCTAAAACAAGTATGAGCTCTTGCTCTTTCGCCATTTCCATAACTTTAAATCTCCTTTTAACTTAGAATGAATAATTTGGTGATTCTTTTGTAATTTGAACATCATGTGGATGGCTTTCTGCTAAACCAGCAGGTCCCATGCGTGTAAATTGAGCTTCTTCTCTTAATGCTTCTAAGTTTTTAGAACCAGTATAACCCATACCAGATCTTACGCCGCCCATAAGTTGATAAATAGTGTCTTGTAGTGCACCTTTGTAAGCGATACGACCTTCAATACCTTCTGGAACGAATTTTTTAGGTGCTTTATCTTCTTGGAAGTAACGGTCATTTGAACCACTTTCCATTGCGCCTAATGAGCCCATGCCTCTATATACTTTGTATTGTCTACCTTGGAACACTTCAGTTGCGCCAGGACTTTCTTCAGTGCCTGCGAGTAAGCTACCTAACATAACTGCATGTCCACCAGCAGCTAATGCTTTAATGATATCTCCTGAGAATTTAATACCACCATCTGCAATAATTGCTTTACCATGTTTGCGCGCTTCTGTAGCACAATCGTAAACAGCTGTAATTTGTGGGACACCAACTCCTGCAACAACACGAGTTGTACAAATTGAACCAGGACCAATACCAACTTTAACTACGTCAGCACCCGCTTCATATAAAGCTTTTGTACCTTCAGCTGTAGCAACATTACCTGCTATTAAAGTAACTTGTGGGAATGTTTTTTTAATATGTGTAACTTGTTCTAATACACCTTTAGAGTGGCCGTGTGCTGTATCGATAACTAATGCATCTACACCAGCTTCAACAAGTTTTTGTGCACGGATATCAGTATCTTTCGCAATACCAATTGCTGCACCTACTAATAATCTACCATGTGCATCTTTAGCAGAATTAGGGAATTCAAGAACTTTTTCAATATCTTTAATTGTAATTAATCCTTCTAAACGACCTTCTTTAACTAATGGAAGTTTCTCAATTTTATGTTGTTGTAATAACTTCTCTGCTTCCTCTAATGTCGTACCTACAGGAGCTGTAACAAGGTTATCTTTTGTCATTACATCTGAAATTTTAATTGAAAAGTCTTCGATAAAACGTAAATCACGGTTTGTAATGATACCAACAAATTGTCTAGTCTCTTTACTATCAACAATTGGCACGCCTGAAATGCGATATTTACCCATTAATGCTTCTGCTTCAAAAACACTTTCTTCTGGAGTTAAATAAAATGGATTCGAGATGACACCATTTTCAGAACGTTTTACTTTTTGAACTTCATCGGCTTGATCTTCAATGTTCATATTTTTATGAATGACACCAAGTCCACCTTGTCTAGCCATTGAAATCGCCATTTTTGATTCTGTAACTGTGTCCATACCTGCTGATACGATTGGAATATTCAGTTTAATACCTTCTGATAATTGAATACTTAAGTCCACTTCTTTCGGTAATACATCTGATTCTGCTGGTAACAATAACACATCGTCAAAAGTTAAAGATTCTTTTTCAAATTTATTTTCCCACATACTTGTACAGCCTCCTAATTAATTGTTTTATAGTTCTATTATTTCATAATTTCCGTGTCTTGTTGATGCTTTATGCCATTAAAAAAGAAATTCAAAACAATTGCTGAAATTGCACCTAGTACAATACCGTTTTGAGTTAACCATGCAAATTGTTCACCTAAGGCGTCAAACGCCTGAGGTACTGCACTTATACCCGTTCCTAGTCCTACAGATACAGCAATAACTAACAAATTATTTTGATTCTTAAAATTAATATTACCTAATATACTAACACCATATGCCATGACCATGCCAAACATAGCTATCATCGCTCCACCTAATACTGGTAGAGGAATCATATTTGCTAATGCACCTAATTTAGGAATACACCCACAAATAACTAGCAATATAACCATACCGTATATCACTTTATTCTTTTTCGCACCTGACAATGATACTAAGCCTACATTTTGTGAATACGCAGTATAAGGGAATGCGTTGAAGATAGAACCTAAGATGATAGCAATACCTTCTGCTGTATAACCTTTACGGAAATCTTTGCGTTCCAATGATTTACCTGTTATTTCACTTAATGCATGATATACACCGGTTGATTCTATTAAACTTACTAATGCAACTATAAAGAATACAAGTGTCGCCCCAAAGTCAAAGCTGAAAGTTGAAAATCTAAACGGTTGAGGTAAAGCAAACCAATGCGCCGTACCAATTTGATTTACATCTACGATTCCAAAGAAGCCGGCTAGCACCGTCCCCACAATAAGTCCGATAAGTATAGCGATAGATTTCAAAAATCCTACAGTAAAACGCTGTACGAGTAAAATGACAACCAAAGTGATGACACCTAAGATGATATTTTTAGAATCCCCGTAGTCTTTAGCACCTTCTCCTCCTGCCAAATAATTCATTGCAACTGGCATTAGGTTAATCCCAATAATTGTTACCACACTTCCAGTAACAACTGGAGGGAAGAACTTCACCAAATAGGAAAAGAATGGTGCAATGATTACAACTAGAATACCCGACAAGAAGAGCGAACCATATAAGTCACCAATACCTTTAGTTTGCCCAATTAAAATCATTGGTGCCACAGCAGTAAATGTACAGCCTAATACAATCGGCAAACCAATGCCTGTACCTTTCCATACTTGCAAGAAGGTCGCTACACCACACATAAAGATGTCCACTGTAACTAGGAAAGCAATTTGTTCAGGTGTGAAGTCTAAACTTGTTCCTACAATAATAGGTACGAGTATTGCCCCCGCATACATTGCTAATAAATGCTGTAAACTTAAAATGAAGGTTTTCATGCTTCTTCGCCAACGAAAGTAACTTTATTTCCACTTAGCGAAGCCACTTTGCATAATGATGAAACTGTTAAACCTGCTTGTTCCAAACGTTCTCTCCCAGGTTGGAAACTTTTTTCTACTACAATACCTATACCAACTGTTGTACCTTTGGCTTGTTGTACAATTTCATTTAAGCCTAAAGATGCATCTCCATTGGCTAAAAAGTCATCTACGATAAGTACTTTGTCATTTTCATCTAAAAACTCTTTAGACACAATCACTGTACTTGTCGTATTTTTAGTAAAAGAATGTATATCTGCTTGATACACATCTTTTTTTAGTGTACTTGGTTTTGCTTTTTTAGCGAATAGGCATGGCACATCAAAGTGCATAGCTGCCATAATCGCCGGTGCAATACCAGACGCTTCAATTGTTAAAATTTTTGTGATGCCCTCGTCCTTAAATTGTTCGTAAAAAGTTCGTCCTACATCATGCATCAGCTTGGCATCGATTTGATGGTTTAAAAAACCATCTACCTTTAAAATCTTTTCGTCAATAACGACACCATCTGCTTCGACTTTCTGCTTCAACAAATCCACTCGTAAAAAACCTCCTCATTTTGTGTACAAAAAAAACCCTAAACTAACTTAGTTTCAGGATCTATGAGTGAACGTGCAATACTATAAGCAGCTATTATCCTAATTTTAAATGATGTCTAAAGAGGTAAGATTTTTACATTCATTTCCCTATTAAATATGTAAAAAATATGTTTATAACATCGAATACGAGGAAACAGTTTAAAAAGCATAGTCGAATATGTACAACTTTTTAAATCGTTTTTAATTGCTAAAGCATTGTATAGGTTACCCATAGTCATGTCGTTAATGGCAACATGGTAGAAACTTCTAAAGCCGTATCCTTTAGATTATATGAGTTAGATAAATTATTAACTGATGATAGCAAATTTTGGTACATTTTTCAATATACTTATTGATTGTAAGCGCTTTTTCAAGATGTTTTAATATATTTAATTAAGTTTAGTAAACGGTATCATTTGCGTTAAAATGTTGTTTGCCAGGTGTAAAACTTCGTTATATAATTAAATTGTAATCGTTTCGTTATTTAAGTTACTGGGTAAACACATAATAATTAATAGAACAACGGATGGAGGAGCACAAAATGTCAGAATTCACTATTATTCAAAAAAGCGAAGAGTTAATTGATGCAGTCAAAAACAAGATTGCAGAAGGTTATAATGAGTCAGAGATTTCTGTTATTAGTAAATCAAAACTGCATATCGACGAGTTGCATGATTCCGAAGTAAACTTAACAGCTACAAGCGGTTCTTTCAGTGATAAAATGGCGAAAATGTTAACTGGCGAAGACGGTGAAGAGGCTGTTTTAGCCCATTATAAATTGCCGGACGCCGAAATGGAACGCTATAAGAAAGAAATCTTAGACGGTCACTATCTTGTCGTTGCTACGAAAGACGAATCTTCACATGAAGAAGTAGAAAAAGCAAACGCAGCTTATGAAAACGAAACAGTAGTCCAACATCATTACGCTGAAGAATCTAATGGACCAAAGTCCTAAACTTAAAGCATATGAATTTAGAGTTTGGATAATCAACACAATTCACTAGTTATAAAATGATATAAGCCAACATTGGCAGTTATCTAAAATTTATTTGTAATAAACATTTCAAATGACTAATTTATATTGATGGAGCGAACCAAGAAAATCAATTGTAACTTTTGATTTCTGTGTCGCTCCTTTTTTATTACCTAGCCATACTTCTACCTATAAATCACATTACAAATTTTGCTACTATGTTATAATGAACGCAATAATTTCGGGGGTGTACATATGCAATTCAAAATTATCACATCAATTGATGATCCCTTCTTCAAATCAGCCATGAATTTGTATGATGCTAAATTTGATATCGGATTATCTGAATACGAGCAAATCTTCAAACAATCACTTAAAAATGAGCACACTAAAGATGATTATATCTTTTTAGTTGGCATAGAGGCAGACACTGTCGTGAGTTTGGCAACTGCGCATTATGAGGCAACAACAAACTCAGCATTTTTAATCTACTTAATCGCCAATGATCAACCGAATCACGATGAGCTAATTACTGAAACGCTTGCGCGTATCCAAAAAGAAATTAATATCTTATCAAACCAACTTCATGAACACGACGTTAATTTCATCATGTTAGAAGTAGAGAAAGAACCTGAAGAAATTTCTGAGGAAGACATACCTATCTTGGATAATAGACGCCAATTTCTATATCAGCATGGGTTCGAAAAACAATATGACATTAATTATTTAGCGCCAAATTTTGAAGGATATAGCGAAGGTAAACCCATGGATTTATTTATAAAATCTAATATTGAACTAACCAAAGACATTTATGGCCCTAGTATTAAATCAAACTATATTCTCAAATATGTCTTTGCCAACAGAATCTCTAGAAGTATTATTTATCCATTACTTGAGGAAATGGATTTACGTAAATCATAGGAACCACCACTTGAAATCACTATTAAAACAGTTTAAACTAGCATAGAGGTAAGACTGACGTTTCACTAACCGAAGACAAACGTCCGTATACATAAATCCATTAATGAAAGGACTTATTTCTATGTTAACCAAAGAATTTGCACAACGTGTTGAGCTAAGTGAAAAACAAGTCCGTAAAATCGTTCAACATTTAGAAGAACGCGGTTACCAACTTAGTAAAACAGAATATCGTGGCCGTGAAGCTACAGATTTCCAAGAAGAGGATATTGAATTATTCCAAGACATTGCTGAAAAAGTAAAACAAACAAATAGCTACGACTTAGCTTTTGAAGAATTAGAGAAAGAAAAAGACTTTTTACAAGTATTAGTAAAAGACGATAGTAGTAATTTACCTACAGATCAAAATGTATCTAAACTTGTAGATGATTTACGCTCTGAAATTCAAAAAATGCGTGACGAACGTCATATGCTTGGCCAAATGATTAATCAAGTCCACCAACAACAACAAGAATTACATGAAATGCAAAATCAAATCACGTCTAAATTGGATGCTAATACCGAATCATTACAAGCCATCCAATCTTCTACAAATGAAATTAAATCAACTCAAAATGCTATTCAAGATTCACAAAAAGAGCAATCTGAATTAGCTAAATCAAATGTTGAAACTGCTCATATCGCCGCTTCACAGTCTACAAATGCTCAGAAAGATGAGGCTTTAACCGAAACTTCTACCGAATCAATAGGTGTAAAATCATCTCCAGAATCTCAGTCAGAAGCGAACAAAGGTGTTAACGATAAAGGCAACAACGAAACATCAGACAACGTTATTTCAGATAGCAAACTAGATGCTACTATAGCAAAGGCGCATACTGACGAATCTGAAATTACACCAGTGAGCGAACAATCTGCTACTGATGCTGGTAATGGGAAGGTAGAAGAATCAAATTCAACTGAAGAGAAGTCAGCTAATCAAGCTACAGATGCTACTACCGCTACTGACAAAGGTAATGAATTATCAACGTCAGCAACTGATGATGAAACAATTAAAGATGAAGTAACTGAAACAAGCACTCTAGACGAAACAGGTGATAATACAGCTTCCTACACATCAACTTCATCTAACGAAGCACCAAAAGAAGAACGTAAAGGTTTCTTCGCTCGTTTGTTTAATTTATAAAATTATCATTATTAATCTAAAGTGTACTATGATTAAAGTAAAGTCACTACCGAAAACAACGTCATTCATTATAAGAGCGAAAATATATAGTCGAGTTTTAGAACTAGATTATATATTTTCGCTTGTTTTATATATAAATTTTCTATATCTATCCATAAAACCCCAAAACATACCCCCTATTAATATAGTTGAATGTCTTATATAAACCCAAGTTTTATTATCAGAAAATAAAGACATTTTAATTTCTCAAATTTCTTGAGTAATTAGCTTGAATATTATTGAGTTTGCTAATATCCTTAGTATACGTATCGGATTAAAAAATTAAATAAGAAAGTGTAGGTCCTTTTTTTATGTTATTAACTATTCTTAACATCATTATTTTTGTGGCCTTCCTCATCGGATTATATATAATGGCTAAAAAACACGTTTCATTTCCAAAACGTGTTTTCTCTGCTTTAGGTGTTGGGATCATTTTTGGTATCGCAGTACACTTAATCTATGGTGTGGACTCTAAAGTTACTAAACAAACTATGGATTGGTTTAGTATCGTTGGTGATGGCTACATTTCATTATTACAAATGATTGTAATGCCTTTAATATTCATTTCAATCGTTTCAGCATTCACGAAAATTAAAGTAGGAGATAAGTTTGCTAAGATCGGCGTTTATATCTTTGTATTTCTTATAGGCACCGTTGCAATATCTGCAATTATTGGTATTATCTCAGCACTTGCATTCGGTTTAGATGCTTCTTCTATTGATTTAGGTGGCGCCGAAAGTTCAAGAGGTAGCGAGCTTGCGAGCCAAGCTAAAGATATGACAGCCAATACATTACCACAACAAATTTTACAATTATTACCTAGTAATCCGTTCTTAGATTTTACTGGTCAACGTACAACTTCTACAATCGCCGTAGTTATATTTGCAGCGTTTATAGGTTTTGCATTCTTACGTGTTATGCGTAAACAGCCAGAGAGTGGCAACTTACTTAAACGTGGTATCGATGCATTATACAGCTTAGTTATGGCAATCGTAACATTCGTATTGCGCTTAACACCTTATGGTATTTTAGCGATTATGACTTCTACAATTGCTACAAGTGATTTTGAGGCAATTTGGACTTTAGGTAAGTTCGTAATTGCGTCCTATGCAGCACTTATCGTAATGTATATTATTCATTTAATCATAATCTCAGGCATTGGTTTAAATCCAGTGACATTCGTCAAAAAAACTGGTGAAGTACTATTATTCGCCTTCACTTCTCGTTCTAGTGCTGGTTCATTACCTCTTAATGTCCAAACACAAAAAAATCGCCTAGGTGTACCAGACGGAATTGCAAACTTTTCTGCATCCTTTGGTCTGTCAATTGGACAAAATGGTTGTGCCGGTATTTATCCTGCTATGCTTGCAGTCATGGTAGCACCAGCTGCTGGCGTGGAAGTTAACTTACAATTTATATTAGCTGTGATTGGCGTAGTCATAATCAGTTCATTTGGTGTAGCTGGTGTTGGTGGCGGTGCTACATTCGCTTCTATCATTGTATTATCTACATTAAATTTACCAGTTGCACTAGCAGGTGTCTTAATCTCTGTCGAACCATTAATCGATATGGGTCGTACAGCATTGAATGTTAATGATTCTATGCTTGCTGGTACAGGCACAGCAAAACTAACAAATAACTTAGATCAAGACACTTATAACCAAAAAGAATATGCTGAAATTGCAAATTAATACCAAGTTATTTGTTGCTGCTCACTTCACATGTTTTAATTATTTATGAAATATTTAAAAAGGTCGGTATACTCGCAATGTATACCGACCTTTTTTATTATGCTCAACTAAGATTATTTATTTCGCTTAAGCTCTATCATCAATTTTATATAATTAAATAGAAAAACAAGAATTAAACTTAAAGATAATGACTTTAACAGTAGGTTGACCCAGGTACCCTCTGCAGTAAAGTAATGCGTCATTATGCTACATAGAATAAACGCCAAAAATATAAGCCCCAATTTAAATAACATGTCTCCCACCTCTTTTAATATAGTTTAGTGGGAAACATGTATTTTTTCAATTTAATTTTTATCTATTAATAAGTTTACTTATTTTCAAACTGAAGATTATGAATTAACCCTTGATTGTCCGAAGATTTTTCTCTTAATTTCTTCTCCGGTGGGAGTACCCGCTAAACCACCTATACCCGTTTCACGTAATGAGGCAGGTAAATTACGTCCTACTTTATCCATGGCTTCAATGACTTCATCTACAGGAATTTTGCTTTCAACTCCTGCTAATGCAAGATCCGCTGAAATTAATCCGTTTCCTGATCCTATGGCGTTTCTCATAACACAAGGAATTTCTACTAACCCAGCGACAGGATCACATACAAGACCTAATAAATTGCTGATAGCTAGTGCCATTGCATGACCACTTGCTTGCGGTGAACCTCCAAATATCTCTACTGCTGCCGCTGCTGCAATCGCAGATGCTGAACCAACTTTAGCCTGACAACCCCCTATTGCACCTGCCACGCTAGCATTATTTGCAATTACCTTACCGCATAACGCCGCAGCAAATAGGAAATCAATCATTTGATCTGTAGTTAAATGATGTGATTTTTCTAACTTAAACAGAATTCCGGGTATAGTACCCGAGGATCCAGCCGTGGGAGTCGCACAGATAATCCCCATTGCCGCATTAACCTCATTAGTAGCAATGGCCCCTTTTAACGCTTCGACCATTTCGTAACCAGACAATGCATGTTCTTGCTCATTATAAGTTGCTAATTTAACAGCATCCTGCCCAGTGTAACCTGTAACACTTTTCACTCCTTCACCAGTTGTACCTTTTTCTACTGCTTCCCTCATAACATCTATATTGTGTTTCATAAGTGCTCTAACTTCATCTCTTGAAATGCCTTTTAATGACATTTCTTCACTAATCATAATTTCTGCAAAAGTTGTACCTTTTTCTACTGCATAATCAATGATTTCTTGCATCGAATTTAGCATACTGTCACTCCTCTAATGTATATACGAAAAGCGTAAAGCATCGTATCTTTTCCGTAATTCATCTACCGTCTCAATTGATAACTCTTTATTCAAATGCAACGCAATTAAACATTTCCCTTCATTAATTGTTTTTATTTCTTCATTAATATCTATACGACGTTCTATCAAATCATTAATTATATGATTGATCATAGGTATATCCACAATACCCTCTATTACTAAAATAGGTAAACCATGATTCATTAATATACACGCCCCATCAACATGTATGCTTTTTATTTTAATAGCACCTCCACCAATCGAAATACCATTAATCTCCACATGTCTAGCGCAACAATCTAATTTTACAAGTGCACAATTGGGATGTTCTCCAAGACTTACTCCAGATTCTTCAATAATTTCCACTTCTATATCACGCTCTTTTGCAATGTCCGTGGATTGTTTAATGCGCTCATCGAAGGTCCCAAAACCTAAAGCACCTCCCACTATAGCCAAATCTGTTCCATGTCCTTTATGCGTAGAAGCAAACGATTCGTAATAGTGAATCGTAATTTTTTTTGGCTCATGTTGCAACAATGTGCGGGCAGCATTACCAATTTTAACTGCGCCTGCTGTATGAGAACTCGACGGCCCCATCATAATCGGTCCAATCACATCAAATGCACTTTGATAATCTTGCTTTCTAGCCATCATTACATCTCCTTAATTAGCATGTTTTTTCATTCGAGATAAATTGAAATTTAGACTTGTCATATTGAATTTATTTATCGTTTTACCTATGACAAGGCTTAAAAGAATACTTGTAATTGAAACAGTAATAATAGTTATCATCGCACGAATTGGGTCGTTAAAGCCGAATAGTACAATGGCTCCTGCAATCGGTGTAGCCATACCTGTCACATTTATGACCAATCCACTAAAAGTCACTATACATGCGTTAACAACACCAATAATCGCATTAGTTCCGTATAATTGTAGTGGATATTTAGCTATAATATCTATTTGTGTCAATGGTTCAATAGCTACCGCAAAAGCTTTAGAGCTATTACCAATTTTTAATTGTTTAAACATAATAAAGTTCACAAATGAACTGCCTGTACAAGTCAATGCACCTATCGCCATTGGTAAACCAGTAAGTCCTAATAAACTCGTCAACACCATTGAACTTAAAGGGGTCATACCAGTTACAGGTATAATTAGACCTAATATTGTTGCAAGGATATATGGATTATTATTACCAACAGCAGTAACAGCACTGCCTATTTGTTGTAAAAGTGCAATAACACCAGGACTCATAATACTAGCTAATAAGAAAGCTGTTGCTGGCGCAAACAAAATAACCGTAATTAAATCCAAACCTTCTGGTACTTTTTTCTCGATAAATTTAATTACAAAAGCTATCATGTAAGCTGCCAAAAACGCAGGTAAAAGTTTGAAATCATGTAATACTAGTCCAACAATTACTGCAAAGACTGGAGAAACTCCCAATTTCAAACATGTCAGAAAGCCTACAGCAACACCACTTAAACCTCCTGCCAAATCTCCTATATCTTGCAAAAATTTAATATTAAACACGCCACCAATCGCATAACTCAAAAATGCTTGTGGTAAAAACGTTGCACAGGCAGCTCCCGAAAGTGCCTGCAGCCCCTTTTTACCGTAAGGTGCAAAATTCAAAAACAAAGTCATTGCTAATAAGACAATTAACAAAGTACCTACACCTAAAATAATATCCATTACTCAAAACCTCTTCCTAAAAAAATTTTAATTGCATTTTTAAATATTTCACAATTCTATAATATTGCTTAATGTAAGCACTTACAATATATATAAAGCGATTTTTTTGAACTTTTTGTGAAATTATTCACAAAATAGGTCGGATAATTTTTTAGTAACTTTGAACTTGTTCGATTATAATGATATGTTGAACCGAGAACAACAAACTTCTCTTTACAAAGAAAAAAGCTTTTCGATCCACCATATAACTATGATGAATTGAAAAGCTTTTTTTAATATACTGGTTTGAAAGGCCCCCATGTTATTCGCTGTTTACCATCTAAAGGGATTGTATCAATTGATTTAGATACATCATCAAACCATTTTAAGAATGCAGGGTATTTATCTAACTTAGCCTCAGCGCTATCTAGTGATACATCATGTAAATACCACGCTTTACTTTCGAATTCGTATTGAACTTGTGCATAGGCTAGCCTAGTCATATTAACACTATCATACAAACAGTTTACTTGTTTCGCTATGATAGACGCTTGTGAAACTAAACTTTGAGAAATAACCTTTTTGTGATCTTCATTATCTAAATCATTCCACATTCTCAATTGTCCATTCATTTGAAAAAACATATCAATTGTAGGTTCTTTTTCATCAAAAGCAACCAAAATGAAGATACGTTCAGCAGTGTAATCTACAGAATTAATTGCACCGACAACGAGTTTTTGTGCCATCTTTGCCCAGTATTCTTGAGCCTCTTGAGGGGTGAGCTGACTTTTCGATGAATAAACACGCTTATCCTTATCATCTTGAACTTCCGGCAACTGTTTTTTAAAAATCTTATCGAACATGTTCAACTTCACTACCCCCTTTCTAGAGAATGAACTTCACATTAAATACTCCTAGAATCCTCAGGCTATTTCCAGATGCGTTATTTTTTTATAAATCCTGATTTATTTAACTGTTCTAACATATCTAATCTTTGTTTCGAACTCATAAAGTTTGCAATTTGATTAGACCATGTTTCTGAACGTTCCCCGTTTGTGCGAGCGCTATAGTAATCACTAACTGTTTGGTCATAAGCTTTTAATTGTGCCCTTTGAGATTCTTCGTCATTATTATATTGGTTTTGATGGAAAACATGTTCAAATGGTAAACGAGGTTTAGGACTACCGTCTTCATCATCTTCTGGAATACCAAGTGCCATGCCAAATAGTGGGAATGTATGTTCAGGCAAGTTTAAAACTTCTCTTACACGTTCAATATCATTTCTTAGAGATCCTAAATAAACAATACCGTATCCCATGTCTTCAGCTGTAGCAGCAATATTTTGAGCTACTAATGTGGCGTCAATGGTACCGACAAGCAAGCCTTCTGCTGATTCAAACGACGTTTCCATATCGTGTTTTGATTCTTGGTTAACGATAGAATGTCTATAATAATCCATCACAAATACAAATAAATATCCATTTTCAACCACATAAGGCTGCCCAGATACTTCTTTTAAATCTTCTTTTACTTCTGGGTCATTGATACCAATAATTGAATAAGCTTGTAAGTAACTAGAGGTTGAAGCGCTTTGTCCTGCTTCTATAAGTTGTTTGATATGCGATTCTGAAATAGGTTCTTTCTTAAATTTTCTGACTGAATGATGTTTCTTCAGTAGGTTGTACACGTGTTCAGACATCTTTCCACTCCTCATTTCTATATATGTACCCATAGCATAACAAACACACATTTCCATTGCTTATATTCTGTTTACCCGATTTTCACGATAGTTAAAAGGTTTAAATGTAATTATCTTTAAATTTTTATAATGTTTTACTGATTACTATAAAATTTTAAAACATCATCAATAAACATCTTCTTTAAATCGGCAATATAACATTTATACCGATGTGTAATTTTAAAACAATAGTGTATATGAATAATTGCAGAAACATGTTTCTGTTTTGTTTTTAGTGGAAAACATATTATGAAAGTCTTATTTAAGGAGGGTTTCATTTGGTTAATAAAAAACAAAAGCAATTAAATGAAGTAGAAAAAAGCAATGATGAGAAACCAATGACGACAAATAACGGTGTTAAAGTAAGCGAAGACGAAAATACTTTAACGGTTGGTGAACGCGGTCCCAGTCTATTAGAAGATTTTCATTTTAGAGAAAAAATTATGCACTTCGATCATGAACGCATACCAGAGCGTATTGTTCACGCTAGAGGATTTGGTGCACATGGTGAGTTTAAAGTATATGAGGATTTATCTAAATATACCTCAGCAGACTTTTTAACTAACCCTGATAAAACTACACCTGTCTTTGTTAGATTTTCAACTGTGCAAGGCTCTAAAGGCTCACCAGACACTGTTAGAGATGTAAGAGGATTTGCTACTAAATTCTATACAGACGAAGGTATTTTTGACCTCGTTGGTAATGATATTCCTGTATTCTTTATTCAAGACGCTATCAAATTCCCTGACCTTATTCATGCAGTAAAACCAGAACCCCATAACGAAATACCACAAGGTGGCTCAGCGCATGATACTTTCTACGATTTCTTCGCCCAAAACCCTGAATCAACACATACAACGGTATGGGCAATGAGTGACCGTGGTATCCCTAAGAATTTCAGACAAATTGAAGGGTTCGGTATCCATACGTTCCGCCTCGTTAATAGCGAAGGAGATTCATATTTTGTAAAATTTCACTGGAAACCACTACAAGGCTTAGAATCTTTAGTTTGGGATGAAGCTCAAATATTACATGGTAAAGATGTAGACTTTCATCGTAAAGACTTATATGAATCTATTGAAAAAGGCGATTATCCAGAATGGGAATTAGGATTACAAATTATTCGTCCAGAACAAGAATTTGACTTCGATTTTGATATTTTAGACCCAACTAAAATTTGGCCAGAAGATCAAGTACCCGTTAAAATTGTGGGCAAAATGACATTAAATCAAAATGTAACCAATGTTTTTGACGAAACTGAACAAGCTGCCTTCCACCCTGGCCATATTGTACCTGGGATTGATTTTTCAAACGACCCATTATTACAAGGTCGTCTATTTTCATATACAGATACTCAAATTTCTAGGTTAGGAGGTCCAAATTTTAATCAAATACCAATTAACCGTCCAGTTAACGAGGTCCACAATAATCAAAGAGATGCTATGCATCAAATGAATATCAATAAAGGTCAAGTGGCTTATCACAAAAATGCTCTAAATAATAACGACCCACATACAACACCTAAAAAAGAAGGTGGCTATGAGCACTATCAAGAAAAGGTAGAAGGCCACAAAATTCAAAAACGTAGTGAAAGTTTTAAAGATTATTATAGTCAGGCTAAGCTGTATTTAAATAGTTTGACGCAACCTGAATTTGATCACACTGTAGATGGCTTCTCTTTCGAAATAGGCATGTGTAATTCAGTTATGGTAAAACAAAACGCAGTGAATCAACTGAATAAAGTTGATCGCACATTAGCAGAGCGTGTTGCTGAAAATGTTGGTGTTGAAGTCCCTAATATAAACGAAGAAGTTGAATCAGATGCAAAAGATAGTCAATTAACAATGGAAAAATTCGACATTCCATTAGCTGGCCATTCTGTCGCTGTAGTAGTAAATGGAGATATCAGTTCTGAAACATTGAAATCTTATGCCAAAATATTTACTGAAAACAAGTTAAACTATGCGTTTGTCGGACAACATCCTAAAGATATATCAGAGACGTTTGGTATCACAGAAACATTTGATACTGCACATCCCACACTATTTGATAGTCTGATAGTACTATCAGATGATAGTGAAATACTTCCAGCTGCTGAAGAATTTGCAGAACTTACGTATAAACACAACAAGCCTATTGTTGTAAATGAGTCTGCAGCACAAGGTTTAACAAATGCTAAATTAAATTTTGAAGCTCCTGGTATATTCGTTTCTGACGAACCACAAACTATCGTACAAGCATTCGACCGTAAAAGATATTGGAACAGAAAGTGATTAGAGTATCAACTGTTGCTATATCAATTGGTATAGCATAGGAGCATGACATTCTCACACACGTCAATTTGATAAGCACTCTATAATATAGGACGAGAAAGAAATCGGATTTTTACTAATTGATTTCTTTCTCGTCCTTTTTCATTAATAAATTAACATATTGGGTAAATATATATTAAATTGGTTATCAATGAAGTGTAAAAATTGCATTACATCTTTTATAATTTTATAAATATTAGCTACGAAACCTTTGCTATTATAGTAATGCAACCCACAGTTGCATCCATAGTAAACCATTTAGTGCGTGACATTATTAACCAATCATTTTACTTTTTATTAAAAGGAGTGATTCACATGGAAATTGGTTTAAGAATTAAGGAGCAACGTGAACTCAGAAATTGGTCTCAAGACGAATTAGCAGAAATATTAAATATATCGCGTCAGAGTATATCTAAATGGGAATTAAACAAAGTTTATCCTAGTATTGATATGCTAATAAAAATGAGTGATTTATTCGATGTATCTTTAGATGAACTTATCAAAGGAGATAAAGAATTAAAAAAAACCATTATAGAAACATATCAGCAACCTGTTTCAACACAATCTAACAATCAGCCTATGAATGGATGGGAATTCTTAGCAAACTATTGGTGGTTATTCTTCCCTGTTGCTGTCGTGCTTTGGTGGATGATTCAAACATTTATTTAATAGTTAGTTCAGTACAATGCGAGCAGTCTTAAGGAAGTCTTATTTCACGAAAAGTTTCCGATTACAAATTCCGCAAAAATAAAATGTTCATAAATTTGTAATAATTCTATTTACCCCTATCAAATCAATACTAAATAAACATATAATCATTTAAAGTAGCCTTTCTTCTCATTTTCATTGTTTAGTTGAGAATAAAAAGGCTATTTTTAATCTATAGGCAGTTTTCCCAAAAATAAACACGCCTACTTCACAGGTGTAAATTTCCACCATGAAACTCAGTCACACGGTCGATTACAAGGCACCTATCTACTATTTATCTTAATGAGCTTTCTTTGTTGACGAAAATAATTGGAAATGCAATAATAGTAAACGAAGATTAGAATTATTATAATTAAGAAATAATAATAATTTAACATCATAATTCTAATTAAAATTCAGTTCAAAAATAGGAGGATGTTTTTATGTCTTTAATAAATAAAGAAGTTTTACCTTTCACAGCTAACGCATATGATCCACAAAAGGATGAGTTTTTAGAAGTATCAGAAGAAATTTTAAAAGGTTCTTGGAGCGTAGTTTGTTTCTACCCAGCAGACTTCTCATTCGTTTGCCCTACTGAATTAGAAGATTTACAAGGTCAATATGATAAATTACAAGAATTAGGTGTCAATGTATATTCAGTATCAACAGATACACACTTTGTACACAAAGCTTGGCATGATCACTCAGAAGCAATCAACAAAATTCAATATACAATGATTGGTGATCCATCTCAAACAATCACTCGTAACTTTGATGTATTAGACGAAGATCTAGGCCTTGCTCAACGTGGTACTTTCATCGTTGACCCTGACGGTATCGTACAAGCAGCTGAAGTAAACGCTGACGGTATCGGTCGTGACGCAAGCACATTAGTACACAAAATCAAAGCAGCACAATATGTACGTCAACACCCAGGCGAAGTTTGCCCAGCAAAATGGGAAGAAGGTTCAGAAACATTACAACCTGGTCTTGACTTAGTAGGTAAAATCTAAGGAGGCATTGATTTAAATGCTAAATGATCAGCTTAAATCACAATTACAACAATTACTTCAATTAATGGAAGGTGATGTTGTATTAAAAGCAAGTCTTGGTACTGATGACAAGTCTAACGAACTTAAAGAGTTATTAGATGAAGTCTCTGCAGCTTCTTCTCACATTACTATAGAAGAAACTGACTTAAAACGCACACCAAGTTTCTCAGTAAATAGACCTGGAGAAGAAACCGGCATTACTTTTGCCGGTTTACCTATGGGTCATGAATTCAATTCACTTGTACTTGCATTATTACAAGTAAGTGGACGCGCGCCTAAAGAAGAACAAGCCGTGATAGACCAAATCAAAGCACTAGATCAACCACTACACTTTGAAACGTATATTAGTTTAACTTGTCAAAAATGCCCTGACGTTGTTCAAGCATTAAACTTAATGAGTTTATTAAATCCTAATATTACGCACTCAATGATTGACGGTGCTATCTTTAGAGAAGAATCTGAAGATATCATGGCAGTACCAGCAGTTTTCTTAAATGGCGAAGAATTTGGTAATGGCCGTATGACAATTCAAGATATCCTTGCAAATTTAGGTAGCCAAGCAGACCCAGCAGAGTTCAATGATAAAGATCCATATGACGTGTTAATCGTTGGTGGTGGACCTGCAAGTGGTAGTGCCGCTGTTTATACAGCTCGTAAAGGACTACGTACAGGGATTGTTGCTGATCGTATTGGCGGACAAGTTAATGATACAGCAACTATCGAAAACTTTGTCACTGTTAAAGAAACAGATGGTCCAAAATTTGCCTCTGCATTAGAAGATCATATAAAACAATATGACATTGATGTAATGACAGGTATTCGTGCTAATGACATCGAAAAAACCGATAGTGGTATCGTTGTTTCTCTTGAAAATGGCGCAAAATTAACAAGTAAAACTGTTATCATTTCAACAGGTGCACGTTGGCGCAAGCTTGAAGTGCCTGGTGAAGAGGCATTAATTAATAAAGGTGTTGCATTCTGTCCACATTGTGACGGGCCTTTATTTGAAAATAAAAACGTAGCTGTAGTCGGTGGCGGTAATTCAGGTGTAGAAGCAGCAATTGATTTAGCAGGTATCGTTGAACACGTCACACTATTAGAACGTAACGCTAGCCTTAAAGCAGACAATGTTCTACAAGAGCGTTTAAACAGCTTACCTAACGTAACTGTTATTAAAAATGCACAAACAACTGAAGTACTTGGTGAAAATGCTGTAACTGGTATTAAATACCAAGATAAATCTCTAGGTGAAGAACACACATTAGAACTTGAAGGTATTTTCGTCCAAATCGGATTATTACCAAATACTGAATGGCTTAATAATTATGTTGAACTAAATGAAGCTAATGAGATTATGATTGATCGTAAGAACGCTACAAGCATCCCTGGTATTTTTGCAGCTGGTGATGTTACTGACGATCGTAATAAACAAATTATTATCTCAATGGGCGCTGGTGCAAATGCTGCATTAAATGCCTTTGATTACATCATTAGACATTAATTATTCTGCCAAAGTTATATCATGAAGAGTGGCCAACGAAATCATTAAAAAATATGATTGTCGTGCCACTCATTTACATATTGTCAAGAATGATCCCAAAGGGAGTGAGATGACGAAATTAAATTTATTAAAAAAGATTTCGTTGTTCCTCAGCAAAGATAATTAAGATTAAAAGGGGTAAAAACATTTAGCTTAGCTAAAGCTCATGTATAAATCCCATTAACTAAATATAATAATTTAGGCTGGGACAATTAAAACTTATCCCAGCCTATTTATGCATGTATCCAGTTGTTCAAGTGTCACCTATTCGCTCTACTCATACTTTAATATAAGCGTTATCTTAAACAAATCTATTACTTATGCTCTTTTATCCATTAACCTTTACCTCTGTTCAGATTAATTCAACCAAGTTTTATTACAAACAATAAACATCTACATACCACTTCAATAACATTTTAAAATTAAAATCTAATGAATGTTTTTAAATTAATTATGATAAATTTATTGTTTTCCTATTTTGTTCAAAAGATTGTGCGTTTATCATTTAATCACTTATTCAAATCAATAGCTCTAAATGATACGCTTAAGTTATAATTTTTTATAAAGCGCGTTTAAACATTCATCATATTGTTATACTCGTACGATTATTATTAAAGGAGCAATTAAAATTTATGAAAAAAAGTATATTACTATCGTTAGTACTAGTGCTAACTGTTATACTCGCAGCATGTTCAAACGATAAACCTAATGATGACAATAGTCATAGCGAGAGACATGCACCTAAAAATGTGCACAAAATTACTGAAAAAGACATCTTTAACTCAGATAAAAAAGGTGAAACTTTAAGTGAATCTGAAGCAAATAATGCTATCAAAAAATACTTAGATGTAAACTCCGATATTATTGATAATAAGTATCTACTTCAATATAGAATAGATAAACAAATTGGTACAGATAAAAAAATTACTGATGAACAGGCTGAACGTTTATCTGATTTATCACATAATGCAGTTAAAAATGATGTACGATTCAAGAAATTCGTAGAAGGGAATAAACTACCACAAGGTTATCAAGAAAACGTCGACCGTATTATCAAATATTTCACTGCTTTAAATACCACAATTAAAAATGCGGATGAAGATATAGAACAATTAGACTACCAACCACAGAATGAACTTAATGTTGTAGATGTATCTACTAAATACGCCGGAGATGTTAATGGAAAACAACAAGATAAAATCAAAAAATTCCTGAAAGACAAAGGCATTGAATCTGACGCTGTAGATAAATAACTTGGACACTTCTTAATCGATTGAAATCAAGAGCATGTAATTATAGGATTATTCTATTAAATTACAATATGATTACAAGGCAATTGTTCTTGCTAACAAAGGCTTGAACGTCATTTTTATGTATAACACTCAATTGCCCTGACTTATTTCTGTAAAAAACCTTACTTAATTGTAAGGTTTTTTAACATAAAATCCCTTTTTTTCTCAAAGTATCATTTGTTAAGATTAATTTAAGTTAATAAACAAATGAATAGAAGCATAGCCACTCAGTAATAATTCTAAGGAGGCACACCTTTATGGTTTTAACTATTTTAATAGGTGCAATGGCTGCTATCTTCATAGCTTTTAATCTCTTTGAGAAGAAAGAAAAATATGGTGTTGTTTCATTTAAAACAATCGCCCTTAGTGTAACTTACGTTATACTTGCCGTTGTTGTCGGCAGTTTTTTAGACAATATTAATACAATATTCCAAGGATTTCATGATAGCTTAACAGCAGCTAAAAGATATTAACCTGAACCGACAAAGTCGTAGTTCAGGTTTTTTTGTTTGTGTTTATTTTTCTAATACATATGGTACGCAATTTTCAATTTTACGCTCAATCACCATTGCTTGCGTATCATATCTTAGATAGACAAAGCAGCAACGAAGCACGACCTGATGTGCAACAATTACAATATTTTCTAAACTATTATCTACTTCATTTTCAAAAAATTGCGTTACACGTTGTAACACGTCTGCATAACTCTCCCCACCTGGCGCTTTTTGGCTAAAGCTATGGCGAAACGATAGATAATTCTCATCATTAAAATAACGTGCATATTCAGGTTTTTGTTCAATTTTGTCCACCATTTCCCCTTCAAATTCACCAAGCGAGCGTTCTCTTAACGAAGATGTCACACTTGCAGGGATAGCGTTATCGAATATCGCATTATATGTCTGCCTAGTACGCAGTAAATCTGATAAATACACATGATCTATGTCCTTTTTATTAAAATAACTTTGCAGCAACTGCGCAGAACGTGTTCCCTTCTCCGTTAACGGCACATCTAATTGCCCACAAAAGTAATTTTTACCTTCTTTTTTATCATAATTTGATTGTGATTCACCGTGGCGCACTAAATATATTTTCATATGTCTTCCTCTTCTCTTTTATAGTCATTGTTCCACAATTGTACCTAACAAAAATGTAATATTAAATATCTCCACTATATTTATATCTAATTTATTGTTACTATCCTATTTGAGGTGATATAAATGAACGAACAAGTTACACAAAATAATACACAAAGCGAGCGCATACTTGCATCTATTAGTTATTTCAGTATATTTTTTGCACCTATTATTGTACCTATAATTATCTGGATTTTTGCTGATAAACCAGCTTCTATACATGCAGCGAAATCACTAATTTATCATATTATAACTTACATCGGACCTATCTTTTTAATCATTAGTGTTGCTATGGGTGGTATTGTGATTGATTCACAAAATACAACTGTTAGTTTAGTAGCGCTCGCATTAAGTATATTACTATCTGCCATAACTATTTGGTATACGATAAAAAATATTTACCGTGGTATTAAAGTGCTCATTTCAGACTCAACACTTTATAACCCATAATCCTATATTTAATTGCTATTGATTTAAAACCCATTTTGAATTGTACATTGTCTTATCATGTCGTAATTAAAATATGACAAAGTTCAAAACAATTTAAAATTTTGTATACTTAGACAGTAATATCTTTTATGCTTAGAGTTAAAGGAGACTGAGAATATGAGTAAAAAATTAACAATATCTTTAATTAGTATTTTGGTTATTATAGGTTTAGCTTTCACTATATTCATGATATTTTCTGGTCAAAAAGATACTTATTATGGCTATATGTCTGAAAGTACAACTGCAGAAAAAGTTGTCAGCGAAAAAGATGGCATCGTAACGAAAGATGTCAAACTTGAACATGACGATGATTTCAAACCTAAAAAAGGTGATTTTGTAAAATTAGTATCTAAAGATGACGGTAAATCATTCTACAAAAAAGAAGTAGTAAAACATGATGATATCCCACACGGGTTAATGATGAAAATCCATGAAATGGATATGAATCACTAATTTTATAATAACGAGTGTTTCAAACATAACAATCCTATTAAAAGGGGGTGTAACACAAGATCAAATTAACTAATTTGATTCTGTGTCACACCCCTTATCTATGCCTTTATTTCTTTTGTTTATTTCTTCGATCTTTATAATATAATAAAGCTTCGATAATAAATACGACAATCAATGAAAAACCAAATAACGGCATCAAGATACCAAGCACAATAAGGACGATAGCCAATGGGATTGACATCGGTTTTTTCACTCTTGGTGGTACCTTTACGTTACTATTTCTCAATTTTTTAATCCATGATGTTAATCCTAATCCAACTGCTGTTAGTAAAGCAATACATACAAGTAAATTAATCACTTTATTAGTTACACCAAAGAGATGACCTTCGTGTAAAGGTATACCCCACGTAAACCATTTTCCGATAATGCCATATTCTTCATACTTCACTTTCCCTAAATCTTTCCCATTATATTGATCTAAATATAACGTTTGCTCGTCATATGGTGAAACATCTAACCCAGTAACACCTGTATTACTACCCTTAGAAACTGTAAAAGCTGCTGATTCATTAGATGGATAAACAATAGAATATGGTTTATCTATACCGTTCTTTTTGGCTTCAGTAGCTACTTTATCAATCGAAATTTGATTTTTAATATCTGTCCTCGGCATTTCGCCTCCACCATGGTGAGCAGCATGTCCTTCTGAAGCAGGTTGTTTGTTTTCACGCGTTGCCCAAGGAATTTCATTCACATCTGATTTTGGAGGATTAATAGCTAATTCAGATTGTCCTAATTCTCCAGAATTATCCATCACATTTGCAATCTTAGCCCCCATATAGCCTGACCAAGGTAAACCAGTAAGCACTAATACAAATACTGGTATTGCTATAACCACACCTAAAATACCATGCCATTTTTGGAATCTAAGTTTTTTATTTTTGTTTGATATTAGTTTCTTCTTAATAAGCATATATGTCCCTGAAAGAATCATAAAAATTGTCCAACATGCAGTTAATTCTACAAGATAATTTATAAATGTATTTTCGGTGAATAATGAACTATGTATATTTCTTACAATATTTGCGTATGTATGTTTAGCATTTTGATCAGCTACTATTTGATTATTTTGATCTAAAAATACATAACGCTGATTACCTGCCATGTCATCCAATGTAATACGATTATTATATGGTTCATCCATCATACTTACTTTACTGATGTAAAATCCATCAAACTTATCTTCTACTTCATCTACAGCTTCATTCAATGTTTGATGTGTTTTGACGGAACTATCTCCGAAAAACTCTGTTTTATATATATTATTTTCTACTTCCTGAAAAAAAAGATAACCAATGCCCGAAATGGTTAATGTAATTAATAAAGGTGTTATAAATAATGCAGCATAAAAATGTAATCTTTGTAACGGATTAAATATATTTTTCAAAATTCTTCCCCCTTCTCCCTTAACATTATAAATAAATAACAAAATTATTATGTAGATAATTTGTGAATATTTTATAAAAAATTGCATTTAATCAGTTAATCTCTTTTAAAGTTAATTGCATTATTCTAATACCTTATGTTCTGTATTATATCGACTTTCAAATCATTAAAAAAGGAACGGAATTGAAATCAAATTTTGCAACTTGACTTCAGATTTCCGCTCCTATTTTGCATGTGTGTTTTTATATTTGTCAACATAACATGATGCTATTTGCATTAACTTCTAGAAAATAAGCTTATTTTGATTTAATACTTAACTACTTTTACTGAATAGTAAATTAAGTGATAAGCCAATCAATATTGCACCAACTGTATAATCAAAAATTGCCTTTACAGTTCTATTAGCAAATAATAATTTAATATACTGGAAAATATAAACACAAAATATAAACCACAACAGAATAACAGTCGTAACAATTGCTGATAATATGGCAATCTGAGACGTTACCCCTTCTCCAGTAGTTAAAAATTGAGGTAAAATACTTATGTAATAAAGTAATGCTTTAGGGTTTAATATCGTACTTAATAAACCTTGCCTATAAGAACTCAAATAACTAATTTTTTGAGCTCTCATCTGAGACGTAGAAAAATTCATACCTTGGCGTGCGCTAATAATACTTCTGATACCTAAATAGATCAGATAGAATGCACCTAATATTTTAATAGCCATGAAAACATAGTACATATTTGCCAAAATAAATATGATACCAAATACTGCTAATAATGAATACAGTACATGACCAGATGTAATACCTAATGCTGCCATAGCACCATTGCCTTTTCCAGAAGTGATGGAATTTTTCATTACTACGAAAAAGTCTGGACCAGGTACAATAATAATCATCAAAGTAATTGTAATAAAAGCTGCAAGTCCTTCCATATCAAACACCCACCTTCATGCTTTATGGTATCAATTACAATGTGTGTCTGCAACATGAATAATCTGATATTTTAACCCTCTTTTTTATTGAAGTTATAGTCTTAACTATGATATATTAAAAGTGTAGTTGGAAACCGACTACTAGTCTTTTATATTCATGAACATATTACTCTTAAGGCGACACTAATGTGTCGTCTATTTTTTTAATATAAGGACATATGTACAAAATCCCCCCTCTCATTTTCACGAATTTGCATACACCTAATAACGTCCTCATCTCCATTTCAAATCATTTTAACTTACTAATTTCAAACCTACTGTGCTGCCTAAAATCACTAAAATACATATTACTCTCTTAATATCTTTAGATTCTTTATAAAATATCATACCTACTAATGCGCCACCCACAGCACCTATGCCTGTCCATACTGCATATGCTGTACTCATAGGTAATTCAAGCATTGCTATTGATAATGCCAAAAAACTCATACTAAAGAAACCAAATAAACCTATTAATGCACGAAATTTCCCACTATTTACATATGCGTTTAAAAAAGTAATACCAATCATTTCAAACAGACCAGCAACTACCAATAATATCCAAGCCATTATGTTTCTCCTCCTTTACTTGAAGTCACTAATTTCAGACTGATTACTCCAACTAATAACATAAATATCAAAATAACTTTAATCATGCTGAAAGGAGCACCGAAAAAGACAAAGTCAAATATTGTTACACCAGTAGTCCCTAAACCTACAAAAACTGCATAAGCACTTCCCACAGGTAACCACTTTGATGCTTCAATTAATAAATAGAAACTTAGAAATATAGCAATCATTGTAAATAGCCATTCAATTACTGATGTGGCATGAGTTAAACCGATGACCCATCCAACTTCAAATAGCGAAGCAATAATTATTTTTAACCAATTCATAACGAATCCTCCTTAAAAAATAAAAAAGCCTAGGAGATAGTGTTAGCTACTATCTCCCAGGCTTTTATCCTTCCGTGTCACATATAAAAATGTGGCTTTCTCTCGGACCAGACCAAGTCATATCATTGCGGAACCCTAGAAAGCATTTATTTAATTCAGTAAATCGTATCAAATTACTTCATATTTTTCAACAATTACTTTCCAAACCCTGTAATTTAAAATTATTATAATTTACAAAGAGCTAAAGTACGCGCTTACATGTATTTTTCACTCAAAATCCACATTTTTTTGAGTCTAAACCCTCTACATTTGATTAATTTTAATGTATACTAAGTATTAGATAATAACAATTATAATCTAGAACGAAATTACTGACATTCATTCTCAATTAATTCACTTTGTTACTAGGTTTAAAAATTTATAAAAGCGAGGGATTTTTATGCAACTTCTTAATTACAAGATGCACAATGACGAACTTATTGCCACAGTGTTATCGGATAAAAAACAAGTGTTCAAATACACATTTGATGTTACAACACCTGAATATGAAATCTTAGATGTTCTCGAAGAAATTAACGAATACGTAGACAATGGTCAGCATCCATTAGGCTGTTCTTTACTTAAAAACTATTCTTATGAGGACGTGAGTCACAATATTTTATAATCTAGATTACACACCAAAAAGATGAGTATAGCTGTTAATTACTAAACAGTATACTCATCTTTTAATTTTTCATTAGTATATACAGCCATACCAGTTTTTAGGTTCTTGAAACCTAACTGTCTGTAAAAGCCTTCATAGCCTGTAGTTGCAACTAGATGAACACAAGACAGCTCTCCTAAATACACCAATATTCTTCGGATGATTTCTTGACCGATACCTTGTTTTTGATGTGACACATCTACCATTACATCATAAATTGCTGCGTTAAAAACACCATCCGACATCGCCCTTGCAAATCCGATAACTTTCCCCTGGCATTTTGCAATAATCACATGTGTTGCCGTATTAAAAATTGTTATCACTTTTTCTTTATCATGACCTGTCCAACCGTTATCATGATAAATCCGAATAAGTTCATCTACATCTTTTATGTCTAACGCATATTCATAATCAATATCCATTTCTACACCGTCCAATCAAACCCGCCGTATATTTATCTACTCCATATTATAATCTAATTTCGGAACTGTTAGTTTCTTATTTTCCTTTTCATCATCTTAACACGGCTAATTTATATTTAATAATTCCTTTCGATTATTCAGTTTACTACTTTTCAAAAATATTCTTACAAAAAATGCTTTGATCTATAAGGTTACTACTTAGTAATTGGTGGGTAAATACATAATAAAGAGATTGTAATAAATATAAATCAAGGAGGGACACATCATGTGGATAGCTTCAATTGTTCTTATTATTGTTGGTATTGTGTTACTCATTTTGAATAAACGTACTTCTAAAAAAGAAGGTGTTTCTAAAAAACAAAGTTATATTAGTATCGGAGTTGTATGTATTATCGTTGGCGCTTTTTATTTCGTAGGACAAATCATTAGAGTAATAGTGTCATAACGATTTAAATTAGTCCTGTTAAAATACTTAACATATATGCTCAAAATATAAAGAGCGAGTGGGACAGAAATCAAATTTTCTAATATAGATTTCGTAGTCCCGCCCCGGCAACGGTGACTAGGATTGAAAAAAGCTTGATATAAGCGTATTTTCAATTCAGTCACCTACTGCCAAATTGAAAATGAGCCTGAGACATCTATTTATGTCCCAGGCTCTTATATCTATGCCGTAAAACAGATATTCCTTTTAGCTACTACATGTTAAATAAATCATTAAACGATTCTACCATTGTAGGGTGTGTATATATGTTTTCTTTTAATACTTTATAAGATAATTTTTGATCTATTGCTAATTTAATTAAATTTATAATTTCTTCTGATTGTAAACCGTATAGAGATGCACCTAAAATTTCTCCGTTATCTTTATTAACCACTGCTTTATACAATCCTCTAGTATCATTGTTTATTTTATGTCTAGGGATTGTATTAACAGGTATAGCATTTTCTATCACGTTATACCCTTGTTTTTTCGCTTCTTCTCCTGTTAATCCAACACGTGCTAATGGTGGATCTATAAATACTGTGTAAGGCACAGCCCCGCGATTTTCCGTAGAACGCTGTCCTTCCCCAAACAATTGCTCTTTTACAATTCTGAAGTCATCTAATGAAATATATGTGAATTGCATGCCTCCTTTGACATCACCTAAGGCGTACACATCAGATGCATTTGTTTGTAGATATTCATTCACTATGATTTCACCATGGTCACCAATTTTTACATCAGTGTTTTGAAGCTCTAAATCAGTATTAGGTTTACGTCCTGTTGCTATCAGTACAGCATCAGCTGCATACTTACCATTTGATGTATGCACAACTGTACCCTTATCTGTGTCCTCAAATTTCTTAGTATCTACATTTAAGACGATATTCACGTTTTTATCTGCTAAGTCTTTTTTCACCTCAGCAACAATATCTTTATCTTCTTTAGTCATAATATCGTTACCACGTTCTAATACAGTTACTTGCGTTCCAAAATTCGCAAACATTGAGGCAAATTCTAACGCGATATAACCTCCACCAACAATTACTAGATGACTAGGTTGAGATTTCAAATTCATAATACCTTCAGAATCATATAAATGTTGTGAAGTATCTATACCTTCAATTGGCGGAATAACAGATTTTGCCCCAGTATTAATGACGACTTGTTGTGCACTAATAGTTTCTACAACTTCGTCTTGATCATTTAATAAATTTAATTCGTGATTAGATTTAAATTTAGCAGTATAATCTAACACCTCTATATTATCATCATCAGCTAAGTTATGATAATTCTTACTATTTAATGCATTGACAACATCTGATTTTCTTGAAAATGCTTGATCAAATGAGCCATGTTCCAAGCCTTCATGGACTAACGTTTTAGAAGGAATACAACCTATATTGATACATGTACCTCCGTACATCTTTTTCGATTTTTCAATAACTGCTACTTTTTTATTTTGTGCAGAAGCAAATTTTGCTAGCGTTTTTCCACCCTTACCAAATCCTACAATGATTAAGTCAAACTTTTTCATGAGAATCCTCCTTTAATATGTCTTTTAATACATCTTTTATCGTAATAGTTTTATAATATGCCACTAATAAGTCTTGCTCTCTTTGGTGAAATTGAGACATTGTGTGACCTATTTCCCTGGAAATTTCACAATCGCTACCTTGATTGCCAGTAAATATTCTACCTTCTGATTTTTCTTCATTGAATAATACAAATAAATCTGCAAGGTTTACATCTTTGGTTGATTGATTTGATTGGTAACC
Organism: Staphylococcus xylosus NJ; assembly: GCF_000338275.1. Classification (GTDB taxonomy): domain Bacteria; phylum Bacillota; class Bacilli; order Staphylococcales; family Staphylococcaceae; genus Staphylococcus; species Staphylococcus xylosus_B. Next base: position 107,812 of record NZ_ANMR01000019.1, read on the forward strand.
ACCAAACTTACCTCGGGTGGCATGCAAATATTGCTGTTCATTTAACTTCCTAGTCACACGACGTAATTGCACTGGATTGACGCAAATACGTTCTGCTAATTCACCACTTGAATACCGTTCATCTGAGTGTTTCAGCAAAAACGTTAAAAGATGCACTGCAATGTTAAATTCTAAATTCATAATCATCACCTTTTAATTGTAACTTTTATAATTACATTATAACTTTCATCGCTTTAATAGTAAAATCATTTGCTTACAATTACTATATTCCCAAATAACTTTAAATTATTAATAAAGCAGGATAAAAAACTAAAATAATTAGAATTTTATCCTGCTTCCAAATCTTTAATACATATTATATTTTGTTGATCTATATTAACTTTTCAGCATTATACAATTATTATAATATTGCAGCTCGAATACTTACGTTGTGTTCTAAATATGTTTTTAAACAACTAAGCATATATACCCAACCTTCTTTTTGATCTAATAATTGCTCTACATCTTGTGCATCAAAATCTTTTTCTATTGTAGTTACTACCGTACTTTCACCAATACCTTCAAATTGAATCAACACGGGATGCTCTCCCCAAATAAATTCAATACTTTTATTTTCCTCTAAGCTTTTTATCTGAATATCTAATTCAGCGTTATATTCTTCATAACAGAGGATAATGGTTTTACCTTGTTCCCACCTTTCTAAACTTGAAGAAAACCAAAAACCTCCAATTTAATCTGGATTTACAAAAGCTTTAAACACATTTTCTTTCGGTACGTTTACTTGCATTTTCGTAACAATATCCAAGTCACACCTATCCTTTCTTCAAGTAAAATACTACATTTTGCACTAATGTCACAAAACACATACCATTACAAAATTCATGAAATTATACGCTAAAGATTATGCATTATAAAATTATATTTATTAAGATTGTAAATATTAAATACTCAATTGGTAATACAATTGTAAAAAACCTATTAGTCGGTATTATCCTAATTTCTGTTATAATTTCATCATCGCAACTATAAAATTAAGGGAGATTTCTATGAAAAATATAATCCATTCTTATTTATATTATTTAATCATGTTACTTATAGTAGGTGTAATTCTAACTTCCTTATATATTTTATATGTCTGGAAAAATGATCAACCACAAAATCAAGATTACTATAAAAATTTTTCAGAACTTAAAGCCGATACAACAGAAGGACGCGATTGGCAGATTAATACAAAGACAACAAATAATAAAGATATATTGATTACTGCTATTCATGGCGGTGGAATTGAACCAGGAACCTCTGAATTAGCAAAAATCATTTCTAAAAAAGGGAATTTCAATTTATATAGTTTTGAAGGACTATTAAAATCTAATAACGCCAAACTGCATATTACTTCAACTAGTTTTGACGATCCTAAACTTAAAGATATGATTTATAAGTCTAATGAGTCTATTTCTATCCATGGAATTAAAGACAAGAAAAAAGTAGTCTATATTGGCGGAAAAGATAAAGATATGTCTCGATCCATTCGAAAAGAATTAGAAAAAGAAGGATTTAATGTAGAACAGAGTCCCAATTATGTAAATGGAGATTCTAACAACAACATCATCAATAAAAATGATACAGGGTCTGGGGTTCAATTAGAAATTTCAACAAAATATCGTAAATCTTTTTTTGATAATGGAGATTTCAATCGAAAAACGCGTGAAAACACTAATGACTACAAACAATCTATTTACGATTTTGCAGAAGCCGTTACTAAAGGTATCAAACAACAAACAAATTAGAATTAATTCTACTAGCATCCAGAAATGTCTTTATTTATAAAGGCATTTCTGGATGCTTATTTTTTAAATATTTTCTTTTTCATTTGCTTGCTTTTTAAAACAATAGGTATAAAATACTGTTTATTAAAATCAGTAAAGGAAATGACATAATGAAAATATTAAATAAGCCTTTGTATTTTTACCTTTTACTTTTTATAACTACAACATTAATTGGCGCGTTACTTTTATATTTACCTGTTACCGGTAAAAAGCCCATTGATTTTATAGATGCTTTTTTCATAGCTTCTAGTGCTTTTACAGTGACCGGACTAGTGACTGTTGATGTCTCAACACAATTCAATTGGTTAGGCGACTTTATTATTATGCTCTTAATTCAAATCGGTGGCCTTGGTATTGTGACAGTCACATTATTAACCTTTATATTAATCAATAAAAAAATTAGTATAAAAAATCGTTATCTAGCAATGACGATGTGGAATATCGATAAACCAGGGGGAATTATACGCCTGATTCTTCAATTTGTGTTATACAGTGTTGCAACAGAGATTTTAGGGGCTGTATTTATTGCCCTCTCATTTGTCCCTAAATACGGCCTTGGACAAGGTTTATTTTTAAGTATTTTTACATCAATCTCTGCATTTAACAATGCAGGTTTTGCTCTTTTCAGAGATAATTTAATGAGTACAATTAATGATCCAATTATTACAATTACTATTCCGTTACTCATCATTATGGGAGGCATCGGGCCTCTAGTGTTCTTTGATTTAATTTTGTCTCAAAAATTAGTAAACTTAAAATTACATTCTAAGATTGTGCTAAGCACATCACTTATATTAATTATTTTAGGTTCTATACTATTTTTCATTTTAGAGTATCACGCTACATTAAATCATTTATCACTTCCTGAAAAAATTGGAGCTTCATTCTTCCAATCTGTCACAACACGTACTGCGGGATTTAACACTGTAGACATTGGAGAAATAACGGCGCCGACTTCAATGATGATGATGCTATTAATGTTTATTGGGGGAGCGCCTATAAGTGCTGCTGGTGGTATTAAAGTAACAAGCCTAGTTTTAACTCTATTATTCATCATCAGTACACTAAGAAACGAAACGCATCCTTCCATATTTAAACGATCTATTTCAAATCGAACTTTAAATATAGCCGTTACAATAACACTTTGTGCTACCATATTTGTCTTAAGCGTCTCTATGATTGCCAGTATGCTTAACCCACACACGCCATATATAACCGTATTATTTGAAGTTATTTCAGCTTTTGGCACTGTAGGATTAAGTATGAATTTTACAACAGATTACCATACTGCTACGAAAATCATCATTATTGTAACGATGCTGATTGGAAAAATTGGTATTCTCACTTTTGTTCAATTGTTCATTACTGAAAAGAAAACTTTATTCTATTACGCTAAAGGAAATGTACATTTATAGTTAATGCAACAAACTAAAACAGCTAATGAAACCTAGTGTTTCAAATCTAATACACTGAATAATAATTATCTATGCAAACATAAAAATGATGATTGCCAACCTAATTTAAATGGAAATCATCATTTTTTATTTTTCTGAATGATTAAAACCCTAGGCATAATAATTTCAAACTATTATCTATTAAAATACTTAATTAGAATTCGATGATTTTGCTTTTCTCTTATCCATAATAATTGGTACTACAATGATTAGCACACTGATAAGCAATAAAATAACTGTAATCGGAGAATGGAATAATGATAAAAACTCCCCATTGTTAATTAACAAATGTCTTCTTAATGATGTTTCCATCAACGGACCTAGTACAATTCCTAAAATTAATGAAGCAATTGAGAAATGATATATTTTCATTAAATATCCTACAACACCAAATAATAGCATAATCCAAACATTCAATAAGTCATTGTTTGTAGCATATGCACCGAGTAAAGAAAGTATAATAATAAATGTCGCTATAATACTATAAGATGCTTTTAATAATAATGTAAATACTTGGACGCCCGCTCTACCAGCAACCAATGTCATGATACTTGCGAATAACATAGCTAAAAATATTGAATATAAAAGTATAGGTTGATCTGATATAAGTTGTGGCCCTGGCTGTACACCTTGAAGCACTAAAGCTGCTAATATTACTGCAGTTGTTGGACTACCTGGTATTCCAAGAATTAGTGTAGGAATCATTGAAACTCCTGCTGCTGCATTATTAGATGATTCAGGTGCAACTACGCCTTCTGCTTTTCCTTTACCGAATTCTTCAGGATCTTTGTTTGTTTTCATAGCTACTCCATAACTAACAAATGACGCTATAGACCCTCCTGTTCCTGGTAATACGCCAAGTATGCTACCTATGGCCGCTGATTTTAAAGCAGTCCATTTATATACAAAGAAGTCTTTAAACTTAAACATACCTTGTGATAATTTTGAATTTGCATTTAAATCTTGCGGATTACCGTTGGTAATTTGTGAAAATACTTCTCCTAATGCAAAGGCCCCAATCATGATTGGAATATAATCAATTCCATTCATCAATTCTAAAGTATTAAATGTAAATCTATCTGTGGCTGTTAATGGGTCTAAACCTAATGAAAGAAAAGATTTACGTCGTCTCAAAACCTCCAATTGATATAACTGATTTACCTCATTTACCCAGAATATATTATAACACCGATACCTCCCTCAATAAGTTAATTGATGATTGGTGGATTGGAAAATTTATCGAGCCACCTTCTATTACAATAAATGCCGATAATATGGAAACAAGTAAAGAATTTGTTCAAAATGGGTTAGGTTTTTCTATTTTGCCTGGCATTTTATTACGTGATGATGATAATTTGTCTAAAATACCATGTTTAGACCAACAAGGTAACTATATCATTAGAAATACACACATGATTTTAAAAGAACAATATCTAAATAATACCGTAGTGAGAGCATTTTATAATTTCATGAAAGAGGTTAATTTAGAATTTTAATATAATATATGATTATATTAATGCATTTCACCTAAATATTATACTTTAATTCAATTATATGTCGTTACTCACTTCTATCTAATTTACTCAAAGGTACAGTACTCTTACACATAAAAATATAAAGTTACACTCGCAACTGAAATGTAGTACAATATATTTAAAGTTTTATATTTTTGTGTTCAATAAAATATGAATTAAAATTAAGGGAGAATGAGATGAACGATAATAAAAAGAACGGATGTATCGGTTGTTTAGGTTGTTTGGTTATAATTTTACTCATTATATTGTTAGTTGGCGGATGTAGTGCTTTCTTCTATACAGAAAATAATAGCGATAGTACCAAAAAAGAAACTCAAAAGAATTCTGATACTAAAAAGAAAGAGAAAGAAAATAAAAATTCTGACACTAATAATAGCAAAAATGAAGAGATTAATGCTCAAGAAAATGGCTCTCAAGAATCAAATGATAATAATTACGAAGAGTCAAGTAATGCTTCTGATAATAGCGAAAATAGTAATGCTAATGATAATGGCGATACTTATAATAATAATCAAAGCCAATCATCTAACAACTATAATAACGGCACAAATCAACAAAACAACTCAAGCACAGATATCGATACACCTGATCCTAATGCACCAGACATTGATGCACCTGAAAAGAATGATTTACCAAAAACGCCAGATGTCGACGTGCCTAAGCCAGGTGAAATAACAAAAGATATGCCAGGTTATGATTCATCCAAAGATAGAGATAACGATGGTATAATAAACGAAAAATAAGCAAAAACGACACTTCACAATTGCTGATATCAACAAATGGTGGAGTGTCGTTTCGTTTACTAATATTCTTCTTCACTTATTTAATTTTTAATATTTGTCCTACTTTAATACTATTAGAATCCAACTTATTGTCTGATTTAATTTTGTCTACTGTTGTTTTTTGATTTTTAGCTATACTATACAAAGTATCGCCTTTCTTCACAGTGTATGTTTTCACTAAATATAATGTTTGTCCCTTGCTAATACTATCATTTTTCAAGTTATTCCATTTCTTGATATTTTCAACGCTTACATTACTTCTTTTAGAAATATTATACAAAGTATCGCCAGCGACTACTTTATGCGTATCTCCAGTTATCGTACCACTATTACTTGGCGCTTTTAATTTTAATATTTGTCCTACTGATAATGTGTTATTGCTTAAATTATTCCATTTCTTAATGTCATCGATAGCTACGCCGCTTCGTCTTGATATACTATATAATGTATCACCTTTAGCCACTTTGTAAGTTGAGCCAGTTATTGCGTCATCATTACCGCCACCGTTTAGTGCTTTATAGTGTTTTTGAACTAAACTGTAAAATTGGTCCATGTTATATCCCCATTGATTGAAATAACCTACTGGGTCTGTATGATCCGTACCACCCCAATATTGACTAATAGCATTGTGACTAATAATTGTACCTGTACCTTGATTATTATCTGCCAATGATGGAGCCAATCCATTTTGTTTCAACATTTTAGCAGCTAAATAAGCTTGGTTATTTACAGATTTAGCAAAACCATCAAATGTATTTGACCTCGTCAACTCTATTTGATAGAAATACGGGTTTGCATTCGCGCCTGCACCCCAAGCTAAATAATTACTTGGTGCTGTTTGAATAATTTTATCACTACTTGCATAAGCATGTACAAAAGCACTCTGATAATTGTTATACATATAGTTTACTTCGCCTTCAATCGTACTATTAGGGTTAGCTGTTTCATGTATAACAACTCCTATAAATTTTCCTGATTTATAATTATATTTTGGTAAATTATTAATACGTGAATCTTGAACGATTTGCGCTGGTTTAATATTATTATTTGCAATATATGTATTTACGTCTTGATAAGATCTATTTGCAAAAGTACGCATTTCTACTGAATTAGAATTATGCTCTGCAACTTTATTGTGTAATCGTAAATCTTCAGGTGTTAGTTGGTCTTTTAAAGCTTGAGGGCTCATCTTTTGTGCTTTATCAAAATCGATTGGCTTGCTTGTATTCTCTTTCTTATCTTTTTCTGTCGTTTGCTTTCCATTATCTTCCTGTGCATATGCTACTGTAGTACTTAGTACTAAGCTCGTCGCTACTATTAATGATAAACTTAACCTATACTTCATTTAAAACACTCCTTTTATTATAGAACACTATTTTATCGCAACGTCTATATTAATTAATTCATCTTATTCTTACAGTTTATAATATTATCCAAATGTTTACAAAAAACTTTATAATTTCGTACTATTTTTTGGACATTATATATATTAAGTGCTTTAAATATAATAAAAATGAGTAAGATAATGAAATCACAAATACTTTTGACTTCATTATCTTACTCTCTCCACATTTACTAATTATACATTTGTTTGTCATTAAATTTATTGTCCTTAAACTCTACATTGGTACGTGTTGAGGATTACAACTTTGTATCCTGTTCAAAAATTATAAATCCATAATTACACTTGATAATATCGCAATTAATGCAACTATAAGTACAAACACAAGTAAGGTATCAATTTTCCTTTGGTTACGCTCTTTATATGATTTTCTAAATTCTTTTAATGCCACAAAACCTGCTATTAACACTAATAATAAACACACTAAATGTAAAACCAATGCTATTACGGCCATCTTCATCACCTCACACACGTTTATTAAATTATGATTTCACTTATTTGTTTAAAAATGCTTCATGAACAATTAATTAGAAATAGTTACTCAGTAAACTGATAAATAGAGGAATGGTTACTTGCGTAGTCTTTATAATACGCTACCCTTTTTAATGTCTCAAAAAACGCAAAGTAGTATTTCACTACATTCTAGATACATTGAGTTTTAAGACATAAAAAAACAAACCACACGCTAAAATTAGCAAATGGTTTGTCGATTATATATTATCTATATTTATCTATAATAATTATATACTGTAAAACAGTCAGTTATTTTCAAAGAAATCTTTTGAATATGTTCTTAATCTACCACAATTTTCACACAAAACGTTTATCAACGTAATGGGTTCATTACCGTAAGTAGCAGATAGTAATGGTAAATAATATTGGCCATCCAATACTCTCATGTTAGGGTTATCGCAATTGCAAATGCCTTTGTTTGTAGCTTTTGACTCAATAATACTTATGATACGTTCTTTTTGAATATCAGTGAATTTTTGCATTGTCATAAACTTTGCCTCCCAACATATTATATTGCATCCATTATAATATGTTGATCACATTAAATAAAGCTTAATTTAAAAAAGGCCCTCAATTAAGAGGACCACAGGATTAAAGGAGTTGCGTTCTCCTACACGTCATAGGACGTATAAGAGATTGACCCATTTAATCACTCACGCCCTAAGACGTGCAAAATTATTATAAGTTAATTACTTGTATAAGTAAAATATAAATCATCTCGAAAACGTAAACACTTTCTTAATAATCAGAAACATAATATTTATTGGAGGAAATTCAAATACTGCTGTTAATGGTTTTCTTTAGTAAGCAAGATACTGTAAAAGACATTAAACCACGTAACTCCCTTAACCCAACCAAAAATAAACCGCCCCGAAAGGCGGTTTATCACGAATGAAGTACTGGAGATACTTCATATATATAGCGTAACATATAAAAATTAGTATTGCCACGCCTATATTGTTTAATTCATTTTTATATTAAGTTTTTAAATACAGTTACTATAGCCGTAAGGTTATTTCTACAAAAAATATCTGACTTTATGATCATATAGTTTAAGTCTCTAAATAAAAAGGTAAATAAAAGTATTATAATAGGAGTCCATCACACCTATTAACCAAAATACAGTCTACCTATGTTCTATTTTAAGACGGCTCATTAATAACACACTTTTATAATTTAAACAGTACTTACTAAAAGGAATGATTAGTATGCAATATACACAATACTTACCTGGAACATGGCACATTATAGCTTCTACATTTAAAATGTGGACTTCAGGCAAAAAAACAAATCCTTCTATCACTTATTCAATAATACAATCTCATCCCTTAAGAATTCATGATGAAGTAACATACCAAACGCGAAATAAATCAAAATCCATTGTCGGTTACGATACACTAGATGACGACCAATTCAATTGGAGGGGTAAAGGCATTTTAAGACTATTTTCGAGCAAGTGGGGCATTATTTATATTGATGATGAAGTGCTAATTATTAATTTTTCTGCTACTTTGGCAACACCATCTGGGATGGATATACTTTTACGTAATAAGCAAAATGTTGATTCATATAAAAGTCAAATACTAAATCATCCAGAAAAATTCAACTTAAACACCAAAACTATACAGAAATTTAAATGGTTACTTTAATTTTAGACTAAAAACAGTTACATATAGATTAAATTACTAATCTTCATGTCTATTAATACTAATAAAACAAAAATAACCCCGTAGGTATATGCCTACGGGGTTTTCAGATACAATATCTATTATTGTTCTTCTTTAACATATGGTAATAATGCCATATGACGAGAACGTTTAATAGCTAATGTCAACATACGTTGATATTTAGCTGAAGTACCTGTTACACGACGTGGTAAAATTTTACCGCGTTCTGAGATAAAACGTTTTAATAATTCTGTGTCTTTATAGTCGATGTGTGTAATACCGTTTGCTGTGAAATAACAAACTTTTTTACGACGACGTCCGCCTCTTCTTGGTCCACCTGCCATGGTAACTGCCTCCCTTTAAGTTATTTTTTAATTACCGTCTAATTTTAATGTTTATTAATCATTTATTATGATTCATGTGTTTTTATTTTCTATTATTAAAAGATTTATAATGCGTGTGAAACATTGTATTAAATCTTTGCGTGTGTGTGCATGTGTAATATTAATCTTATAAAATTATAGACTATTTGTCAACACGTTCAGAATAAATAAACAAGCTGATTTTGAAATAAATTAAATATCTAACTATTAAGTACTAATTTTACTTCTTCACTTATATCTTTATAATGATTATTTATAAAGAAATGATCACCTTCAAAGAATCGATAATCTACTTTACCTTTGGTCAGGTCCGACCATTTATACAAAGTATTAGCACAAATGGAATCTTGTTTACCTACAAATACTGATAAATTGATATCTACTTGTCTTTCCTTGGGCTTATCGCAATAATAATCAATTGCTAAAAAGTCATTTTTCAATGCTGGTTTCACAAGTTGCCATAACTCTTCATGATTTAATACTTCTTCAGATGTACCGCCTTTTTCTCTTATAAACTGTTTAAATTCTTCATCATCCATGGCTTCTATATCATTATATTTATCCAAATAGCCAATCGGTTCACTCGCACAGAGGAACATATGCTTTGGTCGATAACCTAATTGATCCAATTTATAATAAAGTTCATATGCTAATATTGTCCCTAAACTGTAGCCTAATAGAATAAATTCTTCAGGTTTTTCATTAATAATTTGCTTAACTAAGTCATTTACCATATCATCAATGCTATCTAACGCCTCTTCGATTAACCTTTCACCACGTCCCGGTAATTCTAATGGCTTAAATTGAATATAACTTGGTAAATTATTCTTCATTGGATAATATAATGCCTTATTTCCACCTGCAAATGGTATACAAAATAATGTTGTTTTAACCATATACTCGCCCCTTAAAGTATAAATTCTGTATTAAAATTCTTTGTTATATCTAACATCTCTACTTCTAAATCGTGGTTATCCACGTCTAAAATCACTGACAATGCATATTTTCCATAAAAAATCTCATGAAAAAATGAACACCGTTGTATCACTTCATCTTCAGTTTCAATAAGTTGATAACGACCTTGAACTGGTGTAATAGAAAAAGAATCTAATGGTTTATACATGCCCATACCAAGTAATTTTAAATAGCATTCTTTCATCGTCCACACTTCAAAAAAACGGTTAAATTGAGAAATTGTACTTTGTGCCTCGGTAATGTATCGATATTCTAATAATGCAAAGTATTTTTGGGCAATATCTAAATCTATATTTTCAATTTTTTCCACATCTACGCCCACGTTCGTATCACTCACAACACATACTGAATAACCATCTGTATGAGACACATTGATGTGTATATCTTTAGGTAATTTTAATAACGGTTTACCATGTGTATTTTCGTCAAATTGAATATGCTCAAATTGCATTCCTGTGTGTGCTCGTACACAATAATACTTAAACCATTTAGAGTATTTAGGATGCCTCTTAAGATTATGATAATCAAAATTCTGCGTATTTAATACATATATCGTTATTTTCACGGTCACACTTCCACATCACTTAATCAATCAAAACAAATGAAGTAGCAAGTTATTATTTTGCTACTTCATAGTTGTAATTAGAAATTATTTTTTGGGTGGCTAATCATTTTAGATAATGTTTCATCTTCAGTAGGTTGCCACTTGAAGTTTAACTTTTCAAGTATGAAATTAGTTTTAAAGTCTAATACTTCAAAATGAGATTTGTTGAAAATATTGTTATCTAGTACACCTGTATGCAATAGGAAATCGTTGATTTGATCGCTCATTACATCTTCTTTAATACAATGCATTAAGTAATCCACAAATTCATTCCACTGTACATCTTTAATATGGTAATTATTTTGATTATACACATGCATCAATTGTTTAAGTGAAAGGTGGTTATTATTATATATATGATGGATCTCGTTATTTAGTTGATTATTTTTAATCAATTGGCTACATGCTTTAGCTGCCTGATCAACAGGAGTAAATTCTAAATCATCATTTTCTAAATCTGGGAATATTTCTAGGTTTCTAAATGATTTTATAATGCTATAGAAAGCATTGTTTTCTTCATTCTTCTGGAATACTCCTGTACGAGAATCACATTGTAAATTACCTAATCTATAAATATTTGTTTCTACACCTTGCTCTCTACTAGCAATCAATACTTTTTCAGCTTCTATCTTAGTATCTAAGTAAACATTATTCATTACCTGACCTAAATCTAAGTCATGTTCTGAAAATGTTAACTGTGCTTTCTCGTCTACCTTACCTGAAGCAATAGAAATTGTAGACATGTGGTGAATCTCTTTAGATTGATTGTATTTTGCAAATTGAATTAGTTGTTCAATACCGCCAACGTTTGCACCGTATGAAGCATCTGTTGTCGCAAAGTGGCTAACATTCGCCGCAGCGTTCACAATCATATCGATATTTTGAGATAACGACTCGTAAGTTTCTGATGTCATGCCTAGTTTTTCTAACTCGATATTACCTTCAATGATATGGATTCTTTCTGCATATTCAGGGTCAATTTGAGATTCAAAGTAATAAATCCAGTTACGATATAATTTCGTTTCTCCGTTAACCTCTTTATTACTTCTTACCATGACATAAATATTGAAGTCTGTATCTTCTAATAAATTGTTCAACATGTATATACCAAAGAATCCAGTAGCTCCTGTGAGCAATACATTTTTACCTTGTTTAACCGCTCCAGAGCTAATAACTTCATAATTTTCTACACTTTCTTCTTTATATTCATTAATTTCTTGAATAAATTCACTACTGAATTGATGTCCTTGTGCAGTATCTATATTTTTAAGCATTTCTAACTTAGTTAGAATATTTGTTTGATCTTTTGCAGCTATAGACTCACTGATACGATCAATCGTTTGTAGTTCGAAAATATCTTTAATTGAAATGTTATATGATTTTGATAATAACGATGTCAGTTTAATCGCTATGATAGAATCGCCACCAATTTCAAAGAAATTGTCATAAACACTTATGCTATCAGTGTTTAATACTTCTTTCATTGCTTGAACAACATCTGCTTCGATTTCATTTCTAGGTTCAACAAATTCCTGTCTTTCAACTTCAATTTCAGGTAATGCACGCTTGTTTAACTTACCATTAGATGTAACCGGCAATTGTTCTATTTGCGTCATATAAGCTGGCACCATATAGTCTGGTACTTTGCGTGCAAGTTCAGTCTTAATATCAGCAAATGAAATTGGCTGATCAGCAACAAGATAGGCACAAATCGCTAGTTCTTCGCTAGCCATTGGTTTAGCAATGACACCTGCATCAGAAATGTTTTCAATACGTAATAAGTGGCTAGAAATTTCACCAAGTTCAATACGATAACCACGAATTTTAACTTGTTCGTCTATACGACCTAAATATTCTATTTCTCCATCTGTTGTCCATTTTGCTAAGTCACCTGTACGGTATACTTTTCCTTCACCGAATGGATTATCAATAAACTGTTGTTGTGTTAATTCAGGACGATTGAGGTAACCATTTGTTACAGCAACACCTGCAATACAAAGCTCTCCTGGAACGCCGATACCTGTATGTTGATTATTATTATTTAGAACATACATTTGCACATTAGCAATTGGTCGACCAATTGTTATAATATCGTACTCTTGATTTGGTGGTAACGGATTATAAGTTACCTCAATTGATGCTTCTGTCGGACCATATAAATCAATTAGCAATGTATCATTGTGCTGACCGATTATCGAATTAAAGCGGTTTGCTTGTTCAGATTTCAGTGCTTCACCTGTTGCAAGAACTGTATTAATAGATGCTATTTCAGCCACTTCATTTGTTGATTTAATATAATCAACAAACACACCTAACATCGAAGGTACAAAATGAATCATAGTAATTGCATGTTGTTGAATTAATGATGTGATTTTACTTGGATTTCCTTCTTCTCCAGACGGCAGTAACACGGCTTGCGCACCTACCATAGCGAATCCGAAAATTTCCCAAACTGATACATCAAATGTATATGGTGTTTTAAACATGATGATATCTTCTTCAGTAAAGTCATACTCATCAATCATCCAATTCAGACGGTTCAACACACCTTCGTAAGGAACAACCACCCCTTTAGGGTTACCTGTCGTACCTGACGTATATATTACATACATTAAATCAGATACATCTGTAATGTGGTTTAAATTGTCCATTGATAAATTAGCAAATTCATCTTTCTCAGTTACGTCAATTACATTTCTATCAAATTCAATACTTGTATCTAATGGGCGATCTGTAATCAACAATGTTGGCTGACTATCATTCAAGATATAGTTAATACGGTCACTAGGTTGACTAGGATCCATTGGTACATAAGCACCGCCAGCTTTTAATATTCCGTATATACTTACCATCATTTCTATGCTACGATTCGTCATTAAACCTACAAGTGAATTAGCTTCTACCCCTTCTGCACGTAATTTATGAGCTAGTTGGTTCACACGTACATTAAGTTCTTTGTAAGTTAAACTTTCACCTTCAAATGTGATGGCTGTTTGATTTGGTGTATTCGCAACTTGTTTTTCAAAACGTTCAACAAATGTTTGATTATTAGGTAAATCGGCATACGTATCGTTAAATGCATCGAGAATCTGTGTTCTCTCTTCTTCTGTAGTCATATCAATGTCACTAATATTTTGGGCTGGATGTTGTACCACTTCGCTTAATATTTTCAGATAGTGATTCAACATACGTTCAACTGTTTGTGGTTCAAATAATTCTGCAGCGTATTCTAGTGACACTTTGTATGCTTCGTTATCTTCAATCATCATATTTAAATCAAACTTAGCTTTTGTGTTTGTTGCTTGTTTTTCTTTAATGTCCCAATCTTCAATTTGAAGATCTTGTGTTTCATTATTTTGTAACGTGAATAGCACATCAAAGAGTGGGTTACGTGTTAAGTCGCGTCTTTCTACAACCTCATCCACTAATTCTTCTAATGGATACTCTTGATTATCATATGCTTTCAGTGCAGTATCTCTCACTTCATCTAAAAATTGATTGAATGCTTTGTTATTTTCAGGATAAGCACGCATAGGCAACGTATTAACAAACATACCTAATAAATTATCTGTATCTTGGTGTGTACGCCCTGAGATTGGGCTACCTATAACCACATCTTCTTGTCTACTATATTTATGCAATAAAATCATAAATGAAGACAGTAAAATCATATAGTCTGTACTATTAGTTCTTTGAGCCAATTCATGTAATGCATCTCTTGTCTCTTTAGGCATTTCAGCTGATATCGTTTTACCTGTAAAGCTTTGTTGTTTAGGTCTTGAATGATCATAAGGTAAATCTAATACTGGTGCTTCATCTTCGAATTGAGACAACCAGAAAGCACGTTGATCACTTAAATCACGACTATGCATCCATTCACTATAATCTTTGTATTGTACTTTTAGCTGTTCTAAAGTTCTTTCGTGATATAGTGCGATAAATTCTTTAATAATTAGATTAATAGAGAAACCATCTGAAATAATATGGTGAATATCAAAGAGTAAGATATGACGTTTGTCAGCCAATTTAACGATTTTCACTCTTAATAATGGTGAGTGTCTTAAATTAAATGGTCTTACAAAGTTATTCAATAATGTTTCATAATCATCTATATCTGTTTCTTCATAATCTACAGTTATATTTGCCTGTTCATCTATAATTTGTACGGGCTCCCCGTCTATCGTTTCAAAATGAGTTCTCAATACTTCGTGACGTTCCACTAAGCTTTGGAATACATCTTCAACACGTGCTACATCAACGACACCATTAATTTCTAGCATACTTGGCATATTGTAAGCCGTTTGACCTTGCACCATTTCATTCAACACATATAAGCGTTTTTGCGGAGAAGATGCCAGATAGTATGACTTCGATTCAGCTATAGGAATATTTTGTCCATCCAAGCTACTTTCCTGGTCATTTAATACTTTTCCAAGTTGTGCAACTGTAGGACTTTCAAATATTACTTTTAATGGTAAACGTATACCAGTTTCACCTTCGATTTTATTAATCACATTGATGGCTTTTAGTGAGTGTCCTCCTACTTCAAAGAAATTATCATATATACTTACTCGTTCAATATTTAATACTTCACCAAAAATATTTGTGAGCATTTCTTCTATCTCATTTGTAGGAGCAACATAATTTTCACTTTCAACCTGGATTTCAGGCAATTGCTTTTTATCTAATTTACCATTTGATGTTACTGGTAAAATATCGATTTGAGTCATATATGTTGGTACCATATAATCTGGTAAATTTTGATTAAGTTGTGATTTAATCTCATCAAAGTCAATACTTTCATCTGAAACTAAATAAGCGCAAATTGCCAATTCTTCACCAGCCATTGGTTTAGCAACGACTGCTACGTCTGAAATCAGATTAATCTGACGTAATAAACTTTCAATTTCACCTAACTCAATACGATAACCACGAATCTTAACTTGCTCATCAATACGGCCAAGATATTCAACGTTACCTGTCGTACTCCATTTTGCCAAGTCGCCCGTACGATATAATTTACCTTCACCAAATGGATTATCAATAAATTTCTCGTCCGTCAAATCCGGTCGATTTAAGTAACCTTTCGTAACACCTACGCCACCGATACATAATTCTCCTGGAACGCCGATACCCATTAAACTTTCATCTTCATTCATAATATAAGCCTGAATGTTTGCGATTGGACGACCAATTGGGATCTTGTCATACGTTTCACCCGGCGCACATGGGTAATAAATCACTTCGATTGAAGCCTCTGTTGGACCATATAAATCAATCAATAATGAATTGTTTGGTTCGCCAATTAAAGCATTAAATTGATTTACTTGTTCTGCTTTTAATGCTTCACCACTAGCAAGTACATAGTTAACTGTAGCAATATCTTCTACTCTATTAGTTGATTTAATAAAGTCGATAAACACACCTAACATAGATGGCACAAAATGAACCATTGTAATGTTGTGATAATCAATAAGTGAAGTTATTTTTTCAGGATTACTTTCTTCACCTGAAGGTAAGAGTATTGCTTGACCGCCAACCATAGTTGGTCCGAATACCTCCCAAACAGAAACATCAAACGTAAATGGTGTCTTAAATAAAATCGTATCTTCATTGTTGATGTAATATTTATCAATCATCCAATGCAGACGGTTCATTACTCCTTTATACGGTACCATAACGCCTTTTGGTTTACCTGTTGTACCAGATGTATAAATAACGTACATCAAGTCTTTGACATCTGTAACCTTGGATAAATTATCTGTTGATTGTGTCTCTACTACTGAATCGTCTGTTAAGTTCAATACGGCTTTATTAAAGTCGATTGTTGCATCTAACGTTTGGTCAGTTAACAGTACGTTTGGTTGACTATCTCCTAAAATGTAGTTGATACGATCACTTGGATAGTTTGGATCGATAGGAACATAAGCACCACCAGCTTTGAGAATACCGTAGATACCAATCATCATTTCTAATCGACGATTCGTCATCAAGCCGACGAGCGTATTAGGTTGAACACCTTCAATACGTAAATAGTTCGCAAGTTGGTTCGCTTTAGCATTTAACATTGCGTAAGTTAAACTTTCACCTTCATAGGTAATAGCTATTTCATTAGGTGTTTTGGCTACTTGTGCTTCAAAAATTTCCACAAAAGTTTTAGTGTTGTTGAACGGAACAGCTGTATCATTGAACTCATTAAATATTTTAGCCTCTTCTTGTTTGGTAATCATTTGAAGATCACTGATTTTTTGTTCAGGTTGTTGAACACTATGCTTCAATATTTCTAAATAATGATCTAACATACGCGCGACTGTATCTTGATTAAACAATTCTTCTGCAAACTCCAATGAAATCTTATAACCATCATCATCAAAAATCGTCATACTTAAATCAAATTTCGCGTTAGTCGTTGAAGGTTCTTTCTGTTCAATAGACCAATCTTCTATTTGAAGACTTTCTGTTTCGTTGTTTTGCAATGTGAATAGTACATCAAATAATGGATTACGTGTTAAGTCACGTGTTTCAACTATTTCATCTACAAGAGCTTCTAACGGATATTCTTGATTATCGTATGCTTTCAATGCAGTATCTTTGACTTCAGAGAGTAATTGATTAAACGTTTTACTTCTCTCTGGGTATGCACGCATAGCTAACGTATTTACAAACATACCTAGCATATTTTCTGTATCTTTGTGTGTTCTTCCTGAAATAGGGCTACCGACAACAATATCTTCTTGGCGACTATACTTATGCAATAATACATTAAATGAAGCCAATAGAATCATAAAGTCCGTGCTACCTGTTGTCTGTGATAATTCTTGTATCTCTTGACGTAATTCTTCCGGTACTTCAACACTTACAGATTTTCCTGTGTAACTTTGTTGAATAGAACGCGCGTGATCATAAGGTAAATCTAGAACTGGTGCATCTTCTTCAAATTGTGATAACCAGAAGGCGCGTTGATCACTTAAATCACGTGTGTGCATCCATTCACTATAATCTTTATATTGCGCAGTCAAGGTTTCTAACGCTTGTCCGTGATATAAAGCAGTAAATTCTTTAATGATTAGATTAATTGAAAAGCCATCAGAGATAATATGATGCATATCGAATAGCAATACGTAACGCTGCTCGGCACATTTAACTACTTTCACTCTAAGTAATGGAGCATGCGCTAAATTGAAAGGTCTAATAAAGCGATTTAAAAGTTGTTCATAGTCTTCAGTCGATACTTCTTCATAATCAACCGTAATGTTTGCCTGTTCATCTATGATTTGAACTGGTTCACTATCTACCGTATCAAAATGTGTTCTCAATGCTTCATGACGATTCACTAAGCTTTGGAATGCACTTTGTACACGTTCAACATCTACTTCTCCACGAACTTCTAACATACTTGGCATATTATAAGCTGTTTGACCATCCATCATTTCATTTAAAACATAAAGACGTTTTTGTGGTGAAGATGCTAAATAGTGCGCTTTCGTTTCTGCCAATGGGATAGTTTGGCTGCTTAATTCGCCAGCATGAGTACCAATTGCTTTAGACAATTGTGATACTGTTGGATTTTCGAAAATAGCTTTCAATGGCATACGTACAGACATCTTACTTTCAATTTCATTAATTACACTAATCGCTCTTAATGAATGTCCGCCTATTTCAAAGAAATTATCCAAAGCACTAACGTTATCAAGATTTAATACTTCACCATACACTTCTGCAATCGTCGCTTCTGTTGCGTTTCTTGGTTCCACATAGGCTTTATTTTCAAGCTTAATTTTTGGTAATCCTTTTTTATCTAATTTACCATTCGCAGTCACTGGTAAGCTGTCAATTTGCATCATCAATGTAGGGATCATATAGTCAGGTAATTGTTTACCAAGCGTCGTTTTAATGGAATCAAAATCTACTACACTTTCTGAAACTACATATGCAGCAATCATTAAATCTGCATTATTTTCGTCTGATTGAGTAACTACTGCAACTTCTGAAATGTTATCAATTTGAGCAATTGAACTTTCGATTTCACCAAGTTCAATACGATAGCCACGAATTTTAACTTGCTCATCAATACGTCCTATATAATCAATTTGGCCATCCTTGCTCCATTTAACCAAATCGCCAGTTCGATACATTTTACCTTCACCAAATGGGTTGTCCACAAATTTGTCAGCAGTTAAATCTGGACGATTCAAGTAACCATTTGTTACAGCTGTACCGCCAATACAAAGTTCTCCTGGCACACCGATACCCAATAAATTATCATCTTCATTCATGATATAGGCTTGAGAATTAGCGATAGGTTTACCAATAGGTACTTCTGTGTATGATTGACCTGCAAAGACCGGATAGTATGTTACCTCAACTGTCGTTTCCGTAGGCCCATATAAATTGTAAAGTAATGTGTTATTTCTTAAACCAACTAAATCATTAAATTGGTTAACGTGCTCTGCTTTTAATGCTTCACCACTTGTAAACACATGATTTAATGAAGCAATTTCAGACTCCTTATGACTTGTTTTGATGAAATCGATAAAGACGCTTAACATTGATGGAACAAAATGAGTCATTGTGATATCGTGTTGATCGATTACAGAAGCGATCTTCTCTGGGTTACTCTCTTCTCCTGAGCGTAGCATGATAATTTCGCCACCCATGACTGCCCAACCAAAGACTTCCCAAATAGATACGTCAAAAGTAAATGGTGTTTTAAATAATATTTTATCTTCTGTACCTAAACCGAAATAATCAACCATCCAGTTCAAGCGATTCATAACACTACTGTAAGGTACCATAACGCCCTTAGGCTTGCCTGTCGTACCTGATGTATAGATGATATACATTAAGTTTGTTTCATCTATTACAAGAGGCAGATTCTCTGTTGGTAAATTATTAAGAGCTGTGTTATTTGTTAATTTAATGATTTCATTATCAAATTTAATATCATAAGCTATTTTTTCATCTGTTAGTAAGACACGCGGATTACTATCTTGCAAGATAAAATTCGTACGTTCATGTGGATGATTTGGATCTAATGGCACATAAGCACCACCAGCTTTCAAGATACCGTATATACCAATCATCATTTCTAAACGACGTTGAGACATAATACCGACTAAATCATTTGGTTTCACACCTTCGTTGCGTAATTGATATGCTACTTGGTTCGCACGTTCATTTAACGCTTGATAAGTTAAGTGTTCACCTTCAAATGTGATTGCAGTTTTATTTGGAGTTTGTTCCACTTGTTTTTCAAAGCGTTCTACAAAAGTCACAGTATTATTTAATTCTAATTCTGTATCATTGAATTGATTTAGAATTGTTTCTCTTTCAGCATCAGTGATTATTTCAATATCACTGATATTCTGTTCAGGACGACGTACTACACTAGAAATTATTTCTACAAAATGCGCTAACATGCGCTCTATTGTATCTTCACTAAACAACTCTTGTGCATATTCTAGTGAGACTTTATAATCTTCGTTTTCATGAATTGTCATACTCAAATCAAATTTTGCGTTTGTATTTGAAGTTTCTTTTTTCTGTATTAACCAATCATCTATTTGTAAGCTTTGCTTGTCATTATTTTGTAACGTGAACAACACATCAAATAAAGGATTACGTGTTAAATCACGTTTTTCTACGACTTCATCTAACAATGCTTCTAAAGGATATTCTTGGTTATCGTAAGCTTTTAAAGCTAGCTCTCTAACTTCATCTAATAATTGGCTAAATGTCTTATTTCTTTCTGGATACGAACGCATTGCTAAAGTATTAACAAACATACCTAGCATATCCTCAGTATCTCTATGTGTACGTCCTGAAATAGGACTACCTACTACAACATCCTCTTGTCTACTATATTTATGCAATAGCACCATGAATGATGACAACAGAATCATATAATCCGTACTGCCTGTTGTTTGAGACAATTGATGGATAGCCTTTTGAACGTCCTCAGGCATTTCCAAGCTCACTGTTTTTCCAGTAAAGCTTTGCTGATTAGGTCTAGCGTAATCATAAGGTAAATCTAAGACAGGAGCTTCATTTTCAAATTGAGATAACCAAAATTCACGCTGGTCGTTTAAGTCGCGTGCTTGCATCCACTCACTATAATCTTTGTATTGTACACTTAATGGCTCTAACGCTTGTTCATGATATAAAGCAGAAAATTCTTTCATGATAATGTTGATTGAGAAACCATCAGAAATAATATGATGCATATCATAAAGTAGTACATAGCGTTGTTCAGCTATTTTAGCTATTTTAACTCTTAATAACGGAGCTTGACCTAAATCAAACGGTTGAACAAATTCATTTAGTATAGCAAATTCGTCTTCTTCATTAATTTCTTGGTAATCTACAACGATAGTTGCCGAGTCATTAATTACTTGAACGGGCTCGCCTTTTATCGTTTCAAAATGAGTTCTTAACGCTTCGTGACGATTTACTAATTTTTGGAATACATCTTCTACACGTGATACATCAACATTACCTTGAATTTCTAACACGCTCGGCATGTTATACGCTGTTTGACCATCTACCATTTCGTTTAAAACATATAGACGTTTTTGTGGTGAAGATGCTAAGTAATACGGTTTACTTTCAGCTTGAGGGATACTTTGACTATTTCCATTATCAGTATATGTGTCAACAACTTTTGCAAGTTGTGCAATAGTAGGACTTTCGAACACTAATTTCAATGGTAATCGGTTACCGACTTCACTCTCAATCTTATTAATAATACCGATTGCTTTTAACGAATGACCACCAATTTCAAAGAAGTTATCATTTGTACTTACCTTCTCAATATTTAAAACAGACTCAAAAATAGAAGCTAACATAGATTCTGTTTCAGTTTCAGGTGCTACATAAACCTTACCTTCAACTTTAATTTCTGGTAACGCACGTTTGTTTAACTTACCACTTGAAGATACTGGTAGTTCATCTATTTGAGTCATATAAGATGGAACCATATAGTCTGGTAATTTATGGTTTAATTCTGTTTTTACTGCATCAAAGTCAATAACTTGATCCGACACTATATAAACACAAATTGCTAATTCTCCATCAACCATAGGTTTTGTGATAACTGCTACATCTAAAATAGCTTTATTCTGACGTAAGACACTTTCAATTTCGCCTAATTCAATACGGTAACCACGAATTTTAACTTGTTCATCAATACGACCAGAATATGAAATATTACCGTCAGCATTCCATCGAGCTAAATCTCCTGTACGATACAGTTTGCCTTCACCAAATGGATTGTCGACAAATTTTTCTTGCGTTAATTCAGGGCGGTTTAAATAACCTTCTGTAACATTGACCCCGCCTATTACAAGCTCTCCAGAAACACCAATACCCATAACATGGTTATCTTCGTCTAAAATATAAGCTTGTGTATTGGCAATCGGTTTACCAATTGGAATATTCGTATAGTGAACATCACTATATGTTTCAAAACTTGTTACATCAATCGTTGCTTCAGTAGGGCCATACAAGTTAATCAATTGTGTGTTATTTTTTCCACCTATATATTCATTAAATTGGTTTACTAATTCTGGTTTAAGTGCCTCACCACTTGCTAAAACATATCTTAAGCTAGAAACTAAGTGTGCTTGCTTTGTACCTTTAATGTAATTAATAAATACATTAAACATAGATGGCACAAAGTGGACCATTGTTGCTTCAGATGTTTGTATTAGAGAAGTAATTTGTTCAGGATTACCTTCTTCTCCTGAAGGTAATAGCACAGCTTGTGCACCAACCATTGCAAAACCGAAAATTTCCCAAACTGACACATCAAAGGTAAAGGGCGTCTTGAAACAAATAATATCATCGCTATCGATATGATATTTATCATAAACCCAGTTCAGTCTATTCATTACGCTTTCACCAGCAACTAAAACGCCTTTCGGACGACCAGTCGTTCCAGATGTATAAATAACATACATTAAATTAGAGACATCAGTGATATGCTCTAAATTAGTTGTCGGCAACGTTTTCAGTACCTGGTTCTTAGTGATATCAATCACTGTATTATCATAAGCAATGTCACTATCTGGTGTTCTATCAGTCAATAATACAGTTGCTTGGCTATCCTCTAAAATATAATTAATACGATCTTTAGGATAATTTGGATCCACAGGTACATATGCGCCACCCGCTTTAAGAATACCGTATATGCCGATAATCATTTCTAAGCGGCGATTTGTCATTAATGCGACAAGAGAATTTGCTGTCACACCTTCATTACGTAGTTGATATGCTAGTTGGTTCGCACGTTCATTTAATGCGTGATAACTTAAACTTTCACCTTCATAGGAAATTGCCGTTTTATCTGGTGTCTTCGCAACTTGATTTTCAAAACGCTCAACAAATGTTTGCGTGTTATTAAATGGCACCGTCGTATTATTAAAGTCATTAAATATAACGTCTCTTTCATTTTGTGTCACCATTTCAATTTCACTAATCTTAGATGTTGGTTGATCTGCTATATTTGAAAGTAATTCCATAAAGTGCGTTAACATACGCTCAATCGTATCTTGTTCAAATAATTCTTGTGCGTATTCTAAGGCAATTTTATAACCATTATTGTCATAAACTGTCATACTCAAATCAAATTTTGCATTAGTAAACGAAGCCTCTTTTTGCTCTGTTGACCAATCATCGATTTGGAAACTTTCATT
The DNA here is from genome assembly GCF_000338275.1 of Staphylococcus xylosus NJ. GTDB lineage: Bacteria > Bacillota > Bacilli > Staphylococcales > Staphylococcaceae > Staphylococcus > Staphylococcus xylosus_B. Next base: position 131,645 of record NZ_ANMR01000019.1, read on the forward strand.
TTCATTGTTTTGTAATGTAAAGAGCACATCAAATAATGGATTACGTGTTAGATCACGTTTTTCTACAATTTCATCTACAAGTGCCTCTAACGGATATTCTTGATTATCAAAAGCTTGTAATGATGTATCTTTAACTTCTGCTAACAATTGTTCAAATGACTTGTTACGCTCTGGATTAGAACGCATTGCCAATGTATTAACAAACATACCTAACATATTTTCTGTATCTTTGTGTGTACGACCAGAAATCGGACTACCTACAACAATATCTTCTTGTCTACTATATTTATGCAATAACACCATAAATGATGACAATAGAATCATATAATCTGTAGTACCAGTAGCTTGAGACAGTTGATTAATAGCATTTCTTGTCTTTTCTGGCATATCCATACTTACTGTTCTACCTGTAAAGCTTTGTTGATTTGGTCTAGCGTAATCGTATGGCAAGTCTAGTACTGGTGCTTCTTCTTTAAATTGAGATACCCAGAATTGACGTTGTTCAGCTAAATCACGCGAACGCATCCACTCACTATAATCTTTGTATTGTACTGTTAATTCATCTAATGTACGGCCTTTATATAGTGCTGTGAATTCTTTGATGATGAGATTAATAGAGAAACCATCAGAAATAATATGATGCATATCAAATAATAAAATGTATTGTTTTTCTGCACATTTAACAACTTTAACTCTTAATAAAGGTGCGGTTGTTAAATCAAACGGTTTAACAAAATCACTCAACAACGTATCATAATCTTCCGTTTGCGTTTCTTCATAATCAATCTGGATGCTGCCTTCATCATCAATAATTTGAACTGGTTCACCATCAACAGTGTCAAAGTGTGTTCTCAATGCTTCATGACGATCTACCAGTGCTTGGAACGTATTTCTCACACGTTCTACATCAACCTCACCTCGAATTTCTAACATACTCGCCATATTGTAAGCAGTTTGTCCCTCAACCATTTCATTTAAAACGTATAAACGTTTTTGTGGTGAAGAAGTGAGATAATACGGTTTAGTTTCTGCTAAAGGAATACGGCGTTCAATCGCATCGCTTACTTCGCTATCAATCACTTTTGAAAGTAGAGCAGCTGTTGGATTATCAAATATTTTTTTCAGAGGTAAACGCTTATTAGTTTTACTTTCAATTTCATTTATTACACTAATTGCTTTAAGTGAATGTCCACCAATTTCAAAGAAGTTATCAAAGATACTTACGCGTTCTATATTTAATGTAGCACTAAATATATCAACGACCATCGCTTCCATATCATTTCTAGGCGCAACATACTCCAAATTTCCTACTTTTATTTCTGGTAGAGCTTTTTTATTTAGCTTACCACTTGAAGATACAGGTAACTCCTCAACTTGCATCATATAAGTTGGTACCATATATTCAGGTAATTGTTGGCTTAATTCAGCTTTTAATGATTCGAAATCTATTGTTTGGTCTGAAACAATATAAGTACAAATTGATAACTCATCATCAATAATAGGCTTAGCAACAACTGCAACATTTAAAATGTCATCATTCTTACGCAAGATACTCTCGATTTCACCTAATTCAATACGGTAACCACGAATTTTAACTTGCTCATCTATACGACCTAGATAAGAAATATTGCCGTCATTATTCCATTGAGCCAAATCTCCTGTACGGTATATTTTGCCTTCTCCAAATGGATTATTAACGAATTTTTCTTGTGTTAATTCAGGACGGTTCAAGTAACCTCTTGTAACGTTGATACCCCCAATACACAATTCACCTGGTACGCCAATACCCATTACATTGTTATCTTCATTTAAAATATAAGCTTGTGTGTTCGCAATCGGCTTTCCAATTGGCACTACGTCATATTTAACATTATGGTCAAAGTCAAAACTCGTAACATCAATTGTTGCTTCTGTTGGGCCATATAAATTTATTAATTGTGTACTATTTTTACTACCAATAAGCTCGTTAAATTGATTTACGATACTCGGTTTTAGCGCTTCTCCACTCGCTAAGACATATCTTAGACTCGAAATCATTTGTGTTTGGTTTGTCGCTTTAATAAAGTTAATAAACACGTTAAACATTGATGGCACAAAGTGGACCATTGTAGGCGTGTCATTTTGTATAACTGAAGTAATTTTTTCAGGGTTACCTTCTTCGCCTGAAGGTAATAGTACTGCTTGAGCACCAATCATTCCGAATCCAAATACTTCCCATACAGATACGTCAAACGTAAATGGTGTTTTGAAGAAGACTATATCTTCATTGCCAATACCATACTTATCTATAAGCCAATTCAAACGGTTCATTAAACTTTCTCCTGAAACAAGAACCCCTTTAGGCTTACCTGTTGTCCCTGATGTATAGATGACATACATTAAATTGTTTACATCTGTAATATGCTCTAAATTGGCAGTAGGGAGTGAGGCTAATGTCTCATTATTAGAGATATCAATCACTTTATGGTCATATGAGATTGTTTCTTGCAACTCATTATCTGTCAAGAGTACTGTTGCTTGGCTATCTTCTAAAATGTAGTTAATACGGTCCGCTGGATAATTAGGGTCTATTGGAACATAAGCACCACCTGCTTTGATAATTCCATAGATAGCCACTAACATTTCTAGGCTTCTGTTAGCCATTACAGCAACAAGAGACTCTGATTCGATTCCTTCAGAACGCAAACGATATGCCATTTGATTGACCTTGGCATTGAACGCTTTATAAGTTAGACTTTCTCCTTCATATTTGATTGCTGTTTTGTTTGGAAATTTAGATACTTGTTCTTCAAATCGTTCGATAAATGATTGGCTATTATTCAATGCTAAATTCGTATTGTTAAAGTCATTTAAAATCGTTTCTCTTTCTTCACCAGAGACAATTTCAATGTCTTTAATTTTGCGTTCCGGTGCTTCAATCATGCTATTCAAGACATGTAAGATCGTCTCATGTAATTGATAAACACCTGCTTCATCCAATACATCAATTTGATAATCATAATCTATATCTAAGCCATTTTTACTGCTTCTATTACTGATGTTAACACTTAATGGCGCATTGTTTGTCCCATTGTCTAACCATTCATCTAGGAAACCATCATTCATAAATTCAGCATCGTATTGTGCATTTTGGAAGGACACAAAGCAGTCTACTAAACCTTTTTTATTCCCACTATTTTCAACAATATACTCGTATGGGTATTTTCTATGTTTTAATACATTAAGACTTTCTAGCTTAATCTTGTTTAAGTAAGATTTAACAGTTGCTTCTTTGTCCATTTCAACGATTATGGGTAATACTCTTGAAAATACTCCTGTGGAAGTTTTCTCTTTTCGATTATTCCTATTATGTATCAGCAATCCAACAGAATTAGTTTTAGACAATGTTTTTTTATGTTTAATTATATGCATTATTGCTGAAAAAAGGTTACTTATACTCACATCATTTTCTTCACAGAAACGTTTAACATTTTCAGCATCTTGATCCAACAAGTTAATACTTATTCTCTTACCAACTGCACTGTCCAATGTTGTCTTCTCAAAGAGGATGTTGTCTTCGAAATTTTCTAATTTTTCTAACCAAAAATCTTTATCTTTTGTGAAACGCTTAGTTGTTTCATAATCCATTTCTGTAGAAATTGCTTCAAAATAGGCTGCACTTTCTGTCTCTTTATCTTCTTTACCCACTAATTTTTTAGATAGGTTATCTACAACAATTGTTACACCCCATGCATCACTAATTAAATGGTGTTGTAACAAGAATATTACGTAATGTCCCTGAGGCGCTTTCGCTATAATCACTCTATAAAGTGGTTCATCCAAGTTAAAGATATTCATAGTAGCACTTTCTCGAACCCACTTATCATAGCCGACTTCATCTTGATAAAAGTCTACAAACTCAAAATCTTGATGTTCATAGTCCACTAGATACTGCTTGTATTCTCCCTCTTCTCTAGTAACTCTTATTCTTAAAGTGTCATGTTGCTCTATGATTTTATTGAAGGCTTCATTTACTTCGTCATATCCTAAACCATTATTCATATGAACAATACCAGCAATATTATTAATGCTAGTGTTCTCATAAAATTGTTCTATTTGTAAAATTTCCTTTTGTGCGTATGATAACAATTTTTTATTCGCCAATTAAAGCTGCCCCCCTATAAATATATAGTACATAACTTATAATAATATTATTTAAAGCATTCTTCAATGATATTATATTTTTTATTTACACTACAGTTAAATAAATTCCCAATTATCAGTTGTTTAAACATTTATAAATCTTTCGTTATTTATTTTAATTTAGCATTAATTAATTACTTTAATTAATTATAATTTTACATTAAACTTTATTTATTATTAAAGTAATAATACACTCTTGAATTGCGCTTAACTCTATTGTATTATTCTGATTTTTCAGTTATTTTAAAACATAGGTTTTTAATCAAACTCTATTTACATCATGTTCTTACGACTTTTTCTCAGTTCAGTAAACACATATTTATAAAAACAAAAAATACACCTTCAATACTTGAAGATGTATTAGTTATCATATTATACTTCACACATTTACACACATATAATATAATTTCACACATTTTAATATACTTTTAAATAGTCTACACAACATTCACACAATGTTTGTAGATTAGAACGGTAAATCGTCATCACTAATATCAATAGGTCCGTTTGCATTTGCAAATGGATTATCTGATTGATTATTATTTGATGTATTGTTGTTATTATTATTGTTATTTTGATATGACGCTGTATTTTGTCCTGATTGTTGTCCGCCAAAGTTTTGGAAATTATTATTACTTTCTTGACCATGACGTTGGTTTTGATTTTTAGGTTCAAGGAATTGAACGCTATCACAAACTACTTCAGTTACAAAAACACGACGTCCTTCTTGGTTTTCATAGCTACGTGATTGAATGCGACCGTCAACGCCCGCTAAACTACCTTTGAACAAGTAGTTATTTACATTATCTGCTTGTTTTCTAAAAACGACACAATTAATGAAATCTGCTTCGCGTTCCCCTTGCGCATTTGTAAACGTACGGTTTACTGCTAGAGTAAAAGTCGCAACACTCACGCCTGAGGGTGTTGTTCTATATTCTGGATCTTTCGTTAAACGACCGACTAAAACAACTCTATTTATCATTTAAACGACCCCCATCTATTATTTTCTTGTCTTATCTTCGTCTTCACGAATTACGATATAACGGATTACATCGTCTGAAATTTTAGCTAAACGTTGGAATTCGTCAGTAGCTTCATTATCAGAAGTTTGGATACGTACGATATTGTAGTAACCTTCACTGAAATCATTGATTTCGTATGCTAAACGGCGTTTGCCCCAATCCTTAGCTTCTAAAACTTCTGATCCTTGAGAAGCCAAGATTCCGTTGAAACGTTCAACGACAGCTTTTTTAGCGTCTTCTTCAATGTTTGGACGAACGATGTACATAACTTCATATGTTCTCATTTTATAATTGCACCTCCTTGTGGTCTATACGGCTCGTCATCATTTGTGACAAGCAAGGAATAATTTTCATTACTCACAATCAAGAATTATAGCACAAGCATTTACTTTTTACAATGGTTATACATCTTTAGCAGTTGCTTAATTTAATATGCATGTTTCATATGAAACATTCGAAAACATTAATTTTGCAATAGCTATTTCTCCTATTATAGATGGCCGCTTACTTTATATTAAATAAATTGACACCATTTCATTTATTTAAATTTATAAATCACAATTCATTATTTTAATAAAAAATAAATGTCATTTAAGCTAAGGTTGAAAATCTACTTTAATTCTACTAGCATAACCACTATGTTCGTTTTTTATATTTTTAACCACTTTATTTTAGTAGTATTTTTTAAGTACATAAACAAAGGAGTATATTATGGTTTCTGCAATTAAAAAAGGATTTGTTACAGTGTGTGTATTATTTGCATCAACAACAACTATTAACTCTGCATATGCAGCTGATAATACCTCAAGTCAAAAAGGAACAATGGGATATGGATACCAACAATATTTAAATAAACATCAAGAAAACGGTACAAATCAAGAGAAATCAAACCGTTCTAATGATATTCAATCAGAAGCTGGAACTACGCAAAATGGCGAACGTATTTTAGATATTTCTGAATGGCAAGGCGATTTGACTGAACAAGAAGTAAAGGACTTAAAAGCAAACTATGATTTCATTATCATTAGAGCCCAATACGGTTCAGAAAAAATAGACGAGTCCTTAGAACACAATTCTGATTTATTAGACAAACACGACTTAGATTTCGGTGTATATTCATATAGTATGTATGAAAACCCTGATGACGCACGATATGAGGCGCAAACTTTATATAACCGAGCTCCAAAAGCAAGTTTTTATATAAATGATTTTGAACAAAATTCAGTTACTTCTGGCACTACCGAAGAAAGCACGGATGCTTGGTATGATGAAATGAAAGGTTTAGCTGGAAATAAAAAAGTACTATTTTATTCATACGAAAATTTCATGTTAGAACATGCTGAACAATCTGTAGAAAATTATGATGGCTACTGGATGGCTAACTACAACCCAGGTCAGCCTACTCGCGATCACGTTTTATGGCAGTATACTGATAGCTATGCTTCCCCTGAATTAAATCAAGAAGTAGATGCGAATTATACAGGACCAAATGTTAGTACTGATTGGTTCATCTCTTAACCTTTATAAACATAATAAAGGGAATAGATCTTAAACTATTATCAATCTAATGATTAAGGCTGGGACAATTTAAATTGCCCCAGCCTGTTTTATAATATTGAGATATTTATACCTCAGTATTCCAATATATCATTTGGAGACCTATTGTTTTACACGTTAAATCTAAAGTGTACAACGTCGCCATCTTTCATAATGTATTCTTTACCTTCTAAACGCTGTTTACCAGCATCTTTGGCACCATTTTCACCATTAAATTCAACGTAGTCGTCATAACTAGTAACCTCTGCACGAATAAAACCACGTTCAAAATCCGTATGAATGATACCCGCACATTGTGGAGCAGTCATACCTTTAATAAATGTCCATGCACGTACTTCTTGTACACCTGCTGTAAAGTAAGTAGCAAGACCAAGCAAGTCATAAGTTGTACGAATTAAACGATCGAGACCTGGTTCTTCAATACCTAAATCTTCTAAGAACATTTCTCTGTCTTCATCCTCAAGTACAGCAATTTCCTCTTCAATCTTAGCACTGATTACGATAACTTCAGAATCTTCTTTCGCTGCATATTCGCGGATAGCTTTTACTTTTTCATTATCTTCATCGCCAATTTCGTCTTCACCTACGTTAGCGATATATAACATTTCTTTAGATGTTAACAATTGAGCTTGGTTCACATATTTTTGATCTTCTTCTGTAAATTCCAAACTTCTTACAGGATTTCCCTCTTCTAAAGCTTCTTTAATTCTTGATAAAATACGAGTTTCATTAACTGCATCTTTATCTTTTTGACGTGCCATTTTTTCTAATTTTGGTAAACGCTTATCTACAGATTCTAAATCTGCTAATACGAGTTCCATATTAATAACTTCAATATCATCAATCGGATCTACACGACCAGAAACATGTGTAACATTATCATCGTCAAAAGCACGAACAACTTGGCAAATCGCATCTACTTCACGGATATGGGATAAGAATTTATTACCTAAACCTTCCCCTTTAGAAGCTCCTTTAACAATACCTGCAATATCGGTAAATTCGAATGTAGTTGGAATTGTTTTTTTCGGTTCTACCATTTCTGTTAACACGTCTAATCTACTATCTGGCACTTCGACTATGCCTACGTTAGGATCAATTGTTGCGAATGGGTAGTTTGCTGCAAGTGCACCTGCTTTTGTAATTGCATTAAAAAGTGTAGACTTTCCTACGTTTGGTAAGCCGACAATACCTGCTGTTAAAGCCATTATTCATTCTCCTTATCGGTAGTATCTTGTTGTGATACCACAATTTTTTTTAGTTTTTTATTAAATGTTTGTCTAGGAATCATAATACTGCGCTGACAGTTTTCGCATTTTATTCGGATGTCTGCACCTACACGAATGATTTTAAAACGATTCGTACCACATGCATGCTGCTTTTTCATTTCTACAATATCATTCAAACCGTAATTGGATGTCATTCTGTAACACCTCCGACCGTCTTATGCATTATTTTGTTGATTTGCTTCGTATTGTACCATCATTGGTTGTGGCATTTTAATTTCTTTAAGTTTAAATAATTTCAATATTTCTTTTCTTAAAATGCGTGCACCTGTAAAGCCTTCTCCAGGTATCGTCTCTGCAGAAATACGCAATACGATTTCATTATTTGTGATGGAATTTACACCAACAACCTCTGGTGTAGATATAAATAAATAGTATTTCGAGCGAATTGCCTCAAAAGAATCATTTAATTCATCTTCCACTTTATCAATATCTTCTGTTATGGAAACTGGAATTTCTACTATTGCTTCACCATTTATTACGGAGTAATTCGTAATTTCACCAACGCTACCATTTGGTAATGTAGTCAACTCACCAGAAATAGTATTAATACGCATCGATCTTAACCCTATTGATTTAACAGTACCTTCTGCTACTGGAGCGCCACCATTGCTAATTTTAACATAATCTCCTACATCAAATTGGTTTTCAAAAATTATAAAAAATCCAGTAATAATATCTTTAACTACTGTTTGTGCACCAAAACCAACGGCTAATCCCACGACACCAGCACTTGCTATAATGCCTCCTACACTGATACCAAATTTACTTAAAATCGTAGTCAACACTATAAACCATACCACATATGATACTACATTTTGCACTAATGATATTAAAGTTTTTGAGCGTTTTTTATTACTATTCTTGCCTTTATTTTGAATTTTAAAGAACTGTGCGATACCTTTGTTCACAAAATGTAAAATAACCCATGCAGCCACTACGTAAACTATTATCATTATTAAATTAGAGAGTAATGATTGATATGTTTCTGGCTGTAATAATGGCTCTATTATAGAATAGAGAATATTTTTCACTTGATTCAACTATATTTCCTCCTTAACACAACTTCACTTCATTTTATTATAACCTTTTCAAAGGTAAAACAAATCCAACTTTCGCTCTAAATTAAAATCTTATCCACAATTTATGCTACTAGTTAATTGCAGTAAAAGTTAACCTCATCTAGTTTATTAAAAATATAAACATTAGCAAAGTATTTAAGCATAATTGTCACGTTATTTTTAACTTTTGTAATTAAAAAATGGCAAAAGAAAAAGAACCATAATTAAAAATTATGATTCTTTAACACCCAATTAGCAATATTACTATAAACTTTCATAATAATTCAAGTGTATTTTTATAGAACAGAAGAAATTCAAATTACGTAATGTATAAAAATAATCGATTTTAATTAATCACATTTTTATGTGAATCGCTTAATAATCATAAGTATAAAATTACATATAATTAATTTTTAAATAATTTTTATATATTAACATTTACGCATTGTTTTTATTCAGTTAGGGAATTTGCACCAAAAATTTATTCAATTATTATAATATTTATGTGTAGGAGGTGAACTCGCTTTTAATAAACTTTGTATATTAATATGACTGACCATTTTTACACAAGCTTTTAAACGAATTCATGTTACTTTATTTAAATAATACTTTTTTTCGTCGTTGTTGGGTATTAAATAGCTAAGTTACATATTATTTTCAAGCTAGTGGTTAAAGTTGAAATATTAATCCCGTAATACTTAGTTTATGTTCTACACTTTTAGTACTTTTAGAACAATGAATCTTTAACTAAGAATCTTAATTAAAGATTATGATACTTTAACACCCAATTATTTATATGATAATAGTTTTTAACGCAAACTTTACTCTTCCGGATTCCTGATTCATAACTAGTAATATGCACATACTGTCCCTTACAACAGTATGTGCATTTTTTAATGTTATTGCCACATACAATATTAGTTTAAGTATCAAACCCCTAAATATGTGCTTAATTTATTTCTAACAACTTTTCAACGTTACACATACTAAATACACTTAATTTATTAATAAATTAAGTGTATTACTTCGAAAAATTAGTCATTACTACTCAGCAAACTTTTTCTCTAAATCATTATATAATTTAAAAATCATTATACGTTCTCCAGTTATAGAGCTCAAGTCTGTATGAAAGCTTTTAACTTCTTCCCCTGAAATTGACAGCACAATTTTATTAAGTTCTTCTATACCTGATTCTACAAGTTTAGAACGTGTTCGTTTAATCGTTAATAACCCTTCATTCGTGCCACAAACTTTATACTCTGCTTGTGTCAATACACCTTGCAAACTGACTATAATCATATCACGCAATATGTCTGTTTTAACTGAAAGAGAACCACGACCAAGGAAGTCTTTTTCCCATTGTGTAATTGCTTTACTGATTTCAGATTCATAGGTACCTTTGGTTTTTTTCATTAAATATACATCTCCTGTAGAACCAAAATTAGAAATTTATTTTAACAAAGATAACAGTACCATTTTTCAGCAATTTTCTCTATAGCTATGCTATATTGCCTAGGAAATATAAGCTATCTCAACCATATATCAAATTTATTTATTAAATGTTATAAATGTGGAGACATTAGATGTCCCCACAACCACTTAAAGGTTAGTTGTCCAATCATGCCATAAACCTTGTTCATCAACACTGGCTAATCTAACCCAACCATTAACTATTTTTTGATTAAAATCAGGGTCATTATCCAATAAGTTTTTGATAAATGACTGTGGTGCTTGGATAACAATCAATAATCTTATCGGCGAATGGTACATCTTGTTATCAGACGCCATTACAGATTGCCATGGCAGTCCCGTTAATAAATCACTGGCGTTTCCTTGCATAACACCGATACCCGCCGTTACTGTTTGCGTTGCTTTACTACCACTACCATAAAAATGAGGCGCTACTGTCGACGCATAGTATTGCAGATTAATCCATTGCGCAACAAGTGCTGGACCGGCAATAATATTTGCTAATATGCTACCACCTTTATCATGTTGCCAATCATAATTATGCAAGAAGGCTCTACCTGCTAAATCACTATTTTTAGTTAATTCACGTTGGCCTATAATAAACGCTGCATTTTTCGCTAATCCCCATTCTGGTCTTATCTCGCTCCAATCATTAGCTTTACGATGAACTTGATTGACTGGGTTTGGCTTAACTATATTATTATCAGGTAACTGCGCCAACCTTTTTTCACTTGCGGCATAACTTATTTGAGGCATTGCCGCTTCTATTTTTTCATAAGCTATTTGTGCTTCTTGAGATAATTCAGGTAAATATATCCACTTCAATTCATCTACTGAAGTTTGATGTTCTGCAGCTGCAAAAATAGTTTCTTCTGGGATTTTAATACCTTCCTGTAATAAACTTTCTCTGACCTCTGTCATATTACACAAATGAGCCAACACTTTAGCATTGAAACCACTCGCTGCCCCACCACAGGCGCCACAATCTAATGAGGCTGCATAGGGATTATTAGCACTTTGACTACCATGACCACACATCACAACTAACGGTGCAAAGTCTTTAGTTAAATCCATTAATTTTAGTGCTTGTAATGTATAATTTACTTTTTCTGTTTTGGTGAAACCAATTGGTAATTCATCTTCAAAATGCATATGTTGATTGTTATGATGTTGATTACGATTCAATGTTAAAGTAGTATCTTGTGGTTTTTGTAACCAATTGCTATAAAACTTACGAATCATCGCTCCCACACGTCTCGGGATAAAACTTCTCGTTAACATTTGTAGCGATAGCCAAGGTCCACTCAATTCCGGTAAAAGTAAACTAGGCAAAACGTTCTGTTTCATTTTTTTAAATGTATAAGTAACGGATTCTAATGCATGCTTCCGTTGTTGAAATGCATTAGGCTCACGTTCATGTGTGTATTCTTGGATTTTATGCTGTGGTTGATTCATAACTGGTAATGACGGATGATTGTACTTACTTCCTAACTCAGATTTCTCTATTGGCAACCCAAAAAAACCTGCAATACCCAGAGTTTCAAACGGTCCAGCTGCTTCAATCTGTCTTCTAAAAGGCTCCGACCTTACATCAATACAGAAAGCCATTTGAACTTCTACTTTTTGTGCTGTTATTTGGTGAGGTTGATCTAATACAATCATACCCTTTAATTGTTCATTATAGGTTTCTTCCCATGCTTCCAACCACAATTTCCGACACAATTGTTCATTAAACTCTTGCGCAAATTGCACATATTGTTCTTTTTCTTCTATACTTAACGTACGCCAAGTTTCTACCGTAAATCCACCCCACTGCAGCCATGACACAATGCTTGTTTCCAAAACACTGTCATCTTTAGCATCTGGAGGAGTTACAGGTAAATGAGGCTCTACGATTGCCCATTCCATCGCAACACGTATAGCAAGATAAGTAAATAATAAATCATGAACCTTCTTATGATGGTCATCTTGCCACATCATCATACCTGCCCAACCTGGTAATGATAATAAATGATTCTCTAAATATGTTTGAATTTCTATATCCTTAATACCTAGATTGTTTAATGAGGTTTTAAGTAATGATTCAGCATCATTTGGCAATGATTGTAAACGTGTACGTTGTTGTTTAGTTAACGCTGGGTCATATGGAACTAATCTCTGCCAAGCATTAAAAAGTCCTTTATCTCTATTTGGCATCGTCCATCCGGACTGGGCGTCATCAATAAATAACTTGCACCATTTTATTACATGATAATCTAACGTATCGATTAATTTTTCATTTTTATCATCAAAGACGTATGTACTAATTAATGGCACTGATGAAAATTGTCCGGATGCAGTATTACTCCCCTTCAGACTTCCCGTCAAATCTTTCACGAGTTCATCTATGACGTCTTGTTCCTCTGAGTAAGTCTTCAATGGCCGTAACTTTAATGCTTGTTTACCATATTGAATAGCGTGCGCTTTCGGAATAGATAATTTTGTCTCTTCTATCCATTGTTGAAAACGCTGTTCTATATACTTATCGCTTATTTCACCTTGTTGCCTTGCTTCTATAATAGTTGTTCTCGCTGGATAAATATCAACTTTACGTTCTTGCTTTAACCAACTTGCTACTTCATCAAATGTTTTATCTTCTAATCCAGACCAGGGACTTCTAGCAGCAAATACTGAAATGGGTGATAAAGGAACAATGACCTTGCTCGCAGTTTCAACTGTCATGCGAATATCATTAATGTAACTCGATTGCGCAATAGAATGTGTGTTTGAGTTTCCCATTTTAGTGCCCTCCTTTGGATAAATATTTTTTTAAGTAATTAGGATGACGTTCTACTGTTTCAATTTTTGCATCACCTAAACGTACGATCCACATATAAATAATTGAAAATGCTACCGATGAACGATGACGCGCTACCCACGTACTCATCAAACTACCAAATAATAAAATTAACGCAACAATTACGGTTGCTAGCATAGGTGGCTGGGCACTATGAAATGCGATAGTATGCAAAGCATCACTAAAGAAATGGTGAACGATATAATAGACCATGCCGACTACACTAAGTACTAATAAACCCATGATACGACCAAAATTCCCTTCACCAAAGGCAACTAGTTGTGTCCAAGATACGGATAATGACCATGCTAAAATAAGACCACTAACTAAACGATAACCTTGTTCTGGAGCGGATAACCAAAAGCCAAGACCAATCATAATTGCTAAACCACGCCCTGCTAATATCCATAAGTAAGACATTCTTTCATTTGCACGACTCGGTACATTAAAATGTCGTACAGCCGAACCAGAGCGTAAAAAGAGTGTCGCTTTAAATAAACCATGTAATATTAGATGAATAATTGCAGGTATATAAGCACCTAACGCACATTGAATTAACATAAAGCCCATTTGCCCTATTGTTGAACCCACTAACAACCGTTTATAGTCTACATGCACTAAACTAATACCTGCACCTATAAGTACAGAGGCGCTCGCAAAGCATAATAAAACAATTGTTGCGATGTCACCATTAAATAATGGAGAAAAACGCGTAAGCATAATACCACCAGCATTCACAATGCCCGCGTGCATGATTGCAGACACAGGCGTTGGCGCTGCGACTGATTCAATCAACCATCTTTGGAACGGCCATTGTGCTGCTGGAATCATAACCGCCAAGATTATTAACATATTAATGCCAAAACGTGTCCATGCATTGATTTGATCAAGGTTAACATCGGTAAAAATACCTGTATAATCCCACTCTCCTGTTATAATTCCTAACCATATAACAGCTAGCAATAATGCGAGCCAACTTAAGAAAAATAATTTTCCTGTAACAATTGCTGCTGCCCTTGTCACTCTCCAAGCACTCGTCAAACTAATCAGTAATGTTAGGCCAATTAATGTGAAACCCCAACTGACTACCATAATACGGAGATCGCCTGTTAACCATGCCATAGATGCAAAACTTGTCGTTAAAGTAAATAACGTAAAGTATTTTCTATAGCTTCTATCTCCGGCCAAATAGCGTATACAATAACGTTGGATGATTAAACCAATAACTAATACGAAAAATGCCATCAACCAAGATAAAACATCTGAATACCATAAACCAATATTGGTGTTCTTTGGTGCTAAAATTAAGCCAACGAATGCTATCAATGGCGGTAGTGCTACTAAATAAATATGTATATGAACGTACGCTAGTGATATGCGCTTATTTAAAAATATAACTCCACTTATTACTGAAATGAATATCGCGACAAATAATAGAATGATTAGTAATGATAAATTAGACGATGTAAGCATATCGCATCCTCCTCCGTTAGATATGATGACTGTAATCATAAAGTTAGCTTTCTCTAAAATATAGTTGTAAGACTCATTAAAAAAAGCCGACAATATATAATAAATCTTCGTCGATTTATTAATATTATCGGCTTCATTACAACGCACTCTAATACTTTATGCAGTGATTTGTTTTGCTACCTATATATGTATATTGCTTTTAAATTTATAAATTAATTTAAATTATTTCACATATGTCGTATGATTTTCGCTTTCTATTTCAATTTGTTTACTTTTTCAATTTGCCAATATTTCTATTAACATCTTGCTAAAGCCCAAATAACCTAGTTTAAGCACACATCAATGACTATATTTATTTTTATTTAATATTACAAACATATACTTATTGTTCGTCATTGTCAAGAATCAGCAATCTTTGGACGGAGAATATTTCATTTAATTATACTTTTACCCCTTTTGTGTTATTCTGTACTAAACATATTATACAGTCACATTTATACTATTTAAATTTAATTGGAGGATGCTTATTATGCCTAAAAAGTTATTCAATATTGATTTAAGTAAGAAAATGGACCAACAAGACCACCCTGGACACAATAGATGGCACCCAGATATTCCCGCAGCCTTTTCCGTAGAAATTGGAGAATCATTTCGTATCGAATGCTTAGATTGGACAGACGGACAAATTTCCAATAATGATGATCCTAGCGATATTAAAACTGTTAATTTAAACCGTGTTCATGTTTTAAGTGGACCTGTACATGTTAAAGGAGTAAAACCTGGTGATTTATTAGTTGTAGATATCCTTGATATTGGAACATTTTCAGAGCATGAGTGGGGGTTTAATGGGATTTTTGACAAAACAAATGGTGGAAGCTTTTTAGTAGACCATTATCCTAATGCTCAAAAATCTATTTGGGACTTTAACGGTATTTATGCGACTAGTCGTCATATTCCAGGTGTGGAATTTGCCGGGATCATTCATCCTGGTTTAATCGGAGTAGCCCCATCGCAAAAAATGTTAGACGAATGGAATCAACGTGAACTTGCTCTTTATAATACGGATCCTAACCGCGAACCAGTGCTTGCAAATTTACCTGAAACTGATGCAGTTGTATTAGGTGACTTAAAAGGCAAAGATTTTGAACGCGTTGCAAAAGAAGGCGCTAGGACTGTTCCTCCGAGAGAAAATGGTGGGAACTGCGATATTAAAAACTTATCAAAAGGCTCTCGTATTTACTTTCCTGTATTTGTAGATGGCGCAAAACTCTCTGTCGGTGATTTACACTTCTCTCAAGGCGACGGTGAAATCACATTTTGCGGTGGCATTGAGATGCCTGGTTGGATTGAATTACGTGTCAATGTCATAAAAAATGGTATGGATACATATCAAATAAAGAACAACCCCGCGTTTAAACCCGGCCCTGTAATGCCAAATTATACAGATTACATCGTTTTTGAAGGTATTTCAGTCAATGAATTTAATGGTAAACAAACCTATTTAGATGCTAACACTGCTTATCGTAATGCTTGCTTAAATGCCATAGAATTCTTAAAAACAAGGGGCTTTACTGGTGAACAAGCTTATATGCTTCTAGGATCTGCCCCTGTACAAGGTACCGTTGCTGGTATCGTTGACGTTCCAAATGCTTGTTGTACCATTGCAATCCCCCGAGAAATTTTCAAAGGTGATATTTTACCAAAATTGGAGCCTGATGAATAATGCCAAATTATACGTACAAATGTCCTAATTGCGATTCATTTACATTGCGTCAATCAATGAGCGAAAAACATGATTCAGCAACTTGTCCTAATTGTGGCAACCATTCCAAACGCTTATATAAGACGTTTCAGACCTACGGAATGAATTCAAATTTAAAAAAACGCATCGAGCAAGGGCAAGAACCTAAAGTTGTTTCAAAAGATAAATTACCCGTACAAAAAAAGGTAAATAATAGAGACGCCCGCCCTTGGATGATAGGGCACTAATATTCAAAAATCCCCCTTACTATTGATGTGCACCCCAAAAGTTGAACTAAAAATCTAACTTTTAGGGGTGTGTTTTTATGAGGAAACATTATAAATTTGAATTTGTTGAAAATGCGAATTCACTACGCTTTATTTGATTCTTTTAAATCTATACCTATTAAATAACAACGTCTAAAATCAAAATAAATCCTAATCCCAATACGGATAATACTGATTCCAACAACGTCCAAGTTAAAAATGTTTCTTTCATAGTTAAGCCAAAGTATTCTTTAAACATCCAAAATCCTGCGTCATTAACATGTGAAAAGAAGACACTCCCAGCTCCAATTGCAAGTACAATAAGAGAAATATTCACATCCATAGATTGTATTAATGGCAATACAATACCTACTGATGATAGCGCGGAAACGGTCGATGATCCTAAAGCTAATCTCAAAATTGCTGTCGCCAACCATGCCAATATAATTGGAGACATCTCAGTACCGTGGAAAATTTTAGATATTGTGTCACCTACGCCACCATCTATAATAACTTGTTTGAAAACACCGCCTCCACCAATGATAAGCAATAACATAGCAATCGGTGTAATAGCGTTTGAAATAGTCGCCATAATTTGGTCAGTAGATTTTTTTCTTCTTATTCCCATCGTATAAATCGCTATAAGAACAGCAATTAACATCGCAGTTGTTGATGAACCAATGAAATAAATAAAACCTTCAAAACCACCGGCTTTACCATCCTCATGGCCTGTAATTAATTGAATAATTGTCGCCAACAACATTAAAATAATAGGGCTGAGTGCCGTTAATAAACTCAAACCAAAACTAGGTCTATCTTTTACTGCTACTGGTTTCTCTGCGTCAACGCTCATCTGTTTACCTTCCCTAGCAAAAGCTGATGGCACGATTTTATATACAAATTTGGTAAAAAAAGCGCCCACAATCAATGCCAAAGGTAAACCTATGATAATACCATACATTAATACATGCCCAATATTAGCATTCAATGCTTGTGCTACCGCTACTGGTCCAGGGTGCGGTGGTAAAAAACCATGTGTAATGGCTATCGAAATAGTCATTGGAAGACCGACTTTAAGATTAGAAATATTCATTCGTTTGGCTAATGTAAACACAAGAGGGATAAGTAACACAAACGCAACTTCTAAAAATAGTGAAATGCCTATAATAAATGATGCAATTAACATCGCCCAATTCACATACTTTTCGCCAAAAGTTTCAATTAATTTGTCAGCTATTCGAGTTGCGCCACCACCATCTGATAGTAACTTACCTAAAATCGAACCCAAACCAAAAATGATTGCAATACTACCAAGCGTATCCCCCATGCCTTTTTCTACTGTTTCACCGATGTTATCAATTGGAATACCTAAGATGACCCCCGTAAACATAGAAGTCACTATGAGTGATATAAAAGTATTCAATTTGAACCCAATAATCAATATAAGTAAAACTATAACACCTATAACCACGCCAATAAGCGGCCAAATTTCTTCAAACATCCTTATCCCCCACTCTCTTTCACTAAATTAATATTTTATTTATGTTGTAAAGCGAAGCCTTCAAAAGTAAGCGCTTACATATATGTGCGATTTTAATATAGTTATTTTAAATTTTCAATTAATTTCATTTATTTATTTTTATTTTCGTTTGTTTTCACATTATTATTGACAAAAGTATTATAAATGATAGGGTTGAAATATATTGTTAGCGTTTTCAAAAATTATTTTATTTAACAAAAAACATATTTTTATTCAATATACAGTGACTTGTTAGGAGGAAAATAATGACGATTAATTTTGGTTGTCAAGGCTCTACTTGGGTTTTAGACTATGATGAAAAAGCAGATAAAATGGATCAGGTGATACACGACATAGCAAATGCAGGACTTACTGGTGTAGACGTACAAATTAATTTGTTAGGAAAATATGAGAAATCACCACAACTTTTAAAAGAAGCTCTCGACAAAAATAATTTACAGTTAGCAGCATTAACAGTACCACACGCTTTTGTAGGCGGTCATGCATCTGATAGTGAAAAAGAGATAGATGATTACTTTTTCAATTATCTCAAGCATTTTCCTGGAGCAATTATGAATGTTCCATCAAGAAGTGGAAAAAATAGAGATAATTTATTACAAAGACAAAAAGAAATTATTACAGGTGCAAATGAACTCGCTAAACGTGCTTACGAAGAACATGGTATTACAACTTCACTACACCCAATATCATATGAAACATCTTATTGGAAATTTGAAGAAGATTATAAAGTACTGTTCAACGGTCTAGACGGTGGTTACATGAGCTATACGCCTGATGCCGGACATATTGCTATGGGTGGTATGAACCCATCAAAAGTATTTGAAGATGCAATTTCACTTATTAAGCATGTGCACTATAAAGATGTTGCAAATCAATCAGAATGGAAAAACATGGGTGCAGGAGATATAGATTTTTCAAAATGTACACAAATTTTGAAAGATAATGACTACAACGGCTGGATAATGCTCGAAGATGAAATAGGAGAAGCACATGCAAACACTACCCAAGTGATTAAAGATCTTGGTAACTATGTTCAAAACCATCTTCAACCTATAATCGATGATAAATAGTAGAAAAATTTTTTAATAATGATAATGTTCATCACGCTATTATCAGTTAAATTAATTGCTAAAATTTATGTATATGGAGGTAATAATTATGAAAGTTGGATTTATTGGCTTGGGTATTATGGGAAAACCTATGGCACTTCACGTTATTAAAAGTGGCTATGAAACATATATTTTTGATTTAAATACAAATGCAGTTGATGAGTTAAAAGCGTTAGGTGGAAATGCCTGTTGCTCAAATAGTGAAGTGGCTGAAAATTGCGATGTTATTATAACAATGCTTCCTACATCTAAACATGTCACACAAGTTTTATTTTCTGAGGAAGGCCTTGCGAATAATTGTAAGCCAGGAACAATTGTGATAGACATGAGTTCTGTTTCAACTGAAGATTCCAGAGCATTCGCAGCTAAGTTGAAACCATTTAATATTCAATTTATGGATGCTCCTGTTAGTGGCGGAGAACCAATGGCACTTGAAGGACGACTGTCCATTATGGTTGGTGGAGAAGAACATGATTTCGAAAAAGTTCTCCCTTTATTTCAAACAATGGGAGAAAATATAGTTCATTTTGGAGAAAGCGGTACTGGTTCAGCAGCTAAATTGGCAAATCAAATTATTGTCAGTATTAATTTAGCAGGTTTATCAGAAGCTTGTGTTTATGCTAGTAAATCAGGAATAGATTTGAACAAACTCTTTGAAGCAATTAGTGGTGGATTAGCTGGCAGTGCTGTAATGGATGCTAAGATGCCATCTATCATAGAAAGAAATTTTGAACCTGGTGGAAAAATTGAAACAAATTTTAAAGACTTAGGTAATATCCAACACTCTGCCAACGCTTTAGGAGTACCACTTCCTGTTACAAATATTGTTAAAGAAATTTTCAGTTCAGAAGTAGCTAATGGTAATAGTAAAAAAGACCACTCCTATATTATTAATTTTTTCGAAAAAATGGCTAACCATCGCGTATAGAATAACGTAACCTGAATTTTGGAGAGATGCTTTAAATTTCAATCAAGTCAACTACTACCTATATAATGATTAATGTTGAGACAATTAATTTGCCTCAACTTTTTTTATCTCTATTTTATATAAACCTACTAATACTCAAAATGTGTTTTCCAGTTTATTTTCAGATTATTACTTCAACACAGTATCCACACATTAATGCACCATTTTGACTAAAAAAACCCTACAAAGTTCTCAATGTTAATTGATTACTTTGCAGGGACATATCCATAATTCAAGTTAGGTTTCTTAGCAAATCAATTATTCTTTATTGATTTTAAGTATAAATATCCACTATTAAAAATTACTTTTTAAGTGAAAATAAATAATCTAAGATCTTTTCCAATAAGTCTGATGCAGTATCTGTATCTGGCATGAAAATCACTCCCAACTATTGTAACGTTATGTTAGCGTTTACTCACACGCTTATAAGTTATTATAATAGTAAATTTTAACTTATACAAATTTTTTATATAAAAATTACTTAATATTTATAATTATATAAGCAATCGGACATATTATATAATTATAAATTTCATGCAATGTATAACTTATCTGTATAGTAATAGCCACCTATTTCAGAACTTTGTCTAAAACAAATGGCTACTATAATATACTTTAAAAATTTTTAAAGCACGTTAGATATTCATTAATTGCAAGTTAATTACATTGTACTTGTATCGATAACAAAGCGATATTTAACATCAGATGCTAAAACTCTTTCATAAGCTTCATCTATTTGATCAGCTGAAATCATTTCAATTTGAGGTTTGATATTATGTTTAGAGCAGAAATCTAACATCTCTTGTGTTTCACGTATACCTCCTATAGCTGATCCAGCAAATGATCTACGGTGACCAATTAAATTTGCAACTCTTAATGAGATTGGTTCCGCTGGTGCCCCGACGTTAACAATTGTACCGTCTAATGTAAGCAATTTAAGGTAATTGTCTAATTGCAAGTTTGCACTTACTGTATTGATAATTAAGTCAAAAGTTTTTGGCAGTTGCTCAAATGTAGATTCATCACTTGTTGCGTAGTAATGTGTTGCACCTAATTTCAAACCATCTTCTTTTTTATTTAACGTTTGTGATAATACAGTAACTTCTGCGCCCATAGCATTTGCAATTTGAACAGCCATGTGTCCTAAACCGCCCATACCGATGATTGCTACTTTTTTACCTTCACTTGCTTTCCAATGATTCAAAGGTGAATAAGTAGTAATACCCGCACAAAGTAATGGAGCTGCAGCGTCTAAACCAATATTATCAGGAATACGTAATACAAAATCTTCATGTACTACAATATGTGTTGAATAACCGCCTTGTGTCGGTTCACCATATCTATCCGTACCTGCGTATGTGCCAACCATTCCTTTTAGACAATATTGTTCTTCGCCGTTTTGACAATTTTCACATTCGCCACAAGAATCAACCATGCAACCAACACCGACACGATCATCTACTTCGTATTTATTCACTTCTGCCCCAACTTCTTTAACAATACCTGCAATTTCATGGCCTGGCACTAGTGGATAGTGAACTGGCCCCCACTCACCATGTGCAGTATGAATATCAGAATGACATATACCTGCGTATTTAATCTCAATTAATACATCATGTGTATCAAGATCACGTCTTTTAATTTCTGTAGCATGAAAATTCGAATCCGGCCCGTTAACCGCTCTAGCTTTAGCATTAACCATAAAATAATTCCTCCAGTACTTATCCTATTTGAAGACTTTCCAACTTCTTCATCTAATATCATATCGCTTAGAGTTAACTCTAGTCTAAAAAACAGCCTATACATAAAGAAGTAATTATTCACACTATATAAATAGGAAATTTAACTTATTTGCATATGTACTTAAATTCAAAAGCTTTTAAAAATTATTAAAGTTTATTAACCTATATTTATCACTATACATCTATACCAAAAAACACATAAAAAAAGTAGAATGAAAATCATATTACTCAAATACGATTCTCACTCTACTCAATAAAACAATCAAATAATTAATCTACACTTACTAAATAACGAAAATAATTTCAGTTTAGATTCATAGTTTTAACCTATCTATTACCAAATTATTTTTTTAATTTTGCTTTTTTAAAGCCGTTTATAATCAGTGGATAGAACAATGCTAAAATTGTCATTAATAATAATACAATACTTATCGGTGACCCTATAAATATATCTAATATATTATTATTACTTACTATTAAACTTTTACGAAAGTTTTGTTCCATATCTGAACCAATTATGCAAGCTAAGATTAAAGGCGCGATTGGGAAATCTAATAACTTCATTACTAAGCCAATCACACCGAATATAATTAAAATATAAAAATCAATTGCACTATAGCCTAATGTATATGTACCTATAAACGCAAGTACTAAAATAATTGGATATAGAACTTTAGGTGGTGTACGTAAAATCTTTAATAGTAAGCCGATTAAAGCAATATTTAATATAACTAAAAATATATTCCCGATAAACATACTATTAACAAGAGTCCATATTGTTTCAGGTTCATTAGCAAATAACAACGGACCTGGTTGTAAGCCTAACATCACCACAGCTCCTAATATAACAGCTGTAGTTCCCGATCCCGGAACCCCCATTGTTAATAAGGGAATCAAAGCACCGACTGATGCAGCATTATTAGAAGATTCAGGTGCAGCTACACCTTCTATTTCTCCCTTTCCAAAATTTTTACCATTTTTAGATATTTGCTTTTCTGTCGAATAACTTAGCATTGCCGCAATTGATCCTCCTGCTCCAGGCAAAACACCGATTAGGAAACCAATTGGACTTTGCCTAAACATCGCTCCACGTGTTTTTTTCCAATCTTCTTTCGATAATTTCATTGATCCTACATCAGAATTTGGTGGCTTTAATACGTGTAGATTTAAATAGTTGTACAACACCTCTGCTACTGCATATACCCCAATTATAACTACTAAGAAATCTATACCTTCACTTAAATGTGGAATATCAAAAGTGAAACGATAAATACTTGTCTGTAAGTCCACACCTACAGTACTAATAATCAGTCCAATACTTGTTGCAATAAATCCTTTGACCATCTTCCCAGATGACAAGGTAACAATAGCTGAAAGTGTAAATAAAAATAATAAAAAATATTCTTGTGGACCAAATTTCAAAGCAAAATTTGACAATGGTTTTGCTAGAATGATGAAACCAATAACTGCGATAATGCCACCAATTAATGAAGCTATAGCTGATATTGTAAGCGCCTTACCCGCTTCGCCTTTTTTTGTCATTGGATAACCATCAAATGTAGCTGCAATAGCTGATCCATCACCTGGTGTGTTTAATAATATAGAGCTTCTAGAACCTCCGTACATAGCGCCATAATAGATTGAGATCATCAAGATTAATGCACTTACTGGTTCCATACCAAAAGTAACTGGTATAAGTACTGCTACTGCAGTAGCGGGCCCTAATCCAGGCAACATTCCTACAACCGTACCAAGAAAACCACCGATGAGCACCCATAAAAGATTCATCGGATGAAAAGCTGTCGTTAATCCTTCCAAAAAACTACCTGTATCAATCCCCATTCGTATAACCCTCCTTAAGGTAAACTAACATCCAGTAATTGTGAAAAGGTATACCATGCAATACCGGAAAAAATTACTGTTACTAAAATATTTTGTAACCACCTTTTATATCCATTAATCAAGAACATAATACAACCTAAAAATAGAATGGTTGAAATTAAAAAACCAAAGGGTTCAAAAATAAAAGCATATATTATCGCTAAAATGATAGTCAGTACAATACGTATAAACGTACGTTTTTCAAGTAATTGGGAAAAAGCTGTAAATTTTTGATGACGCTTTTTGAATTCTTGAAAAAAGTAAATAATACTCATTACAACAAGCAACAGGCCGATTAATAATGGAAAATACATAGGACTATTAGGATCACCAATATTAGATTTCGGTATATTGATAGTTAGCACTAAATAAATCACACCAAATAATATTAATACTAATGGAAAAACAAGTCGTGACATTTATACTCCCCCTTATTTTAGACCTGAGTCATTTACTAGTTCGTTATATTTCTTACGTTGCGCTTTCAAGAATTTTTCACTTTCTTCACTATCTTTATAGAAATTTTCCCAATCATTGTTTTTTCTTATTTCTTGCCACCTTTTTGACTTAACTACTTTCTCCATTGTAGTATCCCAATACTCTCGTTGCTCAGGTGTCATATCTTTAGGACCCATGACGCCACGCCAATGTGGAAATACTACATCAATACCTTGATCTTCCCAGGTAGGTACATCTTCAATACCTTCAATTGGTTTATCAGAAGTTACAGCCAACATTTTTAATTTACCAGTTTGATGCTGTTCTTTAACCTCAGAAACAGCTGTTGAAGCTACATCTACATGTCCACCTAATAGAGCAGTTTGTAAATCTCCTCCACTTTTATAAACAAGAAAATCAATATTTTCTACATCAACACCATATTCTTTTGCCGCTTGAACAAATGCTAAATGATCATTATTTCCCAATCCCGGTGCAACTCCAATTGTTAAAGATTTAGGATCTTTCTTCAATTTTTCCATAACTTCTTTACCAGAATTTAAATTCGACTTATTAGATGCTGTTAGACTAATCCATTCTGTTGCTAAAATAGCAATAGGCGTAAAATCATTAGTATTTAAATCACTTAATCCTAATTCATTGTTAGATAATAATAAACTTGAATTAATAGAAATCGTATTAGGTGAACGTGATTTTAAATATTGCCAACCTACTTCACCGCCACCTCCAGGTTTATTAATAACATTAACGTTTTGTTTAGTTAAATTTTCCTCAAGTATGATTTTTTGAATAGCACGCGCTGTGGTATCCCAACCTCCACCCGGAGAAGCTGGAGCAACAATCTCTACTGTTTCATCTGGAAATTGATTCTTTGATGCGCTTGATTCATTACTTTTACCACATGAAGCAAGCACAGTTGACAAAACAATGATTAAAGCCAACCCTTTTTTCATAATACCCCTCCCTTTGTAAGCGATTACAAACTAGCTTTTATGTTATCAGAAAATTCTGAATAAGTGAACATTATTTTTATTAAAATATTATATTATCTATTAATAATACTTAATATTTCTATCATATTGCCCCCGAAGGATTGGCTTACACCCAATTAATAATACGGTTAACGTCCTCAGCATCTTTGGTAAAGTAAATAATATATCTAGCGTATATTTTTATTACAAAATACAATAAAACTATAAAAGAACATCTATTATATGAGTTATTGTTTACATTATTGTGTTTTCTGGTTTTATATTGCTCTGTCCATCTTTTTCTTAAAATTGGTTCTTATTCAGACAATATTTCATTTTGAAACGATTAATAGACCCCTTATGCATAAGGAGTCTATTTTGTACTTCTGATAATCATCGGTTATGTTAATTTAAATAATAAATCATATATTATGATTTATTATTTATTACAATTTTCCCTCTAGAATGACCATTTTCACTTAATTTATGAGCTTCTCGAACAAAAGATAGTGGGAAAATAGCTTCAAAGTAAGCTTTGACAACACCATATCCATATAAATTAACAACTTCTATTAAATCTTGACGATTTAATTCTGTCCATGTGAAATATGCTGTAATTCCCTTACTTTCTGCTTTCTTTTTATTAACTTGTCCGCGTATAGATATTAGTCTGCCTCCAGGTTTCAATACATCATAACTACGTTCAAGTGTTTCTCCTGCTTGTGTATCAAGGACGATGTCATAATCATGTACATAATCTTCAAAACGTTCTGTATTGTAGTCAATGGTAACATCTGCCCCAATTGATTTTAAAAATTCATGGTTGTGTGTACTTGCAGTAGTTGCTACATAGGCACCTTTAGCTTTAGCTAATTGAATGCCAAATATACCTACTGCACCTGCGCCACCATGTATTAATACTTTATCCCCGTGTTGCATTTCACCATATTTTATTAACGCTTGATAGACAGTCAAACCATTAATTGGAATTGTCGCACCTTCTTCAAAAGATAATGATTCAGGTTTTTTAACAACTGTGTTTTGATTAATGGCCACAAATTCTGCATAACCACCGTTTTTATCAAGTTGTTGTGTTGCAATAACTGGTGTACCTACTGTTAAATCTGTTACTTTTGAGCCGACTTTACGTATAACGCCTGATATATCCCATCCTAAAATGAGCGGTATAGGGTAATCAACTTTCCCTTCTTGTTCACCTCGTCTAACATGCCAATCGTATGGGCTAATACCTGTATTTTCAACTTCAATTAATACTTCTTCATCTGTTATCTGAGGTAGTGGTAAATTAAATTCTTGTAATACATCAGCTTCTCCATATGATTCTATTGCAAATGCTCTCATCAATATAACCTCCTAATTAGTTCACTTTGTGTGTTGGAAAATATGGAACAATTTCTTCGCCTAATTCATCTATAATGTCTTCAACAGGTCTTCTAGCAATTCTAGCAAAATAAGCAACAAAGGCTAAATGATTTACTCCAATTTCTTTATACTGATACAACAATTCTCTTAAACGATTTCTCCCTAATCTAAATCCAAGTGGTATGGATTCAGGTAATTGATTAGAGTCTTCGTTTAAATCAATGTATTTACTTCTTCATTTATTTGTTTTCTTTATCCAATATAAAGAAAGGTTTACTTATTTTTTAAAGGGAATATTAACACTAATTATATATTTCACAAAGGGGAGTTTTTTATGATTAATAGCATAGATGAAATAAAAGTTCCAGATAGTAAAATTGTTCAAGATGCCCAAAAAATCGTACAAGAATACGGAAATGAATTAATATGGAATCACTCAAACAGAGTTTATTTATTTGGCGAAGTCAAAGGCATGCAAGATAAATTACAATACGATAAAGAATTACTTTATATCACTTCTTTATTTCATGATTTAGGTTTAACCCAAACATACAGTAGTGATGATTTAAGATTCGAAGTAGATGGCGCTAATGCAGTTAGACAATTTTTAAAAAATTATAATTATAACGAACGCGATTTACAACTTGCCTGGGATTCTATTGCGTTACATACAACACTAGGTGTAGCTGAACACAAAGAAAACAATGTAGCTTTATTATATCATGGTGTAGGAACAGACGTAATGGGAGATAATTGGGATCAATATTCTGATGAAATCAGAAAAGCAATCGTTGCTAAATTCCCAAGAGGCAATTTTAAACATGATGTAATTAAATCTTTTTATGACGGTTTTAAGCATAAACCTGAAACGACTTTTGGAAATATAAAATCAGATGTAATTAAATATTTCGAACCAGAATACCCACAAAATAACTTTTGCTCATGTATTTTACGTTCCAAATGGGATAGTTAAAAATAACTAATTGCTTTATTGACGTTGAGCCTTGGAACCCTTAACTAAACTTGTAAATCTGGTAGACCCAATTGTTATTGCATTATAAGTCTAAAATTCATCGTTATAATTTAGTTAAATCCTGTAAAGGGCGCTTACACGTTTGTTCCAAACGGTGCAAAAATCATAATCGACCTTCGTCGATTTTTTGTTTTAAAGTTAAAGAAACGGCTCGAGATATTCGGAGCAGTTATAAAAATTAATTTGTCTTGAATATTGTTGTTACATTTTTGAAAAGTGATGTAGATTTATAACCATAATTTTTGGATTTACATTGACGATACTGCATCGAAAGAAAAAGGCAATCTATTTTTTCTAGGTTGCCTTTTATTTTTATACCTAAAGGCATACTTACACACCTAAAAAACGTCGTGCTAAAAACAAATTCACATGTGGTAATCCAATATCCTTATTATACATTTTAACATTTGATTTAAAGCAACCTTTAAAAATATATAATTTTCAACCCATTTAATTACATTTGTTTCTTAAAATGCATATATGAGCCAGAATAGAAAATAGTTCCAGAAAAGATAAAAATTGTTTGAAAATCGTTAAGTTTTGACATTATACTTTTTAATCACTTAATAAAATTATTACTTAAAAATACTATTTTAATAAACTGATAACTGTACTTTTCCAAAAAAATGTGTATGATTCAACTTATATTAAATAATTAATTAGAAAGGGTTGATATTGTGAATATTTTAATAACAGGTGCCACAGGTGGTATGGGTAATTATGCTCTTGAATTTTTGAAAAAATTAGTTCCCCAAGATGAGATTTTCGCTTTAGTAAGAAATAAAGAAAAAGCAAGTCAATTGGAAGAAAAAGGATTTAATATAAGGTTTGGAAATTATGATGATTTTGAAGCGTTATCAAAAGCTTTCAAAGATATAGATCGCCTTTTATTTATCTCAGGGAATGAAGTTGGGCAACGTCAAAAGCAACATAAAAATGTTGTAGAAGCAGCTAAAGCAAATAGTGTTTCTTATATTGCTTATACAAGCTTTGGAAATGCTAATATTTCTAGTAGTCCGTTAGCAGAGGATCATAAATATACCGAAAAATTAATTTTAGATTCTGATATAAATTATACATTTTTGCGTAATAACTGGTATTTAGAAAATGAATACGGGTTAATTACAGCTGCTTTAAAAAGCGGAAACTTTGTTCATTCAGGTGGAGAAGGCAAAGTCGGTTGGGCATTGAAAGAAGAATATGCTCAAATAGCTGCTTATGCAGTATCAGGGAAATATGAATTTCCTAATATTATTGAAATTGGTGGAAATTTGATCACATATCGCCAATTAGCAGAAGAGTTAGAAAAAATTTCAGGTAAAAGTCTTGAGATTATTGATACAGATGTTAACACGGCTTCAAAATTCTTACAGGAAAACGCAGAATATCCTAAAGATTTAGCTGATTTTCTTGCTTCAGCACAAGAAATTATAAAAAGTGGAAGTTTAGATATTGAACCTGATGATTTAAAAAAATATATAGGAAACTCGTTATTACCGATTCAACAATCACTAAATAGATTATTAAAATAGTATAATCGCTTTAGGTTTAGATTTTGAACTGTTCTTATTAGAGTGCTAGCGATAAAGATGAAACTATTGGGCGAATCCAACTATTTAAAGTTACAACAATTCACTGAAACTTTAAATATGAGTGTGTAAAATGAACAATAAGAGACTAACAACAAAGTTATAAACTTTGCTGTTAGTCTCTTAGATAATAAATACTGATTGATATTACAAAATTATGCTTTTAATTTTTTAATAATTTCTCTATTGAAATCATCTAAGTCATCTGGGACACGACTCGTTACAATATTGTT